>NZ_BOMB01000030.1 GCF_016861975.1 Actinocatenispora rupis | reverse complement strand
GGACGCTCGTACCAACTGAGCTACCTGACCGTGCGCTCGCCACATCGTACCTGCTCCCTCAGCCGACCACCCACCCGGTTCCGCCCACCCAGCCGAGCGAAGCCAAGCGAAGCGAAGGCGCAACCAGAGCCGAGCGAAGCGAAGGCGAGTGCAGAAGCCGAGCGAAGCGAAGGCGTAACCCCCACGACCGAGGAGAGAACCGGGGGTGCCGGGGGGCGAAGCCCCGCCGGCGCGGGGTCTGGGGGCCGCGCCCCCAGAAAGCAGAAAGCCGACGTGTGCTTGCGCTTTCCGCAAGCACACGTCGGCCAGTCGGCGGTCCCGACGGGACTTGAACCCGCGACCTCCGCCTTGACAGGGCGGCGAGCACTCCAACTGCTCCACGGGACCTGGTCCGGAAGACCCGGTCGTGCCCCCAACGGGATTCGAACCCGTGCTACCGCCTTGAAAGGGCGGCGTCCTGGGCCACTAGACGATGAGGGCGCTTGGCGTGTTGCTGTCACATAATGGCAGAGCCATCATCCCACATCGCAACCCGGTCCTTGCGCCTCCGTCGCGGTCGTGCCGTCGGAAGCGAGGCAAGCATACGTGACGGGTCGGCGGCCACCAAATCCGATCCCCCTGGGGCCGGTCAGAGCCTGATCAGGTCGTACTTGCGGCCCAGGTAGGGCAGCAGGACCTTGAGTGCGGCGTACGTGTGGCTGCGGTCGCCGCCGCCGTCGTGGTCGAGGATGATCGAGCCGCGGCGGGTGGTGGATTTCACTGTGTGGATGATCGAGCGGGCCGGCGGGCGCTGCCAGTCGGACGGGTCGACGGACCAGTGCAGCGGGGTCATACCCAGCGAACGCGCCTGCCGGACGATGCGGGCGGACCAGTTGCCGCCGGGCTGCCGGTAGTACCGGATGCTGGCGTGGGGGACGGCGCGCCGGATGGCGGCGTTGGTGCGCGTCATCTCGGACCGGATGTACGCGGTGGAGCGCTGGTTCAGGAACTCGTCGTGGTCCCAGGAGTGGTTGCAGAGGGTGTGCCCCTCCTTGACGATCTGCCGCACGAGTTTCGGGTACGCCTTCGCCTCCCGGCCGATGATGCAGAACGTCGCGTGCACGTGGTACTTGCGGAGGAGCGCGAGGATGCGCGGCGTCCAGGTGGGGCTGGGGCCGTCGTCGAACGTGAGGGCGACGGCGCGGGTGCCGGTGACGCGCAGCGAGCCGCTGGGGCCGTCACCGGAGCGGGGGCGGCCGGCGAAGGCCGCGATGCGACCGAGTGCGGTGGGCGACGGGCTGGGACTGGCGGAGGTACGGCGGGGCGAGGGGGACGCGACACCGTTCGCGCCGGCGCTTGTGCTGCCGCACGCGCTGAGCAGCATGAGCAACGCCGCCCCAACGGCTACCAGGAGTCGTCGCCGTAGCACTTTCCGCACCCCTGTCCGTTTTCGCTGGTCGCGGCCAGCGTAGACGGGGACGGCAACGGGATGCCAGATCGCTCAGAGCGGGATTTTCGGGACGAGTCTCACAGGGACGCGAAGGGCCGTTCGACACGCTCCGCAACCGTGGCCGAACGCCCGATCCGACCGTCAGCCACGGGCCGATGACACTTGTCGTTACGTCCAAAATGCACAGCGTCAGATTGTTCAACTGTCGAATTGTTCAACTGTTCAACAATCCGCGGCGCGCAGCCGTACGACACGCCAACGACCGCAACACGCCGGGCGTACGCCGAGCCGCGCGTACCTGGATGTCTCGGCCCGGACGCCGCAGGGTGGTTTGCGCGTGCGCGCGGGGATCGCCGGGTCAGTGGGTGTCGGCGGCGGCCTGTGCGGCGAGCCGGAGGACACCGCCGAGCCACGGCGTGTACTCGTCGGGGCGGGCGGCGAGGTCGGCGCGCAGTTCGGCGAGGGGTACCCAGCGCCATTCGGCGACTTCGGACGGGTCCGGGGTGGGCGCGGGGGCGGTGTCGACGACGCCGACGAGTACGTGGTCGTGTTCGTCCTCGACGCGGTTGGTGGCGGCGTCCTCGGCGCGGTAGTCGAACTCGCCGACCTCGCGCAGCGGGATACCGGTCAGGCCCATCTCCTCGGCGAGCCGGGTGGCGGCCTCGTCGGGGAGGTCGCCGCCGGGTGCGGGGTGGCCGCAGGTGGTGTTGGACCAGCGCAGCGGGAAGCGGGTCTTGACGCCGGCGCGGCGCTGGAGGAGTACGCCGTCGGGTCCGAGCAGGAGCACCGAGTACGCGCGGTGGTGGCGGCCGGGGAGGGTGTGCGCCTCGGCGACGCTGCAGGTACCGATGGATCGGCCGGCGTCGTCGACCAGTTCGACAGGGTGCACTTCGCGGTTGACCGACATCGACAGCTCCCGACTTCCGTGCGTGGTACGCCCGTTGTGAGGTTACCGGCCGACCCGCGTGTACCGGACGGATCGGCCGCGGTCGGTACCGGAAAATCGGGTCCGGGCACAATCGACGACGCCGGGTGACGGTGGGACCGGGAGAGAGGTACGGGCCGTGGTCGACGCTGGGGAGCCGCTGGCCGCCGCGTACGCGCGGTGCCGGTCGCTGCACCGCCGCCACGGCCGGACGTACTACCTGGCCACGCGGCTGTTGCCGGCCTGGAAGCGCCGCCACGTGCACGCGCTGTACGGCTTCAGCCGGTACGCGGACGACCTGGTCGACGGGCACGGTTCGACGGCGGCGAAGACCGCGGCGCTCGGGGAGTACGCGGGGAGGTTCGTGGCGGGGCTGGGCGGTGAGATGCGGCCGGATCCGGTGCTGCCGGCGGTGCTGCACACGATCCGGGTGTTCGACCTGGACGTGGCGGACTTCGACGCGTTCCTGGCGAGCATGGCGATGGACCTGACCGTCACCGACTACCCGACGTACGCGGAGCTGTGCCGGTACATGGCGGGGTCGGCGGCGGCGATCGGCTCGATGATGCTGCCGATCCTCGGTACGGAGCGGGTCGCGGTCGGCGAGGCGCGGGAGGCGGCGCGGGCGCTGGGGCTGGCGTTCCAGTTGACGAACTTCATCCGGGACGTCCGGGAGGACCTGGCGCGGGGCCGGGTGTACCTGCCGGGCGAGGACCTGGCCCGGTTCGGCGTGACGCGGGCGGACCTGGCGGCCCCGGTCGCCGGCCCGGCGGTCCGCGCGCTCGTCGAGTTCGAGGTACGCCGGGCGCACGGGCTGTACGAGGCGGCGGCGCCGGGCGTGGCGATGCTGTCGCGTACGGCGAGACCCTGCATTCGCGCCGCGTTCACGCTCTACCGGGGCATCCTTGATGAGGTGGCGCGCGCCGGGTACGACGTGCTCGGCCGCCGCGCGACGGTGCCGAACCGGCGCCGGGCCGCGGTCGCCGCCCGCGAACTGGTCGCCCTGGCCTGGTGAACCGCCCGGCGTCGGCGGCACGGCGGTCCGGGCGGCGGTCCGGTCACCCGGCGGGACGGGGCACGACGCACCGACGGGCCGGTGCGTGGGCGGCGGTGACAGGAGGGGCGATGCACACGTTCCGCAGTGAGGTGGTGCTCGACCGGCCGGTCGAGGAGGTCTTCGCCTGGCACGAACGGCAGGGCGCGCTGCGTCGGCTGCTGCCGCCGTGGGAGCCGGTGACGGTGGTCCAGGAGGCGCCGGACCTGACGGAGGGCTCGGAGGCGGTCCTGCGGCTGTCCGGGCCGGGTGCCGTCGCGCCGCGCTGGGTGGCGCGGCACACCGGGCTGCGCGCGCCGTACGAGTTCACGGACGTGCAGGTGTCGGGGCCGTTCGCGGCGTGGCGGCACCACCACGTGTTCGAGCCGGCCGGCGACGGCGGGTGCCGCCTGGTCGACGAGGTGACGTACGAGCTGCCGTTGGGGCCGGCGGGCGACCGGGCGAAGCCGATGGTGGAGGCGCGGCTGCGGCGGATGTTCGCGTACCGGCACCGGCAGCTCGCGGACGACCTGGCCGCGCACGCCGCCGCCGGGGTGCCGCCGATGACGGTGGCGGTCACCGGGGCGAGCGGGTTCGTGGGTACGGCGCTGACGGCGTTCCTGACGTCGGGCGGGCACCGCGTGGTCCGGCTGGTACGGCGGGCACCGCGGGTGCCGGACGAGTCGGCGTGGGATCCGGAGCGGGGTCTCGTCGACGCGGAGGTACTGCGCACCGTCGACGCCGTCGTGCACCTCGCCGGTACGCCGATCGCGGGTCGCTTCAACCATCGCCACAAGGAATCCGTACGCCGGAGCCGGGTCGCCGGTACGCGTCTGCTGGCGCGGACGATCGCCCGGCTGCGGGCGGAGGGCGACGGCCCGCGGGTGTTCGTCACCGCCTCCGCGATCGGGTACTACGGCGCCGACCGCGGCGGCGAGGTGCTGGACGAGGAGTCCGGGCCGGGGCGGGACTTCCTGGCCGAGGTGTGCCGGGAGTGGGAGGCGGCGACGTGCCCGGCGCGCGAGGCCGGCGCGCGCGTGGCGTACGTGCGGACGGGGTTGGTGCAGTCGCCGCTCGGCGGCACGTTGCGGATCCAGCTGCCGCAGTTCTGGGCGGGGCTGGGCGGCCGGCTCGGCACGGGCGAGCAGTGGCAGTCGTGGATCTCGCTGGACGACATCGTCGGCGTCTACCACCACGTACTGACCAGGGACGGGATCTCGGGTCCGGTCAACGGGGTGGCGCCCGAGCCGGTCACCAACGCGGCGTTCACGGCGACGTTGGGGCGGGTACTGCACCGGCCGACGCTGGTACCGACGCCGTCGTTCGGGCCGCGGCTGCTGCTGGGCGACGAGGGCGCCGACCTGACCGCGTTCGCCAGCCAGAACGTCCACAGTGGAGTGTTGGCCGGCGCCGGGTACCGGTTCCGCCAGCCGGACCTGGAGTCCTGCCTGCGCCACGTACTCGGCCGGTGACTGTTTCCCTTGTCGTACAAGGGAAATGGGGTCAGGCGAGCGGGACGGCGGTGAGCAGGACCACGGAGTCGGCGAGCGCCTCCAGGGTGTGCCGGGCGTGCGGCACGTTGATCAGGTCCCCGTCGGTACCGTCCCAGGCGGCGTCGGCGGTCGCCAGCCGTACCCGGCCGGACAGGACGAGGACGGTGGCCTCGCCCGGGTTGTCGTGCTCGCGGAGCATCTCGCCGGCGGCGAGGGCGATCACGGTCTGCCGGAGCCGGCGCTCGTGCCCGCCGTACACGGTGCTGGAACTGCGGCCGTTGGGGGCGCGGAGGGCCGCGGCGAGCTGCTCCCGGGCGAGCGCGGTGAGCGACGACTTCTCCATGCCGGGACCGTACCGGCTGGGGCGGGTGCCCGCGCGGCGATCCGGCCAATCCGTCAGCCGCCGGTCATCCCCCAGCGGCGCCGGATCGCGGCGTCCACCTGGCCGAACAGCGCGTCGATGACGAGCCCGACCGCGAGTACGACGATCATCATGGCGATGAGGTGCAGCGAGTCGGACTGTTCGCGGTACACGTCGAGGAGTTCGCCGAGGGCGGGCCGGTTGGCGATCGTGACGAGCAGTTCGCCGGCCATCAGGCTGCGCCACGCGAACGCCCAGCCCTGCTTGAGCCCGGCCACGATGGACGGCAGCGACGCCGGCGCCACCACGTACCGGTAGAGGCCGAGGCCGCGGGCGCCGATGTTGCGCCCCACCCGCACCAGCACCGGCGGTACGTAGTCAACGCCGGCGATGACGCCGTTGGCGATGGCCGGCGCGGCACCGAGTACGACGACGAAGAGGATCGCGCCCTCGGTGAGCTGGTAGAGCAGGATCGCCAGCGGGAACCAGGCGATCGACGGCATGGTCTGCAGCGCGGTGATCATCGAGCCGAGCGCGGCGCGCAGCACGCGGATCCGCGACACCGCGATCCCGAGTACGAAGCCGATCACGGCGGCGAGCGCGAACCCGGTGACGGCGCGGCGCATGGTGGTCGCCACGGCCGAGGCGAACTCGCCGGTCGGCACGATGTCGACCATGCCGCGGGCGACCGCGGCCGGGCCGGGCAGCAGGTAGTCGGGCTTCCACCCGGACCACACCACGACCTGCCACACGAGTACGGCGAGGGCCAGCGCGAGCAGCTTCGGCCACAGCGCGCCGAGTACGGTGGCCAGCCGGCTGCGTTCGCGGGCGGCGCCGGCGAGTTCGAGGGCGTCCAGTCCGGACAGGTCGCGGCGCAGGTCGCCGGCCGAGGTCGTGGGCGGTGCCGGGTCACCCGCCATGGCGGCGTACCTCCTCGCGCAGGCGCGCGGTCACGTCGGCGGCGATCGCCGCGGTCTCGGGCGAGTCGATCCGGCGCGGTCGCGGCGTGTCGACGCGCGTCTGCCAGACGACGCGGCCGGGCCGGCTGGACAGCAGGACGATCCGGTCGGCGAGCCGGGCCGCCTCGCGTACGTTGTGGGTCACGAACAGGACGGCGGGGCCGCGCTGCCGCCAGAGGCGTTCCAGCTCGTCGTGCAGCAGGTCGCGGGTCATCGCGTCCAGCGCGCCGAACGGCTCGTCCATCAACAGCACCGGCGTACGCAGGGCGAGCGTGCGGGCCAGCGCCGCCCGCTGCCGCATCCCGCCCGACAGCTGGTGCGGCCGGCGCCGGGCGAAGTCGGCCAGGTGTACGGCGGCGAGCAGCTCGCGGGCGCGTTCCCGGCGTTCGGCGCGGCCGACGCCGTGCAGCTTGAGTGCGAGTTCCACGTTGCCGGCGACGGTCAGCCACGGGAACAGCGCCGACTCCTGGAACATCAGCGCCGGCGTACCGCCGGGCACGTCGATGGTGCCGGTGGTCGGCGCGTCCAGGCCGGCGACCAGCGACAACAGGGTCGACTTGCCGCAGCCGGACGCGCCCACCACGCACACGAACTCGCCCGGCTCGACGGTCAGCGTGATGCCGTCGAGCGCGACGACCGCGTTGCCGCCGCGGCCGTGCACCTTGCCGACGGCGTTCACGGCGACGGCCGGGCGTACCGCGTCGTCGGGCGGCCGGGCGTCCTCCCGTACCGTGCCGTCCGCCCGGGTGGTCACGTCGTACCCGCGGAGACGGGCTTCTCGCCCTTCGCCTTGAGTACGGCGTTGAGCGGGCCCAGGTCGTAGATCCCGGTGAGGTCGACGGACTTGAGCAGCCCGACGTCCTCGGCGTGCTTCGCGCCGGCGACGAGCGTGTCGGCGAGCGGATCGTTGGTGAACTCCAGCTTCGGCCACGCCTGCTTGACGAGGTCGAGCTTGAGCGGCTTGCCGGAGACCTTGCCGATCTGGTCGGAGACGACCTGCTGTGCCTCGGCCGGGTGCGCGCGGATGTAGTCGTTCGCCGCGACCTGACCGGCCAGCAGCTTCTTCACCACGTCCGGGTGCGCCTTCGCGAAGTCCTTGCGTACCACCAGATCGGTGACGACGAAGCGGCCGCCGGGCCACAGCGAACGCTCGTCGACGAGCACGTGCCCGCCGGCGTTGACGATCTGGCTCGCGTACGGCTCGGGCAGCCACGCGCCGTCGATCGCCCCCGACTTGTACGCGGTGACCGCGTCACCGTTGGACTGCGGCTTGACGTGTACGTCGCCGCCGCCCTGCTTGGTGGTGGACAGCCCGTGCTTCTTCAGGAAGTACCGCGCGGAGACGTCCTGGGTGTTGCCGAGCTGCGGGGTGGCGATGCTCTTCCCCTTGAGGCCGGCCCAGTCCCTGATGCCGGGCCTGACCACGAGCGACGCACCGCCGGACGCCGCACCCGCGATCACCTGTACGGCGCTGCCGTGGCTCTGCGCCCACGCGTTCACGGTGGGGTTGGGCCCGACGTACGCGGCGTCGATGGCGCCGGACAGCAGCGCGGTGACGGCGTCCGGGCCGGCGTTGAACGAGGTGCCGCTGACCGTCGCGGTCTTGCCGAGCGACGTGGCGAAGATGCCCTTCCCGAGCCCGACCAGCGGTACGGCGTGTGTGACGTTCGGGAAGTAGCCGAGGCGGAGCTTGGTCGGGCCGGCGTCGGCGGAGCCTCCCGAACAGCCCGCGAGCGCCGGGCCGAGCAGCAGCGGTACGGCGAGCGCGAGCAGGCGGCGGCGACGAGTCATCCGACTTCCCTCAGTAGTCGATCGGTTTTATAGAGAATGCGCGAGAGCGGCGGCACCGTCAACCGCCGTACCGGATGGTGGGGAGCGCGGGCCCGGACGTACCGGCCGAATCGACCGCGGTCGCCGCGCTCGACTGTGTTGCAGAACACGTTTCGGCAGGAAACTTGGCACGATGATCAACCTTCCTGCGCCTTTGCGCGTCTACCTGTCTGAGGGACCTGGGGAGTCCGCCCTCACGACCGGTCGAACGGTGAGGGCGGCCGGAGGTGTGTCCGCAGCCGGAATCCGTTGTCCCACAAGGTTTTCACCGGGTTCTATCGTGCGGTCGACCCTTCGGACAGCGGCTCGTCCGCTCTGGATACGGGGATGGCACATGCAACCAGACAAGAGCCGGGCGGCGACCCGGCATCGGGGGGCGCCGGGCACGGTCCGGCGCATGGTCGCCGCATCGGTCGCGGTCGTCGGCGCCGCGGGCATCACCGCCGCGGCACTGCCGGCCGCGGCCACCGCGACCCCACCGCGACCGACTCTCAACACCGGCCACACCACCCGGGTCACCCTGCCCACCGGGGACAAGCTCCTCGTCACCCGGGACGCCAGCGGCCGGGTCCGCGGTGCCACCCCGGCCACGCGTACGCACCAGACGTTCCTGACCGAGCACCTCGGCAAGGACACGTACGTGCTGCCCGGTACGGCGCTTGCCAAGCTGGGCAAGGGAATGAGCCTCGCGCAGTTCGACGTGACCGCGCTCGCCGCCGGCCGTACGGGGGTGAACCCGGGCGGCGTGCACCCGAACTTCCCGATGCGTACGGCCACGATCACGGTGCTGGACGCGCAGGGCAAGCCGGCCGACGACGCCGGCCTGGCCGTGGTGAACGTCGACGACTCGCGGAAGTACGCGAACTTCCCGGAGGCGGTGAACGGCCAGGCGCGCATCAGCGTCCCCGACGGGCACTACGCGCTGATGGCCTACCACGCGACGTACGACGCGGCGGGCACCAGCGTCACCGGCGAATGGATCTCGTTCGGCCGGTTCACGGTGAGCGGCAAGGCGGTGACCAGCACCGTCGACATGCGCAAGGCCACCAGCGAGCTGAGCATCGGTACGCCGAAGCCGGCCGACACCCAGGCCGTCGACCTGACCTGGGCCCGCGGGTCCAGCGACGACGCAGGCCTCAGCTCCGGCGTCTCCACCGACGCGTCGCACCCCGTCCACGTGTCGTCCAGCCCCAGCGGGCCGGGCGTCCAGCACTGGGACGTGCACGCCACGCTCACGTCGCCGAAGGGCACCGCCGAGCCGTACCAGTACGAGGCGGAGTTCGCGACGGACCGCGCGGTCGGCACCAACCAGCGGTACGCGGTGACCGAGGACAGCGTCGCCACCATCGACACCCGGTACTACGCGGACAAGCCCCGCACCGGGCAGAGCGTCTGGTTCTCCGCGCTGCCGTGGGAGTTCCTGGTGTTCCGCGCCGGTGTCGAGCAGCCGCAGCCGGAGCGGCGCACCGTCTACCTCAGCGCCGACGACCCCGACCTGACGTACTCGTCGATGGTCGTGGCCCGGTTCGCCGAGGGCGACTTCTACGGCGAGATGGACTCCGGGGTGCGCACCTTCTCCCCCGGCCAGCAGGCCCGCATCGACTGGATGCGCGGCCCGCTCGCGCCCGGCATCCCCGGTGACACCGGCGTCGGCGACTACTACTGCGGCGCCTGCCGGCAGAGCGACACGATGTCCATCGGGCTCGCCCCGGTCACCGACTCGACCGCCGACCACTCCGGCTACCTCGACCCGCCCGGCGACGGTACGGTCTCCAGCTCGCACTTCGTGCTGTACCGGGGCAGCGCGAAGCTCGCCGACGAGAAGGACGTGGTGGGCGGCGACTTCCCCGTACCGGCGGCCCGGTCCAGCTACCGCATCGCGTACGACCAGACCCGGCGCGCGCCGTGGACCGCGCAGTCGACCACCTCGCACACCGAGTGGACGTTCAGCTCCACGCACTCCGGTACGGCCGGGGTGCCGGGCCGGTTCGTCTGCGCCGACGGCACCACCGCGAAGTGCTCGCCCGTCAACCTTCTCCTCCCGCGGTACGCGGTGGACCAGACGCTCGACGGCCGCGTACCGGTGGGTGCCAGTTCGCTGGTGCTGACCGTGACGCACGCCGCAGGCAACCCGCGTACGCCGATCGAGGGCGCGACCGTGGCCGTCTCGTACGACGACGGCAAGAACTGGACGAAGGCTTCCGTGCAAGACCTGGGTGGAGGGCGGTACTCCGCCGGGTGGGACAACCCGGCGTCGGCCGCCGGCCACACGGTGACCCTCAAGGTCACCGCGACCGACTCGACCCACGCCACGGTCACCCAGATCGTGCACGCCGCGGTGACGGTGGCGGCCCAGTGAGGAGGAACCCGATGAGAAGGTCCGTACGCGGCGCGCTCGTGGCGGGCGCCGTCGTGGCGCTGGCCGTCGGCGTCGCCGGTACCATGCCGGCGGCCGCCGCCCCCGGTACGAGCACGCGCGCCGCCTGCCGCATCAGCTTCCCCGGCGAGGCGCGCTGCCTCGCCGAGTACCGGACGGGTGGTGGGGCGCACCGGCTGGCGGTGTCGCCGAACGCCGCGCCGGACGGGTTCGGCCCGGCCGACCTGCGCTCGGCGTACAAGCTGCCGGCGAAGGGCGGGACCGGCACCGTCGCGATCGTCGACGCGTACGGGTACCCGACGGCGGAGAAGGACCTCGCCGCCTACCGCAAGCAGTACGGGCTGCCGGCGTGCACGGTGAAGTCCGGCTGCCTGCGCGTCGTCAACCAGCAGGGCAGGACGTCGCCGCTGCCCGAGGGCGACCCGG
Organism: Actinocatenispora rupis; assembly: GCF_016861975.1. Classification (GTDB taxonomy): domain Bacteria; phylum Actinomycetota; class Actinomycetes; order Mycobacteriales; family Micromonosporaceae; genus Actinocatenispora; species Actinocatenispora rupis. Next base: position 94,998 of record NZ_BOMB01000030.1, on the reverse strand, counting down.
GTTGGGGCGTCGAGACGGCGCTCGACCTGCAGATGGCGTCCGCCGCCTGCCCGTCCTGCAAGCTCCTGCTCGTCCAGGGCGACGACGCCAGCCTGGAGGCGCTCGGCGCGGCCGTCGACACCGCCGTCAAGCTCGGCGCCACCGTCGTGTCCAACAGCTACGGCACCGACGAGTTCAACGGCATGTCGGACTACGCCAAGCACTACACGCACCCCGGCGTACCGATCCTGGCGTCGTCGGGCGACGACGGCTTCACCGCCGCGTCGTTCCCGGCCGTACTGCCCGGCACGATCGCGGTCGGCGGCACCACGCTCGCCAAGGCGAAGAACGCGCGCGGCTGGAAGGAGTCCGCGTGGGAGGGCGCCGGCAGCGGCTGCTCCGCGTACGTCGACAAGCCGGCCTGGCAGAAGGACAAGAACTGCGGGATGCGTACCACGGCCGACGTGTCCGCCGTCGCCGACCCGGACACCGGCGTCGCCGTCTACGACACGTACGGCCTGGGCGCGGACGCGGGGTGGCTCGTCGTCGGCGGCACCAGCGCCTCCTCGCCGTACGTCGCGGGTGTCATCGCCCTCGCCGGCCACGCGAAGACCGTCACCCCCAAGAAGCTGTACGGCGAGCCGAAGGCGTTCTTCGACGCCGTCGGCGGCTCCAACGGCTACTGCGGCGGTGACTACCTCTGCACCGGCCTCAAGGGGTACGACGCGCCCACCGGCCTCGGCACCCCGAACGGCATCACGCCGTTCCAGTGACGGACGTCGGGGCCCGGCACCACCGGGCCCCGGCTCCCCCGTCGGGACACCGGCCTGCCGGTACCCGACTCCCCTGGGCAGGGCCCCGGGTCCGGTGCCGCGCCGGCCCCGGGGCCCTGCCGCATCCGGTACCCGGATCGGTTGCGCGCAGCGCGGACCGCGCGCCCCGGCGACCCGACCGGGTGACGCCCGCGCGTCGAAACCGTTGGTACATCGTTGAACCCGGCGACACACCGGGCCGACCGGATGCCGACGTCGGCCGGAATCCCTTGTCGCACTGGGAGAATCGATGACGCCCGCCCTCACCGTCGACACCGTCCGCGCCGTGACCCGGATCGAGATCGCCGACCACGTCGAGTCCGCGTTCGCCGCCGGACCGGCCAGCCGCGAGGCGCTGCGCACCGCCGCGCGTACCGCCGACGCCCGTCCCGCGCTGCTCGCCCTCCTCGACACCCTGCCCGACCGGCAGTACGCCGAGCTGCGCCAGCTGTGGACCGACCTCCCCGACACCCCCATCGGCCTCTGACCCTGGTACGGGTGGCGTCGGCCCCGCGGTGGCGCCGGCTCCGGGTGACGGTGGCCGCGGGTCGCACCGGACCCCGGGTGAGGTGGGGCGGGGTGGTGTAGGCCCGGGCCAGCGGTCGGTGATTGGCTCTTGGCAGGCAGCCGGGCAATGCCCGAACATCGGAGAATGACCCGATTTCCGGCCAGCTCGATGTCGAGCCTCATCGACGCGCCCGTCCGGTACGACCTGGCCGAGAGCACGTCCCCGCCGCTCCGGCTCGGCGAGGTCGTCGACCCGGTCAGCCTCGCCGGGCTGTCCCTCGACTACGGCACGTCGCCCGGTGACGCCGAGCTGCGCGCGGCGATCGCCGCCGACGCCGGCGTACTCCCGGATCAGGTGCTGGTCACGGTCGGGGCGGCCGGCGCGATGTTCCTGCTGGCGCAGGACCGTGCACCGGGCCGGGTCGTGGTGGTCGGGCCGTGCTTCCCGCCCGCGCGTACGGTGCCGAAGGGGTTGGGGTCGCCGGTCGACGTGGTGCCGTCGCGCTTCGCCGACGGGTACCGGCTGCCGGTCGGGGCGGTCGCCGAGCGGCTGACCACGGCGACCCGCCTGGTGTCGCTCGCCTCCCCGCAGAACCCGGCCGGCGTCCGCTACACCGACGCGGAGCTCGCCGAGCTGCTCGCCGTCGTCGCCGAACGTGCCGCGCCGGACGCCGTCGTACTCGTCGACGAGACCTACCGCGCCGCGACGTACGGGCCCGCGCCGGTGCCGCCGTCCGCCGCGGCCCGCTCGCCGCGCGTCGTCACCTGCTCGTCGCTGTCCAAGGCGCACGGCGCGCCCGGCCTGCGCGTCGGCTGGCTCACCACCACCGACCCCGACCTGTACGAACGGCTCCGCAACGCGAAGTTCCTCCGCACCATCGCCTGCTCCGGCATCGACGAGCACCTCGCCCTCGGCGTACTCCGGCAGCAGCGCGCCATCCTCGCCCCGCGCGCCGCCCACCTCGCCCGTACTCTCGCCGAACTCACCGCCTGGGTCGCCGACCACCCCGTCGACCTCGTACGCCCGGACGGTGGCGCCCTCTGCTGCCTGCGCCTCGCCCCCGAGGTCGACGTCGCCGACTTCCACGTCCAGCTCGCCGCGCTCGACACCCGCGTCGCCCCCGGCTCCTGGTTCGGCGACGAGGACCGCGTCTTCCGCCTCGGCTTCGGTCACCTCCCCCCGGACGACTTCACCGAAGCCCTGGCCCGCCTCTCCAAAGCCCTCACCACCGCCACCTCCTGAGTACGCGATCGGCGCAGCGGTCGGGATCGTCGTGTCACGCGTCCGGTTGCGGCGCGGTCGGAGGGGCGGTCAACACACGGGTGGCCCGGTCAAAGACACGGGTGGCGCGGTCAAAGACACGGGTGGCCCGTCAAAGACGCGGGTGGCCCGGTCACAGACGCGGGTGGCGCGGGCCGGTGGCGGGGGTGCCGGGGGGCGAAGCCCCGCCGGCGCGGGGCACGGGGGCCGCGCCCCCGGACAGCACAAAGGCCGACGCGCGCTTGCGTTCTCCGCAAGCACACGCCGGCCCGTCGGCGGTGGTGGTGGGATTTGAACCCACGGAGGGCGTGAACCCTCACACGCTTTCGAGGCGTGCTCCTTAGGCCGCTCGGACACACCACCGCGAAGGACTGTACCGGATGCTTTGGGCGACCCTCCAACCGGTTCGCCGGTGGGGCGCTGGGAGGATCGACGGGTCAACGCAGACCCTTGGGAGTGACCATGAGTACGCATATCGGGGCGGAGCCGGGCCAGATCGCGGAGCGGGTGCTGATGCCCGGTGACCCGCTGCGGGCCAAGTGGATCGCCGAGACGTTCCTCGACGACGCGAAGTGCTACTCGACGGTGCGCAACATGTTCGGCTTCACCGGGACGTACCGGGGTGTGCCGGTGTCGGTGCAGGGGTCCGGCATGGGCGTTCCGTCGATCTCGATCTACACGCACGAGCTGATCAACGACTACGGCGCGAAGACTCTGGTACGGGTCGGGAGCTGTGGCGCGCTGGCGGAGTCGTTGCAGTTGCGGGACGTGATCGCGGCGATCGGCGCGAGTACGGATTCGGCGATCAACCGGCAGCGGTTCGACGGCGTGATCGACTACGCGCCGGTGGCGGACTTCGGGCTGCTGCGCGGCTCGGTGGACGCGGCGGCGGCGCGCGGCATCGACGTGAAGGTCGGCCAGGTGCTGTCCGCGGACGTGTTCTACACCGACCGGCCGGACCTGCCGGACCGCCTCGCCGGGTACGGGGTGCTCGCGGTGGAGATGGAGGCGGCGGCGCTGTACACGCTGGCGGCGAAGTTCGATGCGCGGGCGCTCGCGCTGTTGACGGTGTCGGACCACATCACGCGCGGCGAGGCGCTGCCGGCGGAGGACCGCGAGCGTACGTTCTCGCAGATGGTCGAGGTGGCGCTGGACACGGTCACCGCCGACGCCTGAGCCCGGTGGGTCCGGTGCCGCGGCGCACGACACCGCGGCACCGGCCGCCGGTACGCGGAAACGTCGTACCCCGGGGGGATGATCGGGGTGTCGGCGGGAGGGCGAGGGAGGTCCGGCGGGATGGGTGCCTGGGACACCGGGGTCTTCGACAACGACGGCGCGGGCGATCTGCACGCCGAGTTGCTGGGCGCCGGGCCGGAGGACCGGGCGGAGGTGCTGCGGTCCGCTTTCGCCCTGCCCTGCGAGGGGTACGTGGAGGTCGACGAGGGTCAGCGCGCGCTGGCCGCCGCGGCGGTGGTGTCCGCCGCGCGCACCGGCACCGACCTCACGGCGTACGGGCGGCGGGTGCCGGCGGCGGACCTGCCGGCGGCGACGCCCGAGCTGGTGGCGCTGGCGCGGGCCGCGGTCGACCGGGTGCTCGGCGCCGACTCGGAGTGGCGCGAGCTGTGGGAGGAGGCCGACCAGCTCCCCGACGCGTTGAGCGCGGTCGCCCGCATCCACGCCGACCTCACCTGACCCGCGGCGGTCAGCGGAGCGAGTCGAGGACCTCGAAGTACGTGGGGAAGGTCTTGGCGACGCAGCCGGGGTCCGCGATACCGATGCCGGGCGTACGCAGGCCGAGGAGTGCGAGGCTCATCGCCATCCGGTGATCGTCGTACGTCTGGAACGTGGTGGCCCGCGGTACTCCCGGGTGGATGGTGAAGCCGTCGGGGTCCTCGGTGGCGTCGATGCCGGCGCGGCGGAGTTCGGTGACGACGGCGCCGATGCGGTCGGTCTCCTTGCGGCGGATGAAGCCGATGCCGCGGACCCGGGTCGGCGAGTCGGCGTGTACGGCGACGGCCGCGAGCGTCTGCGCGGTGTCGGAGATGTCGGCCATGTCGACGTCGACGCCGTGCAGCGTGCCGGTGCCGCGCACGGTGACGCTGTCCCGGCCGCGGTCGACGGCGGCCCCCATCTTCGCGAGTACGTCGACGAACGCGACGTCGCCCTGCAACGCGTCCGGTCCGAGGCCGGGCACGGTGACGCGGCCGCCGGTGATCGCCGCGGCGGCGAAGAAGTACGAGGCGGCGCTGGCGTCCGGCTCCACCGCGTACTCGACACCCCGGTACGCGCCGGCCGGTACGATCACGCGCTTCTCGCTCACGTCCGCCCCGGCGGCACCGAACGCGGCCATCACCCGCGCCGTCATCCGCACGTACGGCACGGACACCAGCGGCGTGCTCACCCGTACGGTGAGGCCGTCGGGGAGCAGCGGCGCGGCGAGCATCAGCCCGGACAGGAACTGGCTGGACAGGTGGCCCGGGATGGTCACCTCGCCGCCCCGGATCGGCCCCGCCACCTCGACCGGCAGGTACCCGGGCTCGGCGAGCGGCCGTACCGTCGCGCCCAGCTCGGCCATCGCGTCGAGCAGCGGCCCGAACGGTCGGGCCCGCAGCTGCGCGGCACCGTCGACCACCACCGGCGTCCTCGTCAGCGCCGCCGCCGGCAGGACGAACCGCGAGGTCGCGCCGGACTTCCGGGCGTCGACGGTGGTCGGCTCGGCGCCGATCGCGCGCCCGGCCCCGCGGACGACCATCCGGGCCGCCGACTCGTCCGTCTCGACCTCGACACCCAGCCCGCGCAGTACGCCGACCATCGCGGCGGTGTCGTCGGCGAACAGCGCGCCGCGCAGCGTACTGGTGCCGTCGGCGAGCGCCGCGCACAGCAGCGCCCGGTTCGTCACGCTCTTCGAACCGGGGATGGTCACCTCGGCGTCGGGCGCGGCGGTCAGCGGCTCGATCGGCCGTACGTCGTGGTCGGTCACGGGCGCGGCCGATCAGTGGCGGTCGGCACCGGGACGCCCGCCGACCGGCGGCGCGGAGCATCGGTCATGCCACCATGCTGCCGCAACGCACCGGCCCGGACACCGACGGGTGCCCCCGCGCCCACCCTCCGGACGCCGCCCCGTGGCGGACACCGTCGACGTCGCCGCCCCGGTCGCGGGTCAGCGGCCGAAGAAGCCGCGAAGGAGCGCGCCGCACTCGTCCGCGAGTACGTCCGGGTAGACGTCGGGGCGGTGGTTGAGACGGCGGTCGCGGACGACATCCCACAGCGAGCCGACCGCGCCGGCCTTCGGATCCCAGGCGCCGAACACGAGCGTGTCGACTCGGGCGAGGACCAGCGCGCCGGCGCACATCGTGCACGGTTCGAGCGTCACCACGAGGGTGCAGCCGGTCAGCCGCCACTCGCCGACGCGCGCGGCGGCGCGACGCAGCGCGAGTACCTCGGCGTGGGCGGTGGGGTCGCCGGTCGCCTCGCGCTCGTTGGCGGCGGCGGCGAGTTCGACCCCGGCCGCGTCGTACACGACCGCACCGATCGGTACGTCACCGGCCGGCGCGTCGGCCGCCACCTCCAGCGCCCGCCGCATCAGCCCGGCGTACGAGGACGGCGGCAGGCTCAGCGCAGCTCCTCGACGTCGTCCGCGCAGCCGAGTACGGCGCAGATCTCGGCGGTGACGTCGCTGGGCATCAGGCCCTCGCCGGCGCACAGCGCGAGCAGCCGCTTCCCCGGTACGCCGAGGTCGGCGAGCAGCTCGGGGTCGCCGACCGGCTCGGCGTCGTCGCCGTTGGCGGGCGCCGCCGGCTCGGCGTCGGCGTCGTAGTCGTCCGATTCGTAGTCGTCGTCGGGCAGGTCGACCTGCTCGGGCCGGTCCTCGTCGCCGAGCAGCGCCGCGCCGAGCGGCGACTCGTCGACGAACGCCGCGTCCGAGCCGAACACCCGCAGGTCCTCGCCCTCGTCGAGGCGGAGGATCGCCAGGTACTCGTCGTCGACCTCGACGAACAGCAGCGACACCTCGGCCTCGGTGTCGAAGTCGCGGAGCAGCTCGGCGGCTTCCTCGACGTCCGACAGCTCGGACGGTCTGCCCAGATCCAACTCCGCGACGGCCCAGCCCTTAGGCCCTCGGGCCACAGCGGCAGCGAAGTACGACACGGTCCCCCCGGGTCATGTTGAGGTGGCGATCATGCCCGCCCGGCGGGGTGGCCGGGCCGAAGCGTCTCTCACGGAGAATTGTGTGCACGGACCGGCTGCCCTGCCCGCACCCGACCCCATCTTGTACGACAGGTCACGGCGGCAGGAGAGGCCCGCAAGCGAGATCGTAGACCGAAACCCGGCGCCGGTTGTCGGCGCAGTGGGCGGATGTCGCGGCGAACGGCTCAGGTGAACAGCCGGCGACGGGTGGCGATGAGGTCCCGGAGCCGGTCGACCTGGGCCCGGCGGGGCTGGACCCGGTCGCGCAGCGCCTTGGCATCGGAGAGTTCGGCGAGCAGTTGCAGGCGTCGCCGCCGCCGCTCAGGGTCGAGCCGCTGCAACTTCATGGGGGGCATTCCGCGAATGTGCCCAACCGCCGACGGGGACGTCAAGTCCGGGTCCGGTTTTGCCACCGACCCCACACGCCGGGTACGTGGAACGCGACCGGTCGCCACCGTTCCGGCACCATCCGTCAGGCCACGACGCCGTACGGTTCCGCTGTTCCCCTGCCCGCTCACCGCCACCTCCGAAGGCACGCCGACGACGCCGACCGCGGCGCAGGCCACGGCCGGGGACGAACAAGGGGTACGAATCCACGTTAATCCCGCGGGAGTCGTACCGGACCGGAATGGCCGACCCACCGGGCCGCCGCACCGACCGGGCGCACCGCCGACCCGGGCACCCGTGGAAGATTCGCGGTCCGCGTACGGATCGCTACAGGAACGCGACGGGCGACACCCCTGTCCGGGGTAGCACGACCGGCGGGGGCGGGCTGGCGATCATGCCGCGGAGCTGCGGAAACGGGGCTACCAGAGCAGCCAGGAACCGGCGATCGCGTTGGCGACGACGATGATGCCGGCGATGCCGAGCCCGACCCCGGCCGTACCGGCGATGCCGACGGCGACACCGCGGTCGCCGAACCTGGCCAGGGTCAGCGCGGCGAGCAGAGCCAGGGCCGCCGCCACGATCGTGACCCAGGAGTACGCCCGGGCGGACCAGCTGATCGCCGCGGTCATGCCGAACCACACGACGGTCGCGCCGATGCCGGCCCAGACCGCGCCGGTACGGATCGGGTGCGGTTCGCGGTAGACCGGGCGGGCGGGACCGATCGGCGCACCCCAGCCGACGCGCGGCCACGGTACGCCCGGGTTCGGCCAGGCGCCGCCGGCCGGCACCGGTCGACCCGGCGGTACGGGCGGGAGCGGTGGGCCGCCGGGCCAGCCCGCGCCGACGGGCACCGCGGTCGGCGGCAGCGGGTGCGGCCCACCTGGCATTCCGGGGCTGACGGGCGGGCCGGGGACGGCCACACCGGGCGGCGGGTATCCGGGCGGACCCGGTGGCGGGGCCGGGCGGGCCGGCGGGGTCGCGGCGTCCGGCGGCACCCAGCCACCGGTCGCCGGGCCTGCCTCGCTGCGCTCGACCACGCCGTCCACCTCCTTCGCGGAAGCGTACCCGCGCCGGGCAGCCCGGCCCGCCGGGTGGAGCACCCGCGCGCGCTCAGCCGAACTGGGCGAACCGGGCGCGTGCGGTGTTCGTACCGAAGGTGGTGAAGGTGCCGCCGACGGCGATCGCGTGCCGGCTCTGGCTGGCCGCCAGCACGATCACGCCGACGACCCCGTTGGCCTGCGGCGCCCAGGGCAGCAACCGGCCGGACGTGTCGGCGGCGAGCAGCTTCTGCCGTCGTACCTTGCCGTCCAGGCACGTCCCGTGTGCGTCGGCGACGCGGGACGTGGTGCACGCGTCGTCGAAGTGGCCGGCGGCGTACACCGCACCGCCGAGGACGGCCAGGTCGTACACGTCGCCGTCGGTGGTGAGCGACCACGACGCCGACCCGCCCGGGGCGTACGAGACGATCCGGCCGCCGGGGCCGGCGAGCGCGGCGTACACGGTGGTGCCGGAGACGGTGACGTCGTGCACGGCGTACGGGACGGTGGCGGCGAAACCGGGCACGAGCGCGCCGGTGGTGGCGCTGACCGCGGCGAGGCGCTGGTGGTCGGCGGAACCGTCGACCTGGTGGAAGCTGCCGCCGAGGTACACCCGGTCGCCGGCGACCGCGACGCTGCGGACGGTGTCGTCGGGGGTGGGCGCGAAGCCGCTGTCGAGCGCGCCGCTGCTCAGCGAGAACGCGGCGGCGCGGGACCGCGGCTGGCCGTCGACGCTGGCGAACGCGCCGACCACGTACAGCCGGCCGGCCCCGGTGGCGAGCGACATCGGCGGGCTGGCGACGGTGTGCGCGAAGCCGTTGTCGACCGCTCCGCTGGTCGCGGAGACCTTGGCGATGTGCCGGTGCGCGGCGCCGCCGACGTGCGTGAACTGCCCGCCCAGGTACACGCTGCCGCCGGCGACGGCGAGCGCGGTGACCGGCCCGTCGACGTCGGGCGCCCAGCCGGTGACGGCGCCGGTGTCCGCGTCGACGGCCGCGACGTACCCGCGCGCGGTGCGGGTGGTGCCGTTCACGGCGGTACCGAAGTCACCGCCGATGTAGATCGTGTTCCCCGAGTACGCCACGGCGCGGACGGTGGCGTCGAAGCCCACGCCGGCCCGCGGTACGGCGGAAACCGTTGCGGTGGCGGCGTTTCCGACGCCGGTCAGCGCCCCTGCGAGGACGGTCCCGGCCGCGGCCGCCAGTACGGCGAGCCGGCCCCTGCGAACTGTCATCGCCCAGTCCCCCCGGAATATCGCAAAAAGTAGTGATGAGGCTACCGATTGCCACCCTGCCTCATCCGGCCCCCTGCGTCACGCCGCCCCGCCGCTGTGCCAGGGTGTTCGGCGTGACGCTGCGGACCGTGACAGTCATCGGGCTGGGACTCATCGGCGGCTCGCTGCTGCGCGCCCTCGCCGACCGCCCCGACCTCACCCTCCACGCGTACGACAGCGATCCCGGCACGCGCGCGCTCGCGACCACCGCCGGCGGGCACGCTTGGCGAGTACACGAGAGCGCCGGGGCCGCGGCGCGGGACGCCGACCTCGTCGTCCTCGCCGTCCCGCCGCACGCGATCGACGGCGTCCTCGCCGGGCTCGCCGACCTGCCGGCCCTCGTCACCGACGTGTGCTCCGTCAAGTCCCCGGTACTCGACGCCGCCCGCCGGTACCCGGTGCGGTTCGTGGGCGGGCATCCGATGGCCGGCACCGAACGGTCCGGCTTCGCGGCGTCGGATCCGGCCCTGTTCGCGGACCGTACGTGGGTGCTGTGCCTCGAAGCGGGCACCGACCTCGCCGACTGGCTCACCGTCGCCGCACTCGTCACCGCGCTCGGCTCGCGGGTCGTCCCGACCACGGCCGACCGGCACGACGCCGCCGTCGCCCGGGTCAGTCACCTCACCCACCTGGCCGCGTCGGCGCTCGCCGCCACCGCCGCCGACCCGCTCTCCCGTACGCTCGGGGCCGGGTCGTTCGCGGACGGTACCCGGGTGGCCGGGAGTTCGCCGGAGCTGTGGGCGGACATCTGCGCCGCGAACGCCGGCGCGCTGCGGCCCGCGCTGGACGCGTTCGCCGACCGGCTCACCGCCGCACGGTCCACATTGGACGGTGCGGATCCGCGCCCCGCACTCGCCGAGTGGTTCACCCCCGGGTACGCCAGCCGCACGACGTGGCCGCCGACCCCCGCCGGGTCGCGTACGGTCCCGGCGACGCGGGAGGCGCTGCTCGCGCTCGGCGCCGCCGGCGGCTGGCTCACCGCCGTCACGGCGGAGCCCGCGCCACACCTCACCGGCACCGAACCCGCCGCCGGTACGGAGTAGTCAGGGGCGGAGGACGCGGCGGTCGGTGACGATCGCGGTCACCAGATCGTGCGGCGTGACGTCGAACGCCGGGTTCACCGCACCGGCCGCGCCGGGCGCGATCCGTTGTCCCGCAACGGACAGCACCTCGTCGCCGGCCCGGTCCTCGATCGGTACGTCGGCGCCCGTCGCGGTCTCCGGGTCCACAGTGGACTCCGGCGCCACCACGACGAACGGCACGCCGGCGCGCGCCGCACCGAGCGCGTGCGCGTACGTGCCGACCTTGTTGACGACGTCGCCGTTCGCGCAGATCCGGTCCGCGCCGACGATCACCACGTCGATCTCGCCGCGCGCCATCAGGAACGGCCCCGCCGAGTCCACCGCCACCCGGTACGGCACGCCCAGCTCGCCGAGTTCCCAGGCGGTCAGGCGCGCGCCCTGGAGCAGCGGCCGGGTCTCGGAGGCGACGACACCGGCGAGCGCGCCGCGCCGGTGCAGCTCCGCGACCACACCCAGCGCGGTACCGCCGGTGACGGTCGCCAGCCCGCCGGTGTTGCAGTGCGTCAGGATCCGCGGCGCCGGCCCGGCCAGCGTGGTGACCAGATCCGCGCCGGACGCGGCCATCGCGGCCGAGCTGGCGATCTCCTCGTCGCGTACGGCGAGCGCCACGGCGACCACCGCGTCGACACCGTCGTCCAGCGCGGCCGCGGCCCGGTCGACGCCGCGCGCCAGGTTCACCGCGGTGGGGCGGGCGTCGCGCACCGCCGCGACCTCGGCGTCCAGGCCGGACGTGGTACCGCGGGACGCCGCCGCGAGCGCCACGCCCATCGCCCCCGCCACGCCGAGCGCCGGCGCACCCCGCACCGCCAGCCGTACGATCGCGTCGACCAGCTCGGGCACCGTACGCAGGCGCAGCAGGACAGTACGCGCGGGCAGGGCGGTCTGGTCGATGATCTCCACCGCGGGACCGCCGTCGGGGGCGTCGACCCAGTCGATCGTGCGCATACCCACACCGTACCGGCGGCGGAGGCACCTACGATCGGTCCATGGCTGCCGGTACCCCGCGCGATCCCGTCGCCGATCTGCGGCGCATCGCGTTCCTGCTGGAGAAGGCGAACGAGGCGACGTACCGGGTGCGCGCGTTCCGGCGGGCCGCGGCGGCGGTCGCCGAGGCGGACCCGGCCGACCTGGCCCGGCGTACGGAGAACGGCGGGTTGACCGACCTGCCCGGCGTCGGCACGGTCACCGCCCGCTGCGTCGAGGAGTCCCTGCGCGGCGAGGAGCCGGTGTACCTGCGGCGCCTGCTCTCCACCGCCGGCCGCTCGGTCGACGAGGACGGCGACACGTTGCGGCACAAGCTGAAGGGCGACCTGCACAGCCACACCGACGCGTCCGACGGCGGCTCGCCGCTGACCGAGATGGCCTCGGCGGCGATCGACCTGGGCCACGAGTACCTGGCGGTCACGGACCACTCGCCCCGGCTCACCGTCGCGAACGGGCTGTCACCCGAGCGACTGCGCCGGCAGGTACGCCAGATCCGTTCGCTGGCAACGGATGTGGCGCCGTTCCGGCTGCTGGCCGGGATCGAGGTGGACATCAACGCGGACGGTACCCTCGACCAGGAACCCGAACTGCTGGCCGAGCTGGACGTCGTGGTCGCCAGTGTCCACAGTGGACTCCGTTCGGCCGGACCCGTGATGACCGAACGGATGCTGACCGCGATCCGTACCGGCCAGATGGACATCCTCGGCCACTGCACCGGGCGCCGGCTCGCCGCCAGGCCCACCGACACCGCGGACGACGACTCGACGGGCGCGAAACGCAGTGGTACCAAGGGAAGCGGCGCGCAGGGTGGCTCCGGCCGGCGGCGGCGATCGGGGTCGCGGCCGGAGAGCGAGTTCGACGCGGCGCGGGTGTTCGCCGCGTGCGCCGAGGCCGAGGTCGCCGTCGAGGTGAACTGCCGGCCGGACCGGCTCGACCCGCCGAAACGGTTGCTGCGCCTGGCGATCGAGGCCGGCTGCCTGTTCTCGGTCGACAGCGACGCGCACGCGCCGGGACAGCTCGACTGGCTCCCGTACGGGTGCGCCCGCGCGGCGGCCTGCGGCATCGACCCGGACCGCGTCGTCAACACCTGGCCGGTGGACCGGCTGCTCGCCTGGACCGCCCGCCGTACCTGACCGCGGCCCGCCACCCTGCCGTCACGGGAGCGCGCCGCACCGTCGCGGGAACGCCGTGCGGTTGCGGCCGAACGCGCCGGCGGACCACCCGACCGGGGACGGTCCGGGCGCGGCCGGCGATACCGGATTCCGGCCGCGCGGGCGTACGGCCATAACAGAAGGTCATAACAGGCGGTGCGGAGCCCGGCGTTTCGCGTACTGTCCTTGAGTCGTGAGACCAATTGACGAGATCGCCGACCGGTACGTGGACGACTGGGCCGGCCTGGACCCGATGGGTGCCACCACGGCCGGTGTGGCCGGGCACGACGACGAGGTCACCGACCTGTCCTCGGACGGGTACGCGGCGCGCGCCGACCTGAACCGCCGTACTCTCGCCGAGCTCGCCACCGCCGACCCGACCGACGACCGGGAACGGGCTGCCCGCGACGCGATGGTGGAGCGGTTGAGCCTCGACGTCGAGCTGTACGAGGCGGGCGAGGACCGCGAGATGAACGTCATCGCGAGCCCCGTCCACGGGTTGCGGCAGGTGTTCGACCTGATGCCGCTGTCCGGCGAGGAGGCCGGCCGCAACGTGGCCGCGCGGCTGGCCGGGCTGCCCGCCGCGCTGGACCAGCTGCGCGCGACGCTGTCCGCGGACGCCGCCACCGGCCGGGTCGCGGCCCGCCGCCAGCTGACGGCGTGCGTCGACGGCTTCCGCGACTGGACCGGTCGGGACGACTTCTTCGGCGGCCTGGTCGCCCGCATCGACGGCGTACCCGACTCGTTGCGTACCGAGTTGTCGGCGGCGGCGGCCGGTGCGCGGGACGCGGTCGACGCGTTCGGGCGGTACGTCACGGACGAGTTGCTGCCGCACGCGCCCGTGAAGGACGCCGCCGGCCTCGACCGCTACCGCCGCGCCTCGCGGTACTTCCTGGGCGCCACCGTCGACCTCGCCGAGACGTACGAGTGGGGCTGGCAGGAGCTGGCGCGCATCGAGGCCGACATGCGCCGTACGGCGGGGATGATCGTGCCGGGCGGGTCCGTGGACGACGCGGTCGCCGCGCTGGACGCCGACCCGAAGCGGCGGATCGCCGGCAAGGAGGCGTTCCGGGACTGGATGCAGCGGCTCGCCGACGAGACGATCGCCGAGCTGGCCGGCACCCACTTCGACATTCCCGAGCCGGTACGCCGGATCGAGGCGTGCATCGCGCCGACCACCGAGGGCGGCATCTACTACACCCCGCCGACCGAGGACTGGTCCCGGCCCGGCCGCATGTGGTGGGCGGTGCCGGCGGGCATCGAGGAGTTCGCGACCTGGCGCGAGGTCACCACCGTGTACCACGAGGGCGCGCCCGGCCACCACCTCCAGGTCGGCCAGACCGTGTACCGCAAGGAGCTGTTGAACCGGTGGCAGCGCCTGCTGTGCTGGGTGTCCGGCTCCGGCGAGGGCTGGGCGCTGTACGCCGAGCGGCTGATGGACGACCTCGGCTACCTGTCCGATCCGGGCGCCCGGCTGGGCATGCTCGACGCGCAGTCGTTCCGGGCGACGCGGGTCATCATCGACATCGGCATGCACCTCGAACTCCCGATCCCGCGCGGCACCGGCTTCCACGAGGGCGAGGTGTGGACACCCGAACTCGGCTGGGAGTTCCTGCGCGCGCACTGCCGCATGGAGGAGGAGTTCCTCCGGTACGAGCTGCTCCGGTACCTGGGGTGGCCGGGCCAGGCCCCCTCGTACAAGGTGGGTGAGCGGATCTGGCTCGCCGCCCGGGACGACGCGAAGCGCCGCAAGGGCGCCGACTTCGACCTGCGCGAGTTCCACCGGGCCGCGCTCGACCTCGGCTCCATCGGCCTGGACCCGCTCCGCGCCGCCCTCGCCCGCCTCTGACCCTCCGGTACGCCCGGCGTTCGGTTCCGCGCGCCGGGCGTACCGCGGGCTGCCGGGGCCGGCGCGCCGGATCGCCGTCGTACGGCCGGGTCAGCCCCAGAAGACGCCGTGCGGGTTGGCCTCGATGGTGGACAGCAGCGGGCCGGGCCCGGACGCCGGCGGTACGTCCGCCAGCGGGTGCCAGCGGTTGTTGCTGTCCGACCAGTGCAGGGTCCACTGGCCGCCGGTCGGCGGTGGCGGACTGTAGCGGAGTTGCGCGACGCGGGTCTCCGTCCAGTCCGGCCCCAGTTCGGCGAGGAACGGTGGCCGGCACTCGACGATGGTGATGGCCCGACCCCGCACCCGGTACTCCAGGCGCACCTGGTTGCGCAGGCCGGACGGGATGTGCCGGTCGCACCAGCGGGCGATCTGCCGTAGGTGCAGTTCCGGAACGGCGGACAACACGCCACCTCCCCAGGGGCCGCGCGGCGATTCCCTTGCACGTTACGTTCCGCGGCGGTGCGCCGGCCATGGTTCGGGTGGTACGGCCCGCAGAGGGCGTGGTTATCCACAGCGATACCGGCCCCGTCCACAGTCGTCCACAACCCCGGGCACGTTTTCCACAGGGTTGTCCCCAGCCTCTGTCCACAAGTCCGGGCAAGTCCCGGCAAGTCTCGGCAAGGTCCTGCAGATCCCCAGGAAGCGTCGTCCACACGTACCGCTCCATCCACAGGCACCCAGCGTTGTCCACAGGCCACCCCGCGGGTACTTGGAGCGCGGCCGTACGGCCGATAGCGTGTGAGCGCGCCGCCGAGGGGAGATGTCCGTGGAAAACCGTCGTTCCCGCCGATTCGGATCGGCCGTCCTGACACTGCTCGCGGCACTCGCGCTGGTCGCGGGCGTCGCCGGACCGGTGACCGCCGCGCCGGCCCGCCCGTTCGTGCACGGCACCGAGACCGTCCCGACGTACTCGTACGCGGACGCCGTACGGGAGAGCGTGCGCGTCGACACCAGGCTCGACAACGACGGCGACGGGAAACCGGACACCGTCACCGTGGACATCGTCCGGCCCCGCGCGGCCGTCCGGATCCCCGTGATCATGGAAGCCTCGCCGTACTACTCGTGTTGCGGCCGCGGCAACGAGTCCCAGGTCAAGAAGTACGACGCGAGCGGCACGATCACGTCGATGCCGCTCTACTACGACAACTACTTCGTGCCCCGCGGATACGCGTTCGTCGGGGTCGACCTGTCCGGCACGAGCCGTTCGACCGGCTGCGGCGACGTCGGCGCGGCCGAGGAGGTCGGTGGCGCGAAGGCGGTCATCGACTGGCTGAACGGACGGGCCACCGCGCACCATCTCGACGGCAGCCCCGCGGTCGCGGACTGGACCAC
Source organism: Actinocatenispora rupis (assembly GCF_016861975.1). Lineage (GTDB taxonomy): Bacteria > Actinomycetota > Actinomycetes > Mycobacteriales > Micromonosporaceae > Actinocatenispora > Actinocatenispora rupis. The sequence continues at coordinate 79,120 of NZ_BOMB01000030.1, read as the reverse complement.
CGGCACCGTCGGCATGATCGGCAAGTCGTGGGACGGCACGATCGCCAACGGCGTCGCGGCGACCGGCGTGCGCGGCCTCGCCACGATCGTCCCCGTCTCCGGCATCTCCAGCTGGTACGACTACATGCGGCTGGACGGCGTGCCGCGCGCCGACGGGTACCCGGGGTGGCTGGCCGGCGCGGTCGACGGGCGCCCGGCGGGCACCTGCGCGCCGCTGCAGGACGCGATGAACACCGCGGGCGACGACGCGACGGGCGACTACAACGCGTTCTGGCGGGCCCGTGACTACGTACCGGACGCGTCCAAGGTGCGCGCGAGCGTGCTCGCCGTACACGGGCTGAACGACCAGAACGTGTTTCCCCGCAACGTCGCGCGCTGGTGGGACACGCTCGCGGCGCACGGCGTACCGCGGAAGTTGTGGTTGCACCAGGAGGGGCACACCGACCCGTTCGACATCGACCGGTCGGCGTGGGTGACGCTGCTGCACCACTGGTTCGACCACTGGTTGCAGGGCCTGGACAACGGCGTGATGAAGGGCCCGCGGGTGACCGTGGAGCGGGCGCCGGGCCAGTTCGTCGGCCAGGCGGACTATCCGGCGCCGGGTGCGCACGCGCTGCCGCTGTCGCTCGGCCCGGCGTCCGGCGGTGCCGGCACCCTCGGCACCGGGCACACCGCGGCCGGCACGACCGTGACGATGCGCGACAACACCGATCTGACCGAGGCACAGGCGGTCGGCGACCCCAACACGGCGCGGACCGACCGGACCGCGTTCCTGTCCGCCGCGCTGCCGGGCACCGTCCACCTGTCCGGTACGCCGACCGTGACCCTGCGGTTCCGGGCGGACAAGGACGACACCGAACTGACCGCGAAGCTCGTGGACTACGGCAGGGCGACCCGCGACACCGCGCAGTACTCGAACGTCGAGGGCGTGGAGAACCGCACGACCCGGTCCTGCTGGGGCGGGTCGACCGACGCGGACAGCGCCTGCTACCTGGACACCCGGGAGACCGTGGCCGACTCCGACTACGGCGTACTGTCGCGCGGGTGGACGTCGGCGGCGCACCACGGCGGCCTCACCAGCCGTACGCCGATCGTCGCCGGCCGGTGGTACATGGTGACGATCCGGCTCCAGCCGCAGGACCAGCTGCTCGCCGCCGGGCACCATCTCGGCCTGGTGCTGAGCCTGTCCGACGAGGAGAACACCAGCCCGGTCACCACCGGCGCGTCGGTCACCGTCGACCTGCCGCACAGCCGGCTGGACCTCCCGGTCGCCGGACCGGCCCACTTCGGTACGCCGACGTCCGCGCCGCGGGTCACCGCGCACCCGGCCACGACGGCGCCGCGACGGGCGGAGCGGCTGACTCCCTGAGCTGCGCCTGAGACTCCGGTCACGGGCCGCCTCCGGTAGCTGGCGGGGGCGGCCGGCCGGAGTAGTTTCATTCGTTGATTCTCGAACCAGCGGAGGTCGGGTGTGAGCGAGCCGGTGCTGTGGCGGCCGTACACGGTGCGCGGCACCACGTTCCGGAACCGGGCGTGGATGTCACCGATGTGCCAGTACTCGTCGCGCGACGGCTTCCCGACCGACTGGCACCGTACGCACTACCCGGCCCGCGCGGTCGGTGGTGCCGGGCTGGTGCTGTTCGAGGCGACGGCGGTCAGTCCGGTCGGGCGTATCTCGCCGGCGGACGCCGGGCTGTGGTCGCCGGACCACGCCGACGCGTACCGGCCGATCACGGCGGCGGTGGCGGCGGCGGGTGCGGTGCCCGGGGTGCAGTTGGGGCATGCCGGGCGGAAGGCGTCGACCCGGGCGCCGTGGCACGGCGGCGGCTGGGTGCCGCCGCACGAGGGCGGGTGGCAGCCGGTGGCGCCGTCGGCGGTGCCGTTCGGCGGGCTGGCCACGCCGACCGCACTGTCCACAATGGACCTGGACCGGGTGGTCGCCGACTTCGTCAACGCGACCCGGTTCGCGCACCGCGCCGGGTTCGGCGTGGTCGAGCTGCACGCCGCGCACGGATACCTGCTGCACCAGTTCCTCAGTCCGCTGTCGAACCGGCGCACCGACCACTTCGGCGGCGACCTCGCCGGCCGGATGCGCTTCCCGCTCACCGTCGTCGACGCGGTACGCCGGGTCTGGCCCGCGGAGCGTCCGCTGCTCGTGCGGGTGTCGGCGACGGACTGGGTGGAGGGCGGCTGGACGCTCGCCGAGACCGTGGTGTTCGCGAAGGAGCTGGCCGCGCTCGGCGTCGACCTCGTCGACGTGTCGTCCGGCGGTTCGGCGCCCGACGCGAGCGTACCGGTGGCGCCGAAGTACCAGGTGCCGTTGGCGAGTGAGGTCCGCCGGCAGGCCGGGCTGGCGGTCGGCGCGGTCGGAATGATCGAGACGCCGTCGGCCGCCGCGGAGGTGTTGACGTCCGGCGACGCGGACGTGGTGTTCGTGGGCCGCCCGCTGCTGCGCGACCCGTACTGGGCGCTGCGCGCGCCGGACGCGCCGCGCGACGCCTGGCCGGTGCAGTACCACCGCGCGCTGGGTTAAGAGGTCCTGACAGAAAGGACTGTCGGCGCCTGGCGGACTCAGGACGACGCTGCCGACGTTGTCGGCACAGTCGCATACAACACCGGTATGCGACTGCACCTCCGCCTTGGCAGCCCCGCCCTGAGCCTCACCAGCCATCCGACGCCCTTCTGGTAGGACCTCTATGCGGGTCAGGAGCCGGACAGCCCGGTGCACCAGGCGACGGTGGCGTCGTCGTACTGCTTGCCGCGGGGAAAGCGTTCGGCGGTGGGGTCGGCGGCTTCCGCGGCCCGGGTGCGGGCGATGAGGTCGGCGGGCCCGGCGCCGGCGACGATGTCGAGCAGCGTCGGCCAGGTCAGTTCGCCGAACTCCACCAGCCGTACGCCGCCGTCGGTGGCGACGAGCGCCCCGCGCAGCTCCCCCGCCGGTACCGTGCCGGTCAGCGCCTGCGCCGCCGCGGCCGGGTCGGTGGACGCGACCCAGAACCCGTCGGGTCGGTTGAGTCGGGCGGTCCGGGCCGCGCTGGAGCGGCGGTCCCGGTCGGCGCGCTCGGGGCTGCCCAACGGATGGCGCTCGAACCGGGGCATCACCCGGGCCAGCCGGTCGTCGCTGATCACCTCGACGTCCCCCGCCCGGTACGCGAGGGCCACGGTCGAGTCGGACAGCACGAGGTGGTCGACGTACCGGCCGCGGTCGCGGAGCATCGCGACGGTGCAGGCGGGCGTGTCCGCGTTGGTGAGGTCGCAGGTGTCGCGGTGCGCGTCGGTGACGGTGCCGATCGCCTCGGCGAGCGCGTCGGCGAGCGGGATGCCGGGGGCGGCGGCGAGCCGGACGAGTTCGGCGCCGAGCGACCGCACGTACCAGGGGACGCCGTGCCGGCAGCCGCGGCGTACCGTGCCGGCGAGGCTGTCGGGCGTGCCGCAGCCGTCGAGGACGACGACGAGGCCGTCGGCGGTCGCGAGCAGGTCCTCGTTCTCGTGTCCCGGCCGCGACTCGCTCGCTCCCTGAATGAGCACACCCGAAGCCTAGGGCGTGCCGGCACGGCCAGCCACCCGTCCGCCGCAACCCGTACGGGCGGGGGGTTTCTCACAGCGCCGGCACCCGCCGGAGGTACTAGCGTCAAAGATCGTGAACGCTGTCGCGGTACCTCGCCGGTACGTGGCGGTCATCGCGCTCGGCACCCTGCTCAACCCGCTGAACTCGTCGATGATCGCGGTCGCGCTGGTCGACCTGGAGCACGCGTTCGGCGTCGGTTTCGGTACGGCGAGCTGGTTGGTGTCCGGCTTCTACCTGGCGGCCTGCGTCGGGCAGCCGCTGATGGGCCGGATCGCCGACCGCTTCGGCCCCCGCCGGGTGTACGTGGCGGGTCTCGTGATCGTGTGTCTCGCCGGGGCCGCCGCGCCGTTCGCGCCCGGTTTCACCGTCGTACTGCTGTGCCGCATCGTGCAGGCCGTCGGTACGTCGGCGGCGTTCCCGGCGGGGCTGTCGCTGATCCGCCGGGTCGCGGGGTCGGCCGCCCCGCCGTCCGGCGCGCTGGGCACGATCGCGGTGGCGAACTCGGCGAGCGCCGCGTTCGGCCCCGTGCTGGGCGGTTTCCTCGTCGCGTTCGTCGGCTGGCAGGGCATCTTCCTCGTCAACGTGCCCCTCACCCTCGTCACCCTGGTACTCGCGCTGCGGGTGCTGCCGGCGGACGGACCGGCGCCGGCGCGTACCGAGGCGGGGTTGGTGCGGTTGCTGGACCCGCTGGGCATCGTGCTGTTCTCCGGCACGCTGATCAGCCTGCTGGCGTTCCTGCTCGCGCTGCCCGACCGTCCACTGTGGATACTGCTGCCGGTGACGGCGGTGGCGGGCGTCCTGCTGGTGCTGTGGGAGCGGCGGGCACCGACCCCGTTCCTGGACGTCCGCGGGTTCGTCCGGAGTCCCGCGCTGACCGGCGTACTCGGCCAGCAGGCCGCGATCCAGTTCGTCTTCTACGGCGTGTTCTACGGGCTGCCGCTGTGGCTGGAGCAGGTCCGCGGGTACCCGACGGAGCAGGCCGGGCTGCTGATGCTGCCGGTCGCCGCCCTCGGCGTACTCGTCACGCCGGTCGCGGCGCGCCTGGTCACCCGGTTCGGGCCGCGGTTGCCGCTGCTGCTCGGTTCGATCGGGCTGCTGGCCGGCACGCTCCTGCTGCTCACCCTGGACGACGCGACGTCGGTCGCCGGCATCGTCGCGGTCGCCGCCGTGATCGGACTTCCCAACGGGCTCAACAACATGGGCCTCCAGGCGGCGCTCTACACCGCCGCGCCGCCGGACGCGACGGGGGTCGCCGCCGGCCTGTTCCAGACCGCGCGGTACGTGGGGGCGATCCTGTCCACCGCCCTGATCGGCCTGCTGCTGTCCCCCGACCTGTCCGCCCGGGGCCTGCACCGGGTCGCCGTCGTCATCGCCGCCCTCGCCGTACTGCTGGTCGTCGCGGCGTTCGTCACCAGCCGGCGGCGCGCCTCGACGGCGTGACTACCCTGGCACCGACCCGACCGAGGAGTACCCGTGCGGCTGACCGTGCACCTGCGCCCCAACGCGGCGTACCTCGCGATCCTGGCGATCGGCGCCGCGGCCGTGGCGTACGCGATCGTGGTGGGCAGTGTGCTCGTGGGGATCCCCGCCGGCGTCCTCACTCTCGTACTCGGCGCGCCGGTCGTGGTGAGCACCGTGTGCCGGGTGCCGGTGGTCGCGGTGGACGAGCGCGGGCTGCGGCTGCCGCTGATGAGCGTGCGCTTGGCGTGGCCGGACGTCGCGGGTGCCCGCCCGGGTACGCGGCTCGGTGGCCGCGCACCCCGGCCGGTGCTGCTGGTGTTCCCGCGCGATCCGCGCGCCGTCGCCGGCCGGGTACGCCCGTGGCTGCGCAGCGAGGCCCGCACCAACCTCACGCGGTACGGCACGCCGATCGTGCTCGCCGCCGCGTCCCTGGACCGGTCACTCGACGAGATCGCCGCCGCCGTCCGGCACCACGTCGAGCACCGCGACGCCGCGCGGGGCCAGTGACACCTCCCGCAGCGGTACCGACGGGTCGGCGAGCAGGTCGGGCGCCGCGACCGGCAGCGGTACGGTGACCGGCGCGGTGCCGTGGTTGAGCAGGAACACGTACGAGTGTCCGGCGGCGTGCCGGACAGTCGCCTGGACCGCGTCGGGCAGGTCCGGCAGCGGCGCGGACACCCCCGCCGCACCGAGGATCCGGTCGTACAACCGTTGCAGCGCAACGGGATCCGGCCGGGTGCCGAGGTACCAGGCGGTGCCGGCACCGTACCGGTGGCGGGTGATCGCGGGGCGACCGGCCAGCTCGCCGTCGGCGAAGGTGGCGACGGTCTCGGCGCCGGCGGGCTCGATCCACTCCGACCAGACCGTACCGGTGGCTGGTCCGTCCGATGTAGACAGTGCGACGGTACCGCCGGTCGGCAGCGGCCAGAACTCGTCGACCCGCAGGCCGAGCACGTCCCGCAGGGGCGCCGGATACCCGCCCAGGTACGCCCGGTCGGCGCTGTCCACGATTCCGGTGAAGAACGACACCACGAGCGTGCCGCCACCCTCCACATAGGACGTGAGCCGGGCCGCGACGTCCTCGTCGAGCAGGTACAGGTTCGGCACCACGACCAGCTTGTACGCGGAAAGGTCCCAGGACGGGTGCACCACGTCGCAGGTGACGTGCGCGTCGAACAGCGGCGCGTAGTGCGTCAGGTGGCTGTCGACCTGGCGCAGGTCGTCCGACGGGTGCGAGTCGAGTTCGAGGCCCCACCAGGAGTTCCAGTCGTGCAGCAGCGCCACGTCCGCCCGTACGGTGGAGCCCGCCAGCGCCGGCACCGACGCCAGCTCGTGCCCCAGCGCCCGCGTCTCCCGGTACGTGCGGGTGTCCGTACCGCCGTGCGGCACCATCGCCGAGTGGAACTTCTCCGCACCGCCGGACGTCTGCCGCCACTGGAAGAACAGCACCGCGTCCGCGCCCTGCGCGACCGCCTGCCAGCTCCACAGCCGCATCACGCCGGGCGGCTTCGGCGCGTTGCGCTGCCGCCAGTTCACCGCGCTCGGCGCCTGCTCCATCAGCAGCCACGGCTGCCCGTGCTTCACCGACCGGATCAGGTCGTACCCGAAGGCGGCCTCCACGTGCGTGCGCGGATCGTACGGATCCGGGTACGAGTCGATCGCGGCGACGTCCTGGTGCGGCGCCCAGGAGTACCAGTCGAGGGCCTTCTGGACGAGGCCGACGTAGTTGGTGGTGACGGGCACGTCCGGCGTGATCCGGTTGAGGATCTCCTTCTCCGCCAGGTAGCAGGCGAGCTGCGCGTCGGACGAGAAGCGCGCGTAGTCGATCTGCTGCGCCGGGTTCGGGAACGTGGGCGCGACCCGCGGCGGCAGTACCTGCTCGAAGTCGGTGTACCGCTGCGCCCAGAAGGTCGTGGACCACGCTTCGTTGAGCGCATTCACGTCGCCGTACCGGTCGCGCAGCCAGCGGCGGAAGTCGGCCGCCGACACGTCGCAGTAGCAGGCCCGTACGTGGCAGGCGAACTCGTTGCCCACGTGCCAGATCGCCAGCGCCGGATGCTCCGCGTACCGCTCGGCGAGGCGCTCGACGAGCCGGCCGGCGTGCTCCCGGTACACCGGGCTGGACGGGCAGAAGTGCTGCCGCCCGCCGGGCCACAGGATCGTGCCGTCCGCGTTGCGCGGCAACGTTTCCGGGTACCGGTGGGCGAGCCACGGCGGCGGTGACGCGGTCATCGTGGCGAGGCAGACGGCCACGCCGGTCTCGGCCAGGCCGTCCATCGCGCGGTCGAAGTAGCCGAAGTCGTACCGGCCGGGCTCGGGTTCGACCTCGGCCCAGGAGAAGATCCCGGCGGTCACCATGGACACGCCGGCGTCCGCCATCAGTTTCAGGTCCTCGTCGCGTACTGCCGCGGACCAGTGCTCGGGGTTGTAGTCCGCGCCGTACGCGATGCGGCCGAGCCGCGCCCGTACCGCGGCCATCCGGTCATTGTCCATTGTGGATCCTCACGCCTTGACGCTGCCTTCGGTCAGTCCGGTCCGCCAGTACCGCTGGAGCACGACCATCAGCACCATCAGCGGCAGTACCGAGAGGAAAGCCCCGCCCACCGTGTACTGGTAGAGCACGGGTTGCCGGTCGGTGTAACCGAACCACGACGTCAACCCGAGCGTGATCGGGTAGAGCTTCGAGTCCGACAGCATGACCAGCGGGAGGAAGAAGTTATTCCAGATCGCCACGAACTGGAACAGGAACACGGTCACCAGCGCCGGCGACATGATGCGCAGCACGATCCGGCGGAAGATGCCGAGCTCGCTCGCGCCGTCGATGCGCGCCGCCTCCAGCAGCCCGTCCGGTACGGCGGCCGTCGCGTAGATCCGGCACAGGTACACGCCGAACGGGCTGACCATGCTGGGCAGCAGCACCGACCAGTACGTGTTGGACATGCCGACCTTGGCGAACATCAGGTAGAGCGGCAGCGCCAGCGCGGTGCCGGGGATGAGCACCCCGGCGAGCACCACGTTGAAGACCGCCTCCCGGCCGCGGAACGAGAACTTCGCCAGCCCGTACCCGGCGGCGGCGGCGAGCAGCGTCGCCACCACGCCACCGACCAGCGCGTACAGCACGCTGTTGGCGAACCACCGCAGGTACGTGCCGTGGTCGTACGTGAGGACGGCGCGCAGGTTGTCGATCGGGTGCGGATCGGCGAACCAGAAGCCGAACGAGCCGAACAGCCCGCTCGACGACTTCGTCATCGACACGACCAGCCAGTACACCGGGACGAGGAAGTAGACCGCGGCGACCGCGAGCAGCGCGGTCACGAGGATCCGGTACCGCACGGCGGGGGTGCCCGCGTGCCTTCTTGTCTGTCCACTCTGGACGGTCGCCGGCCGGTCCACCACGGCGGTCACGGCTTCTCCCTCCGCCCGACGATCTTCAGGAAACCGAACGACAGCACGCAGGCGACGAGCGCGAGCAGTACCGCCTCGGCCGCGGCCAGGTTGTAGTTGTTGTTCTGGAACGCCTCGGTGTACGCGTTCAGGTTCGGCGTGTACGAGCCGTTGATGTTGCCCGTCAACGGCTTCAGCACCAGCGGCTCGGAGAACAGCTGCAACGTACCGATGATGGTGAACACGGTCGTGAGCACCAGCGCCGGGCGCAGCATCGGCAGCTTGATGTGCCACACCACCTGCCACGCGTTCGCGCCGTCGATCGTGGCCGCCTCGTACAGGTCGCCGGGGACGGACTTGAGCTGCGCGATGAGTACAAGCATGTTGTAGCCGGTGAACTGCCAGGTGGCGATGTTCGCGATGGACCACAGCACGGTACCCGACGACAGGAAGTCGACCTGCCAGCCGGCGCCGTGCGCCAGCGACACGATCGGCGAGATGCCCGGCACGTACAGGAAGCCCCAGAGGATCGAGGCGACGACGCCGGGCACCCCGTACGGCAGGAAGAACGCCGTGCGGAAGAAACGGATGCCGCGCGCCGACGCCGATTCCAGCAGCAGCGCCAACAGAGTCGCACCGATGATCATCACCGGTACCTGCACCACACCGAACAGCAGCACCCGCCCCAGGCTCGCGGTGAACTGCGCGTCGGCGAGCGCCCGGGAGTAGTTGCTCAGCCCGGCGAACACCGTGTGCGCGCCGCCCAGGCCGAGCGGACCGGACCGCTCGACCGTGAACAGGCTCTGGTAGACCGCGTACCCGATGGGCGCGACGAAGAACAGCGCGAACAGCACGCCGAACGGCGCCAGGAAGCCGATCGCGGCGCGGCTGCTGCGACTCGACCGCGACACGTCAGGCGACCTTCAGACCCTTGGCCTTCATGTCGGCCACGGTCGCCTTCTGTACGTTGGCGATCGCGGTCGCGAAGGACGTCTTGTCGTTGATCGCCTTGGTGAACTCGTCGCCCAGGTGCTTGTACGTGGCCTGGATCGTCGGGATCCACTTCCAGCTCTTGTCGATGAGCTTGTCCGACGCCGCGAACACCGTGTTGTACTTCTGCCCGCCGAAGAACGGACTCGGCTTGTCCAGCGCCGAACCCGCGAACGCGCCCTTCGCCGCCGGCCAGCCGTACCCACCGGCGATGAGCAGGTCGATGCTCTTCGGGTCGGTGTTCAGCCACACCGCGAACTTCAGCGCGTCGGTGATGTAGTTGCCGCCGCGCAACAGTGCGGTGGTCGAGCCGCCCCAGTTCGCCGAGATCGGCTTTGCCTTGTCCCACACCGGAATCGGCGCCGCGCGCCACTTGCCCTTGGTCGGTTCGGCGTTGCCGGACAGGATCGCGTCGCCCCACTGCGCGCTCGGCCACGCGACGATCCGCCCGTGCTGCACGTCGGCGAACCAGCTGTCCTGCTGGTCCGGCTCCGTACTGACCAGGCCCTGCTTGATCAGGCCCTCCCAGTACTCGGCGACCTTGCGGGTCTCGGCGTTGTCGATGTCGATCGTCCACGTGTCGCCGTGGGTGTCGAACCACTTCGCGCCGGCCTGCCAGGCGAGCCCGGTGAACCAGCCGCCGTTCGCCGGCGGGAACGTCGAGATGTACGCCTTCGGGTCGGCCTTGCGTACCTTCTTCGCCGCCGCCGCGTACTCGTCCCACGTGGTCGGCACCGCGATGCCCCACTTGTCGAACAGGTCCTTGCGGTAGAACAGGCCCATCGGCCCGGACGCCTGCGGCACCGCGTACACGCTGCTGCCGAAGACACCCTGCTGCCACTGCCAGTCGACGAACTTGTCCTTGTCCTTGGCGATGCCGTACTTCGCCAGGTCGACGAGTCCGTTGTCCAGCAGGAAATCGGGGATCACCTGGAACTCGACCTGCGCCACGTCCGGCGGGTTGCCGGCCTTCAGCGCCGCGTGCATCTTCGCGTACTGCGCGCCGCCGGACGGCGAGACCTTCTCCAGCTTCACCTGGACGTCGGGGTTCTGCGAGTTCCACAGGTCGACGGCCTTGTCGATGCCCGGTACCCAGGCCCAGAAGGTGAGGGTGATCTTCTGGCCGGGCTTGCGTTCCTTGGCTTTCGGCGCGCTCCCGCCGGAGTCGGACGAGGAGCATCCGGCGACGCCCAGCCCGGCCGCGGCGGCGGCCGACCCGGCCAGCAGCGTCCGGCGACTCACAGCACCCGCGTTCATCCGTGTCTCCTTCCGCGGCCGTCATGCGGCCGTCGTGGCCTTCCCCGCCCGATCGACACCCCGGACAGACATGGGATGTCGTCCGAAACACGGAAGAAATCTAGGTCTGCCGTACTGGTGCGTCAACCCCACCACTGAGCCGGATCAGCGGGGTACTGAGCGGCGCGGACGTAGGATGTCGACGACTCGACCATGTCTCCTTCCCGTGAAGATGACCCAGCCCGCGCCCTGTGTCAAGATGTATTCATAAAAAATGAAATACCAAGTCGGGAGGCGCGGATGGCTCAACGGTTCACGGACGCGGTCGCGGTGGTCACCGGCGCCGCCCGCGGCATCGGCGCGGCGATCGCACGCCGGCTCGCCGACGAGGGCGCCGCCGTCGTACTCACCGACGTCGACGAGCGGGGCGCCGCACTCGCCACCGAGCTGGGCGACCGCGCCACGTTCGTCCGCGCCGACGTGACCGACGAGGCCGACTGGGCCGCCACCCTCGCCGCCGCCCACGCGTACGGACCGGTCTCCGTGCTCGTCAGCAACGCCGTGTACGACGCGGTCACGCCGCTGCACGAGACCACCCGCGAGTCCTGGGACCGGCAGCTCGCCGTCAACCTCACCGGCACCTTCCTCGCCGTGCGTACCTGCCTGGACGACCTGCGCGCGACGTCCGGCAGCGCCGTCGTCGTCTCGTCCGTGCACGCGCTCGTCGGGCTCCCCGCCCACCCCGCGTACGCGGCGGCCAAGGGCGGGCTGACGGCGCTGACCCGGCAACTCGCCGTGGAGTACGGTCCGGCGGTCCGGGTCAACAGCGTGCTGCCCGGGCCGATCCTGACCGCCGCGTGGGACGGGATCGGCGAGGACGACCGGCGGCGCAGCGTCGGCGAGACGGTGGTCAAGCGGTTCGGCGACCCGGCCGAGGTCGCCGCCGCCGTCGCGTTCCTGGCCTCACCCGACGCGTCGTACGTGACCGGCGCGGCGCTGCCCGTCGACGGCGGCTGGAGCATCTACAAGGCATCTGCGTAAGAGGTCCTGACAGAAAGGCGTCGGATGGCTGGCGAGGCTCAGGGCGGGGCTGCCAAGGCGGAGGTGCAGTCGCATACCGGTGTTGTATGCGACTGTGCCGACAACGTCGGCAGCGTCGTCCTGAGTCCGCCAGGCGCCGACAGTCCTTTCCGTCAGGACCTCCAAGGGGTGTCCGCCGCTCCGCACGGGCGGCGGACACCCGCACGGGGAACGCCCGGCACGCGCACCGTGCCGTACCGGGCCGGGGAAAGGACGATCAGAGTGGCGGAGTACCCGGGGCGCGGCATCCACGGCCAGACCGTGGAACGGCTCGCCCGGCGCATCCTGTCCGGGCAGCTCGCCGAGGGCGACACCATCGACATCCCGGCCCTGGAGGCCGAACTCGACGTGTCGCGTACCGCGCTGCGCGAGGCGCTGAAGGTGTTGGCGGCCAAGGGACTCGTCGGCGCGCGGCAGAAACGCGGCACGTTCGTACGGACCCGCGAGGAGTGGAACCTGCTCGACGGCGACGTGATGCGCTGGCAGTTCGCCGGGCCCGAGCGGACGTGGACGCGCTTCCTCGGCGACCTGGCCGAGGTACGCGGACTGGTCGAGCCGCCCGCCGCGCACCTCGCCGCGACCCGGCGTACGACGGAGGACGTGGCGGCGCTGGACGCGGCGCTCGACGCGATGGCCGCCGCGGGCTCGCCGGCCGACGCGGTCGCCGCCGACCTCGGCTTCCACCGGGCGCTGCTCGCCGCCACCCACAACGAACTCCTGGCCCGGATGGAGGTCGTCATCGAGCGCGCGCTCGCCGAACGTGACCGCATCGTGCACGAGGCCGCGGCGCCCGACCCGGTACCCGTGCACCGCGCCGTACGCGACGCCGTCGCCGCCGGGGATCCCGACGCCGCGCGGGACGCGATGGAAACCCTGCTCGCGCTGGCCGACCAGGACGCGGCCACCACCACCCACGTACGGACGGAGAAGGCATGAAGATCGACCGTATCGAGACGTTCCTGGTACCGCCGCGCTGGCTGTTCTGCCGGATCGAGACCGACGAGGGCATCGTCGGCTGGGGCGAGCCGGTCGTCGAAGGCCGCGCCGAGGTCGTCCGCGCGGCCGTCGAGACCGCCGCGGAGTACCTGGTCGGTGCGGACCCGTTGCGTATCGAGGACCACTGGCAGGTCCTCACGAAGGGAACGTTCTACCGCGGCGGTCCGGTACTGTCCAGCGCCGTCGCCGGCATCGACCAGGCGCTGTGGGACATCGCCGGCAAGGCGTACGGCGCGCCCGTGCACCGCCTGCTCGGCGGGCCCGTCCGGGACCGCGTCCGGGTGTACACGTGGGTCGGTGGCGACGATCCCGCCGAGATCGCCGACTCGGTCGCCGCGGCGGTCGAGGCCGGCTTCACCGCCGTCAAGATGAACGGGTTCGGCCGCCTGCCCCGGATCGCGACCGCCGCGGACATCGCCGGCCTGGTCGACCGGGTGTCCGCCGCCCGCGCCGCGCTCGGCCCGGACCGGGACGTCGCCGTCGACTTCCACGGCCGCGTCGCCTGGTCCACCGCGCCGCGCGCGCTCGCCGCCGTCGCCGAGGCGCACCCGCTGTTCGTCGAGGAACCGCTGCTCCCCGAGTACGGGCACCAGCTCGGCCGGCTCACCGGCACGCCGGTCCCCATCGCCACCGGCGAACGGCTCTACTCCCGTACCGACTTCCTGCCGGCGCTCCGGGCCGGTATCGCCGTCGCACAGCCCGACCTGTCGCACGCCGGCGGCATCTCCGAGGTACGCCGGATCGGCGCGCTGGCCGAGACGTTCGACGTACCGCTGGCGCCGCACTGCCCGCTCGGGCCCGTCGCGCTCGCCGCGTCGCTCCAGGTCGACTTCGCCACGCCCAACTTCCTCATCCAGGAACAGTCCATGGGCATCCACTACAACACCACCAACGACCTCCTCGACTACGTCGCCGACCCGGCCCCGTTCCGCTTCACCGACGGGTACGCGCCGCGTACCGAGGAGCCGGGTCTCGGGGTGACGCTCGACGAGAGCGCGATCCGCGCCGCCGACCGGCACGCCTGGCGCAACCCCGTCTGGCGGCACGACGACGGCTCGTTCGCGGAGTGGTGACCGGGAGCGACCACGCCGCCCGCCCGGGGTAGGGTCCGACCGGAGCACCGGCACGGAGGAGTACGACGCGGATGACTGCGGACGAGATCCCGCCCTACCGACGCTGGTCGGACAAGCACCGCTCCGGCCGCGTCGCCGTGCAGGACCGGTACGACGGGCTCGCGCGCGCCTCCCGGCGCATCCGCAACGTCGAGATGGTCTTCGTGCCCGGCCTCGTCCAGACCCCCGAGTACGTCCGGTGCCGGATGCGGGAGAACGTCCGGTTCAACGGCGAGGACGAGAGCGTCGTCGAGCCGGCGACCGAGGCCCGGCTGCGCCGGCAGGAGATCCTGGCCGACCCGACGCGGCGGTTCGAGTTCGTCGTCGGCGAGTCCGTGCTGCGCACGCTGCTCTGCCCGCCGGCCGTGATGCTGCGCCAGCTCGACAGGTTGACGCAGCTGATCGACCTGCCGCACGTGACGTTCGGGATCATCCCGTTCGGGGTGGAGCTGCCCGTCGCGCCGCAGACCTCGTTCGTACTGTTCGACGACCTCGCCATCGTCGAGACGTTCGTCGACGAGACGCAGTACCGCGGGGCGCAGGCCGCCGCGTACCACCGGCGGGCGGACGCGCTGCTCGCCGAGAGCGTCACCGGCGACGCGGCCCGCGTACTGCTGACCGCCGCGGCCGACGCGCTGCGGCCGGACGCGCTGCGCCCCGACGTGCTCCGCCTCGACGCCCTCGACGGTCCCGACACCCCGGACGCCCTCGGTACGGACGCCTGAACGGCCGCGCCGGGGCTCCGTTGTCCATTGTGGACGGTGGAGCCCCGGCGCGGGATCGTACGGCGGGTCAGCGCTCTTCGAGTACCGCACGGAGGAAGGTCTGCGTCCGGTCGTTCTCCGGCTCGGAGAAGATCTTGTCGGGCGCGCCCTCCTCGACGATGCGTCCCTTGTCGAACATCAGGATCCGGTTCGACACGTCGCGGGCGAAGTGCATCTCGTGCGTGACGATCAGCATCGTGATCGTCGTGGTACGGGCGATGTCCCGCAGCACGTTGAGCACGTCGGCGACGAGTTCCGGGTCGAGCGCCGAGGTCACCTCGTCGAGCAGCAGTACGTCCGGCTGCATGGCCAGCGCGCGGGCGATCGCCACGCGCTGCTGCTGACCACCGGACAGCGAGGTCGGGTGCTGGCCGACCCGGTCGGCCAGACCCACCAGGTCGAGCAGCTTCTTCGCCCGCTCCACCGCCTCGTCCTTCGGTACGCCGAGCACGTGCACCGGCGCCTCGATGACGTTCTCCAGCACCTTCATGTTGGGGAACAGGTTGAACTGCTGGAAGACCATGCCGATCTTCTTGCGCACCGTCGACAGGTACCGCTCGTTCGCGGGAACGAGCTTGCCGCCGCGGTCCATGTGCGACAGCGGCTGGCCCTCGACGTAGATGACGCCGTCGTTGATGCGTTCCAGCGTCATCAGGAGCCGCAGGATCGTCGTCTTGCCCGACCCGCTCGGCCCGATCAGCGTCACCCGCTCGCCCTGCTCGACGGAGAAGTCGAGATGGTCGAGCACCACGTTGTCCCCGAACCGCTTGACCACCTTGTCGAACTGCACCATCGGCGTACCGGTGGGCAGGTTCGGCGGGGTGTCCACCTCGGACAGGTCGGGGATCTTCGGTTCAGTGGCCAAGGCGCTTCTCCAGTCTCCGTACCAGAAGCGACGTCGGGTAGCTCGCGATGAGGAAGATCGCCGCGGCCATCGTGAACACTTCCAGGTACTTGAAATGGTCACCGCCGAACGTCGTCGCCTGGAACACCATCTCGTGCACGGTGATCACGGCGAGGAACGGGGTGTCCTTGAACATCGAGATGACGTAGTTGCCCAGCGCCGGCAGCACGTTGCGCACCGCCTGCGGCAGGATCACCGCGCGCCAGGTACGCCCGCGGGGCAACGACAGCGCCGTGGCCGCCTCCCACTGGCCCTTCGGTACGCCGTCGATCCCGGCCCGGTACACCTCGGACATGTAGGTGGCGTAATGGATCCCGAGTACGGTGACGCCGATCGTGAACGGCGACAGCCCGGGGAACACCACGTACACCGCGAACAGCTGGACCATCACCGGCGTGCTGCGGACGAACTCGACGAACGCCCGGACCGGCGCGCGCACCGCGGCGAACCGGGTGCGGCGCAGCATCGCGAGTACCAGACCGAGGATGATCGCCACCACGGAGGCGACGACGGTCGCGGCCAGCGTGACGAGGAATCCCTGCAGCAGCAAGGGAAGCGCCTGGCCGGCGAGATCCCAGTCCCACACCTTCGGCATCAGACACCACCCCCACCAGGACCGCCGGCACCCATCGTCTTGCTGGTCAGGTTGGCCGCCTCGACCGGCTCGATCTCGGTACCGGCGCCCGCCAGCCCCGCCCCGAGGCTCTTGCCCGTCGGGTCGGCCGGCCGCATCCGGAAGATCCCGCGCAGGCCCGTACCGCGGCCGAGGCGTGCCTTGGCGACCGACTCCAACGCGTTCATCAGCAACGTCAGGATGTACGCCAGGATGAAGTAGACGACCAGCAGGAACAGGTACGACCAGGCGGTCTGGCCGGTGGCCGACCGGAGCTGCTGCGCCTCGAACGTGAGGTCCGCGATCGTCACCAGCGACATCAGCGGTGTCGACTTCAGCAGCTGGATCAGCAGGTTGTTGAACGGCGGGATCATCGCGACCCACGCCTGCGGCAGGATCACCAGCCGCATCCGCTGGAACGGCGACATGTTCAGCGCGATCGCGCCTTCCCACTGCGCCCTCGGTACGGCGTTGATCGCGCCGCGCACGACCTCCGCGCCGTACGCCCCGAAGTTCAGGCCGAACGCGATGATCGCGCAGAGCAACGCGCTGGAGATCTTGAACCCGAGTACGGGAAGCGCGAAGTAGAGCCAGAACAGCTGCACGTACAGCGAGGTGCCGCGGAAGAACTCGATGATCGTGCGCGCGACGCCACGGACCACGACGAACCGGGACAGCGCCATCAGTCCCAGGACGAACGCGAGCACCAGCGCGAGGATGGCGCCGCCGATCGTGCCCTCGACCGTGATGACGAGGGCCGATCCGATGTTGCCCCAGGACTGGGACAGTTGGCTCAGGAAACTACCCATGAGAGGTCGATTCGCCGATCGGCTCTCAGCCCTTGCAGAGCTGGGCGGTGGTCAGGCTCGCCGGCGGCACGTTCTGCTTGCCGAAGCCGTACTTCCCGATCAGACTCTCGTACTTCGCCGGGTCCGACGTGATTTTCTTGAGTTCCTTGTTGAACGCGTCGCGCAGGCTCTTGTCCGTCGGGCGGAACACCGCGCCACCGGCGCTCGACTGCGGCTGCCCGTTCAGCTCCGGCTTGAACGAGGGGGTCACTTCGACCGGCTTGCCCGCGTTGATCTTCGCCAGCCAGTGCAGCGAGATGTCGGTCAGCGCGAACGCGTCGATCCGGCCCGCCACCAACGCGTCCAGGCCGTCCTGCTGCTTCGCGAAGTCCTTGATGCTGCCCGACGACACGCCCGCGGCCGTCGCGTACTGCTTCTCCACGGCGGCGGTGAGTACGCCGATGTTGGCCTTCTTGGCGGCGGCCGACTTGAGGTCGGTGAGGCCCTTCGGGTTGCCCTTCTTGACCATCAGCGCGGTCGCGCCGACGAACTCCGGCTCCGAGAAGATGACCTGCTTGCACCGCTCCGGCGTGATGGCCATACCGGCACTCACGACGTCGAACCGGTTGGCGGTGAGGCCGGGGATCAGCGCGTCGAAATCGGTCAGTACGCCGCGCAGCTCCTTGACGCCGAGGGCGGTGAAGATCTCCTTGTGCAGGGTGGGCGCCTCGCCGACGAGGTCGTTGCCCTGTTTGAACCCGTACGGCTGCTCACCGGCGAAGCCGATCGTGATGTACCCCTGCTTCTTGATTTTGTCGAGGGTGTTCTCCTTCGTCGAACCCGTGCCGGGTTGGGTCGACGAGCACGCGGCGAGCACGCCGGGAACGGCAAGTGCGCCACCCACGGCCGCGGTACGCAGAAAAGTACGACGGGACCACTGACTGTTGTCCGTCACGGACCTCACCCTCCTCAAGGCGTCGGACCCCGAGCAGGCGCGCGGCCGTGTCGCGAGGCCCGTTGCAGCGGGCCGGATCTCGGCCACGCCGGAGCAAACAGGTGCTGTACGTCTGCCCTCTCAGGTGCTGAACGCTAGCACCGTACGTAGGTTTGTCGACAATCAGATCGTCGATAGTCTGCAACATGTCGGCCACCCGCGTGGGATCGGGTCGAAGCCGTGACCGGACGGCCCACTGCCTGTGACGTACGGCCGACCGCCGGGTCTCCACTGTCGACGCAGCGGTACCCCAAATAGGGTTCCGATCAAACGTGGGAGCGGCGCCCGGCCAGCCACGACCGATCTACGGAGGTGCACCTCGTGGCGAATACTCCACGTCGCCCCATTCGCACCGTTACGCCGCTGAAACCCGCCCGCGCACTCGCTCCCGTACCGCGGGAGTCCACGGTGGACCTGATCGCCGCGCGGCTGCGGCGGGCCATCTTCGAGGGCGCCCTCGCGGCCGGCGCACCGCTCGGCGAGGCCGAACTCGCCGACCAGCTCGGCGTCAGTCGCGGGCCGCTGCGGGAGGCCGCCCAGCGGCTCGTACAGGAGGGGCTGCTGACCGCGCGCCGGCGCGGTCTCGCCGTGGTCACGATGACCCCGGCCGACATCGCCGACGTCTACCTGGCGCGCGCCGCGATCGAACGTACCGCGTGCCAACGCCTGCTGCGCAACGGAAACCCGGCACGGGCGGCCAAGGCGCTCACCCGGGTGCACCACCGGATGACCCGGGCCAGCGCGCGCCGCGACGCGCACGCGGTCGGCGACACCGACATCGAGTTCCACCGGACGCTGGTCGACACGGCCGAAAGCCCGCGACTGTCCCGCATCATGTCGACACTGCTCATCGAGACACGACTCTGCACGTACTCGGTGGACCGGACCTACCGTGTCCGGGCGGACATGTCCGACTCGCACGGTCAGATCATCGACGCGGTCGCCGCCGGGGATGAGCCGGCGCTGCTCGCCGTCATCGACCACCACATGACCGACGCGGTACGCCGGCTCACCGACCCGACGCACGACGACACCATCGCCGAACGCCGGCCGTCCGCGCCGAAACCGTTGGTACCGCTGGAGATCCCGCACGAGTAGGGCACCCGCGGGGCGGGGCGTCAGCGGGGCGCGGGGGAGTCGACCGGGCGCGGATCGTGGCGTACGCCGGCAGGCGCGGCGAGCCGGGTACGCAGCCGGCGCACCGTCAGCACCGCCAGCAGCAGCGCACCGGCCCCGGCCGCGACCGGTACCGCGAACGCGCCGCGGAAACCGTACGCGTCGGCGAGCAGTCCGGCGGTGCTGGAGCCGGCGGCGACACCGGCCACGATGCCCGACGCCATCAGCGTCATGACCACGCCGGCGCGACCGGCGGGCGCGATGCGTTCGGCGAGGCCGTACACGGTGATGAGGTAGGGGGCGCAGGCGAGGCCGACGACGGCCATCACCGCGGCGGCGCTGCCGGTACCGCCGACCGCGAGCAGCGCCACGACGCCGATCGCGAGCGTCGCCGAGAACGTCAGATACCGTGCGGGCCAACCGAAGTGGGCCGGCAGCCACGCCGTCGCGAGGCCGGCGGTGGCCGACCCGATCCCGAGCAGCGCGTAGACGAGACCGGCCGCGCCCGGCCGCCCCGCGGACTCGGCGAGCGCCGTCACGCCGGTCTGCGTACCGCCGAAGACGGCACCCATCGCGGCCATCGCCACCACCAGGCCGACGACGGCGAGCCGCGGCAGCCGCGCCGGCCGGTACGCGACGCCCGGTGCGCGCAGGGCCGGCGGCGCGCTCGGATGCACCGCGAACGTCAGGCCCGCCACCACGAGCAGCGCCGCCGCCGCGAGCAGCGGTACCGCCGGCGGGAACACCAGCGCGAACACGCCGACGAGCGCCGGGCCGGCCACGAACGACACCTCGTCCACCGCCCCCTCGTACGAGAAGGCGGTGGGGACGAGGCGGGTCAGGCCGCGCTCGCCGAGCAGCGTCACCCAGCGGACCCGCATGAACGGCCCCACCTGCGGGGTGAGCAGCCCGGCGAGTGCGGCGCAGCCGGCGACGAGCCAGGCCGGCGCGTGCCCGACCGCCGCCACCACGAGCCCCGCGTACGCGACGGCGTCGAGCGCGGCGGCGGTGCCGCCCACGAGACGCTGGCCGTACCGGTCGGCGAGGGCACCGACGGCGGGGCCGCCGAGCGCGGCGCCGAGGCCGAGCGCACCGGCCGCGACGCCGGCGGCACCGTACGAGCCGGTGGTGGCGACGACGAGGGTGAGCACGCCGAGCGGGCCCATCGCGTTGGGCAGCCTGGCAAGGAAGGACAGGAGCAGGACCTGCGGTCCCGCGGCGCGCAGCAGCGCACGGTACGCACCCAGGGCGGGCAACTGAGGACTCCTCCACGACGATCCGACTGTGTCGGCGCGCTAACCCACCCTCAGCGCGCCAGTCGGGTCGTCGCCGACCCGGGCCCTGTGCGGACCCCATGGTACGACCGGTTCCGGGTGACACCCCAGCGGCTGTGCCGGCTCTCACCACGCCGGATTTCCGGTACTGGCACCGTTCCGGCACAGTGGTGCCATGACAGGTACCGGTGGGACGTCCCGGGTGTCCCTGCTCCGTTCGCGGCTGTCCGGCGCGCTCGACCGACTCCCGGCCCCGGTACGCCGGTGGGTGCGCCCGCGCCGGCTCGTCGCGGTGTGCGGCGCCGGCGTGCTGGCGTGCACGGTGGTGGTCGGCGGTTCGGTCGCCGCGGTCCGCACCACCTCCCACGGCCACCTGTACTACTCGGCGGAGTCCGCGCCGTCCGCCCCGGTTGCGGTGGTGTTCGGCGCGGAGATCTACCCCGACGGCCGCCCGTCCCCGTTCGTCGTCGGCCGCCTGACGATCGCCCTCGACCTGTACCGGGCGGGCAAGGTGCGCGCGGTGCTCGTCACCGGCGACCACGGCCGCTGGACGTACGACGAGCCGGACACGATGCGCGCGTGGCTGGTCGCGCACGGCGTACCGCGGTCGAAGGTGGTGCCGGACTACGCGGGCTTCGACACGTACCAGTCGTGCGCGCGGGCGAGGCGCATCTTCGGCGTACGCCGGGCTCTGCTGGTGTCGCAGGACTTCCACATCCCGCGGGCGGTCTCCCTGTGCCGTTCGGTCGGCATCGACGCGGACGGCGTCGGCGACACGTCCATGCACCAGACCGACGTGTACCCGCGGAACTGGTCGCGCGACCAGCTCGCCGACGTCAAGGCGGTGTACGACATGGCGGTCCGGCCGGATCCGCAGTACCTGGGGCGGCACGAGCCGGGTGTGGAGCGCGCGGTCCGGGGCTGAGCCGACCGGACGGGCAATGAGATGCCCCCGACCGGGGGCCCGGTCGGGGGCATCTCGTGGCGGGGGAACAAAGTCTGGGTACGCCGGGTAGAACGAGTCG
Source organism: Actinocatenispora rupis (assembly GCF_016861975.1). Taxonomy (GTDB): domain Bacteria; phylum Actinomycetota; class Actinomycetes; order Mycobacteriales; family Micromonosporaceae; genus Actinocatenispora; species Actinocatenispora rupis. The sequence goes on along the minus strand of NZ_BOMB01000030.1, from coordinate 57,815 downwards.
GACGGCGGACAGGTCGCGCCCGTGCGACCCTAATCACAAAACGCAACCAGATAGTTGCTCGGTGTCAGTTGCGGTTCACCGGGTCCGGGCCTCGGGGCACCAGCCGCGGGCGCGCATTCGGCTCAACAGTCCGGTTCCGCGAGTGCCCGCCCGCGCGGCGCCGGCCCGCCGTTTAGGCTGCATCCCATGGACTCTCCGGTACTCGTCAGCGCCTGCCTGGCCGGCGCCCGCTGCCGGTACGACGGCCGCGCGGCCACCGACCCGGCCGTACGGGACGCCGTGGACGCGGGGCACGCCGTACCGGTCTGCCCGGAGCTGCTCGGTGGGCTCGCCACCCCGCGACGCCCCGCCGAGACCACCGGCGACGGCACCGCCGTACTCGACGGCACGGCCCGGGTCGTGGACGACGCCGGCACCGACGTGACCGCCGAGTACCTGGCCGGTGCGCGGCGGGCGCTCGCGGTCGCCCGCGCGGTCGGTGCCACCCGCGCGGTCCTGCACGAGCGCAGCCCGTCGTGCGGCGCGACCCGACGGTACGACGGGTCGTTCGGTGGGCGGCTGGTACCCGGCGCCGGGGTGACCGCGGCGCTGCTGTCCCGGCACGGCATCGCGGTGGAGCCGGCGGAACGGCACGCCGGGGAGTCCGGATGAGGCCCGCGACCGTACGGGGGCGGATCCGGGCGTTCGCGCTGGACCTGCCCGAGGCGTACGAGGACCTGCCGTGGGGTGAGGTCGTCGCCAAGGTGAACCGGAAGGTGTTCGTGTTCCTCGGCGTCGACGAGCCGGACGACGACCGGTACGGCTTCACCGTCAAGCTCGCCGAGTCGCACGACCAGGCGCTGTCGCTGCCGTGCACCCGACCCACCGGGTACGGGCTGGGTCGGGCCGGCTGGGTCACCGTGTCGATCGGCCCGGACACGCCGCCGGTCGCGGTGTGCACCGACTGGGTGACCGAGTCGTACCGGCTGGTCGCGCCGAAGCGGCTGTCCCGGCTCCTCGACTAGGGCGTGCCTGCACAGGTTCGGTCGAGCGAGCCGGAGTCCGTTCGTTGTCTCGCAAGGCGGAGGTGCGAGTGCATACCGGTGTCGTATGCGCTCGTGCCGACAACGCGGCGAGGCGGCGAAGGGGCCCGGCGCAGCCGGCCAGCAACCTGTGCAGACACGCCCTAGAACGCTTGCGCCGCAACGGATCCGCTCAGTCGGGGATCCACTCAGTCGGGGATCCGCTCAGTCGGGGATCTGGGTGGACAGGCAGAACGGGTGCCCGGCCGGGTCGAGGAAGACGCGCCACCGGTCGGGCGCGGGCTGCTCGGCGGCCTTCACCGCGCCGAGTGCCACGGCCTCCGCCTCGGCGGCGTCGAGGTCGTCGACCGACAGGTCGAAGTGGAACTGCTTGGGCCGGTCGCCGTCCGGCCAGGTCGGCGGCGCGTACTCGGCGACCCGGACGAGCGTCACCCACATGCCGCCCGCGTTCAACGCGACGAACTGCGGCGACGAGAACACGGTCTCGGCGCCGGCGACGCGTACCCAGAAGTCGGCCAGTGCCACCGGGTCGGCGCAGTCCACCGCGACCGCCCGCAACCGTCCTACCGCCATCGTCTCCCCCGTCGCTGAAGGTCGTGCAAGTACGCCGACTCTAGCCGCTGCGGTCGCCGATCGTTCACTGTCCACAGTGGACGGTGCGGGGTCGGCCGAACGCGTCCCCGCAAGCCCGCGTCCCGCCTAGAATCCGCAGATACCCGCAGTTGCCCGAACAGCATGTGTGGTGCCATGGCGGCGCGAATCGGATTCACCGGGGTGTGCCTCGCGTACTTCGCGATCATCCTGGACGCGAGCGTGCTCAACGTCGCCGTGCCCGCGATCCGCAGCGGGCTCGGCGCCTCGATGGCCGGCGCGCAGTGGGTACTCAACGCGTACACGCTGACGCTGGCGGCGCTGCTGCTGTCCGCCGGTGCGCTCGGCGACCGTACGGGGCTGCGGCGCAGCCTGCTCGCCGGTACGACACTGTTCACGCTCGCGTCGGCGGCGTGCGCCGTGGCCCCGGGCACCGGAGTACTGGTCGGCGCGCGGATCGTCCAGGGGGTCGGGGCCGCCGCGCTGCTGCCCGCCACGCTCGCCCTCGTACCGCACCTGTTCCCGGCGGGTACCGCGCGGGCGCGCGCGACGGTCGTCTGGGTCGGTACCGGCGCGGTCGCCACGGCGGTCGGCCCCCTCGTCGGCGGCGTCCTGATCGACGCGGTCGGCTGGCGCGCCATCTTCGCCGTCAACCTGCCCGTCGGCGTCGCCACCGTCCTGCTGGTACGCGCCGGCGTCGCGGAGACGCCGCGAGTGTCCCGGCGGATCGGTTGGTACGGCCCGGTCTCCGCCGCGGCGACGCTGGGGCTGCTGACCGGCGGCCTGATCGAGGCGGGGCAGCACGGCTGGACGGCGCCGACGACGCTCGCGCTGCTGGCCGGCGCGGTCGTCGCGGGCGCGGCGTTCCGGGTCGCCGCCACCCGCGGCGCGCACCCCATGCTGCCGCCCGGATTCTTCGCGCTCCGGGTACGTGCCGCGGCGGTCGGCAGCGCCGGCCTGATGGGGTTCCTGTTCTACGGCGTGCTGTTCCTGATGTCCCTGTACTTCCAGCAGGCCCGCGGCTGGTCGCCGTCCCGGGCGGGCGTCGCCCTGCTGCCCCTGACGATCGGCAGTACGGTCGGGCCGCTCGTGCTGTACCGGCCACTCGCCGCGCGCGCCGGTCACCGGGTCATGCTGCTCGCCGGCTTCCTCGGCTGTACGGCGGGCGTCGCGGTGCTCGCCACCGCCGGGCCGTACCCGGTGCTCGCGGTGGGGCTGCTGCTCGTCGGGCTGTCGAGCACGATGGTGTTCTCGGCGCTGACCTCCCTGCTGATCGGCAACGTACCGGCGGCGCAGTCCGGGCTGGCGTCGGGGCTCCAGAACACGCTGCGGCAGAGCGGCGCGCTCATCGCCGTCGCCGTACTCGGCTCGCTGCTGAACGCCGCGTCGCTGGCGTCCCGGTACCCGGCGGCGTGCACCGTGCTGGTCGCCGCCGCGGTCGTCGCGGTCACCGTGGCCACCGGCGCGCTGCGCACCCACGACGCACCGGCGGGTCCGGGTTAGGGCGTGTCTGCACAGGTTGCTGGCCGGCTGCGCCGGGCCCCTTCGCCGCCTCGCCGCGTTGTCGGCACGAGCGCATACGACACCGGTATGCACTCGCACCTCCGCCTTGCGAGACAACGAACGGACTCCGGCTCGCTCGACCGAACCTGTGCAGACACGCCCTAGACGGGCACCCCCGCGAGGTGGCACGCGACCGGATGCCCACCGCGTACGACGAGGGCCGGAACCTCGGTGGCGCACCGGTCCTCGGCCACCGGACACCGGGTACGGAAGCGGCAGCCGGACGGCGGGTTCGCGGGTGACGGCACGTCGCCGACGAGCGGTACCGGCTCGGGGCCGGGGTCGCGCCACGGCCGCAGCCGGGGCACCGCCGACAGCAACGCCCGGGTGTACGGGTGGGCGGGCGCGGTGAAGATCTCGTCCCGGTCCGCCTCCTCCACGATCGTGCCCAGGTACAGCACGGCGACGCGGTCGGCGACGTGCCGTACGACGGCCAGGTCGTGCGAGATGAACAGGTACGTCAGGCCGAGGTCGCGTTGCAGGTCGGACAGCAGGTTGAGGACCTGCGCCTGGATCGACACGTCGAGCGCGGACACCGGTTCGTCGCAGATGACCAGGCGCGGCCGGAGCGCGAGGGCGCGGGCGATGCCGATCCGTTGCCGCTGCCCGCCGGAGAACTGGTGCGGGTAGCGGTCGGCGTGCGCGGGGTCGAGCCCGACCCGTTCGAGGAGTTCGGCGAGTTCGGCCGTCCACCGCCGCCGCGGTACGAGGTCGGGGTGGATGCGCCAGCCCTCGGTGACCAGCTCGCGCACGGTACGGCGGGGGTTCAGCGACGCGTACGGATCCTGGAAGATCATCTGTACGTCGCGCAGCCGGCGGCGCAGCTCCGCCGGACCGGCCGCGGTCAGGTCCGTACCGTCGAACACGACCGAGCCGGACGCGGCGCGCGCCAACCCGACGATGGTCCGCGCGATCGTCGACTTCCCCGACCCGGACTCGCCGACCAGGCCCAGCGTCTCTCCCGCCCGCAGCTCGAACGACACGCCGGCCACGGCGTCGATCCGCCCCACCGTGCGCCGCAGTACGGCGGAGCGGACGGGGAACCCGGTGCGCAGCTCGCGTACCGACAGGAGGGGGTCGGGGGTCGTCACGCGCCCACCGCCTCGGGCCGGTGGCACGCGGCGCGGTGGTCGGCGGGCCGCCCGGCCAGCTCGACGAGTACGGGCGCGTCGGTGCGGCAGTCGTCCACCACGTACCGGCAGCGGGGGTGGAAGGGGCAGCCGCCCGGCGGGCGCAGCGGATTGGGCGGTTGACCGGGGATCGGCACCAGCCGGTCGGCGCGCCCCCCGTCGTCCGGCACCGACGCCAGCAACCCCTCCGTGTACGGGTGCGCCCGGTGGTCGTACACCTCCCGGGTGGTGCCGGTCTCGACGACCCGGCCGGCGTACATGAGGACGACGCGGTCGGCGACGCCGGCGACGACGCCGAGGTCGTGGGTGATCAGGGCGAGTCCCATCCCGGTCTCCCGGCGCAGGTCGGCGAGCAGCCGCATGATCTGCGCCTGCACGGTGACGTCGAGGGCGGTGGTCGGCTCGTCGGCGATGAGCAGCCGCGGGCCCAGCGACAGCGCCATCGCGATCATCGCCCGCTGCCGCATCCCGCCCGAGAACTGGTGCGGGAACTCGTCGACGCGACGTTCCGGATCGGGGATGCCGACCCGGCGCATCAGCTCGACGGCGTGCGCGCGCCTCTCCTTACGCGACGCGCCGCGCCGGCGTACGAGGGACTCGGCGATCTGGCGGCCGACGCGGAACACCGGGTTCAGCGAGGACAGCGGGTCCTGGAAGATCATCGCCAGCTCGGTACCGCAGAGCTTGCGGGTCTCGGCGAGCGGGCGGGCGAGCAGGTCGCGCCCGTCGTACACGATGCTGCCGGTGACCTCGGCGCCGCGCGGCAGCAGGCCCATCACGGCCTGCATGGTGACGCTCTTGCCGCTGCCGGACTCGCCGACCACGGCGACCGTCTCGCCGGGCAGTACGTCGAAGGACACGCCGTCGACGGCGGTCACGGCGCCGAACCGGACCCGCAGGTCCCGTACGCTCAGCAGCGGTTCCACGCCGCTCACCTCCCGGCCAGCTTGGGGTCGAAGCGATCCCGCAGCGCGTCGCCGAGCACGCCGAACGCCACGACGAGGACCGCGAGCCCGATGCCGGGCAGTGCCGAGATCCACCAGGCGGTACCGAGCAGGTCCCGGCCGCTGGCGATCGTCGTACCCCAGCTCGGTGTGGTGACGGGCGTGCCGAGGCCGAGGAACGACAGCGCCGCTTCGGCCAGGATCACGTCCCCGATGTGCAGCGCGGCGATCACCAGGAACGGTGCCCGGCACGCCGGCAGGATGCAGGTACGGACGATGTGCCAGTGCCGCGCGCCGAGCGTCCGCGTCGCGTCCACGTACTCCCGGCGTTTCGTGGCGAGCACCTGCCCGCGCACCACCCGGGCGAACGTCACCCAGCCGGAGACGGACAGCACCACGATCACGTTGGTGACGCTGGGCCCGAGTACGGCGGCGATCAGGATCGCGAGCAGGATGCCGGGGAACGCGAGCTGGATGTCGGCGAGCCGCATCAGCAGCGAGTCGAGCGGGCCGCCGAAGTACCCGGCGAGGACGCCGAAGACGAGGCCGATCAGGCCGGACAGCAGCAGCGCCGAGATGCCGATGGTCATCGACACCCGCGCGCCCTGCATCATCTTCGCCAGCAGGTCCTGCCCCACCTGGTCGGTACCGAACAGGACCAGGTCGCCGGCAGACGTGTGCGACATCGGCGCGAGCAGGCGGTTGCGGGTGTCGACGGCGACCGGGTCGAACCGGAACAGCATCGGCCCGAACACCGCGCACAGCGCGTAGCAGCAGACCACGGCGAGCGAGCCGACGATCCGCACCCCACCGGGCTTTCCCTTGGTACGCAAGCGAACGCGTGGCGCGTCGAGCGTGGCGGTCACCGGTCACCTCCGAGCCGTACCCGCGGGTCGATGAGGCCGTACAGCAGGTCGACGACCAGGTTGACGACGACGAACAGCGCGGCGATGAGGATGACGCCGGCCTGTACCACGTTGTAGTCGCGGTAGGAGATGGAGTCGGCGATGAGGCGGCCGGCGCCGGGCCAGGAGAACACGGTCTCGATCACGACGGTGCCGCCGAGCACGCTGCCCAGGTACAGGCCGATGACGGTGACGACGGGGATCAGCGCGTTGCGCATCGCGTGCGGGAAGATGACGACGCGTTCGCTGAGTCCCTTGGCGCGCACCGTCGACAGGTACGGTTCGTGGCTGATCTCCAGCAGCCCGGACCGGGTGAGCCGGGTGACCATCGCGAGGAAGCCGAGGCCGAGGGTGACCGCGGGCAGGACGACGTTCTGCCAGCCGTGCGCGCCCTCGCTGGGGAGTACGCGGAGCTGACGGGCGAAGACCAGCAGCAGTACCAGGCCGGCCCAGAACGTCGGGGTGGACTGGATGACCAGCGTGAACACCGAGATCAGCCGGTCCAGCCAGGAGTTCGGGCGGGCCGCGGCGGCGACGCCGAGGCCGATCCCGACGGTGACGGCGAAGACGACGGCGGCGAGCGCGAGTTCGGCGGTGGCGGGCAGCCGCAGCAGGATCTGCCCCATCGCGTCCCCGCCGAGGCGTACGGATGTGCCGAAGTGCAGCTGCGCCACGTCCAGCAGGTAGTGCCCGTACTGCACGGGCAGCGACTGGTCGAGGCCCATGCTGTGCCGCAGCTGCGCCACCTGCGCGCGGTCCGCGTCCGGCCCGAGGATCACCAGCGCCGGATCCCCCGGTACGACGCGCAGCACGACGAACACGATCGTCACCGCGCCCCACAGTACGAAGACGGAGTACGCCAGCCGGCGCACCAGGTACGCGAGCATCAGGCGCTGACCTCCGCCGGGGTGGCGAGCAGCCCGGCGACGCGGCGGGCACAGGCCACCGTGGCGAGCCCGATCCGTTGCACCGCAAGGCGATCCCCCGCCGGTACGGCCACCTCGACGGCCGCGGTGGCGAGCCCGTCGGGCCCGAGTACGGGGGCGGCGACGCTGTCGCCGATCGCGTACCCGCGGGCCCGGGTGCGGCCGAGTCCGAGCAGCAGCGCGTACCCGTCGTCGGGGTGGCGGGCGGCGACCCGTTCGGCCTCGGGCCGCGGCCGGAACGCCAGGTACGCGGCGCCCAGCGCGGTACCGACCAGCGGTACCTCGGCGCCGGTGTCGGCGGGGTCGCCGCCCGCGCCGAGCGAGCGGACGAGTACGCCGAAGCGGGGTACGGCGAAGCCGGCGGGCTGGCCGGTGGCGCGGGCCAGGTCGGCGAGCGCGGCGCGGATCCGGGGCCACCGGGCGGCGCCGGTCGACGCGGCGCGGGCCGACTCGGCGAGTTCGTAGAGGCCGACGCCGACGGCGTACCGGCTGCCGTCGAGGCGTTGCACGAGACCGTGCTCGACGAACGCGGCGAGCATCCGGTGCACGGTGCTCTTGTGCAGGCCGGCGACGGCGGTGAGTTCGGTGAGGGTCATCGGCCGGCCGCGCCGGCCCAGTTCGCCCAGCAGCGTGAGCCCACGGGACAGGGACTGCATCGGATCACTTCCGTCCGGCGTACGCGGGCCGCCCGGCGACGCCGCGACAGTGGCTGGGGGGAGGAACGGAGGTGTTTCGTGAACGTTACCGGTAACGTTCACGGGCAAGCTAGCCAGCGCCGACGACCGGTGTCAAGGCACCCGTTGCACATCGCGAAACGCCCTTGTCGCCGCGGGTACCGGCGCGTTCACCTTGGACCCGCCGACGGGACGGACGGCGGCGCGACCCGCGGACACCCGCCGCCGGACCCCCGCCCACGACACCGGTACGGACGCGTCCGCCGGCGCCGCCGTCCCGCCGGCGCCCTGCCCGAACCGTTCCGGAAGGAGAACGCGATGGCGTCGTGGTCGGTGGACGATCCGGTACTCGACGTGTGGCGCCGGCTCCGCCTCACCGCCGTACGGCACGGCCAGTCGATCTGGAACGTGGAACGCCGCGCCCAGGGCTGGCTCGGCCCCGGACTGACCGTGCTCGGGCACCGGCAGGCCGCCGCGACCGCCGCACACCTGGCCGGGCGTACCGACGACGTGGTGCTGTCGAGCGACCTCGCCCGGGTCGTCGAGACCGCGCTGCCGTACCCGGTCGCGGCGACGACCGACGTACGGCTGCGCGAGCTGGACAGCGGCGCGTGGGCCGGGAAGCCGCTCGCCGAGGTCGAACGCGCGCACGCCGACGAGATCGCCCGGATCCGCGCCGGCGAGGACGTACCGCGCGGGGGCGCGGAACGCTTCACCGACCTGCGCGCCCGGATCCGTTCCCTGCTCGCCGAACTGGCCGCCGCCACCCCACCCGGTACGGAGCGCTCGGTACTCGCGTTCACGCACGGCGGTCCCGTCCGCGCGCTCGTCGCCGAGGTACTCGGCCTGCCCGACCACCGGGTCCTCGCCGACCCGGGCAACTGCTCGCTCACCGAGGTCCTGCTCTGGATCGACACCGACGGCAGCGTCGCCGCCGGCCGCCTCGTCCGGTACGCGACCGACGACCACCTGACGGAGGTGTCATGACGGACGGCGCGGGGCGCACCCCGCTGACGTTCACGGCGATGACGTACAACCTGTGGGGGAGGTGGCGGGTCGCGGACCGGATGCCGGCCCTGCGCGGGATGCTGCGACTGCGCCAGCCGGACCTGCTCGCCACCCAGGAACTGCACCCGGTGTCCCGGGACACGGTCGACGCGGCGCTGCCCGGCCACGACCGGGTACACGACGACTTCCCCGGCTGGGCCACCCGCAGCAACCTGTGGTGGCGACGCGATCTGTTCAGTACCAACGGACACGGCGCGGAGGACGTCGGCATCCGATCCGAGCACGCCCGCCTCTTCTGGGTACGCCTGCGCCGGCCCGGCGCGCCCGAGCTGGTGTTCGCGACGGCGCACCTGACGTGGCCGGGGCATCCGGACGAGATCGCCGACGACCGCAGCCCGCGGGTCGCGCAGTCCCGCGCGATCGTCGCCGCGCTCGCCGACCTCGCCGGCCCGGACGACGCCGTCCTGTTCTGCTCCGACGTCAACGACTACGCCCGTCCACTGTGGACGTTCCAGGACGCCGGGTACGCGGAGCCGTTCGGTTGGCTCGGCACCGTCTCCCCCGTCACCCACCCCGTGTACCCGCTGGCGCTGGCGCAGCCGCCACGGCAGCCGGGAGTACAGATCACGCAGAAGGCGATCGACTGGCAGTTCCTGCGCGGCCCGTTGCGGCCCCGCAGCGCCGAGGTCGTCGAGTACTTCGCCGACGGCGTCGCGCCGTCCGACCACAAGCCGGTGCTCTGCACGTACGGCTTTCCCGCAGAACGAGAGGACGAACGGTGAGGAAGAGATCAGTCGCGGCGGCCCTGGTCGTCGTCGGCGCCCTGACCGCGAGCGCTTGCGGCGCAACGGAATCCGCGCAGAACGCCGGGCGCGGGCTGAAGGTCGCGCCGGCCACGTTCCCGGTGTCGCTGAACATCGACCAGTACCCGGCGGAGGCCGCGGTGCAGGGCCCCGTGCAGCACGTCCTGGAACCGCTGGTCGTCAAGCAGGGCAACGACTACGCGCCGAAGCTCGCCACGAAGTGGCGCCGCAGCAACGACACCACGTGGGTGTTCACGGTGCGGGACAAGGTGACCTTCTCCGACGGCAAGGCGCTGACCGCGCAGGACGTCGTCGAGTCCGCGAACGCGATGATCAAGGCGGGTGCCTCGCTGGCGCCACTGTGGGAGCCGGTCAAGGCGGTCACCGCCACCGACGCGCACACCGTCACGGTCACCACCGCGCAGCCGCTCGGGACCATGCTCGCCACGATGAGCCTGCTGCCGATCGGCGAGGCGGGCAAGGTCGGCACCGAGGCGTACTGGAAGAAGCCGGTGGGGACCGGGCCGTACACGGTGTCGGACTGGTCGCCGGACAAGCAGCTCGTCCTCAAGAGAAATCCCAGGTACTGGGGCGCGAAGCCGTCGGTGCCGACGATCACGTACCTGAACATCCCGGAGGAGTCGGCGCGGATCACCGCGCTGTCCACCGGTGAGGTCGACGTGACGAACGGGATCGGCGCCGATTCGGTGTCGCAGGTCAAGGACCTGTCCGGCGTCACGTACACGACGGCGCCCGGGTACAGCTACGAGTTCGTGTGGTTCAACGCGTCGCGCAAGCCGTTCGACGACCCGCGCGTCCGCCGCGCCCTCTGGTACGCGGTGGACGTGAAGCAGGTCGTGTCCGACCTGTACGGTCCGACCGCGAAGCTCGCGCAGGCGCCCGTACCGCAGCCGGTGTTCGGCGCGCCCGCGCTGACGCCGTACCCGTACGACGTGGCGAAGGCGCGGAAGCTGCTCGCGGAAGCCGGCTACCCCAAGGGTTTCAGCACCACGATGCAGTGGGCCAGCTCCGACGACACCCCGCAGAACGCGCTGGCGCAGGCGTTCATCTCGTACTGGGCGAAGGTCGGGGTGAAGGTCAAGCCGCAGCCGAAGGAGCGGTCGGTCTGGCTGGACGACCTGAACAAGCTCAACTGGAACATGAACCTCCAGGGCAACACGGTCGCCACCGGCGACGCCGACTACACCCTCGGCCGGCTCTACACCTGCGCCGCGAAGCGGATGGGCTACTGCAACAAGGAACTGGACCGGACGCTCGCCGCGGCGAAGGCGTCGCTCGACCCCGACGAGCGGATCTCCTTGTACCGCAAGGCGGCGCAGCTGGTCTGGGACGACGCGGTCGGCATCTTCCCGGCGGACTTCACCGTCGACCTCGCGTACCGCAAGGGGATCAGCGGACTGACGGTGGATCCGGCGGGCCGGCAGTCGTTCGTGGGCGCGAAGCTGGCGGAGTGACGCGCGCCGGGGTCGGTGCGGCCCCGGCGTGACCGAGATCCCAGGCGCGGCAACGGTTCCGGCATTGCGCCCCGCGCAACCGCCGTTGCCGCGCCACATCCGGCGGCGCTAGCGTCACGACCGGTACGAGACGAAACGAAAGGAACCACGCGTGTCCGTTGACCTGGGAGAGACCGGGGAGGCCGTCCGGCGCGGGACGCTGGCCGCGAATCCCGCGCTGTCACGGTTCAGTCCGTTGCCGCGCATCCTGACGTACGACGACTTCAACACGGGCACCAACGGGTGGACCGAGCTGATCGGCAACTACGACGGCAACGGCAACCTGTCCACTGTGGACGACCACATGCGGGACTTCCGGCCGCCGCAGCTGTCCAACTGCACCTTCTTCGACACCGGTACGCACGGCGCGCTGACCGGCACGTACGCGTTGAAGCTCGCGACCCGGCCGTACGTCGGGCACACGGCCACGGCGATCCGGCGGCTCACCATGGCGCGCAAGGGACTCGTACAGCTCGAAACGTACTTCACGTACAAGGCGGAGGCGACGCTCGGCACCGACACGGCGAACAACTCGTTCGGCGGGGTGACCTGGGACGGCAACCTGCACCCGAGCGAGGCGCAGTTCGGCGCGCTGACCGTGGCCACCGACATCTGCGGCGACGGCGGCCTGCGCTACCACACCGTCATGCGGTACCGGAACACCACGGTGGACAACGAGCTGGACCGGCGCTGGGTGTACCCGGTCGTGCCGGAGCCGACGCCGCGGGAACACCTGGAGGGCAAGGCGAAGCTGGCGTACGGGGCGGACTTCACGGCGCCGGACCCGGCCGACTGGCACGCCGCGTCCGAGCCGATGGACATGTGCTTCAACGAGGTACCGACCAAGGTCAACTGGCACTACCTGCGCTGGGTCATCGACACCGAGGCCCGGCGCAACGTCGAACTCCAGGTCAACACGAACGTTCTGGACCTGCGGGACGTTCCGGTGCCGGCGTACGCCGAGCGGTACGACTCGCTCGACAACCTCCTGAACTTCTACTTCAGTGTGCGCACCCACTCCGGCGTACGGAACTTCCTGTACCTCGACTCCGTACTCGTCTCGGTGGATTGGTAGGCGTCATGCGGCATGCACAGACCGCCGTGCTGGAGCGCGGCGAACGGTACACGGGCGGGTTCGCCACCGAGCCGTACGAGGTGGCGTGGGCGGGCGAGGCGCGGTTCTTCGTCCAGGTGGTCGACGGCGCGCCCGGCACCACCGCGGTCCTCACCACGCAACTGTCCCCGGACGGGCTCACCTGGGCCGACGCCGAGGACGCCGCGCCGCGTGAGATCGACGGCGCCACCGCCGGTATGGTGACGTGGCGGATCCGCGAGTTCGGCGGATGGTTACGGCTGCGCGGCGAGGTCCGGGGCGCCGGGGACGAGGGCCCGAAGCTGCGGATCTACCTCGTCGCCAAGGAATAGCACGGGGGTTTGACGATGGCCGCAGGCGTGGCACCGGCGCCGCGTCGCCGGGTCCGGTTGTCCGACATCGCCGACGCCGTCGGCTACTCGGTCAACACCGTGTCCCGCGCGCTCAACGGCAAGGCCGACATCAACGCCGCCACCCGGGACCGGATCGTGGCCGAGGCCGAGCGCCTCGGCTACGTGCCGAACACCCAGGCCCGCTCCCTCGTACTCGGCTCCACCCGTACGGTCGGGCTCGTCATCACCAACCCCTCCAACCCGTTGTACGCGGGGCTCATCTCGGCGATCGAGCTGCGCTGCCGGGCCCTCGGGTACACGCTGGTGTTGCTGGCGAGCGAGGAGAGCCCGGAGTCGGAGCGGATGGCGGCCGAGTCGCTCATCCGCTCCGGCGTGGACTGCGCGATCGTGGTGCCGGTGCAGGCCGAGACGGCGCACTGGGAACGCCTGCTCGGCACCGGGATCGACCTGGTGTTCGTGAACCGCGACCTGCCCGGGCTGGACGTCGACTTCGTCGGCATCGACAACGAGCGCGGGGCGTACGACGCGACCGCGCACGTGCTGCGCGCCGGCGCCCGGGTCGTCTGGTCCCTGGAGGAGGACCTGCCGATCAGTACGATCCGGCAGCGCGCCGCCGGCTACCGGCGCGCGATCGCCGAGCTGGCACCGGATCCGGCCACCGCCCGGATCATCTCGGTACCGACCCGGCGGCGCGACTCGCTGACCCTGCCGTGGCAGGCCGAGGAGGCGTACCGGGTGAGCCGGGCGCTGATCGACGGCGGCACCCTGCCCGACGCGGTCGTCGCCGGCAACGACTACTTCGCCCTCGCGCTCACCCGGGCGCTCGCCGAGCACGGCCTGCGCGTACCGGAGGACCTGCTCGTCGTCGGGTACGGCGACCACCCGTACGCGGGGTTCCTGTCGCCGTCGCTGTCGTCGGTGGCGCTGCCCGCGGCAGAGCTGGGCACCACCGCCGTCGACGTACTCCTGCGTGGCAGCAAGGATTCCCGCACGCACCGCCTCATCCCACCGACCCTCGTCGTACGGGAGTCGTCCACGGCCCGGTGAGGTCACTCGTCGTACTTCGCCGTGGTGGCAACGGAAGCGCGGCGTCAGGACGGGTCGGCGAGGTGGCGTTGCAGCGCGCCGAGCGGCCCGTCCCAGTCGCGGGCCAGCGCGGCGAGGAACTGCTGCGCCACCCGCATCGGCGCCGAGTCCAGCCGGTACCGCACGCGGCGCCGCTCGCCGGGCTCGGCCGTGACGAGACCGGCGTCGGCGAGCAGTACCACGTGCTTGGCGATGGCCTGCCGGGTGATCGGCAGCCGGGTCGCGAGCTCGGTGACCGTGGCGGGGCCGTTCTCGGCCAGCGCGGCCAGTACGGCGCGGCGGCTCGGATCGGCGAGGGCCACGAACACCTGCTCGGCGACGGCCTCGGTGTCAGGCGGCATCGAGGTAGGCGACCAGCTCGCCGAGCTCGCTGGCCCAGCCCGTGACGTTCCCGTCGAAGGACTTCTTGTGGGCCTCGTCGGACAGTTGCGCGAACCCGGTCTCCACCACCGTCAGCCGCGTCCCGGCGCCGGCCGGCTCCAGCGTGAACTCCACGTACGTGCGGCGCGGGTCGTCGTCGGCCAGCCCGTAGATCGGCCAGGTGAAGCCGAAGACGGCCGGTTCCTCGACCCGCTCCACCCGCATCGTGGTGGACGGCCCGTCGGTCCAGCTCATCGTCGCGGTGCCGCCGGGCCGCAGGTCGATGCTGGCCTCGTTGCCGAACCAGGCGGCGAGGCCGTCGGACGTGGTGAGCGCGGCCCAGACGTCGGCCGGCGGCCGGCCGATCTCGACGGTGCGTTCGATGCGATCGGGAAAACCCATGACTCCCCCTCGGACAAGTAGCAACCGCTCGGTTGCCAGAGTATGGCAACCGAGCGGTTGCGTCAATCACCGGGCGGATCAGCCCTCGTACGCGACGAAGTCGATCTCCACAAGGATGTCGTTCAGGTCCGACCCGACCGTCGTCCGCACCGGCGGCGTCGTCCCCGCGAAGCTCTCCCGGTACGCCGCGTCGAAGTCGGCGAAGTCCCGGTGCAGCTCCTGCAGGTGCACGGTGGCCTTCACGACGTGCTCGAACGTCAGGTTCCGCTGCGCCAGTACGGCGGCGAGGTTCGCCATCACCTGCCGGGTCTGGGTCGCCACGTCCTCGCCGACGACCTTCCCGGTGGCCGCGTCGATCGGGCCCATCCCGGCGGTGTAGACGAAGCCGCCCGCCGCGATGCCCTGCGAGTACCCGCCGGCGGGGGCGGGGGCGTCGTCGGTGCGGAGCGCCTGCTTGTTCGCCATCTGTGTCTCTCCTCTGGTTGGTACACAAGGGAATCCGGGTCCACGCGGGATCCGGTGGAACGTGTCAACGGTGGATGTCGTCGTCCGGGTCGGCACCGAGCAGGTGCAGCTCCTCGCGGCTGGGCAGCCCCTCCCAGTCGCCCGGCACCGTCACCGCGAACGCCCCCGCGGCACTCGCCGCCGCCAGGCACTCATCCGCCGGCCGCCCCCCGATCAGCTCCGCCAGGTACGCCGAGGCGAACGCGTCGCCCGCACCCACCGGGTCCACCACCGGTACGCGCTGCGGCGCGGCATCGTGCGCGGCGCCGTCGAGCAACGCGTACGAGCCGCGCGAGCCGCGCTTGACGAGGACGTGGCGCGGGCCGAGCTTGGCCAGCGCGGCCGCGAGTTCCGACTCGTCGTCGCCGGCAACCACCAGGCGCGCCTCCGGCACCGTGGCGAACACGATGTCGGCACGCGCGGCCAGCTCGCCCAGCTCGGCGCCCGCGGCGTCCGCGTCCCACAGCCGGGACCGGTAGTTGAAGTCCAGCGACACCAGGACGCCCGCCTGCCGCGCGGTGTCCACGGCCGCGCGTACGGCGTCGCGGGCGGTCGCGGACAGCGCCGGGGTGATGCCCGAGACGTGCAGCACGCGGGCCGCGCGGACCAGATCTTCGTCCACATCGGACGGTGACAGCCGGGACGCCGCCGAACCGGCGCGGTAGTACTGGACGCGGGTGATGGCGTCGGACCGGCGTTCCTTCACCATCAGCCCGGTCGGCGCGGAGGAGTCCACCGCCGCGCGTACGTCCACGCCCTCGGACCGGATCGTCCCCGTCACCAGCCGGCCGAACTCGTCGTCGCCGACCCGGCTCAACCACGCCGACGTACGCCCCAGCCGGCGTACGCCGATGGCGAGGTTCGACTCGGCGCCCGCGATCGACAGGTTGAGGCTGTGCATGTGCCGCAGCAGACCGATCTGCGGCGCCGCAAGCAACGCCATCGTCTCGCCCAGCGTCACCAACTCCGCGCTTTCCGGCACCCCCACGCTCATACCTGCGTCCCCGCGACGGCGTCCAGGACCCGCCGGGTACGCGTGGCGAGCGCGCCGAGGTCGCCGCCGTCCAGCGCGTCGCCGACCAGCGGACCGCCCATGCCGACCGCGATCGCCCCTGCCGCAAGGTATTCCGGCACCAGCTCGACCGTCACCCCACCGGTCGGCAGCAGCGGTACGCCGTCGATCGGCCCGCCCAGCTCCCGCAGGTACTTCGGGCCGGCGACCGACGCGGGGAAGATCTTGACGGCGGTCGCGCCGAGCTTCCACGCGGTCAGTACCTCGGTGGCGGTGAACGCGCCGGGGTAGTACCCGAGGCCGCGGGCCAGTGCGGCGTCGGCGAGTTCGGGATCGGTGTGCGGGCACACGATGAACGCGGCGCCGGCCTGCTCGGCCGCCCGCACGTCGTCGACCGTCAGCACGGTACCGATGCCCAGCTCCACGTCCGCGCCGTACCGCTCGTGCGCGGCGGTGACCGCGGCGAACGCGCCCGGCGTGTTCGTGGTGATCTCCAGGCAGCGGATCCCGTTGTCCACCAACGTGTCCAGTACGGCCGGCAGGTGTTCGCCGGTCTTCTTGCCGCGCAGGATCGGCACCACGCCGGTCTCGGTGAGCGCGCGGCTCGGGGTCTGTCGCGATGGGACTGTCATGGCGCGTTCCTCAGAAGTAGGTGTGGATCAGTTCGACGACGCGGTACTCCGGGTCGACCATCGGCAGCACCCGCCACTTGTCGAACGCCGTACAGGGATGGGAGATCCCGAAGGCCACGAGGTCGCCGGGCCGGAGCGGCGGCAGGCCGTCGGTCGTGAGGTAGCAGTGCTGGTCCATCAGTTTCGTGACCCGGCCCGCGGACGCGTCGGCCTCGCTGCCGTCCGCGCGCCGGACCCGCAACGGGACCGGCAGTCCCTCGTCGAACGGCAGGTCCCGCTTGCCCGCGCCGCACAGCGCGAGCCCGTCCTCGGGTACCGACAGCACCCGCGCCCACAGCTCGAACGCCGGCTCCAGCGTCGCCTCACCGGTACGGTTGAACGGCGTGTGGTCGCGGTAGAAACCGTGGTCGTGCGTGACGTACGCGCCGCTGCGCAGCAGGACGTCGTGCGCCGGCGCCCAGTCTCCACCGAGTACCTCGGTGACGGTGTCGAAGTAGGCGGAGCCGCCGGCGGAGACGAGCAGTTTCCCGGTGACCGCGCCGGCGTCGGCCGCGCGTACGGCGGCGTCGCGGACCCGGCCGAGGTAGTCGGCCGCCTCGTCCACCGTGCGCAGACCGCCCTCGTACCCGGCGATGCCGCGCACCGCGAGCCGGTCCACCCGCGCGGCGGTACGGGCCAGCTCGACGGCCTCGTCGACCGTGCGGACCCCGGTACGGCCGCCCGGGTGGCCCAGCTCCACCACGACCGACAGGGCCCGCTCACCCTCCACTTCGGACAGTGCGGACCGGATCGCCTCGACACCCTCGACCGAGTCGAGGTAGCAGACGAACTCGAAGTCCGGGTCGCGTTCGCCCTCGGCGACGACCCAGCGCAGCGCCAACGGATCCAGCAGTTCGTTGGCGAGGAAGATGCGCGGCACGCCGAAGCCGCGGGCCGCGAGTACCTGACCGGCGGTGGCCAGGGTGATGCCCCAGGCGCCCGCGTCGAGCTGCATCTCGAACAGCCGCGGCGCCATCGACGTCTTGCCGTGCGGCGCGAACGCCAGCCCGTGCCGCGCCGTGTACTCCGCCATCGTGGTCACGTTGTGCGCCACCGCGTCCTGCTTCAACAGCATCAGCGGCCAGGCGAACGGCCCGGTGAACACGTCGGGTTTCGCCGCCACGAACTCGCTCGACCGCAGCCGGGACTCCGGCAGCCACAACCCCTTCGTACGCCAGTCGACGTACTCGTCCGGAATGGTCAGCGTCACGTGGCTCCCCCCGAGGGTGTCAGCACGGTGGTGTCGGATGCGCCGAGCTCGTGCGAGATCTGCCGGCCGGTGGCGGCGACCCGCGGGGCCAGCTCGCGGATCGCGGCCGGCGTCATCCGGGACGACAGCCCGGACACCGACAGCGCGCCCACCACCCGGTCGTCGTGGTCGAACAGCGGCGCGGCCACGCACCGTACGTCCACCTCGTTCTCCCGGTCGTCCACCGCGTACCCGCGCTCGCGGATCCGGCGCAGCTCGGTACGCAGCCGGTCCGGGTCGGTGATGGTGTGCGGGGTGACCGCCGGCAGCCCGGCCGCGATCGCCGTCTCGCGCGCCGCGTCGTCGACCCAGGCGAGGATCGCCTTGCCCACGGCGGTGCAGGACATCGGCGCGCGGCTGCCGACCCGCGACCCCATCCGTACGTTGGCCTCGTTCTCGACCTTGTCGATATAGACCACGTCGGGCGCGTCGTACACGACGAGGTGGCAGGTCTCGCGGGCGGCGCGTTGCAACGCCCGCAGCCGTTCCGCCGCCACGGTACGAAGGTCCAAAGTGGACAGGTACGCCTGGCCGAGGCGCAGCGCGCCCAGCCCGAGCCGGAACCGCCCGGTCTCCGCGTCCCGGGTCAGCAGCTCCGCCTCGGACAGCGGCGCGGACAGCCGCAGGATCGTACTCTTGTTGAGAGACAACGAATCCGCGAGGTCGGACAGGCTCACGCCGCGACCGCCGCCGTGCCCCTCGACGTACGCGAGGATCGACAGGGCGCGGCGCAGCGACGACGACTGGTTGCGCGCCGCGGATCCCGGATCGCCGCGGTCGCCGGCGGGTGCGGTGACCCCGCCGGCACGCTGCACGCGCCCGGTACTCACGGCGCCACCGCGCCGGTCGCCGCGGCCCGGGCTCGCCGGATCTGTTGCGCGGTCACGGATCCGCCCGGAGTGGCGTGCCGGCGAGGACACCGGTCAGCTCGCCGCCGGCCAGTACCCGCCGCCCGTTCACGAGTACGTCGTCGACGCCGGTCGCGGGCCGCCGCGGCTCCGCGTACGTGGCGGTGTCGGCGACGGTGTCCCGGTCGATCACGGCGACGTCGGCGACGTTCCCGACGCGCAGCAGGCCGCGGCCGGCGAACCCGAAGCGGCGCGCCGGATGCGCGGCCAGGTGCACGACCGCGTCCTCCCACGACAGGTCGCCCAGCTCGCGTACGTGCCGGGCGAGCACCCGGGCGAACGCGCCCCAGCCGCGGGGATGCGGGTGACCGCCCACGTAGATCCCGTCGGAGCTGCCCATCTGCGCCGGGTGCCGGAGCAGCGCGCGCACCGACTCCTCGCTGTTCGTCGGCGGCTGGCCGAACACGCAGCCGACCGTGAGACCGGTGGCACGCAACAGTTCCACGCACGTCTCGGCCGGCGTGAGCCCCGCCTTCTCGGCGACCGCGACGAGCGCCATGCCCTCCGCCCAGTGCCACTTCTCCGCCGGCACGTACGACAGGGTGATGCGCGGCCACACGTCGTCGCGGGCGGCGAACCACTCGGTGTCCAGCCGGTGCCGTACCTCCGGGTCGCCCAGCGCCGCGACCGTACGCTCCGGGTCGGCGGTGGGCAGCCACGGCGGCAGCGTCACCATCGCGAGGATGGTGCTGCCCCGCAGGTACGGGTAGCTGTCGAAGGTGAGGTCGAGGCCCTCGGCACGGGAGTCGTCGACCAGCGCGGCCAGCTTCTCCGCCGGCCCGTGGTAGTGCGAGATGTGCGCGGCGACACCGGACTGCCGGGCGATCTCGCGGATCTCGGCGACCCCGGTCGGCGCGTCCGCCTCGTACCCCCGCATGTGCGACACGTACGGCAGGCCGCGCGCGGCGACCGGGCGGCACAGCTCGGCCAGCTCGGCGGCGTCCGCGTACCTCCCCGGCGCGTACTCCAGCCCGGTGGACAGGCCGACCGCGCCCTCGTCCAGCGACTCCTCCACCAGCCGGCGCATCCGGGTCAGTTCCTCGGCGGTGGCGGGCCGCTCCGCCGCACCCATCACCTCGTACCGGATGGTGCCGTGCGGCGCCAGGTACGCCGTGTTCAGCGCGGTCGTACCGGTGTACGTGCCGAGCAGGTCGGCCACGCCACCACCGGTGAAGCCGTCGTGCGGCCCGTTCACCGCCGCGAAGTACCGCGACACGTACGCCAGCGTCGCGGGCGAGGCCGGCGCGTACGACAGGCCGTCCTGGCCGAGGACGAACGTGGTGACGCCCTGCCGCAGCGCGGCGAGCTGCACCGCCGGGTCGCGTACCAGCGCGTCCCCGTGCACGTGCGCGTCCACGAACCCGGGCACCACGAAGCGCCCCGTCGCGTCGATCTCCTCCGCGGCCTCGGCGAGGTCCAGCCGCCCGATGCCGGCGATCCTGCCGCCCTGCACCGCGAGGTCCGCCCGGTACGCCGCGGCACCGGTGCCGTCCAACAGCCAGCCACCGCGCACGATCACGTCAAACACGCCGCGGGCCACCTCCTCATGCGCAACCGTAGGTTCGTCGAGCCCGATCCGCGACAAGTTTGACACAGAGTTGTGCATAGCAAAACCGCCGTCCGTTCGGCCGTGACCGAACGGACGGCGGTTCGCCGCTCCCGTGCCCTACCGATGGGCGACCCGGCGCAGCGCCACCCCGATCAGCACCGCCGCCGCCAGTACGATCGCCGCGTTCGTGGCGATGCCCAGGTGGATGCCCCCGAGCATGGCGTGCGCCCGGTCCGCGCCACCGGCCCGCAACGTCGCCGCGTGCGCCGCGTACAGGGCGGACAGGATCGGGATGCCGACCGTCACGCCGACCTGCTGCGCCGTCGTCAGCAGCCCGGTCGCCAGCCCCTGCTCCCGGTTCGACAGCCCCGACGTCGCCGTGATCCCGTACGACACGACCGCCGCCATGTGCCCGCCGAACGCCACCGTGCAGAACACCAGGATCAGCCAGACGCCGCCCGCCGCACCGGTCGCCAGCAGTACCGCGGTGGTGACGGCCTGGATGGTGAGCCCGCCGACCAGTACCGTGCGGCTGCCGAAGCGGTTGACCAGCCGGGACGCGACCAGCCCGGTGCCCGCCGCGCCCAGCCCCGTCACCCCGAACACCAGCCCCGACTCGAACGGCGACAGGTGCCGGATCTCCTGCATGTACAGCGTCAGCAGGAACGTCAGCGAACTCGCCATCGAGAACGTCACGAGCCCGCCCAGGTTGCCCCACGCCACCGTCCGCCGCCGCAGTACGCCCAGCGACACGAGCGGCTCCGCCGTCCGCTGCTCCACCACCACGAACGCGCCGAGCAGCAGTACCGCGGCGACGAGCGCGACGAGTACCTCCGGACGGGTCCAGCTCGACTCGGCCGCGGTGGACAGCGCGAAGATCAGCGCCAGCAGGCCACCGGTGACCGTCACCGCGCCGGGTACGTCGAGCTTCGGGCGCCGTTCCGGCCGGCTCTCGGTGAGCAGCAGCGGGGCGGCGACGAGTACCGGCAGGGCCATGACGACGTTCAGCGCCATGGTGGAACGCCAGCCGAGCGACGAGGTGAGTACGCCGCCGAGCAGCATGCCGAGGGTGAAGCCGAGCGACAGCACCATGCCGGACACGCCCAGCGCCCGGTTCCGCGCCGGTCCCTCCGGGAACATCGTGGTCAGCAGCGCCATCGCGGTCGGGATGGTGACCGCCGCGCCGAGGCCCTGCACCGCCCGCGCGGCGAGGAACATCGCCGGCCCGGCCGCGAGCGTCGCCGCCAGCGACGCCACCGTGAACAGGCCCAGCCCGGCGAGGAACATCCGGCGCCGGCCCACCAGGTCACCCAGCCGGCCCGCCAGCAGCAGGAACCCGCCGGACGGCAACGCGAACGCGGTCACCGCCCACTGGAGGTTCGCCTGGCCGAGGCCCAGATCGGTACCGAGGCTCGGCAGCGCCACGTTCAGGATCGAGAAGTCGATGGCCATCGCGAACTGCGCGGCGCACAGGAGTACCAGGACGAGGCGGGCACGGCGCGACAAGCCCGGCACGGACCCGTCCACCGCCGTCGTACGCACGCCGGCGCGGGGCGTCCGCGCCGACCGGGGACTGTCGGCGGTCGCCGTGGCGGCCGCGGATCGGAGTACGTCATCGGTCATGGGCATCATCATTCGACGGATGTCGAAACTGACCGGAGAGCCCGCTTATGCTGGTGGCGTGACCACCAGCCTGCGCCGTACCGAGCTGAGCGACTTCCTGAAGGCCCGGCGCGCCGCCGTCCAGCCGGCCGACGCCGGACTGCCTGCCGGCCCGCGCCGCCGTACCCCCGGACTGCGCCGCGAGGAGGTCGCCGTCCTCGCCGGCGTCGGCCCCTCCTGGTACCAGTGGCTCGAACAGGGCCGCGACATCAGCGTCTCGCCGCAGGTGCTCGACGCCGTCGCCCGCGTCCTGCGGCTGACCGAGCCCGAACGCCGCCACCTGTACGTGCTGGCCGAGCTGAACCCGCCGCTCGAACGCGACTGGGACGCCATGCCCGTCGGCGAGGACATCGTCCGGCTCCTCGACGGCTGGCTGCCCAACCCGGCCCACGTCGTCGACCAGTACTGGAACCTCGTCGCCGCGAACGACGCCGCCCGCGTGGTGTTCGGCTGGGCGCGCGCGTCGCTGCCCAACTGCCTGATCGACTTCTTCACCAACCCGATGTACCGCGACCGGTACGCCGACTGGGCCGAGCTGGCGCCGGTCGTGGCCGCGCAGTACCGGCACGAGATGACGGCGCGGCACGGCGACTCGGGGTACGCGGAGGTCGTGGACGGGCTGCTGGCCCGGTCGCCCGAGTTCGCCGAACTGTGGGCCCGGCACGAGGTGCGGCCGCCCGCCCCGATGGTCAAGACGATCCTGCACCCCGCCGGCGGCGAGCTGGTGGTGGAGAGCCGGATGCTGCGCCTGCCCGACCGGCCGGACCTGTCGCTGCTGCTGCACACCCCCGTCGCCGGTACGGCCACCGCGGAGCGCATCGCCCGCCTCGTCGCCGAGGACCGCCGGCTGCACCTCGCCCGCGGCGCCTGACGGTCAGCGGCGGACGCAGCAGTCGGCGCAGACGTGCCCGTCCAGGCCCGGCACCACGAACGCCAGGCAACACGTCTTCCGCCGTACGCGCAGCTCACCGTCGGTGTGGCAGAGCGCGGCGAGACCGCTGAGCCCGAGCGCGTCGAGTACGGTGCCGGCGGCCGGCACCGGCGCGTCCAGGACCGGCGCCGCGGCGGACAGCGCGTACGCGATGCCCGCGGCGAGCTGCCCGTACAGGGTGTGCGCGCCGATCCGGACGTGCTCGCGCGTCGCGGCGACGAGCGGCGACACGTGGTTGTCCAGCAGCGTGTCCTTGAGTACGCCGAGCAGCGCGTCCGGGGTGTCGACGACGACGGTGTCCGGGTGCCCGGCGACCGGGTCGTCCGGCAGTACCGCGACGGTGGGGCGCAGCACGCCGATGACCACCTGCGGCGCGTCGTCGGCCAGCCGTACGGCGACGTTGTCGGCGGACAGTAGCGGCACCCGGCGGGCGACGGCCCACCCCAGCACCGCCGGCATCGTCAGCCAGTACGTGTACGCCTTGTACGCCAGCGTCGCGGCGGCGTGCGGCTGGGCGCCCCAGATCCGGGCGGGCGCGGCCAGCAGGTCGGGGATGGCGGTGCCGTCGACGAGCGCGGTGGCCGGCAGCCAGCCGTCGGCCGGGTCGGCGACGACGAGCCCGTCGGCGATGCCGAACGCGTCGCTGTCCCCACGCACCTCGGCGAGCGCGGCGACGATCGGGTCGAGCGGCCGGAGCGCCGCCGTCACCGCCACCGTCACCCCGTCCACCCCCTCGATCGCGCCCCGATGCCGGCCGGACGCACGGCAGCGGTCACCCTCGGGCACCGCGGCCGTCCCCGCCGACCGGGGCAAGCAAACTTAGGCTAGCCTAGCCGACCTTTGACCAGGGCCGTCACCGGCAGGTCGTGTGATCTCCGGCGCGACGTACCGGTCACGCACCGTCGGCACGGGCCTTCTGCCGCCGCAGCAACCAGATCAGGTACGGGGCGCCCACCAGTGCCGTGACGATCCCCACCGGGATCTCGTTCGGCGCCAGTACCCAGCGGCCCGCGGCGTCCGCGGCGACCACGAGTACGGCGCCGAGCAGCGCCGCGACCGGCAGCAGCCGGCGGTGCGACGGGCCGACGATCCGGCGGGCCAGGTGCGGCGCGACCAGCCCGACGAACCCGACCGTGCCCACCACCGCGGCCGTACCGGCGGCCAGCACGGCACCGGCCAGCAGCACCAGCAGCCGCGTACGCCCGACCGGCAGGCCCAGCGAGCGCGGCAGGTCGTCGCCCAACCCGAGCAGGTCCAGCGTCCGCGACACCAGTACCAGCCCGACGAGTACGACGAGGGGGACGGCGAACCAGGTCAGGTCACCGGCCGAGCGGGCGTACGTGGAGCCGGCGAGCCAGGTGAGCGCCGCGGCGAGCTGCAACTGCGCGCGCAGCGACAGCACCTGCACCAGCGCCGCCGTCGCCGCGGCCACACCGATGCCGATCAGTACCACACGGGTGGGGTCGAGGGGGGCGGTGCGCCGGCCGGTGGCGAGCAGCATGACCAGGCCGAGCGCGAGTACGCCACCGACGAGCGCGGCGGCGGGGATGCCCCAGCGCGGCGCCGTCGGTACGAGCGTGATGAGCGCGACCGCGCCGATCGACGAGCCGCCGGTGACGCCCAGCAGGCTCGGCTCGGCGAGCGGGTTGCGTACCACGGACTGGATCGCGACGCCGGCCCCGGCCAGCAGGATCCCCGCCGCGGCCGCCGCGACGATGCGGGGCGCCCGGAACGCGACGATCCCGTTCGCGAGCTGGTCCGCCTGCCCGAACACGGCGCGCACCAGCTGCCCCGGCCCGAGATGGACGTCGCCCAGGCCGAGCCCGACCAGGACCGTGCCGGCGAGTACGACGACGCCCGCGACCACGATCAGCCCGTACCGCGAGCGCGAGCCGGGCGCGGCCACCGTGACCGCCGCGCCGGTGTCCGCGTCGCCGGTCGGTACCCGGCGGGCCAGGTAGACGAAGACGGGGCCGCCGACCAGGGCGGTGACCACGCCGGCCGGGATCTCGTAGTCGCCGGTACCGGACGCGGACAGCAGCGCGCGGGCGACCACGTCGGCACCGAGTACGAAGACCGCGCCGTACAGGGCGGCGAGGGGCAGCAGCGCGGCGTGCCGGCGTACGCCGAAGAGGCGCACGACGACGGGGGCGACCAGGCCCACGAACCCGATCGGCCCGGTCAGCGCGACCGACGCGGCGGAGAACAGTACGGCCAGGCCGAACGCGAACAGCCGGATCCGGCCGACCCGCAGCCCCATCGCCTCCGCGGTCTCGTCCCCGAGCGACAGCAGGTCCAGCGGCCGGGCCAGCAGCGGCGCCAGCAGCGCGCCGCACAGCACGATCAGGCCGGTCAGCAGCGGGCGCGACAACCCCGTTTCGAGCAGGGATCCGTTGCCCCAGAAGAAGAGTCCCTGCGCGCGCTGCGCGTTCAGGATCAGTACGACGGTGGCGGCGGAGCTGCCGGCCATGGCGATCGCCGTACCGGCGAGCAGGATCCGGCCGGGTGCCATCGGACCGCGGGACACCAGCAGCTGCACCAGTCCGGCCGCGGCCAGCCCACCGGCGAACGCCACCGCCGCCGACGGCAGGATGCCGAGCCGGATCCCCGACACCGTGCACAACGACACCGCCAGGTACCCGCCGGCGTTGACGCCGAGCGTGTCCGGCGCGGCGAGCGGGTTGCGGGTGGCGCCCTGGACCAGCGCGCCGGACAGCCCGAGCGCAAGCCCGGTGACCAGGCCGGCGGTCAGCCGCGGCAACCGCGACCCGGCCAGTACGGCGAGGGCGTCGGGGTCGGCGTGCCCGGTCGCCAGGGACAGCAACCGGGACAGGCCGATCCCGGCGCTGCCCTGCCCGACGTGCACGACCGCGAACCCGACCAGCAGCGCCACGCCGACCACGGCCACCACGGCCGTCCGGTACCGGCGCGGCGCCGGACGCTCCACTGTGGACACGGCGGTCGCGTCCGCGGTGCGGGTCATTCGACGGAAACCCTCGTCGCTCAGGCGCCGAGGGCGGCGACGGCCTGGTCGATCAGCATCCCGTTGGACACCGGGCCGCCCCAGAACCAGGTACCGGGGTCGAGGGCGTGCAGCTTCTTCGCCTTGACGAAGCCCAGGTTGCGCCACGTCGCGTTCGTCGCCAGCGCACCGGTGAACGGGTCGTCGGACTTCAGCGCCACGTACAGGGCGGTCGAGTCGGAGACGGGGGTGAGGCCCTCGACGCCGGTCGACGTGAAGCCGGACGGGTCGGAATCCTTGCCCTGCCAGGCGTTCACCAGGCCGATCGAGGTGAGTACCTGCACCGCCTGCGCGTGGTTCGTGTACGCCCGGATGTTCGGCTGGCCGTTGACGCTGAAGCCCTGCAACAGCGTGATCCTCGTACCCGCCTTGCCGGCCCTGGCGAGCTTCTCCTTCGCCGCCGCAACCTTCTTCCGGTACGCCCCGACGAGGTCCTTCGCCTTGCCCTGCCTGCCGACCGCCGTACCGATCCGCACGAGGTTGGTGTCGGTGGTGTCGACGAGCTTCGTGTTCGGCGTGTACGCGTCGAACAGCAGGACCGGCGCGATCTCCTTCAGTTGAGCCAGGTTCGCGGTCGACCGGCTCTTCTCCGCGATGATCAGGTCCGGGTTCAGCGCCTTGATCTTCTCCAGGCTCGGCTGCGCGCGGGTGCTGACGTCCGGCACGCTCGACGGTACGCGCGCGCCCGCACCCACCCAGTCGCCGTACGTGGCGCGGTCGGCGACCCCGACCGGCGTGACCCCCAGCGCCAGCAGATCCTCGGTGTACGACCACTCCAGCGAGACGACCTTCGTCGCCGTCCTCGGCAGGTGCACGGTACCGGTGGAGTCGGTGACGGAGACCTTGCCGCCGCTGCCGCCGGACGTCGCACCGCCCGCATCGCCGGCGGTACCGGACGAGCAGGCACCGAGGGCCAGGACGGCGGCCGTCGCCAGCACACCGAGTACGGTCTTGCGCATCGTGCTCCTTGGGGGGTCAGTTGGCCGTGGGCACGGTGCCCGCCAGCCGGGGGAACAGGGCCAGGTGACCGGTCTCCGCGTCCCGTACGACCTCCACGTCGAGGCCGAACGCGCGGCGGATGTGCGCGGCGGTGAACACCTCGTCCGGCGTACCGGCGGCGACGACGGAGCCACCGGCCACCATCACCGCGTGGTCCGCGTACGCGGCGGCCTGGCCGAGGTCGTGCAGCACGAGGCCGCACGCGATGCCGTGGTCGCGCGCCAGCCCCCGCACCACCTCCAGTACGTCGAGCTGGTGCCGCAGGTCCAGGTACGTCGTCGGCTCGTCGAGCAGCAGTACGCCGGCCTGCTGGGCGAGGACGGTGGCGAGCCAGGCGCGCTGGCGTTCGCCGCCGGACAGTTCGTCGAGGCGGCGCTCGGCCAGCTCGGTCGCGGTGGTCACCTCGATCGCCCAGTCGACGGCGGCCCGGTCGTCGGCGGTGTGCCGGGCGAGCGCGCCGCGGTGCGCGTACCGCCCGTGCCGGACGAGGTCACGCACCGCCACCCCGGCCGGTACGAGCGGGGTCTGCGGCAGGAACGCCAGGCGCCGGGCCAGTTCCCGGCGGTGCAGCCGGTGCACCGGGTCGCCGCCGACGCGGACCGTACCGGCGATCGGCGGCAACAGGCCCGCCAACGTACGCAGCAGCGTGGACTTGCCGCAACCGTTCGGCCCGACGAGGACGGTGACGGTGCCGGGGGCGAGCCCGAGGCTGACGTCGGTGAGCACGGCCGACCCCGCGTACCCGACGCTCAGGTCGTCGCCGGCGAGCGCCGCCGCGTCAGCCTGCCCCACGTGCGCCTCCCTGGCCGACACGACAGTGATAAGGCAAGCCTAACCAGAGCCACGATCCGCTGTCATTCCCGCACCTGCCGATCGTGAACAGCACCACCCGGCGCCGGGTCGCGCCAGATGTCCATGTCCACCGCGCGCAGCGCCCGCCCCGACTCGTCGAGTACCCGGCCCATCAGCTTGTAGTGCCGCAGCACCACGGCCCGGTCCACCACCGACAGGTACGGCCAGCGCGCGGTCAGCGTCGCCTCCAGCCGTTGCAGGTCGGCCAGCCCGCGCAGCCACACCGTGATGACCAGGTTCGTACTCCCCGCCACCGCGGCCACCAGCCGCGTCTCCGGCCGGGCCGCCAGCGCCGCCGCCGTCCCCGCCAGCTCACCCGGCGGTACGTTGATCCACAACGTCGCCGACACCGTCCAGTACGACTCGGCGCGCGCGAGTTCGCAGCGCAGCGCGAGCAGGCCGCCGGACAGCAGCCGCGACACCCGGCGCCGGGCGGTCGCCGGGCTGATCCCCGCCGCCGACGCCAGCTCCGGGTACGGCGTGCGCGCGTCCCGACCCAGCCGTACGACCAGCGGCCGGTCCTCGGGCCGCACCGTCGCCTCCACCCCCGACACCGCCGGCACCGTACGCCGCAGCCGGTCCTGCTGCGGCACGTCCAGTACGCCGAGGCGCCAGCTCGACCCCTCCGCGTACAGGTTGGTGATGACCGTGGTGCGCGTGACGGCGATGCCGGGCAGCGTGCCGAGCCGGGCCACCAGGTACCGGGAGAGATCGGGCAGGCCGGTGGTCCAGACGGTGACGAGCAGGTCGCAACCGCCCGTGGTGTGCTCGACGGTGACGGCGTGCGGGTCGTCGCGCAGCGCCTCGGCGATCCGCACCAGGCTGCCCGCCTGGCAGGTCACGGCGACCAGCGCCAGGCACGTCTGCCGCATCAGCACCGGCGACCCGTACGCGGTGGCCCAGGCGCGGCCGGTACGGGTGAGCCGCTGCCAGCGCCGGGCGACGGTCACCGGATCGGCGCCGAGCACCCCGCCGAGCAACGACCAGGACGCGCGCGGCGCGATCTGCAGCGCGTTGACGAGGGACAGCTCGTCCTCGCCGAGCATGACGGGATCCTGCATGACGCCGTCCACGGTAGCGCCGATGCTGCGTTCCGGCCGGTCGTGCGGGTTCGGCCGGGTCATCATGGCCCAGCCCCCACAGCTTCGGAGGATCCCTATGTCCACGGAAGCGCGGACCGACGTCGCCCAGCTCGGCACCGCCGCCCGGCTGCGTCAGATCACCGCCGCCTCGGTCGGCAACGCCATCGAGTGGTACGACTGGTACACCTACACGTTCCTGGCCACCACGTTCGGGCCGCTCATCTTCCCCGGTGACAGCCCCATCGCGGCGGCGCTCAGCACGTTCGCCGTGTTCGCGGTCGGCTTCTTCATGCGGCCCATCGGCGGCCTGCTGCTCGGCAGTATCGCCGACCGGTTCGGCCGGCGTACCGCGCTGACCGTGACCATCCTGCTGATGGGCCTCGGCTCGCTGCTCGTCGGCATCGTCCCCACGTACAAGGCGGTCGGGGTGCTGGCGCCGGTGATCCTGGTGCTCGCCCGGCTCATCTCCGGCCTGTCCATCGGCGGCGAGTTCGCCGCGTCCACCACGTTCCTGGTGGAATCGGCGCCGTCCGGCCGCCGCGGCCTGTTCGGCAGCTTCCAGTACGTGTCGACCACGATCGGGCAGCTCGTCGCGTCCGGCCTGGCCGCCCTGCTGGTGGGCACCCTGTCCGACGGTGCGATGACGGGCTGGGGCTGGCGGATCCCGTTCCTCGCCGGCGCGGCGTTCGCGCTGTTCGGCCTGTGGCTGCGCCGCGGCGTACGCGAGACGAAGAAGGTCGAGTCCACCGACCGGCCGCGCTTCTACGAGGCGCTCATCCGGTACCCGAAGCAGTCGCTGCTGATCGTCGGCATCACCATCGGCGGCACCATCGCGTACTACTCCTGGACCTCCTACCTGCCCACGTACGCGCAGCAGAACGTCGGCTTCGACAAGGCCGAATCGCTGGTGGTGTCGACGATCGCGCTCGCCTGCTTCGCGGTCATGCAGCCGCTCGGCGGGATGCTGTCCGACCGGATCGGCCGCAAGCCGATGCTGCTCGTGTTCGCCGGCGGCTTCGCGCTGCTCATCGTGCCGCTGCTGCACCTGCTGACCAACTCGTTCGGGGTGATGCTGGGCATCACGCTCGTCGGCATGGTGCTGCTCACCGGGTACACCTCCATCGCCGCGGCGATCAACGCGGAGGTCTTCCCCGCCCGGGTACGCGCCGGCGGCATCGGCTTCCCGTACTCGCTGGCCGTGGCGGTGTTCGGTGGGACCGCGCCGTACATGGGGACGCTGTTCAAGTCGCTCGGCAACCCCGGGCTGTTCCCGTTCTACATCGCGCTGCTGTGCGCGGTCTCGTTCGTGGTGTACCTGTTCCTGACCGAGACCGCGAAGAAGCCGCTCGACGTATGAACCTCACGCAGTTCCGGCACGACCTCCACCGGCATCCCGAGATCGGGCTGCACCTGCCCCGGACCCAGCACGCCGTACTCGACGCGCTGGCCGGGCTGCCGGTGGAGGTCACCACCGGCCGCGACCTCACCTCCGTCACCGCCGTACTCCGCGGCAGCGGCGACGGGCCCGTCGTCCTGCTCCGCGCCGACATGGACGCGCTGCCGGTCACCGAGACCGCCGACGTCCCGTACAGGTCCACAGTGGACGGTGCGATGCACGCGTGCGGCCACGACCTGCACACCGCCATGCTCGTCGGCGCCGCGTACCGGCTGGCGGAACGGCGCGACACCCTCCGCGGCGACGTCGTCCTCTGCTTCCAACCCGGCGAGGAAGGACACGGCGGCGCCCGCCGGATGCTCGCCGAAGGACTCCTCGACGCCGCCGGCCGCCCACCGGCCGCCGCCTACGCCCTGCACGTCTTCGGCGACGTCGTCCCGCACGGCGTCGTCACCACCCGTCCCGGCCCCGTCATGGCCGCATCCGACGGACTGCGCATCGTCGTACGCGGGCGCGGCGGCCACGCCTCCACGCCGCACCGCGCCGCCGACCCCATCCCGCCCGCCTGCGCCATCGTCGGCGCCGTGCAGACCCTGGTCGCCCGCGGCACCGACCCGTTCGACCCCGTCGTCGTCACCGTCGGATCCATCCACGCCGGCACCCGGCGCAACATCATCCCCGACAGCGCCGAACTCGACCTCTCCATCCGCAGCTTCTCCGACACCGCCCGCGACCGCGTACTCGCCCGGCTCACCGAACTCAGCCACGGCATCGCCGCCGCCCACGGCGTCACCGCCGAACTCCACCACGAACCCGTCCACCCCGCCACCATCAACACCGCCGAACCCGCCGCCCACGTCGCCGCCACCGCCACCGACCTGTTCGGCCCCCACGGGTACGAGCCCCTCGCCCACCCGCTCGGCGGCTCCGAAGACTTCGCCTACCTGCTCCGCGAAACACCCGGCGCATTCGTCGTACTCGGCGCCGCGCCACCCGACGTACTGCCCGACGCCTCACCCAGCAACCACTCCGGCGCCGTCGTCTTCGACGACGCAGTACTCGACCGCGGCGCCGACCTCCTCGCCGCACTCGCCACCCGCCCCCTCCCCACCTGACCCGTTCCCGTTGTTTTGGGGTTTCGGGTCGGGGTTTGAAGTCTGGCCCGGGCGTTGGAGTTCGGCTTGGGCTTGGGCTTCGGGCTTGGATTTGGACTGTGGTTTGGCTCAGGGCTCGGGGCTGACTTTGCCTCGTGGCTTGGGTTTGGCTCGTGGTTTGGGTCTGGCTTGAGGTTCGAGGTTGCGTTGGCGTTCTTGGACGCCTTCGATCGGGGTGGCGCCCCTGAAGGTTTCGGGTTGCCCTGGGTTTGGGGTTGCCCGGGCTGGGACCTTGGCTTGGAATTGGGCTTTGGCTCGGGTTTGGATTCGGCGTGGGGCTCGGGTTGCCTTGGAGTTCGAGGTTGCCTTGCACTCACGGGCGCCCCTTGTTCGCGTCGCGCCCCTAGCTGTGGGAGTTGCTCTGGGTTGAGGTCGCCCGGATTCGGGGCTGTCCTAGCTTTGGCGTTGCCTTGGGTTCCGGGGTTGCCTTGGCTTTGGCGTTGCGTCGATTCGGAGACTGGCCTGGGTTTGGCGATGCCTTGGCGTACGCGGACGCCTCTGGGTTTGTGGCGCCTGCATCCGAGGCGGCCGTACGGTTACGGGTCGACGTGTTGGCGTACGTGCGTGGCGGCTTGCGGTTTCGGGCGGCAACGCCGTGCGCACACGGTGGGGTTGACGTTCGCCCGGTAGGCGAAATCCGTTGGTACTGCTGGCGTTCGGCGGGGTTGGACTCCGCCCGCGTCAAGGAGTCGCTGGTGCCGGCGACGCGGGCGTACCAGAAGGTCAGGAGTGGCGTTGGTGGCGGCCCGGGCGGGCGTAGCGGACGGCGACCTCGCGGAGTGCCGCCGCCGCGTACCCGGTGAGGGCCAGCAACGACAGGGCGAGCAGGCCCAGCCCGAACCACAGATCGGTGCGCGTGGCGCGCGTCCACGCCGCCCCCGCCGGCTGGACGTGCAGCAGGAACGGCGCCGCCACCAGCCAACCGCCGCTCAACGCCAGCAGCACCAGCGCCGTCACCGCGATGCCGTCCCGTGCCTTCACCGTTCCACCTGCCGTTCCGTCGTACGCCCGCGTACCGCGTCGGCCATCGCGGCGCCGGGATGGCCGCCGCCCGGATCGCTGCCGTTCCGGCGTTCGCCGTTCGGGAAGCTGGTGGCCGGGCGGTCGCCGTTCGGGTGGCTGGTGGCCGGGTCGGCGGTCGGGTGCAGGAAACCCGACCACGCGGGGCCGATCCGGCCGTTCACGCCGGTCGTCGGGCGGCGCGGGAACTCGCCGTCCGCGGTACCGGCGCGGCGGCGCGCGTCCAGGTCCTGCGTCAACGCCGGCAGGACGATCCGCATCAGGTCACGCAGGTCGATCGTGGCGTCCGGTACGTCGTGCTGGCCGGCAGTGGCCGGCGGCGCCCCGTCGGCGTCGGCGGTCGCGGCGGACCGGGTGGCGGGGTCCGACCCGGATGTGTTGCCAGATACCGGATCCGAAGCGGTACGGTCGGCACCGGCAACGTCCGAGGTGGACCCCGGGCTCCCCGCGGACCCGTCATCGGGGCCAGCGCGGTGCGGGGCGTACTCGCCCGTGCCCGAGGCATTCCCCCACCCTCCCGAGGGGGGCGACCCCGGCACCATCATACCGATTTCCCCCGCCCCCGAGGGTCCGGCACTGGACGCCTGTGGATAACCCGCCCCCTGTGGAAAACCTTGCGCCGCAACCCTCTCGGCACCGTCCGCGATCCCCAACGCGGCCCGGTCCGCGGCACGCGCCCGCCGCCGAGCGTCCCCCACCAGCCCGGCGACCGACGCGACGAACCCGACCAGCGCCACGAACGCCACCGCGCCGCCACTGACGACGGTGACCGTGGTGGCCCGCGACCACCCACCAGGCCCCTGCGTACCGAGCGCGAACGGAGCGAGCGCCAGCCACAACCCCGCCAGCAGCGCGATCACGGCGGCGACGGCGCCGATCATCCGCCGGATCATGCGACACCCCCGTCCGCGGCATGTGCGCGCCGCATCAGCGCGAGCGCCGACGGCCGGATCACCCGCTCGACCGCGAGCCGCGCCCGTTCCCCTTCGCTACCCCCATCATCCGGTACGAGCGACGCAAGCGCCGGTACGAGTGGCGACGCGTCCCCGTCCAGGTGGTCGATCCGTTGTGCCACAAGGGAAAGCAGCAAGCCGGAGACCAGCGCGTCGTCCCGGCTCAACCCCCCGGTGGCGACGGTAGCAGCCGGCGCCATCCCCTCTCCCGTGGACTCGCCTGCGCCAGGAGATCCAGCAACCCCAACGGATCCAGCCCCACCAGTACCGGAGTCCCACGAAGTACCGGCCGATCCGGAACCGCCTGAGTCACCCGATGGTCCAGCCGAGCCGGGGCCTCCGACCGCACCGGCAACCCCGGCACCGCCGGAAGCCGACGCACCGCCAACCGCTCCACCCGAAACCCCGGCGGCGGAAGCGGCCGCGACCGGAGCGGGCGCGGACTGACTCGACCGCAGCGGGAGTTCCTTGAGGAACAGCACCGCGAGCCATCCCGCGACCGCGA
Source organism: Actinocatenispora rupis (assembly GCF_016861975.1). Lineage (GTDB taxonomy): Bacteria > Actinomycetota > Actinomycetes > Mycobacteriales > Micromonosporaceae > Actinocatenispora > Actinocatenispora rupis. Next base: position 23,972 of record NZ_BOMB01000030.1, on the reverse strand, counting down.
CCGGTACGGCGGTGAGGAACACGGTGTGCAGCGAGTTCGTGAAGCCCTGGAGTACGACGGTCTGCACGATGTCGGGGAGTTTGTGGATGGCCTCGGGCGAGCCGAGGCTGGACGGGTCGAGTCCCGTGCCGCCGGTGGCGGGTAGGTGGGCGGCGCGGGCGAGTCGGGTGTTCTCGCCGGTGAGCCGGTTGGTGAGGATGGCGCCGAACGCGGCGACTCCGATGGCGCCGCCGAGCGACCGGAAGTACGAGACGCCGGAGGTGGTGGCGGCCATGTCGGTGCGCTGGACGGCGTTCTGGGCGGCGAGGATGAGGGTCTGCATGGTCATGCCGAGCCCGGCGCCGAGCACGGCGACGTACGCGCCGATGGCGAGGTGGGAGGAGTCGACGTGCAGCCGGGACAGCAGGAACATGCCGAGGGCGACGACGAGCATGCCGACGACGGGGAAGACCTTCCACCGTCCGGTACGGGTGATGACCCGTCCGATGGTGATGGAGAACAGGAACATCGCGAGCACCATCGGCAGCGTCATCAGGCCGGACGCGGTGGGCGACATGCCCTGCACGATCTGCAGGTACTGCGGCAGGTAGATGATGCCGCCGAACATGGCTACGCCGACGAGCAGCGACGCGGTCCCGGTCAGCACGAACGTACGGTTCCGGAAGAGTCGCGGGGGCAGGATCGGGTCGCGGGCGTGCCGTTCGGCGAAGACGGCGCCGACGAAGCACAGCAGCGCCACCGCCCCCAGCGCGTACGTCCACGCCGAGTTCCACGCGAACTCCTTGCCACCGAAGGAGAGTACGCCGACGAGCAGGGCGGATCCGCCGGTCAGGAACGTGGCGCCGAGCCAGTCGACGCGGGTGTTCCGCTTGACCTTGGGCAGCTTGAGGATCTTCTGGATCATCGCGAACGCGACGACGGCGAGCGGGATGCTGACGAAGAAGCAGTACCGCCAGCCGGGTCCGTCGACGAGGAACCCGCCGAGCAGCGGCCCGGCGACCGTGGACACGCCGAACGCCGCGCCGAGGTACCCGGAGTACCGGCCGCGTTCGCGGGGCTCGACGATGTCGCCGAGGATGACCTGGGTCAGCGCGGACAGCCCGCCGGCCCCGATCCCCTGGAACGCGCGGGCGACGATCATCTCGGTCATGTTCTGGGAGAAGCCGGCCGCGGCGCAGGACACCACGAAGATCACCAGCGAGAGCTGGAACAGCAGCTTGCGTCCGAAGATGTCGGACATCTTTCCCCAGAGCGGGGTGGAGGCCGTCATCGTGAGCAGCGTCGCGCTCGCGATCCAGGACAGCTTGTCCTGACCGCCGAGTTCGCCGACGATCGTGGGCAGCGCGGTACTCACCACCGAGGTCGAGATCATCGACGTCAGCAGCGCCATCAGCAGCGCCGCCAACACTTCGAGGATCTGCTTGTGGGTGTACCGCGGTCGCTGGCCGGCAGCCTCCGCGCCGACGGACGCGTCACTCGCCGTCGCCGTCATGGTCACCTTCTTCTCGATGTACGCGTGTGGTGGGTGGCCGCTCCGGTACGGGCGGCCGGTGGTCAGGCGGTGAGCTGCGGCTCGCGCGACCCGGTCACGCCGGGCGGGTCGCCGGCGTCCTCGATCCGCTGGAGTACGTCGACGGCGGTGCGGAGGGCGGCCGCGGCCTGGGTGAGCGCGGCGACGCCGTCGGGGCCGAGCCGGCCCTGGCAGTACCCGGCGAGTTCGCGGCGGATGTGGTCGAGCCGGGCGAGGCCGGCGTCGGTCACGTAGAGGCGGTGGGCGCGCTGGTCGTCGGGGTCGGTCTCGGCGCGTACCCAGCCTTCCTGGACGAGCTGGTCGACCTGCCGGCTGACGGTGGACAGCGTGATGCCGCGGCCCCGGGCCAGTTCGCTGGTACGGATGCCGGGCAGTCGTTCGAGCAGTGGCACGAGGCGGTGCGCGGCGATGGGTTCGGGGATGACCCGGCTGTGCAGGTTGCGCAGGAGCGGGCCGAGTTGCCAGGCGGCCTCGCGGATGTCGGCCAGTGCGTCAGCGATCCGGTCCTCGTGGGCTGCGGTCACCGCACCTCACCCCGTCCAGTTGGTTGCCCCATACAAACAATGTAGTAATCGCTCGTTTACTTCGTCAAGCCGACCCGTACGATGTGGGGCGTGAGCAGGGGCACCGTCGAGCGGCCGACGCGGGACGACCAGCCGCGCCCGCGGGACCGCGAGGCGACCGAACAGCGCATCCTCAGCGAGGCCGCGCGGCTCTTCGCCGAGCAGGGCTACCGCACGGTGACGGTGCGCGCGATCGCCGCCGCCGCCGACGTCAACCTCGCCCTCATCAACCGGTACTACGGGTCCAAGCTCGGCCTCTTCGACGCCGTACTGTCCGCCGGGCAGGAGCTGCCGCAGCTCGCGGACGTCCCGTTCGACGACCTCCCGCGCTACCTCGCCGAGTACGCGATGCGCCAGCGGAACCGGGGGCAGAGCCACGGCGTGTCCGCCGCCACCCGGTCGGCCGAGTCGCCCGAGGTGCGCGACCTGCTCCAGAAGCGCCTGGAGAACCTGCTGATCGCCCCGCTCGCCCGGCGCCTCCCCGCCGAGGACGCCCGCGCCCGAGCCGCGCTGTGCGTCGCCGTCCTCATCGGCACCGGGTACGTGCGGCGCATCCTCGCCGCGGACGCGCCGCCGAGCCCGGCGTTCGTCGACCGGCTCACCGAGGTCTTCCGTACCTGCCTGGGCTGACTACTCGAACGGGTCGTACCGGACGCGCGCGAGCGGTACGCCGAGGGCGCCGAGTACGCGGAGGGCGGCTCGGGTCATGGCGGGCGAGCCGGACAGCACGAAGTCGTGGTCGTCCCACGGGGCGCGGCGGGCGAGCACGTCGCACAGCGTCCCGGTCTCCCCGTCGTACGTGGGGTCGCCGCTGACGACCGGGATGACGCGCAGCCACGGCCGGGACTCGGCGAGCGCGGACAGCGCGGGCAGGTCGTACAGGCCGTCGGGGGTACGGGCGCCGACGAACAGGTGCACCCAGCGGTCCCAGCCGCCGGCCGGGGTCGCCTCGACCAGCGCGCGCACCGGCGCCAGCCCGGTACCGCCGCACAGGCAGACGACGTCGCGGCCCGGCGGCGGCAGCGTCAGCCGGCCCGCCGGCTCCGACACCCGGACCATGTCGCCCGGCCGCAGCTTCCACACCAGCGCCGGCGACACCACCCCCACGCTCACGGCCCGTACGTGGAACTCCAGGACGCCGCCGGGCCGGGGCGCCGTGGCGATCGAGTACCGGCGCCAGTGGCGTGGCTCGTGCATCGTCTCGACGTACACGTACTGCCCCGCCCGGTACGGCATCGGCTCGAACGGGCGGCAGGTGAACACGGCCACGTCCGTGCCGCGCCGCTCGTGCGTCAGCACCTCCGCGAACCGGTACGCCGGGCCGTCGGCCGCCGCGGCCGCCGCGTTCATCCGCGCCGCGATCAGGTCGTACCCCTCGCGCCAGGCCTTCTCCTGTACGGCGTCCCAGCCGGGTCCGGCGTGTACCCGGATCGCCTCGATCAGGCAGTCGCGGAAGACGGTGTGGTGCTCGGGTGTCACGTCGAACCGGCGGTGCGCCCGGCCGAGCTCGCCGAGCAGCTCGTCGAGTTCGGTGGGCCGGTCGAGGCAGGTGACGGCGCGGACGATCGAGGCGACCAGCCGGGTACGCTGCGCGCGCAGCTGGATGGGGAACAGGTCACGGAGCTGCGGCGCGGCCAGGAACAGGCGCGCGTAGAAGTAGGCGGAGACCTGGTCCTGCCGGTCGGCCACCCGGCCCCAGCTCTCCGTCAACGTCCGTGCCAAGCCGCCCATCTGCGCACCTCACTCGTGCTGCGCGAGACCGCCGCGCGGACACGGGTCGCGCGACCCGCACCGGCGGCGGTCAGCGGTCCCCGGGTGGGCCTGCCCGGGTGGGCAACGGATGGTCCGCGACCCACCCCACACGGTAGGCAAACGGCCCGCATGGTCACCACCCCGACATCCCCCTACATCGGAACACGTACCCACCCACGGGAGGGTGCGGGTCACGTACGGGCGGCGAGGGCGCGGGTGAACCAGTCCAGGGTCCGGTCGTCGTCCCCGCCGGCCGGCCAGCCGTTGACGACCGCCAACATCCGCAGGTACCGGCCGCGGCGCGGGTCGCCGACCGTACGCAGGTGGGCGAGGAGCCGTCGGCGCAGTCCCGCGTCGTCCGGCCCGCCGACGGCCTCCGCGTACCGGGCGACGACTCCGGCGACGACCGGGTCCGCCGACGCCGCCGCGGGATCCGTACCGGTCAGCGGCCCCGCCTCGGCGCGTACGACGGCGACGACGTCCGGCGCGAGCGCCGGCCCGCGGCCCGCCGCGTACTCCCGGGCGGTGTGGCGCATCGTGGCGCGGAAGTCCGGGTCGCGGGCCAGCGTCGCCAGCTCCACCCAGGCGTCGATCTGGTCGGCGGTCGCGTCGTCCGGCAGGTACGGGGTGAGCGACCGGCGGATGCCGGCGAAGCCGCCCGGCGCGTCCAGCCCGGCGAACACGTCGTCCAGGAAGTCGTCGACCAGGCGGCGGCGTTCCTCGGCGGACAGGGTCGCGAGCGCGTGCACGAGCATCATCTCCTCGGGGTCGGAACCGTGCCGGGCGGCGCGCGCGAGCACCGCCCGCCGCAGGTACAGCAGGCGGATCTGGACGTCGACGGCCGCCACGTGCGCCGCCGCCACCCCGGCCAGCGGTACCTCCCGGGCCACCACCCGGCGTACCGTCGCCAGGTCGACGCCCAGCTCGCGCAGGGTCCGTACCAGGGCGAGCCGCGCCACCGCCTCCTCCCCGTACCGCCGGTGGCCGGTCGTGGTGCGGCGGGCGGGCGGCACGATGCCGCGGTCCGAGTACGCGCGGATGGTCTTGACGGACATCCCGGTACGCCGGGCCAGCTCCCCGATCGTCAGGTCCACGCGACCACTCTCGTATCTCCCTCGGGGGGAGGGTCAAGTCCGGGCTGTCATGCTTGGCCGGTGACCAAGCTGCTCGGGCCGCTGCCGGCACCCGTCGAGGCCGGTCCGGACCGGCGCACCCTCCGCGCCGAGGTCCTGCTGGTCCTCGCCGTCTCCCTCGGCCAGTCCGGCGTGTACGCGCTGGTCAACCTGATCGGCAAGCTCACCGCGTCGAAGGCGCTCGCCGAACAGACCGCCACCCTGAACGCGTCGCAGGCCCCCGGCCGACCGTGGCTCGACCTGACGTACCAGGTGCTGGGGGTGGTGTTCGCGGTCGTGCCGGCGCTGCTGGCGATGCACCTGCTCGGCCGGGGCGGACGACCGGCGACCCGCACCATCGGGCTCGACCTGCGCCGACCCGGCTTCGACCTCGGTACGGGCGCTCTCGTCGCCCTCGCCATCGGCCTCCCCGGCCTCGGCCTGTACTTCGCGGCCCGCGCGCTCGGCCTCGCCGCCAACGTCGTACCGTCCGCGCTGCCGTCGGTGTGGTGGGCGGTCCCGGTCCTGATCCTCTCCGCGGTACAGAACGCGCTGCTGGAGGAGATCGTCGTCGTCGGCTACCTCGTCACCCGGCTGCAACAGCTCGGCTGGTGGCTGCCCGCCGTCATCGTCACCAGCGCGCTGCTGCGCGGCTCGTACCACCTCTACCAGGGGTTCGGGGGGTTCGTCGGCAACGCGATCATGGGCGTGCTGTTCGCCCTCTTCTTCCTCCGTACGCGCCGGGTCGCGCCCCTCGTCGTCGCGCACAGCCTGCTCGACATCACCGCGTTCGTCGGGTACGCGGCGCTCCACTCGCACGTCTCGTGGCTCTGACGCGCGACACCGGTATGCCCTTTGCCCCGCCGGATCGCCGCCCTGTATCCTCGCCAGCGACGGTTGGTACCCAACCGTCAGGGAGGCTTCGCCTAGTCTGGTCTATGGCGCCCGCCTGCTAAGCGGGTTTCGGGTTTATCCCCGATCCCGGGTTCAAATCCCGGAGCCTCCGCCCTGACGTACGTCGCCCCGGACCGGTCCAGGTCCGGGGCGACGTTCCGTTTCCGGGGCCGGCCGTCGTCAGTCGGCGTACGAGAAGCGGGCGTGCATCGTCCACTGGCCGTCCGGGTCCTTCTGGTACCGGTAGGCGACCCCGGTCAACCCGGTGGCCTGGTGTTCGTGCGCGCCGACCATCTGCGCAACGGCGGTCAGCAGGTCCTCGGACGGGATGATCATGGACTGTCGGCTGGACCTGGCGACCACGCCGATCCGCGTACCGGTGACCTCGACGGTCAGGTCGGCGGACGTGTCGTCCTCGTACATCTCGGCGAGGACGTGCCTGCCGATCGTGGCGTCGAGGATCCGCTGCTCTTCCGGTGGTACTGCGGGCATCGCCGGCTCCGTTCGACCAGTGCTGCGCCGCCGCGGCGGCCGTGCCGCGAACGTACACGGAGGGGTCGCCGGAACGCCGGCTGCACGTAGCGGCGGAGCGTGCGGGCCTGGGGCGCGTCTTCCTAGGTTCGGTCGTGCGAGCCGGGGTCCATTCGTCGTCTCGCAAGGCGGAGGTGCGAGTGCATACCGGTGTCGTATGCGCTCGTGCCGACAACGCGGCGAGGCGGCGAAGGGCCCGGCGCAGCCGGCCAGCAACCTGTGAAGACACGCCCTAGGGTGGGCGGGTGCGGAAGGTGGCGCTGGTGACGGGGTCCGTGTCGGGGATCGGGGCGGCGACGGCCCGGCGGCTGGCGGCGGACGGCATGGTCGTCGCGGTGCACTCGCGGTCGAGCGCGGAGGCCGGTACGGCGCTCGCGGCGGAGCTGGGCGGCTCGTACCACCGGGCGGACCTGGCGGACGACGCGGCGGCGGAGGCGCTGGTCCCGGCCGTACTGGAGCGGCACGGGCGGCTCGACGTGCTGGTGAACAACGCGGGCATCAGCTGGCCGGTGCCGCACGCGGACCTGGCCGGGCTGTCCGCGGCGGACTGGCGCCGGCTGCTCGACGTCAACCTGATCGCCCCGTGGCTGCTGGCGACGGGTGCGGTGCCGGCGTTGCGCGAGTCGGCCGGCTGCATCGTGAACGTCACCAGCCACGCCGGCGTACGACCGAAGGGCAGTTCGGTGGCGTACGCGGCGAGCAAGGCGGCGCTGAACCACGTGACGCGGCTGCTCGCCGCCGCGCTCGGCCCGGAGGTACGGGTGAACGCGGTGGCGCCCGGCCTGGTGGACACGCCGATGACCGCCGACTGGGCCGACGCGCACGACCTGTGGCGTACGGCGAGCCCGATGCGGCGGGCGGCACGGCCGTCGGACGTGGCGGACCTGGTCGCGTTCCTCGTCGGGCACGAGTACCTGACGGGTGAGGTGGTCGTGCTCGACGGTGGGCTGAACCTGCGCTGAGGTCGGCGTCAGTCGGCGGAGTCGGCGGCGAGGCGACGCAGGTGCGGCCCGTACTCCGGGTCGGCGAGCGCGGCGGCGAACTGCGCGGTGAGGTACGCCAGCGGGTTGCCGGTGTCGTACCACTGGCCCTCGATGACCTTGCCGTACACCGGATGCGTCGCGGCGTACGCGTTGATGGCGTCGGTCAGGTAGATCTCGCCGGTGCGGTGCTCGTACCAGCGCTCGGTCTGGACGGCCAGTTCCTCGATGATGCCGGGGGTGATGACGTATCCCCCGATCGCCGCGTACGCGGACGGCGCGTCCTCGGGGGCGGGCTTCTCGACGAGCGCGCCGATGCGCAGCAGCCCGTCACCGTGGTCCTCGCGTACTTCGGGGACGCCGTAGCGGGTGGAGTCGGCGGGGGCCATCGGCATCAGCGCGAGCACCGGGCAGTTCGTCGCCTCGTACGCGCTGACCAGTTGCTGGGCCCGCGGTACGGCGGCGACGAACACGTCGTCGGGCCAGAGTACGAGCATCGGTTCGTCACCGAAGTTGCGGGCGGCGTTGAGGACCGGCGTGCCGTTTCCGTACGGCCCGTGCTGGTCGAGGTACGTGATGTGGCCGCGCCGGGACAGCTCGCCGACCTCCTCCACCGCGTCCGCGTACGCCGTCTTGCCGTCGGCGCGCAGCCGGGCGACGAGCGTCGGGTTGGGCCGGAAGTGGTCCTGGATCAGGGACTTCCCGTCCGACACGACGATCGTGATGTCGGTGATGCCGGACGCCACCAGCTCCCGCACGGTGTGCTCCACCACCGGTTTGTCGCCGACCGGCAGCATCTCCTTCGGGATCGCCTTGGTCAGCGGCAGCAGCCGGGAGCCGAGGCCGGCTGCCGGGATGACTGCCCTGCGGATGGTGGTGGCCATGGCTCTCCTCGTCGCCGGCACGGGTGAAGGGTGCCGACGGTACCAACCCGTCCCGGCATGGTGGGCACCGTCCGCCGGCGTCCGGATGAACCGGTGATGTCCGCCGAATCGCGCTCAGCCCTGGTACCCCTCCGGCAGCAGCTCACCGACCGGTACGGGGGCGGCGAAGCGGTTGCCGGGCGGGGCGAGCGGGCAGGACCAGCGCGGGTCGTACACGCAGGACGGGTGGTACGCGAAGTTGAGGTCGACGACCCAGTCGTCGCCGTCCCGGCCGAGGTCGGCGCCCTTCACGGTGTCCAGCACGTACCGGCCGGCGCCGTAGGTGAGGGCGCCGGCGGTACCGTCGCGCAGCGGCAGGAACACGCCCCCGCCGTACGAGTCGAGCCACCAGACGTCGAGTCCGCCGAGTCCGGGCAGCTCCACCCGGCCGATCCGCTCGAACGGTACGACGCCGTCCGTGGCGGTCGCCGCCTCCAGCCGTTCGGCCGGCGCCGCGCCGATCGGCACCGTGAACCGGAACGCCGGATCGTACGGCGCGTGCCGGAGCCGCTGGCCGTCGCCGCGCGGCGACGCCGGATGCGACGCGAACAGTTCCGACCGGCCGGCCACCCACAGCTCGTGCCCGGCGCGCGGCGAGCCGGCGCGGCGCACCTCGGCGTACAGCGCGTGCACCTCGCGCCGCCACGACGCCACCGCCAGCGCGTACGGAGAGGTCATGGCACCGACTCTGCCACTCAGTACAGGCCGGCGTAGCGGTTCCAGCCGGTGGCGATCTTCACCCGGTGCGGGAACGTGGCAGCCGACGTGCCGTCGTACCGCCAGATGGTGCCGGCCGAGTCCCGCGCGATCAGGTCGTTGCGCCCGTCACCGTTGAGGTCACCCACCCCCACGATCCGGTTGTACGAGTTCCAGCCGGTCGCGATCTTCGTACGGTGCGGGAACGTGCCGCCCGCGGCGCCGTAGTACCGCCAGACGACGTTGTTGTGGTCGACCGCGATCAGGTCGCCGCGTCCGTCGCCGTTGACGTCCCCGACCGCGGCCAGCCGGGTGTACGTGTTCCACCCGGTGGCGATCTGCACGCGTGCCTTGAGCGCCGTCTTCCCGGTGCCGCCCTTGAACCACACCGTCCCGGACGAGTCCCGCTCCACCAGGTCGTCGTACCCGTCACGGTCCACGTCCCCGACCGACAGCAGCGCGCTGTACGCGTTGTACCCGCCGCCCAGCCGCACCTTCTTCGCCGACCGGAAGCCGCCCTCCCCCGTCCCGAGGTACGCGTACAGCACGCCGTCCCCGGTACGCGCCAGCAGGTCGCCGTACCCGTCGTCGTTGATGTCGCCGAACGGCACCAGCGCCGACACCTGCGTACTCCCGCTGCCCAGCTTCCAGGTCTCGGTGACCGCCCCGGCGTGCAGCGTGCCCGTCGTGCCGTACCACCAGGTCGCCTCGCCGTAGTGCGTGCCGTCGGTCCGGACGGTCAGCGCCGTGGCCGCGGCCGAGCAGGCGTAGCCGCGGTACGGCCGGGCGCCGCACGACACGTCGAGCGTGCCGGCCGCACCGGACACCGGCACCGTCCGGCCGTCCACCGTGGCGCTGAGCCGCCACCGGTACGCACCGGTCGGCGCGAGCGAGCCGTCCGCGAGCCGCCCGTTCCAGCTCACGCCGACGTTCTCCCGTACGACGCCGCCGGTCCCGGTGTACACGGTGGCCCCGGTCGCCGCCCGGGTCACCGTGAGGCGCCAGGCGTCCACCGGGCGGTGCAGCACGACGCCCGCGTTCCAGGTACTGCCCGCGGTACGCGGCGAGACGGAGTCGTTGCCGCTCTCCACGTGGCCGGACGGGTCGGACGGGGCGACACCGCTGGCGAGTACGTGGGTCACGTCGTCGGCGTCGACGTACGCGACGTCGCTGCCGTACCGGTCGACGGTCCACGCGATGCCGCGGTCGTCGGTGACCGGACCGGCGGGCAGCTCGGCGAGTACCCGGGTGGCGGGGTCGGCGCCGGCGTGCAGGTCGGTGAGTACGAGCTGGCCGCCGGTGTGGCGCACCAGGAAGCCGTCACCGAGCAGCGCCCGCCCGGCCGGTACCGAGGTCTTCCGCCCGGTCGTCAGGTCGTACACGCCGGCGGGGCCGGACGCGCCGCAGGACCAGTACAGCCAGTGCTGGGCGACCTGGAGTTCGGTCGGCCGGCACGTACCGACGGAGATCGTGCGGACCACCCGCAGCGGCTGGTCGGTCAGGTCGGTCGCGGTGACCGTGCCGGCCGCCGCGGTCGTCGGCGCCTGCCACCACGTCTCGTACCAGAGCGCCGCGCCGGTGTCCGGCACGTCGACCTTCCGCTCCGGGTACGCGAACTGGACGAGGTGCAGCCGGCCGGCCGCGCTGGCGAGCGTGAAGTGCCGCGACGCGTCGACGAGCCGCCCGCCACCCGCGGGCAGCGTGTACCCCGCGCCACCCGGGAACCCCTGGACGCGCGTCTTTCCCGCGGCGTCCACCAGGTGCACCGAGCCGTACACGGAGTCGCCGAGGAAGCGGACGCAGGCCACGCCGTCCTGGCAGGTGACCGTGCCGGCCGGCATCAGCTGACCGGCACCGGCCTTGTGCCAGTCGGACTCGCCCGGCGTGACCTCGTGGTCGAACATCCGGTACTGCCGGCCGCCGCCGAGCCGCGGGAAGCTCTCCACGTGCCGCAGGTACCCGTGGGCCAGCGAGATGCCCGCGTTGGCCGGCGCCACCGGCGGCAGGTCCAGTACGGTCGCCTCGACGAGCCGGCCGCTGTCGTCCGCCCGGTACCGGTGGACGGCGGTGTGCGCCTTGTCCGCGCCGCCGACGACGACCACGCCACCGTCCGACGCCTGCACCGGCGTCCCGGTGATGTACGGGAGGAGGGTGGTGGCGGCGCTCCCGCCGTACGGAACATCGTCGAGGCGGTACTCGTTCCGGTCGGGTACGGATTGCCCAGCGAGCATGTGGTCGCCGGCGATCGCACTGTCCCAGGTGATGTTGTCGGGCGCGGGCACGACGGGCGCGGTCGCCGCGTCGGCCGTACCGTCGAGGATGTCCGGCACGGGCACCATGGCGAGCTGCTCCCGACCGCTCACCAGCCGCAGCCAGACGTACCGGTCGGCGGTCAGGAGGGTCAGCAGAGCGCCACCGTGCAGGTTCCGTACCACCGTCGCGGCACCGGTCGCCATGTCCAGCAGCGCGTGGCTAACCGGCTGACCCGGTACCTGGAAGGCGATCGAGGCCCGGCGTCCACCGTCCACGGCCAGGCCGAAGTTGAGCAGGCCGGCGCCGTCGGGCAGGCCGGTGACCGGCACCGTACTGCCGCCGGCGGTCAGGTCGATCAGCCGTACGTCCGTCGGCGTGCTGCTGTACGCGGACGGGGCGAGAACCGCCCGGGTGCCGTCCGCGCCGACCCCGAAGATCTCGTACCCGGACGGGATGGCATACGTACCAACGGTTTCGCCGTCGGGCGTCCGCGTCGTGACCGAGGTGGTGGTCTGCACGGCGATCGCGTCGCCGCCCCCGGGGTGTACGGCGGTGTCGGCGACGCCGGCAAGCCACGGCAGGTCGTGCGACGCGCCGGTCCCGTACTCCGTCCACTGTGGATCGTCGTGGCCCTGGCGGCGGTGCACGAAGCCGGTGGTGCCGGCCATCAGCACCACGTCCTGCGCCGACTCCGGCGCCGGCTCCGGCTGGTACGTGGCGACCTCGGTGCCACCGGCCTCCGCGTACGCGGGCGGGGTGGCGAGCCCGGTCGCGCCGAGGGCGAGCACGAGACAGCCGGCGAGTACGGCGCGGAGGGTTCCGCGCGCAGGCGGTACGGCGATGATCGACTCCCTGGGGACGGCGCGGGTCGCCGGCGGGAGAAGGGGATCCGGTCGGCGGGACCTCGCGGAGCGGCAGCGACATTAGCAGCGGGAGAGCGCCGCGCGGGATCGTCCCTTCGTCCGATGGCGGCCACCCACCCGCACCGGTACGCGCCGCCGCGACCGGTACCCGGAAAGGGGTGCGGGTTCGGCGATAACTCGGTGTCGGGGCGGGTGGTGGCGTCACTATCGTGACCGACCACAGTCCGGCTCCGGGGGTCACGCCATGAGGATGTCGACGATGTTCGGTGCGACGCTGCACGTCGCGCCGGGTCGCAGCGAGTGGCGCGGCCACCAGCTGTTGCAGCGCGCCGGCATGGTGCGGCAGGTCGCGCAGGGCATCTTCTCGTACCTGCCGCTGGGGTGGCGCACGGTCCGCAAGATCCAGGACGTGCTGCGGGCGGAGATGACGGCGGTCGGCGGCCAGGAGGTGTCGCTGCCGGTCGTCAACCCGGCCGACCTGTGGCAGCGGTCCGGCCGGTACTTCGGGATCGGGCCGGAGCTGGCGCGTTTCGCCGACCGGCGCGGCCGGGACCTGGTACTGGCGATGACGCACGAGGAGATCGTCACGGACCTGGCGCGGACCGAGATCGCGTCGTACCGGGACCTGCCGCGGCTGGTGTACCAGATCCAGACGAAGTTCCGGGACGACGCCCGGCCGCGCGCCGGCCTGATCCGGGTACGCGAGTTCCTGATGAAGGACGCGTACAGCTTCGACGTGGACGACGCGGGGCTGGCCGCGCGGTACGACGCGATGTACCGGGCGTACCAGCGGATCTTCGCGCGGTGCGGGGTGCCGGTGACGGCGGTCGCCTCGGACGTCGGGATGATGGGCGGCCACCTCGCGCACGAGTTCATGTACCTGACGCCGATCGGCGAGGACACCCTGCTGCTCTGCGACGCCTGCGGGTACGCGGCGAACCGGGAGGCGGCCGCCTTCCGCAAGCCGGCCGCGCCGGCGGGTACGTCGGGCGGGCCGGTCGAGGTGGCGACGCCGGACGCGACGACGATCGAGGCGCTGACCGCGGCGCTCGGCATACCGGCGGAGCGGACGGCGAAGGCGCTGTTCGTCGCGGTCGACCGGGAACGCCCGGACGGCACCGTGCACGCCGAGTACGTGGTGGCGGTGGTGCGCGGCGACATGGAACTCAACGAGGTCAAGCTCGCCAACCTGGTCCACGCGGGCGAGGTACGGCCGATGACCCCCGACGAGATCGCCCGCATCGGCGCCGTGGCCGGGTACGGCTCGCCGGTCGGTGTCGCCGGCGCGACCGTCGTGGTCGACGACCTGGTCGCCACGGCACCGGGGCTGGTCGCCGGCGCCAACCGCGCCGGGTACCACCTGCTCGACGTGGTCGCGGGCCGCGACTACACCGCCGACCACGTCGGTGACATCGTGGCCGCCCGCGCCGGCGACCCGTGCGTACGCTGCGGCGAACCGTTGCGTACCACCAGGGGTGTCGAGGCGGGGCAGATCTTCAAGCTCGGCACCCGGTACGCGGACGCGCTCGGCGCCGGGTACCTGGACGTCGACGGACGGCGCAAGCCGCTCGTCATGGGCTGCTACGGGATCGGCGTCGGCCGGCTGCTCGGCTGCGCCGCCGAGGAGCACCACGACGGGGACGGGCTGCGGCTGCCGATCACGATCGCGCCGTACCAGGTGCACCTGTGCCCGGTGGACGCGTCCGCCGCCGACCTCGCCGATTCCTTGTACCGCACGCTGACCGACGCCGGCGTCGAGGTGCTGTACGACGACCGGGACGAGCGCGCGGGCGTGAAGTTCGCCGACGCGGACGTGATCGGGCTGCCGCTGCGCCTGACGATCGGCCGGCGTTCGCTCGCCCGCGGCGGCGTCGAGCTCCGCGAACGCGCCGGCGGCGACGCCGAGCTGGTACCGACCGGCGACGTGCCGCGCGCAGTACGCGAGCGCATCGCCGCGCTGCACCGCCGGATCGCCGACCGGCTCCCCGCCTGACCGATCGTCCACAGTGGACGAACCCGGTGGATTGCTTACGTACCAAGGGATTTCGGGTCAGGTGAAGTCGACGCGCATCACGACGCGGCGCGGGGTGGGGTGGCTGACCTCGACGAAGCCGGCCGCCTCGAACACCTGCCGGACCCCGACGTGCGTCTCGCCCCAGGTGATCTCCTTGCCGGGCTGCGTGATCATCGGGTACGCCTCCAGCGCGGTCGCGCCGTGCCGCCGGGCGTGCCCGACGGTCGCCGCGGCCAGCTCGTACGTGAGGCCACGGCCGCGCCAGCCCTTGCGTACGGCGAAGCAGGTGACGGACCAGACGCCCTCGTCGGCCTTGTCCTCGTGCCGGCCGGTCCACGGCACCCGCAGTCCCGCCAGCTTCGGGTACGCGATGCGCGGCTCGACCGCGACCCAGCCGACCGGTTCGCCGTCGAGGTAGCCGACGAGGCCGCTGGTCGAGCGCGCGTCCGGGTCACCGCACGCGGCCGACGCCCGCAGCATCCCGGTACGTTCCGCCTGCGTGCTGTCGCGCCAGATCCAGCCGCGCACCTTGAACCGCTGGCACTGGCACCGGCCCGGATAGTCGGCGGTACCGAAGATCGCGGCGAGGTCGTCCTCGGACGCCTCGTTCGCCGGTACGATCCGCAGCGCGTTCGCTTCCCCGTCCATGCCCGCGATGCTAGGTGCCGCGGCCGTCATCCCGGTACGGTCGAGGCGAGTTCGGGATGCGTGAGCAGCAGCTCGTCCACCCGGTCGGTGCGCATCGCGGCGAACAGCCGGTCGCCGAGCGGCTGCTGCAACCCCTCCCCCTCGTACGTGCCGCCGTCGGCCTCGCTGGTGCCGCCCGACCAGATCGCCCGGTGCGGTACCTGGAGGGTGACGATGGTGGCGGGCGTGATCCGGTGCAGCGCGAGGGCCAGATCGACCGGCTTGTACCCGCCGAGGTCGAGCGTGACCGCCTTGCCCGCGGCCGTCAGCAGGCTGTCGATCTTGGTCGGGTTGGACACCACGCCCCTGCTGGTGGCCTGCTTCAGGATCTGCTTCACGTACTGCTGCTGGAGTTTCTGCCGCCCGTAGTCGCCGCCCGGTACGTCGTCGCGCTGGCGTACGAGCTTGAGGGCCTTGTCGGCGTCGTAGTGGTGGCAGCCCTTGGGGAACGTCAGCGGCGGGCCGTTGGTGAAGCCCGGCTGGTGCGAGGTGAAGCCCTGGTCGAGGCACATCGTGACGCCGCCGAGTTCGGTGGTGATGGCGGTGAAGCCGTCCCAGTTCACCAGGCCGGCCATGGTGAAGTGCGCGCCGGTGAGCCGGCTGACCGTACGGTTCAGCTGCTGCATCCCGCCGGCGATGTCGTTGACGGTACGCATGCCGTCCGGGAACGACGCGTTCAGCCGGTCCTCGCCGCCGCCCAGCCCGGTGCGGCCGTCGGCTGGGATGTCGACCCGCAGGTCCCGCGGCAGCGACAGCAGGTACGCCCGGTCGAGCGTGGCCGGGATGTGCAGCCACATGATCGAGTCGGTACGGGGCTTCTCGCCGCTGGTCTGCCAGCTCGTACGCATGTCGCTGCCGGCGAGCAGCATGTCGATCGGGCCCCGGACGTCCGCCGTACCGCGGCGCGGGGAGCCGTCGCCGAGCAGGTCGTCGGTGTGCACGGAGTTGTTGACGTGGTCGACGAGTACGGCGCCGGTGGCGAGCGCGCCGCCGCTGCCGAGCAGCAGTACGGCGCCGGCGACGATGCACAGCCGCGCCCACAGCGGCGAGCGCCGGCGACGACGCCGCCGGGCGGTACGGGAGGGTCCGGTCACGTGGCGCACCACCTCGGGCGTCGGATCCCGCGTACGGGCGGCGGGTGGGCCGAGCATATACTTGCGTTTTCACGCAAGTAAAGAAGGACCGACGGCGGAGCGGAGACGCGATGCTTCTGGCCCTGCTCGGGCAGGACGACTGGCTGATCGTGGGCGGCATCGCCCTCGCCGCGGCGTCGGTGGTCGTCGCACTTGCGCACCACCGCAAGGAGACACCGACCGGCGAGGCCGACCCCGGCGACGGTGGCTGACCCGACGCGGCCCCGGTCCACGACACGACCGCCGGCCACCGCGATCTACGCTGCCGGCTGTGAGGCGCGAACGGCTGACCGGTACGGCACCGCGGGTGCCCCGCCGCTGGACCGTACTGGTCGCCGCCGCCGCGCTGCTCGTCGTGACGTACCTGGCGGTGCGCTCCGGGCGGTACGCGGCGGTCACGTACCTGGCGACGCAGCCGCGGCAGCTCGACCCGAGCGCCAGCGCCCTCTGCTACTACGCGGCCCGCAGCATGACCCGGATGTTCGAGGCGCTCGGCCTGTCGCTGGTGTTCAGCCTCGCCTTCGGGTACGCGGCGGCCCGCAGCCGGCGCCTCGAACGCGTCCTCGTACCCGCGCTGGACATCCTCCAGTCGGTACCGGTGCTCGGGCTGCTCGCGGTGTCCGCGCCCGCCGTCATCGAACTCGTCCCCGGCTCCGTACTCGACCAGGAGGCCGTCGCGGTCTTCGCGGTGTTCTGCGCGCAGGCGTGGCACATGGCGTTCGCGTTCTACCAGTCGCTGATCATGCTGCCGCCCGAGCTGGACGAACTGTCCCGCGGCTTCCGGTTCCCGCGCTGGCTGCGGTTCGTCAAGGTCGAACTGCCGCACGCGGCGATCGCGCTGGTGTGGAACGGGATGATGGGCTTCGCGTCCGGCTGGTTCTTCCTCGCCGTGTCGGAGGCGGTGACCGTGGCCGGCAGCCGCGGCGCCCTGCCCGGCGTCGGATCGTACGCGGCGCAGGCGATCGCGGACGGTGACCCGCGGCGGCTGCTGATGGCCATGGCGGCGATGGCGGTCTTGGTCCTCGCCGCGCACACGCTGTTCTGGCGCCCGGTCGCCGCCTGGGCCGAACGGTTCCGGGTCGAGGACACCGGCCCGCCCCAGCGCCAGCGCTCCGCCGTACTCGACCGGGTGCGCCGCCCCGCCGCCCTCCCCGTACGGGTGCGGCAGGTCGGCGCCGACCTCGCCGACCGCGCCGGCCGCATCTTCGGTACCGACGGCGGTCCCGTGCCGCGCGGGCGCCCGACCCGCCCCCGCGGCGCCGGCACCGGCGTACTCGTCGCCGCCGTGGCCGCGGTCGCGGTGGCCGGCGTCGCCGGCGCCGTCTGGGGCGGCGGCCCGGGACTCGTACTGCGCCCGCTGCTGCTCGGCGTACCGACGCTGCTGCGGGTGGCGGCGGTCGTCGTGGTCGCCACGCTCGTCTGGGTACCCATCGGCGTACGGATCGGGCTGTCGCCGCGGCTGACCCGCGTGGCGCAACCGGTGATCCTGCTGCTCGCCAGCTTCCCCGCCAATTTCCTGTACCCGGCGGCGCTGTGGCTGCTGGCCCGCACCGGCGTACCGCTGGACGTCGGCGGCACGCTGCTGATGGCGCTCAGCGCCCAGTGGTACGTGCTGTTCAACACGGTGGCGGGCGCGACGGCGATCCCCACCGACCTCCGCCAGGCCACCACCGACCTCGGCGTACGCGGGCTGCTGCGGTGGCGCACGCTCATCGCCCCCGCGATCTTCCCGTACTGGCTGACCGGGGCGATCAGCGCCGCCGGCAGCGCCTGGAACGCGTCGATCATCGCCGAGGTGGTGAGTTTCGGCGGGCACCGGATCGTCGCGGACGGGCTCGGCGCGCTCATCGCCGAGGCGGCGCGTACCGCGGACTTCCCGGCACTGCTCGCCGCCGTCACCGTCGTCACCCTGTACGTGGCGCTCCTGCACCACCTGCTGTGGCGCCGCCTCTACCGGTACGCCCGCCGCCGCTTCGCGGTGGGCTGACGCGATGATGGACGGCATGTCCGAGCCGCTGCTGTCCGCCCGCGGGCTGAGCCGCAGCTTCGGCGAGCTGCCCGTGTTCGCCGGCGTCGACCTCGACGTCCGCGACGGCGAGATCCTCGCGGTACTCGGCCGCAGCGGCAGCGGGAAGTCCAGCCTGCTGCGGTGTCTCGCCGGGCTGCTGGACCCGACCGCCGGCACCGTCACGTACCGGGGGGCGGTGTTGAGCGGCAGCAACCCGGGCACCGCGACCGTCTTCCAGAACGTCGCGCTGCTGCCCTGGCAGACCGTGTGGCAGAACGTCGAACTCGGCCTGCGTGCCCGCCGGGTGCCCGCCCGGGTCCGCGCCGCCGCGGTACGCGCCGCGATCGGGCTGATCGGCCTCGACGGCTTCGAATCCGCGTATCCACGCGAACTGTCCGGCGGGATGCGGCAGCGGGTCGGCTTCGCCCGCGCCCTGGTCGTCGAGCCGGACGTGCTGCTGATGGACGAGCCGTTCTCCGCGCTGGACGTGCTCACCGCCGAGAACCTGCGCGGCGAGCTGCTCGAACTGTGGGCGTCCGGCGAGTTCCCGACCCGCGCGCTGGTACTCGTCACGCACGACCTGGCCGAGGCGGTCCAGCTCGCCGACCGGGTCCTGGTCCTCGACAGCGCCCCCGGCGGTACGGTCCGCGCCGCGTTCGACGTACCGCTGCCCCGGCCGCGCCTCACCGACGACCCGGCGTACCGGGAGCTGGTGGCGGCCGTGTACGACGCGATGACCGGCCGGACCAACCCGCGCCCGGACACGGCCGGGGACGTACCGGAGCTGGCGCGGGTGGCGATGCCGACCGTACCGGTGGACGGGGTCGTCGGGCTCGCCTCGCTGCTGCTGGCCGACGGCCCGACCCGCCTCGACCGCCTCGCCGGCCACCTGGGCGCCGGCGCCGCCGACGTCCTCGACGCCCTGGTACTGCTGGGTTTCGCGGCGCGCGACGAGCACGGCGCGGAACTGACCGACGCGGGTGTCGGGTTCGCCGCGGCCGACGGCGCCGACGCCCGCGAACTGTTCGCCGCCGCGGCCCTGGCCGTACCGCTGGTGCGGACGATCGTGGCGGAGCTGCGCGCCCGGCAGCCCCTGCCGGCGGACCGGATCCTGCGCCTGCTGTCCGGTTGGCTCACCCCGGCGCAGGCGACCGAGCAGTTCGAGGCGGCCGTCGACTGGGGCCGGTACGCCAACCTGTACCGCTACGACGCCGACCACGCGCTGCTCCGCCCCGGCGCGACCGCAACCCTGCTGGACCTGTGAGCCGGCCCGGATCCGTGGCACGAAGCCGGGATCCCGGAGCGTGCGCAGGTTATTTAAGCTGATACGCAAGTACAGCGGGCCGGCCAGGCGGCCCGCGGGGGACACGAGGGGACCGGAACCATGAGCGACGTCGACACCGGCGACACCAGCGGCTACGACGGCCACGACGCCGACACCTCACCGTTCGACCCGACCTCGGCGAACGAGAACACGCTCGACGCGCACGGCGACAACGTGGTCATCGAGCACCACACCGACGGCACCAGCGAGATGTACGTCGACACCAACCACGACGGCAACGCCGACTACGTGGCCGTCGACAGCAACGGCGACGGCCACGCCGACACCGTGTACTACGACTCGAACGGTGACGGCAAGCTCGACTCGGTCGCGGTCGACACCGACGGCGACGGCCGGTTCGACGAGGTCGGCGTGGACAGCGACGGCGACGGCAAGATCGACCTGGTGGCCGTGGACACCAACCACGACGGCCAGCTCGACACCGCGTACGGCGACCCGACGCACAGCGGTCACGCGACCGTCGAGTACCGGGACACCGACGGTGACGGCAAGATCGACACGGTGCACTACCTCGACGACAACGCCAACCCGTACGCGAGCTGACCGGCGATGAGCGACCACGAGCCGTGGATCGACGTGGACGGGGACGGCCGCGCCGACCCCGTCACGGAGGTCCACAACCCGGACGGCAGCGTCACGTACGAGCACTTCGACGCGCAGGGGCACCTCGACTTCGTCGGGGTGTCCGAGCACGGTGACGGGCACGTCGACTACGCCGACTACGACTCGGACCACGACGGGCACTTCGACACCCGGCTCGCCGCGAGCAGCCCGGACGGGTACCTCGACCACGAGGTGCACGGCGTCGACTTCAGCCACGACGACGCGCTCGCCGCCGAGTACGAGCACGGCACCGGCCACGACCACACCGCGGGGCACGCCGCCGCGGGCCCGACGCTCGGCGGGTCGGTCGGCGGCCACGGGAGCGCTCCCCACCACGAGCCCGCCGCCGGCCCGACGCTGGGCGGACCGGTCGGCGGCCACCACGAGACACCCGGCGCCGAGCCCGCGTACGGCGTGGGCCTGGGCGAGAACGTCAGCCCGTACGGGAGCTGACGCGACACGACGAGACGGTACGGCGACGGTCCGGGGGGCCGTCGCCGTACCGCCGTGTCCGCCCGTACCACTATCGTGTTCCACCGTGGAGAAGCCCCACGGGAGCACCGGGCCCGCCGACCCGATCGACACCGCCGCCGGCGTACTGAAGGCGTTGGCGGATCCGACCCGGCTGCGCATCATGTGGGCACTCACCGTGCAGGAACGGTCGGTGGGCGAGCTGGCCGAGATGGTCGACGCGCACGTCGCCGCCGTCTCCCAGCACCTCGCCCGGCTGCGCGCCGCCGGCCTCGTCAGCAGCCGCCGCGACGGCACCCGCATCTTCTACCGGCCGTCGACCGCGCAGGCCCGCGAGTTCCTGGACGAGGTCGTGCTGCTGACCGGGCACGTCACGGGCGAGCAGGCGCAACCGGGCGACGACCTGGCCGCACACGCCCGCGAGGTGACCGCCGCCCGGGCCGAACGCGCACGCCGCGCCGAGCGGATGGCCGCCGGTCCCGGCCTCGCCCACTCCTGACGCGGATCCCGGACACGACGAAGCGGGCCGACCGCGAGGAGGTCGGCCCGCTTCGTAGCGGAGAAACTGACTCAGGTGTTCATGTACGGGTTGTTCGAGTCGGCGTAGTTGACCTGGTGGTACTGGCCGTCCGCGCCCTCGGCCACGGCGGTGTCGAGCCGGCCGTCCCCGTCGGTGTCGGCCGCCGCGTACGTCACGTGGCCGTGGTCGTCGGTGCTGGCCACCACATCGACCTGGCCGTCGTGGTTGGTGTCGGCCGCGATGTAGTCGGCGTTGCCGTCGCCGTCGCTGTCGAGCATCTCGTAGTTGGCCTGGCCGTCGCCGTCGGTGTCCACGAGGTACTCGGTGCCCTGGCTGGTCTGCTCGACCTGCACCGTGTCCGTGTGGCCGTCGCCGTCGACGTCGACGTGGTACTCCTCCATGGTTCCTCCCCAGGGGATCGGGCCTGACCCGCGATCACGGGTTCGTGTCGCCGTTGATCAGAAGGTTAGCTGTTGGCAAAGTAGCTGGTCATCCCGTGTTCGTGCCACTGCCTGCGCGCGTCGGGCCAAGCCGGTCGGTCTCGTCGGCGAAGTCACCGATGAGCTGCTCGACGAGATCCTCCAGCGTCACCAGGCCGACCACCGCGCCGACCGGACCGACCAGCGCCAGATGGGTACGGCGGTCGCGCATGGTGCGCAGCGCCGCGTACGCGTCGGTGGTGGCGTCGAGGCGCAGCGGCGCGGAGGCGAGCGCGGCGGCCGTCGTACCGGTGGCCCGCGCGGCATCGCGTACGTGCACCACGCCGACGATGTCGCCGCCGTCGGTGACCGGCAGCCGGGACCGGCCGGTGGCGAGGTGCGCGGCGACCACGTCGGCGCCGGTCGCGCCGGCCGGTACGGAGACCATGTCGGCACGCGGCACCATCAGGTCGGCCAGCGTCGTCGACCGCAGCGCCAGCGTCCCGTCCAGCATCCGGTACTGCTCGGGCGGCAGCCGGCCCGCGTCCCGGGACTGCCGCAGCAGGCTGCGCAGTTCGGCGGGGTCGCGGGCGGTGTCCACCTCGTCGACCGGCTCGATCCGCGCCAGCCGCAGGATCCGGTTCGCCAGGCCGTTCAGGACGCGCAGCGCCGGGCGTACCACGCGGGCGTACCCGCGGAACGGGAGGGCGAGGACGGTCGCCGACGCCTCCGGGTGGCTGATCACGTACGACTTGGGCGCCATCTCGCCGACCACGATGTGCAGCAGCGTGATGAGCGCGAGCGCCAGCACGAACGCGATCGCGTACGCGAGGCCGGCGGGGAGGCCGGCGCCGTGCAGCAGCGGCTCGACCAGGTGCGCGATGGCCGGCTCGGCGAGCGCGCCCAGGCCGAGCGAGCAGAGCGTGATGCCGAGCTGCGCACCGGCGAGCATGGCCGACAGTTCCCGGGTACTCCGCAGCGCCGCGCGGGCGCCGCGGCTGGTGTGCGCGCGGCGTTCCAGCCGGTGCACCCGGCTCGCGGTGAAGGCGAACTCGGCCGCGACGAAGAACCCGTTCGCCGCGAGCAGGAGTACGGAGACGAGCAGGGCGACCACGGTGTTCACGGCGCCACCTCCGGCCCGGCCGGCACCAGGCGTACGGCCAGCTCGGCGGGGACGCGGCGGTGTACCCGGGTCACGGTCAGCTCGACCGTCGGCGCCGGCGTCGCCTCCTCGTCCGGGTCGCGTACCTCGGCGGACGGCACCTCGATGCGGTCGCCCGGCCGCGGCAACCGGCCCAGCTCCGCCATCAGCAACCCACCCACCGTGTCGTACGCGCGCGCGACGGTGAGCCACACGCCGGTCGCGGCGCTCAGTTCGTCCGGCCGCAGCCGCGCCGGTACGAGCCAGCTGCCGTCCGGCCGGCGGGCGAGTACGGGCCCGGCGGGGTCGTCCTCGTCGCGGATGTCGCCGACCAGCTCCTCCACGACGTCCTCCAGCGTCACGATCCCCGCGAACCCGCCGTACTCGTCGATCACGCAGGCGAGCTGCTGCCGCGCCGCACGCAGCCGGTCCAGTACGCGGGGCAGGGGCAGGCTCGCCGGTACGAGCACGGCCGGGGTCGCGAGCGCGCCGACGGTGACCGTGTCCCGGTCGTCCGCGGGGATCGCGAGGACCTGGCTCAACCCCACCACGCCGAGCAGGTCGTCCGGGTCGCCGCCGCGTACCACCGGGAACCTCGCGTAGCCGGTGGACAGCAGCTCGACCACCCGGGCGGCCGGCGCGTCCGCGGGCAGCGACCGTACGTCGACGCGCGCGGTCATCGTCCGCCCCGCCGTACGCGACGGGAACGTCAGCGCGCGGTCCAGTTCGGCCGCGAGGCGCGGATCGAGCCGGCCGCCACGGCGCGACGCCGCGACGATCCCGGTCAGGTCCTCGGCCGTCACCGTGCCGTCCAGCTCGTGCACCGGCTCCACGCCGAGCAGCCGTACCAGCCGGTTCGCGGCCGCGTCGAACACGCCGATCACCGGGCCCGCGACCGTCAGGTACCAGAGGGTGGTGCGGCTCAGCGCGAGCGCGAGCGGCAGCGGCCGGGCGATCGCGAGGTTCTTCGGCGCCAGCTCGCCCAGCACCATCTGCACGACCGTCGCCACCAGCAACGCGACCGCCGCGGCGAGCGGACCGGCCGCGGCCGCGGGCAGCCCCAGCACGTCGCGCAACCCGCTCCCCAGGTACGGCTCGGCCAGGTAGCCGGCGAGCAGTGACGTGACCGTGATACCCACCTGCGCCCCGGACAGCACGTACGACAGGCGCTCGGTGACGCGGACCGCGCGGGCGGCCGCCGCGTTCCCCTCCGCGGCGAGGCGTTCGAGCCGGCCGCGGTCGACCGTCAGATAGGCGAACTCCTGCGCCACGAAGTAACCGGTGCCGGCCGTGACGAGCAGGACCAGCAGGAAACCGACGACGATCAACACGACACACGCCCGGAAAAGGCGTGTGAAACGGAAAGCCGGGCCGAACCCGGCCGGGTACTGCAGGCGACCATGATCCAGCGTAACAAGACGGCGCGGAACGGCCGGCGCAACGTCGTCCCGCGACGACCGGTTTCTCGCTTTCCGACGCGTTCTCCGCCGTTTCCTAAGAGGTCCTAACAGAAAGGCGTCGGATGGCTGGCGA
>NZ_BOMB01000029.1 GCF_016861975.1 Actinocatenispora rupis | reverse complement strand
TGTTAGGACCTCTAAGAGCTATTCCGATCGCCGGGTGAGCCCCGTTCAGCCCACCCCGGCCGGAGCGCGAAACGCCGTCCGAACGATTACGGAAAGGTGGGATTCCACGAACTCGGATAGCCGTAGGACGGCATGGTCGGACTCCACGTACTGCCCGGATAACCCGACATGAACGGGTACGACGGGGTCGCGGACGGCTGCGCCGGATGCGTACGGTGCTCCGCCGGGTGATTCGCCGAATGCTTGCCATGGCCCGCCGGGGTCGCTGGCGCCGCCGGCGTCGTACGCGCCCTCGATGCCGTCGACGGTGTGGCCGACAGCGAGTCACCCGCCGGCGGCCCCGCCGCGTGCGCCCGGCCCGGCGGCACCTACTCCAGGCCCGACGCGATCGGGAACGACGCCGTGACGGCGAGCACGACCAGTACCGCGGCGGCGCCGACGACGGCGAACCGCCGCGCCCGACCGACCACCGGCTCCCCCGTACGGAACGCGCCCAGCCACTGCTGTACGTGCGACGCCCGCGCTGCGTCCGGCTCGTCCGGCCGGGAACCGGTGTCCGCGTCCGGTACGGCCGGACGGATCGGCGGGGATGCCGCATCGTCCTCGTCCGCGGCGGCATGGCGCGGCCCTACGCTGGCGGGCACCGCGTGGAGCGCGTGCGGCGGCCCACCGCGGCCGGGCGTTGCGTCGTCCGGTTCGGCTCGTGTCGCCGGGTAGGCGGGAGCGTGGCGCCACTCGCCGCGGCCGGGCGCCGCATCGTCGCGAGTGGTCGGCGCGTGGTCGCGGGCGGTCGGCGCACCGTCGCGCCGCTCGCCTTGAGTGGGCGCAGCGTCTGGCCGCCACTCGCCGCGGGTGGGTGGCGCGTCGGGGGCACCGTGCTCGGCGGGTACGGCGGCGGCGAGGGCGTTGCGGGCGGCGCGCCAGTCGTCGACGACCTCCGCGGTGAGCGTGTCGTCGGCGCCGGACGCGCGGAGGCACGCGCGGACGTACGCCTCGACGAACGACTCCCGCGACAGGTACGGCAACCGCTTTCCCTCAAGGTTGTCGGACAGCGTACCGACCGGGAGCAGGTCGTTCGGCGGGCGTCCGGGCACGTCGACGGTGCCGGCGAGCGCGGTCATCGTCCGCAGCGACGGCCGGCCGGCCCACGCGCGCAGCCGTTTCAACACGTCGAGAAACTCGGCCGGCGTGGCGGCCGACCACGGGTCCGGACGGCGCTCCCTCATGGCGTCCATCGGCGCGACTCCTTCGCGGGGGGATACCCCAGCAAAGCTCAACGACGCAAGACGGGACAACTCGCCCCGATCAGTACCAGAGCGGGAACGGTGCCCGGACAGCCCGGAACGTTGCCGGACACCCGGCCGGACAGATCTCGTGTCCTCATGACACCGATGCTCGGACGGCTCGCGCGCGTGGGCGGTGTGCTCACGGCCGGGCTCTTCCTGGGCACCCTCGGTTTCCTCCTGTACGACAACCTGAGCGCGCATCCCGCCAACGCGACGCCCGCCGACGCCCGCTGCACGAGTGGCGTACGGCCTGTCCGGGCGCGCCGGTCACCGTCACCGGCGGCCTCCCCCGGACGCCACCCGACAGCCACGTGCCGGTCCTGCCCACCAGGTCCGGCGGGCGCCCCTCCGACGAACCCCTTCCCCCGGGTACTCCCCGGCGCGCGGCCGGCGTACCCGCGGACCCGTCCCCGTACGCGGGTGGGCCGGTCGGTGGACGCAACGCCACGTCGGGCGCCGCCGCGGCTTCGGGTGACCCGAGCGCGCGCCGCAAGTCCAGCGACCCCGCGTCCGCCGGCGCCCCAGGCCGGTCGTGGCGACGGCGGCGGGTGAACCGACCGGGCCGGGAGTACGGGCGGCGTCCGGCGACCCGGCAGCGCCCGGAGGCCCGACGGCAGCCGGTGAGCCCACGGGTACGGCGCCGGCTGCGTCGAGCGAGCCGCCCCCGGGTGGGCCGACGGCGGCTGGCGTGCCGGCCGGGTCCGGCGACCCCGTGGCCGCCGGTGATCCGGAGAATTCCGGAGGACCGACGGCGGCGCGCGGGTCGACGGGCGCGGGTGGTCGACGGCGCGCGTGCCGGCCCTCCGTCGTACCCGGATCGCAGCGGTCGCAAGGGAACCGGCGCCGTCAGTCGACGCGTACGGGAAGGGCGGTGAGCGCGTTGATGAGCAGTCCCGGCGGGCGCTGCGGCTCGGTGTCGGGCTCGGCGAGCCGGAGCCGGGGGAACCGGTCCAGCAGCGTACGCAGCGCGGTGCGGCCCTCCAGCCGGGCGAGCGGCGCGCCGAGGCAGTGGTGGATCCCGTGCCCGAACGCCAGGTGCTGCGCCGGTTCCCGGGTGAGGTCGAGCCGCGCGGGCTCCGCGTACCGGGCGGGGTCGCGGTTCGCGGCGACGAGCGCGACGACGACGACGTCGCCGGCGGGGACCGTGACGTCGCCGACGCGTACCGGGGCGCGGGTGACGGCGGGGAGCGTCACCTGCGCCGGGCCGTCCTGGCGCAGCAGTTCCTCGACGGCGGCGTCGATCCGCTCCGGCGCGGCGCGCAGCAGGGCGAGCTGGTCCGGCTCCGTCAGCAGCCGGTACGTGCCGATCGAGATGAGGTTCGCCGTCGTCTCGTGCCCGGCGGCGAGCAGCAGGAACACCGTGGACGTCAGCTCGTCGGCGGACAGCCGGTCGCCGTCCTCGTGCACCCGGATCAGCTCGGACAGCAGGTCGTCCGCGGGCTTCGCGGTACGTGCCGCGATCAGCTCGCGCAGGTAGTCCACCATCTCCGCCACCGCGGTGACGAACACGTCCGCGGGGTGCGCCGGCCCGTACGTGGCGATCGACGACCAGCGACGGAACGCCGGCCGGTCCGCCTCCGGTACGCCGACGAGGTCCGCGATCACCGTGATCGGCAGCGGGTACGCGAAGCGCGCGACCAGGTCGACCGGGTCGCCGCCGGCACCGTCCGCGGCCAGGTCGTCGGCCAGCGCCGCCGCCACCGCCTCGATCCGCGGCGCCATCCCCGCCACCCGCCGCCGGGTGAACGCCGCCGACACGAGCCGCCGCAGCCGCGTGTGGTCCGGCGGGTTCGCCGCGAGCATGTGCGAGTTCATCGCGGCGGCCAGCGGCGCGGGGAACGTGTCCCGGTGCGGCACCTCGCCCGCGGACCGCACCACGTCCGGGTGCGTGAGCACCGCGCGGGCCTCCGCGTACCCGGTGACGAGCCAGACGGGCACGCCGGTGAACAGGGTCAGCCGCTGCACCGGCCCGCGCGCCGCGAGCGCGTCGTACGCGGCGAACCGCGCGGTGCCGGTGGTCTCGGTGAACGGGGACGTCTCGGTGCTCATGCCACCGACCCTACGCACCACCACCAACCCCACCGGGTACTCGCCGCCCCCGGTGCGCGCCGTCCACAGTGGACGCCGCGGTGCCTCGCCGCGTCCGGTTGCGGCTCCTGGCGAGGCCCCGTGGTGGACGTCCGACGCCGCGTCGTCGCAGCCGCCCCCGGACGACGACCACCGGGTACCTGGCGCGGAAGCGTTGTCAGGCAAGGGATGTGGACAGGGTGGCCCGGTGCGCGGCGGTCCACTCGTACGCGGCGCGCACGGAACGCACCGCGCCGTGCTCGCGCAGCCGTACCATCGCGGGGTCGCCGGCGTCGGCGGCGGACTCGATGCCGCGCCGGCAGCGGTCCTGCCACCACAGCACGGTGTCGAGGAGCGCGCCGCGGTCGATCAGCTCCCGCCCCGGGTCGTACGCGTCGGCCACGGCGGCCAGCGTCCGCGCCGCTCGGGCGGGATCCGTACCGGGTCGCAGCGGCACGTACTGCCAGCACACGTGCGCCACGTCGGCGATCCGGTCGCCCGGCGCGGCGAGGTCCCAGTCGATGAACGCCGCCGGCCGGAACCCGTCGGCGTACACGGTGTTGCGGGGCGCGAGATCATTGTGGCACACCACTTCCCGGTCACCGGCGAGCGCGCTGCCCGCCGTCAGGTCGTGGAACTGCCGCACCAGTACGGCGACCGCGGTGAGCGCGGGCTCCGCGCGTACGGCGGCAGGCGGGTCGTCCTGCCACGCCACGTACCCGGGCAGGAAGCTCAGCACCTCGCGTCCCGCCGGGTCGGTGCCGAGGTGCCGCGGCGCACCCGGCCAACCCGCGGATTCCAGTGCCACCAACAGATCCCGTACGAAACCGGGGCGCGGTCCGGGTGTCCGCCGCACCGTGTCGCCGATCCGTACGACGGTGCTCACGGTGCCGCCGGCGAGCGTCTCCTCGTCCATGCCGGCATCGTCCCGTACCGGCCCGGCGGACATTCCGGGCAGGGTGCCGACACCACCGCCACGCACCGTGACCCGCACGGGATCCGTTGGTACGCAAGGGATTCAGCGACCACTCCGGCCGCGCAGCGGGTCGGGTTGACCGGGACGCCAGGGCGCCGGGCCGCCGTCGACGGTACGTTCCGGATCGTCCGGGTCGACCTCGACCCAGCGCCCGCCGGCGGACTCGGACCACAGCCCACCCTGCGCGAGCACCCAGCGGACGGTGGCCATGGCCTCGGCGAGCGTGTCGTACACGAGGTCGCCGGCGCGGCGGGCGGACCAGGAGACGCGCCAGCCGCCGGCCTCGTCGGTGAGTTCGTCGAGGTGCAGGTGCTGGATCTCCCACGGCCGCCCGTGCCGGTACCACCGGCGGCGCGGCGACACCTGCCTCGTCCACGGCACCCCGTACGGCCACAACGCCCCCGCCATACCCACAGTCGAACACACGTTCGACTCCTTGACCAGCGAAAGTGACCTCTCTCCAACGCGTTGACCTGGTGTTTTGCACCGCGCGCGGCTCCTTTGTCGGGTACCCGCGGCGATGTTGACGCGGTCAGTACTATGCGAGACATGGATGCTGGTGGTGAAAACAACCTGATGACGCAGCTGCGTCGCGGGATGCTGCCGTACTGCGTGCTGGCCCTGCTGCGCGACGGCGAGCGCTACGGCGTGGAGATCGTGCGTTCGCTCGGCACCGTCGAGGGCATGGTGACGAGCGAAGGCACCGTGTACCCGATGCTCGGCCGGCTGCGCCGGCAGGGCCTCGTCGAGACGTACTGGCAGGAGTCCCCGTCGGGCCCGCCCCGGCGCTACTACCGCATCACCGCCGACGGGCGTCGCGCGGTCGACACGTTCGCCGCGGAGTGGCGGCGCGTCGCCGGCGCCGTCGAACACTTCCTGTCCCTGTGAAACGGAGGCCACCGATGAACGCCACAGCCACCGACGACATCGTCCGCGACTACCTGGCCCGCGTCGAGGCCCGCGCGGCGGCGCTGCCCCCGGACCGCCGGCGTGAGCTGCTCGCCGACCTCGCCGAACACATCGCCACGTCCCGCGCCGAGGCGGAGCACGACGACGAGCCGACCGTGCGTACGATCCTGGACCGGCTCGGCGAACCCGACGAGATCGTCGGCGTGGACGAACCCGCGCCGGCGGCAGTACCCCGGGAAGGGCCGGCGCACGGTGGGCTGCGCGTCGCGGCCGTCGTCATCGGCCTGATCGTGGCCGGTTTCGTACCGGTGCTCGGGTGGGTCGTGGGCGTCGTCCTGGTGTGGACGGCGCGGGGCTGGTCGACCCGGCTGCGAGGCATCGGCACCGCGGTCCCGCTCGGCTTCGGCATCGGCTTCACCACGCTCGTGTTCTGGCTGGGTGCCGGCGTGGAGGCGACCTGCGCCGGCAACGAGTGCACGTCGTCCGGGTCGGGCGGCCTGTTCGTCGTCGTACCGATCCTGGCCCTGGTACTGGTGATCGTGGCCGCGGTGGCGACCGGCATGCTGATCCGCGGCCTGTCCCGGCGCACCGCCTGAGCACGCGAGGTGGGGCGCGGTCGACGGACCACGCCCCACCTCGTACCGGTCGGTCAGGCAGCGGCCGGTTCGGCGACCGCCCGCGGCGTGCGCAGGGTGGCGGCGGCGAGGACCGCGCCGGCGACCGCGACGCCCGCGGCACCGAGGAACGCGGCGGCGAAACCGTGCGTCAGCGCCACCGGGTGCCCGACGCTGCCGGCGCCGAAGGAGACGCCGACCGCGGTCATCGCGGCCAGCCCGAGCGCCGACCCGATCTGGTACGACGTGTTGACGAGTCCGGCGGCGAGACCGCCCTCCTCGGGCCGGGCGCTACCGATCGCGGTGCCCAGCGACGGGATGAACGCCAGCGCCTGGCCGAGCGCCGCGACCAGCGACGCGGGCAGTACGTCGACGGCGAAGTTTCCGGTGGGGCGGGCGAACGACAGCCACACCAGGCCGGCGGCGAGGGCCAGCAGCCCGCCGACGATCAGCGCCTTCGCGCCGAACCGGGCGATCAGCCGGGGCGCGACCCCGACCATGAGTACCACGATGAGCAGGGTCATCGGCAGCAGCGCGGCGCCGCTGGCGAACGCGCCGTACCCGAGGACCTGTTGCAGGTACAGGTTGAGGAAGTACCACATCGGGATCCAGGCGGCGCCGAGCAGCGCCTGCGCCAGGTTGGCCGCCCCGAGGTTCGGCGTGCGCAGGATTCCCAGTCGTACCAAGGGTTCCCGGCGGGTGCGCTGGACGGCGACGAACCCGCCGAGGAGTACCAGGGCGGCGGCGAGGACGCCGATGGTGCGCGGCGACCCCCAGCCGACCTGCGGCGCCTGCACGACCCCGAGTACGGCGAGGGCCAGGCCGCCGGTGACCGCGCCCGCGCCGACCACGTCGACCGAGCCGCGTCCGCGCGGGCCGGCGGGCATCAGCAGCGGCGTGACGACCAGCGCGAGCGCCGCGATCGGCACGTACAGCCAGAAGACCCAGGGCCAGGACAGCCACTGCGTGATGACCCCGCCGAGGAACACCCCCGCGGTACCGCCGGCCGGCGCGGCGGCGCCGTAGAGCGACAGCGCGCGGCCGAGTTCCTTGGGACTGTTGCCGAACAGCATCATCAGCAGGGTCAGCGCGGACGGCGCGATCAGGGCCGAACCGGCGCCCTGGAGTACCCGGCCGACCAGCTCGACCCAGGCCGTACCGGCGAGCGCGGCGACCACGGACCCGCCGAGCAGTACCGCCCAGCCGGCGGCGAAGACCCGGCGCGCGCCGAGCAGGTCGGACAGCCGGCCGCCGAGCAGCAGCAGCCCGGCGAGCGTGATCACGTACGCGTTGAAGACCCAGGACAGGCCGCCCGGTGAGAAGCCGAGATCGGTCTGCATGCGGGGTAACGCCACCCCGATGATCGACGTGTCCATGATGACCATGAACTGCGCCAGCGCGATGAATCCCAGTGCCCACCACCGGCGCGCGCCCTGCCGCGTCCCACTCATGGCGTACCGCCCTCTCCCGAACTGATACCCACCGGGGGTATCGACCGAGCACGACGGTAGCCGGCGCGACCGGGCCGGGCAAGTACCCCCGGGGGGTTTAATGTCACGTCGGCGGGCTGGGGACATCGCGTGTCGCGCAAGGCAAAGCGCGCGAAACCGGCCGGGCCGGGCGACACCGACGCGACCGGGTAGCGTTCTTGACTCTCACACCGTGTCAGGTGCTGGACTCGGAGTCGTCATGTTCACCATCGGAGAGTTCGCCCGCCACGGCCGCGTGTCGGTCCGGATGCTGCGCCACTACGACGCGACGGGACTGCTGCGCCCCGCGTACGTCGACCCGGCCACCGGATACCGCCGCTACACGGCCGCGCAGCTGTCCCGGCTCAACCGCGTCATCGCGTTGAAGGACCTCGGTTTCACGCTCCAGCAGGTCGCCGAGATCCTCGACGAGAAGGTCACCACCGACCAGTTGCGCGCCATGCTCCGGCTCCGCCAGGCCGAACTGGAAACGGCGATGGCGACCGCGGCGGACCGGCTGACGCAGGTCGAGGCGCGACTCCGCTCGATCGAAAGCGAGGGGCGGATGCCCACCGACGACGTCGTCCTCAAGACCCTCCCCACCGTACGGGTGGCCGAGGTGACCGGTGTCGCGCCGGACTTCGACACCATCACCCCCGTCATCCAACCTTTGTACGAGGAGCTGTTCCGGCGGCTCGCCGCGGCCGGCATCGCGCCGTCCGGCCCCGGCATCGCCTGCTACGAGGACGTTCCCGACGGTGGGGTGCTCGTCCACGCGGGCGTCGAGGTGACCGCGCCGGTACAGGAGGACGACGGGCTGCGCGTCGTGGACCTGCCGCCCGTCGAGCAGGCCGCGACCATCCTGCACCGCGGCCCCATGTCGGCGATCCTGCCGACCGTGCAGACCCTCGGCCGCTGGATCGAGTCCAACGGGTACCGGTCGGCCGGCTACCCGCGCGAGGTGAACCTGGAGGTTCCGGCGAACCAGGACGACTGGGTCACCGAACTCCAGGAACCCGTACGGCGCGCCTGAGGTCGTTGTCCCGCAACGGAATGCGCCGTCGTACGCTGACCGCGTGGTCGAGGTCGAGGCGTCGCAGGTGGTGCCGGTGTCCGCCGCCCGGGCGTGGTCCGTGGTGGCGGACTACCGGCGCGATCCGCAGTGGCGCGCCGGGGTGCGCACCATGGCGCCGGATCCGCCCGGCCCCGTCGCGGTCGGTACGACGACGGCGGAGGTGCTGCGCTTCGCCGGGCGCACGTACCGGAGCGGCGGGGTGGTGACGGCGGTCGACGCCGGGATCCGCTTCCGCTGGCGTACGACGTCGGGGTTGGTCGCCGAGGGCTGGCGCGCGGTGCGGCCGCTCGGGCCGGCGTCCGCCCGCGTCACCCTGCACGCCTCGGTACGCCCGGTCGGCGCGCAGCGGCTGCTCACCCCGGTCCTGCGCCCGATGCTGCTGCGTACCCTGCGTGGCGACCTCTGCCGGCTCGGCGCCCTGCTCGCGCGCTGAGCGCCGGGGCGTCGCGGCCCGACGTCAGGCGGTGCGGCCGGCGCGCCAGCCTCGTACGCAGAGGTAGGCGGCGAGCAGGAGGACGAAGAGGGCGCCGTCGGAGGCGACGATGGTGCCGGCGCCGGTCGCGCTGCCGGCCACCAGGTACGCCCCCGCGGTGACGGTGAGCGCGAGCTTGTTGACCAGTACGATCTCCCACAACCACCGGGTACCGAGGGGTCGGGCGGCGAGCAGCGCGAACAGCGCGGCGAACACCACCAGCCCGTACGTCCACCAGGTCTGGGCGATCCGGTCGTCGGCGTCCGCCGCCACCATGCCGGGGACCGCGCCGATCGCGGCGACCACGGCGGTGCCCGCGGCCACCCCGGCGAGGACCCGCCCCGCGACGATGCGCCCGACCCGTTCCCCGACCACCGCGTACGCCATGACTCCCCCTCCGCTTAAGTAAGTAGCCATGAAGCTAATGGCTTTAGCTTTGGGAGTCAAGGGCCGCGGTCACTCCGGGCAGGGCGGGAGGTCCAGCGCGGCCAGCCGGTCCGGGTCGCTGACCGACAGCATCTCGACGATGCGGCCGCCCACCACCGTGCACGCCATCACGCTGTACGGCCGGCCCGTCGGGCCCCACGCGATGATCCCCGGCTCCCCGTTCACGAGTACGCGGTGGCCGGTGACCTTCGCGCGCATGCCGTGCCGCGCCTTCGCGGCCACCTCGGTCGCGCCGAGCCGGACCACCACGCCCCGCGCGGTGTGCGCCCGCCAGGTCACGTCCGGATCGAGTACGCGGAGGAGCGCCTCGAAGTCGCCCGACCGGGCCGCCGCGATGAACGCGTCGACGACCGCGCGCTGCTGCTGCCGGTCGTCCGTGGTCCGGTGCGTGCCGCGTACCTTCTGCCGCGCCCGGCTCGCCAGCATCTTCGTCGCGTCCGCCGAACGCCCCAGGATCTGCCCGATCTCCTCGAACGGCACCCCGAACGTGTCGTGCAGCACGAACGCGAGCCGCTCCGCCGGCTTCAGCGTGTCGAGTACGACGAGGAGGGCCAGGCCGACCGAGTCGGCGAGCAGCGCGTCGTCCTCCGGCGCGGCGTCGGTGTCCTCGGTGACGACCATGTCGGGCAACCGGTCGTCGTACGGGGCCTCGGGCCGGGTCCGGCGCGACCGCAGCATGTCGATGCACACCCGACCCACCACGGTCGTCAGCCAGCCGGGCAGGTTGTCGATCGACGCGACGTCCTGCCGGGACAGCCGCAGCCACGCCTCCTGCACCGCGTCCTCCGCGTCCGCCCGCGAACCGAGCATCCGGTACGCGACCGCCACGAGCCGCCCGCGCTGCGCCACGAACGCGTCCGCCACGTCGTCCGCCGGTACCGGTCCGGTCATGCCCCACCTCCACAAGCACTCACCGACCATGACGGGCCGGGCCGCGCCGAGGTAACACCGATCCTCCCAGTACGCCGGGGCCGGGTCCGCGCCGCCCGCCGAACCGGACGGACGGGTCAGGCGCGGACCTTCCGGTACTCCCGGCCCCAGCGGTCGAGCCACTCCACCAGCTCCGCCAACCCCGCACCCAGCTCCGTCAGGTCGTACTCGACGCGCGGCGGGACCTCCGCGTACACGGTGCGGCGGAGGATGCGGTCGGACTCCAGCTCACGCAGCTGCCGGGTGAGCATCCGCGGGGTGATGGTCGGCAGGGCGCGCTGGAGCGCGGCGAACCGGTGCGTCCCGGTCAGCAGGACCTTGACGATCGCCAGCTTCCACTTGCCGCCCAACACCTCCATCGCCGCCTCGACCGTGCAGTACTCCGGGGCGTCGCCGGCACCTCGAACCATCCGGCGACGCTATACAAACCGTCAGTACTGCACAAGAAACTGCGTACTTCCCGGATCCACAGTCACTCGCCAGACTGGGCGACGTGCACATCGCCCTGCTGACGGCCAGCCCCCGTACCGACGGCAACTCGCGCGCGCTCGCCGCCGCGTTCGCCGACGGCGCCGCCGACCACACCGTGACCACCGTCGACCTCAACACCGTCACGTCCGGCGGCTTCCTGCGCGACTGCCGGCTCTGCCGCGACGCCGACGGCCACTGCACGATCGACGACGGGTACCGCGACCTGGTCCACGACGTCCTCGTACCGGCGGACGCGATCGTCCTCGCCACCCCGCTGTACTTCTACGGCCTCCCCGCCGTACTCAAGAACGTCGTCGACCGCCTGGTCTGCTACCTGTCCGCCGGCTACCCGCGGTCCGCGGAGGTCGTCGCGGCCATGCCGGGCAAGCGACTCGCGCTGCTGCTGTCGTCCGAGGAGGACAACCCGGCGCTCACCACCGCCCTCCGCACCCAGGTCCAACAGCTCTGCCGGTACCTGCGGCAGGACTTCGTCGCCGTCGTACACGGGGTCGGGAACCGGCGCGGGGAGGTCGCCGCCGACCCGCGCGACCCGATCGCCGCGGCGCGCGACCTCGGCCGCACCCTGTTCGACGTGCACCACACCGACTACCTGCTCGACACCCCGCGCGACACCGCCGCCTGGTGACCGGTAACCGTTGCCCCGCAAGCGAATCAGGTGTCGCTGGGCACCCCCGAGTACTCCGTCGTCAGCGGCGGGCGGTGAGGGTGGGGGCGGCGGCGCGGAGCTGGCGGAGCAGCGCCGGTACGGCGGCGGGCGGGGTGCGGCCGGCCGCGGTGACGGCGTGGATCCGGCGTACCGAGGCGTCGCGGAGCCGGATCAGCGCGAGGTCGGCGGGGGTGGCGCGGACGGCGAGGGCGGGAACGAGCGCGATGCCGAGGCCGGCGGCGACGCAGCCGAGCTTGCCGGTCCATTCGCGGACGACGATGTCGACGCGCGGCGTCCAGCCGGCGGGCAGGGTGGCGCGGAGCAGGGTCTGTTCGGCGTCGGCGGATCCGGCGATGAACGACTCGCCGGCGAGTTCGGCGGCGCGTACCTGACGGCGGCGGGCGAGTCGGTGGTCCCGCGGTACGGCGACGAGCAGGCGCTCGTCGAGCAGGTGGTGCAGCCGGTACCGGGTGTGGTCGGGCGGGTCGTCGGGCGGTGAGCTGACGACGGCGATGTCGGCGTCACCGTCGGCGATCCGTTCGAGGAGTCGGGGGGTGAGCCCTTCGACGAGGTGTACGGCGACGGCGGGGTGTTCGGCCTGGAACGCGGCGACGGCGCGCGGCACCAGCGCGGCCATGGCGGTCGCGAACGCGCCGATCCTGATCCGGCCGGCGCCGAGGTCGCGGAGGGCGGCGATGTCCCGGCGCGCCACGTCGAGCCGGTCGAGTACGGCGTCGGCGTGGTCGAGCAGGCAGCGCCCGGCCTCGGTGAGCGTGACGCCGCGGGCGGCCCGGTCGAGCAGGGTCGCGCCGACGTCGGCTTCGAGAGCGGCGATCTGGCGCGACACCGCCGACTGCGTGTACGCGAGGGTCCGCGCGGCCGCGGTGATCGACCCGTGCCGGGCCACTTCCCGGAACACCCGCAACCCCTGTACCTGCATGATGGCCATGCTAGTCGCGCATCGCAGCCATGCCACACATTCGTTGGTCGCATACGTGTGCCGCTCCTACGCTGGGCCCGGACACCCAGTCGTGGAAGGACATCCGACGATGAACGTGACTCTGGACAACCCGGTCGGGGTGGCCGCGCCGGCCGGACCGTACAGCCATGTGGCGCGGCTGGACCTGGGCGCGGGTGCGCTCCTGGTCCTGTCCGGACAGATCGCGGCCGACGACACCGGCGCGGTCGTGGCACCGGGCGACATGGCCGCGCAGAGCGAGTACGTGCTGGAGATGATCGGGGGAATCCTGGCCGCGCACGGCGCCACGTTCGCGGACGTGCTGCACGTGCGCACGTTCGTGACCGACCTCGCCGACCTCCCCGCGTACGGCGCGGTCCGCGCGAAGTACCTGCCGCAGCGGCCGGCGAGTACGACGGTGCAGGTGAGCCGGTTGTTCAAGCCCGGCGCCGTACTGGAGGTCGAGGTGCTCGCCGCGGCCGGGACCGACCGTGGCTGAGGCGCGCGTCGCGGTGCTGGGCACCGGGCGGATGGGTGCAGCGGTCGCGGCGCGGCTGGCCACCCGCCACCCGGTACGGGTGTGGAACCGGACGGCCGCGCGCACCGACGCTGCGGTACGGGCCGGTGCGGTCGCGGCGGCCACCCCGGCCGAGGCGGTCGCGGGCGCGCGGCTGGTCGTGACGACGCTCGCCGACGAGACCGCGCTCGACGCCGTACTCTTCGGCCCGGACGGCGCGGCCGCCGCCCTCGCCCCCGGTACGACACTCGCGCAGCTCGGTACGATCGGGCCGGATACCGTGCGGCGACTGGCATCCCGACTGTCCGATGTGGACCTCGTGGACGCGCCGATGGTCGGCAGCGTGGACGCCGCGGCGGCGGGCCGGCTCACCCTCCTGGCCGGCGGCACCGACGCCGCGCTGGACACCGCGGCCGAGCTGCTCGCCCCGGTCGGCACCGTACGCCGGTGCGGGCCGCTCGGTGCCGGCTCAGCGCTGAAGCTCGTCGTCAACACCGCGCTGGTCGCCGGCCTGGCCGCGCTCGGCGACGCGCTGTCCGTCGGGCAGACCCTCGGCGTACCGACGGACGAGGTGCTCGGCGTTCTCGGTGCCGGGCCGCTGGCCGCACTGCTCGCCCGGGGGACCAGTACCACGGCGGCGTTCCCGGTGGCGTGGGCGGCGAAGGACCTGCGCCTCGCGCTCGACACCGGCGCCGACACGCCCGTCGCCCGAGCGGCCCTCGGCGTACTCGACGGGCTGGCGGACCCGACGGCCGACCTCGGCACCGTACTTCCGTTGCCGCGCGGCTGATCGTGGAATCCGGTTGCCGCGCCGGCGAGGCGGCGCGAGGGTGGGTGGATGGAAACCGCACCGGTCCGGCTCGTACCGTGGTCCGAGGCCGACCTGGCTCTGTTGCGCCGGATCAACACCCCCGACATGCGCCGGTACGTCGGCGGGCCGGAGACCGCCGCCCAGGTCGAGGCGCGGCACCGGCGGTACCTCGCGCTGCCCGGCGGGCGGATGTACCGCATCGAACTGCCCGACGGCACACCCGCCGGCAGCGTCGCCTACTGGAGCCGCCAGTGGCACGACACCCCCGTGTACGAGTCGGGCTGGAACGTGCTGCCCGAGTACCAGGGGCGCGGGGTGGCGACCGCCGCGGTGCTGGCCGTGGTCGCCGCCGCGCGCGCCGACGGCCGGCACCGCTTCCTGCACGCGTTCCCGAGCGTGGCCAACGAGGGCTCCAACGCCGTCTGCCGCCGCGCCGGCTTCACCCTGCTCGGCGCCACCGACTTCGAGTACCCGCCGGGTCGGTGGATGCGCAGCAACGACTGGCGCCGCGACCTCGGCGCCCCCTGATCCGTCACCGCGGTGGTCACCGGCACACCGCCGCTCGTGCCGCGGATCCGTTGTCCGGCAGGCGATCCGGCCGCGCCCGCGGCGAACGGGCCGGGGCGGGCGGCCGGTAGCCGCGGTGCGTCAGGCGAACGGGGCGAACGCGAACCGGCCCAGCGCCACGAACGCGATGAGCGCCAGGTACGCCAGGTTCAGTACCGCGTGTTTGGCCTCGTTCAGGCGGAACGTCACGATCGCCGCCCCGATCATGATCACGCCCAGCCCCACCGCCGCGAGCGGGACGAGTACCGGGGCGATGCCGAGCGCGGCGGGCAGCACCAGGCCGACGGCCCCGAGTACCTCGACGGCGCCGAGGGCCTTGACCGCGCCGGGCGTGAACCCGTTGACCCACGCCCCACCGGGCGCCGCCGCCAGCCTCTCCCGCGAGACGAACAGCTTGTTGCCGCCGGCGAACAGGAACACGGCGGCCAGCAGCCCGGCGACGATCCACAGCACGAGGTTCATGAGCGCCCCTTTTTTCGGTACCCACGGCGACCGGCACCGCGCCGCCACCCCTACGACGACCGCCAAGGCCCGGAGGTAACACGCACGCTCCGCCGGTGGCGGCGCACGCCACCTCGTCTCGCCCTGCTTCCGTTACGCGGCACGGCAACCGATGCAGCCGCGGTCAGGGCGCGGTGAGGCGGGGCAGGACGCCGTGCACGTACCGGTGGACCGCTTCCGGGTCGAGGTCCGTGGCGGGGCGGGAGAGCTGCCGGTCGAGGGCGGCGCGAACCAGGCCGCGGTCCGTACCGGAGAGCCGGTCCAGAGCCCACCGGCCACCGTCCACTTTGGACACGATCGCGCCGTCGACGGCGAACCGCCAGGCGCGGCAGGCATTGAGCACCGCGTACTCCCCGGGCGCGTGCGCGGCCCAGCGCAACTCGTCGGCCAGCTGGGCGCGGACCAGACCGTCGGGTACCGGCGCGAACACGTCGGCCACCGGTGCGGCGGACCCGACCGGCCGCCCGGCCGTACGGCAGACCGCGAAGTGCAGGACGAGGTCGGGATCGCCGTCCTGACCGTCACCGTGCACGACCTTGGCGTCACCGGCCGCCGTCGTCACGTGCACCTCGTACGCCGGGCGCGCGGTGGGGTGGCGGGCCGCGGCGAGCGTGACGACGCTCAGTTCGAGGCCCGTCGCGGGACACGGCAGGAGGTCGGCGCGGAGCCCGTCCGCGAGGACCGCCCGTACTGCCGCGGGCAGCGGGCCGGCGCACACCACGAGCACGTCCACGTCGCTGCGGCGTACGTCGAACCCGCCGAGTACCGCGGACCCGTGCAGGTACGCGCCGACCAGGCCGGGGCCCAGCGCCGCGGCCGCCACCGCCGCGACATCGCCCACGTACCGTTCCGTGTCACCGTCCACCCTCGGAACCCTAGGCCGCACCGGATCCGGGCCGGCGGCTCAGGGTGCGGGCGATGACGGGGAGGGCGGTGGTCATGGCGGTGTCCATGAACGGCGCGAGGTCGTCCGGGAGTACGTCGCGGGTCCAGACGAAGCGGCAGGCGTCCGGTCCGTCCGGGACCACCTGCATCACCGCGTTGTCGTGCACCGGGCGCACGGTGTCACCGACGACGGAGTACACGATGCGGCGGGTGGGGTGGTCGACGGTGACGAGGCGTTCGCGGGCGATGGTGCCGTCGGCGAACGTGACGACCCGGCAGTCGCCGTCGACGTGGCTGTCGAGTACGAGGTCGGGCGCCATGCGGCGCGGTCCGGCGGCGAAGTCGCCGATCACCGCCCACACGTCCGCCGCGCCGGCGTCGATGCGGATCTCCCGCGAGATGGTTGCCATGGTGAGGATCCCTCCGATCAATGGGTACGACGCGACCAGATCGTCCGGCGTGCCGGAAACGGCGCAACGGAGCCGTTTCCGGCACGCCGGCGGTCACCGGATCGCGCCGGTACGGACCCGGACGGTCGTCCCGCCCGGGTTCCCGCACAGCCTCGCCCGGACCGCCCGGCGTCGTCTTGTCGATCCTTGCGGCGTCGACACACCCCCGGCATAGCCTGCGGGCGTGCTCACCTTCGCCGGGCTGGCCGACCACCCCGACTTCGCCGTCACCGCGGTGACCTGCCGCGACGACCACCGCGGCTGGTCGACGGAGACCCCGCGCGACGACGTCCGGATCGTGCTCGTACGGCGGGGTGGCTTCCGGCGAAGGGTGCGCGGCGCGGACACCGACCTCGACCGTACGGTCGGATATCTGGGGTTGCGGGGCGAGGAGGAACGCTTCGCGCACCCGGCCGGCGGCGACACCTGTACGTCGATCACGCTGACCCCGGCGCTGTGGCGCGGTCTCGCCGGGGACACCGCACACCCCCACACCTCCGACCTGTACGTGGACGCGCGGCTCGACCTGGCGCACCGGCGGCTGCTGCTCGCCGCCCGCACCGGCGACGTCGGGTACGCGGGGGCGGAGAGCCTGGTCGCCCTCGTCGCCGGCATCGCCCGCCGCGTCGTGGCCGGCGCGGTCCCGGGCCGGGGCGCGTCGCGGGACCGCGCGCTGGTGGCCGCCGCCCGCGCCGCGATCGGCGCGGACCATCCCGCCGCCGCGGGGCTGCTGCCGCTCGCCGCGTACCTCGGCGTCTCGCCGTACCGGCTGAGTCGGGCGTGCAGCCGCGAGCTGGGCGTGCCGCTCACCCGGTACCGGAACCGGGTGCGGGTGGCGCGCGCCCTGGACCGGATCGAGGCCGGTACGCCGAGCCTCGCCGTACTCGCCGCCGACCTCGGCTTCGCCGACCAGGCGCACCTGACCCGTACGGTGCGGGACCACGTGGGGCACACGCCGACCGCGATACGGCGCCTGCTCGTCCCGTGACCGGCTCTAACAAGTCCCTCACCGCGGGCTGTACATGTCGGGCGGCATGGCCGAGACTCGATGTCCGCTCACTGCCCGGAATCGGTCCGAAGACGGGCGGTCCGGCGGCACGATGATCCCGTCACGTCCGGCCGTGCGTACCCTCGCGCGGCCGCGACACGATCGACCATCCGCGCGGACGGACGTCCGCGGTAGGAGGCGTACATGAGGAAGACCCACAGTCCCCGGACGCGGTGGCGAGGCCGGGCGGCAGCCGGCGCCGCCGCGGTCGTCACCGTCCTCGTCGGACTCGGTACGGTGTCCGGCGGTGCCGCGGCCCAGCCGGCGCCCATCGGGGCCGCCGCGCAGCCGGCGAGTGCCAGCACCCGCGCCGCGCACGCGCTGCCCGGCGGCAAGACGAACTTCGTGGTCAGCGTCGGCTCGTTCTTCGCCGGCAGGACCACGAACTGGGAGCGGATCGGTTACTACACCTTCCATCCGTCCGACGGCACGGTCACCGGTACCTGGTGGCGCTGGAACCAGAACAGCCGGCGCGACATCCGGGTGGACACGCCGGTCGCGGCGTCCGGCTGCGGCGCCACCCGGTGCTACACCCGCACGATGAAGCGGTTCCTGTCCCGCCCGACCGAGACCGCGCACGGCAAGTACGTGGTGAACGGGTCGGCGCTGACGGTCGCCTGGCCGAGCGGATCCAAGTACGTGCAGGAGAAGTGGACCGTCGCCCGGGTGAGGAAGACGAACGGGTCGACCGACGGCAGCCTGGTCGAGCTGGTCTGGGCGGGCGTCGGCCGCGGCTACACCGCCACCGGCGGCTACGGCTTCGGCTCCAACGCCAGCCTCTCCGCGAACGCCTCGGCCGCGACGCTGATGCAGTCCGCCAACCGCGTCAACTACCGGTACGTGTACAGCGGGATCAGCGCGGGCAAGCGTACCGGCGGGGGCAGTTCGCTGGGGTTGTCGGTGTTCCACCGGTGCAAGGACGGCCGCTGCCTCGGCGCGACCACGAAGACGGCGCCCGGCAACGGCTGCCGCTACTACCCGCCGGGTGACACCAAGTCCAGCGCCACCATCAACTACTACCTGGCGCACTTCGGCGGCGACCGGCGCGACGCGTACGAGCACTGGTTCCGGTGCCTGGGTTACCGTCCGAAGACCGGACAGTCGTGCTACAAGCTCAACTCGCACGTGAAGCCGATGCTCCAGGTCATCGACGACAAGGGTCGGTTCCGCGGCTGGGTGGGCGCGGAGACGTCGTACAAGACGACCGCGGACGGCAACTCCGCCGGCCCGGCCATCTACGACACGTTCGCCATCTTCAAGATGGGCCCGCGGCGCGTCAGCTCCTGACGTACCGGCGACCGGCGCCCGGCCTCCACTGTGGACGCCGGGCGCCGTCGTACGCGGAGATGGCCGTGGGTCGTTGCGCGACGGGGCGGTAGCCGCGACGATCGGGTCATGTCGCATCAGGTACGCGCCGTCGTCGCCCTGGCCAAGAACGAACCCGTCGTCGTCGAGACGATCACCGTTCCCGATCCGGGCCCGGGCGAGGCGCTCGTCCGGGTCGAGGCGTGCGGGGTCTGCCACACGGACCTGCACTACCGGGAGGGCGGCATCGGCGACGAGTTCCCGTACCTGCTGGGACACGAGGCGGCGGGGCGGGTGGAGGCCGTCGGCGACGGTGTCACCGAGGTGGCGCCCGGCGACTTCGTGATCCTGAACTGGCGGGCCGTGTGCGGGACCTGCCGGGCGTGCCGGCGCGGTCGGCCGTGGCTCTGCTTCGCCACCCACAACGCGACGCAGCGGATGACCCGCGCGGACGGTACGCCGCTGTCTCCGGCGCTGGGCATCGGCGCGTTCGCGGAGAAGACGCTGGTCGCCGCCGGCCAGTGTACGAAGGTCGACGAGTCCGTACCGGCAACGGTGGCGGGGCTGCTCGGCTGCGGGGTGATGGCCGGTCTCGGCGCCGCGCTCAACACCGGCAACGTGGGCCGCGGCGACTCGGTCGCGGTGTTCGGCTGCGGCGGCGTGGGTGACGCCGCCGTCGCCGGCGCGCGGCTGGCCGGCGCCACCACGATCGTCGCGGTCGACGTGGACGACCGGAAACTGGACTGGGCGCGCGAGTTCGGCGCGACGCACGTCGTCAACTCCCGGAGTACGGATCCGGTCGAGGCGATCCGGTCGTTGACCGACGGCAACGGTGTGGACGTGGCGATCGAGGCGGTCGGCCGCCCCGAGACGTACCGGCAGGCGTTCTACGCGCGGGACCTGGCCGGCACGGTGGTCCTCGTCGGCGTACCGACGCCGGAGATGACGCTGGAGCTGCCGCTGCTGGACCTGTTCAGCCGGGGCGGCGCGCTCCGCTCCTCCTGGTACGGCGACTGCCTGCCGAGCCGCGACTTCCCGGCGCTGATCGCGCTGCACCGGCAGGGTCGGTTGCCGCTGGACAGGTTCGTGTCGGAGTCGATCGGCATCGACGGGGTCGAGGACGCGTTCGGCGCGATGCGCCGCGGCGACGTACTCCGCAGCGTGGTCGTCCTGTGAGCGCCCGTATCGAGCGGACCGTCACGTCCGGCGTGTTCGCGCTGGACGGCGGCCGGTGGGACGTCGACAACAACGTCTGGGTGGTCGGTGACGACGACGAGTGCCTGGTGGTCGACGCGCCGCACGACGCGCGGGCCATCGCCGACCTGGTCGCCGGCCGCCGCGTCACCGCCATCGCCTGTACCCACGCGCACAACGACCACGTGGATGC
The DNA here is from genome assembly GCF_016861975.1 of Actinocatenispora rupis. Classification (GTDB taxonomy): domain Bacteria; phylum Actinomycetota; class Actinomycetes; order Mycobacteriales; family Micromonosporaceae; genus Actinocatenispora; species Actinocatenispora rupis. The sequence continues at coordinate 125,499 of NZ_BOMB01000029.1, read as the reverse complement.
CGCGCTGGAGCTGGCCGCGCTGGTGGACGCGCCGGTCCTGCTGCACCCCGCGGACCGCGTGCTGTGGGACCGGACCCATCCGGACCGGCCGCCGCACGGCGAGCTGTCCGACGGGCAGACGCTGACCGTCGCGGGCGTACCGGTGACGGTGCTGCACACGCCCGGCCACTCCCCCGGTTCCTGCTGCCTGTCCGTACCGGCGCTCGGGGCGGTGTTCACCGGCGACACGCTGTTCGCGGGCGGGCCGGGCGCCACCGGCCGGTCGTACTCGGACTTCGACACGATCGTCGACTCCATCACCCGCCGGCTGCTGACCCTGCCCGCCGACACCACCGTGTACACCGGGCACGGCGAGACGACCACGATCGGCGCCGAGGCCCCGCACCGTGCGGAGTGGACCGCCTGACCCGGCACGCGGAACGTCGGCGACGCGAGGTCCGCGCCGCCGACGTTTCCGTTGCTACCAAAGGGAACGGTCAGAGTCGGGTGACGTAGTGCAGGCCGCCGTTGGACTGCGAGACGGCGGCGAGCTGCTTCGCGGTGAGCGTGTGCTTGCCGCCGGTCGCCTTCCACGGGTCGTACACGGTGATGGTGCCCTTGCTGGCGTTGTAGCCGTAGACGGCGATGCCGTGGCCGATGTTGTTGCCCTTCACCTTGCCCTTGTTCCAGGGCAGGTCCTCCATCCAGACGCCGATGTACGCGGCGCGGTGCAGCGTGCCCACGTCGTACCGGACCATGCTCATGAGCTTGGCCGGGTCCTTCGCAGAGTACGTGGTCACCTTGTAGCCCTTGCGGTTCACGTACGCGTTGAGGACCTTGTTGGCGTTCGCGCCGCTGGTGCCGCCGCTCGCCGTGGTACCCATCTTCGTCGCGAGGGTGCGCTGCGACACCGTGATGCCGAAGCTGTTCAGCATCAGCTGCGACGACGCCGGCACGCAGTAGTAGGTCGTCTCCTGCCGGTGCCCGGTGACCGACAGCGTGTACGCGGACGGCGACGCGGCCGCCGTCACGAACGACAGGCTGGAGATCTGGCCGTCGGCACGCGCCGGTGCGGCCTGTGCGACCGCCGCCGGGCCGAGTGCGGCGGACAGTACCGCCCCCGCGCCGAGCGCGACGGCCATGATCCTGCGGGCAACCCTGTTCATGTCACTCCTCGTACGACCGGGGTGTATGCGAAGGAGTCTGCCGACGCGACCCGACCCGCCCGCCACCTGCCCGTTCCTCTGGCACGAACCCGGGACACCCCCGCCCCGGTACTCACCCACCGCAGCGGCACCGTCCTTCCGCGTCGCCGTACTGCCGCGCCGGGGCGCGCTACCCGGCGAGATGCGCCAGCTCCGGTACCGCGGACGCCGCCTTCTCCACCGCCACCACCGGGTACGGGGTGGCGCGGCTCGTACCGAACAGGTTCCGGTAGAAACCGTTCATGACGGCCGCGACCGGGGCGTACCGGTGGATCAGCGCGGCCACGGGGGCCGGCGCGTCCACGACCTGCACGCCGCGGGCACAGCGCGCCACGTACTCGTCGCGCTCGTCCGGGATGCCGCTGGCGGGCACGGGCACCCCGCAGACGTGGGTGACGAGCCAGTTGACGAGGCGGGTCAGCGCGTGGCAGACGTCGTGGCTGCGGTGCCGCGTCACGAACTCCGCCTCGGCGCGGGACAGCGCGAACCGCGGCGACGTGGCCAGGCCGAGGTCGACGACGTACAGCCGGTCGCCGTCGGTGCGCAGGTTGCCGAAGTGGGCGTCGAAGTGCAGCAGGCCGCCCGCGTTGAGCGCGCCGAGGTCGAGCCGTAGCCGCCGTGCCACCAGCATCGCGGCGCGCGCCACCGCCTCCGGTCCGCGGGCGAGCCGGTCGCCCAGCCACTCGTCCAGCCCCACCGGCACGTACTCCAGGAACAGGACGAGGCTGGCCGTCGCCGTGGCCGCCGCGTCGATCCGCTCGCGTACGCCGGGGGCGCCGCCCCAGTACCGGACCGCGGCGTCGACGTCGGCGAGTTCGTCGTGGAGCGGCGGCGCGCCGGGCAGCACCCGCCAGTGGTACAGCACCGGGAACGCCTCGGTACGCCGGGCCAGCACCCAGCCGGTCGTGTGGACGTTCGCGGCGAGCTCGCGCCACACCCCGAACCCCGGATGCCCGCCCACCCCGTACTGGCAGCGCGGCGGCAGGTCGAACAGGTTCGCCGTGGACCGTACGTGCTCCGGCCGGAGTTCCTTGTCGGACAACGGGATCCGCTTCACGAACACCGGCGTACCGGCGACGTGCAGCAGCGCGGACGTACCCCCGATGCCGTGGCCGAGCGGGGTCGCGCCGGCGACGAGGTCGGCCAGCTGGCGGTCACCGAGCAGCGCCAGCTCGCCGGACGTCTCGGCGTACCGGGCCACCCGCGCGGGATGCGACATCACCCCCGGCACGGTACGCCCGGGTGACGTCGCACCGGCGACGCCTCGGGACACATACCCCCGAATCCCTTGCGCGGCAACGACATCAGTCGGTCAGCTCAGGGCGCGCAGCAGGGCGCGCAGGTGGGCGTCGAGGTCGGCGCGCGCGGCCGGGTCGAGCGCGGAGACCAGCTCGGTGACGTTGGCCGTGTGCGCGGTCATCGCCGCGTCGACCGTCTCGTACCCGGAGTCGGTGAGCTGGACGCGGAAGCTGCGGCGGTCGGCGGGGTCCAGCTCGCGCCGGACGAACCCGGCGGACTCCAGCCGGTCGAGCCGGTTGGTCATGCCGGCCCGGGACAGCATCAGCGTCTGCGCCAGCTGCGACGGCATCAGCGTGTACGGCGGGCCGCTGCGCCGCAGCGTCGCGAGTACGTCGAACTCGCCGGGCCGCAGGCCGAACTCGGTGAACACCCGTTCCTGCGCGGGCCCGAGCAGCATCACGAGCCGGCCGAACCGGCCGACCAGGCCGATCGCGCTCAGGTCGAGGTCGGGGCGTTCGCGCGCCCAGGCGTCGACGACGGCGTCGATGGCGTCCGGTTCGTCGCTCATGCCGCCAGCCTACCGTTCATCGTCGGATAGTTCGGCGCCGGACTATCCGGGGTACGCCGTCAGCGCGGTTCCGCGTCGCGCACCGGCATCCCGCGGTGCCGGCGCGCCCGGACGATCCGCCACGTCACGAACCCGGCGACGGCGAGCCCGGCCGCGCCCAGCAGGTACAGCTCGTACCGGGTGACGAGGTGTTCGACGGACGTGAGGTGCGCGCCGAGCACGTACCCGAGGGTCGACCAGACTGCCACCCAGGCGGCGGCGCCGATCGCGTTGAACACCAGGAAACGGCGCCAGTGCATGCCGGTCGCCCCGGCGAGCAGCCCGTTGGCCTGGCGCAGGCCCTCCACGAACCGCGCGACCACGACGACCTTCCCGCCGTGCCGCGCCATGAAACGCTCGGCGCGTTCCAGCCGCCGCGGCGTGAGCAGGATGTACCTGCCGTACCGGGTGAGCAGCGGTCGGCCCCCGAAGTGCCCGATCGCGAAGCCGATGTTGTCCCCCGCGACCGCCGCGACGAACGCGAGCCCGGCGACGGCCAGGATGTCGAGCCGCCCCTGGTGCGCCGCGATCGAGGCGAGGATCAGCACGGTCTCGCCGGGCGCCGGCACCCCGAAGTCCTCCAGGAGTACGAGGACGGTCACCGCCAGGTAGCCGTACTGGCCGAGGAGGGTGCCCAGGCCGGCGAGCGCGACGGTCACCGGTGTCGGCCCCCCGGCACCATCTCCGCGCGAACCACCGGGTACGACCCGGCCGTGCGGGTCGGCGTCGCGGTCAGCACCGGTCGCAGCGGCGTACGGGACAGGGTCGCCAGCAGCCGCGCCACCGCACCCCGCGCGGCCGACAGTACGAGCAGGGCGGCGACGGCGGCGCCGAGGAGCAGGCCGCCGATCACGTCCAGCGGGTAGTGCACGCCGCAGTACACCCGCGCGAACGCAAGGAACGCGGCCAGTACGACGGCGGCGGAGCCCCAGCGTCGGGACACCAGCAGCAGCCCGGCGGCGACCGCCCCGGCGACGACGGCGTGGTCCGACGGGAACGACGGATCGCCCGTACGGTCGAGCAACACCAGGACGTGCGGCATCGCCACGTACGGCCGGGGCCGGTCGACGAGCGCCCCGGCGAGCTGGTTGAGCGCGAGCCCGGCCACCGCCGCTACCCCGGTCAGTACGACGGCGGCGAGGGACCGCCGGGCGTCGTCGCGGCGCCGGGCGACCAGCCAGCAGACCACCCAGATCACCGCGAGCGCCACCAGACCGCCCCACAGGGCGTACGCGGCCATGAACCCGTGGGCCCACCCGGTCGTGGCGGCCAGGTGGTCGGTGTCCCGGAACAGGGCCCGGTCCGCGGCCGTCCCATGCCTGCCAAGGTAGGCAGTCAGCCAGATCAACGCTTCGTGCTGGCGCATGTCTGCGCTCCCCACCGGCGAGCGCCCCGGCCCGGGACGCGCCGACCACCTCGACTACTACAGTTGAGTGTCGTAGACACTACTACTACACTCGCTGTCGTAGTTGCGGGGAGGCGGGCGATGGGCGACGGGGCACACGACAGCACGGCCGGACTGACCCACCGGGTCTGGCAGGTGCTGACCGAGGCAGGCACCGCCATGACCCCCGCCCAGGTACGCGGCGCGCTCGGCGGCGGCTGGGCGTACACGACCGTCACGACCGTACTGACCAGGCTCGTCGGGTACGGGCTCGCCGCGCGCCACCGCACCGGCCGGGCGTACGCGTACGCGGCGGTCGCCGACCGGGCCGAACTCACCGCCCGGCGGATGGGCCGGCTGCTCGACTCCGGCGAGGACCGCGCCGCCGTACTCGCCCGTTTCGTCGACGTACTGTCCGACGACACGAGCGCCTGCTCGGCGACCTGCTCGCCGCCCTCCGGCGGGACGGTGCCCGGTGATCACCGCGCTGGTGGTGTGCCTCGGCGCCTGCCTGGCGTTCGGGGCGGTGGCCCCGGCCGCGGGGCGGCGGCTGCCTCCGGCCGCGGCGACCCGGCTGCTCGCCGGCGGGGCCGTGGTCGCCGCGGCCTGCGGCGGGTTCGCGCTGTCCGTCCTCGCGTTCCTGTGGGTCGCGCAGATCGGCGAGGTCGCCGAACTCGGCCGCTGGTCACCCGTACGCCTCGGCGCGGACTCCCCCGTACCGCCCGTCGTGGGGGTCGCGGCCGGAGCCCTGCTCGCCCCGCTCGTCGTACTCGGCCTGCGCCTCGCCGTACGCCGCTGCCGGGCGCTCGTCGAGGTGCACCTGGCGTACCGGCGGCTGGCGGGGCCCGGGCAGGTCGCGATCGTCGACTCGGCCGTACCGGACGCGTTCACCACACCGGAACTCGTCGGCCGGATCGTCGTCACCACCGCCCTGCTGTCCGCCCTGGACGACCGGCAGCGCGCCGCGCTGCTCGCCCACGAACGGTCCCACCTGGCCCACCGGCACGCCTGGTGGCGCCTCGCCGCCGACCTCGCCGCCGCCGTCAACCCGCTGCTGCGCGCCACCGCCGGCACCGTCGCCCAGGCCACCGAACGCTGGGCCGACGAGGACGCCGCCGGTACGGTCGGCGACCGCCGGCTCGTGGCCCGCGCCGTCGCCACCGCCGCCCTCGCCGTACGCGGGCACCGGGTGGGTACGGCACTGCCCGCGGCTGCCGGAGGCCATGTGCCGCAACGGGTCCGGGCGCTGCTCGGCCCGCCGCCGCGCCGCCGGCCCGCCCTGGCGTTCGCGCTCGTACTCGTCCTCGCCGCGGGTGCGCTCGGCGCCGTCGGCGTCGAACGCACCGTCGAGGACCTGTTCGAACACGCGGCCCTGCCGCACCACCACGCGCTCGTCGCCGCCGCCACCCGCACCCGGCAATGACGCACCGCACCACGGAAGGGAATCGCCGCATGCAGCACCGTCGACCCACCGAGCGCACCGTCCCGGGTACGCGGGCATGACCGGCACGCTGCTCGCGGACGCGGGCCACACCAGCGGACTCGCCGGGCTCGTCGCCGACTGGGCCACCAGGTTCATGGACCTGCTCGGCAGCCCCGGCGCCGGCCTGGCCAACGCCCTCGACAGCATCATCCCCGTACTCCCCAGCGAAGTGATCCTCCCGCTGGCCGGATTCGCCGCCAGCCGCGGCAGCATCAACCTCTACGCCGCGCTGGTCTGGACCACCATCGGCTCCATCGTCGGCTCCGTCGTCATGTACTACATCGGCGCCGCGTTCGGCCGCGAACGCGTCATGGGCTGGGCCGCGAAGATCCCGCTGGTCAAACCGGAAGAGGTCGAAAAAACCGAACGCTTCTTCCGCAAACACGGCGCCAAGGCCGTCTTCTTCGGCCGCATGGTCCCCGTGATCCGCAGCCTGATCTCCATCCCGGCCGGGCTGGAACGCATGTCCCTGCCCAAGTTCGTGCTGTACACCGCCGCCGGCAGCGTCATCTGGAACACCATCTTCGTCCTCGCCGGCTACGGACTCGGCGCCAACTGGACCAAGGTCGAGGAATACGGCGGCATCTTCTCCAAAGCCGTCATCGGCCTGTTCATCCTCGCCATTGCCTACTTCATCGCGTCCCGACTCGTACGACGGCGCCGTGCCGCCGGGCCGGCGCGCGACACCCCGGAACTCGACCGCGCGGACGGGTAGCCGGACGCACGGCCGCGGCCCCGTTCGCACGGGGCCGCGGCCGGTCGGGTACCGCTCACAGGCTGCGCGCGGTGATGTTGCCGTACGAGGTGGTCGCGCGGATGTCCAGCTCGGCGTGCGCACCGTCGCCGTTGGTGAGCGAGTTGACGATCCGCCCGTACGAGGTGCCGGCGTCCAGCGACACCGAGACGCCGGGCGCGGCGCCGATCGACAGGTTGCCCGCGTCGGTACGCATCGTGACGACGCCACGCGCCGCCTCGGTCACCGCGATGTCGCCCTTGCTGGTACGGATCTCGGCGGAGCCGTCGACGTGACCGACCGACACGTCGCCGGCAGCCGTCGTCAGCCGTACGCTCGCCGCCTCGTCGACGGTGATCGTCCCGTGCGAGCTGTCGTACGCGATGTCGCCGAGGCGGCCGACGGTGCGGAACTCGGCGCTCGCCGTCCGCGCCTCGACGCGCGACCCGGTGGGCAGCTGGACCGTCACCTCGACCGAGCCGGACGGCCCGAAGATCTGGTGCCGCATGCTCGTCTCCGCCCGGATCCGCAGCACCCCGTCCGCGTACTCCACGGTCGTCTGGTTCGCGAGCCGCACGTCGCGGCCCTTGCCGGCGTCGACCGGGCGTACCTCGACGGTGGTGTCGGTCCGGTCGGAGGCGGTGAACAGCACGCGCCCCGCGGGGATGTCGAGGATGGCGGTGATCGGGGACCGGGTGTCGAAGGTCTGCATCGTGCTCAACTCCTGTGCTCGTGGCGTCTTGTGTGTCCCACGGTCGCCGGCCGCCCTGACACCGGGCAGCCACCGTACTGACGCGTCGGCTGACACGGCCGCGCCGCCGCTGTCCGCCCCGTACCCGACCGGGCGTCGGGATCGCCGCGTTCCGTACCGGCAGAGACACGCCGTAGCGTGTTGCCGGACGACGGAGGAGGTTGCGGTGGCGCTGATGTCCCTGTGCGCGGTGACGCTGGACTGCAACGACCCGATGGCGCTGGCGGACTTCTACCACCGGGCGACCGGGCTCGCCCGGCACCCGAAGTCGGACGCCGAGTTCGCCGGGCTGGTCGGCGCGGACGGCTTCTTCGTCGGCTTCCAGCGCGTCGACGGGTACACGGCGCCGCGGTGGCCGGGCCAGCAGGTACCGCAGCAGCTGCACCTGGACTTCCGCGTCGACGACCTGGACGAGGCGGAGGCGCGGCTGCTCGCGCTGGGCGCCACCCGGCCGGACCCGCAGCCGGACCCCGACCGCTTCCGCGTACTCCTGGATCCGGCCGGCCACCCCTTCTGCCTCACCCGCTGATCCGTCCACTGTGGACCGTCCGCCCGCCGCGTGTTGCGTGTGGCGGGCCGGCGCGGGGTGCGCGCTGCCGCACGCCCGACCGGGCCCCAGGACCCGCGGCCGTTCCGCTCGGCCCCACCCGACACCGGAATCCCCTGGTACGCAAGGGAACGCGGCCGCGTGCGGCCGGTCGTACCAGGGTCGATGGCGGTGTGTCGGTTGACGGAGGCGGGGGCTAACCGCTATCTATATGGGTAACGGTTAGGGGTGGTGCGGTGCAGGACGTGGTGCTGGCGCTGCTGGCGAAGGAACCCTCACACGGGTACGAGCTGCGCCAACGGCTCCGGGCGGCGCTCGGCCCGCTCGGCGACACGCTCAACTCCGGCCAGGTGTACGTGACGCTCACCCGGCTGGAGAAGGCCGGCCTGGTGTCGAGCGCGCGCACCGGCGGCCGGCCCGACCGACCCGACCGCAAGGTGTACGACCTGACCGCGGCCGGCCACCGCCGGGTCGCCGACTGGCTGGCGGAGGTGAGCTGGACGCCGCGGCCCGAGCTGGCCGAGTTCCATCTGAAGTTGGCGGCGGCGCGGGCGGCGCGGCTGGCCGACCCGCTGACCCTGATCGACGCCCACCGGCGCGAACTGATGCGCCGGCTGCGGGACGCGCAGCGGGCGGCGCTGGCCGAGGCGGACGGTTCGATGGCCGGGCTGCTGCTGGAGGGTGTCGTCCTCCGGCTGCGCGCCGACCTGCGCTGGCTGGAGTCCTGCGAACGGGTCTGGTCGGGCCACGGGGAGCGGTCGTGACGGGCGGGACGCTCGCGATCCGGGCGCGCGGGCTGTCCAAGGTGCACGGCGAGGGGCAGGCCCGGACGCGCGCGGTCGACGAGGTCGACCTGGACGTACCGGCGGGGCAGACGCTGGCGGTCACCGGCCCGAGCGGCTGCGGCAAGTCCACCCTGCTGCACCTGCTCGGCGGCCTGGAACGGGTCAGCGCCGGCGAACTCTGGCTGGCCGGCCGGCGGATCGACCGGCTCGGGGAGCGGGCACTGGCCCGGCTGCGGCGCCGCGCGATCGGCTTCGTGTTCCAGGACTTCCACCTGATGGAGGAGCTGTCCGCGGTGCAGAACGTGGAGCTGCCGGCGCTGCTGGCCGGGCGTACGCCGCGGACGGCGCGGCGGCGCGCGCTCGACCTGCTGGACCGCGTCGGGCTCGCCGACCGGGCGCAGCGGCTTCCGGCGCAGCTGTCCGGCGGGCAGCGGCAACGGGTCGCGATCGCCCGCGCGCTGAGCAACGCGCCGCTGGCCGTACTCGCGGACGAGCCGACGGGAAACCTGGACACCGCCGCGACGAACGACGTACTGCGGTTGTTCGACAGCCTGCGGAGTACGGGGCAGACGCTCGTGATCGTCACGCACGACGAGCGCGTCGCGGCCACCGCGGACCGCGTGGTGTCGATGCGCGACGGCAGGTTCGTCGACGACGTACACCTGCCGGCGGCGTCGACGGGCGGACTCGGCGACCTGCTCGGCCTGGGCGGCTGACGCGCATGGGGCAGCTGATCCTGGCCTGCCGGCTGATCCTGGCCGACCTGCGCCACCGGCCGCTGCACGCCGGCGTGTTCCTGGTCGCGGTCGGTGCCGCGACCGCGGCGCTCGCGGTGGGCATGTCGCTGAGCGACGCCAACACCGGACAGTACGAGCGGACCCGGGCGGCGACGCGCGGCCCGGACCTGGCGGTCGTCACCGGTACGGACGGCAGCGCCGACCGGGCGGCGCTGGCCGACCTGGCCCGGATGCCCGGGGTGACCGGGCACGGCGGGCCGTACCGGGTGCTGCACACGACGGTCCGGGCGGGTGGCCGGCCGGCGCAGGCGTCGGTGCAGGGCCGGGACACCGCACCCGCGACCGTCGACCAGCCGTACGTGACGTCCGGCCACTGGGTACGGCCCGGCGGTGCCGTGCTGGAACGCGGCTTCGCCACCGCGCTCGGCGTACGGGTCGGCGACCGGATCACCGTCGCCGGCCGGCGCTTCCCCGTCGTCGGGATCGCCGTCACCGCCGCCACCAGCGTGTACCCGTTCGAGGGCGAGCACCTGGGCCCGAACGACGGCAGCGGCCTGATCTGGTTGGCGGACAACGACATCCGGACGATGTCCTCGGACGAATGGCCGCCCAACTACGCGCTCGACCTCACCCTCGCCGACCCGGCCGCCACGGACGCGTTCCGGCAACGGGTGGCCGACTGGTCCGACGCGCACGCCGACCGGTCCGTACGGCTGAGCACGCGGCCGTGGCAGGAGATCAGCGCGCAGAACGACGTGATCCTCGCCGACAGCCAGTCGACGCTGGTGATCGGCGCCTGGCTGCTCGCCGTCACCGCCGTCGCCGGCCTCGCCAGCCTCGCCGCACTGCGCGCCACCGAGCAGGTACGCCGGGCCGGGCTGCTCAAGGCCGCCGGCGCCACGCCCGGACTCGTCGCGGCGGTGCTGTTCGCGGAGTACCTGGTGCTGGCGCTGGTGGCGGCGGGGATCGGGCTCGCGGTGGCGTGGCTGGCCGTGCCGGCGCTGGCCAACCCGACCGGCAGCCTGCTGGCCGCCACCGCCCCCGTCACCCCCGGTACGGCGATCGCGGTGGGCACGCTGGCATTGCTGGTGGCGCTGCTGACCACGCTGGGCCCGGCCGTACGCGTGGCCCGGACCGCCACGGTGCCCGCGCTCGCCGGTACCGCCCGCCCGTTGCAGCACCCGGCCGGGCTGACCGGACTCGCCGGTTGGCTGCCCGTACCGGTGATGCTCGGGCTGCGGCTGGCGGCCCGCCGGGTGCGCCGCGCGGTGCTCGCCGCCGCCGGTCTCGCCACCGCCGCCGCCCCGGTCGCCGGCCTGCTGACCTGGCACTTCCAGACCGACGACATCCCCTGGTACGGCGACGACTTCATCATGGCGCAACGCGCGCTGCGCCTCGGCCGTACGCATCACACGATCGTCGTCCTCGCCGTCGCGCTCCTCGTCCTGGCCGCGCTGAACACGGTTGTCATCACCTGGTCGACCGCGCTCGACGCGCGGCGCTCGCTGGCCGTCGCCCGCGCGTTCGGCGCCACACCGGGGCAGGTCACCGGCGCGCTCGCCATCGCCCAACTGCCGTCCGCCGTCGCCGGCGTCGCGATCGGCATGCCCGTCGGCGTCGGCCTCTACTGGCTCGTCGCCCCCACCACCGTCACGCCACCCGGCTGGTCGCTGCTGCTCACCGGCGCGGCCGTCGTACTCGGGGCCGCGGTGCTCGCGACCGTGCCGGCCCGGATCGGTGCCCGCCGGCCCGTCGCCCGGATCCTCGGCAGCAACCTCGGCTGACCGCGCACTTGGAGGTCCTAACAGAAAGGCGTCGGATGGCTGGCGAGGCTCAGGGCGGGGCTGCCAAGGCGGAGGTGCAGTCGCATACCGGTGTTGTATGCGACTGTGCCGACAACGTCGGCAGCGTCGTCCTGAGCCTCGCCAGGCGCCGACAGTCCTTTCTGTTAGGACCTCTTAGGTCGACGCGGCGGGGACGGTGACCGGGCGCGGTGCGGGGCGCCGCCAGGTGAGCGCGGCAAGGGCGGCAACCGCCAGCAACAGCACCGTTTCCACCGCCGCACCGCGCACCCCGTCGTCCGGTACGACCGCGTCGGTGAAATTCCACGCCGCGTGCAGCAGTACGGCGGCCCACACGCCACCGCGGAGCCGCTCCGAGACGTACAGGGCGAGGTAGGTGATCGGGAAGATCATCACGAAGAACAGCAGGCCCTGCACCGTGAACAGGCCCTTGTCGTGCTGGCCGGTGCCGACGAGGAAGAACAGCGGCACGTGCCACAGCCCCCACGCCGCCCCGAGCACCGCCACCGTCGCGGTACGCCCGAAGCGGTCCCGCAGCCGCGGCTGCAGATACCCCCGCCAACCGAACTCCTCCGACAGCGGCCCCGACACCATCGTGTACGCCAGCGCCCCCAGCGGACCGCCCACGCCCGCGACCACCGTCGCCGCATGCCGGCCCAGGTACGACAGGTCGCCGCCGTGCAGTACGACCGCCGTCAGCAGCGGCGCGGCGGCACCCAACCCCAGCGCCGCGACCGGCCACACCCCGACGAGCTTCCCGCGCATCCGCGCGCGGCGGCGGTCACCCGCCAGCCACAGCACCAGCGCGGTGAGCGACGGGCCACTCGCCGCCACCGCGAACACCAGTTGCGCCGCACCGTGGTTGACGTCGACGCCCTGCACCGCGAGTACCAGCCACGGCACCCACGACACCAGCAGGCAGACGACCGCGTACGGCAGCAGTCGCGGCAGACCCGGCTTCACCACGGCGATCCCTTCAGGTCGGTGTACGCACCGACCCTCGTCCACGCGGCGCCCCGGCACCATGGCGGCACCCCGACCACCCGACCGGAGGCTGCCCCCAGTACACGGTCGACCCCCCGATCCGCTGCGCCTCGCCCCGCCAGGAACGACGGTCTCCCTCGGTCTGGTGTGTGGGCTCGTACAACCGTTGCGGCGCAGCGCATTCCGGTACGTGCTGCTAGCGTCTGGTACGTGCCGGAAGGGTCGGAGAGCGCGCTGGTGGCCGAGGTCGCCCGGGTGACGGTGGCGTCGGGCGGCGCCACCGCCGACCTCGCCGCCCGCCTCCTCGTACCACCGGCCGACGTCTGGTACTTCCCGCGTTTCCCGGGCCGTACCCGGATCGTGGGGGTGGCCGGGCTCGCCGGGTCGGTGGCCGCTTTCGTCGCTGAGCACCGTCGGCTGTTGGTGGGGCGCGGGCTGCTGCTCGGCACCTGGATCAACCCGGCGACCGGCGCGTGTTTCCTGGACCTGATCACGCAGGCGCCGTCGCGGCGCGCGGGTCTGACCCTGGCGCGGCGGTACAGCCGGGAGGACGGGCGCCGGATCATCGCGCTCTGCAACCCGTTCCGCGGTACGACGGTGCCCGTCTGGGACGACGCGCCGTAGCTGCCGGCGCCGGAGACGACGAGGCCCACCCGACCGCCCGAGCGGTGGATGGGCCCCGTGCGGTGGAGCGTCTAGTCGCCGCAGATGGCGGCGTCGAGGATCTGGAACCGCAGGTCGTCGTTGTTGTCACCGGCGGTGGTCGTCATGGTGTTGTTCACCACGGACGCGTACCGGCCGTCGGAGGTGGCCACCGTCCAGCTGGCGTACCCGGGGACGTTGCCCGCGTGTCCCCACGCCGTACCGCCGCAGGACAGGGTGTGGCTGATGGCGCCGAGCCCGTAGTGGTAGCCGGCCGGCCAGCCGGTCGGCACGACGGTCTTGTGCATCTCGGCCAGCGACGCGGGCGAGATGAGCTTGCCGCCGACCAGCGCGCTCTCGAACTTCGCCAGGTCGGTGAGCGTGGAGATCGCCGCACCGGAGCCGCTGTACTCGGACGGTTCGATGCTGGTCGAGTTGTCGATCCACAGGAAGAACGGGCCGCGCCGCCCCCCGTCGTAGCCGTGCACGTACGAGCCGGGCAGGGTGTGGTCGCCGCCGCGCGGGTACGTGGTGCCGGTCAGGCCGAGCGGCTTGATGATCCGGTCGGTGATCGCGTCACCGATCGACTTCCCGGTGACCTTCTCGATCAGCAGGCTGGCGATCTCGTAGTTGGTGTTGGAGTACTCCCACTTGTCGCCGGGCTTGCCGTTCGGCGCGTGGGTGAGACCGTCCTTGACGACGTTCTCCAGCGTGTAGCTGCCGTCCGCGTTCCGCTTCGGCTTCGGCGCGTTGTTCTCCGGGATGCTGCTGTTCTGCTGCAGCAGTTCCCGCACGGTGATCGTGTTGCCGTCGTAGCCGTTGCCGTCGACCACCCCGGGCAGGTACTTCTCGATCGGCGAGTCCAGCGCGACCTTGTGCTCGTCCACCAGCTGGAGTACCACGGTGGCGGTGAACGCCTTGGTCTGGCTGGCCGCGCGGAACGGCTGATCCGGGCCGATCGGCTTGTTTCCGGGGGTGACGCCGGTCCCGACGGCCATGCTCCAGGAACCACCGTTGGCGTCGCCCGCGTACACGGCCGCGCCGGGTGACTTCTCCAGTGCGCGCTTCAGGAGCGTCTGTGTGCCGGAGTGGGTACCGGCCATACCCGGCTGTGCATGTGCCGGCGCCGCAACCCCCACCGCCAGCGCCGCGGCGGCTGCCGCGACCCACACAGCTGGCTTTCTCACCATTTGTCGCGCCTCCATCGTCGATCCGCCTCACTCGGGCGGACGGACGGTATCCAGCGGCGATGAAATGCCGATGACACCGCGTCGTTCCGGCGCCGGTGCCTCCCGCGTACGGCGACCGGCCAGGTGCCGTACCCGGTGGGTGCGGGCGAGGTGCTGCTGCAGCTGGCCGTGCCGGAACTGGTAGACCGCGCCGGCCTGGCGCAGCACGCCGCGCCGGTACGCGTCGTCGAGGAAGGCGGCGACGGCCCACGGCAGCCGGCCGGTCAACGGCAGCCAGATCCGGACGAGGACCGCCCACTGGCCCCAGGCGGTCAGCGCCAGCGTGTACCCGAGCGCGCCGCCGAGTCCGCTCAGCAGGCCGACCCGGAACCCGGTGGCGAGGTTCCACCGGAGCGGCCCCAGCGGGCCCTGCAACAGCGCGACGACGAGTTCGGCGCCGAGCATCACCATCAGCCCGAACGTGGGCGCCCACACCAGCAGCCAGCCGGTCACCGACGCCCGGTTCGTACGCAGCAGGCCGAGCGGGTTGGCCGCGGTGCCGAGGTCGAGCGGCGCCTCCAGTACGCCCAGCAGTCCGTACGCCAGCCCCGCCGCGAGCCCGAACACCAGCCCGTACACGAGGAGGTCGGCGAGGACCATGCGCAGCGCGGCAGGCAGGTCGACTCGCGCCGCGATCCCCATGAACGTGCCGACGACCCCGCCGTACCCGCAGCCGAAGACGAACCCGCACAGGAACCCGATCAGCAGCCGCGGACCGGTACGCAGCGGCGAGCGGCGGCCCCGGCGGCGCAGCGACATCCGGGCCGCGGTCGGCCCGACCGCCGCGTCCCGGGCGCTGAGCGTGAGCCAGTGCGCCAGCCCGAACATGACGCCGGACAGCACCCCGACCACCGCGGCGTCGACGAGCTGGCCGCCGAGCGGGTTGAAGGTCGCCCCGACGAGCAGGTCGACGAGCCCGATGACCAGCCCCGTCACCAGCGCGGTCACGACCGTACGGGTGGGGCGGCCCAGCGCGCGGCCGAGGCGCCACCACGCCAGATCGGTGGTACCGAGCCGGGTCAGGTGGTGCGCGAGGTGGCCGAGCCAGCGCTGCGCGCGGTCCGCGTCGTACCGGCGGCGCGAGGTCGCGGGGCGCGAGCGGTAGACGCTCGGCACGAAGCTGTCGAGCAGGTGGTCCGCCAACGCCTCCGGCCCGTCGAACCGGTCGGTGTCCAGCAGCGTCGCGGGATCGCTCGCCGGATCGTCGCTGTACGCGGTGCGGGCGAGCGTCACCATCAGCGGCGTCGCCAGCACCGTACGCAGGTTGACGCTGGCGCGGCTGTCCGGGTGCTCGCGCAGCGCGGCGAGTACCGGATCCCAGGCGGTGGTGCCGCCCGTCTTCCGTGCCGTACGCGGCAGGTAGTCGGCCAGGTCGTCCAGGGTGAGGTCGGCCAGTTCGACCGCGGCCGCGGCGGTCAGCACGTCGGTCTCCGCCACCGCCGCCGCGTACTCGACCGGCCGGCTCGTCAGCAGCAGCGGCATCGCCGTCGCGTTGAGCGCCTCCAGCGCGGGGCGGCGCAGCCCGGCGGCGATCTCGTCGAAGCCGTCGAGTACGGGAAGGACCCGGCCGGCGTCGACGAGGGCGGCGGCCAGGCGTTGCCCGTGCGTGCCCGTCGCGGCCAGGCCGGGATAGTCGCGCGTCAGCTGCCCGGCCAGCCAGTCCCGCAGCGTGACCGTGGTCGGGTTCCACGAACCGACCCCGAAGATCACCGGTACGGCGTCGGTGCGGGCCCGGGACTTCACGAAGTCCAGTACGAACCGCAGGGTCAGGATCGTCTTCCCGGAGCCGGACCGGCCGAGGATCACGAGCCGCCCGGACGGGATGCGCCGGTACGTGTCGACGATCTCGTCCAGCCGCCCGGCGACGTCCAGCGGGCTGTCCGCGCTGCCGGCCGGCAGTCGGCGGATGTTCGCCCAGTGGTCGGTGAGGTCGTCGGCCGCCGGCCGCCACCGCACCGGCAGCGGGAACGGGTCCTGTACCTGCCGGTGCTCCTCCTCGCGCTGCCAGCGGGCCGCCGCCGCGTGCGCCAGGTGCTCGGCCGCCTCGGCGAGCGCGTCGTGCAGCGCCGACCCCGCCGTGTCCGGTACCGGCGGCTCCTCGGGGACGCGGCCGACGGCGGCGCCCAGCAGCTCGTCGTGTTCGGCGGGGGACAGCCGCAACGCGTCGGCCAGCAGCCGTACGGTCGTCACGCGCGGGTCGGCGCGTTCGCCCGTCTCCAGGCCACGGATCGTACGGACGCCCACGCCGGCGTGCTCGGCGAGCGCTTCCTGAGTCATTCCGGCCTGCTGTCGGCGCTGCCGGAGCAGCGCGCCGAACGTGGTCACAGGTCGCGGCCTTTCGTCCTCAATGTTGCCCAATTTCCCAGGTAAGCGACCTTAGCGCGGTACCGGCCGGATCTGGCCGGTCGGCTGGCCGTGCCTCCGGCGGGCGCCGGGACCACTCTCATCGGTGTCAACCACGTCGACGCGCCCTCGGTGGGGAGCCGCCATGCCCACGACCGCACTCACTGACCTGCCTGTCGTTGTCGGGCTCAGCGCCCGGGAACACGAGGTACTGCGGGCGGTCGGCTGCGGCCTCACCGACGGCGAGATCGCCCTGACGCTGGACCTCCCCGAGCCCACTGTGGCCGACGATGTCGAGCACATCCTCGCCACGTGCGCGCTCCGCGACCGGGCCGCCGCCATCGTGTACGCGTTCGACCGTGGACTGGTCGTCCCCGGCCAGGGACCGCGCGGGCAGGCGGCGGCACCGGTACTTCGCGTCGTCGTGCCGCGACCGTCCCGGCCGAGGCTGCGGCTGTCCGTACTCGGGCCGCTGCGCGCCTGGTACGACGGGCGGCCGGTGGACCTGGGGCCGCTGCGCCAGCAGGCCGTACTCGCGGCCCTGGCCCTGCGCTCGGACCGTACGGTCAGCCGGCAGGAACTGCTCGACGCGGTGTGGGGCGCGGAACCGCCGGCCGGCAACGTCGTCCAGGTGTACGTGTACCGGCTGCGCAAGATCCTGCTCGGCGGTACGCAGCCGGACCCGGTGATCCGGCGCGACCGGTCCGGCTACCGGTTCGCCCGGGACACCGTCGAACTCGACGTGGCCCGGCTGGAGGACCTCGTCACCGCGGCGCGGCGCGCGGACGGCGCCGGCGACCTGACCGGTGCGGTACGCCTGTGCTCGCAGGCGCTGGAACTGTTCGACGGCGAGCCGCTGGCCGGCATCCCCGGACCGTTCGCCGAGCTGGAACGCCTGCGCCTGGCCGAACGCCGGATCGCGCTCGCGCAGTGGAAACTGGACCGGCAGCTCCGGCTCGGCCAGCACACCGGCGCCATCGCCGAACTGTCCGCACTGGCCGCCGCGCAGCCGTACAACGAGCCGGTCGCCGCGATGCTGATGCACGCGCTGCACCGGACCGGACGGCGGGGCGAGGCGCTGCTCGTCTTCACCCGCACGTACCGGCGGCTGGCCGACGACCTGGGGCTGGCGCCGGGCGAGACGCTGCGCCACGCGCACGAGGCCGTACTCCGGGGCGAGGACACCCGGTTCGGGCACTGACCGGGAGCCACGCAACCGCCCGGCGGGCGCGCGGTGCAGGGCACGATCCCTTGTCCCACAAGCGAACGGCACACACGAAGGCGGGCGGGGCGACGAGTGGTGAACTCGTCGCCCCGCCCGTTCAGGTCCTGCTCAGACGGTTTCCCCCACGCGGGCGGCCAACCAGTCGGACAGGACGGTCAGGGCAGGGCGGCCGGTGTGGTCGACCGTCGCGCTGCCGTACGAGGTGTGCGCCTTGCTGCCGTAGAAGACGGCGGCCTGGATGCCCTCCGAGATCACCTGCTTGGGGGTGAGGTCGGTGGTGAGCAGCTGGTTGATCGTGCCGCGCGGCAGGTCGATGCCGGCGACCGACAGGCCGTGCGAGGCCAGGTCGCTGATCGTCGGCACCATCGCCAGTACGTTGACGCCGAAGATGTCGGTGAGCGACTTCCGCGGCGCGTTCGGGTCGACCTTCGGCGGGTGGCTCGGGTTGAACTTGGCCAGCCCGTCCTGGAGTTTGCGCAGGTCCTTCGTGGTGCGTACCCAGTCGACGCGGTCCAGGAGGCTCAGCGCGTCGCCGACGGTGCGCTCGTTCGAGCCCTGCGGGAACATCCGCAGCAGCGCCGCGACCGGGGCGAAGTCGACCCGGTTGGCGGTCTTCGCCAGCGGCATCAGCTTGTCCTCGACCGTGGTCAGCACCTTGTACAGGCCCTTGACGTCACCGCTGGCGACCAGCGTCGGCACCATCGCGATCGCGTTCGCGATGCCCCGGTAGTCCACCCCGAGTACGCCGTGGATGACGTTGCTGGCCTGGGCGAGTACGGCGACCGGGCGCAGTCCCTCGACGACCGTGGTGGCGCGCGCGAGCTGGTCCGCCGGTACGCCGGCCAGCGGTGCCACCTTCTTGGCGACGCGCAGGCCCAGCGAGATCAGGCTGTCCAGGTCCTTCTTGTCGGCCGCCTTGAGCCCGGTGCTCAGGTCCTTCGCCAGCCCGACGAAGTCGGTGTCGTTCATCGCCTGCAACACCTGGCCCGCGATGTACGTCTGCGACCCGCGCGGCGTGTTCAGCAGCGCGTTGACGATCAGCGGGTTGCCGACGAACCGTTCCAGGTCCTGCATCTGCCGGACCAGCGGCACCAGGTTGTCGATCTCCTTGGCGAGCGCGGTGAGCTGACCGTTCGTCAACGTGCCGCGCTTCGTCTGCTTGACCAGCTTCTGCAACCCGGCCGGCAGGTACGACAGGTCGACGTCCTTGCCGTTGCCCGCCTTGAGGTCGGTGGTGACCGCCTCCCGGCCCTCGACGGACTGGAGCGCGTGGTCGACGCCGATCTGGCTCAGTACCTTGCCGATCACGACCAGGTACTTGTCCTTCTGCGGCAGCGCGCAGTACATGTCGCCGCGGACGCAGACGGTGGCGACCCGACCGGACACGGCACGGTACCCACCGGCGCGGGGGCCGGCGATGCCGAGCGTGCCGGGCTGCGTGGCGCCGAGGTCGACGGCACCCTTCGTACCCTGGCCCGGGTCGGCCACCAGCCCACCCGCCAGGTACTGGTCCGGCCGGATCGGCCCGGCACCCCGACCGATGTCGTACGCCAGCGTGCCGGCGATGTCGGCGCCCTGGCTGTACCCGACGATCGCGAAGCGGGTACCCGGGCACTTGCCGGCGAGCCGGTCGAGCGCCGCGCGGGCGCCCTTCATCCCCGTCGCCTTCGAGTCGTTGTACGTCATGCCCTTGTCGAACGCGGTCGCCGAGTACGTCACCACGTACGAGGAGACCTTCCCCGGGTACTGACGCTCCAGCCGGTCCATGACCGGCTGGAGCATGCCCGCGGGCGCGTTGGGATCCGCCGTCGAACTCGTCTCCCAGGTGCCGGGTACCACCATGAGCTTGACCGGCGTGCAGTCCTCGTTGGAGCCGGCCTGGGCCGCGCCGGTACCGACCGCGGCGACCGCGGCGCTCGCGGCAACGGCGGTGGCGGCCAGCAGCCCCAGGGCGCGTAGCCGTCTCCGCCGGAAGACCCGGACGGGTCGGGAACTGTGCACGATGCCTCCTCTGATGTGGGGGTGGAACGCGACCGGGCCCGTCGCCCCCGGCAGCCGACCAGCTGTCATCCGCACCCGTCTTCCGCCGGTACGGCCGCGTCCGCGCGCGGGCCGACCCGGTCGGCGTCGGCGTACCAGGAAGGCCCACCTCCCGCGGGCCCGTGCGCGGGCCGGAACGGTGTGGCAGCGTCGGACACCGCGTCGTCGAAGGTGCTCAGCTGAATCTCCGTTCTCGACGGGACCGGTGCGCGACCGATGTTCGCTTTTCTGCCGATTCCGCAGCCAGGCCAGCCACCGGCCCTATATGGCCGGTCCGCCCCACCCTCCTGACCAGCGACTCCGCCGGCGTACGGCCGGGCGGCACGGCCACCGGCGGGATCGCCGGCACGGCAGGCGGAGTACCGGTGTGCCGTGGTCGAGCCAGGCGCCGCCGGTGCCGTGCGCCGAGCGTCAGTGCCGGGGCGTACCGGTCCAGCGGTGGTAGGCGGCGAGGTCGACGTTGCTGCCGCAGACGATGGTGACGACGTGACGGCCGGCGAAGCGCTCGCGGTCTTCGAGGATCGCGGCGATGCCGAGCGCGGCGGACGGTTCGACGACGAGGCCGGCGTGGTCGAGGAGCATCCGCATCCCCGCGACGATCGACGCCTCGCGTACGAGGACGGCGTCGTCCGCGACCGCCAGCAGGTCGTCGAGTACGGCGGGGATGGGGCGGCGGCCGGCGACGCCGTCGGCGATGGTGTCGGCCGTGTCGGTGGTGACGACGCGCCGGGCCCGCCACGAGCGCGTCATCGCAGGCGCACCGGCCGGCTGCACGCAGATCACCTCGACCCCGGGCGCCAGCTCCTTGAGTACGTGGCCGACGCCGGTGGCGAGTGCGCCGCCGCCGAGCGCGACCAGTACGGCGTCGAAGGTCGGCTCGGCGGCGGCAAGTTCGAGGCCGATGGTCGCGGCACCCTCGCACGTCTCGATGTCGAGGCTGTCCTCAAGCAGGCGGATCCCGTCGCGCCGGGCGATGTCGGCCGCCCGGTCGCGGGCCAGTTCGTGGTCGCCGTCGACGAGTACGAGCCGGGCGCCCAGCGCACGGATGCGCGCCAGCTTCGCCGCCGTCGCCGTACGCGACGCCACGACGGTCACGTCGAGCCCGCGGCCGCGGCCGGACCACGCGAGCGCCTGGCCGAGGTTGCCCGCGCTGGCGCACACCACGGCCCGCGACCCGCCGTCCACCAGCCGGCTCGCGACCAGCTCGGTACCGCGGGCCTTGAAGCTCCGGACCGGGTTCGCCGTTTCCAGCTTGACGCTCACCCGGCACCCGAGCTCGGGTTCCCACGCCTCGCAGCGGTACAGCGGGGTGTCGAGGAACATCGGGTCGATGACCCGGCGGGCGGCCCGGATCCGAGCGGTGTCGAGCCGCGTCTCCTGCACGACCCGAGAGCCTAGCCGCGCGCTAGCTCCACTGCCCGGGTACGTAGTCGCCCGCGGGTCGCTGCGCGACGACGTTGAGCCGGTTGAACGCGTTGATCGCGGCGATGGCGCACACCAGCGCGGCGAGCTGCTCGTCGTCGTAGTGCTTGCGCGCGTTCGCCCACACCTCGTCGTCGACTCCGCCCGCCGCGTCGGCGATCCGCGTACCCTGCTCGGCGAGTTCCAGGGCGGCGCGCTCGGCCTCGGTGAACACGGTGGCCTCACGCCACGCCGCGACCAGGTGCAGCCGTGCGGCGGTCTCCCCGGCGGCCACCGCGTCCTTGGTGTGCATGTCGATGCAGTACCCGCAGCCGTTGATCTGGCTGGCGCGGATCTCGACCAGCAGCACGGTCGACTCGGGCAGCGTCGACGCGGCGACGGCCCGGCCGGCACCGGCGAGGCTCTTGACGAACTTCGCGGAGACGGGGTTCTCGAAGTAGTTCAGTCGTGCGTCCACGGTTCTGCTCCCTGCTCGCTTCTCGGTTGCTTCACCGTGTTGACACCGCCGTACGTGCCGGTGTGACGGGCGTGAGCCGGCTCACCTCTCCGCGGTGGGAACGGGGGTCAGCGCCGGCGGGAGGCGAGGACGACGACGCGCAGCGGGTCGTCGGGGCCCTCGGCCTCCCCACCGAGGTCCGCACACCCTGGGCGGCGTCACGGCCGCAGGTTCTCCAGGTCCGCCAACAGCCCCGGGTACTTCGGCTCCCAGCCGAGCGTCGCGCGGGTGTACGCGCTGGACGAGGGTTGGTCGGCGGCGAAGATCGGGCCGAGCGGACCGTACGTCTCGACCGGGACGGACTCGACGGGCAGGCCCAGCCGACGCCCGATGACCGCGGCGATGTCGCGTACCGGGTCGCCCTCGTCGGCGACGGCGTGCCAGGCGGTGCCGGCGGGCGCCCGTTCCAGGGCGAGGCGGAAGAGTACGGCCGCGTCGCGCGCGTGCACCGCCGGCCAGCGCTGCGCCCCGTCGCCCGGGTACCCGGACACCCCGGACTGCCGCGCGATGCCGGTCAGTACGCCGGCGAAGCCGCCCTGGCCGTTGTCGTGCACCGTCCGCGGCAGCCGTACGGCCGAGGACCGTACGCCACGGCACGCCAGGTCGAGGATCGCCGTCACCGTACGGCCGCGTCCACCGACCGGCCCATCCGTCGGTACCGGATCGGACTCGGTGGAGGCGCGGCCGGGCGCGGCGGGCGTACCGGAGACGGTGACGAGGGGGCGGTCGCTCCCGACGAGTTCCGCGCCGAGGGTGGTGAGGGCCGCGGTCTCCTCGGCGACCGCGTTCGCGACGGCGTCGGCGCTGCTGAAGTCGTTGCTGAAGGCCAGGTGGATCACCCCGTCGGCCCGGTTGGCGCCGGCGCGCAGCACGTCCAGATCGGCGAGGCCGCCGCGCAACGGCTCGGCACCAGCCTTCTCGGCCGCCCGCGCGGACGCCTCCGAACGTGCGAGGGCGAGGACGGTGTGGCCGTTGCCGAGGAGTTCGGCGACCACGGCGGACCCGATCAGGCCGGTACCGCCGGTGACGAAGACGCGCATGGGATTCTCCCCGAGTGACGGGACTCTTGTCCTGTCACCATACCAGGCGACGGGACCACGGTCCCATCACTTATGATGAATGCATGGCTCGGTGGGAACCAGGTGCGCGCGAACGCCTCGTCGTCGCCGCCGTCGACCTGTTCACCGAGCAGGGGTACGACGCGACCACGGTCCAGCAGATCGCCGAGCGCGCCGGCGTCACCAAGAGCACCTTCTTCCGGCACTTCACCGAGAAGCGCGAGCTGCTGGTCGCCGGCCAGGAAGCGCTCAGCCGGCTGCTGGCCGAGGGGATCGCCGAGGCGCCCGACGACGCCAGCCCGCTCCAGGCCGTCGCCGCCGGCCTCGAACGCGTCTCCATCGCGATGGGCGGCCCGCGGAACCGCGAGTTCGCGCCGCGGCTCAAGGCGGCCGTCGCCGCCAGCGCCGAGCTGCGCGAACGCGACGCGCTCAAGAGCGTCAGCCTCGCCGCCGCGATGACCACCGCGCTGACCGCGCGTGGCGTACCCGACTCGACCGCGGCCATCGCCGGCGAGCTGGGCGTCCTCGCCTTCAAGCGCGGGTACGCGGCGTGGGCCGACGGCGACGGCGACGGCGACCTCGCCACGTACACGCTGGCGGCGCTGGACGAGCTGCGGACGGCGAGCGCGGCCCTGGGCTGACCGCACGCTCAGGTCAGGACCTCGCCGTGCGCGGTGCCCTCCACCGCCCGCACGTACGACTCGGCCACGTCGGCGGCGGGAGTACCGGGAGCGGGGTCCATGCCGAGGTGTTCGAGGGTTTCGCGCACCCAGCCGGGACTCACGGCGTTGAGCCGGATCCCGCGCGGCAGCTCGATCGCCGCCGACCGGACGAACGCCGCCAGCCCCGAGTTCACCAGGTATCCCAGCGAACTGCCCGGTACCGGCTCGGCGAACCGGCCGCTGGTGAGCGTGACCGAACCACCGTCCCGTACGTGCGGCAGGGCGTGGCGTACGAGGTTCACCTGGCCGACGAGCTTGCCGTCGAGACCCCGCCAGTAGTCGGCGTCCGCGGGGGTGGACAGCGGCGCGAGACCGCCGCTCGCCGCGCAGGACAGTACGGCGTCGACGGGTCCGGTCCGGGCGAACAGCGCGTCGATCGAGCCGGCGTCCGCCAGGTCCACCGGGAGCGGGCCGCGACGCGACGCGCGGAGCAGCTCGTACCGGGGGGCCAGCGCGGCGGCCACCGCGCTACCGATCGTTCCCGTCGCGCCGATGAGCAGGATCTTCATGGTCGGTACCCGTTCCGTCGTGAGGTGTGCCGACCCCAGGCTGCGGCCGCCCGCCCCGCGCAACCAGCCCACCGCCGGGACCACACCTGACAGGTACAGGCACCGGCGCCGCGGATCGGCGAGACTCGTACGTATGACTGCACAGGTGACGTTGGGCGAGTTCCTCCGGTCGCGGCGGGCCCGGCTGCAACCCGCGGACCTCGGCCTGCCCGCGTACGGGGAGCGCCGCCGCGTGCCCGGGCTGCGGCGCGAGGAACTCGCCCAGCTCGCCGGCGTCAGCGCCGGCTACTACACGCGCCTCGAACAGGGCCAGAGCGCCAACGCCTCCGACGCCGTACTCGACGCCGTCGCCCGCGTGCTGCGCCTCGACGCCGACGAACGCACCCACCTGTACGCGCTCGCCCGGCCCGCACCGGCGCCGCGGCACCCCGCCCGGCCGGAGCACCTGCGCCCCGGCGTACGGACGATGATCGACTCGTTCGGGGACGTCCCGGCGCTGGTCATGGGCCGGTTCCTGGACGTACTCGGCTGGAACCGGGCGGCCCACGCCCTGCTCGCCGGACACCTCGACGCCGACGCCCCGTACCGGCCGGAGGGGCGGCCCAACGTCGCCCGGCTGCTGTTCCTCGACCCGCACACCCGCGAGCTGTACGGCGACTGGGACCGGAAGGCCCGCTCGACCGTCGCCGACCTCCGGCTCATCGCCGGCCGCAACCCCGACGACACCGCGCTCACCGCGCTGATCGGCGACCTCATCGTGCACAGCCCCGAGTTCACGACGCTGTGGGCGGCGCACGGCGTCGGCGACTGCGGCACCGGTACGCACACGTACCGGCATCCCGTCGTCGGCAGCCTCACCCTCGCCACCGAACTGCTCGCGCTTCCCGACGACGGTCAGCGCGTCGCCGTCTTCACCGCGGAACCCGGATCCGCCTCGGCCGCCGCCCTCACCCTCCTCACCCGCTGAAGGCGCGGTCAGGGCCGGGCGGGCTGGAGTTCGGTGAGGAGGCCGGCCGCGCGGGCGGCGCCGGGGGCGGCGGCGATCGCGGTGGCGATGGCGGCGGCCGCGTCCCGGAAGCTCCGGTCCCGTACGACCGTGTCGACGGCGGTACGGATCTCGGCCGGGGTGGCGCGTTCGCCGTCGAGGGCGATGCCGGCGCCGCGCTGGGCGAGGTGGGCGGCCAGGGCCGGCTGGTCGGCGGCCGGGTTCGGCAGCGCCACCACCGGTACTCCGTGGCGCATGGCGGCGGCGACCGTACCGTGGCCGGCGTGCGTCACCACGGCGACGGCGCCCGGAACCACGTCGGCGTGCGGCACGAACGGTACGACGGCGGCGTCGCCCGACACCCGTACCCGGCGCGGGTCGACCGTACCGGTGGTGACGAGTACCCGGTAGTGGCGGTCGGCGAACGCGTCGAGCGTGGCCTGTACACGGGAGGTCTGGTCCCAGGCGGCGCCGGTGGAGAAGCTGGCGACCACCAGCGGGCGCGGGTCCTCCGGCGGCCACGGCGGCGTCCAGCCGGACGGGTCGGACGGCTCGTCGACCGGCCCCACGAACGCGAACTCCGGCGGCAGCCGCCCGTCCAGCGGATCGAGTTCGCGGACGCTGGTGCACAGCGTGGGGAACGGCGTCCACGCGTCCCACAACCGGTCGAGCCGGGTACGGTCCCCGTTGGCGCGCACCGCGTTCACGGCCGGCAGCAGCAGTTGCTCGAACGGCCCGGACGGCGGCAGCAGTGCTCCCGGGGCGCTGTGCACGAGTACGGCGGCGGGGATGCCGGCGCGTTCGGCGGCGGCGAGCGCACCGAACATCAGGCAGTCCACGACCAGTACGTCGACCGGCTCCTCGGCGAGCAACCGCGGTACGTCGTCCAGGTGCCCTCCGCACGCCCACACCAGGTCCGGCAGGATCGGCATCCAGTCGTCCGGGGGCTGCGCCGGCCACCGCCCGTCCGCGACCCGGAGTACGTGGAACGGGAAGCCCAGCGCGGTGAACCGGTCCGCCTGCGTCGCGTACCCGGCGAAGGCGACCTCGTGGCCGGCGGCCCGCAACGCGCCGGCCACCCCGGTCTCGGGGACCTGGTTTCCCGCGCCGGGCCAGGTCAGGAACAGGAACCGGGCCATCAGTGCCTCCCCACGACGGATTCGATCATCAGCCGCATCGTCGCCTCGGCCTCGGCGCGCGAACGCCCGAAGTCGCGCCGCAGCAGCTTCCACGTGTAGACGTCGGACGCGCACACCAGCGCGTCGAGGGCCACCGCGCGCTTCTTCGGCGACCGCCCCGCGAGCAACGGCCCCAGCAGGTACTCGACGCGCTGCCGGTGCCGGGCCCGGCCGACCTCCAGGATCGGGAACACCACGGCCGGGCCGGTCTCGTCGGCGAGACCGCGGATGACCACGTCACCGATCTGCTCGTAGTGGTCGAACCAGGTACGCACGGCGGCGTGCACGTCGCCCGGCGCGGCGCCGTCGAGCTGCGCGGCGATCTCGGACAGCAGCTGTTCGAACGCGACCCGGAACAGTTCCGACTTGCTGCCGGCCACCCGCAGCACCGTCTGCACCGACACGCCCGCCGCGGCGGCGACGTCCTCCAGCCGGATGTCGACGCGCAGCCGGCGGCGCAACAGATCGGCCGCGGCGTCGACGACCCGGCGCCGGGTGTCGGCGGCCGCCTCCGCCCTGGCGCCCATCCGGTACGGCCTCGCCGAATTCATATTAACGACGTTAACACGAAAGTTCGGGTACCGCACCGGCCGTGCCGCCGCCCCGGAAGCCCTTGCCGTACAAGGAGATCGTGGGCCCGCGGTCGGTGAACGACGCGGCCCGCGCCGACCACGTACCGGCTCGGCGCGACCGAACGACCCGCCGGTACGTCAGGTCGCGGCGGCGCGGATGCGGTCGAGTGCCTCGGCCAGCCCGCGGTTCCACGGTGCACCGTGGCCCGGGAGTACCCAGGTGGCGGTGAGGCCGGACAGCTTGTCGAGCGAGGCGAGCGCCTCGTCCGGGTGCAGGGTGAACGGCGCCGCGGCGGGCCCGGTGACACCGGTGAGGACGTTGCGCGTGGTCATCGTGTCGCCGACGAACACCGCGTCGACCTCCGGTACGTGCAAGACGACGCTGCCCGGCGTGTGCCCCGGTACCCAGACGACGCGCGGCGAGCCGGGCAGGTCGAGCGTGGCGCCGTCGGTGAACGTCGTCACCTCGGCGACGCCCGGCACCCGGAACGCGCCGTGGCGCGCGCCGTACCAGAGGAAGCCGGCCGTCGCGCCGAGCCTGACCTTCCCCGCCTTCCCGTTCGGCTGGTGCGGTTCGCGCCGGGCACGCCCGGCGTCCAGCTCGTGCACGTACACGGGGACGCCGTGGTCGTGGCGCAGCCGTTCGGCGTACCCGAGGTGGTCGGTGTCGCCGTGGGTCAGGACGACGCCACGGATGTCGTCGAGGGAGCGGCCCATGTCGTCGAGTTCGCGGGTGAGGTCGGCCCACTGCCCGGGAATGCCCGCATCGACCACCGTGATGCCGTCCGGGGTGTCCACGAGGTAGCTGTTCACGTAGTCGTTGCCGACCCGGTGCAGTGACGGGGCGAGTTTCATGGTCGTTCTCCCTGCTGACGGGCGGCCGGCGTCGGACGACCCGGGCCCACAGGACGACGGTATGCGTTCCGGTTCAGTCGTGTCGCCTCCCCGGCAACAGCAGTGCGGTCGCGGCGAGAGCCACGGCGAGACCGGCGGCGACGAGGAACACCCGGTCGTACCCGGTGGCCGGGGTGGCCGCGCCCGCCGTGCCGGCGACGGTCGCGAGTACGGCGAGGCCGATGGAGCCGCCGACCTGCTGGGCGGTGGCCGCGACGCCGCCGACGACGCCCGCGTCACCGGCGGGGGCGCCGGCGGTCGTCGCCGCCATGAGGCTGGGGAAGACGAGCCCGATCCCGACCGCGACGAGCAGCGTCGGCCCGAGTACGTCGACGGCGTAGCTGCCGCCGCCGTGCGCCCGGGCGAGCCAGCCGAACCCGGCGACGAAGAAGGCGCAGCCGGCGAGTACGACGGGGCGGACGCCGAAGCGGGGCACCAGTACGGCCGCGCAGCGCGCGACCGCCATGAACGCCACCGCGGCGGGGGTCTGCCCCAGCCCGGCCGCGAGCGCGCCGTACCCGAGGGCGTCCTGCAGGTACAGGGCGGTGAAGTACCAGAGGGCGATGGCGACGGCGCCGAAGACGACGAGCATGGCGCCGCCGGCCGCGACACCGCGGATCCGGAACACCCGCAGGGGCAGGATCGGCCGGGCCGCGACACGCGCCTCCACCAGGCCGAACAGACCGAGCAGCAGCAGGCCCGCCAGGATCGGCCCGGCGACCGGTACGGACGTCCACGCGCCACCGGCGCTGCGCATCACCCCGTACACGAGCGCCGCGAGCCCGGCCGTACCGCAGATCGCGCCGGCGAGGTCGAGCGGTTCCCGCCGCCGGCCCGTACGGGTCAGCGCGACCACGGCGAGCGCGGCCAGCACCGCACCGACCGGTACGTTGACGAGGAAGACCCAGCGCCAGGACAGGCCCGTGGTGAGGGCTCCTCCGGCGAGCGCACCGGCCATGCCGCCCACGCCGCCGGACGCGGACCACGCGCCGAACGCGCGGGCGCGCGCACGGTCCCCGGTGACGTGGGTGTTGATCACGACGAGCGTCGCCGGGGCCATCAGGGCGGCTCCCACGCCCTGCGCGACCCGGGCCGCGACCAGCATCTCCGCCGTCGCCGCCAGGCCGCCCGCCAGGCTCGCGGCGGAGAACAGCACCAGCCCGGCGGTCAGCGTACGGCGCGGCCCGAGCAGGTCGGCGGCGCGGCCACCCAGCAGCATGAACCCGGCGAACGTCAGCAGGTACCCGTCGACCACCCAGGCGATCCCGCTGGTGGAGAACCCGAGCTCGCGGTCGATCGAGGGCAGCGCCACGTTCACGATGGACGCGTCGAGGATCACCACGAACTGGCAGGCGCACACCAGTACCAGAACGATCCCGGCGGTACGGGACGCGGCCGGTGCGCGGCCACGCGTGTCGACGGGCGTTTCGGTTGTCACGTACGCCTCCTGAGCGCCGAGTGTCGAGTGCCGGTCGCGGCGGCGCCCCGCCCGAGTCGGCCGTGGATCAGGCGTCACGGGACGCCGTCCCGGCCGTGGCGAGGGGCTTGCCTGGTAGCGCGGTGGCGTCGTCCGCGGGCCCGGAATCGCCCTGGCTGAGCCGGATCGCCGTACGCGCCAGTCGCTGCCCCTGGTGGCGCGCCGCGTCGAGTACGGCGCCGGCGAGGTCGGCCCCGCCCGGGCCGGTCACGGCGGACGCGCCGTACGGGTTGCCGCCGGCGGCGTACACGACGGGGTCGGTGTATCCGGGCGGCACGATCAGCGCGCCCCAGTGGTAGAAGACGTTGGCCAGCGACAGCAGCGTGGCCTCGCTGCCGCCGTGCCGGTTGTACGCCGAGGTGAAGGCGGTCACCGGCTTGTCGGCGAGCGCGCCGTCGTGCCACAACCCGACGGCCTCGTCGATGTACTGCTTCAGCGGCGCGGCCGGCGTGCCGAACCGCGACGGCGTACCGAAGGCGTACGCGTCGGCCCAGGCGAGGTCCTCGACGCGGGCCACCGGTACGTCGGCGGTGGCGTCGACGTGTTGCCGCCACCGGGGATTGCGGTCGATCGCCTCGTCGGGCGCCAGTTCGGCCACCCGCCGCAGGCGTACGTCGGCCCCGGTGGTGGCGGCACCTTCGGCGACCGCCCGGGCGAGCGTGTGCACGGCGCCGGTCGCGCTGTAGTAGATGACGGCGATCTTGGCGGTCACGGATGCCTCCCGCGGCATGCTGTAGACTTCATTATGCGGCTAACCTTATGCAGATAACGTTAGCCGCGTAAGTAAGCGAGCGTCAAGGAGGGTCCGTGGACTTCGACCAGGCAGACCGCGTCAACCAGGCCATCCGCCTGCTGAGCCTGCGGCACCGCGCCCGTACCGCCGAACTGCTCGCGCCCCTCGGCCTGCACCCCGGACAGGAGGCCCTCGTACTCGAACTCGCCCGTACCGGGCCGATGATCCAGGCGAAACTCAGCGAGGCGCTGAACATCGAACCCCCCAGCGTCACGCTGATGGCCCGCAAGCTCGAAGCCTCCGGCCACCTGCGCCGTACGCCCGCGCCCACCGACAAGCGCGCCAGCGTCGTCGAACTCACCGACAGCGGCCGGGCGCTCGCCGGTCAGCTCAAACGGCTCTGGCGCGCGCTCGCCGAGGAGACCGTGGCCGGCCTGTCCGCCCGCAAGGTGCAGGACCTGCCCGGCCTGCTCACCACGATCGCCGCGAACGTCGACACCCGGCACCGGCGCTGACACGTGGCTTCGCGCTGACGGACCTGGTCACCCCGAAACCGCGAGCGCGCCGCCCCCTCCGCATAAGCCCGATCCCGTTGGTACGCAAGGGAAGCAGCCCACCACGCCGCGCGATCCGGTACCAGGGAAACGGTCGTACGCGAGGACGAGCCGACGCGGTGGCGGGTGCCCGCTACGCTGCCGGCGTGTACGACAGGGAACGACGACCCGGGCCGCGGGCGCTGACGATCGGCCTGCTCGGCGTGGTCCTCGGCATCATCGCGATCGCGGTGCACGGCCCGGCGCTGTCCCTTCGCTTCCACGGCACCCGGGTCACCGCGACGGTCACGTCCTGCCACGGCGTCACCTGGCACGGCAAGTCCGGCGAGCAGCACCGCACCGAGTGCGAGGGCGAGTGGACGCTGCCCGGCGGGACCGTCGACACCGGGGAGATCGACGGCGCGGCCGACGCCATCGGGGCGTACGCGGAGGGCGAGAGCAGCATCGAAGTACACGAGCGGCTGGCGGTCTGGGCCACCGACACCGAAGCGCTCGCGGTACGGGACGACCCGACCGGGTGGCTCTGGGGTGGCGGCCTCCTCATCCTGGTCGGCGCCGCCGTCCTCGCCGGCTCCGCCTGGCACCGCCGCACCGCGTACTGACCGGCGCCCGTTCTGTCCACTGTGGACATACACCACACCAGCGGCAACCGCGTCCTTGCGCGGACCGGGATCGGCCGGCAGAACGCGATCAGCTCCCGGGTCGCCCATCCGTTGTGCCGGAACGGATCCAGCAGTACGTCGTGCACTGTCCCTCCGTTGCCGACGCGGACACCGCCGACCCTCGGCGTACGTCGGGCACGCCCACCGTGCCGCGGTCCGACGGTACGGACAAGGGAGATTCGCGCCGCCGCCCGGTGCTCAGCCCTCGGTGGGACGCAGGTACTCCGCCCAGGACGGCACGTCACGACCCACCTCGGCCATCAGCGTCAAACGGCTGCGGTAGTCGGCGACGCTCGGGCTGATGCCGTCGAACCAGTCCGTCACCGAACACCAGACCGGTTGCGCCGCTTGGCCTTCGGTCACCAGCCACACCGGCGGGTCCGGGTCGACGAGGTCGGCCCCGTCGACGACGTGGAACTCGTACGCCTGGTGCATGAGCAGCACCAGCAACCCGCCCGGCTCGCGGATCGCGCCGCCGTCCCGCGCCAGCGTCGCTCGCGCGTACCGCTTGGCCTCGCCGCCGACCGCGTCCACCCCGAGCGAGCTGCCGGCCCGCCACAACCCGTGCCGCACGCCCAGCAGGCGCAGTACGGCGCGGACGGCGGCGGGCACCGCGGTGACGCCCTGCGCCGCGGCGTACGCGTCGATCTGCTCGTCGGTCGCGCCCGTCACGGACTCCGGCGCCATCCCCTCGGCGGTGACCCGGTCGAAGACCGCCCGGATCGCCGCCGCGGCCGCCTCGTCCCGAGTACTCACGATCGCCTCCGCCCCCACCTGGTCCGTTACCGGAAGGAACCGTACCAACGGGTCATCCGCGGCGGTGCCGTGTGTACGCGCGGGATTGTCGGGGGTGGCGGGCAGGATGGGGACATGACGATCCCCGTTGCGCAGATCGAGGACGCCACCGCCTACGCGCAGGCGGTCGAGGACGCGGTGCAGGCCGCGGCCGCCTACTACGCGAGTGGCGGCTCGCCCCTGGACGACGACGCGTACGACGTGCTCGTCCGGGGCATCGCGGCGTGGGAGGCCGCGCACCCCGACCAGGTACTGCCGGACTCGCCGACCGGGAAGGTCGCCGGCGGCGCGGCCGAGGGCGACGTGCCGCACACGGTGTCGATGCTGAGCCTGGACAACGTGTTCTCGCCAGAGCAGTTCGTCGCCTGGGCGGCCTCGCTGGCGAAGCGGCTCGGCCACGACGCGGAGCGTTTCAGCGTGGAGCCGAAGCTCGACGGGCTGGCCATCGCCGCCCGGTACACGCGGGGCCGGCTGGCCCGGCTGATCACCCGCGGCGACGGTACGGCCGGCGAGGACGTCTCGCACGCGATCGGCACCATCGAGGGCCTGCCGACCGAGCTGACGGCGCCCGTCACGGTGGAGGTACGCGGCGAGGTGCTGATGACCACCGAGCAGTTCGAGCGGGCCAACGAGGCGCGCGTGGCGCACGGCGGCCAGCCGTTCGCGAACCCGCGCAACACCGCGGCGGGCACCCTGCGCGCCAGGGACCGGGCGTACACGGCGACGATGACGTTCTTCTGCTACGGCCTGCTGCCGCTCGCCGACACCGACGACGACCTGGCCGCCCGGCTGCCGGACCTCGCGCACAGCGAGCTGATGGCGCAGGCCGCCGAGTTCGGTGTGAACACCACCGCCACCACCCAGGTGCCCGGCGTCACCGCCACCACCACCGACGAGGTACTCGCCCGCGTCACGGAGATCGCCGCGCTGCGCGCCGAGCTGCCGTTCGGCATCGACGGCATCGTGATCAAGGCGGACCTCGCCGCCGACCAGCGGACCGCCGGTTCCGGTACGCGGGCCCCGCGGTGGGCGATCGCGTACAAGCTGCCCGCCGTCGAGAAGATCACCCGGCTCCTCGACGTCGAGTGGAACGTGGGACGCACCGGCATCATCGCCCCGCGCGGCGTGCTCGAACCGGTCGAGATCGACGGCTCCACCATCACGTACGCGACGCTGCACAACCCGGCCGACATCACCCGCCGCGACCTGCGCCTCGGCGACCACGTCATGGTGCACCGCGCCGGCGACGTCATCCCGCGCATCGAGGCGCCCGTCGCCCACCTGCGTACCGGGGACGAGCAGCCGATCGCGTTCCCCGAGGTGTGCCCGCGGTGCGGCTCCGGCATCGACACCAGCCAGGAGCGCTGGCGCTGCGAGCAGGGCCGCAACTGCCACCTCGTCGCCTCCCTGTCGTACGCGGCGGGGCGCGACCAGCTCGACATCGAGGGGCTGGGCGGCACCCGCGTCGTACAGCTTGTCGAGGCCGGGCTGGTGACCGACCTCGCCGACCTGTTCACCCTCACCCGCGACCAGCTCCTGAGCCTCGACCGGATGGGCGAGACCAGCACCGACAACCTGCTCGCCGCCCTCACCGCGGCCAAGGCCCAACCCCTCTCCCGGGTACTCTGCGCGCTCGGCGTCCGCGGTACGGGTCGCTCCATGTCCCGCCGCATCGCCCGGTACTTCGCAACCATGGACGCCATCCGCGCCGCCGATGCCGAGGCGCTGCAACGGGTCGACGGCATCGGGCCCGAGAAGGCGCCGTCCATCGTCGCCGAGCTCGCCGAGCTGGGCCCGCTGATCGACAAGCTCGCCGCGGCCGGCGTGAACATGACCGAACCCGGCGCGACGCCCCCGCCGACGACGGACGCGGACGAGGACGCCGGCGAGGACGCGGACGCCGGCCCGCTCGCGGGGATGACCGTCGTGGTCACCGGAGCGATGAGCGGGCCGCTGGAGAAGCTCAGCCGCAACCAGATGAACGAACTCATCGAACGCGCCGGCGGCCGCTCCTCCTCCAGCGTGTCCAAGAAGACCACCCTGGTCGTCGCGGGCGCGAACGCCGGATCCAAGCGCGCCAAGGCCGAAGACCTCGGCATCCGCCTCGCCACCCCGGACGAGTTCGCCGCGCTGGTCGCCGACCACCTCGACTGACCGGACGCGTGGGCGCGCGACGCTGATCGGGAAATCGGGCCTCGACGTTCCGTCGCCCGCAGCACGCCTTTGGTCCACAGTGGACAGACGGCGCCGCCGGCGCGGCGCGTGCCGGCGTGGCCGGCCGGCGTCACCGATACGCCAGTCGTACCGGGTGGCGGGGACACGATCGTGGCGCCCGGCGACGCGCGGCCCGATCAGGTCACCCGGGACTCCACCCGCACGGGGCTCCGCCGGCACGAGGTGGCGCTACGAGGCCGCCTCCGGCGCCACGTACCCGGGTGAAGATCGCCGCCGGGCCGACGGCACTGCTGACACGGACCCGGACACGACTCCCCCTGCGGCGTGGACGGACCGCGAACGACGCGTACCGGGGCGGATGTCCGATGTGGGGCGTCCGGACCAGTCGGCGGGCGAGGGAGACTGGGGAGATGCGCGCGCTGCGGGCGGGGCGGCGGACCAACCTGGCGCTCCTGGTGGTGTCGGTGCTGGCGACGGCCACCGGCGCGCTGGCGTACGCGGTGGGCACGCCCGGGCCGGCGCTGGTGGTCGGCGTGGCCCATGCGGTGGCCGGCCTGGCGCTGGTGGCGCTCGTCCCGTGGAAGCGGGTGGTCGTACGGCGCGGGCTGCGGCGGACCGGGCGCCGTGGCCGGGCGGTCGGTGTCGCGCTCGCGGTGCTGCTCGTGGTCTCGATCGGAGCGGGTGTCGCGCACGGCGTCGGCGGTGACCTGTCGGTGGCCGGCGTCAGCCTCATGCAGGTACATGTCGGTGCCGCGGTGGTCGCCGCGGCGCTGTTGGTGGCGCACGTGGTGGTACGCCCGCAACGGATCCGGCGTACCGACGTGTCCCGGCGGGCGCTGGTCCGGCTGCTGGGTGTCGGCGCGCTCGGCGGTGGCATCTGGCTCGCGCTCGCGGGTGTGAGCCGGGCGGCGGCGCTGCCGGGGGCGCACCGTCGCGCGACCGGCTCGTACCCGACCGGTTCGGGTCGACCGGACGCGATGCCCGTCACCCAGTGGTTCACGGACGAGGTGCCGGACCTGTCCACCGACCACACCCTCCTGGTACGCACCGGCGACCGTACCCGGCGGGTGACGTACGCGGAGATCGCCGCCGGGGTCGACAGCGTGCGCGCCACGCTGGACTGCACCGGCGGCTGGTACGCGGAGCAGCGGTGGCAGGGGCTGCGGCTGGACCGGCTGCTGGGCGCGGTCGACCCCGCCGCGTCCGTACTGGTCGTCTCGGTCACCGGCTACCGCCGCACGTTCCCCGCCTCGGACGTACGGCGGCTGCTGCTCGCCACGCGTGCCGCGGACCTCCCGCTGTCGTCCGGCCACGGCGGCCCGGTACGGCTCGTGGCGCCCGGGCGGCGCGGGTTCTGGTGGGTCAAGTGGGTGGCCCGGGTCGAGGTACTCGACCGCTCGTGGTGGTGGCAGCCGCCGTTCCCGCTCCAGTGACCCACGCGCAGCCGTACGCGAAACGGGACGGATCCGGCCGGCGTGGTTGTGGCCCGCAACAAGGGCGGGTACACAACGGGGATGCGCGGCGGCGCCGGGTACGGAAAAAGCCTCGCTGCGGGTTGTCGATTCCGCCGCACCCGTCCGACGTACTGGTGTAGGCACACCGACGAACGAGGAGCACTCATGGCCCAGTACGCGATCCTGATCTTCGACGACCCGACCGCCGGCGACTACACCGCCGGGCAGCTGGCGGAGAGCAAGCAGCACGCGGAGGACATCGTCGACTCGGGCGCGATGGTCTCGGCGTACGCGCTGGCGGCGCCGGAGACGGCGACGTCGCTGCGCGGCGACGTCGTCACGGACGGCCCGTTCGTGGACACCAAGGAGGTCGTCGCCGGGTTCTGCGTGATCGAGGCGCCCGACCTGGACGCGGCGCTCGCGGTGGCGCGCGACAACCCGGCGGTGCGCTGGGGTCGCGGCGGCGTCGAGGTACGCCCGGTCGCGGGCAGCATCCCCCCGGCGCGATGACCGACGCGGCACGGGCGGTCGCCGACGCGCACCGGCGCGAGTGGGCCCTGGTACTCGCCGCGACGGTGCGCGTCGCCCGGGACCTGGACCTCGCCGAGGAGTGCGTCCAGGAGGCGTACGCGGCGGCGCTGACCGCGTGGGCGCGCGACGGTACGCCCGCCAACCCGGCGGCGTGGCTGACCACCACGGCACGGCGCCGGGCGATGGACGCGATGCGCCGGGAGGCGACGTTCCGGTCGAGGCTGCCGCTGCTGGTGGAACCGGCCGAGACCGGGTACGAGCCCGCCACCGACCCGCCGCCGGAGCAGACCGACGCCGTACCGGACGAGCGGCTGCGGCTGGTGTTCACCTGCTGCCATCCGGCGCTCGCCCCCGAGGCCCGGCTCGCGCTCACCCTGCGCCTCGTGTGCGGGCTGCCG
Source organism: Actinocatenispora rupis (assembly GCF_016861975.1). Lineage (GTDB taxonomy): Bacteria > Actinomycetota > Actinomycetes > Mycobacteriales > Micromonosporaceae > Actinocatenispora > Actinocatenispora rupis. The sequence goes on along the minus strand of NZ_BOMB01000029.1, from coordinate 89,169 downwards.
ACCGCGGACGTGGCCCGCGCCCTGCTCGTGTCGGAGCAGACGATGGCGGCCCGGATCACCCGGGCGAAGAAGAAGATCGCCACCGCCCGCATCCCGTACCGGGTGCCGCGGCCCGCCGAGCTGCCCGACCGGCTCCCCGCCGTACTCGGGGTGGTGCACCTGCTGTACACCGCCGGGCACACCGCACCCAGCGGCCCGACCCTGCTGCGTACCGACGCGGCGGACCGGGCCCTGCACCTGGCCCGTACGCTGCGGGCGTTGATGCCGGACGAGCCGGAGGTCGGCGGCCTGCTCGCGCTGCTGCTCGCCACCGACGCCCGGCGCGCCACGCGTACCGGCCCGGACGGTGGGCTGCTCCGGCTGGAGGACCAGGACCGGTCGCGGTGGGACCGCGCGGCGCTGGCCGAGGCGCACGAGCTGATCGTCGCCGGGCTGCGCGCCGGCCGGCCCGGCCGCTACACGCTCCAGGCCGCCATCGCCGCCCTGTACGCCGAGGCCCCCACGTACGACGAGACGGACTGGCAGCAGCTCGTCACCCTGTACGACCGGCTCCTCGCGGTGTGGCCGTCGCCCGTGGTGGCGCTGAACCGGACCGTACCGGTGTCGATGGCGAGCGGGCCGGCCGTCGCGCTGGCCCTCGTCGACGAACTGGCGGCCGACCCGCGCCTCGCCCGGTACCCGTACCTGCCGGCGGTGCGGGCGGACCTGCTACGCCGGCTCGACCGCCCGGCCGAGGCGGCGCTGGCGTACCGGGATGCGTTGGCGCGCACCGACAACGACGCCGAGCGCGGCTTCCTCGCGGCACGGCTCGCCGAGGTCGACATCGAACCCTGACCCGGTCGCGCCGGGCCTCGCGGCGGTCACCGGCGCCGCGGCCCGGACACATCCCGGGGGTACGCGGTGGGCTACGGCGCGGCCGGGGCGGCGGAGTCCGGCAGGCCCGCGTAGTCGGGCAGGTCGACGCCGTTGATCGCGCGGTCGATCAGGGCGAAGTCCCATTCGGGTTCCGCGTCCGGGTCGGCGTCCGGCGCGGGTACGTCGCGGGTGTGCGCGTGCAGCCGGCCGATCTCCTGGTTGGCCTCGACGTACGACCGCATCCGCGCCTCGTAGCGCGCGAACCCGGCGGCCGGATCCCAGCCCGCGGCGGCCAGCTCCCCGGCCAGCACGTACGCGCCGACCAGGGCCAACCCGGTACCGCCGCCGGACAGCGGCGACGAGCTGAACGCCGCGTCCCCGAGCAGCGCCACCCGGCCGCTCGACCAGCGGTCCATCACCACCTGCGCGACCTGGTCCAGGTAGAAGTCCGGGGTGTCGTCGAGGTGCGTGAGGATGCGCGGGGCCAGCCAGCCCAGGCCGGCCATCCGCTCGCGCAGCAGCCGCTTCTGCGCCTCGACGTCGCGGTGGTCGACGGCGAGATCGGCGGCGGGGAAGGAGAACATGGCCATCGCCCGGGTGGCGTCCTGGACCGGCCGCAGCCCGGCGGAACGCCCGGACTCCGCCTCCTGGTAGTCGTACAGCCAGCGGTCCAGCCCGTACTCGTTGGGCACGGTGTAGAACGCCATCACGTGCCCGAGATGCCGGATGTACCGCTCGCGCGGGCCGAAGACCATCGCGCGCAGCGCCGAGTGCAGCCCGTCCGCCCCGACGACCAGCTCGAAGCGCCGCCGGTCGCCGCCCGCGAAGACCACGTCGACGCCGTCCGCGTCCTGGGCGAGTTCGGCGATCCGGTCGCCGAAGACGTACTCGACGCCGTCCCGCGTGTCGTCGTACAGCACCCGGGACAGGTCGCCGCGCAGGATCTCGATCTCCGCGATGTACCCGTCGCCGCCGTCGTCGTCCGCGCGGAACGTCTCCAGCACGTTCCCGTCCACATCCACCGTGTACGCCCCGGCGGTCTCCGTACGGGCCGCGCGTACCGGCGCGTCCAGCCCCATCCGCCGGATGACCTCCCGGGCCACCCCGCGCGCGTCCACCGCCTGCCCACCGGGCCGCAGGTCGGGCGCCCGCTCCACCACGGTCACCTCGGCGCCCCGTCGACGCAGCCAGTGGGCCAGCGCCGGCCCCGCGATGCTCGCCCCCGACACCAACACCCTGGTACGACTCACAGCGCCTCCCGCTCACCCGTTCCGGATCGCGCAGTCGCCCGCGGCGCCGCGGGTACTCCGCCGCGCCGGCATGGCGTCCTGCCTTCGAGTGGTAGACGTCCTCGACGCGGCGGACTCATCGGCCGGCGCCCGACCGGGTCGCCGGGTCAGGCCACCGGGCGGGCGGTCCGTCGAGGAGACCGCGGTTCCCGTCGACGCCCCCGACCTCCCGGGAACGTCAGTTCCCAGCTGTGCCGGGCTTCCACAGCGTGTACGTGAACGCGAGGTCGACCACCATCCCGCTCTTCGAGTCGTGGTTCGTCACGGACAGGTAGCCGTACCGGCCCCGGTTCGTCTTCACGCAGAGCACGTCGCCGTCGGCCAGGTCGTACGGGTCGATCGTCAGGGTCCAGCCCGGCGTCGTCCGGCAGCTGGCCGCGTCCTGCGGCAGGTCGTCGCGGCCGCGTACGGCGAGTTCGGCGCCGTTGACGGCGTCGAGACCCGCGACGCCACCGTTGACCCCGCCGATCACGATGTCGCTGTCGCCGTCCTTCGAGCCCGTGACCTCGCGGCTCTCCAGGTCCGCGGCGACGACGGCGGCGTAGAGGCAGTCCGTGCCGCCAGTTTCCATCGAGGTACACATGCGCAACGTGCCGTGCACCTCCTGCGCGGGCGGGGTCGCCGACGGGTGGCCGGACAGCAGGGGCGTCAGCTTGACGCCGGCGGTCAGCGCGGCGAGTACCAGGAGGACGGCCAGGCCGGCGACGACCAGGAAGCCCCACCGGCGGGATGGGCCGGCGGTCCGGGGCGCCGGCAGGTCGGCGAGCGTGGGCGGCCCATCCTCGGCGGCGTGCACGGAGACGGCGTCGACGAACCCCGTGGTGAGGGGCTGCGGATCGGCGTCGGCGTCGAGCAGCCCGCCGTACGCGACGACGAGTTCGGGCTGGTCGGCCACGGTGGGCAGGACCCCGAGCCGGCGGTGCAGCAGGCCGGCCACCAGCGGCATCCGGCTGGCGCCGCCCACCAGGAACACGCCGCCCGGTGGCGGCGCGGGCAGCGCGGCGGCGATCGCCGTGCCGGTCGCGGCCACCGTACGCTCGATCAGCGGCGTGGCGATGGTGTCCAGTTCCTCGCGTCCCACGGGCGCGTCGACCTCGACCACCGGCACGTGTACGAACGCCTGCGCGGTGCGGGACAGCATCTCCTTCGCCGCGCGGGCGTCGTCGGCCAGCTGCTGCCAGGCCCGCCGGTCGCGCGCGGTCCCCTGGGCCCGCAACCGGTCCCACGCGTCCGGGCCCCGCGGTCGGTACGTCCGCTCCAGGTGGTCGACCAGCGCCGTGTCGATGTCCAGCCCGCCGACGTCGCCCAGGCCGTCCTCGGCCAGCACCGTCGTCCCCCGGACCACGGACACGTCGAACGTGCCGGCCCCGAGGTCGTACACGACGACCGGTGCCGGGTCGACCCGGACGTCGGCGCCGGCACCCTCGCCCGGTCGCCGGGCAGGGTGCTCGGCGAAGTACCGCGCCGCCGCAACCGCCTCCGGTACGAGGATCACGCCGTCCCAGCCGGACCGGGCCGCCCCCTCCCGCAGGAGTCCCTGCCGGCGCGGCCCCCACCCGGCCGGATGCGTGAGCACCACGCGATCGACCGGACGGCCGGCCACCCGCCGCGCCTCGGCCGCGACACGCCCCAGCACCGCGGCGAACAGCTCCACCACGGGTACCTCGACGCCCAGCAGTACGACGCCGTCGTCGACGCGGAGCTTGGGATGCGGTTCGAAGCATTCGGGCGCCAACCGCGCCGAGTTCAGCGCGTCCCGACCGGTGACGAGGCGGCCGTCGGGCTGTGCGTACACCGAGGACGGCAGCAGCGGCGACCCGTCGAACAGCAACGCCTCCGTACGGCCACCGCTGCGTTCGAGCACCGTCACGGTGTTCGACGTCCCGAAATCCACGCACAGCCGTACCCCGGTCATGCGGCCAGCGTACGGATCGTCGCAACGGCCGGGACCGCCCGAGAATCCGGTACGACACCGGCCCAGTCGGCCCGGGTCACGGGTACGTCGCCGCGCCGCGCTCCCGGACCGGCCCGGTCACGAAGACTGTTGTGCCTGGAACACCATGAGCGCCAGTTGGACGCGGTTGTCCAGGCCGGTCTTGGTGAGGGCGCGGGAGATGTGCGTCTTGACGGTGCCCTCGCTCATGAACAGCGCCTTCGCGATCGTGGCGTTGGAGGCCCCTTCGGCCACGGCGTCCGCCACGGCGCGTTCGCGTTCGGTGAGCCCGGCCAGTACGCGGGCGGCTTTCCGGCTGCCGTCGTCGCGGCCGCTGTGCGCCTGGGTCTGCCGGGCGACCAGCTGCCGGGTGATCGTCGCGGAGAAGGCCGACTCGCCGGCGGCCGCGAGGTGGACGGCGCGGCAGAGTTCTTGCGGCGCAACGTCTTTCAGCAGGTACCCGCTCGCGCCGGCCTGCAGCGCGTCGAGCACGTGGGTGTCCAGGTGGAACGTCGTGAGCATGAGGATCGCCGACGACGGCACCGCGTCGTGGATCCGGCGGGTCGCCTCGACGCCGTTCATCCCGGGCATCTGCAGATCCATCAGTACGGTGTCGGGCCGGTGCCGTACCGCGGCGACGACGGCGTCGGCGCCGCTCGACGCCTCGGCGACGATCGCGATCGTGGGGTCGGACGACAGGACCATCGACAGCCCGGCGCGGACCATCGCGTCGTCGTCGACGATGAGGACGGACGTGGTGGTGTTCATCGCTGAGGCACTCTGCCACGCAGCCGGAACTCGCCGGAGCCGCCGTCCCCACGTCCGACGATCTCGTGCCGTACGGTGCCGCCGAGGGCGCCGACCCGCTCGGCCAGCCCGAGCAGGCCGGCGCCGCTGCCGGGAAGTACCGGGGCGTTGTCGTCGACCGGGTTGGTGACGGTGACCAGGACGTCCCCACCGTCCCGCCGTACGTCGACGGTCACGAGCGCACCGGGGGCGTGCTTGCGGGCGTTCGTCAGCCCCTCCTGGAGGATCCGGTACGCCTCCTCCGCGGCCGGGCCCGCCTCGCGTACGGCGTCGTCGTCGAGGTGCGCGACGACGAGCTGACCCGCCTGCCGCGCCTCGTCGACGAGGCCCCGGACGGTCCGCTCGTGCCGGGTAGCCTGCGGTACCGCGAGCGTGCCGTCCCGCAGCATGCCGATCACCGTACGCAGCTCGTCCAGCGCGCTGATCGCCGTCGTACGGATCGTCGCGGCGGTCGGGCCCACGTCCTTCGCGTGCGCGCCGGCGACTTCGAGCCCACCGGCGTACAGCGCGATCAGCGACATGTAGTGCGCGACCGAATCGTGCATGTCCCGGGCGATCCGGGTGCGTTCGGCCATCTGGATCTGTTCGGCGCGCAGCTCGCGCTCGCGCTCGATGCGTACCGCCCGGTCCCGGTAGACGGCCACCAGATCCTGCTGCTTCTGTTGCAGCGCACCCCAGGCCACGACCGCGAGCGCGATCGCCGTGTTGACCACGACGGTCAGGCTCAGCTCCGAGTTCGCCGGGTAGAGCAGCCAGAACGCGAGCGCGCCGGCCACGTCGGCGAGCGCCACCACGAAGGCCAGCTCGATCCGGCGACTGCGTGCCACGGCGAACAGCGCCACGTAGTTCGCGACGCCGGCCGTCGCGCAGAACGCCGCGACGACCGCGAGCAGCAGCCCGACGGCGACGGGCGCGCGCCGCCGCAGCAGGAGCGCGAGGCTCGCCAGGGCACCCACCGCGATGTCGAGCGCGCGCCACCCGCCGCCCGGCCGCTGTTCGAGTACGAGGAACAGCAAGGCGAGGCCACCCGCGAACGACGCGAGGACCAGCAGCGCCGACCTCCCACGCAGTTCCCATCGTTTCCGGCTGCCGCGAGGGCCGGTCGGAGAATCGTGCACCCGGTCAGCCTAGGTTGCGGCGCCCGTGCCGACAGTCAACGAAAGTGGTAGTCACGGTGGCCGATGGCTGACCCGCGCGGCCCGAACGACAGACGACGCGGGCGGGTGCGGGCCGACATCGTTGACGGCATGAACACGACGCGACACCGCCTGAGCCTGCTGCTCGGACTGGGTACCACCGAGCAGCGCCCCGCCACCCGACTGCGCTTCGCCGTCACGACCGTCGCCGCCTTCGCCACCGCCGTACAGGTCATCGTGTGGCTGCTGATGGCCATCTTCCAGACGCACCTGGACGGCCCGTGGTGGCTCTGGACACCGGCCAGCGCGCTGGTGGTCAACACCGCCGTGCTCGTTCTCGACCACGCCCGCCGGCACTGGTCGAACACCTCCGCCCGAACCGAACCCAAGGGGTCGCTGTGACCACGCCCTCGATCGCCCGCCACCCGTCCCCTCCGCGTACTGCGACCGCCCACCCGCACGCGTCCGACGCGCGTCTCGCCGGACGGGCCGGCCTGACGGTCGGCGCGCTCTCCGTACTGCTGGTGGCCCTGTACTTCATCTACTCCGGCCCGCCACCCGAGTGGAACGTCCTGACACGCAGCCTGCTGACGCTCGTCATCGTCGCCGTACTCACGGTCTTCGGCGTTGCGCTCGCCCGGCTGCTGCCCACCGACGACACGGGCCGGCGGAGCGTCGCCGGGCAGCTGTCCATCGCGTCGCTGCTGACGTACGTCGTCGTCATCCTGTTCGCGACCTCCCTCGAAGCCGGCACCCCGCTCGCGTACCCCGACAAGTCGATGGATCCGACCACCGACGGGCCGCTGGCCGCCGCGATGGCACTGGCGCACGGCCCGATCGCGCACATCTGGATCGCCATGTTCTTCCTCGGACTCGTCGCCGCCGTACGGCGATCGGCCGCACCGCGCATCCTCCCCGCGTGGACCCGACGCGGCACGGTCGTCGTCGCGGTGATCAACCTGCTCGCCGTACCGTCGCTGTACTTCGGCATGGACGCCGCCACCTTCTACGCCGTCAACGGCTGGGGCGCCGACGCTCTCGTCGGACTGATCACCCTGATGTGGGTCGGCTTCATCGGACTCGGCATCCTCCGGGCCCGCACGAGGTCCTGACCCACGAGGTACGCCAGCCGCAACGCGAGCGGTCCCGGACTGATCCCGGGGCCGTTCGCGTGTGCTCCCGGGTGGGCTCGACGCGCGCAGGTCGCGTACGCCCGACGGGGTCGGCCGATCGCCGCGGCGGTGACGCGGGACGACAGGGGCCCTTCGGCCTGTCGCCTGCGGCTACCCGGCTCGTAGCGTGAAGGAGTGAGGTTGCTACGAAGCCGCGATGGCGCCTGGCGGGTGGAAATCGACACCTCGGGCCTGGAAGACGGCAGTGACGGCGCGGTGGTCTGCGTGTTCCACGATGGCGTCAGCGTGGCTGAGGCAGCCACCATTCAGGAGGGCATGGCGGTGCTGCCCGACGATCTGCAGATCGAGTACGACGACAGCGAATCGTGAGCTTCCCTCGCGGCGGCTGCTCGGCGAACATCCCCGGTTCTCCCTGGTGGCGATCATCGATCGTGGGTACGAGACTGATGTCGGCGAGCCGAGTGTTCGGGCCTCGGGCGCTCGGTCCCCGAAAGTCCACAGAGGCGTTCGGTACCGCTTTCGCGGGGGTGCATCATGGCCTCGTTCGTACGGGCGACATTCACGCCGGTAGGCCCGTTCGGTGCGGTTGGCGGCGCGTGGTGGCCACGGTCCCGGAACCTGCAGGTCGAGCTGAGGGAACTGTTTCCCCGGCTGGAACGCCGGTACGGGCTCGTCGACGAGCTCCACCTGTGCCGGGCGGACTGGGACGCGCACCCGACCCAGACCTGGAACGGTGTACCCGTCACCTGGGATCCGGACCCGCACCAACCCCGGTTCGTCGCGCGGTGCCGCCGCGGTCTGCGCGTAGCACTGCGGTTGATACCGGCCGACACCGAGCAGTACAGCGCGTGCCGCGAGCTGACCGCGGCCGCCGCCGGGGTCGTGGTCCCGGACCGACGGCTGCTCACCAGGACGGCGGTCGACGTGACACAGCGGCCGTTGCGGCACGTCGACGAGCCGGCGCGACGTCGGTCCGCCGACGAACAGCTTCCCGTACGCCCGGTCGCGACACAGTACGGCCAGGCGACAGGTACCTGCTGACGGAGCGATCATGATGAGGACCCGCATCCCTCGCCGCGGCGACATCATCGAAGTCGACGACCCGACGGCCCCGCTCGCCCGGCTACGTCCCACGCGCATGCGGCTCACCAGTGATGTCGAGGCCCCGACCGGGCTGGACCCGGCCATCGCGGACTGGTGGCTGATCAGCGGATGGCGCCTGGGGCCGGACGGCCGGCCGGTGCACCTGTGCTGCCTGACCGTACGGTCGGCCGATGTCCGGCTCCTGACCGGCGCCCCGCTGGCCGAGCCCGGGCCGTGACGGAACCCGGAACGCCGTCCGCGCGGCACCCGGTCTGCGGCCCGGATCGACTGGCATGTCGAGCATCCGCTCGTGCCGACCAACGCGCACCGAGCACAGGCAACCTTCGCTCGACTCACGCCGTTCCGAAGCCGGCGCCGTGCGGCGCGATGCGTAGCCGACCGCCGGCGGCACGGCACCGCAGCCGGTACGCGGTGCCGGTCGGACTCCGCGACGTGCACCACGACCCCCGCGCCACACGGACGTACCGAGGGCGTTCGTCAGCGGGTGGTGGGGTAGCCGTCGTCGTTGAGCGGTACGGGTTGGCGCTGTTCGGCCGCGTCGGCGTCCGGGATCTCCACGATCTGGGGAGGGGCGGGCACGTCGGTCCGGTCGTCGTCGATGACGGGCTGCTGCTGCTCGGCGTGGTCGGCGTCGGGTACCTCGATGCCGGGCAGGACAGGGTCGTGTTCGGTGCGCCCGCCCGTGTCGTACTGGCAGGACGGGCAACGGTGCGGGCCGCGCGTGTCCCACCCGGCGTACAGGGCGGCGTCGCGCAGCAGACGCCAGTCGTAGCAGGAGTCGTCGTAGCAGGTGAAGCAGGCGCCGCAGCCGTCGCACACCAGCTCGTAGTACGGCAGCTGGTCCTGGTCGCTCCACAGTCGGCAACTCATCGTCTGACCTCCCTTCCGCGGGCGCTGCACCCTCCGGCAGGTCGGCTACCGCTGGCCCGACGGAGGGGCGGAGGAGTCGGGATCCGGCCCGTGCCGGCGGTGTTTCAGCCGGTCGATCTCGGCGCGCGCGGCGGCCAACTCGGCCTCCAGTACGACGATCCGGCAGGCCGCGTCCAGGGTGAGTCCCTCGTCGACCAGGCGCCGGGCGCGGTCGGCCAGCTCCAGTTCGTGGCGGCTGTAGCGGCGGTGCCCGCCGTCCGAACGGTGTGGTTCGACCAGCCCGGCCACTCCCAGTTGACGCAGGAACGCCTGGGTGACCCCGAGCAGGTCGGCCGCGGCGCCGATGGTGAAGGCCGGGTCATCGCCCCCCAGCCAGCCGGGCTGGGGATCGTCGTGTGCGCGCGGCATTCCGGCCTCCTCGGAACGTGATCCCGTCCCGGACCGCGGGCGGACCGGGACGGGACCGGGAACGAGAGATGGAGCACGAAGGAGTTTCCCTGACGGCCATCACCTCGCCTTCTCCACACCAGGCGTCGGGTACCGGTCTGCCGCCGACGCGCCGCCCCGGCGGCAGGTCTTTCGTGCCTAGCGGCTGCTGCCCTCGATGACCTTGTGCTCGTCGGAGCTGCGGGCGATGTTGATGCGCCGTGGCTTGGCCTGCTCGGCGACCGGGATGGTCACGGTCAGCACCCCGTCGCGGTAGTCGGCCGACACGTTCTCCAGGTCCAGCCCGTCGCCGAGCACCATCTGCCGGCTGAACGTGCCCATCGGACGTTCGCTGACCACGTACTCGGCCCCGTCGGGAGCGGCCGGTCGCCGTTCGGCGTGCACGGTCAGCGTGTTGTTCTCCGCGGTGACCTCCAGCGACTTCTCGTCGATGCCCGGCAGGTCGAAATGCACCATGTACGTGTCGCCGGAGCGGTACGCGTCCATCGGCGCCCACCGCGGCGTCCGCGCGCTGTTGAGGTTGAACCAGTCGCTGGCCAGCCGATCCAGATCACGGAACGGATCGAAGCGCAGCGTGCTCATCGAACTCACCCCTCTGTCTAGTTCACCGGACTGCGTCGTGTCGTGGACTGCCCACACCGGCGTCAGGCCAGCCGCGGGGGAAACCCGGGCCAGGGCCGGCGCCAGCGTGCGTTGCTGCGGCGCGGACGGAACGGCCAGCGCCGTCCGCGCGCGACCGGACGCTGCGTGACGATGGGCACCACCGCTCACCTCACTCTCAACCGCTACTCGCTGGGTCAGCTAATCTCCACTGACGAGTACCATATTACTGCGTCTAGTCGAATCAACAAGCCGTCGCCGCGAGAAGCTCCACCCGACGGGCGCGAGACGAGCGATCGCCCCCGGCACGCGCGGACCATGGCCAGCTGCGGCCAACAACCCGCCGGCCCCACCGCGACCCGGAACCGCCGGGCTCGGTCGAACCGGGCGGTTTCCACCACCTGGCCCCGGCCACGCCCGGCACCGCGGCGTGGCCGGTACACGGGTCAGGGGTCGCGGTGTCGGAGCAGCAGGCAGGCGAGGAGCAGCGCCCCGGCGGCCCACGCGGCGAGGACGCCGATGCCGGCCCACGGGGAGATCGGCAGCTTCGTGAGGTTGGTGGTGGCCTGGACGGCGAGCCCGGCCGTCATCGGCGCGACCTGCTCGATGTGGCGCCGGAGCGGATCGCCGACCGCCCGGGCGAGCAGGGTCGGCAGGTACAGCACGGCCAGTACCACGCCGATCGACACGGCGGTGTCCCGGACGGCGGTGGCGATGCCGAGGGCGAGCAGCGCCACCAGGACCAGGTACAGCACGCTGCCGGCCGCGGCGCGCGACGTCGGGCCGTGCGTGAACCACCCGAGTACGGATCCGTGGTCGGCGCCGAGGCCACCCGGGCGTACGAGTCGGCCCGCGACCAGGCTGCCCGCGACGGCGACGGCGCCGGCGGCGAGGGTGAGTGCCGCCACGGCCGCGGCCTTGGCGCCGAGCACCGTGATCCGGCGGGGCACGGCGGCGAAGCTGGTACGGATCATGCCGGTGCCGTACTCCTCGGTGATGGCCAGGACGGCCAGTACGACGATGACGGCCTGGCCGAGGTCGATGCCGGTCAGGGCGAGCGTGGTGGTGTCCTGGCCGCCGCTGCCCGAGGACTGGTGCGTGGTGGCCGCGACCACCACGCCGACGCCCGTCGTGAGCACGGCCGTACCGATGAGCAGCCAGGCGGTACTGGCCAAGGTACGGATCTTGGTCCACTCGGCGCGGAGCGCGGCGATCATGCGTCCCTCCGGTGCAGCAGGAACCTGGCCGCACCGAGCGCGGCGGCCGTGTAGGCGGCGAGTACGAGCAGTCCGGCCCAGGCCGGCAGCGGGTAGTAGCCGTTGACGAAGGTGTAGGGGTAGTCGACCAGCGAGGACCGGGGGAGGACGCCGAGGACGGAGAACGCGGCGGCCGGAGTGGCGCGGAACAGCCAGGTCTCCGCGCCGCCGGACATGTTGGACCCGATCAGGTACGGCAGGACGAACACCACGATCCCGGCGGCGACCGCACCGGCGCTGCGGCGCAGCATCGTGCCGAGCCCGAGTACGGCGACCGCGGTCAGCGCGGTGACCAGCCCGCACCCGACGACGATGCCGGCGACTGTCGCGGCACCGGCGGGGAACACGTACACGCCGTTGTGGGCGAGGATCAGGTCGCCGACCGGCACCGCGACGGTGGCGGCGAGGGCGCCGATCACGAACCCGACTCCACCCAGCACGACCGCCTTGGCGGCAAGTACCCGACCGCGTTGTGGCGTGGCGGCGAACGTCGTGCGGATCAACCCCCGGCGGTACTCGCTGGTGACGAACAGCGCCGCGAGCACGATCAACACGATCGATCCGACGAGCAGCCCGAGCAGCAGGCTGCTGGCGACGGTGTTGGTACCGAGGACACCCTGCACCACGGCGGGAGCGATGTCGCCGGACCCGGTGAGGACGAACCCGTCGCCGGCGGCGCGTGCCGCACCGGTACCGAGGACCGGGTAGAAGTCGGCCGGGCCCGTACCGATGCCGGCGCTCCGCCAGCCACCATCGGCGGCCCCGGTGACGGTGACGTGGCGGAAGCTGCCCGTGGCCAGGGTGGGGTGACCGGTCTGGCCGTCGAACGACACCGGCGAGGTCACGAACAGCCCGACCCGTACGGTCGCCGGCAGCCCGGGCAGGTGGGCGACGCCGACTGCACGCCACGAGGTCCCGTCGACGGACTCGTACCCGGTGATCGTGTCTCCGTCGCGGGCCAGTCGTACCCAACGCGGCGAGGCATTCGTGCTGGTGCCGGGCCGGTCATGGGTGTAGTCGTACTGGAAGCGTGTCCCGTGCCGGCCGGTGGCCATGACCGCCGCGTACGAGGAGCCCGGTCTGGTGGTCGGGGTGAGCAGGATGCCGGCCTTCGCCCAGCCGGCCAGGCCCGGGCGGGTGGCGGACACCGACGGGGCGACGTTCACCGGGTTGGTGGAGATCCGGCCGGTGAGCGAGGCGATCTGGGCGGTGACGGTGCCGTCGCCGGTGAGCGACCGGCTCAGGTACCGGTAGCTGTCGGCGACCGCCGTGCCGTCCGGCCCCGTCGGTACGGCGGGATGACCGCTGCGGCACGTGACGCCGGTCCCCGTACAGGTGCCGCTGTGAATGCCGTTGGCGACCAGGTAGGTGAACAGGACGGACATCAGGACGGCGATCCCGAGACCGACCAGCCAACCGCGGACGGTACGGAACTTCACCCACTCCGCCCACAGCGCCGGTCTGAACCCGCCGCCCTGGTCGGAGTCCACCGAACGCGAAGGAGCGCCCACGGCCGTCACCGTCCCTGCTCCCCACCGACCGTCGCCCGGTACTCGGCCGCGCCCGCGGTCAGCCGGAGGTAGACGTCCTCCAGGCTGGCCCGCTGGCTGGAGACCTCGGAGAACGGCACGCCCGCCTGGCCGAGTACGGCCACGATCCGCTGGGCGGCGGCCCCGGCCACGGTGACGGTACGCGGGTCGACGGCGGTCGCCGCCAGGCCCGCCCGGCGCAGCGCCGCGGTCGCCTCGGCCGGTACCGCGGTGCGGAGCAGTACCTCACCGCTCGACGCCAAGGACACGAGCTCGTCGACCGGCGCGTCGGCAAGGACCCTGCCGCGACCGACGACGACCACATGGTCGGCCGTGTCCTGCAACTCGCCCATCAGATGGCTGGACACCAACACGACACGCCCCTCGTCGGCGAGGGAGCGCAGCAGCCCGCGGATCCAGATGATCCCCTCCGGATCCATGCCGTTGAACGGCTCGTCCAGGATCAGCGCCGGCGGATCGCCCAGCATCGCGGCGGCGATCCCGAGCCGTTGCCGCATCCCCAACGAGAAGCCGCCCGCCTTGCGGCGCGCGGCACTCGTCAGGCCGACCAGGTCGATCACCTCGTCGACCCGGCGTACGGGCAGGCGCTGCGACCGGGCCAGCCACAGCAGATGGTTGCGCCCCGTACGGCCCGGCTGTACGGCGGCCGCGTCGACCAGCGCGCCCACGTACCGCAGCGGTCTGCGCAGCCGCCGGTACGGCACCCCGCCGACCAGCGCGTGGCCCTCGTCCGGCGTGTCCAGGCCGAGAACCACCCGGATGGTGGTCGACTTGCCGGCCCCGTTGGGGCCGACGAATCCGGTCACCCGGCCCGGCGGCACGGTGAAGGTCATCCCGTCGAGGGCCTGGGTGGTACCGAACCGCTTGCGCAGTCCGGACACTTCGATCGTCTGCTCGCTCACCGTGGTGGTCCGTTCGTCGTCGGCTGGGTCACGGACCGTTGTACGGAGCCGGCGGTCGCAACCCGGTCGCGTCCGCTGATACCGGTTTGCGACCCACCGGCGGTCATGCTGGGGAGATGGCACGAGCGACCACCGGACCGAAGCACCGCCCCACCCCGGCACGAGGAGGTGGTCCGCGGTGAGAGTGCTGGTGGCCGAGGACTTCGAGGTACTGGCCCGGTCGATCGGCACCGGGCTACGCCGGGAGGGCATGGCCGTCGACGTCGTACTCGACGGGGCCGACGCCCTCGACCACCTCGCCCTCACCCGCTACGACGTGGTCGTCCTGGACCGGGACCTGCCCGGCGTACACGGCGACGACGTCTGCCGCCGGCTCGTCGAGAACGGCACCGAGAGCCGCGTCCTGATGCTCACCGCGGCCAGTACGGTGCAGGACCGGGTGCACGGTCTCGACCTCGGGGCGGACGACTATCTCCCCAAGCCCTTCGACTTCGCCGAACTGGTCGCCCGGGTCCGCGCCCTCGGCCGCCGGGCGACCCCGCCCGTACCACCGACGCTGGCGTACGCGGACATCGTGCTCGATCCGGCCCGCCGGGTGGTGACGCGGGCAGGGCGACGGCTGGACCTGAGCCCCAAGGAGTTCGCCCTGCTCGAATGCCTCCTCGCCGCGCCGGGCATCGCACTGTCCGCCGAACACCTGCTCGAACGCGTCTGGGACGAGGCGGCCGACCCGTTCACCACCGCTGTCAAGCACACCATGCGGCGACTGCGCGCCAAGCTCGGCGAACCTCCCGTCATCCACACCATCCGCGAAGGCGGCTACCGCATCGGAGACAGCTGATGGCTGCGCCACGACAGCTCACGTCCCTGCTACGGGCCCGGCGGCCCGTCCTCCGGGTACAGCTCACGCTGCTCTACTCCGGACTGTTCCTCACCGTCCTCGCCGCCGTACTGCTCGCCACCAACCTCCTGTACGGCCACACCGCCGCCCGCGCCCCCGCCGGCGCCGCCGCCGAGCCGGCCGACTCCAGCAGCCGGTTCGACGTCGTACCCGCGCTCATCGGTCTCGCGGCCGCGATCGTCGTCCTGGCCGGCGCGTGGTGGCTGGCCGGCCGGTTCCTGCGACCCCTGCACGTCATCACCACCACCGCGCAACGGATCTCGGCCACCAACCTCGACCAGCGGCTCGCCGTACGGGGGCCGGACGACGAACTCACCCGGCTCGGCAGCACGCTCAACGACCTGCTGGGCCGGCTGGAGTCCGCCTTCGCGGCCCAACGCCACTTCGTCGCCAACGCCTCCCACGAGCTGCGTACCCCGCTCGCCGGGCAACGGACCCTCCTCCAGGTCGCCCTCGCCGATCCGGGCGCCGACACCGCGTCACTCCGAGCAGCCTGCGAGGAGGCACTCCAGCTCGGATCGCAGCAGCAAAGGCTCATCGACGCCCTGCTCGTCCTCGCCACCAGCGAACGCGGCATCGAGCGCCGCGAACCGTTCGACCTCGCCCCACTCGCCGAGGCGTTACTCGCCCAGCGCCGCGCCGACGCCGAAGAACACGGCATCCGCGTCGACGCCGACCTCCGTACGGCCCTCGCCGCCGGCGATCCCCGACTCGCCGAACTGCTCGTCGCGAACCTCGTCGACAACGCCCTACGCCACAACCGCGCCAACGGAACCGTCGAGATCACCACCGGCCAACTCCCGGGCGACCGGGCGACGATCACCGTCGGCAACACCGGCCCGATCATCCCACCGGACGACGTCGACCGGCTGTTCCAACCGTTCCAACAGGCCGGCGCGCAACGCCTCAGCCACAACGACGGCCACGGCCTCGGCCTGGCCATCGTCGCCACGATCGCGCGTACCCACCAGGCGACGATCACCGCACATCCACGACCCCGCGGCGGACTCGACATCGCGGTCAGCTTCCCTACCGACCTCTGACACAGCCCAGCAGTACGGAGAAGTGCGGCCCCTGAACCGGGCGGAGGCAGTTCAGGGGCCGTACGTCGTGCTCAGTCGTCGACGGTCAGGCCGCGCAGAGCGGCGCCGTCCGGACGTATCCGCCGAGGTTCTCGTCGTCGGTACCCAGAAGGGCATCGCCGGTTCCGGGCAGGCACTCGATCGCCTCGACCTTGTGCTGGGGGAACGTGGCGAGCACGCGGGCAGAACGCGAGACCGAGATCCGTACCCGGCCCTTCGACGAGACGGTGACCCGGCCGGCGAGACTCACCGCGGAATCGAACGGGCCGTCATCGCCGGCGTCCGATGCGGAACTCGTCAGGATGCGGCCGGAACTCGTCACCGTCATGTCCGAGACGTTCCGGGTTCCCTCGTCAGTCGGGTAGTGCGCCCGGTACTTCTTTTCCACCACGGCGCCGAAAGTCGCCTGTCCCCACTTGGTGAACGACAGGGACGCCGCGTAGATGGTGGAGGGGCGCTTCTTGCCCTCCCCGCGGTCGGCCCACAGGGCGGCGAGCTTGCCGTTCTGGCTGATGATCGAGAAACTCTCGAACTCGTCGCCTTCGCCAATGGCGGGCAGCGGCGTGTAGTCGATGACGGACGCCGTCGAGTCGGCGACCTTGATGTGGTAGGCGATCCCCCGGCTGGCGAGCGCGACGTACTCCCCCGTCATGCCCGGGATCGCCTCGATCGACTCCAGGTCGACCGGCTCCGCTCCGGTCCACTTGAGCCGCTCGACGGACGTGGCGCCATCCCGCATGGTGACCCGCGACAGGTGCGCCTCACCGGCGTTCTTGTTGTCGTGGACGATCAGCGCGCTCAGATCGCCGCCGTCCGTACGACTCTCCAGGGCGATACCGCTGACGCCGCTGTGGGAGTCGGTGCCGACCCGCTGCCAGTTCTCGGTGGCACCGGCGGAGGTGACGCCGAACGTCGCCAGCAACCCGGCCGCCGCCGCGACGGCGACCGTACGCCGCAGTGTTTGCAGTTTCACGGGTGGTTGTTCACCTTTCCTGTTCGACAGAAACGCGACCAAGCCGCATCGTCAGGAAACGTCATGACCAAGTTCGGTGGCGATGACGTAGGAGTAAGCATTTCCTTACTGCGCGCAGAGATGTTCCTGCGCCCCGCAGTGATCTTGCTGCAGGCGTGATGCTAATGAAAGGTATACGGCTCGATCAAGAACTTTGAGGATAGGTTGAGCAAGCGCCGTCGGCCCGACACGTTGCCGGCGATTGCGGCTCGTGCCGAAGCACATGCCTCCTGTCATCCCCGCTGCTGGCGCACGGAGCGACCGGTCTGCGAGTTCAGGAATGGCGCACCGTACATCGCGTCGGCACATTCCGCTGCCGGTTCCTGAATTGTTCGGGCGCTGCACTCGACCGACAGATACCCGCGCGAACCGGTAGCCCGCCCCAAGCCGGGTGAACGCCGAAAGAACGACATCGGGAAGCGATCTGAACTGCTAATGTCCGACGGCTGACGCCAACGGAACCCGCGAGAACCTGCGCGTGGCCACCGCCCCAGCTGGGTACGCCTTTCGCCTCGTCTTCGGAGACGGCGGCCCCAACCTCACGCTGGCGCCGCCCGACTCCCCGACGCCGAGGTGGGTGTCACTTGCCGCTGTAGACGGGGAAGGCGCTGGATTCTCCGTAGTCTCGCTCGTGCAGGTCCCGCAGTGTTTCCATGTCCGTCTCGGCGATGGCGAAGTCGACCTCGGCGTTCGAGCGCATGTGGTTCGGGTTTGCGGTCTTCGGCAGGGCCACCGTGTCGAGCTGCAGGGCGTACCGGATGCACAGCTGGGGCACGCTGACGCCGTACTTCTCGGCGATGGCGGCGACGCGCTCGTTGTTGAGGATCTCGCCGTGGGCGATCGGCGAGTACGCCTCGACGAGGATGTTCCTGTTGTGGCAGTAGGCGATCAGGTCGCTGGGCGTGTTGCCCGCGTGTACCAGGATCTGGTTGACGTGCGGGGCCACGGTGCCGTGCGCAAGGATGTTGTCCAGGTCTTCCTGGAGGAAGTTGGACACGCCGATGGAGCGCAGCTTCCCAGCCTGGTACGCGTCTTCGAGGGCACGCCACGCTGCCAGGTTGCCCGCGGAGTAGTCGCCGCCACGGAAATCGTTCCACGGTTGCGGGGCGTGGATGAGCATGAGGTCGATGTGGCCGATGTCGAGTGTGGACAGTGACTGGTCGATCGCTGCCACGGCCTGGTCGTGGTCCTTGATCTCTGCGGCGAGCTTCGTGGAGACGAACAGCTCCTCGCGGGCGATGCCGGCGGAACGGACGCCCTCGCCGACGCCGCGCTCGTTGCCGTACGCCTGGGCGGTGTCGATGTTGCGGTAGCCGATCTCGATGGCGGCGCGGACGGCGTCGGCCGCCTTGTCGTCGTCGATGAACCACGTACCGAGTCCGAGCTTGGGGATCTCGATGCCGTTGGACAGCGTGCAGGTCTCCGCCAACATGCTCATGCGTTCGCTCCGTTCCTCGGCAGCCTGCCGTACTCCTCGTCGGTGACGGGCTCGAACCATTCGTTGCCGACGCCGTCGCCCGGGGTGATGAAGGCGAGGTGGGAGAACCACGAGTCGGCCTTCGCGCCGTGCCAGTGCTTCGTACCCGCCGGAACACGGATCACCGTGCCGGGCTCCATGATGGTGGGGTCCTCACCCTCGGCCTGGTACCAGCCGCTGCCCGCCGTACACAGCAGGATCTGATCACCGCCGCCGCCGGTGCCGTGATGGACGTGCCAGTTGTTGCGGCAGCCCGGCTCGAAGGTGACGTTGCTGACCGGAACGCTGCCCGCGGCGAGCGGAGCCAGGTAGCTCTCGCCGGTGAAGTACTGGGCGAAAGCGTCGTTGGTCTGGCCGAGCGGGAAGATCTGCGCAAAGTCGCCATCGGTCATGTCGTGTCCTTCGTTCGTTCTGGATGATCTGTCGCCGGGCGCAGGACTGAGTCGCTGGCGTGACCGCGATTGGGCCATGGGCCGCGGCTCAGTCGGTCGCGTTGTGGTCGGTGGGGTTGCGCCTGCCGGACGCCGCGCCGGACTCGGCGTGAGCCTCGGTGGCGGCCCAGGTCGCCAGCAGCGCAAGGTTGTCGGCGGAGGCGGTGGCCGGTTCGGCGGTGTAGGCGGTGAGCACGAGCCACGGGGCGGCGACGAGTTCCATGGAGTCGTAGGCCAGTTCCAGGTACCCGACGGCAGGGTGGTTGAACGTCTTGATGCCACCGCGGTGCAGCCGCACATCGTGGGCGCCCCACCGGGTACGGAACGCCTCGCTTCGGGTGGCGAGTTCGCCGATGAGTGCGATGAGGTCGGGGTCGTGGGGGTTGCGGCCGGCTTCGGTACGCAGCAGCGCGACAGCAACCGCGAGGGCCCCGTCGTGGTCGGGGTAGAAGTCGCCGGCGCGGGGGTCGAGGAAGTCGAGGCGGGCGATGTTGCCGCGGTGCGCCGGCTGGTCGAGCACGGGTGAGTACAGGGCCCGGCCGAGGGCGTTGCTGGCCAGGATGTCCAGGCGGCCGTTGCGTACGAACGCCGCAGTGCCGCTCATGGAGTCCAGCACGCGCTGCACGCTGGCCGGCACCGGTGTCTTGACGCGGCGCGGCGGGGTACGGGTCGGCTTGGCCGCGCGGGCGAGGTTGAACAGGTGCTGGCGTTCGGCCTCGTCGAGTTGCAGCGCCCGAGCCACCGCGTCGAGTACGTCGTCGGAGACGCCGGCGATGTGTCCCTTCTCCAGCCGGTTGTACCAATCAGGGCTGACGCCGGCGATGACGGCGACCTCTTCCCTCCGCAGCCCCGGTACGCGGCGGCGGCCGGCATTGGGCAGGCCCACCTGCTCGGGAGTGAGCTTGGCGCGGCGGGTGGCCAGGAAGTCACGGATCGCGGCCCTGTCCGCCGTCTTGTCATCCGCTCGTACGTCGGCTCGGCCGGCTGATCGCTCTGGCATGCGATCCACGCTACGAGCTTCGCCGGGCTGTGGGAGGTCGAACTTGTACCCCCCCCTGTCTCGCCCTCCCGCCCGGGCACGAGCCGGGGTTGTCTGGGTCGCGTGACCACCAGCAGCACGACCGCCACCCGCGAGACGCCGGCTTGGGCATCCGACGGTGCCGCGACCAGACCACGGCGGCATGCCAGCGCGGCACTGACCGCGGCGCTGCTGGGCTTCTTCGTCGTCACCATCGATGCGGTGGTGGTGAACGTGACCCTGCCGACCATCCGCGATGACCTCGGCGGCGGGGTGGCCGGGCTGCAGTGGGTGGTCGACGGGTACACGCTGATGTTCGCCGCGCTGCTGCTGTCGGCCGGATCGCTGTCCGACCGCCTGGGCGCCAAGCGCGCGTTCGGTGCCGGCCTGGTCGTGTTCGTGCTGGCCTCGGTCGCCTGCGGGCTCGCCCCCACCCTCGCGTTCCTGATCGGGGCGCGGTTCGTGCAGGGCAGCGCCGCCGCGGCGATGATGCCCGCGTCGATGGCCCTGATCCGCCAGGCGTACTCCGACGCGAAGGCTCGCGGCCGCGCGGTCGGCATCTGGGCCATGGGCGGCGCCGTCGCCTCCTCGTCCGGTCCGGTACTCGGCGGCGTTCTCACCCTTGTCGACTGGCGGTTGGTCTTCTTCGTCAACGTCCCGGTCGGCGCGGTCGCACTGCTGTTACTGGCCCGAACCCGGCCCTCGACACCGCGGCCGGCGCCGTTCGACCTGGTGGGTCAGTTCACCGGTGTGTCGGGGATGAGCGCGTTGACGTTCGCAGCCATCGAGGCCGGTTCGCGAGGCTTCGCCGAACCCACCGTCCTCGCCGCGTTCGGCGTCGCGGTGATCGCACTCGCCGGGTTCGTCCGCGCTCAGCAGATCGTCGCCCATCCGATGGTGCCGCTGTCCCTCTTCCGGTCCCGCACGGTCGTGATCACCGTGGCCAGCGGGTTCGCGTTCATGATCGGCTACTACGGGCTGCCGTTCGTGATCAGCCTGTTCCTGCAGCAACACCGCGGCCTGTCCGCGCTGGCCACCGGAATCGTGTTCCTGCCGATGATGCTCATCGGGCTCGCGCTCACCCCGTTCTCGGCACGCATCGGGGAACGGATCGGCCGCAAGAGGTTGATCGTGGCCGGGCTGCTGCTCATGACCGCCGGCCTGGCCGCCATCGGAGTACTCCCGGCCACCGCGTCGCTGTGGCTGCTGGCCGGGCTGATGGTACTGGTCGGGCTCGGCGGACCCACCGTGTCCCCGCCCGCCACCGCGGTCCTGCTCGACGCCGTCGACCACGAGCAGGCCGGCGTCGCCTCCGGGGTGTTCAACACCAGCCGCCAGATCGGCGGAGCGCTTGCCATCGCCGTGTTCGGAGGCCTGCTCACCAACCCCACCACGGTCGTGACCGGCGTACACACCAGCCTGCTCATCGCCGCTGCCGTCCTCGCCGCCACCACCGTGCTCGCCCTGTTCCTGCCCACCACCGCGACGCCAACCTCGACGTAGCTGCCATGACCTCCGCTGACCTCGTCGAGCGGGGCCTGGTACCGCCACTCCATCGCCGGCGGCCAGCACACCGGGGCACGTCACGTTCGCCCTGCCGGGCCGGGCTGCTCGACGCGATCATCCACGTCTACCTGAAGGCCATGCTCGCCGAACGGGCCGTCGCCGCCACCGTGCGCCTCGACCTCGTACGCGGCCAAGAGCCACGAGTACAAGTCAGCAAGCCCGACAAGAGGGGACGACGCCATGACCGAACAGCAGAACGCCGGGCACGCAAACGATCAGCAGGGCGGCTGGACCGGCGGACAGAACGCGTTCGGCGACTTCGCGCCGGCGATGGTTCACTACACCGACAAGGTCCTGTTCGACGAGGTGTGGCAACGGGAAGGCCTGTCCAAGCGCGACCGCAGCCTCATCACCGTCGCCGCGCTCACCGCGCTGGGCAAGACCGAGCAGTTGCGGTTCCACATCGGCTTTGCCCGTACCAACGGCGTCACCACGGCCGAACTGATCGAAGCCATCACCCACCTCGCCTTCTACGCCGGCTGGCCCAACGGTATGAGCGCCATGACAGTCGCCAGGCAACTCCTCGGTGACGACAACGCCAGCGGCGCAGACGCCTGACCACGCCGTCCATCCAGACGCGGCCCAGCGACCCGCCACATCACGTCTGCTGTACCCCCGTGACCAACGCCGCGATCGATGCACACGGCGACGATCCGGGTTCGGCTACCGGCTGGTCGCCGACACCCCCGCCGCGGTGACGCCGTAGATGAGCTGTTCACGGTGTCGGGGTCGAGTCCGGCGCAGCTGCGTGTTGCCCGCAGCCTGGATCGCCCGGCGAATCGGTACCGCGCCTGGCAGGATGCTCAGTTCCGGAATTTCACCCCACCGACAAGGGCCAAAGCCTCCCGTAGTCGGGCTGCCTGCGTTAGACGTTCCGGGACTGCTCTGCCCAGTTCCAGCGATGCGACGACGTAGCCACCGTGGGACTCAGGGAGACTGAGCTCCGCGGCGCGGCGGGCGCCCTTGCTGGTGTTCCTGTAGGTAACGACCAACAGTTCCGCGCTGCCGCGTGGGGCGGCCACCAGCCGGATGGTCTCCATGCTCTTCCATTTCAGAGTGAATGACTTGTCCTTCAACCGAAGCCGACGCTCGTCAGTCACCCTCAGGTGGTCAATATCAACAATGAGGTCAGCTGGCCGGCAGATGCCGTGAGCCGCCGAAACCGGCAGGGCGACCAGGAAGAGTCCAAGGAAGAATGCAGCGCCGCCCGGATTCTGCTCCATGTCCGCGAGCGCGCCCCGCAGCCTGCCAAGAAAAGACGTGAGCACCATCAAACCGGCGAGGATGCCTACCCCTGCGGCCGCTGCCCGCAGCGCCGCAGAGGCCCGCTCACTGGCCCGGATAGCGGGCGTGGACAGTTCAAAACGTTCGGGCAACGCGATGTCAGCAGATCCTGCCGGCCGACCGTCAGCCGGCGGCGCGGCAGTCGTCGTTGGTGTCCGGGCGAGTCCGATGGCCAGCACCAGCGACGGTACAGCGACGAGGAAGGAGCCCACTCCGGCCAGCCACGACAGGGTTTCAAGATCAGACCGGTACAACACCACGGCCATGAGCGCGCACGCCAGGACGACTGACCCGCCCAACCAGATGCTCATCCTTCGCATCCACAGGATTGTGTCGCAGGCCGACCACACCACAGGGCCGCTGCTGACGAGTAGTTCAGGCGGGTAATGGCTGGCTTGGCGGGCGCACCGCAGCAGACCTGTTCGCCGGGTGCTCGGAGCCCGATCGACCAGCCGGCGACGGGAGGCATCGGCGGCACGCTCCATCGACTGGGCCGTTTGCTATTCCGGCGCACGGCCTGAACTGGCTCTATCCGGCGACAGTGTGGCGGCCGGCACGAGCTGGTGCAGGTCCAGGCGTAGCCGTCCGTTGCGTGAGCGGACGGTGAAGTCAACCAATCGTCGGCGGTATCACCGGCAGCCGCGCCCGCCCCGACACGCTCATGCTCGGCCGACTCGATCTCGACGGCCGCCTCCGCCTGGTCGGCCAGACCACCCACCTGTACGCAGCGGTCGCCGCCGAACTCGCACCGCTGCTGCACCCGCCATCGGTTGGTCGGCAACACATCCAGCACCTCTGGCCGCAGCCACTGCCCGCCGGGTGGCTCGGCCGGTGGGGCGGCCAAGCCGACCCGTTGCCGTACCGGCAGACCGACCCCACCCTCGTCGTGGAGGTCTCCGCCGACCGCGCCTACGAACACGGACG
Organism: Actinocatenispora rupis; assembly: GCF_016861975.1. Lineage (GTDB taxonomy): Bacteria > Actinomycetota > Actinomycetes > Mycobacteriales > Micromonosporaceae > Actinocatenispora > Actinocatenispora rupis. The sequence goes on along the minus strand of NZ_BOMB01000029.1, from coordinate 65,592 downwards.
ATGGCGCCACAACCCCCGAGCACTCCGCGCCGGACTCGACCTCAGCCACTTCGACGTGCTATTCCGGTGGGACGAACGGTGACTGCACGCACGCCCACGCCGGCGAGCTCCGGCTACGGCCGGAGGCCCTGTCGCCTGCCCGGGGCACTCGCCACGGTGTGCCAAACGGGTGTGCACGCCGATCGATCGCCCCTGGAGGCGGGCTCGTGTTCACAGGTCGAGCCGTAGCGAGGCTGAGCATGGCGGTGCGACTGCCGCGGGTCTCGGCGTTCAGCAAGCAGCTCATCGGCGTTGTTGCCGGCTTCTACGCCGCTCTGCTCGCCGCTTGCGCGGCGGCCAGCGCCATCACGAGTGACTGGGCGGTCCTGCTGGCGGCGCTGGTGGGTCTCGGTGCGGCAGGTGTGTCCGTGGTGGCCGTCCATGGCCTGATTCGGCTCGCCTTCAAGATCTTCAAGGAGATCGGATAGCCAACACGGCCACAGCGGCAAGCTACTCGTGCAGAAGCGCGGCGCCGTCGAGGTCGAGGGCGTAGCGGGCGACGCCATCCGGTCGCATCGCTGCGGCGACCGACCGCGCCGGTCTCGTTGCAGTCGAGGACGTAGCGGCCGCCGACCCCGGTGAGCAGTGGGGGGCGTAGCGAGCGACCGCGGTGGCCGCCCCTTGGTCCCTCGTGCGCGCCGGCACTCCGCGGTCCGCTCGGCCAGATGGCGCCGGGAAGTGAAGGCCCGACGAGCCAGGGTTGCGTGGCCCCAGGTGGGCTCAGTCGACGGGGCTGTCGAGCCAGGAGCCCTTGAGCATGAGCGTACGGCCGGCGAATTCGGTCAGCGAGTTCCAGGCGAGGATCCGCTCGGGGACCAGGCGGACGTACAGGAACCTGTCCGGGGCGTGGCGCGGGTCGGTCGAGACCTGTGCATAGGCTTCGGCCGAGGCGACGTCGATGTCGGGTACGTCGAGCAGCGTCGCGCGGGTGTCGATCATGACGACGTCGGCGGTGTCCCCGATCGCCACCCTCGCCCTCGGTCTCGCCCGCAGGTTTGCGACCGTGCGGCTACGCCGAAAGGTCGCGGTGGTCAGCGTCGACCCGTCCCACACGTAGGCGACCGGGATCAGGTGGGCGCCGTGGCCGTCGCTCCCTGTCGCGAGCCACATCTGGAACCCGCTGGCCAGACGGTCGACGGTATCGGCTCGTCGCTGTGCGAGGTCGCGGACCGGCGGGAGGGGTACTGAGGGCATGTCTACTTCTTGACGAGAACTCACACCCTCAAGACGAACGGGCAGGCACCAGATCCGACACCTGCCGGCGAGACAGCACCCGTGTCGGTTCGCCGCCCTTCTGTCCGACGCCCGCCCCACCCTCTGACCTGGCTGCGCAGCATGCGCCGGGTTCATTGCCCATCGTGCCGGCCGAGGCGGCTTGCCTGGGCATCACCGGGACCGCACCGTCGGAACACCGCCGGATGTCGGTCCGCTGTGCCGGCTGCGTATGCGCGAGAGCTGGCACCACACGGAAGGCAGCGATGGTGCGCTCGGAGGAGGGCGGTCGGCGAAGAGGTCCCAGTACGCCTCGTTGACGGTGTCGAAGTCTCGCCGGAACTGACGTGGCCTGGCCAGGGTGCGGCGCACCGGGTCGGTTCCGACCGTACCGAGTCGACGATGGTGGCGGCACAGGCGAACGCGACTCGTGGGGTCGTGGCGACCCTGCGTCCCTCCACGTCATCGTCGACGATGCGCTATTGATCGAGACTACTCGAATATACTAATTTGTTGGATCAAATGCGGAGCCGTCGAACAGCTGGAGGACGCATGACCGAGATCGTCCTGTTCCATCACGCTCTGGGGCTCACCCCGGGCATCACCGGCTTCGCCGACGAGCTGCGCCATGCCGGGCACACCGTGCACACGCCTGACCTGTTCGAGGGCCGCACCTTCGCCAGCATCGAGGCCGGCATGGGACACGTCGGCGAGATCGGCTTCGGCACCGTGCTCGACCGCGGCACCCGGGCGGCCGAGACGCTGCCCGCCGAGGTCGTCTACGCCGGATTCTCGCTCGGCGTGCTGCCCGCGCAGAAGCTGGCGCAGACCCGGCCTGGCGCGCGAGGCGCACTGCTGTACTACGCCTGCGTACCGCTCGCCGAGTTCGGTGCCGCCTGGCCGCGCGGCGTGCCGGTGCAGGTACACGGCATGGACGACGACCCGTACTTCGCCGGCGAGGGTGACCTGGACGCAGCGCGCGAAGTGGTCGCCCAGGCCGACCGTGGCGAGCTGTTCGTCTACCCCGGCGACCAGCACTACTTCGCCGACCCGACGCTGCCCTCCTACCGCGAACAGGCCGCAACACTGCTGCTGTCCCGCACTCTGGCGTTCCTCGACCAAGTCCAATGACGCGTACCGGCGCACTGCGCTGAGCGCGGATGTGGAGAGCCGTGAGCCTCGGCCACGATGGCCACGACGAAGGCGGCTGGGCGAAGCTCCAGCCGATCGACGGCGGGTACGCGCGGCCCGCGCGTCAGCGACCACACCGTCACGATCGACTACACCGGATCGGCGGGCGGCTCCTCGTGGCACGAGGTGACCCTGAAGGCTGCCCGCGCGGGATTCTCGGGCCGGACCGGAGCTCCGCCGGATCAGCGCTCCCCTGCGCGGCGGATTCCGGCCAGATCTCGGCGACGACGCCGGCGAGATCGAGCACAACATCCGGGACCAGTACGCGACGACCAGATGCGCTACGCCCTTGCCCGAGTACCACAGAGCGGGCCTCCCCGGTCATGGGACCGGCAGATCGGTTCTGGTGGCGATGCCGAGCTTGGGAAATGCCTTGTACAGGTGGTTGGCGACGGTGCGGGGGCTGAGGAAGAGCTGGGCGGCGATGTCGCGGTTGGACAGTCCCTGCGCGGCGAGTCGGGTGACCGCCTGTTCCTGTGGGGTGAGGACGGTCGTGTCACCCGGGGCAGACGGGGCGATCGCGCCGCCGGCGGCGCTGAGTTCGCCGCGAGCCCGCGCCGCCCACGGTACGGCGCCGAGGGGTTCGAACACATCGAGCGCCGCGCGCAGGTGAGTACGGGCATCGGCCTTCCGGCGGGAGCGGCGCAGCCATTCGCCGTACAGCAGATGGGTGCGGGCTCGTTCGAAGCCGCGGTTGTCGGGTTCGTGTCGCTGGATCGCGGCGCGGTAGAGGTCGTCGGCGTCGCTGTCGCGCGCGAGCATGGCCCGGCAGCGGAGCACCACCGCGTCGAGCCAGGGTTGCCGGACACGGTCGGCCCACTCGGTGAGCTGGGTAAGAGCGTCGACGATGTGCGCCGTTCGACCGAGCCGTGTCGCCGCCTCGATACGGTCGGGGATGCTGCGCCTGCCGGGCAGGTGGTGGCGAGCCGGCGACCGGCTGAGGGCGTCGAGGTGGGAGAACGCCCGCTCCCAGCGACCGGATCCGAGGTGCAGCAGACCGTCCGCCCAGTGTGCCCATGCGAGGCCGGGCGCCAGCAGGTCCGGCCCGGGCGCGGCGCGCGCGTCGTCGGAGTGGGCTCGGCACGCGTCGGCGTCACCGCGAAACGCGGCCAGTACTGCGAGCACGCCGCTGAGGTCGGTGGCCAGGGTGTCGTGTCCGGCGGCCTGGGCGATGCGTACGCCCTCCTCAGCGGCGTCGCGCGCCGCCAGGTGCTGACCGTGGAACAGCTGCGAGCGTGCCATGCAGGACAGGACGGGCGGTAGCTGGCCGAGCCAGCCCCGTTCCCGGTGGTTACGAAGCATGCGTGTCGCGACGCGGTGTGCCTCGGCGTCCTGTCCGGTCGCCTGGAGTGCGGTGGCGGCGAGGATGAGCCGGTCGGGTCCGCCGTACCCGGTGTCGCGTGCTCGGGTGACGACCGCCGTGAGGCTGTCCGGGCTCGGGCTGTCGACGGCGTCCCGGACGCACCACACCAGCAGGCGTACGACATGAGAGAGCGGGTCGTCGGGCGGTAGCGGGAGGACGGCGAGGCGTTCGGCAGCGTCGGTCACCGGCTGCGCGCCGAGGTACCAGCCGACGTGCACGGCGTCGAGGAGCAGGTCGGCCGCCCGGCGCGGGTCGTCGGCGGCGACCATCGAGGCGGCGTTGACCAGGAGGCGGCGCGCCTCGGGCAGCGACCCACGATAGAACGCCGCCGTACCCTGCGCGCCGGCCAACCGGCTGCGCAGGACGAGGTCCGTGGTCTGGGCAGCGGCCCGGTCCGCGAGGTCGGTCGCGGCTTGGAGATCGCCACCGTTGAGGGCGGCTTCGGCGGCGAGGGCAAGGCGGCGGGCGCGTCGTTCGCCCGGCGGGGTGAGCTGCGCCGCCCGCTCGTGGGCGGACACCGCTGCCGCGTAGCCGCTGCGCGCCGCCGCCGCCTCCGCGCTGCGTTCCAGCTCCGCCGCGATGTCCTCGTCGGGGTCGGTTGCGGTGGCGGCGCGATGCCAGGCCCGACGCTCGGCGTCGTGGGGGCCGTCCAGCGCCGCGGCGAGCGCCGCGTGGGCGTCGACACGGTACCGGTGGGGGGCCGACTCGTAGACAGCCGCGCGTACCAGCGGATGCCGGAACGTCACGGCGGCGAGGTCCGCGCGGACCAGCCCCGACCGCTCTGCCGGCTCCAGGTCGCCCGGCGCCGCCCCGAGCCGCGCCCCTGCCCGTAGCACGACGTCGAGTTCGCCGGTGTCGTGTGCGGCCGCAACGACCAGCAGCATGCGGGTGGCGTCGGGCATGCTCCGGATCCGGCCCGCGAACGCCTCCCGCAGCCGGTCGGTCAGAGGCAGCGTCGCCGGCAGTGTTCGGACGTCGCTGGCGCGGAGGTTCGCCACAGCGGCGGGCAGCTCGGTGATGGCGAGCGGGTTGCCACCCGCCTCGGCCAGCATCCTGCGGCGCAGCTCCGGTGCCAGGTCATGGACCCGCTCGTCGAGCAGCGCGGCGGCCGCGGACGGATCCAGGCCGCTGAGCCGCAGTTCCGGCAGCTCGGAGCTGGTGAAGACGCTCTCGGTGTCCCGGGCGGCGCACACCATCACCACACCCTCGGTACCCAGCCGGCGGGCGGCGAAGACGAGCGCCTGCGCTGACGCGGGGTCAAGCCAGTGCGCGTCGTCGACCAGGCACAGTAGCGGTCCGTCCTCCGCGAGCTCGGACAGCAGCGACAGTACGGCCACGCCGACGAGCAACCGGTCCGCCGGCTCCTGACCTGGGACCGCGGCGAGACCGAACACACGCTGCAACGCGTTCCGCTGCGGCTCCGGCAGGGCGCCGAGACGATCCAGCGCCGGCCGCAGCAGCAGGTGCAGGCCCGCGTAGGGCAGGTCGACTTCGGTCTCGACACCGCTCCCGCGCAGTACGCGCCAGTCCGCCGCGGCGTCGGCCGCGTACGCCAGCAGCGTGGTCTTGCCGATGCCCGGTTCGCCGCGAACGACCAGGGCACCACTGGCCTGGTCGTACGCCCCGGCAAGTAGCCGGTCGATGACCGTCAGCTCGTCGGCGCGCCCGTGCATCATGCGCGCACCGTACCCAGGGCTCCTCATTGCGCCGGAGCCAAGTACTCATGCCGTGACGGATTCGACCGTGCGGATCCCCGCTTAGCGTGATGGCCAGCACCGGGAGCGCAGCGTCGACCTCCACCTCGAACGGGCGGTCCGCAGTGAGTACCGGTGAATGTGGCAGGACCGGCGCAGACCCACGCTCGTCGACACCAATGCACAGGAAGGGCCCATGTTGTCGCCTGATCCGCTGACCATCCATCCGCTGGCCGCACACCCGCGGGTGGTGTTCCTCAAACCGCTGGTCAGCTCGCCGAAGATCATCGTCGGTGAGTACACCTACTACGACGACCCCGACGCCGCGACCCGCTTCGAGCAACGGAACGTGCTCTACGCCTACGGCCCTGAACGGCTGGTCATCGGCAGGTACTGCGCGATCGCCGCCGGGACGCGCTTCCTGATGGCCGCGGCCGAGCATCCGATGCTGGGCGCGTCCACCTTCCCGTTCACGATGTTCGGCGGCGAGTGGGCCGAACGGACTTTGGACATCGTGACCGCGATGCCGAGCCGGGGCGACACCGTCGTCGGCCATGACGTCTGGTTCGGCCACCAGGTCACCGTCATGCCCGGAGTACGCATCGGCGACGGGGCCGTCGTCGCGGCCGGCTCGGTCGTCACCGCGGACGTGCCGCCGTACACGATCGTCGGTGGCAATCCGGCCCGAACGATCCGCCAGCGGTACGACGACGCCGACGTCGAGCGCCTGCGCCGGGCCGCCTGGTGGGACTGGCCGGCCGCCCTGGTCACCGAGCACGTACGCGTCATCATCGCCGGCACCCCGGCCGACATCGAGCGCATCGCGGTCGAGCACAACCTGGAGCAGGACGCATGACGTCCGTGTCCATCGAGGAGTACACGGTGCCGGGCGACGGCCCGTACGCGGTCACGGCCGGCCCCGACGGTGCGCTGTGGTTCACCATGGTCGGCGGCAGCAGCATCGGTCGGCTGGTCCCCGGCGAGAGGGCCGCCAGCCATCAGCTCGAACCGGGCTGCGGCCCGACGATCATCACGGTCGGGCCGGATGCTGCGCTGTGGTTCACCGAGTACCAGGCACACCGGATCGGGCGGATCTCCCTCGACGGAGCCGTTCGCGAGTTCCGGCTGCCCACCCCGGACTCCGGGCCGTTCGGCATCGCCTCCGGGCCGGACGGTGCGCTGTGGTTCACCGAGACCGCCGCCAACCAGATCGGCCGGATCACGCCCGACGGGCAGGTCACCGAGTACCCGCTCCCGGTCGACGACGCGTTCCCGTCCGCGATCGCCGTGGCGGACGACGGCGCCATGTACGTCACCCTCAACCAGGCCAACGCGATCGGCCGGGTCGAACTCGACGGCACCGTGAACGTGCACCCGCTGCCCACGCCCGCTGCCGGACCGGTCGGGATCACCGCCGGCGAGCACGGAACCGCGTGGTTCGTCGAGATCGCGGCCGGCCAGCTCGGCCGGATCGGCCCGGACGGCACGATCACGGAATTCCCGCTGCCGGACCGGACGGCCAAACCGCACGCCATCACGGCCGGCGGCGACGGCAGGTACTGGTTCACCGAATGGGCGGCCAACCGCATCGGCTCGGTCACCGTCGACGGCCAGATCCAGATGTACGACCTGCCCACCCCGGGCGCGGAACCGCACGGAATCACCCTCGGCCCGGACGGCGCACTGTGGGCGGCGCTGGAGATCGGCGCGCTCGCCCGCATCACCCACTGACAACGACGCAGAAGAGGAAGCCATGACGACCACACCGCGAACGATCGACGCCGAGTTCGAGATCGACGACTGGGACGAGACCCCGTACCTCGAACCCACCGAGGGACCGAAGCTGACCAAGGTCACCATCCGCAAGACCTACCGCGGGACGCTGGACGGTACCGGCGTCGCCGAGGTTCTCACCGCCCAAGGCGCGGCAGGCGCCGGTTACGTTGCCTCCGAACACATCCAGGCAACGCTGGACGGCCGGAGTGGCACCTTCGTGATCCAACACGGCGGTCTGGCTGACGGTACGGACCAGAGCACCTTCGGCACCGTCGTCCCGCACTCGGGTACGGCAGAACTCGCCGGCCTGTCCGGCCATGCCACCGAAGCCCGACACGGCGTCCTCACCCTCACCTACACCTTCGACGCCGACTGACGCCACCAGCCGGGTCCGGCAGCACACGCCACGACCCGCACCCGGCCGGACCCACTGTGGGGCGCACCGGTGCCGAAACATCGCCGGCGCCGGGTTCGTCGAGCGCCCCGCCTGGACACACTGCTGCTCGGCCGACTCGACGGACGCCTGCAACCGGTCGGGCACACCACACCTGTCCGCCGCGATCGCCGCCGCGGCACCTGCATCCGTTGTCCGACAACACATCCAGCGCTCCCCAGCGCTACCCACCAGCCTGGCCGACGGCCAGGACCCGCCCATCTGGCCTTCGCGGCTCTGGTTCCAAGCGGCGTCGCGTGCCGGTGGTGGATCGATCGTCAGGCATGAAGGCTTCGCGTCGAAAGGTGGCTACGACCATTACCGCCCCCGTTTCACAGCAGATCACGCTCTATCCCGCCGAGGACCGGTTCGTCGGGCCCCGACCCGCCGTCCTCGTCCTGCCCGGCGGTGGCTTCCGGGAACTCCCGCCGCACGAGGGCGAAGGCTACGCACGCTGGCTGTCCGGCCTCGGCATCCACGCCTTCGTCCTGTCCTACCGGCTGCTGCCGGACCGGTTCCCGGCCCCGCTCGAAGACGCCCGGGCCGGATTGGACCACATCCGCAGCGGCGACCACGGCCTCGACGTCGGCCGGGTCGGCGTCATCGGTTCGAGCGCAGGCGGCCAACTCGCCGGCCTGCTCATGACCGGACAGGTCCTGTCCATCGAGGACGGCGTCGCCGACCCGCCCCGCCCGGACTTCGCGATCCTGGCGTACGCGCTGGCCGACCTCGACCTGCTGCCGCCGCCGGTGGTCGAGAACCTGCTCGGTGACCTGCTGCCCATCAAGGACGAGCTGTCCCCGGCCAAGCACGTGGACGCGTCGGTGTGCCCGACCTTCGTCTGGGCCACCGCGCAGGACCCGCCGGGCTTGCCCAACGCACTGGAGTGGACCCGGGCGCTGGCGGCTGCCGCGGTACCGGTGGAGTTGCACGTCTACCCGGCCGGTGGCCACGGCATCGGACTCGCCGACGGGGTGGAGTACGGCGGCGCGCCACACCCGTCCATCGCGCGCGAGCCGCACACCGCGAACTGGACGACCGCGTGCGCGGCCTGGCTGCGACGAGATGGCGTCCTTGTCGACTGACCGCGTCGCCGCCTGGGGTACACGGCGCGCTGCGCAACGCGTTGGCGCTGGCGCAGACCTGGCGGCGGCGACCCCACCGACCTGCTCGTGTGCTGCCACGGGTTCTGCGTGACTTCGGCAGCGCAGTACCGCGGGGCTGCACGGGTGTTGCCTACGGCGGCCCGGCGTTCGGTGGCGAGCGGTCGGCGGGCACGAGGTCCTTTGCGAGGAACAGGACGGCGTCGGCCGTCAGCGCCGGGTACAGGCGATCGTCGTCGTCGAACGTGGCCAGTACGACGGTCCCGGTGGCGGGGCGCTGGGCCAGGATGCGTTCGGTGGCACCGACCTCGTCGCGTACCGGCATCCGCAGGTCCATCAGGACCACACCGGGATGGGCGGGCCCGGCGAGCCGTACCGCCGCGAGGCCGTCTCGGCCTCCCCTCGGATCCTCGGACGGCGGCCGGCCCGGGAGCCCGCGGGCTGGCGGCCTCGGAGGTGATCAGCGTGGTGGACGACGCATCGAACCCGCCGTAGATCTCTGCTCTGCCGGCTGCGGCCTCCAGGTCGGACACGCTGCCGTACTGGTGGACGTGTCCTTACCGACGGCCGTGGTCGGCGGTGAGGAACCCACCTGCCCCCACTGGTGCCGCCGCGACCCGACCGTCTCAGCCAGCGGCGACGACGGAAGGCAACACAACTTGGCACGGTCCCCATGAGGCCGACTACTACCTCACACTGCCGGGTACCAACGCGCGGATCGACCCCGAGTCGTGCCGCCTGAGCCCGCAGGGTGTCGAGGAGTCCAGGATCCGAGGCTCGGGCACATCTCGGGCGCATGGCCGATGATCATCGAACCGGTTCAAGGGGCCCCGAAATGACGAAGCCCCAGGTCAGACGCGATGTCTGCCTGGGGTGGGAAAGTGCGCCCGGAGGGATTCGAACCCCCAACCTTCTGATCCGTAGTCAGATGCTCTATCCGTTGAGCTACGGGCGCATGGTCACGAGAACCGGTTCATGAGTGTAGCGGGTTGGTACGGGGGTGCGTCGGGGGGTACCCCGGCCGGCGGGCACGCGGCTTCACGGGCACCGGCTGTACGTGGCCGTGGTGGACGTTCGGGGTGCCGGCGGGGTCGGGATGGGCGAGCATGGGCGGATGACGCCTGACGCGGTACGGGAGTTGTACCGGGCGCCGATCGAGGAGTTCGTGGCGACCCGTGACCGGCTGGTGCGTGCGGCGCGCCGGTCGGGTGACACGGAACTGGCGGGCGCGCTCGCCGCGGCGCGTAAGCCGTTGCTGGCCGCGTGGCTGGTGAACCGGCTGGCGGCGGACGCGCCGGAGCGGGTGGCGGCGCTGTTGGAGTTGGCGGAGCGGTTCCGAGCGGCGTACGCGGCGGGTGACGCCGGGCAGGTCCGCGAGCTGTCCACGGAGCGGCAGCGGGCGCTGGCCGAGCTGGTGGACCTGACCGGCCGGTACGCGGAGGACAGCGGGCGGCGGGCGACGGACGCGGTGTTGGCGCAGGTGGGCGAGACGCTGTCGGCGGCGCTGGTGGAGCCGGAGATCGCCGCCCGGGTACGGGACGGGGTCGTGGTCCGTCCGGAGCGGTACTCGGGGCTCGGTCCGGCGATGCCGGCCGCGTCGCCGGACGTACCGGGGGCGGAGCGGCGGCTGCGGTCGGCGGGCGACCGGGCCGAACCCGTACGCAAGGAGAAGGCGGCGGGTGCGGGGCGCAGGGCGGGCGCCGGGCGGAAGGCCGAGGCGGAGGCGAAGCCGGATCGCAGGGCGGAGGCGGAGCGGGCGCGCGACGAGGCGGCCGGCAAGGAACGCGAGACCCGGCAGCGGCTCGCCGACCTCGACGCCACGCTGACCGACCTGCGCGACGCGCTGCGCGAGGCGATGCGGGCGCGGGACCGGTGCGCGCGCGACCACGAGACCGCGCGCCGCGCCCTCGCCCGCGCGGAGCAGCGCCTCCGCAACCTCTGACCAAACCACCCGGCCGTACGCTCGGGCGCATGGATGGGCGCTGGGAACCGGGTACGGCGGGCGTGTTGCGGCTGCCGTCGGGCCGGTTGGTACGCGGGCGTGGGCTGCGGAAGCCGCTGCCCGCCGGGCCGACACCGACGTTCGGGCTGTACCTGCTGGGCTCGGAGCCGCCGGCGGTGGACTGGCCGAGCCGGTGGCTGCGCTGGCCGGACTTCCGGCTGCCGGCCGACCGGGACGACGCGCTCGACGCGCTGCGCGAGGCGTGGCGGCGGGCCGGCACCGAACGGGTCGAGGTGGCGTGCGGCGGCGGGATCGGCCGTACCGGGACCGCGCTGGCGTGCCTCGCCGTACTCGACGGGGTGCCGCCGCGCGAGGCCGTCGCGTACGTGCGGGCGGGGTATGTGCGGCGCGCCGTCGAAACGCCCTGGCAGCGCCGGTACGTCACGCGCTTCCCCCACGCCTGACCTGCGACGCCGGCGCGAGGGGGCAGAAACCGGAGGCTGGTCGGTACCGTGGGGTAAAGCCGACAAACCTCTGAGGAGTGGACAGTGCCCGAGACGGACGAGGGGGGTCGGGAACGGTTCCCACGATGGGCCCGGTACGGGCTGATCGTGGTGCTGCCCGTCGCGACGGTGGTGACGACCGCCGCGGCGTCGGTGACCGCCGGCCCCGTCCGGGTGTACTGGATCCTCGGGACGGTCGCGGTGACGCTGATCGCCGGATACCTGAACGTCAGCGAGGCGCGGAAGGCCGAGCGGATGCGGGTGACCGCCGTGCAGGCGAGGGCCGAGCTGGGCGAGTCGCTGTCCCGCGCCGGCCAACCCCTCCTTGAGGTACTCGGCCGCGTCGTCGGTACGAAGGCGCAGGTGGAACGGAAGCGCCACCTGGAGGTGCTCGTCACCAAGAGCGTCGAGCTGGCCGCGTCGCAGTGCGGGCGCAAGGAGACCGGCTGCCGTACCCGGAGCGTGTTCTACACGCTGAGCCGGGACGGTACCGAGCTGGCCAACCCGCTCAAGAGCGGCTGGCTCGGCAACTCGCCGCGCGACCGGTACACGTCGACGGCCGGTGAGGCCGAGCGCGAGATGGTGATGCTCGCGCAGGGCGAGCGCGCGCGACTCATCGGCGACGTACGCCGGGACAGCTCCGACTGCCTGTACCCGGGGCAGCAGCACCGGTCGTTCCTCGCGGTTCCGGTGCGCGCCAACGGAAAGAGCCACGGACTGTTGATGGTCGACTCGGACGTGCCGGACAGCCTCACCGAGGTGGACCTCGGCTACCTGATCCTCATCGCGAACGCGCTCGCCGCCGGCCTCGCCCGGGACGAGACGTGACACGCCGTACCGCCACTGCGATACTGGGTGGACGTCCAGTCGGTGGGGATCGGGGGGCGCGGTGGCCATGACGTCCGAGGACCTGCACGCGGATCGGCCCGGCATCACGACACCACTGAGTACCAAGGCGAGCGAGGCGTTCCTGTCCGGCGAGATCGACGCCGAGCAGTACCTGCGGGACGCGCGGGCCGCGGCGGAACGGCGGGCGTGGCGGGAGATGCGCCGCGCCGACCGGGGCGTACCGCTGGGTCGGATCTTCGCGCTCATCGGCGCCGCGGCGTACGGGCTGATCGCGCTCGTGCTGTTCTCCGTGCAGTACCACGGGCCGGCGCTGGTCGCGCTGATCCTCTGCCTCGCCTGCACCGTACTGATGTTCGTCCGCGCGGCGCGCTGACCCCGCCGGTCGTCCGGAGTTCCACAGTGGACGGTCGCCGGAATCGGCCGATCGGCGGATGACCCGCGGGCCGTCGCCTGGACTACGGTCGTCAGGCGGCGACCGCGCCCGCCCCCTCGCGTGGTGCCCTACCCCCGCCCAGCGTCCGCTGCGTCGCCGCATGCACACGTTCCCCAACCGGAGAGGTTCCCCATGCGCGTACGCAGGCTCCTCGGCGCGACGCTGGCCGTGTCGGCACTGGTCATCGGTGCCGGCAGCACCCTCGCCAGCGCGGACGTCACGCCGCAGGTGACCACGTATCAGCCGACCGGCGCGTACCAGTTCGCGTCGAACTACAAGAACGGCGCGGTCTGGCAGGTCAGCGGCATGCCCCTCAGCCAGCCCGACTCGGGTGAGACCGTCGGCTCGACCGGCGTCACCGTCACCACCAAGCCCGCCACCAACGAGTACGCCGACGCCGGCGTGATCGTGCCGGTCGGCACGGTGGGCGACCTGTTCAACGCCGACGGGACGTTCAAGGGGATCCAGGTCGACGGGCCCGGCGCCGCCGCCACCTCGACCAACCTCTACATCGACACCAACGCCGACGGGCACTACCTGTCCTTCTCCGCCGACGGCTACTACGTCGGCCCCGCCGGCGACCAGGTCCTGTACAACGTCGACACCACGCTCACCCGCGACAAGGTCGACGCCGGCAGCCACGGCTCGCGCGCCGCAGTATGGGCGTGGGTCGGCGTGTCCGGCACCGGCGCCAAGTCCGCCACCATCACCGGCGTCGCCGGCACCACGCTGGTCAAGACCGTCAACGACCCCTCCGTACTCGTCGGCGCCAACGTCTGCCGTCTGTCGACCAGTACCTCCCAGAACCTGTGGACCATCACCAACACCGCCGGCGGCCGCTCCCGCGACTTCCACTTCGGCGTCAGCTACAACGGCAAGACCACGTGGACCGGCGTGCACACCGTCGCCCCCGGCAAGACCTTCGCGCTCGTCACCAAGGGCGGCGGCAAGGCCATCCTCCAGTGGTACGACGGGTACGGCGCCGCCAAGGAAACCTACGCGTACTCGGACCACACCAAGATCTGCGCGTCCTGAACGGTTGAGGCGCGGGCCCGGGTGGGCCTGGCGTACGTGGGCCGGCTCTTCTGTCCATTGTGGATGGAGGGGCCGGCCCTTGTCGTGGGGTGGGTGACTGGTCGGGCGGTCGGGCGGTCGGGCGGTCGGTGCTCAGGTGCCGGGCGTCCGGGCGCTTGGCCTTCGGGCGTTTGGCGCTCGGGCGCTTGACGCGCAGCGTTCAAGCGCTGGTGCTTGGCGCTTGGCGCGCGCAGCGTTCAAGATCAACTCAGATTGTTCAATTGTCGCATTGTTCAACAGTTGACTTGTTGAACAATTGAACAATCGCGCTGATATTCCACTGTTGACATGTCACCGCTGGAGCTTCTATCGTCGACCTGTCAGTACTGGAATGATCGGAGGTCGCGATGCCCGCGTACCTGCAGGGGCTGTTGGCCCCGGTGCCCGACGAGATCGACGCGGTGGATCTGGCGGTGACGCGGGGTGCGCTGCCGCCCGAGCTGACCGGCCGGTACTTCCGGAACGGCCCGAATCCGTTGCCCGGTCAGGATCCTGGCCACTGGTTCGCTGGGCACGGCATGCTGCATGGTGTGCGGCTGCGCAACGGCCGCGCCGAGTGGTACCGGAACCGGTGGACGCGGACGGCGGCGTTGGCGGGCGCGCCGTTCGTGGGGCCGAACGGGGTGGATCGGGCGGCGGTCACGGCGAACACGCACGTGATCCGGCACCACGACCGGATTCTGGCGCTGGTGGAGTCGGGGCTGCCGTACGAGGTGACGCCGGAGCTGGAGACGGTCGGCCCGGTGGACTTCGGCGGCAGGCTGCGTACGGCGATGACGGCGCATCCGAAGCAGGATCCGGTCACCGGCGAGCTGCACTTCTTCGGGTACGGCGCGATGCCGCCTTTCCTGACGTACCACCGGTTGTCGGCTGGTGGGGAGTTGGTGGAGAGCCGTGTGGTCGCGGTGCCGGGGCCGACGATGATGCACGACTTCGCGATCACGGAGCACCATGCGGTGTGGCTGGACCTGCCGGTGGTGTTCGACGTGTCCCGGGTGGGCCGCGGCATGCCGTACCAGTGGGACGACGGGTACGGCGCGCGCATCGGTGTGATGCCGCTGGCGGGTGGTGACGTGCGCTGGTTCGACGTGGACCCGTGCTACGTGTTCCATGTCGGCAACGCGAGCGAGGACGACGAGGGCCGCGTCGTACTGGATGCCGTGCGGTACTCGCCGGGTGGGTTCGACGCGGTCTGGCGCGGCATCGGCGGTTCGGACACGCCGGGCGACGCGGCGGTCGGCGCCACGCTGTACCGGTGGGTCCTCGATCCGCGTACCGGCGCGCTCGCCGAGCAGGCGCTGGACGACCGGGCCGTCGAGTTCCCGACCGTCAACGAGGACCGCCTCGGCCGTTCCAGCCGCTTCCGGTACGCGGTCGGCGACGACGCGATCCTCAAGTACGACACGGGTTCCGGCGCGGTGCAGGCGCTGCGGCTGGGGCGGGACGCTGGCGAGGCGGTGTTCGTACCGGCGGCCGGGGGTACGGCGGAGGACGACGGCTGGCTGCTGTCGATCGTGAGCGACCTCGGCGGTTCGGAGTTGCTGTGCGTGGACGCGCGTGACCTGACGGAGGTGGCCGCGGTGGCGCTGCCGCGCCGGGTGCCGTCGGGGTTCCACGGCAACTGGTTCGCCGACTGACCGTGCGCGGGGCCGGTCGTTCGGCCGCGTCGGCCGGTGGGGGTGCGGGTGCGTCCGGTACGCGCCCGCCGCGAGCGCGCGAACGGCATGCCCTGCGTACGCGCCCCGGGGACGGCATCCGACGTCCCCGGGGCGGACCCATGCCCGGGAACCCAGGCGCCGCAACGGAAAGCGCGTGGGCGTCAGTACACGCGGTAGACGGCGGCCATGTCCTCGTCGCCGTGGCCGGCGACCTCCGCCGCTTCGAAGCGGTCCAGTACGGCGGCGGAGAGGGGAAGGTCGACGCCGGCGTCGGTGGCGGCGTCGCGGATGAGCCGGCCGTCCTTCGCCGCGTGCGCCAGCGGAAAGCTCGGCGGGTACTCACCGGCGAGCATCGCGGCACCCTTGATGTGCGCGTACTGGCTGTCGACGGAGGCGCCGGCGATGGTGTCGAGGAACTGGGCGCCGTCGAGTCCGAGGCCGGCGGCGAGCGCGAGCGCCTCGGCAGTGGCGCCGGTGAGGGTGGTGACCCAGGCGTTGACGGCGAGTTTGAGGCGGCTGCCGGTGCCGGCCGGACCGACCCAGACGGTACGGCTGCCGACGGCGTCGAACAGCGGCGCGCACCGGTCGCGGGCGTCGTCGGGACCGGAGGCGAGCACGACGAGCTGCCCGCGTTCGGCCGGCTGCTTGGTACCCATCACCGGCGCGTCCACGTACGTGACGCCGAGGCGGTCGGCGAGCGCGGCGAACTCGTCGGCGTACCGGGCGCCGACCGTGCTCGCCTGTACCCAGAGGGTGCCGGGCGCGACGGGCAGGTCGGTCATGACGGCGTGGACGGCGGCGCCGTCGGTGAGCATCGTGAGGACGACGTCCGCGCCGGCGACGGCGTCGGCGGGATCGGCCGCCACGTACGCACCGCGCTCGGCGAGCGGCGCCGCCCGCGCCGCAGTACGGTTCCACGCCCGTACGGTGAAGCCCGCGTCCAGCAGGTTCGCCGCCATCGGCAGCCCCATGATGCCCGTTCCGAGTACCGCGACCGTCGTCATGGTTCCAGGATGCGGCACCGGGCTGCCCCGCGCAGCCGGTCGGGCCGCGCGGGGCGGGCGGTCAGTTCGTGGCATCGAGGCGGGCGCGCTGGTCGACCGTGAGGTCCAGGTCGACGGCGGCGAGGCTCTCGTCCAGCTGCGCCACCGACGACGCCCCCACCAACGGGATCACCGGTACGTCCCCGCCGAGCAGCCAGGCGAGTACGACCTGGTTGGCGGTGGCACCGGTCTCGGCGGCGACCTCGCGCACCGCCGCCCTGCGCCGGGGCGTACCGGGATGGTCGAGTTCCGGGTCGAGCGGCTTGTCGTCCCGCACGTACGCGCCGGACAGCAGCGGCGTGTACGCGACGAGAGCCAGTCCGGGATGCTCGCGGGCGTAGCTCATCAGGTCACCGGACGCGACACCCTGCTCACCGTCGACCGACAACGGCCCCGGCACGTCGGTACGCCGCCGCAGGTACGTGTGGTGGTACTGGAGCACCTCGTACCCGGGGAGGTTGCGGGACGCCGCGATCGCCCGGGACCGCTCGACCTTCCACGCCCAGTGGTTACTGACGCCGAGCAGCCCGACCGTACCGTCGGCGACCAGACCGGCGAAGCCCTCGACGGTCTCCTCCAGCGGCGTCGCCGGATCCTCGATGTGCGCGTACAGCAGGTCCAGGCGGTCCACGCCCAGCCGCCTCCGGCTCGCCGCCGACGAATCCCGGATCACCGCCGCCGACAGACCCTCCGCGTTGTCCACGAAACCGGTACCGGGCGCCAGCGGACGCGCGCCCAGCTTCGTCGCGATCACCACCTCGTCACCGAT
This sequence comes from Actinocatenispora rupis, assembly GCF_016861975.1. Classification (GTDB taxonomy): domain Bacteria; phylum Actinomycetota; class Actinomycetes; order Mycobacteriales; family Micromonosporaceae; genus Actinocatenispora; species Actinocatenispora rupis. The sequence goes on along the minus strand of NZ_BOMB01000029.1, from coordinate 48,510 downwards.
CCCGCGACTCCGGCGCCACCGGCCGACCAGCTCCTCGCTCTCGCCGCCCTGCGTACCGTTCGCCCAGAACGCGTAACAGTTCGCCGTGTCGACGAACGTGCCGCCCGCCGCCACGTACCGGTCGAGGATCGCGAACGACGTCGCCTCGTCGGTGTCCGTACCGAACCGCATCGTGCCCAGGCTCAACACGCTGACCTGGCGCCGGGTGGCCGGGTCCGCGCCGATGCTCCGGTATCTCATGTGTCCCCCTCGGATTCCTCGCTACCCGGGGGAGTCTGGATGCTGGAGTGGGCTCAAGGTCAAGGGGCGCAGTGTGCGTGGGTCGGGCCGGCAGGGTTTGCGGGCGAGGGCTCCACGGTCGGACAGGCCGGTGTCGTCGCGGAGCCGGCTCAGCAGAGCCAGAATCCCGGCCTGCACGGTCACGTCGAGCGCGTGGCCGTGCGCTCACGGTCGGGTGCGGTCCGCGGGTTCGGCGGGTTCAAGGTCGAGTGCGGTCGGCGGGTTCAGTGGGTTCGCGGTCAGGTGGGGTCAGAAATCGATTGTCCAATTGTTCAACTGTGTCATTGTTCAACTGTCCAATTGTTGAACAATGACACAATTGAACAATATGCCTGAGCCCACCCCGCCACACCCCGGGATCCGTTGCCACACAACGGATCCCGGCGTTGAGCGCGACTCAGTCGCCGACCCGCGTGAGGTGCAGCAGCGTACTGTCGTAGTCGCCGTTGAGCCGCAACGGCAGCCCGAACCCGTGCAGCGCCGCCCCGGTCAGCGGGTCGTCGACGCCGTCGACGCGGTACCGGGCGTGCGGGTCGAGTCCGGCGAGTCGCAGCAGTGGCGGCCTTTCCCCGAACCGTTGTGCCCCGAGGTACGCGAGGACGACGGCTTCGGACCGGTCGGGTGCCACGTACTGGACGGCGGAGAGTCCGGGGGACGGCGGCCGCAGCCGGTACAACTGTCCATGTTGGACGATGGTCCGGACGGTCTTGTACTCGGCGATCAGGTCGGTGGCTTCGGCGAGGTCGGCGTCGGACCATTCGGACAGGTCGCCGCCGACGCCGAGTACGCCGGCCATCGCGGCGTGGAACCGGTAGCGGAGCGGGACCGTACGCGGGTCGAGGAAGTTGGGCACGTCGGTGACCCAGCAGGACATGGCGCGCGCGGGGTACACCTGGCTGTAGCCGTGCTGGATGATCAGCCGGTCGGGGGCGTCGGTGTTGTCGGAGGTCCAGACCTGGTCGGTGCGGGCGAGGATGCCCATGTCGATCCGGGCGCCGCCGCCGGAGCAGGATTCGAACGCGACGCCGGGATGCTTGGCGCGCAAGCGATCCAGCACCGCGTACAGGTTGTGCACGTGGTCGAGCCAGAGGCGTTCGGGGTTGTCGGTCTCGGCGGGCCAGCCGGCTTCGGTGAACGGCCGGTTCATGTCCCACTTGACGAACTGGATGTCGTGGTCGGAGAGCAGCGCGTCGATCCGGTCGTACAGCCAGTCGGCGACGTCGGGGCGGGCGAGGTTGAGGACGAGCTGGTTCCGCATCGTGTGCCGGGTACGGTCGGCGAAGTGGTAGACCCAGTCGGGGTGTTCGCGGTACAGGTCGGAGTCGGGGTTGACCATCTCGGGTTCGACCCAGATGCCGAAGTCCATGCCGAGCCGGTGCACCTCGTCGATCAGCGGGGCGAGCCCGTTGGGGAAGCGTTCGGGGTTGACGGTCCAGTCGCCGAGGCCGGCGTGGTCGTCGACGCGCGCGCCGAACCAGCCGTCGTCCATCACGAACAGCTCGCAGCCGATGCTCGCGGCGCGCGCCGCGAGCGCCTTCTGGTTCTCCTCGTTGACGTCGAAACCCGTTGCCTCCCAAGAGTTGTACAGTACGGGCCGGTCGGCGTCGGGGTTCGGCATGACGTGCCGCAGCTGGTACGCGTGCCACGCCCGGCTCGCGCCGCCGAACCCGTCGGCCGTGTACAGGCCGGCGAAGACCGGCGCGGTCAGCGATTCCCCGGGCGCCAGCCGGTACGGGCCGAAGCCGTCGTGCCCGACCCCGCCGAGTACCTGGACACCGCCGTGCGACAGCTTCTGCGTGGCCAGCTGCCAGACCCCGGACCACGCCAACGCTCCACTGTAGACAGTGCCGGACTCCTCGGTCGCCGACCCGTCGTCGATCGCGTACCAGGGGTTGGCCTGGTGGCTGGTGGTGCCGCGGCGACTGCCGATGACGAACTCGCCGTCGGTCAGGATCTGGTGGCGCAGCTGGGTTTCCGCGCTCCACCGCCCCGACAGGTGACTCAGCCGGTACTCGTCGGCCTCCGGTACGGTCCACGTCGCGGAGTCGAACCGGTCGAGTTCGATCGGGGTGTCGCCGGTGTTGGTGACGACCGCCCACCGCTCGATCACGTCGGTGTCCGCGCGGATCCGGTAGTGCAGGGCCAGGTGCAGCGGTCCGTCCGCGAACTCGACGGTGAGCTGGTGCGTGTCGCCGTCCCGGGTGGTGTTGCTGCCGACCAGCCGCCACTCGATCGACCGCGTGGCGCCGAACCGCGCCGCGAGCGCCGCCCGCCCGAACCGGATCCCACCCCGCACGGGGTACTCCTCGGCCCCGTCGAGCGGTGACTCGAAGCCGCGCCGGCTCCACCGCTGCCGCTTGACCGTCCCGATGTGTACGGCGTCGGCCAGCGTGACCGGTTCGCCCCAGTACACGTGGAGGAGGGGGTCCGGGATCTCCTGGTGGTGCACGGTCACGCTGCTCGGGCAGGCCACCGCGTACGCCGAGTGCGGGGTGCGGAGCAGCCACACCCGGTGCGTCTCGTCGTACGCGATGCCGACCTGCTCGCCGCCCCGGCTGGTCTGAACGTTCACGTCGCCACTCCCCTGTTTCAAACGCCTCCGCACATCCTGCACCACGTTCCAACAGAGGAGAAGGGGAACCGGCGGCCGGTTCGGCTCAGTCCGCGCGCGCCTCGTCGTACCGGTGGCGGGCGGCGGCGATGTCGCCACGGTGCCGGTCGGCCCAGGTGGTGAGGGTCAGGAGCGCGTCGTACAGCTCGCGCGCCATCGGCGTCGCCACGTACTCCACCTTCGGCGGAACGGTCGGGTGGACGGTGCGGGTGAGCAGCCCGTCGCGTTCGAGATTGCGCAGGGTCAGGGTGAGCATGCGGCGGCTGATGCCCTCGACCGCCCGCTCCAGCTCGGTGAACCGGACCGGCCCGCGGCTCGCCTCCACGATCACGCCGATCGACCACTTGCCGCCGACCCTGTCGAGTACCTCACGCACGGTGCACGCGTCGGCGCCCGCCACCTGCGCTGGTACATCGGTGGTACTCCGTGACATGAATGTGCCTCCTTACGCCGACCTCGATGGTCACACATGATGGCCTCAGTAACAAGTCGTGCACCTTTTTGGGAGGCAAGGGATGTCGGCACGCCAACGATGGTTCGCCCTGGTGGTGCTGTGCGGCGCGCAGGTCATGGTCATCCTCGACGGGACGATCGTGACCGTCGCGCTGCCCGCGATCCAGGACGGCCTGCGGTTCAGCCCGACCGGGCTCGCGTGGGTGCTCAACGCGTACCTGGTCGGTTTCGGCGGGCTGCTGCCGCTCGCCGGGCGGCTCGGCGACCTGGTCGGCCGCCGCCGCGTGTTCACGCTCGGCCTGCTCGGGTTCGTGGCCACGTCGCTCGCCTGCGGACTCGCCACCGACGCCGCGGTACTCGTGGTCGCGCGCTTCGCGCAGGGCGTGGCCGGCGCGTTCGCCTCGGCCGTCGTACTCGGGATGCTGACGACGACGTTCACCGACCCGCGGGAACGGGCGCGGGCGTTCGGCGCGTTCACGTTCGTCGGGGCGGGCGGCGCGTCCGTCGGTACGCTGCTCGGCGGCGTCCTGACGCAGGGCCTCGGCTGGCACTGGATCTTCCTGATCAACGTACCGATCGGGCTGGTCGCGGCCGCGCTCGCGATGCGGGCACTGCCGGCCGAACCGGGCCTCGGCGTACGGTCCGGCGCCGACGTGCCGGGCGCGCTGCTGGTGACCGCCGGCCTGATGCTCGGCGTGTACACGATCGTCACGGTCGAGCAGCACGGTCCGCTCGCGACCGCCGGTACCGGTGCCGTCGCGGTGGCCCTGCTCGTCGCTTTCGTACTGCGCCAGCGCGCCGCGGCCAGCCCGCTGGTACCGCTGCGGATCTTCCGGTCGCGGCCGGTGTCCGGCGCGATCGCCGTCCTGCTGACGATGGTCGCCGGCCTGTACGGGTTCCAGTTCCTCACCACGCTCTACCTGCAGCAGGTCCGCGGGTACGACGCGATGCGCACGGGGCTGGCGTTCCTGCCGGTGTCGCTGGTCATCGCCGCCACCTCGCTGCTGCTCTCCGCCCGCCTGATCGCCCGGTACGGCCCGCGCCGGGTGCTGCTCGCCGGGCTGGTGTCGATCGCCGCCGGTCTCGCCCTGTTCGCCACGGTTCCGCTCGCCGCCGGGTACCCGACGCGGATCCTGCCCGCGCTCGTCCTCGTCGGACTCGGCTTCGGGATCGGGATGCCGGCGCTGACCGGGTTCGCGATGTCCGGTGCCGCGCCGGACGACACCGGGCTGGTGTCCGGGCTGTTCAACACCGGGCAGCAGGTGGGCGGGGCACTCGGCCTGGCCGTACTGGCCACCGTCGCCGCCACCCGTACCGCCGCGCTGCGCGCCGACGGTGTCGCCCTCGTACCGGCCCGGGTCGCCGGCCACCACCTCGGCTACCTCGTCGCCGCGGTACTGGTCGCGGCCGGGCTGGCGCTCGCGTTCGCCCTGCTCCGTACGCCGGGCGGGGCGGACGCGCGTCGGGAGGAGACGGTGACCGCGGCCGCGAGTACCAGGTGATCGGGGTCCGGTGGACACCATGCCGATGACGGGCGTGTGACGGGACGCTCAAGGTTCACCAAAGGTGCGTTGCCGCGGGGCGCCGGTCACCCTCTACCCTGTTCGCGGAAGACCGGTACAGCGCCGTGCCGTCTGGCCAGAGGAAGGGACACGCACGTGCGTATCGGTATCTTGACCGGGGGTGGCGACTGCCCGGGTCTCAACGCGGTCATCCGCGCGGTGGTGCTGCGCGCGGTCCGGGACCACGGCTGGCAGGTCACCGGCTTCCGCGACGGTTGGCGCGGCGTACTGGAGAACCATCACGTCGACCTGGTGCCGTCGCGGGTACGCGGGATCCTCGCCCGGGGCGGCACGATCCTCGGCTCGTCCCGGGTCAACCCGGACCACCTGACGTCCAGCATCGACACGATCCGCGGCGTACTCGACGAGAACGGCATCGACGCCCTCATCCCGGTCGGCGGGGAGGGGACGTTGCAGGCGGCGCACTGGCTGTCGTCGCACGACATCCCGGTCGTCGGGGTACCGAAGACGATCGACAACGACATCGACTGCACGGACGTGACGTTCGGGTTCGACACGGCGGTGGAGATCGCCACCGACGCGATCGACCGGCTGCACACCACCGCCGAGTCGCACCAGCGCGTGATGATCGTCGAGGTGATGGGCCGGCACACCGGCTGGATCGCGCTGCACTCCGGCCTCGCCGCCGGCGCGCACCAGGTGCTGACTCCGGAGACGCCGTTCGACATCGCCGAGGTGTGCGCCGGGCTGCAGCGCCGATTCGAGGCCGGCGACAACCACGCCGTACTCGTCGCGGCCGAGGGTGCGGTCCCGGCGCCCGGCACGATGGAGTTCGACCAGGGGCACGTGGACCAGTTCGGGCACCGGCGGTTCGCCGGCATCGCGCGGCAGCTCCAGCTGGAGATCAGCCGCCGGCTCGGCGCCGACCGCGACGTCACCACCACCGTGCTCGGGCACCTCCAGCGCGGCGGCACCCCGACCGCGTACGACCGGGTGTTGGCGTCGCGGCTGGGCGGGCGCGCCGTCGAGGCCGTCCGCGACGGCAAGTACGGGATGATGTCGGCGCTGCGCGGCACCGAGATCGAGCTGGTACCGCTGGCGGACGCGGTCGCCCGGCTCAAGACCGTGCCCGGCGACACCTGCGCCGAGCTGCGCGCCCTGCTCTGACCCGCTCGTACCGGCCCGGCGCCACGTGGGCCCCGGGCCGGGCGGTCAGCGGTAGAAGTGCAGGTCGACGACGGCGCCGGTGGGGTCGTACAGGGTGAGCGTGTCGCCGTAGTTGTCCAGGTACGCCGGGTCCGGCGCGGGCATGACGAGGTCGGCGCCGGCGGCGAGCGTGGTGTCGGGCAGCCACTGGCGTTCCATCAGCTGGTTGCGGAGCGCCCAGCCGCCGAGGTCGGTGTCCGCGTCCGCGGTCAGCACCGTGTACTCGTCCGGCACCGAGGCGCGGGCGACCCGCACCGGCGTACGGGCGAGGCCGCTGGGGTCGCCGCGCAGCACGGGCGCCGCGTACGGCAGGTGGTTGGTGATGACGCCGTCGGCGCCGAGCGCGGCCATCGCGGCGACCCCCTCGGGCGCGTCGACGGTCCAGGGCAGGACCCGCACCCCGTGCCCGTGTACGGCGTCGACGTACCCGTCGGGCAGCTCGCGGCCGAGCGGCACGTACGCGGAGATCCAGTCGCCGAGGCCGGCGAAGTCGGCGAGGTCGAGGGGCGGCCGTACGCCGGTCATGAGGACGAGCGGCACGGTCGGCGGCACCAGGTCGCGCAGCGTACGCAGCAGGTCGGGGTCGGTGGCCTGGAGCGCGACGGGCGGCAGGTCGGCCCGGTCGAGGGCGGGGCCGAGGCAGCGCCGGAGTTCGGTGACGAGCTGGGCCTCGATGCCGGGGAACCGGTCCGGCCACTTCATCTCGACGAGCAGCGTGGCGCGGCCGGCGATCGCGTCGAGCAGCTCGCCGAGGGTGGGCACGGTGGCGCCGGCGAACCGCGGGTCGAACCACGACCCGGCGTCGAGTTTGCGCAGCTCGGCGAGGCTCAGCTCGGCCAGCCGGGTGTCCGCCCGGTCCGGGAGCACCTGGGCGATGTCGGTGGTGCGGGCCATCGTGCTGTCGTGCGCGATGACCAGCTCGTCGTCGCTGGTGCGCTGCAGGTCGACCTCGATCGCCAGCGCGCCCTGCCGGATGGCCTCGACGCACCCGACGACGGTGTTCTCCGGCGTCGTACCGCAGGCGCCGCGGTGCGCCACGCAGGTGCCGACGGGCGGCCACGGGGCTTTTGCACTCATCCGCGCGATGGTACGTGGTCGGACCGTTGGGCGAGCGGGTTCCCGGGGTGCCGTCCCACCCAGCGGGTCGCCGTCAGCCGGCGAGGGCGGCGCGCCAGGACTCGTGCCGCCCGGTCAGCTCGCGTACCAGGTCGGGGTGGTCGGCGGCGAGGTCGCGGGTCTCGCCGAGGTCGGCGGCCAGGTCGTACAGGGTGAGGCCGCGGCCCGGGTCGGTGTGCTCGACCGTACGGATGCCGTCGGCGTACGGCGAGTCGGGCTGCACGTACCGGAGCTTCCAGTCGCCGCGGCGCACGGCCCACTGCCAGCCACACTCCCAGTGCAGCTCGTCGTGCCCGCCGGATCCGTTGCGCAGCAACGGAAGCAGGTCCACCCCGTCGGTGTCCGCGTACGGCGCGGCGGTGGCCCCGAGCAGCGTCGGGTACAGGTCGACGGTGGAGACGAGGCCGGCGCGCTCCACACCCGCCGGTACGTCACCGCCCGGCCAGCGCACCAGCATCGGCACGCGGATCCCACCCTCCCACAACGTGTACTTGGTACCGGCGAGTGGCGTGTTGTCGCCGTAGTTGCAGGTGGATCCGCCGTTGTCGGTGGTGTAGACGACGATCGTGTCGTCGGCGAGGCCACGCGCGTCCAGCTCGTCCAGCAGGCGGCCGATCTCGGCGTCCATCAGTTCGAGCTGCGCCGCGTAGTACGCGCGGCCGTCGGGGAGCTTGGGGCTGATCGCCCCGTCGTACCAGTCGACGTAGTCGCCGACGCCGGGATCCCAGTCCTCGAAGCCGGGCAGCCCGCGGCGGTCGAGCTCCTCGGGCGGCAGCTGCCAGCAGAAGTTGTGCACCGCGTTGAACGCGACCATGCAGAAGAACGGCGCATTCTCGTGCCGCGCAACGAAATCCCGCGCGCGCCGGCCGAGTTCGGCGGTGAGGAAGCCCTCCAGCTCGACCGGCTCGTCCCCCTCGTACATCGGCTGCACGGCCATCCGCCACGACGCCTCCGGCCCGTACTCCTCGACGGCGGCGGTCGAGTGCCGCAGGTAGTGCAGCCGGCCCTGCTGCATCCCGGCGAGCCCGTAGTACGACTCGGCGAAGCCGTGGTGCGGCGGGCAGGCGCGGTCGCCGGGGCGCTCCGGTCCATAGTGGACCTTGCCGAAGTACCCGGTGGCGTAGCCGTTCTCGGTGAAGCGTTCGGCGAGGCTGGCGCCGTCCGGCGCGAACCGCGACGAGTCGAACCAGCGGGCGCCCCACCGTTCCTGGAAGCGGCCGGCCATCAGGCCCGCGCGCGACGGGCTGCACACCGGCGCCGTCACGTACGCCTCGGTGCAGGAGACGCCGCCGGCGGCGAGCCGGTCCAGCGCCGGTGTCGCCACGTCGTCCCGGAGCCCGAGGGCCGAACGGTCGGCGTACCCGTGGTCGTCGGAGACGATGAGGATCACGTTGGGACGGCGGGCTGCGGGCATGGGTCGGCTCCGTCCGGTCGTACTCGTTCCGGGCGCGGCGACCGCGATCGGGCCGCCTGCCCGTCGGTCGGCAACCTAGGCCGGGCGGAGGACCCGGGTCAACCGCACCGCGACCCGGTATCGTTGCCGTACGCACGGCATACGTTACGAGGAGCGGACGGTATGACTGCCGAAACGCAGGAGGACGCGCGGCGCCGCCGCCGGTCCCGTACGTCGATCAAGACGTCGCTGCGGGACCTCAGCAGCCAGCTCTCGCTCCTCAACCACCAGGTCGGCCGGCAGCTCGGGCTCAAGGACGTCGACCTCGACTGCCTCGACCTGATCACCCGGCACGGGCCGATCGGGCCGAGCGCGCTGGCCCGGCGCGCCGGGCTGCACCCGGCCACCATCACCGGCATCCTCGACCGGCTGGAGCGGGAGAAGTGGATCGTCCGGGAGCGTGACGCGGTCGACCGTCGCGCGGTCACCGTGCGCGCGGTGCGCGACCGTACCGCGGAGGTGCTCCGGCTGTACGCGGGGATGAACCGCTCGATGGACGACATCTGCGCCAGGTACGACGCGGCCGAGCTGGAGCTGCTCGCGGACTTTTTCCGGCGTACGGCGGAGGCGGGGCGCGGCGCGACCGACGACCTCTCCGACGCCTGACCCGCGCCGCCACCGACCGCTCCACGCGGGGCCGTTTTTCAATTTTTTAGTACTTATCTTGACACCGGCGCCGGGCCGGGCCAGTCTCGTGCGAAGCACGCACCCTCACGCCCCGAGGAGTGACGATGGCCCGTCGACGCGCACTCGCCGCGCTCGTGTCCCTGACCGCCGCGATCACCGTACTCACCGGCGCACCGGCCGGCGCGGCCCCGGAAACCGTTGTGGTACAAGCGAAAGCACATCAGACGATGACCGGGTTCGGCGCGTCCGGCGCGTGGTGGACGATCGACGTCGCGCGCTTTCCCGCACCCGTACGGGAGCAGCTGGCCCGGCTGCTGTTCTCCCCGGACGGCGGGATCGCGCTCAGCCAGTGGCGCTGGAACATCGGCGGTGGCGGCGTCGGCGTCACCGTGCCGACCGGCGGCGAGTCCGAGCTGGGCGCCAGGAACCGCGCCCCCGACACCTTCTACCAGGCCCCCGGCCGGTACGACTGGTCGGTGGACGCCGGCGGTACGGCGATGCTCAAGCTGGCGGCGAAGTACCGGGTGCCGGACGTGATCGGGTTCGCGGTGAGCGCGCCGCCGGACTTCACCACCAACCACCAGTCGTGCGGCGGCACGCTGACGCCGGGCGCCGAGCGGGCCTACGCGGAATATCTGTCCACTGTGGTCAGACACGCCCGGGATTCCTGGCACGCCAACGTGAACCACGTCAGCCCGATGAACGAGCCGGACTACACGCGCGGCGAGTGCACGCAGGAGGGCATGGCCGTACCGGCGGATCGGCGGGCGGACACGCTGACCGCGCTGCGCGCCGCGCTGCCCGCCGGTACGGGGATCATCGCGGACGAGTCCAGCCGGGTGGACACGCAGTTCCTGCCGGAGACGCCGCAGTGGATGTCCGACCCGGGCGCGGCGGCGGCCACCACCGCGCTCGCCCACCACACGTACGACTTCCCGTCGGACGCGACGCTCAACCAGGCGCGCGACCTCGCCCACGGGTACGGGAAACCGTTGTGGGCCACCGAAATCTGCTGTTCGGTACTGGCCGGCGGCAAGCCGGCGTGGAGCCAGGGGTACGACCCGACCATCACCGGCGGTCTCGCCCTCGCCGACATCGTCGCGCAGGACCTGACGCAGGCCGACGACTCCGCGTTCCAGTGGTGGGTGGCGATGTCGGCGGCGCTCGGCTGCGACCCGACGACCGGCGCGTCCTGCACCGGCCAGGCAAACCCGGAAGGCTGGAACGACGGCCTCGTCTACTACGACCCGCAGTATTCCAGCCACCACAACTACCGGCTCTACCCGACGAAACGCCTGTGGGCACTGGGAAACTTCAGCCGTTTCGTACGCCCCGGCGCGGTGCGGCACGAGGTGACCGGCACGCCCGACGGCGTCCACGCGCTGGCGTTCCGTACCGGGCGGGAGTGGACGCTCGTCGTCGTCAACAACACCACCGCCGACACCGCCTTTCCCGTACGGTTCCCGGGATCCGCGCACGCCACCGGCGCCTGGCGTACCGACGGGACGCACGATCTGGCCGCCGTCGCGCCACCCCGCGGCGACACCGTCCCCGCACCCGGCCACAGCATCACCACCTACCGGTACGCCGCTTCGGGTGCGTGAGCTACGCCGAACCGTTGGGGCCCAACCGATCCGCGCGTCGAGGCCGTCGCCCGAACCGGCCGTCAGAGTGCGCTGATCGTGGCCGGCGCCCGCTCCGTACGCGAGAGGGCGCGGACCACGGCGAGCGGTCCGTGCCGCCACGCGGCGACCCGGGCGAGCAGGTCGATGGTCGCCTCCGTCGCCGCCGGCGGCATCTCCGGCGTCGGTACGCCCACGCTCACCGCGAGATCGTCCCCGTGCACGACCAGTTCCATCAGGCGCGTCAGCAGGAAGTCGTCGACCCGCAGACCCCAGTCGCCCACGTCCACGATCCGGTCCACCGGCTCCCCCGGTACGATCCGGCGCAGCTCGGCGAGCGCCGCGTCCGTCGTGTCGGCCAGCGCGGCGGGCGTGGTGGCCGCCGCGTCCCGCTCACCGCGCCGCCGGATCCCCACGTTCGCCTCGCTGTCCGTACCGGTGGTGGTCCACTCGTTCCCGGTGAAGTGCGCCAGTACCGGGATCGCGGTGGCGGCCGGCGGCGCGGCCAGCAGCGCGACCGTGTGCGTGACCTGGTTCGCCAGGTGCCGCGCCAGGCCCGCGACGGAGAAGTCCGGCAGCGCGCTCGGCGCCGACCAGCGGTCCGCCACGGCCGGATCGTGCAGCAGCGTCGCCGCGACCGCGGCGGCACCCAGGTACGCGTCTCGTATCACCCCGGACACGCTAGTACGCCCGGATCGGGTCGGGTCGGGCTGGGCAAATGCTTTGCGGCGCCGTCCGCGGAACGCCTAGCGTGGTCGGCCACGGACCGTACCGCGTGCCCGTGCGGCGCGCCGCCAGCAGAACGGAGGTGCGGAGCCGGATGACCACACACCTCCACGCGCTCTGCTTCGACGCGAACGATCCCGCCGCCCTCGCCCACTTCTGGGCCGGCGTACTCGGCTGGGACACCGTCGACGACCCGCGCGGCGTGACGCTCCAACCGAACGACGACACCGGCTTCCTGCTCCGGTTCCCGCCGACCGACCGGCCCAAGACCGGCCCCAACCAGATGCACTTCGACCTGACCAGCCCGACCCCCGAGGCGCAGCAGGAGACCGTCGCCCGCGCCCTCGCGCTCGGCGGCCGGCACCTCGACATCGGCCAGGGCCCCGACGCGGAACACGTCGTACTCGCCGACCCCGAAGGCAACGAGTTCTGCGTCATCCCGTACGGCAACAGGTTCCTCGCCGAGTGCGGCTTCCTCGGCGCCCTCTCCAGCGACGGCACCCAGGCCGTCGGGTACTTCTGGAGCAAAGCCCTCGGCTGGCCCCTCGTCTGGGACCAGGACGAGGAAACCGCGATCCGCAACCCGCAGGGTGGCCCCAAGATCACCTGGGGTGGCCCGCCCGTCGCGCCCAAACACGGCAAGAACCGGCTGCACTTCGACCTCGCCCCCGCCGCCGACAGCGACCAGCGGACCGAGGTCGAACGGCTGCTGTCCCTCGGCGCCACCCGCGTCGACATCGGTCAGGCCGACGCACCCTGGGTCGTCCTCGCCGACCCCGACGGCAACGAATTCTGCGTACTCGCCTGACCGACCGTCCACTGTAGACCTTCTGGTTCCGGTGGCTGCCAGCCCCGGCGAGTCGTCACGTACCGCCGGATGGTCGCTCGCGCGCTGCGTCGAGGCCGCTGAATCGTCGAGTCGCTCGCGCGACGGACAGTTCGCTGCGGCCGCTGGTGGTCAGTCCCGCTCGCGCGGCGGACAGTCCGCTGCCGCCGCTGCGTGGTCGCGTTTGGACGGCCCGCTGAGGCCGCCGGGGCGGCTCGGTCGCGCCTACGGGGGGCGCCGTACTGTCGGGTGGCGCAGAAGGGGCCGTACACCCGACGGTCGGCGCGCATCCTGCTCGTCGACGACACCGATCGCGTACTGCTGCTGCGTTTCCGCACACCGACGAGTACCGGATGGGTCACGCCGGGCGGTGGAGTCGAGGCGGGCGAGACCCTGGCGCAGGCCGCCGTACGGGAACTCCGGGAAGAGATCGGCCTCGCCACAACTCCGGCCGACCTCGGCGGGCCAGTCGCCGTCACCGCCGGCCGCGCCGAGCTCGGCGGCGTGGCCGGCCTGTACCGCGACGACTTCTACTTTCTCCGCGTACGGCCCACACCGTCGACACCCGCGGCCAAACCCCGTACGAGCGCAACGAACTCGCCGGCCACCGCTGGTGGCAACCCGCCGACCTCGCCACCACCGGCGACCTCGTGTACCCGAACGGTCTGGCGGCACTGCTCGCGGACCTCATCGCCGGCCGCCGGTCGCCGGAGCCCCGCGTACTGCCCTGGCGCCAGAACCCCGAACCATGAACGCGGTGGCGCTCCAGGCCGTTCCTGATCGCGTACGACGTCCTGACCGAGGTGGCCGACACCCACACGCGCGTGGCGCCGAAGCAGGCCGTCCACTGTGGACTACGCAGGCACGCCCAACGTCGTCGGGGGTCGGTCACGGCAGGTTCGTGGACCGACTCTGGCGCGCCATGCCGAGGTCCCCGCTGCACGCGGACTGCGCGCCTCGGCCGCTACTTGTGGCGGAAATACCATCAGTACCCGCCTGACCTGCATTGACACTACTCACGCCGCCTCTGGGGCCGTCCCTGGGCCGTCCCGGTCCGGCGTCTCGCTGAAGAGCTGCTCGATTGCCCGCCGGGTACGGTCCTCGCTGGCCGGCATCAGGTGGGTGTAGGTCCGCAGCGTGAAGCCGGGGTCGTGGTGGCCCAGGTACGCCGAGAGCGCCTTGATGTTCTCCCCAGCGTCCAGGAGCGCCGAGGCGTAGAAGTGGCGCAGCGCGTGCATCCCGTTGGTACGGCCGGGAACGACGCCGGCGGCCGTGAGTGCCGGTCGCCAGATGTAGTGATTGAAGGTGTTGCGGTTGTGCGCTCGCCGCCACTTCGTCGTGAAGACCAGCGATGCCGTCCGCGTCTCGTCGCTCGCAGGGTTCTCCCAAGGCAACGTGATCTCCGCCGGCTCGTACCTGGCCGTTGCCATGTAGTCGAGCAGGGCACGGCCGATCGTTGCCGAAAGCGGGATGCGCCGCTCCCGGTCGTTCTTCGGGAGGCCGAAGGCGAGGCCACCTCGGATGAGCTTCACCTGACGCCGAACATGGATCCAGCCGGCTTCCGTGTCGATGTCGTCGGCCGCAAGCCCGAAGATCTCGCCCTGCCGAAGACCGCAGCCGGCACCGACGTCCACCATCAGCCGGAACCGCTCTTCCAGACCAGCGCGTACCGCACGAACACGTGCGAACTCCCACGGCACCACCTGTGTTGCCTGTACGCGAGGCTTCTTGACGGACTTCGCGAGGCAGGGATTCTTGGGGATCCTGCCGTCATCCACAGCAGCACCAAGGATGAGTTTCAAGCTCGCGAAGACGAGCCCGTGCGACGAGTCGGCGAGACCATCGGCCCCTTCGTGGTTCCACTCGCGGACGACACCCGGTGAGATTGCCTTGATCTGCCGATGACCGAAGTAGGGGTAGAGGTGCTTCCTGACCCGTGATTCGAGGTTCTGCCGCGTGGACTCATCCACGGCATGCGTCCGGATGAAGTTCTCGGCGTACTCGCGGAACATGACCCGGCCCGCATCAGGATCGACGTAGGCGCCGCGCATCTTCGTTGACTCGACCTCGACCAAGAAGGCATCGGCCGCCCGCTTCCTGCCGTCGGGAAACGACCGGCTCTTCTCGTTGCCGAAAGGATCGACGTAGCGAACGCGGTACCGGTCGCCCTTCCTGTGCCGGGACGTTGGCTCAAGTACCTTCCGCCCCTTGGCGTCGAGAACGAAGTGACCGTCTGCGTCCTTCCGCGGCTTGAACCAGCGGTCTTCGATGTGCGCCATACCGGCCCCCTACGCCGCTTCGCTGTCGTTGAGCCAGGCCCGGACCGCAGCCGGGTCGTAACGGAGGTGCTTGCCACACCGGCGAGCCGGTGGACCAGTTCGCTTCTTGCGCCACGTACGCAGAGTTTCGACCGGGACCCGCAGGTACCCGGCCACATCATCGATCGTCCATGTGCGCTCTAACGTCGCGTCCTTTGTGGACACTTGGTTCTCTCCCCGTAAGTTCAAGCCGCGTGGCCGGTTGCCGAAAGGCGTTGAAGGACTAGCTGTTTCGCCGCGTCGAGTTGCGCGCGCCAGGCTTGCCGTTCGGCGATCTTGCGCAGGAAGTGCACCTGTGGCGGCGGGACGTCAGGGTCGTCGCGGGAGGCGAGTTGGTACTCGAACCGGTCGAGTTCATCCGCCTGGTCTTGCTCGCCGTTGTCCGCCTGGTCCTCGTCGCCGGTTGCCGAAAGCGCGAGGAGGGCTTTGACCCAGGCTTTGCGGTCGCCGCGGTGGTCGGCGAGGGTCTTGTTCGACCACTGCCGGGAGACCAGCACGCGGCGGCCGGTGAAGCCGAGGGTGCGCCGCTGGTGCACCTTGCCCTTGCACCGTCCCGGCCGTGCCGTGGCTTTGGCGTTCTTGGGTTGGATGCCGTAGAGCAGCCAGTTCGGGCAGGTGGGAGAGCAGGGCAGGGTTTGCAGCTCGGCCGCCAGGCGGGCCATGTGCTGTTCCTGCGCCCGCGAGTCGGGCGAGACGGCGTCGGTGATGTCTTTGGCGATGTACTTGGTGATGTAGCGGATGGTCTTCTCGGCGCTCTCGGAGCCGCCGCGCACGCCCTTGACGTCGACCGTGCCGAGCCGGGCCACGTGCGCCGGTTCGGCGTCGGGGTCGTCGTCGATGGCGTCGAGGGCTTCGTCCCAGGTGGGCAGTGCGGCCCCGGTGTCGGGGTCGCGGTAGGTCAGCGCGTCGGCGTCCCAGGTCGGGAGCGGACCGTCGGGGTCAGAGACGAGCCGGTCGTGGGCGGGCCACCACACCTGGTGGTAGGTGGCCGCAGCGACTTGCTTGACCAGCTTGCGGGCCAGCGCACCGCGCACCGCGAAGTGCCCGTGCGGGGCGAGGCGTTTCTGCATTTCGATCGATCCGGCGTACTGGACTTTCCAGCCGACCGCGCGGCGCAGGTTCTGCCAGAACCGGTCGATCACCTTGGCAAAGTGCACGGCATCCAGCGCCGCGGCCCGGTAGTCGTAACTGTCCGGATCGACCGGCGTACCCAGCCGCGGGTCATGCTGCGCGTGCAGTTCCCCGCACTCACACGGCTGGACCCGCCCCCGCCGCCAGTACGCGGAGTGGACCGCACCGTACGAGCCGAGGGTGAGCGTGAGGAACATCGAGTCCCGGTGCTCCCGCCCGTCGGAGCCGATGTGCGGGTGCGGGATGGTCCGGTTCGCGACGGGCAGCCGGGGCAGGTCGGGTGCGTCCTGCCGGCGTTTGGTCGACCGCTTCCGCGCCGGAGCCGCCTCCTGCCCGTCGGTACCGTCCTTACGGCCACCGGGCAGGACCGAGCCGCGGATACCGGCCGCGGTGATCTGCTCTTCCACCTGGTCGATCTCGGCGTCCAGCTCGGCGACCTGGTCCCACTCGGCGGCCAGCACCACCGAGGTCCGGGCGAACTCCAACACGGCCCGGTACTCGACCAACTCCCGCTGCTCATCGGTCGGAGCGTCCGGCGTGGTGACCGGTTCGTCGATCAGGTGCCAGCCCTCCCGGATCTGTTGCATGCGCAGCCGCCGGTTGGCCTCGGCGCACGGTTCGCACTTCGCCGCCGAGGTAGCCCCGCACGGCACGGAGATCAGCTCCGTCTCGCCGGTCGCGGTATTCGTGCGACGCAGCCACACCGGCTTGACGCACACCCCGAACTGCTTCGCCAGATCCGCAGCCACGTCCTTCGCGATCGGCTGCAACAACCGAGCCGCCCGCGTCCCCGGCCGCGGAGTCTCCTCCCGCCCGAGGTCCGGGAGCACGACGGCCGTTGCCTTGATGCTGCTCATACCGACGGCACCTCCCGAGCAGAACCGTTGACCCGCGCCACCGGCCGGGCCGGAGCCACGACACGGGCCACGAGGGGACGAACGGTCGCGGGACGAGCCGGATCGCCGATGTGGTTCCGGTCTGGGGCCGATACCGTCCGGTCATGCTGTTCGGGCGATTGCGACGATGGGCCGACCGTCGGCGGGTCACTCACGGTGGCTGGTACGTGGCGTACTGGCTCGGCGTCGGCGGTGCGACCAGCGTCGCCACCACCACCGCCGTGGACCTGGCCGAGGGCGACCCCACCGGAAACATCGGCCACCGGCTGATCCTGCTCGGCGGATGCGTTGGTATCGCGGTGATCGGCGACGCAGGAGGCCGACTCCGCGCGCGTCGCCGTATGGCCGGGCAGGCTGGAGAACACCAGCTTGATCAACAGCGTGAACGCGATCGCGGGTAGCGCGGCGAGAGCCTTGCTCGACAGCGACGCGTTGGCCTGCGACACCTGCGCCGCCAACGACAGCAGCCCCGAGCCGACCAGCAGCGCCACCGGATACCCGATCGAACCGCCGGCCCGGCGACGGCGCCGCCATTCCAACAACGCCAGCGCGGGGGTCAGCTCGGAGACGACCGCGTTGGCCCAGCCGAACCATTCCGGCGTGCCGTCCGGCGCGTTCTGCATCGTCCAGTCATGCATGTGCGTGAATGACGCCGCCCCGGCCATGACCCCGATCGCACCCATGATCACCAGCCGGGCCGCGCTCTCCACCTTCACTCCAGCAGACACAACGACCCTCCTATCGGCTCGACGGGGTAACAGGAGTACGGACGAAGTCGGGTGGGTCGCCGGTGATGTCGAGTGCTTCGCCGAGCAGCTTGAACACCGCCCACGCCTCCGGCACCGAGAGCGGCAGGCGACGGCGTCCGGCGCCGACCGCGACCCACATCCGTACGTCCGTCTCGCTGGCATCGAGCCGGACCGTGACCGCCGTGCCGGACAGCAGTGCGCCGGGGACCCGGATACGCCACAGCCGGGCCGCGCGGCGTTCGATGCTGGTCATCGGTCACCGCCGCGCAGCTTGTTGAACAGCTCCGCCGGCAGCGGCCCCGACCCGTTCCCGTTCCCGGAGGCGGGTACGGTGCGCTGCGACGGCACAGGAGCAGCTGACGACGGCGCCGGGGTCGGGGTCGCGTACCGCGCGTTCATGTCGCGGATGTGTTCGTCGGTGACGTGGGTGAACCGCACCCGGACGGGTTCGGGTCGCTGGTCAAGCACCATGTACCCGACCCCCGGCAGGCTGGCCGGGATCTGGTCAGCCAGCGCGCCGCGCTTGCGGGCGCCGGCACCCAACACCATGTCGACCTGTTCGTCTTCGGTCATCCGCAGCCCGACGCGGGTGGGGAACAGGTCGCGGAACTTGACGACCTCCTTGCGCGGGTCCTGTACCGCCGCGATCACGTGCACGCCCAGCGCCCGGCCCTGTGACAACAGCACCGCTAACGCTGCTTCGATCCGGTTACGGAGATCCTTGTCGGTCAGGTACGCGGTCAGCGCCGCCAGCTCGTCGACCAGGACCACGATGGTCGGATCCGCCGGGGAGGGAACGTGCTGTCGCACCGAGCCGGCCAGCCGGGTCTGCCGTTCCCGCATGACCTCGACGGCCTGGTCCAGGACGTCGGCCATCTCTGGCAGCGACGAGTAGGCGAAGCGGGAGAACAGCCGCCGTCCCATGGCCAGTTCCATGCCGCCCTTCGGATCGATGGCCCACACTTGCACCAGCCCCGACCGGATACCGCCGGCCAGCGCGCGCAGGATCGACCAGATCACCGACCCCTTCCCCGACCCGGTCGCCCCCGCGATCAGCACATGCGTTTGTTCCAGGACGATCCGCAGCCACGACCCGTCCTCCCGCAGGCCAACAGGGAGGCAGGCGAGGTCCGGGGTGTGCGGGATCGAGTCGGGGCCGATCGCGGGGACCGGGTAGGCCAGCAGGTCGCCACGCACGAACACGAGGGTCATTTCGGTCGGGCGGTCCCGGCCGAACCGGCGTCGGTCCCACCACGCCAGCAGGACGCCGAGCCGGCCGGCGCGGATCTTGGGCAGCACGTTGATCCGGCCGGAGAACACCCGGCACAGCCGCGTGCCGAACGCGTACGCCAGCTCCGCCGACCTGCCCGACCACGTGTCCGGGGTCTGGCCGCGCAGCAGCCGGACGCGGACGACGTCACCGGCGGGCGAGGACTTGACCGACAGGATCGGCGGCCAGTACTGCACCGACCCGTGCGCGGTCGACAGGCCGCAGCCGCGCATGGTGGGTTCCCAGCCACGCCGGTACAGCCACCAGCGGCGCCACCGCGACAACCACGGCCACTTCACCCACACCCCGAACGAGTCACGGTGCCCGATCCGCCACCCCGACAACCCGGCCGCCGCCAACAGCAAGATGATCGGGATGACCTGCCAACCGGCCCGCCAACCCAGCCAGATCAGCAGGACTACCGGGCCGGTCACCCGCCAGTACCGGAACGCCAGACGGACACCGCGGTACAGCCCGCGGAACATCAGGCCGACCAGTAGCGCCCACCGCGGGACCGCGAACACCGACGACTGCAACCGCACCAACTGCGGCTCACGACGTGCCGCCATCACTGCTCACCGCCCGGACGCAGCCGGTACTGCGGGCAGCGGACCGGAGTCCCCGCCGCGTCGAAGTGCTTGCGCGGCGATGAGCAGAACGGGCAGGGACCGACGTCGTTACCGCCGTCGGCGACTCCGCAGTAACCCACGAGGCCGAACTCCGTCGAGAACACCTCGACCGCTTGACGGCCGCAGGTGCACAACTCACCGGGCACACCGAGGCGGGTGCCCATCAACGAACGCCAATCAGCGTCGCGTGACATGCTGGTTTCCTCCTGTACGGCAGGAGAAGCGCGGGGCGGTCGTCAGCCGCCAAGCAGGGCCGCCCCGCGCCTCATGAACGGGTGAGGGTCAGGCCGCCGAGTCGTCGGCAGCGGGCAGGGTCGACGCGGCACGGATGCCGGTCGCGCGAAACGAGTACGTCTGCTGCGCCTTGCACTTGTGCTGCCGGCCGTCCTGCGGCGCGCGGCACTTCTTGTCGTCGACGTACGGCGTGAACTGCAAGCCCTCGAACTCGATCACCGGCGGGTAGCCGGGGATCTGCGAGGCCGGCGGCACGGGCTGGTGCTCGGCGAGCACCTTGACCTTGATCTGCGCGTTCCGGCCGAACTTCGCCGCGTCCGGGTCCAGGTCCATCGCGGTCACCGTCCACACGCGTTGACCGGTCTGCTTGTCGCGCGCCTGGTCGTCGCCCTGCCCGCGCTTGTCGAAGTCGGTCTCGGCCTGGACGCCGAGGAACAGGGCGTTGTTCGGGAACGCCGCGATGGACGGGATCTCGACCCGCAGCCCCATCTGGATAGCCATTGTCTACTCAACCTCCATCATTAAACCGGTTGTCCGATCAAGCTAGAGCCGCTTGACCAATGCACGAAGTGTAGGCATGGCCATCTTGTACATGCAAGTCAATCGGCACGACCAGTTGTGTCCGAGTCGCGCCCGCCGAGCGTTGCCCCTGGTTGCGGCGCTGTTCGAACCTGTGTTCGAATGACGTCGTGGGGGGACCGAGCTTGAAGACGGAGCTACGTCGGGCGCAGAGCGACCTGCGCGCGGCGTCGGTGCGGGCGACGAACGCACTCGCGCTACTCCATGAGTACGGCGTACCGCTCGGTTGGCCGCCGTCGATGCCGCAGCCGCCGGCATGGGACCGCGTCACGATCTCCGTGATCTTGGAACTTCAAGACGCGATCTCCGAACTGATCAACGCCCGCCGCCTGTACGACCAACTCGCTCGCTCCCGCGGACAAGTGCCGCAGCGACCGGGCCGCCCATGAGCCGAGCATGGCTTCCGAGGCTCGACCAGGACGTACGTGGCCATTACGTCACGGAGCAGTAGAGCCGCTCACCTTGACGAATGGCAGAGGCGGCCAGTCGCGCCAACTCGCCGAGGTGGCGGACGGCTTCGTCCTCGCCGATGTCCTCGCCATCCTCCTGTCGCATGTGGGCCCACTGGCGAGCGATCGCTTCCAATGTGGTTCGATCGCTCGTCGCCAGCGAAGTGACCAGGTTGCGCGAGACCACGAAGACACAGCAACCGTCGTTGGTGACCTCCGTGACGAACCGAGGCTCACCTGCCTGCATCAGCGCGTGTGCGTGGGCGCCGGTAAAAAGGCTCTCCCACTCGACGACCACGTCTGCCGGATCGTAGGCACCGCCAGGCAGCGACTCGAAGGCCCTTCCGGCTTCCGTACCCTTCACCTGCGCGGCCACCTCATCGTCTGATGCTATGAAGAACTCCGTCGAACAATCCATGTCTGCATCCTGACGGGCATGCGGACGCGTCATCGCCGGGGAGCCAAGCCGCGCGCGAGCAGGATGAGCGATCGTGAGACGTTCATGCGCTGAGACCGGCGAGCAGGGATGCAACCCACCAAGCTGCTTCCTCGACGTCGTCGCGAGCACCAGGTGTAGGCCCCATCAGCACGGTAAGGAGTGCGCGCAGCGCACGGTCATCGACGTCTCGGATGACCGTCGAGGAGCCGTTCTTGTCGTCGAGGTAGCGCCAGATTGCCACCCTCAGCGAGGTGTAGTCATCTTCTCCGCCACCTTCGCTCAGCAGCCGGCCCGCTGACTCTAGGAAGCTCTCCGCCTCGCTTGACTCAGTGCCGGCCCCTCGGACCTCGGCGATGACAGCGGCGACGAAAGAGGACCAAGCCGACTCATCATCAACCGCGTCGTAGGCGGCCATCAGCCGTTCGAAGAGCACCGCGTCGCCAATCGCTCGTGTCAGGAGCCGAGGGCGAAGCTGTCGACGAGTTCGTGGCGGTCGCCGGGGAGGACGACGTCGTAGGTGACCAGGGATGAGCCGTCCGGGGCGTGGACGGTGAGCAGCAGCCACAGCACCGAGTCGGACGGGTCCATCTTCAACAGCTCGGCCTCATCGGCGGTGGGCGGCCGGGCGGTGATGCGTTCGGTGACGAAGTCGAAGCGGGTACCGCGGGTCGACTCGATGCGGTCCCGCAGGTTGCCGGAGACCGGGTCGGAGCCGTCGGCGGATGCCGCCACGGCGATCTGCACTGGAAGGTACGCGGTGGACAGCGCGACCGGTCCGCGGGCGCCGGAAACCAGGCGGCGCCGTTCGAACACTGCGCTGTTTTCCTTGACTCCCAACGCATCCGCGACACGAGGCGAGGCCAACACGGCCTCGACGCCGAGCAGCCGGGCAGAGGTTTCCTCGGCGTTGAGCAGTTCCTCGATGTAGTCCGGTGCGCCGAGCCGGGAGCCTGCCGGACGGCCGCGAACGACGTACCCCTTGCCCTGCTGGCTGTCGATCCAGCCGTCCTGCTTGAGGATGTTCAGCGCCCGCACGGCGGTCTGCCGGGACGCGTTGAACTCGGCCGCGATCTGCGCTTCGCTGGGCAGCCAGTCGCCCCGCGCGTACGTGCCGTCCTCGATGCGCCCCTGAAGGGTCGACGCGATCACGGCGTACTTGCTCAGCTTCGCCTCGAACGCCATTACCACTCCTGCGGGGCCAACGTCGCTGTACGACCTGTCAAGCGTGTTACACCTGTCAGGACAAGTTAGCTGACCCGGCTCGAAAAGTCACGCCAGCGTGACGAGGCACCGACCCAGCGCGCGCCGTCACGCTCGATCGGCGTGGCGCGGAACGCCGGGTTCGCCGACCAGGATGATGCCCGCGGCGTACACCGAGACGTGTTCGCGCAGGTTCAGCCGTCGGCCGCGCGGGTCGAGTTCGTACCCGGTCAGCGAGAGCCACGCCGCGTTCCGCGCCGAGTGCCCACGCCGGTCGTCGAACTCCGACGGGGTGGTTTCGGCGGTGATCAGCAGCCGTACGGGGTGCCCGGCGAAGCGGGGTGAGGCGCGGTCGGTCAGGTACACGGTCTGTCCCGGTAGCGGAACGAAGCGGCCAACGGAAACCGTTGCCATGACTGCGATCCCTTCCCGTGCGCCGTTGGATGGCACCAGGACGGACGGGCTACCACGGGTCGGGGAGTGGACCCG
Source organism: Actinocatenispora rupis (assembly GCF_016861975.1). Classification (GTDB taxonomy): domain Bacteria; phylum Actinomycetota; class Actinomycetes; order Mycobacteriales; family Micromonosporaceae; genus Actinocatenispora; species Actinocatenispora rupis. Next base: position 25,685 of record NZ_BOMB01000029.1, on the reverse strand, counting down.
TGTCCTGCCGCGTGGGGACGCGGCGGGGCGCCTGCGTCCGTCCCGGTGCCGGCCTGTGGTGGACAGGACGGGAACGCGCGCCGCGCCCTGGTACGGAGGGCACGCCTGTTCCTGCGCGCGCCCCGCCCTGCCCCTACGCCCGGCGGTGACGGCTACCTCCACCGGACGAGCCTTGTTGGTTGGTTCAGACGCGGAACCAGCCCTGCCCGCGGTCCGCCTCCAACACCAGCCCCGCCGACCCGACGCGAGGGAGGCTGCGCCTGACTGCCTCGCCCAGGCACGCGGCGACCGCCCACGCCTCCGCCCCGGGCAGCCTCGACATCGAACCCGACCCCCAGTGCAGCGACAGCACCCCGGACGCCGGATAGACGATGACCGTGGAGACCGCCAGCCCGGACGGCAGCCCGTCGACGGCGCGACGCACCCGGTACCAGTGCGAGTGCGGACCGGCCTGCATCAGCCCCTCGCCGCGGGGCTCCGGGCCGGTCATGCCGCGTCCCGCGTCGGGGTCTGCGGGGGTGTGCAGTCACGGCAGGTTCGCACGTTCCACAGCCCGGCCGCCTCGGTATCGGCCTGGCCGACGAGCACGCGCCGGGAGGTGACGTACTTCCAGCCCCGGCCACGGCACGACAGGCACGGCCGCCGCGGTTCCTGCGAATCGATCATGAGACGAAGTCTGGTGAAGAAACACGTTGCGTCGCGAGGCCGCCACTGTCCCGTCTTGACCGTCTACGCGCCGACCCGTCTCGTCTGTGTCTCGTCCTGTCTCTTCCGAGGCGATAGCCTGTTGTCTGCTTGACCGGGCAAACGTGGGGAGCGGACGTGTCAGAGGCAGAGACCCTGCTCAAGGTGCTGCTCGAACGCCGCCGGTGGACCGCACACCGGACCTTCACCGCCGAGTACGACCGCGCCGCGAAGACGATCGACCCGAGTCTCATCGGTGGCGCGCCGAGTCGCGCGCAGCTGCACCGGTGGGTGACCGGCCAGGTGACCAAGCTGCCGTACGAGCACCACTGCCGCGTGCTCGAAGTGATGTTCACCGGGTGGAAAGCCGAAGCGCTCTTCGCCCCGCCGCCGGCCGACCTGCCCGCCGAGCCGCTGCACCGCGCCGAGGGCGAGACCACGCCGAGCGACCACGTCACCAAGCCCGCACCGGTGCTCGCTGCGGGCAAGTACGCCGACCTGCAGGCCGTCTACACCAGCCGTACCGAGTTCGCCGCCGACCTCACCCCGGCCAGCCTGTTCGACAGCGCCAAGGACATCCGCATCCTCGGCCTGTCGCTCAACATCCTGTGTCAGAGCTACCCGGACCAGAAGATCCGCCGCCTGTTGGAGTCCGGCACCACGATCACGTGCCTGTTCCTCGACCCGCACGGCCAGGCCATCCGCAGCCGCGCCATCGAGGAGAGCCTGCCGGAGAACCACCTCGCGGACCTGACCGAGGTGAACATCCACATCATGAAGCGGCTGCGGTCCAAGCTGACGCCGGCGGCGCAGGAGCGGTTCACCCTCGCCACCTACGAGGCGGTACCGCGCGTCAACGTCACCCTGATCGACGACCAGATCTGCGTGGCCCAGCCGTACCTGCCCGACACCCGCGGACTCGACTCGCCCACGTTCCTGATCCACCGCCAGGGCGACGAGGGCCTGTACTTCACCTACACGCAGGTCTACGACACCATCCGCGACGGGAGCACCGCACTGTGATCGACCCCGCCGAGTTGCTACCCGTCGCCCTCGAAGCCGCCGAACGCGCCACCGCCCGCATCCGCCAGCAAGACCCCGGCACCATCACCACCAAGGGCGACCGAGACATGGCCTCCGAGGTGGACTACGCCGTCGAGGACGACCTACGCACCTTCCTCGCCAAGGAAACCCCCGAGATCGACTTCCTCGGCGAAGAACACGGCGGAGCCGACCCCGCCACTGCCACCGCATGGATCCTCGACCCCGTCGACGGCACCGCCAACTACCTCCACGGCCTCCCCCTGTACGCGGTCTCCCTCGCCCTGGTCGAAGCCGGCCGCCCCATCCTCGGCGCCGTCTTCCTCCCCGCCCTCGACCAGCGGTACTGGGCCGCCGAAGGCAGCGGCGCCTACCGCGACGGCGACTCAATCAGCGTCAACACCACGACAAGGCTGGAAGACGCCATCGTGTCCATCGGCGACTACGCCGTAGGCGAAGGCGCCGAAGCCAAGAACCGGGGACGATTCGCCGTCACCGAAGCCCTCGCCCCCCGAGTCCAACGCATCCGCATGCTCGGCTCCGCCGCCATCGACCTCTGCTTAACCGCTAGCGGAACTCTCGATGCCTGCATTTTTTTGAGTAATCATCCATGGGATGTTGCAGCTGGCCTTGCCATTGCCGCCGAATCGGGAGCGATGGTGCGCGACCACAAGGGGTATACCCACAATTTTACGTCTCAGTCGCTGATCGCATCTTCCGCACCTCTAATAGATACCATCATCGCATGCATTAACGACTAGCGCCGCCAAGGAATCTCACACGAACAAACGTTGGACATGTCATCACGCGCCGAATACGGTAAGTCATGAAACTATGCGTGATTGGTTACCGCCAGGAAGTTCGATATAACGTCACGAACCTGAACGAGTTCATCGCAATCTTCATTCACCTTCGCCAGCGCTCGTTCCTGTTCATAGAGAATTTCTTGTCCCGTTACCGATTCCCAATCCTCACGACCCAATGCCTGCCGTGTACGCGTCAGCCATGTTTCTTTACCCGGTTGCGCACCGGAGGCCCCCGGACGCCCCTCCATCAGAAGGATGAGAGCCTCGGGAGTCGTGTGCGGTAGAAAACGGAGATGCTTGAAGCACCAGTCCAGAACACATCGCCGCTGGGTCGCCTCCTGGCCCGGAGCCGAATGCCCAGCCGCACCGTCCAGCATGAGCAAAATCTTACAACGCATCAGCTCAGTAAGCGCAGATTCAAGATCACCGTCGACCAGCCCAGAAGGATCAACCTGGGGACACTTTGGTCTTTGGTCCCCATCCAGAAGCACAAGGCACCTTGGCTGGTTCGTCAACGCTAGAGTTGGAATCAGTCGACCTTTAATGGCCTCGGCGCCTCCGGGCAGGACCCTCACATCCAGACGAGAGTTGGCCGCCTTACCAAGTTTCCTAGCGGCACGCTTTACCACCGCCATAGCTAGCCGATCCTCGACATAAACAGTCCACTTGTCGCCAGCATGGAGTCCAAGGCGAAAAAAAGCGTCCGCGGGATCTGCTTCCTGTGCTATGAGGTCGATCTTGCCATCTTTCTCATTAGGCACGAAGACTTTAATCGCCTGCGGCGGAAGGTTCCTAATTATCTCCGGCGCATGGGTGGAAATGACGAACTGATGCTGGCTGGCTTTGGCCGACGCAGCAATGAAGTCCATCAACTTACCCTGAGCGCCGGGATGTAACGACACCTCCGGTTCATCCAACAGTATGAGGGAACCCGGCTCAGCCTCGGAGATTGCCCTCACCATCATCACGACTGCAAACTCGCCACTCCCAGCGAATGCTTCCGAATACCTGAGGTCAGGTGTGTCCAGCACGACAGTCGCGCCTCGAACATCGAAGAGGTCATGACGCACTATACGTATCCGTCGATACTGTTTACCGACAATGGACGACACTACCTTGGTGTCCTGCTTACTCAGAGTAAAAGCTGGCGCCAAGATACGCTCTCGGCGGTACAGAGATTTACTGGTCCCACCATCCAGGACACTGCGTAAATGCCTTGACCGCCTCCGGATAAACTTCTTCTTCTCCGTGAGGTTCTGTGCACCATGATACGGAACATGGAAGAAGAATTTGTCATATGCCGACAGTTCTGACCGAAAGTCGAGATACACGACCGGTTTCCGGATGCTTTTCCACCGCGTTCGATTTCGTTCAGGTGGCATGAGCGCACCGCGTTCTACCCGCGGCATCGGTGCCATCTCATCACTAGCAAGTGGCCGAGCCGTCTCCCAATAGTCCGGATCGCCTTCACGAACGATTCGCGACTTCACTACTTCCACGATTTCGTGGATCGATCCGGCAAGGTATCCATAAATGAAACGATGCCGATCTTCAGCCAGAATCCGGTCGACATTCGTCGAGAACCAATACTGACCAAGGTTCGCACCTTCCGGCGCCCCCTGCAGTGCCCTAAGAATTGCCGTCTTGTTTGTGCCGTTCGGCCCAACGAGCGCTGTCACGGGATGAAGGAACTCAACCCGAGTGCCCTCGCGGAGATTACGATAATGGGGAAACCGGATGTGTCGGATAAACGGCTCAAACTTCCCTGCAGCGAGCATGCTGGCAATAGCATCAAGCGTCGAGTTCATGAGCGGTCTCCGTAAGGCAGACGTCCTGGCACCCAGGCTTGAGTTATATCAGAGCCTGGCCTGCGAGCAAGCGCCATGGCGCCGGCCAGGGATGCCTAGCACGAGAATCGAGGTAGATCACTGCTCTCCAGCGAGCACGCCCGGCCCAACTCTTGACGACGGGCCCACCTTGCAGGAACGAGCTACCAGCAGGAGCCACGTCACGGTGCTCGGAGAAGCTCCTGCCTCTCTGCCCGTATCATGCGCTCTATGCCCCTAGAGGACCATGCTGCCGAACGCGAAGCGTTGCTACGCGACACCTTTGGGATGACGCGAAGCCAGCTCAAAGCTGTTCGTTCTATGGTGAATGCGTTCAAAACCCCCATAACCTATACCGCTGCCTCAGACTCGGACATCGTGGGTGAACCATTCATCGAAACCATGGCTAATTTCCTTGCCGTCCACCATGCCCTGCACGAGGAGCCACTAAACAAGAAGCCATTTGAATACATTTATAAGCAATGTCTCATTGCACAAGGTTTCGAGGCCAACCTAAACTCGACACCGGGCCTTCATCCTTACGACGTAATAGGCGCAGGTACCAGATGGTCATTGAAGACGGAGGCAGCGAAAGGGATATCCTCCAATCAGGTAAAGATTGAAAAGCTAATGGAAGCGCGCTGGATTCGAGATTGCACCACGCCGGAAGCGTGCTGCGATGCACTTAAACTGCGCCTTCCTCGGCATCTGAGTGGCTACGATCGCATCATGGTTCTTCGCGCTTTTATTGGGGCCGATGGGCTCCGATACGTGCTTGAGGAAGTACCGATTAAAACCCTCACAGCATGCATCGAACTAGCGACACCTGAGATGTTTTCCAAAAACAAGAAGTCACCGAGCTTCGGGGCAGACTTCTATCTCCCCAACCATGATGCGAGGGCGTTTAGGATTCTCTTTGACTCGAGCGTGGAAAAAGTGAGACTGTGGTACGCCCGAGATTTCTGCATTCATCATGGGACTTGGGCTATGTCTGCTCCGAAGTCTCCCGTGCCCGATGATCACACCAACGCCAGCTGCGTGGGATCCGAGTCATAGGCTTCCAAATCGGAGGCCGTCAGATGCGTTTTCGGGAGCAGAACATGCTCAATGTTGGGTCGAGTCCCCGTTAGGACCCAATTGGCGACATGGGCCAACTGATAAGACACAAGCGGGGGGACCGCATCTCCAACCTGGCGATACAGATTCTTTCGACTGTTGCCCACGAAACGATAATCAGCCGGAAAGCCCTGCAGGATTGCCAGTTCCCGAACGGTGCATTGGCGGTCCTGTTCAGGATGCGCATATCGACCGTTACCTACGTGAGAGCATTCGCGCTTCACTGTTGGGGCGGGTCGATCCCAGGACATTCGGCCGTAAACATCGCAGTACGCATTGAGGCGCCCTCGGCTAACGGCCTTCCACATCGAAGGAATCAGGTACTTCTCGGTCGTCGCATCGCCCAGTAGATCCGGCCAACTTCCTCCATCGTGAGGCATCGCCGTGATCCTCATCAAGGAATCGCCCGAAAGAGCTGGGCATGTGTGGTTGGGGTCATTAGGCGCTGTCCCACCGGCTTCGATGGCGGGAAGTCCGCTAATGGCTCGTCGAACTGTCGTCGCACCTGGCGCAATCCTGTACCCAGCCCAAAGGTCATCTAAGGTTCTGAGCATAGACCGCTGCTTTGCGGCTATTATGATCGCCCGCTCACGTTGCTGCGGTAGACCGAAGTTGTCTAACCGGTATGCACGAGCGGCCACCGAGTAGCCGAGCTCTTCAAGCTTCTCTTTAAAGGCGATGAAGTGATGACGGAAGTTTCCATTGATCAGCTGCGGAACGTTCTCCATCATTATGAGTTTGGGCTTCAGCGCCGCGGCAAAGTCCGCCACCGTCGCCACGAGCGAGTTACGAGGATCGTCCTCGACGTAGTTGCGGGATATCGCTCGCGAAAACCCCGTGCACGGTGGGCAAGCAAGAAGGACATCGATCTCGCTCTGGCCCGGGAGGATTGCGTCGGAAAGCTCAGCCGGAGTGATAGCGGATAGATCTACACCCAAGGGTTTTATGCCAATATTCGCCGCATACGTCGCGTTGCAGCCGATCGCCCCGTGCCCGGTACTCGGTTTGCCAACCTCTACATCCGCAGCCCCAACTAGCGAGAAACCGGGATGAGCATGGAAGCCATAGCTCATCCCACCACCACCCGAGAACAGGTCTACAACGGTGAATCGCCCGTCCCGCAACGGTCCTCCAGCCCGACAGGTTAGTACGGCAGGGACCGCCCACAGCCAGGCGGTCACCGGTTAGCACCACCCTACGGCATCGCCCTCATCAAGTCAAGTCAAGTCAAGTTGGGCCGCCGCCGCTGTCTTGCTAGCTTCTGGGCGTGGGATACAAGCTGCGAGCAGACGCCCTGCGGGACCAGCTTGCGTCGGTGCGTCGCGAAATCGCTTCGACGGTTTCGCACCTTGAAGCCCTCAGAGATGAGGAGCACGGCCTTCTTCTCGCTCTGGAGCGGCTGACGGGCACGCCTACCACTAAGCCGTCGCCACGCCGCCTCGGGCGCCCGCCCAAGCGGGGTCATCGTGTCACGCCGCAGGTACGCCGCGTACTCCGGGAAGCCAGCGCGCCGTTGGACCGCAACGCTATCGCTGAAAAACTGGCCGACGCAGGCCAGATCGTCACTCTCGATGCCGTTAGCGCGAGTCTCTCGTATCTTCAACGTAGAGGCACCGCCGCGAACCGCGGCGGCGGTCTCTGGGTAGCGACCACTCCCAGCTCAGACGAAAGCCATGACGATGAGCGGGATTGAGGACGATAAAGTACAGGCCCATCGCCGACCTGGGCCGAGCTCTGATGGCGTCTCGGATCGCATGCGACTGCAGTCAACGCAGAACACTTCGGTCGAGTTACGGGTGAGAAGACTCCTCCACGCTCGAGGATACCGCTATCGTGTGCATTTGCGCGTTCCGGGCTATAGTCGAAGAACGATGGATATTGGGTTTCCCCGCATGAGGCTAGCCGTCTTCTTGGATGGCTGCTTCTGGCATAGCTGTCCAATTCATGGCCAGGTTCCGCGCAACAATGATGCCTGGTGGAGATCGAAGTTTGACAGGAACTCCTCTCGAGATCTCGAAACGACCCATCATCTGGCAGACATTGGATGGTCCGTACTGCGATTCTGGGAGCATGAGCCCACCGCGGAGATAGTCTCGCAAATCTCGGACGAAGTCGATGCACTCAAACGCGTTCGTACCGCATGACTCGTCGACGAGTCCAGCTCACAGGGATTGCCGATTTGTTCTCTACATGATCAAGGCGCCGCGCGAGCGCGGCGCGGCGCCGGCCCGACGGCGGTAAGGTCCGGCCCCTTCGGCTGGCGCCTACGGGGCCGGAGCGCCGCCGCCGAGCCGGCGCCCGACCGAGCTGCACGAGGGCCAGGACCACCAGCCCGATGTGGGTTGCGGCCGACGATCGCCCTGCATGGTCGCTCCGGTCTCTGCTTCCGGGCGATCGACGCCGAGCCGGCCCAACCCCGGGGCCACCTCGGCACCGGAAGCTGGTGGTCGCCATCCACGGCCGGCCGCCGCACCGCAGGAGACCCGATACCGGCCGGACGCGCACAGCACCGCGCCCTCCGCCGAAGATGCCGACGGAGGGCGCAGAACGAACTGTCCACTGTGGACTAGCGGGGCCGTCCCTGGGCCGTCTGGGCCGTGGCCGGGCCGTCCTACAGGGACTCGCGACGACCAGTGATGACCATCGATGACCGGCGTTTTAGCTGGTCAGGTACGGGAGAACGGCCGTGGCCTGGGCCGGCGAAACGGCCGAGGTCACTTGTGGCGGAAGTGGACGAAGAGGCGGCCGAAGTTGCGGGAGTCCTTCTCGACGCGGTGGTAGAGGGGCTTGATGTCACGGCGGTCGAGGAAGCGGAGTACGCGCTTCTTGAGCTGGCCGGAACCCTTACCGGGGATGATCTCGACGAGGGTCGCCTTCTTGCTGATGGCTTCCTGGATGATGCCGTTGAGCGCGCGGTCGATGTCCTGACCGCGGTTGAAGATGTCGTGCAGGTCCAGCTTCAGCTTCATGGCGCCTCCCGGCGACCACCGTACCGCCCGCTGCCCGTACCGGCGATCGCCCGGACATCGGTCACGCCTCACCCGGCTGGCGGCTACCGCGCTGTTCCTGCGACGAGTTGGCCGTGCATACCGGCTCGTACGCCCACGGCGTACGCGGCGGCTCGCACGCCGCCACCTCGCCGGTGGCGTTGCCCTCCACCTGGTGCGGCCCCAGCCGCAGCTCACCGGTGACCGGCTCGAACCAGCGGGCCAGCCGCACCGGCGCGACCATGTCGCGCAGCGGCTGAGGCGGCGCATATCCCGGGGAGTGATGACGTTGCTGGCGTGGCCTGCTGGGCCAGTCGGGCCGACCGGACAACCAGGCAGGCGGGCCGACCAGAACTGACCGGCCAACCGGGATCAAGCCCGACCAACCGAACCAACCGAGGCGACCGGGCCGACCCCGACCAACCGAACCGACCGCGCCGACAGGGCCGACCGGGCCCACCGGGCCGACGGGGCGACGGGACCGACCGCACCGTACCGACCGACTGAGCAGCGACGAGGAAGCGGCCGTTCTGGGGCGTCTGCGCTGTACGTGCGGACGTGGGGTATTTTCGGTGACCGGATATTGTTCAACAGTTGAACAAGGGGACAATGTGACAATTGAACAAGGTAGCTATGAGTCGCCGATCGACCGCAGCGTGTTCGACCAGTTCGCGGCGCGTCTCGCCGGTGATCTGCCCCGCCCGACCGTCGTCGAGACCATGACGGCGCTGCTCCGCCAGGAGATCATCGACGGCGCGTACGGTCCGGGCACGCGTCTCCCGGAGGAGTCGCTGTCGAAGCGTTTCCGCATCTCGCGGCACAGCCTGCGCGAGGCGATGCGCCTGCTGGTGCACGAGCGCCTGCTCGTACATGAGACGCACCGGGGCGTACGGGTGCGCACTGTCGACGTACACGATCTGGGGGAGATCTTCGCGGCGCGCCGGGTCGTGGAGTGCGCGGCGGTCGAGCGGGCGTCGGACGACGGCGCCGCGCTCGCGGTTGTCCGCGCCGCCGTACGCGAGGGTCAGCAGGCTGCCGAGGCCGGTGTCTGGGCCACGGTCGGCACGGCGGATCTCCATTTCCACCAGGCGATCACGGCGCTGGCGGGCAGTTCGCACCTGGACGAGTTGATGCGGCGGCTGCTGGCCGAGCTGCGCCTGGCTCTCCACGTACTCGCGGATCCGCGCCGTTTCCACGAGCCGTACCTGGAGCGCAACGACGAGATCGCCACCCTCCTCGAACGCGGCGACCGTACCGCGGCCGCTTCCGCCCTCCGCACCTGCCTGGACGACGCCGAGCGTCAGCTCACCGCCGCCGTCGCCGCCTGAATCCGTTGGTACGAAACGGGTCCGGTGCAACCGACTCCCCCGCGGAACCGCGCGCCCGCGACGGGCGGGCATGACCTCCGGGGTCATCGACCGGGTGCCGCGGCGCTGGCAATCTCTGTGGTGTCAAGGGAAACGACACCTCAGGAGTACGAGATGAGCGACGCGGCAGGCATCGTCGAGCGGTACATCGCGGCGTGGAACGAGACGGACCCGGTGGCGCGGCGGGCGGCGGTCGGCGCGCTGTGGGCGGAGGACGGCGGGTACCTGGATCCGCTGGCGGACGTGCGCGGGCACGACGCGATCGACGCGGTGATCGGTGGGGCGCAGCAGCAGTTCGCGGGGCTGGAGTTCCGGCTGTTGGGGGCGGTGGACGCGCACCACACGATCGTGCGGTTCCGGTGGGAGCTGGTGCCGGCGGGTGGCGGAGAGTCGGTGGTCGAGGGCTCCGACGTGGCCGTACTCGACGGCGACCGGATCACCGTGGTCCACGGCTTCCTGGACAAGATCCCCGGTTAGGCGTCGTATCGTTGCCGACCGGAAACGGTCGCCCCGCGCCAACGATCGCTCGGGGCCGGGCGGCACGGCGGGCGCGTACGACCCCCCGGTACGCGCCCGCACCGTACGGGATCGCTTACGGGGTAAGGGTTCTGCGGTAGACGGTGGCGGAGCGGCGGACGGTCATGCCGACGCGTTCGTAGAGCGCGCGGGCGCCGGTGTCGGAGTGGGTCCACAGGGTGCAGCCGCGCCGGCCGGTCCGCCACACGTCGCGGAACGCGTGGCGCAGCAGCAGTCGCGCGACGCCGCGGTTCCGGTGGTCCCTGCGTACGGCGACGCGTTCGACGTACCCCTCGTCGTCGTCCGGGACGTCGAGCGAGAGGACGGCGCCGATCAGGTCGGTGCCGGCGTACGCGAGGGGCGAAAGGGTCGGGGCGAACGTCTCGCGCGCGACGGTCGTCAGCGCCCACTCGTCGTACGACCTGCGACGTTGCTGCCACTCGTCGAACGCGTCCTCGGTCAGCCGGTGTACGTCCGGCCCGTCGCCGTCGCGGTAGTGCCGCACGGTGACGCCGTCCGGCGCCTCGGGTACGGAGGGCTCGGTGGGCAGCGCGATGCCGAGCAGCCACGCGGTCACCATCGGCACGTACCCGCGGGACGTGACGAGCGCGACGGCCGCCGCGTCGTCGTCGGGCACGGTCTGCACCACCTGCCCGGCCCCGGCGTCCCGTGCGCGGGCGTCGACCCAGTCGAGCAGCGTTCCGCCGAGCCCGCGCCCGCGGTGGTCCGGGTGTACGTCGACCTCGGACCGGCGGTTCACCCAGGCACGCCCGGCGAGTACCCCGTCGCGGTCGTACACGAGGAGGGTGTCGGTGGTGGGGTCGAGGCCGGGGCGGGCGAGGTCGGCGGCGACGGTGTCCGTGTCGGTCTGGACCCGGCCGTGCAGGGCGCGTTCGGCGGCGGCGACGAGCGCCTGGATCCCGGGTACGTCGGCGGCGGTGGCTGGTCGGCTCCGGTAGCCGTCCGGCAGGTGTGGCACGAGCCCGGACACGGTCGTCCTTCCGTCGGTGAGCTGCGGTGACGGGAGTGTGCCCCGCCCGGCCGCCGGCTCGGTATCGTTGCGGCGAAAGGCGCAACGATGACTCTGCTCCGACTCGGCCCGGCCGCGCTGTCCCGCAGCCGGTTCGCGCTGTCCCCGCTCGCCGAGACGCTCGGCGCGCTCATCACCCTGCACCGGCCCGACCCCGACCCCTGGCTCGCCGACTGGTACGCGGAGCGTCGCCCGGCGTACGCGGAATGGCTGGCCGGGGACACGGTCGCGGCCGGACTGCTGTCGCTGGTCGCGGCGACGAAATGGCTGCCCGACGCGGTGACCCCGCCGCCCACCGGCGGGATGGCGACCCGCATCGAGGACGAGCTGGCCGAGGTCGCGGCGCACCCCGACGCCGCCGTACGCGGTGAGGTCGCCGAGGCCGTCGCCGCGAGCTGGCGGCCGCAGGACACCGGCTGGGTGACCGGATCCGGCCTCGCCCCACGCCTCGCCACCACCCTCCGGTACGGCTGGGACCGGTTCGTCGCGCCCGACTGGCCCCGCCGCCGCGCCGTACTGGAACGCGACGTGATGCACCGCGCCGGCGTGCTCGCCGCGTACGGCTGGCGGCAGGCGGTGGCCGGCATGACCCGCCGCCCGACCTGGGTCGGCGACGACGCGATCCGCTTCTCCGACCAGACCTACCCGGACCGTACGGTCACCGACGAGGGCCTGATCTTCGTCCCGTACACCAGCGGCGGCGGCTGGTGGACCTGCGAGCGATCCCCGCGGTACGCCCTCGTCTACCCCGCACGCGGGCCCGCCGCCGACGTCGACCCGCCCGGCCGCGACCCGCTCGCCACCCTCCTCGGACCGGGCCGCGCCCGCGTCCTGCGCGCCCTCGACCATCCGGCCACCAGTACCCAGCTCGCCCGGTCGCTGCGCCTCTCGCTCGGCACCGTCTCCGCCCACCTCGCCGTACTCCGCGACGCCGGTGTCGTCGTCGGCGCCCGCACCGGCCGGCACGTCCTCTACCGGCGTACCGACCGGGGCGAGTCCCTCGCCACCCTCCTCACCCCGGCCCCGGAGGCGGCCCCGACATGACCCCCGACCCGACGGAACTCCGGGACCACTGGTGGTGGCGTCCGGGACCTGCTCCGCTCACGTTCCCTCGCGACCGCCGCCGGTACGAGTGGGCGTCCCGCGACCCGATCCCGCTGGCGCCGCTCCCCGCAACGTGGGACGACGGTGACGGGATGGGCCGAAGTCGATGAATGCTGCCGCGGGCCGTCGCAGAATGGCCGCATGGCATGGGAATGGGTCAGCCCCGCCGCATCAGCCACAGTGGCACTCGCCGCGATGTACTTCACCTGGCGTTCGATCAAGCTCAGCCAGTACCAGGCGAAGAACAGGGCGGAAACCGAACGAAGACAGCGCCGGCTCGCGGACGCGTACGTCGAGCTTCTGACGCTGGCCAGCGAGACCGGCCAGTGGGTCGCCCTCGTCCGACCCTTCATCCGGTACGGCGAGGCCCCGCCGCCGCTGCCCAGCCTCGCCGCCCAGGCCCGCGCCGAGGCGCGCATTCTCGCCTTCGGGTCCGAAACGGTGCACACGCTCTTTCTTGAATGGCGCAAGGTCGTCAACGAGATCGTTCTCGCGAACTCGATGCTGAGCAGCGCGACGATGGCGCACGCCAGCGGACAGCAGTCCCGGGTGAACCAGGCCGACGTCTGGCGACGACTGCCCGCGCTGCGTACCGCGGAATCCCAGGCGCGACAACAGTTGGCCGACCAGGCCGCGCAGGAACTCGGCAGCCGGCTCGGCGTACGCGAGGCCGACACCGTACCGGACGTGGCCGCCGTCGACCCCGCGGTAACGACCGCGCACACCATCGACCGGTGAACGTCTGCGCAGCTCAGCGCACGTGATGCGCTGGCGGGGCGGAGGGCGTGGGATTCGAACCCACGAGGACGGGGTTACCGCCCTAGCGGTTTTCAAGAGCGGTTGAAGCACACTCGTGACCTGCAAAAACACTGCCTGACTCGCTCACGTCACCGCGCATTCGCCGCCGGGGTCCGCGTTGCCTGTCCTCGTCACACCCTCGGATAGCACCGTACGGGAGTGACAGAGTGACAGAGTGACAGATGGCCGGCAGATGCCCCCGCCGCTCCAGTAAACCGGGCGACGGGGGGCAATTCAGGTGACGAGGGCGCTGCGGGGGACTACCGGTACGCGGTGAGCAGTAGCCCTGCGCTGTGTACGGCGTCAATGGGCTTGACCTCGCGCGGTGAGAAGCCACGCTGCTCCGCCCAGTTCCGTACCTCGCGGATCAGGTCGGCGATCAGCTCTTCTTGGTTGAAGACGGAGGATCGCGGCGCCGCTTCCAGGGTCGGGATGTCTTCGTCGACTGGCCCAGGGTTCACATCGAACGCTTCGAGCATGCGCGCGGCACCGACCAACCCGAGGTGCTCGCGCTCAGGTACGAACGTGAGCCCCCACGCCTGCATGAAGCCGGCCAGGTCGGCGAGCAGTGCCTTGGGGTCGTAGATCTGGGTCGTGGGCTCGGACATCAGGACTCCCATGTGTTGCCGGTGATCCGCTCGTACGCCTCGACGTAGCGGGCACGGGTGGCGGCGACGATGTCGGCCGGGATCTCCGGCCCGGGGTACGTGCGGTCCCAGTCGGTCAGGGTCGAGGACCAGTCGCGTACGAACTGCTTGTCCATCGCCCGCTGACCGCCGGGGCGTCCCGGCTCCCACTCGTCAACGGCCCAGAAGCGGGACGAGTCGGAGGTGAGTACCTCGTCGGCCAGGACCACGCGACCCTCGGCGTCGATACCGAACTCGACCTTAGTGTCCGCGATGATGATGCCGCGCTCACGGGCGACCGCCGCGCCACGGCTGTAGATCTCCAACGTCAGGTCACGCAGCCGCGTGGTCATGTCGGCGCCGAACTCACTGACCACCTCATCGAAGGTGATGAACTCGTCATGCCCCTCGGTCGCCTTCGTGGTCGGCGTGAAGATCGGCTCGGGCAGCTTGGATCCCTCGACCAGGCCGGCCGGCAGCGCGACGCCCGACACCGACCCCTGCTTCTCGTACTCCTTGAGCCCCAGACCGGCCAGGTAGCCGCGGGCGATGCACTCGACCGTCAGCATCTTCAACGGCCGGCACCGCACGGCGCGACCTGCCCACTCGGCGGGTACGTCGGTGCTGGAGATGACGTGGTTGGGCACCACATCGGCGAGCTGCTCGAACCACCACAGCGACAGCTGTGTCAGCAGCTTGCCCTTGTCCGGGATCGGCGTGGGCAGCACCACGTCGTACACCGAGACCTTGTCGGAGGCGACGAGGATCAGGTCGCCGTTGTCGTCCTGGTAGAGGTCGCGGATCTTCCCGCTGTAGACGTGCTTCACGCGTTCTGCTCCCGCTCGATCTTGTAGTCGTACGACGCCCACCGCTCGGGCAGTGACACGCTCTCGCCGTACTCGATGACTCCACCGTCAGTGTCGTAGACCCAGTTCCGGCCGCACCGCACGGGGGATCCGGCCGGCACGCCAAGCACCTCGGCATCCTCGTCGGTGGCCGCGCGCGCCGCCACCTGGTCGCGGCCAGATACGCCCTCGCGGCCGGTGGATTCCTGGATGTACATCGGCGTTCCCTGCGGGAGACGTTCCGCCCGCAGCAACAGCGGAGCAGCCTTCGCCAGCGAGCCATCGAACCAACTCACCGACGTGGATACCGCCTCGTCCCCGCGGTACGTCACGCGCTGGCGCCGAATCACCGGCGCACCCACCGACACACCCAGCGCGCTCGCCACCTGGTCGGGCGCGGACACCAGGTCGGCGGCGACGATGCGTGCCTGCTGGCCCTGCGGGTAGATCCGGCCCGTCCGCTTGATCGAGGTCACCCGATCCCGAGCGGTCTCGTGGCTGTTCTCGCCGGCACACACGACGGTGCCGCTCCCCTGCACCCCGCGTACGAGGCCTTCGGACTGAAGCTGCGTGAGCACCTTGGCGGCGGTGGCGTGCGAGACGTTCCACTCCTTCGCGATCGCCCGAGCCGAGGGGATCCGATCCCCGTCCTTGAGCTGACCGGACGCGATCTGGTCCCGAATGGACTGGGCGACCTGCATGTACGGCGGCGGCGTTCTGCTGATCTGAGGGGCCATCCCCAACTCCCACGGTCGTTGCTCGCGTTCTAGAACACATCCTAGCTTGCGCCTTGACCTGCGCAAACGTCGACCTTGGTCGACCCTATTGACAGGTGTTCTAGAACACCTGTAACTTGCTTCTTGTTCCGGTCGCCGAGGAGCGCATCGGGACAACAAGCAGCGACAGCACTGAGGGGAAGGCGCCGGAGGCGCACGCCCCTGATCTGCCGCGCGCAAACGAAGTTTGAGAACTGCACAGCGACTACCCGGAGGCACGCAGACGATCTCTGCGCTTCTTCTCCGGAAGCACGCGGCCTAGGGGTGGCGCGCGGGTGTTCGGCCGTTGACGTGTCCGGCCGCACGACTTGTCCGCCCGCTCCGCCCAACCGAGGGCCGCACACAACTGCCCGGCTGGCTGACACCCCGGTTCGAGTCCGGGGCGGGCACGGACCGGCCCGATCCCTGAAAGCCCTGGAAAGCAACGGGATCGGGCCGGCACCCCTTACCCCTTCTCAGGAGAGAGGTGCCTCGATCATGGCACAGAACAAGCCCCTGCTGCGACGCCTCGGCCGCGCGCTGATGGACAAGCACAAGGTGACCGCCTGGATGGCGGAGGCGGCCGACAAGGTGGCCGGGGAGTACAACCGCCGCACCCACTCGTCGGTGTCGGTGGAGGACTTCATGCACACCGTCACCGCGCTCGGCGGCGGCGACTTCCACAAGGGCATGCAGCAGCTGCGGGGCATGTCCCCGAAGCAGATGCGGTCCATGAAGTTCTGATGGCCACCGTCCTGGAACAGCGGCTGTCCAACACCGACGACACCGTCCTGGTCGACGGCATCGCGCACCGGCCCGACAGCAACCACGCCCGCAGCGCCCGTAGCGCGGCGCGTACGTCGGTCGGGCACGCGCACGCCAAGCAGGTCCGCTGGTGCCAGCAGTGCTACCCGCACGGCTCCCACTGCTGACCCCGCTTTCCCTTCCCCCGCAAGGCTGCCCGGCTGGCCGGCACCCACGTTCGAGCCGTGGGCGGGCACGAGGCGCCGGACTCACCGGCGCCGTTTCCCCATCCATCGAAGGAGGCCACCCGTGGCCACCCGCAACGAGGCCGCCGCCGACGAGCGGACCCCGGCCCAGAAGTACGACGCGCGTATCCGACTGGTCGACATGGCCACGCGGGAGTTGGCCGAGCACGGCAACAAGCTCACCCCGAAACAGCGGGCCTTCTACCAGAAGGTCATCGCCGACATGGGCCGTCTCGTCGGCTGGCGCCAGTAACCGTCACCGCGCCACCGCCCGGCTGGCAGGCACCCACGTTCGAGCCGTGGGCGGGCACGCACACCAACCAACCCACCCGACCCAGGAGGTCAGCCATGCGCGGATCCGGCGCGTACCTGCTCGGCATCGTGGCGAGCTTCGCCGCTCTCGCCTTCGCCATCTACATGGGCGTCACACACCACTGACGCACACCGCCCGGCTGGCAGGCACCCACGTTCGAGCCGTGGGCGGGCACGACGGCGCCGGGCTGTCCGGTGCCGAGGTGAAGGGAGACAGCGAGTGCTTGCCGGCGATGACTTGACCGTTCAGCGACTCACCCGCGAACTCAACGCCGCGTCCGACCGGCGTCAGGCGGTAGAGCGGGATCCGGTCAAGCGAGAAGCGGCGAAGCGCGACGAGCGAGCCGCCGCCGCGCGGCTGGCCCGCGCCGTGCGCAACACCCGGTAACCCGGCCCCAACGCCCGACTGGCTGGCACCCCGGTTCGAGCCCGGGGCGGGCACGAGGCGTCGAGGTCCGCTCGGCGCCCTGTCGGTAGGAGACAAGCGAATGGGCAACGTCACGAACATCAGCAACGGCGGCGTGGTCGGCATCCAGGCCGGCAACCTGTCCGGCGTCATCCAGGTAGGCGGCCCCTGCGGACAGCGCACCGAGTGCTGCGGGAAGCGGTGCGACAAGCCCGCCGGGCACCGCGGTGCGCACCTTCACCGCGAAGTCATCCGCTGACACACCCGCCCGGCTGGCCGGCACCCACGTTCGAGCCGTGGGCGGGCACGAGGCGCCGGATTCGCCGGTGCCCGTACGGATGGAGGTCCCCGTCATGGGGCTGTTCGACAAGGCCGACCCGGCGGCGGTGCGCGAGTACAAGGCAGCGAAAGCGGCGCTGGACAAGCTTCCGACCCGCGACAAGCCCGACGCCGAGTACCTGCGGGCCAACAAGGACGCCGCCCGGAAGCTGCCCTGGTACCGCCGCTGACCCCCAGGTCAAGGAGCCCGACTGGCAGGCACCCCGGTTCGAGCCCGGGGCGGGCACGCAGGCACAGCGCGAACCCTCGATCACCCGACCGGCAGGCACCTCGGTTCAAGCCCGAGGCATGGGTAGGCAGGAGCCGCGCACGGCCGGCGGTCGCCCGACTGGCAGGCACCCCGGTTCGAGCCCGGGGACGGGCACGACTGTCCACACAGGACAGCCACGAGTTGGAGGTTTCCCTGTGAAGCGCGTGATGGCCGGCAAGGAGTACAGCGGCAACACCGTCCACATCGCCGACAGCAGCGGGCTACGCGCGCTGTGCGGCACGAAGCTCGCCTGGTCGTCGGACGAGTTCCTCAGCGCCGACAGCGTGTCCTGCTCCACGTGCCGCAAGAAGGCCCGCAAGTAGCCGCACACGCACGGTCGCCCAACTGGCAGGCACCCCCGGTTCGAGCCCGGGAAGGGCACGACGGCGCCGAGACGCGGCGCCACCGACCGACGGAGGAACACCGTGGGCCTGTTCAACAAGAGCCCGGAGCGCAAGGCCGCCGAGGCCCGTCTCGACGCCGCGTACAAGGCGCTGGAGGACAAGGGCAAGCGCGACAAGAAGGCCGGGATCCGCCACGAGACCCCGGAGTTCAACGACCTCAACGACGCCGTGTGCCGCGCGGAAGAGGCGTTGAAGGCCGTCAAGCGACGTGAACGCGGTCGCTGACCAGCCACTGCCCGGCCGGCAGGCACCCACGTTCGAGCCGTGGGCGGGCACGACGGCACCGGCACAGCAGGGCTGGCGCCACGACCGTACGGAGGCACACATGCAGCGGAACACCACCGCGGGCCGGCCCGCGGCGTCGGCCCGGCTGGACACCACCGTCCGCAGCCGGATCGGGATCCTCACCGACCGGGACCTGCTCGACCTGGCCGACATCGTCGGCAACGCCGTGAAGTCCGGGCACGGCCTCGAACAGCTCCACGCCGGCATCCGCGCCGAACGCAACCGCCGCCGCGGCGTCTACCTGCGCACCGGACTGGGCACCGCCGCACTCGGCATCGCCTGACACACCTCAGAGACCAAGGAGCGCTCCGCGTGAACACGTACCAGCAGGCCAAGTGGGAGCAGATCAGGGCCGCGATGATGCGCCACGACATCGACGGCATCGCCGCGGTCATCGCACAGATGCGCCGGGAAGGCCACGCCAAGGAAGCGAAGGCGTTCGAGACCGCCGTGCTTCAGGGCGCCGCCGACACCCTCGTCGCCCAGTTGCGTCGCCGCCTGCGCTAACGGCCACATCCGCCCGACCGGCAGACACCTCGGTTCGAGTCCGAGGCGGGCACGAGGCGCCCTGTACGGCGCCGGTACGCGCCGGGGCATCGGCCCCATGGCCTGAGAACGGCAGCCATGCCCCGGCCCCCCTTCTTCCCTGCACTGCCAACCGATCGAGCAGAAGTGAGGTTCACGTGAACGACAACACCGACCCGGACGAGGGTCCGTCGCTGGAGAAGCTGGAGGAGCTGGAGGGGCCGACCGCGGACGAGATGGCCGCGCTCCAGGCCGAGGAACCGGTCATCGACGCGGAGGTGGCGCTGGTCGACGCGGAGATCGCCGTGCTGGCCGGTGCCACCGAACTGACCTGGCGGCGCCTGCGGGCCGCCGAACGCGCGCTGTTCACCGCGTGGCGGATCTACCGCGCCACGCAGCCCACCACCCCGCACCGCCCGTCCGACAGGAAGCAGGTCGCGTGATGGACACCTTCACCCACAGGCCCGAGATCGCCGCGGCACTTCGGGCGATCGCCGACCGGATCGAGCTGGCCGGCCCCTCCGACCCGGACACGCCGTTGCCAGCGCCGGTCGTGGTGTCGCTGGACTTGCAGGTCCGCGGCTCCGACGACAACGCCGCGGTGGTGGCGGCGGTCGACAGCCTGGCCGACGCCTTCGACCTGCCGGCCAACAGCTACTCGGCCGGTTCGGGGGTGCACTACGGGGTCCCCTGCCCCCGCCCCGCCATCGACGGGGTGCACGTCGCGGTCTACGGGGCGCTGCCCCGTATCACGTGGCAGGTGGCGTGATGGGCGTGGAGTTGATTACTGGTGCCGCGGTCCGTCTGGACTTCGAGAATCGCCCAACGCAGCGCCGTGGGCTGCGCAGCGTGGTGCTGCGGCCGGGAGTGGTCGATGACGACGTGCGGGAGGCGTTCTCCTGGGGCCTGTGCCACCTGCTGGCGTGCGCGCTGCACGAGATCACGGGCTGGCCGTTCGGGGTCCTAGAACAGAGCTATGCGACCGGCGCGTGGTCGTGGGTGCATGCCGCCGTGATCACCCCGGATGGGTTGCTGCTGGATGTGCACGGTGCCCGGCACTGGCGGGAAGCCGAGGCCGAACGCAGACACTTCGGCGGAGAGTTCCGGCTGGTCAATGTGCCCACGTTCGCCGAGCTGTACCGGATGTTCGGCCTGCCCGACGGCACTCCCGACACCTGGTGGCGTGGCGAGTTCAGCGACCCCGGGCCGGCCGCGATCATGCGCCTGGCACGTGACGTTGCCTCCCGCCACGCCAGCACTGTGCTGGAGGTGGCGTGATGCGGGTGACGGTGTGGTCGCACACGACCGAGCAGCGGCAGACGGTCCCGGTCACGCAGGTACGCCCCGGCGACCTGGTTGAGGTCCCGATCGGTTGGGGCGACACGCTTTCCGCCCGCGTCGCCGCGGTCCGAACCGATGGCGAGTACGTCTCGGTCTGGTTCCCGGTGTCATTCGGCGCAGGGAGCGCCTGGCGGCGCCTGCGGCGCCACCGTGCCAGCACGGTGGCCGTGACCCGCACCGTCACCGTGACCGACACGACCGGCGGGCAGGTGGCGTGATGGGCCAGCGGGTAGCGCCGAGGATCCCGGGCCATCAGGGCTACGTCGCCCAGCAGATCGCGGGCGGCCGACTGGTACGGGGCCGCGCCACCGAGAAGGTCTGGTCGTACGTCGCCGCGTGCGAGTGCGGCTGGATCGGCAAGGAAGTCAGCTTTCCCACCAGCGACGGCGCCGACACGTGCGAAGGCGAGTGGTACATGGTCCACGTCTTGCCGCTGCTGGGTGTGCGCCCCGTGAAGGAACGGAGGTAGCGCCATGAGCCTGGCCCTGTTCGGACTCGGACTGCTGATCACCGCAGTCGCCTTGGCCTACAAGAACTGGCGCGCCGCGCTCGCGGTGGTCGTGGGGCTGCTGCTGGGTGTGGTGATCGCCGGGTCCGACGGCGGACTCGCCCACGCGGCGCACAGCGTGGTGGACGGTCTCCGCTCGACGCTCAACGGCATCGCCAACTACTTCTTTGGAGGGTAGACATGACCACGACCGCGACCGCACCGCCGAAGCGCCGGATGCGACGGCCGAAGCCGAAGTCGGCGTACCCGCGCCCGATGGACGAGTTGCTCGCCGAGGCCCGCACCCTGGCCGAGGAGCAGGGCGCGATCCCGTCCCAGAACGACCTGTGCCGCCGGCTGCGCATCGGTCAGCCGAAGGCCCGGGAGGTCCTGGCCGCGCTACACCGCCCCGACCTTCACCTCGTCCCCGCCGACACCAACGACACCGACGCCGCCAGTGGCGACGGGGAGTCGGCCACGGCCGGGCCGGATAACGCCGTGTCCGACGACGCGCCGGACACGGCGTCGCAGCCGGCTTCGGAGCCGACCCACGACACCGCCCCGAAGCCGGCGCCGGACGACACTGTCCCGGCGCCCGAGACGCCGCCGGAGCCGGCCGAGCCGACCGCGGCGCCGGATGCCTCGGCCGAGGTGGACACCGGTACGGAGCCGGCCACGCCGCCGAACCCCGACCCGGCCCCGGAGCCGGCCAACGGCACGCCGCGGCGGGTCTCCACGTGGCCGGTGATCGCGCTGACGATGCCGGCGCTGGTGGCGATCTGGTCCGGCTGGGTGTCGCTCGGCGGCATGGCCGGCTTCGGGGTGGTGCACCCGCTGCCGGGCATCTGGGACGAGGCGACCCTGAACACCGCGATCACGCTGCCGATCGGCGTCGAGGTCTACGCCGCGTACGCGCTGTGGGTGTGGCTGTCGGGCAACATCCCGCCCCGGGCCCGCAGGTTCGCGAAGTGGTCGGCGTTCGCGTCGCTGGTCACCGGCGCGCTCGGCCAGGTCACCTACCACCTGCTGGCCGCCAACCACGTCACGCACGCCCCGTGGCCGATCGTCACCGCCGTCGCGTGCCTGCCCGTCGCCGTACTCGGCATGGGCGCCGCGCTGGCCCACCTGGTCCGCACCGAGTAGTTACGCCCGGGACACGGCCCCATGGCCTGAGAAACCGCGGCCGTGTCCCGGCCCCCTTCAACCCACGTCATCGGCAGGAAGAGGTCACCCCATCATGTCAAGCGAGGACCGTGAGCGGGACTGGGACGCGGCGCTGGCCGACCTGTCCCGTACCACTGACCCGAAGGAGGACGCGGCGCCGGTGTCACCGGCGGCCACGTCGTACGAGGTGGCGCTGGATCCGGAGCCGGAGTCGGCGCCGCGGGCGGTGCTGGCGCCGGAGTTCACCGCCCCGACGGCGCTGGGTGTGGAAACCCGGATGCCGATCCTGCCGCCGGCCCTGCGGTCGGTGGCGGCGTTCCGCGCGCACGTCAAGACCACGGTGGGCCGCTGGTGGCACCAGGTCCGATACCACGGGCTGCGTTCCCCGCTGTACCTGGCGGTGGGCTCGTTTTTCGCGGTGAAGGGCGTGTTCGTCATCGCCGCGAAGCAGGGCCGCTGGTGGTGGCTGTCGGAGTCCGAGGCGTTGCGTCGCGCGGCCGGGGACAACAACGACCCGGACACGTGGCACAAGCTGCACCGGGAGGCCCGCCGGGTCCGTGCCTGGCGCGGCGTCGTGCTCGGCGGGGAGTTGCTGGCCGTGGGTGCCGCGGGCGCGTTCATGGCGATGGCGGCGCCGTGGTGGGCGAACATGCTGGCCACCGCGGTTGCCGGGCCGGTGCTGGCCCGGACCGGGCGCGGTGCGGGCCGGTCGATCACCACGCCGGCGGTGCTGACGCCGCGGTACCGGAAGCTGAACTACGACGTGATCCTGCGCGCGTACCAGGCGGCGGGGCTGCACAACCCCGACAAGAAGGATGCGCAGGTGGCGTTCCCGCCGCCCGGCATGGCCCGTGATCCGCTGGGGCAGGGCTCCGAGGTGGTGGTGGATCTGCCGTGGGGCAAGACGTTCGCCGACGTGGTGAAGAACAAGGGATCGCTGGCGTCGGGGTTGGACGTGTCGCTCAACCAGGTGTTTCTCACCGCCGACGAGTCCAGCAACCGGCGGCACAAGCTGTTCGTGGCCGACCGGGATCCGCTGGCGGTGGCGGCCGGCCGTACGCCGCTGCTGTCGGGCAAGCCGACCGACATTTGGCAGCCGGCGCCGTTCGGTCTGGATGAGCGGGGCCGGAAGGTGTCGCTGCTGATGATGTGGATTTCGGTGCTGGTCGGTGCGCAGCCGCGCAAGGGCAAGACGTTCTCCGCGCGGCTGCTGGCCCTGTACGCGGCGCTGGATCCGTACGTGCGGATCATCATCGCCGACGGGAAGATGTCGGCCGACTGGGACAAGTTCCGGCTGGTCGCGCACCGGATCATCTTCGGCACCGTCCCGAACTCCCGCGACGACGACCCGCTCGGCCACCTGCTGGAGGCGTTGCGGGAGGTCAAGGCGCACATCCAGCAGGTCAACGACCTGCTGTCCAAGCTGCCGGTGGACGAGTGCCCCGAGGGCAAGCTGACCCGGGAGCTGACCCGCAAGTACCCGGAGCTGCGGGTGTGGCTGCTGGTCATGGAGGAGTTCCAGGCGTACTTCGAGACCGAGGACCAGGAGGTCAACAAGGAGATCGCCAGCCTGCTGGCCTACATCCAGGCGGTCGGCCCGTCGGCCGGGGTGATCCTGCTGTCGTCGTCGCAGAAGCCGTCCGGTGTGGGTGCCGGTGACGTGCAGCGGCTCTTCAACCGGTACCGGGACAACCACGCGGTCCGGTTCGCGCTCAAGTGCGGCAACCGGGTCGTGTCCGACGCGGTCCTCGGCGGTGACGCCTACTCCGAGGGGTTCGACGCGTCGTCGCTGCCGGCCGGGGAGAAGTACCGCGGCGTCGGGATCCTGTACGGGGCGTCGGACGACACCCCGATCACCCGCACCTACCTGGCCGATCACGCCGACGCGGAGAAGATCCTGACCGCCGCCCGCAAGCACCGGCAGGCCGCCGGCACGCTGTCCGGGCAGGCCGCCGGTGAGGACCTAACCCGCGACCTGCGCGACGTGCTCGCCGACGCGGCCAGCGTGTACCTGACCGGCGAGACGTTCCTGTCCTGGCAGACCCTCGCCGCCCGGCTCGCCGAGCAGATCCCGGAGCACTACGCCAACACCAACGCCGACGCGGTCTCCGCCGAGCTGCGCAAGCTCAAGGTGCCGTCCAAGCCGGGCCGGGACAAGAGCCTGCCCGACGCCGACGCGAGGCCGCGCGGCGCGTACCTGGCGCACCTGGGTGCCGCCGCGGAACGCCGCCAGACCGGTAGCTGACGGCCCGAATCCGGTAGCGCAGCCGCCGCAACAGGTAGCGGCTGCGCTACCGGCCCACGCTACCGCCTACATAGCCCCTGATCAGCGCCTATATCCGCGGTAGCGGGTAGCGGCGCGGACCCTTCACGCCCTCAAAACCGCCCTGGAAGGCCGCTCATGACCCACCTCGCCGCTACCGCAGGCAGCGCGGCGTCCTCCGCGCTGGCCTGGCTGTGCATCGCCGCCGTCGTCGCCCTGATCGTCGGCGGCTACCTCGCCTCCTGCGCGGTCTGGCCGTTCGCCAACTGCCGCAAGTGCAAGGGACTCGGCCGCTTCCACGCCCCGTCCGGCCGCGCCTGGCGGCGCTGCCGCCGCTGCAAGGGCACCGGCGCCCGGCTGCGTACCGGCCGCCGCGTCATCAACCACTTCCGCCGACTCCGCGCCGACGCCAACCGATGACGGAGGCCGCCGTGACCATCCGAACCCTGCTCGCCGCCGTACTCGGCGCCTCCGTCCTGGCCGGCGTCGTCGCCTGCAACGCCGGTGACGACTACGCCCGGGTCTGCATCGACCGGCACACCCACCGGCGCGTCGACGACCGCCGATGCGACCGGTACGGCGCCGGCGTGGCGTGGTGGTACGTGCCGCACGGGTACAGCGCCCCGCCGGTCGGGCGCCGCGTCGACACCGCCCACGGCGCCACCCGCCGACCCGCCGGCGCCACCGTGCGCGGGCGAGTGCCCATCCGCGGCGGCCGACCGTTCGGTGGCCGGCCCGCCCGTCCCGCGCCGGCGCGGCCGGCCCCGCGCGTCCGATGAACACGTACCCGCCGTCGCCGAACACATCGGCCGCCTGATCACCCACCACACCGACACCTCGTGAGGAGAACCGATGAGCATCAGCACCCACACCTGTCTGGTCGTGTCCTGCGATACCCCCGACTGCCTCGCCTACATCGGTGAGGACGACGAGGGGAGCCACTTCCCGACCGTCGAGGCCGCCATCGACTCCGGCGAACGCGAAGGCTGGCAGTTCACCCGCGACGGACGAACCGCGCGGTGCCCGGACTGCGTCCGGGCCGAGGTGTGCCGCATCAGCGCACACCAGTGGACCGGATGGGCCCGCCGCTGGGACGCGCCAGGCCATCAGAACCGGTGGTGCCGGTACTGCGGCACCCGCCAAACGCGTCTGCGGCCGGACGCCGTTACGGGGCGGTAGCCGTGGCGACGCTCGGCACCGAAATCTGGCTCCACGGAACGAAAGCCGACCTGGCCGCCATCCGCGACGCGCTCGCCCCGCTCGGTACCTGGCTGCAGATCGGCGATCTCCACCCCACCGAGCTGGCCGGGCACGTTCGCGTCTACCTCCGACTGTCGGTCGCGGTCCAGACCGGCACCCGCCGCACCAAGCGGTCCGCGCCGGCCGGCCGCCCTGAACTCGACCTGCCCGCCGCCTGAC
>NZ_BOMB01000028.1 GCF_016861975.1 Actinocatenispora rupis | reverse complement strand
GGGGTGGGCGTGTGCCGTCTCCGCTGTGGTGCCACAGAATGCTTCGCCCGTAGGTTCGATTTACTCTCGGAAAAGCCTGGATCCTCGTAACTCCAGACGGCGTGGGATGAGGATCTATCCGATCCGCCGATGAATCCGATTTCGAAAAGCATCCGAGTAAGGGGTTGATAGACTTCGGACCAATCGTCGGTGTCTGTGCTGTTGAGGATTGGTTCCCCGAGCTTGGTCATCCAGACTGTTCCACTGAACCCGGAATCTGCCATTAAGAGGACCGCTTCATCGAGTCTCTTTCGAAATTCGTCCTGATCCATCTTGACAGATGCTCCCCGGAATAGCTCGAACACTCGATCTATTCCTGGGAATGTTGGCTTCCATTCATCTCGCAGCGCGAGCAGTCTACCGCGAGAATAGTAGGGCTGCGCCTGGTGTATGCAATCCCAACTGATGCGGGGTCGACCGCCATTGAGTTGATAACACTCGTTCAGGTAGCTGATCGCGTCGCGGGGGCGCATTAGTGTTCGGCGCAGAATGAAAGCAAGTGCGTCTCCCCGGGTTTTATTCGTTGACGGCAGGACATCTGTTAGCTTGCTGACTCCGTGCGTATCGAACTTGAGGCCCGCAGCCTTAACTCTCTCGGTAAGCAATCTCTCGATGTCGGCATGGGTCCAGCGTAGGCGAATGGTCAATGCTCGATATTTCTCCTCTTGTCCTCCCTTTGGTCCGAAATCTAGATAGTCGAAAATGTTTGTACGTAGGGCAACGATGACCTTTAGATTCTGGACTTTCTTAAGGTCATTTACGGCACGGAACAGGCATCGGATCAAGTCATTCGAGATGGACTCGTCAACCCAATCTTTGTCGAGATCGTCAATCACTACATATGTGAAGTGGCCGCTAGAATCCAGGATGTCTGAATCTAGCACTTTGATCATTTGATTGAGTCTAGCCATTTGTGTGTCGTTAATGATGCGTTGGAACCTGGCGGCAAGCTCCGTGCGTTCTTGTGAGCTTGCTAAAACCGTATCGGAGGCCCCTAGGTTGATTTTTCCTATGGAGTTACCAATGGCGACGCCGGCCTCGTCCTTTATTTGACTTTCAAGTCGATCAGTAATTTCGCGAACGCGCTCGTCGGTCTCGACCCAAAATCGTCCTTCAAAGTCTTCAAGATACTGTAGGGCAAGTTGCTTACTTCGGTCTCTTTTGATCTTCTCTGAGATTAATGCGAGAAATCTATTCTTCGCTTCTTCGGAGTCAACCTGATAGCGATGTCGAATGATCTCAATTAGGAGTACGTGCTTCCATAGGGCGTTGAAGAAGTGATCAAGTTGGACGCCTAGATCTGTCAGGTATCTGATCACGTCCAGGCTGGTGATGTAAGGCAGTGAAAGGTTGTCTGGGTCAATTCTAACTATATGTTCTGGATTCTCTTCTTCGAGTCTGGTCAGGATCGCAGACTTTCCTGCGCCAGTCCTTCCCACCAGGAAACATTTCCGGTCATCTCTGGAAATTATCTGCTGGTACTGCGCGCTCTCGTAGAATGAGTCCTGAAGGAGCCAATCATTTTCGGCTTCTGTCCCGCCAAGGCTATAGGCAGTTCGAGGAGGCTTTCCGAAATTCTTTTTCGTCATGATGCACCTCGAATCTGGGGCAGAATGTTGCGCGCCATGTTGCCGCGGGTGACTAAGAGTCGCAACCCTCGGCACGCGTGGCCGTACGTTCAGTCGATAGCGGACTACCCTTTCGGATGAGTTCGGCGCTGACGGATCAGTCGCGGACAGTGCTACGCCGTCGGGAATGCCTGCTGGTCTTTAGCGAGTGCTGGTTCTACCGACCGGATTTCCATGCTCAAGGTAGGTAGTGCTGCCCGTCGCCTCCGCGTCGCGCGCATGGGACAGACGTCGAACCAAGCGAGGCAGCGTGCGCTGTTCAATGTCGCCACTATCGAGGTATCGATACTCGGACAGCTCGGATACTTGCAACTGGATCGTGGTGCGCTGGTCGTCCGTGAGTTGGCCGCCGTTGAAGATGAAGAGGATTTTGTCGCCGTCCCGCTCGCTGGGTGCCCAGTCGGCGACCAGGAGGCGGCCGATGGCGGGGCGGATGCCTAGCTCTTCTTCGACTTCGCGTACGCAGGCTTCGTAGGGGGTCTCGCCGGGCTCGACGTAGCCACCGGGGATGTCCCAGTAGTCCTTGTAGGTGGGTCGCACCATCATGATGCGGCCCTCGGCGTCGGTGAAGAGGGCTCCGGCTGCGGCCGCTGCGCGGGTGGGGTTGTGCGGGACGTGCAGGTGGCCATCGACCTCGCGCCCGGGGTCGACACCTCCGGACTCCCTGCCGAGAGACGAGCCCGGCACGCCATCGAAACCGCCCGCGCATGGAACCGCACCGACGACGCCATGTCCGCGCTACTCGACGCCGAACGCTTCGCTCCAGAACAGGTCCGCTACCACGCCGTCAGCCGAAACCTCGTCCGCACGTGGGTACGCCGCAGCCGAGGCAAGCCAAGCCACCACCTCACGGGCCTCGCCCCGCAGACGATGATGCCGGGCGCATACACGGCGAGATCTTCGCGGTAGGTGAGCCGGCATGTGCAGCGCCACCATCGCGTCAACCGGGTACGCGACGACGGTGGCAACGGCGACGCCGGTCGGCATCCGGTCGACCGGGCCGGTCCCACCACAGAGAACCGCCCCGGCCAACGGGAACGGGAACGGGACGGGCAATGGGCCGCTGCCGATCGAGCTGTTCAACAAGCTGCGGGGTGGCCAGTGACCGCCATCGAACGGCGCGCCGCCCGCCTCTGGCGCATCCGCGTCCCCGGCACGCTGCTGACCGGTACCGCGGTCACGGTCCGCCTCGACGCCAGCGAGATAGACGCCCGGATGTGGGTCGCGGTCGGTGCGGGGCATCGCCGGCTGCCGCTGTCGATCGGCGAAGCCTGGGCGGTGTTCAAGCTGCTCGGCGAAGCGCTCGACGTCACCGGCGACCCGCCGGCCTTTGTCCGTTCCCCCGTCACCCCGACCAGTAAGTAGAGGAGGGCTGAGTCTTGTCCGCTGCGCAGAGGGCCGAGAGTACGGCCCGGCTGGTCATCATGGCCGCGATCGGGCTCATGGCGGGGGCCGCGAGTTTCACGCACATGCATGACTGGACGATGCAGAAGGCGCCCGCCGGTACGCCGGAGTGGTTCGGGTGGGCCAATGCGGTCGTGTCGGAGTTGACGCCGGCGTTGGCGTTGTTGGAGTGGCGGCGTCGGCGCCGTACGGGTGGGTCGGTCGGGTATCCGGTGGCGTTGCTGATCGGGTCCGGGCTGCTGTCGTTGGCGGCGCAGGTGTCGCAGGCCAACGATTCGATGGCGAGCAAGGGACTTGCGGCGCTACCCGCGATCGCGTTCACGCTGTTGATCAAACTGGTGTTCTCCGGCCTGCCCACCCCCGGCCGCACGGAGAGCGCGACGGCGGCCGACCACATCCGCGGCGACGGCGACTCCCGCCAGGACCAGCGTGATCACCAGGCCATGAACGATCGAACGAGCAACGGGACGGCCCTCAACCACAGCCTGAACGGTGCTCACGATGCCCGCGCCGATGCCACCAACACCGCACCAGAACAGCGCATCCCAGCCGGTTTGCACGCGCCGCTGCCGACGCCATCGCAGCCAAACCCTGATCGTCACGGCCAGACCGTACCGACGCCCGCCGCTGAGCACATCGGCGATTCGGCCCGGAACCGGCCCGCGGTCGCTCGGGTGGTTGCCCCATCCCGCCCCACAGCGCGGGTGAACGGCTCTGCATCGGAGGTGCCGGCGTGACAACCGTGAAGGCGACGGCGGTCGTGCTTCCGGGCCTGGGTCGGGAGGAGACTCCTCGGCCCGGGTCGCGGGCGGCGCGGCTGTTGCAGCCCGTGGCGAAGGACGTTGCTCGGGATCTGGCGGTGCAGTTCGGGGTGTGCGTGAAGCCGGTGTGGCTGCGTCGTACCGACACCACGACCGGGGAGACCGAGTTGGTGTCGGTGCCGTGTGGCGCGACGTCGGCGGCGAAGTGTGAGCCGTGCGCGGAGGCGAACCGGCGGCTGCGGATGCAGCAGATCCGTGAGGGCTGGCACCTCACCGAGGAACCGGTTACGGAACCGGACGCGCCGGATGAGGAACAGCGCGGGCTGGTCGAGTACCGGGCGGCGTTGGAGTTCGCGCGGACCGCCGCGGTGATCGGCTCGGAGTGGGACCAGGTGACCGACCTGGACGCCGAGATCGACCGCGTTGACGAAGAGATCACCACCGCCGGAGTCCGCGGCTCGGTACTGCCCGGCGGGCGGAAAGACTGCCCCGACGAGGAGTCGGCCCCATCCCGCAAGCGGTCGACCAAGCGCCGGCAAGACGCGCCGGATCTTCCTCGGTTGCCGGTGGCGAACCGGACGGTGCCGCACCCGCACATCGGGTCGGATGGGCGGGAGCACCGGGAGTCGATGTTCCTCACGCTCACCCTCGGCTCGTATGGCGCCGTGCACTCTGCCTACTGGCGGCGCGGGAAGGTTCAGCCGTGCGAGTGCGGGGAGCTGCATTCCCAGCACGACACCCGCTTGGGCACGCCGGTGGACCCGGACGCCTACGACTACCGGGCCGCGGCGTTGGACGCGATCCACTTCGCGAAGGTGATCGACCGGTTCTGGCAGAACCTGCGCCGGGCGGTGGGGTGGAAGGTGCAGTACGCGGGGTCGATCGAGATGCAGAAGCGCCTGACCCCGCACGGGCACTTCGCCGTCCGCGGTGCCCTGGCCCGCAGGCTGGTCAAGCAGGTCGCGGCGGCCACCTACCACCAGGTGTGGTGGCCGGCCCATGACGAGCTGCGATACGACCCGGAAGGCGAGTTGCCGACCTGGAACGTGGACGAGATGACCTACCGGGACCCGCACACCGGGGAAGCACTGCCCACCTGGGACGAAGCCCTTGACGCGATCGAGGACGACGACGACGCGGAACCGGCCCACGTGGTCCGGCTTGGCACGGTGGATGTGAAGGGCATCCGCGGCGGGTCGAAGGACGCCGAGAAGACGGTCCGCTACATCACGAAGTACATCGCCAAGGACATCACCGACGCGGTGACGCCGGGCTCTCGGGCGCAGGAAGACCACATGGCCAGGCTCGGCGCGGAGCTGCAAGTCTTGCCGTGCTCGCCGACCTGTCCGAACTGGCTGCTGCGGGCGGTGCTGACGACCGCGGTGAACGAGGACAACATCCTGCCGCGGAACCCGTGCCGCATCCCGGGCGCCGACCGCGAGAACCCGGAGGAACGACCGACGCTGACCGTGACTCAGGTGTACGACCTGGCCGGCGAGATGCCCGACCGGTACTTCGCCCTGGTCCTGCTCGCCACGTTCGCCAGCCTCCGGTACGGGGAGGTCACCGCGCTGCAACGCCAGGACCTGGACCTGGACGCGCGCACCGTCCGGGTGCGACACACGTTCGTGGAGCGGTCACGGGGTGGGCTGCTGCTCGGTCCACCGAAGTCCCGGGCCGGTCTGCGTACGGTCTCGATCCCGGCGGCGATCGTGTCGGAGCTGCGCCGGCACCTGGCCGAGTATGCGGGCGACGAGCCGACGGCGTGGGTGTTCACCGGCGAGCGGGGTGGGCCGGTCAAGCGGAGCAACTTCAACCAGCTCGTCGGGTGGAAGGACGCGGTGGCCAAGATCGGCAAGCCGGGGCTGCACTTCCACGACCTGCGCCATACCGGCAACACGCTGGCCGCGTCGTCGGGCGCGAGTACGCGTGACCTGATGGCCCGGATGGGACACGACAGCATGAATGCCGCGCTGATCTACCAGCACGCGACGTCGGAGGCCGACCGCGCGATCGCCGACGCGCTCAACGCGAAGCTCCCGAGCGGCGACGACGAGCCCGACGACGGCGCGGCCGGGGTCCTGGCGCCAACGGCCTAATGGCACGGTAATGGCACGCAAGATCAACTAGAGGTCCCAGCAAAGACGAAGGCCAGGTCGGGGAATCCCCTGACCTGGCCTTTCGGTGTGGAGCGGGTGACGGGAATCGAACCCGCACTGTCAGCTTGGGAAGCTGATGTTCTGCCATTGAACTACACCCGCGTACTCACGGACGCGTGAGCGGGTATCACTGTACAGCCTCGGTACGGATGGGGGTGCGCCCGGCCCGCCGGGTCGCCGGTCCCCGGGGTGGGGCGGGGCCGATGACGGTGGCGGGCCGGGCGCACTGGGGGCGGGGAGGCAGGTCAGCGGGGTGCGCGGTGGCGGCCTTGCGGGCCGTCGATCAGCCGGCGGATGCCCTCGGTGAGGCCGCGGAGGCCGGCGGGGCGTGGCGGGCGGTCGGCGGTCGGGGCCGTCCCGGGCGTGGGCGGGATGCCGGCGGTGTCACCGGCGGGATGGACGGTGACGCCGAGCCACCGTACGGAGACCGTGCTGGTGTCGGGGGTGTCGCCGGCGGTGTCGAGGTCGACGATCTCGCCGACCAGGGTGATGCCGGTGGCCCCGGGCCGGGCGCCGTCCACCGGGGAGGCGGTGCGGCCGTTGGCGACGGCATCCGCCGGTACGGCGGCGAAACCGGGGTGGACGGGTGCGGCGAAGGTGGTCACTGGACCTCCCTGATCGACGGTGCGGCGGTCAGACTGGCGGGGTCGCGCCAGATCGTGAAGTGCGCGGACTCCTGGTCGATGGCGGGGCCGCCGACGCCGGTGTCGCGGCGGGCGAGCATCGCGGCGTCGACGAGGAACTCGTAGAGCTGCCAGTCGACGGACGCGGCGGCGCGGGACTGGTGGGCGAGGCGGGCGCGGCGGTCGGGGTCGGCGACCGGGACGGCGCGACCCGCCACGTACGCCTCGTCGTCGCAGTCCTCCGGGGGGAAGGAGTGCAGCGCGTAGCGACCGTCGCGGTCGAGGTCGCGGCGCTTGGGTGAGTCGATCAGGAAGCAGAACAGGCCGTCGTGCGTGATCAGCGGGCTGACGGGATGGACCCGGGGGCCGCCGTCGTCGCGGACGGTGGCCAGGTAGCCGAAGCCCTGGCCGAACTGGTGCACGAGGCCGCGGATGGCTTCGGCCAGCTCGGGTGCCGATGTGGCGAACTCAGTCCAGGTGGCCATGTCCGATATTCTATCGAACACATGTTCGAACGTCCACTTGGTTAGCCCTTCCGGGTGGCCGCGTCACGGCGTCCACCGCCCCTTCGGTACGCTGCGCGAATGCTGCTGTCGGACCGGGATCTGACCGCCGAGATCGACACCGGTCGGCTCCGCCTCGATCCGTACGAGCCGGGTCTCGTCCAACCGTCCAGTGTGGACGTTCGGCTGGACCGCTGGTTCCGCGTGTTCAACAACAGCCGGTACACGCACATCGATCCGGCGCAGCAGCAGGACGACCTGACCAGCCTGCGCGAGGTCAAGGACGACGAGCCGTTCGTCCTGCACCCGAGCGAGTTCGTGCTGGCCTCGACGCTGGAGGTCGTCACGCTGCCGGACGACCTGGCCGGCCGGCTGGAGGGCAAGTCGAGCCTGGGCCGCCTCGGGCTGCTCACGCACTCGACCGCCGGCTTCATCGACCCCGGCTTCTCCGGCCACGTGACCCTCGAACTGTCCAACGTGGCCAACCTGCCGATCATGCTCTGGCCGGGCATGAAGATCGGCCAGCTCTGCCTCTTCCGGCTCTCGTCGCCCGCCACCCAGCCGTACGGATCGGAGCTGTACGGGTCGCGTTACCAGGGGCAACGCGGCCCGACGCCGAGCCGTTCCTGGCAGAACTGGCGTACCTGGCCGACGAGCTGACGGCCGCCCGCGACGCCCCGCCGGCGCGGGTACGTGGGCATAGGAATCGCTTGCTGATCTTCGGGTGTTACACCCGGAATTCGGGGCTTTCGTGCCCTCTGGCGGGTGGCTACGCTCCGGTTTGATCCGACATGGGATCCCTTACCCCTCAAGGAGGTTCCCCATGGGTTCACGCCTGCGCGTACTGGCCGCGGCGGCCGCGGCCACGGCCGGACTGGCCAGCGTCGCCGGTGCCGCCACAGCCGCCCCAGCGACTGCGAACGGCCGCACCATGCACTCCTGCGCCACGTCGACGGCCGGCACCGCACACTGCCTCGCCGTACTGCGTACCGACGTGCACGCCAGCAACTCCGCACTCCGCAAGGCCGCCGCCACCCCCTCCGGGTACGGACCCGCCGACCTGCAGTCCGCGTACCAGCTGCCGTCGTCCAGCGCCGGCGGCGGGCAGACCGTCGCCATCGTCGACGCGTACGACGCGCCCACCGCCGAACAGGACCTCGCCGTCTACCGCACCCAGTACGGGCTGCCCGCGTGTACGACCGCGAACGGCTGCTTCCGCAAGGTCGACCAGAACGGCGGCACCAGCTACCCGCGCAAGGACGGCGGCTGGGCGCAGGAGATCTCCCTCGACCTCGACATGGTGTCGGCCGTCTGCCCCAACTGCCACATCCTGCTCGTCGAGGCGAAGTCCTCGTCCTTCGCCAACCTCGGTGCGGCCGTCAACCGCGCCGCCACCATGGGCGCCAACGTCATCAGCAACAGCTACGGCGGATCCGACGCCTCCGACGCCAACTACGGCAGCTACTACAACCACCCCGGCATCGCCGTCACCGTCAGCTCCGGCGACTCCGGCTACGGCGTCGAGTACCCGGCGTCCTCGCACTACGTCACCGCCGTCGGCGGCACCTCGCTCACCAAGGCGTCCAACAGCCGCGGCTGGACCGAGACCGCGTGGAACGGCGCCGGCTCCGGCTGCTCCACGTACAACACCGCGCTGAGCGGACAGTCCGCCGCCGGTACCGGCTGCGCCAAGCGCGCCGTCGCCGACGTGTCCGCCGTCGCCGACCCCAACACCGGCGTCGCCGTCTACGACAGCACCGCCTACCAGGGGTACTCCGGCTGGATGGTGTTCGGCGGCACCAGCGTCGCCGCCCCCGTCATCGGTGCCGTGTACGGGCTCGCCGGCAACGCCGCCAGCATCGACAACAACTACCCGTACGCGCACGCGTCCGCCCTGTACGACGTGACCGGCGGGTCCAACGGGAGCTGCCCGACCAGTCAGTGGTGCACCGCGCGTACGGGGTGGGACGGGCCCACCGGGCTCGGTACGCCTAACGGGGTCGGGGCGTTCTGAGGGTGCTGGGGTGTGGGCGACTTGGGTTGGGCGCCGGTCGTGCGTGGCGCCGAACGACGGCCACACCCTATTGTTCAACAATTGGACAATGCCACTGTTCAACAATTGAACAATGACACAATTGGACAATCTCGATTGTTCAATTGTTGAACAAAAAGGTGGGGCCCGGTCATCGCACCGGGCCCCACCGCCGTGCCGCACCCAAGTCACCGCCGCACACCCTCCTCCCAGCCACACGCCCACACCCCATCAACCCCCGATCGCCGGGGTACCGCCCCACCTCTCCACCCGCCTCGGTAACGTCGTATTAACGCATCAAGCGATGGCGTCCCGAGGCTGGGCGATACTGTTCGACGCGTCCCGGGCCCGGTTTGGCGCGTCGAAGATCGGTGAGGAGCACTTCATGGGTGCGCGTTTCGGGGGGTACTTCGATGGCCGGTGACGGCCGCGGCGCCCCGCTGTACCAGCGGATCAAGGCGGAGTTGCGTGCCGCGGTGGCCCGCGGGGAGTACGAGCCGGGTAGTCCGTTCGTGACGCAGCGGGAGCTGTGCGAGCGGTACGGGGTGAGTACGACGACGGCGGTGAAGGCGCTGAACGACCTGGTGGCGGAGGGGTTGTTGGTCCGCCGGCAGGGGCGCGGGACGTTCGTGGCGGACCAGCCGGAGCGTACGGCGGGGGTGGCGCCGGTGCGCGCGGTCGCCTGCATCGTGCACGGCCTGCCGGGCGCGCATGTGTCCAATGTGGTCAGTGGGGTGGAGTCGGTCTGCGCGGAGCTGGGCCTGCGCATGTACCTGACGGACACGGCACGCCCGGACGTACTGGCGTCGCCGGAACGGGAGGCAGGCGCGCTGCGGGAGGCGATGGACTCGGGTGTCACCGGCATCGTGCTGTACCCGGTGGAGGGGCTGCACAACTCGGCGTTGCTGAGCGAGGCGCAGCGCCGTGGCATCCCGCTCGTACTCGTCGACCGCTACCGCACGGACATCCCGACGGACGCGGTGGTCGTCGACAACTTCGCCATCGGGTACCAGCTGACGCGGCACCTGATCGACGCGGGGCACGAGCGGATCGTCACGCTGTGGAGCGAGACGCAGGTGACGAGCGTGCAGGACCGGCTGACGGGGCACGTGCAGGCGCTGCGCGAGGCCGGCCTGCCGATCAGCCCGCAGTTCACCGCGCTCCGGCCGTACCTCGGGCAGCCGGCGGCGGCGCGCCTGGGCCTGCTGCGTACGGCGCTGGAGTCGGCCGAGCCGCCGACCGCCGCCCTCTGCGCCAACGGGTACGTGGTGGCCGCGGCGGCGAAGGACCTCGTCGCACTCGGCCGTACCGTGCCCGGTGACGTCGAACTCGCCGGGATGGACGACGCCGGCCCGTTCGACCTGCTCGGGCTGACCGCGGTGACGGCCGAACTGCCGTCGCGGGAGATGGGCGTGACCGCGATGCGCCTGCTCGCCGAGCGCGCGGCGGGCGCCACCGACGGCCCGCGCCACGTCACGCTGCCCACCGGCGTACACACCCGCGACGCCGCCTCCGGCTACCTGCGCGCCGTGGTCGGTGGCACCGCCTGATCCCCCGGTACGCACCGCGCACGTCCGCCGTGCGCGGAAGCCGGGCCGGATCCGT
Organism: Actinocatenispora rupis; assembly: GCF_016861975.1. Taxonomy (GTDB): domain Bacteria; phylum Actinomycetota; class Actinomycetes; order Mycobacteriales; family Micromonosporaceae; genus Actinocatenispora; species Actinocatenispora rupis. Next base: position 147,547 of record NZ_BOMB01000028.1, on the reverse strand, counting down.
ACACCCGCCGGCGACCGAGACCGCCGACCCGGAGCCGGATCCGGGTCGGCGGTCTCGCCCGCTGCACCATCCGTTCCGTGCGCCGGCACGCCCCCCGGCACCGACCAGTCTGACGCTGGCGGCTCCCGGTGCGGGTGGCGAGGTGCTTGCGCACGAATCGATTCCGGTACTCCGACCCGCGTGGGCCGTGCAGGATCGGTACGGCGAACCGTGCTCCGGGGTGGGTGTCCACTGTGGACACCGCGGCGTCGGGGCGGGCGAATGATGCGTTAAAGGTTTAAGGAGCAACCGCTTTCCAGTACGAGACCCATCACGGCCCTTGTGTCGCGGGCAGGGTTAACGCTTTAATGTCCACGCGCAGCTCGACCAGCCGGGCGCCGAGGAGGGCACATGGGACTGCGGTACCGGACGGCGATCATCGGCGCGGGCAGCATCGCCGCGGACGCGCACGTACCAGCGGTGCGGGCGTTGGAGGACGAGCTGGACCTGGTGGCGGTGGCGGACGCCGACGCGGAGCGGGCGGCGACGTTCGCGGGGACGTACGGGATCGCGGCCAGTTACGACGATCCGGCGGAGTTGCTGCGGATCGAGGAGCCGGACCTGGTGCTGGTGTGTACGCCGTCGTCGACGCACCCGGAGCTGGCGGTGGCGGCGTTGCGCGCGGGCGCCTGGGTGTACTGCGAGAAGCCGGTGGCGGGGTCGTTGGCGGACCACGACGCGATCCTGGCGGCCGAGCGCGCGACCGGGCGGTACTGCGCGCCGGTGTTCCAGTGGCGGGCTGGCAGCGGCGCGACGCACGTACGCGGGCTGTTGCGGGCGGGGACGCTGGGCGCGCCGTTGCTGGCGCTGTGCCAGACCACCTGGTACCGCGGGGCCGAGTACTACGCGGTGCCGTGGCGGGGTCGGCGGGACACGGAGCTGGGCGGGGCGACGGTGACGCAGGGCGTACACGGGATCGATCTGTTGTTGTGGTTGTGGCCGGACTGGCGCGAGGTGAGCGCGCGGGTGTCCACTGTGGACCGTGAGATCGAGACGGAGGACGTGTCGCTGGCGCACGTGACGTTCGGGTCGGGTGCGCAGGCGTCGGTGGTGAACAGCGTGGTGTCCGCGAGCCAGGAGTCGTACCTGCGGCTGGACTGCCGGCGGGCCAGCGTCGAGCTGCGCCACCTGTACGGCTACCGCAACGCGGACTGGACGTTCACGCCGGCGCCGGACGTACCGCCGACGGAACCGGGCTGGGACACCGTGCCCGAGGAGGTACCGGCGACGCAGCGGACACAGCTGGCGGGGATCGTCGCGGCGATGCGGGCGGGTCGGCCGCCGGAGCACACGGCGACGGATGCCCGGCGTACCACGGAGTTCGTGACGTGCCTGTACAAGTCGGCGGCGACGGGGGCACCGGTGGCGCGCGGTTCGGTCGGGCCGGGCGACCCGTTCTACGCGTCGTGGTGGGGTGCGGTGTGACGGTCGCGGTCCGGTCGGTCCGCGCGGACGCGGTGACGTTGCGCGCCCGGATGCCCTTCCGGTACGGGATCGCGGAGATGACGGCGATGCCGCACGTGTTCGTCCGCGCGGTGGTGGACGTGGCGGGCGACCGGGTCGAGGGGGTGGCGGCGGACAACCTGCCGCCGAAGTGGTTCACGAAGGACCCGACCACCACGTACGCCGAGGATCTGGTGGAACTGCGGGCGGCGGTGCTGGCCGCCTGCGGGCGCGCGACGGGGTCGTCCGGCGCGACGGTGTTCGACTGGTGGCTGGCGCTGCACCGCGACCTCGTGCCGGTCGGTACCACGGCGCGGTGGCCGCCGCTGCTGGCCGGGTTCGCCGTGTCGCTCGTCGAACGGGCCGTGCTGGACGCGTACTGCCGGGCGCGGGACACGACCCTGGGCGCGGCCGTACGCGACGGTGGGCTCGGGATCCGGCTCGGCGCGGTGCATCCGGAGCTGTCCGGCGCGGAACCGGCCGCCCTGCTCGGTACGCCGCGGGACCGGTTGGTACTGCGGCACACGGTGGGGTTGGGCGATCCGCTGACCGCCGCGGACGATCCGGCACCGGTCGACGGCGGGCTGCCGCGGACGCTGGTGGACTGCGTCCGGGCGTACGGGCTGACGCACCTGAAGGTGAAGCTGTCCGGTGACCCGGCCGCGGATCTGGTGCGGTTGAGCCGGATCCGCGCCGTGGCCGACGAGTACGTGGGGCCGGCGTTCCGGTACACGCTGGACGGGAACGAGCAGTACCGGTCGGTGGGGCCGTTGCGGGAGTTCGTGTCGGCGCTGCCGCCGGAGTTGACCGGGCCGCTGCTGTTCCTGGAACAGCCGCTTCACCGGGACGTGGCGTTCGACGTCGACCTGACCGAGTGGCCGGACCGGCCGCCGGTGGTGGCGGACGAGTCGGGCGGCACGCTGGACGCGCTGCGGTCCGCGTTCGCCGCCGGGTACGCGGGGATCAGCCACAAGAACTGCAAGGGCGTGTTCCCGGGCGTCGCGAACGCCTGCCTGGTCGCGGCGCGGAACGCGGCCGGTGAGCGGCGCGTGCTCTCCGCCGAGGACCTGACCACGGTGGGCCCGGTGTCGCTGCCGCAGGACCTCGCGGTCGTTGCCACGCTGGGCATCCCGCACGTGGAACGCAACGGCCACCACTACTTCCGCGGCCTGTCCGGCTTCCCGGACCCGGTCGCCGAGCTGACCCTCGCCGCCCATCCCGACCTGTACACCCGCCTCGACGACACCGCGACCCTCGCGGTACGGGACGGGACGCTCGCGGTGGGCAGCGTGCTGCGCGCCCCGTTCGGTACGGGGCTGACGCCGGACGTGGTGGACCGGGCGGGCGGCGTACCGCTGGTGGACTGGCAACCGACCGAGGTGGACGGACGATGACCGACGCGCACACGCTCGCCGACCGGATCGTGTTCCGGCACGACGGCACCGATCTCGCCACGTACGTCTTCGACCCGGACGTGCCCGCGTTCGAGTCGCCGAAGCCGTACCTGCACCCGTTGCGTACGTTGGCCGGTGACGTGGTCACCGGGTACCGGCCGCACGATCACCGGTGGCACAAGGGAATCCAGCTCGCGGTGGCGAACCTCAACGGGGCGAACCTGTGGGGCGGACACACCTATGTGGACGGTCGCGGCTACCTGGAACTGCCGGAGCGCAACGGAACCATGCGCCACCTCGGCTTCGACGCGGTGACGGGCGACGGCCTCGTCGAACGCCTCGCCTGGCACACGTACGACGGGGCCGAGTGGGTCACCGAGCGCCGCGAGCTGGGCGTCTCGGTCGGCGCGGACGCGTGGACGCTGACGTTCCAATCCGAGCTGCGGAACGTGAGCGGCACGGTGCTCCGGTTCGGCAGCCCCGGGACCGAGGGCCTCGTCGGCTCCGGGTACGGCGGGATGTTCTGGCGCGGGCCGCGGTCCTTCATCGGCGGCACCGTACTGGCCGGCGGTGGACTCGGCGGCGACGGTACGGACGGCGACACGGTGCGCGGCGAGTACGCGCAGTGGCTGGCGTTCCGGGGGCGGCACGACGAGGTCGACCGTACGTCGACGTTGGTGTTCGCCACGCTGGGGCGGGAGTCGGTGCCGTGGTTCGTCCGTACCGAGCCGACTCCGCAGGTGTCGCCCGCGCCGTTCTTCCACGACGTGGTGCCGCTGGCACCGGGCGCGACGCTGCGGCTGGCGTACCGGGTGGTGGTGGCGGACGGGACGTGGGACCGCGACCGGATCGAGACGGCGCTGGCCGGTGCCCGGTGACCCCGGCCCGACCGCCGGGGAGGCACGCCATGCCCGCACCCGCGGCCCTGATCACCGGCGGTACCGGCGGAATCGGCCTGGCGACGGCGGAACTCCTGCGCGGCCGCGGGTACCGGGTGATGGTCGCCGGGGACACCGTGGACGTCCCGGCCGGCGTGCTCGCGGTGCGCGCGGACACCCGCACGCCGGCCGGCGTCGACACCGCGCTCGCCGAGGTACGGGCCCGCTTCGGCACGCTCGACGTGCTGTACCTCGACGCCGCGACGGCCGCGAGTGGTGACTTCGACGAGGCGGTCGCCGGCCCGGTCAAGGGCAGCTGGTTCGCGCTGCGCCGGGCGTTGCCGCTGCTCAACGACGGCGCCTCCGTCGTACTCACGGTCGGCGCCGGGCTCGCCGTCGCCCGCGGCGCCCTGCTCCCCCTGATGCGTACGCTCGCGCTCGAACTGGCGCCGCGCCGGATCCGCGTCAACGCCGTCAGCGCCGGCCCGGTCGACGGGGTGACGCCGGAGGCGGCGGCGGGCGTACCGCTCGGCCGGACCGGTACCACGTCGGACGTCGCGGCGGCGGTGGCGTTCCTGGCCTCCGACGGCGCCAGCTTCATCACCGGGCACGACCTGGTCGTCGCCGGCGGCGCCGACCTGTACGGCGCCGGCCGGTGAGCGGACCGCCGCGCGGGTTCCGCGCGCCGGGCCTGTACCGGAGGGTCGCCCCGGGGTAATCTGCGCTGTCCGACATGACGGGCATGCGGAGGTGTCTCGTGCGGATCGGTACGGCGGTCGCGGGGGCGGCCACGGTGGGTCTGTTGGGTGCGGCGCTGACCGCGCCCCCGGCGTACGCGGGGTCCGGTCGGGACCACCGGCAGGCGGCGTTCACCGCCGCGGCACGCGAGTTCGGCGTACCGGCGCCGGTGCTGCTCGCCGTGTCGTACCAGGAGACGCGGTGGGAGGCGCACGGCGGCGCGCCCAGCACCTCCGGGGCGTACGGGCCGATGGCGTTGACCGACGTGCCGCGGAGCGCGCTGGGGCAGCGCGGTGACGGCACGCCGCCGCCGGACTCGCCCGCGCTGCACACCGCGCGTACCGCGGCGGGGTTGATCGGGGCGCCGGTGTCGCGGGTCGAGCGTGACGACGTGACCAACATCCGGGCCGGCGCGGCGCTGCTCGCGCACTACGCGAAGGCGCTCGGCACCCCCGGCACCGTCGGCGGGTGGTACGCCGCGGTCGCGCGCTACTCCGAGTCGGGCACCACCGCCGGCGCCACCGAGTTCGCCGACGACGTGTACGGCACGATCACCGGCGGCGCGTCCGCCGACACCACCGACGGCCAGCACGTCCGCGTCGAAGCCGACCCCGCCGTACGCCCGGACACCGCGCCGCCGCACCGGTTGGGCCTGCGGGCCGAGAGCGCGACGCCGAAGGCGGAGTGCCCGCGCTCGCTCGACTGCGACTACATCCCCGCGGCGTACCAGCTCAACGACCCGAAGGACCCGCAGTCGTACGGCAACTACGACGTGGCCGACCGTCCCAAGGACGAGCGCGTCGACACGATCGTGCTGCACGACACCGAGGAGACGTACGCCGACACCATCGACACCTTCACCAACCCCGCCGCGTACGTGAGCGCGCACTACGTGGTGCGGTCCGGCGACGGGCACGTGACGCAGATGGTGCCGACGAAGGACGTCGCCTGGCAGGCGGGCAACTGGTACATCAACAGCCACTCCGTCGGCATCGAGCAGGAGGGCTTCGCGATCGCCGGCGCCACCTGGTACACCGAGCGGCTGTACCACTCGACGTCCACGCTGGTGCGCTACCTGTCCGCCCGGTACGGCGTGCCGCTGGACCGGCAGCACATCATCGGCCACGACAACGTCCCGGCAACCAGTACCGCCGGGATTCCCGCCATGCACTGGGATCCGGGCCCGTTCTGGGACTGGAACCACTTCATGACGCTGCTCGGCCGGCCGACCGTCCCGTCGTACGGCAACGTGGTGACGATCGCGCCGCGGTTCGCCGACAACGTCCAGCAGGTCACCGACTGCGAGCAGCACCAGCCGGTCGCCGCGCAGGCCAGCTCGTTCGTGTGGCTGCGCACCGCGCCCAGCCCCGACGCGCCGCTGTTCAGCGATCCCGGCCTCCACAAGGACGGCGCCGCCGGCACCGACTGCGCCGCCGACTGGGGCGACAAGGCCAGCGCCGGCCAGCAGTTCGTCGTCGCCGACCGCAAGCCCGGCTGGACCGCCATCTGGTACGCCGGGGCCAAGGCCTGGTTCGCCGACCGCGGCGCCGGCAAACCCACCGAAACCCTTGTCGTACGGCCGAAGCACGACGCCGTCGCCACCTACGGCGTCGCGTACCCCGACGCCTCCGAGTACCCGTCGGACATCCCGGCCGCCGGCTTCGCGCCGCTGCCGTACACCATCGGCTCCGGACAGTCCTATGTGTACGGTGGGCCCGTCGCCACCGACTACTACTACGCCAAGACCATCGACAACAGCCTGCCCGACGACCACACCGTCGTCCGCGGCCACCAGCGGTACCTGCGGATCCAGCTCGGCCACCGCATCGCCTTCGTCCGCGCGTCGGACGTCGTCGTCACGCCCGCCTGAGACCCGGTCGTCGCAAGCCCCGCCGGCACGTGTCGGCGGGGCTTCGCGTTGCTCGACGCGGGGTCTGTTTGACGTGAGTGGGTGACAGCTGATCTCGGTGGGTGCGATGATCAACACGTACGGCGAGATTGTCCCATTGTTCAACTGTTCAACAGTTGACTTGTTGAACAATGACACAATTGAACAATCCGAACCCGCACGGCAGTTTCCTACACGATGCTGGGCCGTTTGGGAAGGTATTGACGACGGGGCGCGGACGGGCCAAGGTGAGCCAAACCCGTACTGGGAGGTTGCCCATGCGTCGCCCACCGCCGAGGTTCACTCTCGCGTTGACCACCGGTCTGACGGCCGGTCTGGCCGCGTTGGTGCCGGTCACTGCCGGCCATGCCGCTCCCGTGTCGCGCCAGCAGGCGTACGCGGATGCGGCGGCGCGCTACGGCGTGCCGGAGAGCGTGTTGCTTGCCGTGTCGTTCCTGGAGTCGCGGTGGGATGCGCATGCCGGCCAGCCGAGTACGGCGGGCGGTTACGGTCCGATGAACCTGACGGATGTGGCCAACGTGAGCGCGGATGCCCTTGCCGCGCAACCGAACGAGGACGCCCGCGGCGACACGCAGCGCCCGCTGGCGTCGCCGGATCGGCCGGAGTACACGGGGGATCAGCCGTCGTTGCGCACTCTGGGTACGGCCGCGGACCTGACGGGTACTCCGGAGCGGACGTTGCGTACGGACGCGGCGGCGAACATCGCGGGTGGCGCGGCGCTGCTTGCCAGGTACCAGAAGGATCTGGGGGTGTCGGGGTCGGATCCGGCGGACTGGTACGGCGCGGTGGCGCGGTATTCGGGTGCGCCGGACGAGGCGGGTGCGCGGACGTTCGCCGACGAGGTGTTCGACGTGTTGCGGTCGGGCGAGTCGCGCCGGACGGACGGCGGGGACACGGTGTCGTTGGCGGCGGATCCGCAGGTGAGCCCGGCGACGGGTCAGCTGGCGGCGCTGCACCTGACGAAGGCGGACGCCTCTGGTACGGAGTGCCCGAGCGATGCGGGGTGTGACTTCATTCCGGCGGCGTACGCGCTGAACAGCGCCGATCCGGGCGACTACGGCAACTACGACAAGGCCGACCGCCCGCGGGACATGAAGATCCAGTACCTGGTGATCCACGACAACGAGGGCTACTACAACGGCACGATCAGCTGGTTCCAGAACCCGAGGGCGTACGCGGCGGCGAACTACGAGCTGCGCTCGTCGGACGGCCACATCACGCAGATGATCGAGAACAAGGATCTGGCGTGGCAGGCCGGGAACTGGTACATCAACATGCATTCGATCGGGATCGAGCACGAGGGTTTCGCGGCGACGGGCGCCACCTGGTACACGGAGGCGATGTACCGGCAGTCGGCGAAGCTGGTGCGCTACCTGGCCGGGCGGTACGGGATCCCGTTGGACCGGCAGCACATCATCGGTCACGACAACGTGCCGGGCACGCTGCCGACGACGATCAGGAACATGCACTGGGATCCGGGCCCGTTCTGGGACTGGGACCACTACATGGATCTGGTACGCGGGCACGCGGACCACGGTGCGGGCGGCCCGGATTCGGGCCTGGTGACGGTGAAGCCGGGCTTCGCGTCGAACCAGCAGGTGGTGACGGGCTGCGACAAGTCGGGGAGCGGTACGCCGTGCGCCGCGCAGCCGACGAACTTCGCGTACCTGCGGACGGCGCCGAGTGACGACGCGCCGCTGGTGTCGGATCCGAAGCTGCACGCCGGCCCGGGTACGACGGACATCGCGGACGTGGCGGCCCGCGCGACGGACGGCCAGCAGTTCGCGGTGGCGGACCGGAAGCCGGGCTGGACGGCGATCTGGTACCTGGGGCAGGAGGCGTGGCTGCACAGTTCGCAGGTGCGGCCGGCGGTCGGGTTCGTGGTGACGCCGAAGCCGGGCAAGGACTCCGTCCCGGTGTACGGCCGGGCCTACCCGGAGACGTCCGCGTACGACGGGTCGCCGGTGCCGGTGCAGGCGGTGACGCCGCTGGGGTACCTGTTCGCGTCGGGTCAGCGCTATCCGTTGGGGTTGACCGATGTCCCGGCGGACTACTACTACGCGCCGACGATCGACCTGTCGATGCCGGGTGACCACACGGTGGTCCGCGGCCACGACCGGTACTTCGAGATCCAGTTCGGTCACCGGGTCGCGTACGTGCGCGCCGCGGACGTGACCGTACGGAACGCGAACGCCGCGTCCTGACGGCTGACTCGCGCCGCCCCGGTCGTCGTACGGCCGGGGCGGCGTCGTGTTCGGCGCAGTCGCGGTCAGCCGAGGTACGTGACGGTCTCGGCGAGCGGCGCCCGGTCGGTGACGACGGGCGCCGCGGCCGGGTCGGCGTACCCGATGGAGAGGCCACAGACGAGCATCAGCCGGTCGGGTGCACCGACGGACGCGGCGACGGTGCGGTGGTACACGGGCCAGGCTTTCTGCGGGCAGCTGTGCAGGCCCTCGGCGCGCAGCAGCAGCATCACGGTCTGGAGGTACATGCCGATGTCGGTCCACTGGGTGGCGCCGAAGCGCCGGTCGAGGTAGCAGAAGAGGGCGGCGGGTGCGCCGAAACAGTCCCAGTTCCGGGCGACGGCGCGGGCGCGGGCGGCGGCGTCGGCGCGGGCGATGCCGAGCGCCGCGTACCGTCGTTCGCCGGCGGCGGACCGCCGTTCCCGGTACGGCGCCGGCAACTCCGCCGGGTACTGCGGGAACTCGGGTTCGTCGCCGGGGTCACCGGCCGCCACCCGAGCCCCGGTACGTCGGGTGAGGTCGGCGAGCGCGGACCCGCTCAGCAGGTACCCGTGCCAGGGTTGGATGTTGCCGCCGCTCGGGGCGCGCGTGGCGGCGGCGAGGACCCGGTCGAGCGTCGCCCGCGGTACGGGTTCGCCGGTGAACGCGCGCACCGCCCGCCGGCTCGCGACCGCCTCGTACACGTCCATGTGCGTCTCCTATGCTCCGCGGGGTGGCCCGTTCCGCCACCGTCCCGACACCACCTGCCTACGGTGTTGACGGACGGGAACGCGGAAGGGTGACCGATGGGGACCGACGACGGGGTGACGGCCCGGTTCGAGGCGGAGCGCGCGCGGCTGCTGGCCGTGGCGTACCGGATGCTGGGGTCGGCGGCGGAGGCGGAGGACGCGGTCCAGGAGGCGTGGCTGCGGCTGGACCGCGCGGACGTGTCCGACGTGCGCAACCTGCCGGGCTGGCTGACGACGGTGCTGTCCCGCATCTGCCTGGACCTGCTGCGGGCGCGGGTGTCGCGCCGGGAGGATCTCGGCGCCGAGCCGGCCGACGCCGTGTCACCGGTCGCCGACCCCGAGACCGAGGCGGTACGCGCGGACGAGGTCGGTCGCGCCCTCCTCGTCGTCCTCGACCGCCTCGGCCCCGCGGAACGCGTCGCGTTCGTGCTGCACGACATGTTCGCCGTCCCCTTCGACGACATCGCGTACGTGGTGGACCGCTCGCCGGTGGCCGCGAAGAAGCTCGCCAGCCGTGCCCGCACCCGGGTCCGCGGTACGCCGGTCGTGTCGCCGCCCGACCTGGCCCGGCACCGGCGGGTCGTCGAGGCGTTCCTCGCGGCGGCGCGCAGCGGCGACCTCACCGCGATCCTCGCCGTCCTCGACCCCGACGCGGTACGCCGCGGCGACCGCCTCGCCGTCCCCGCCGACCGTCCCGTCGAGGTACGCGGTGCGCGTGCGGTGGCCGGCGAGATCGCCGTCTTCGGCCGCAACGCGCGCTTCGCCGAACCGGCGCTGGTGGACGGTGCCGTCGGTGTCGTCGTCGCGCCGCGCGGCCGGCTACGCCTGGTGTTGCTCGTGTCCGTCGCCGGCGAGCGCGTCGCCGGCTACGAACTCGTCGCCGACCCGGACCGCCTGCGCCGCCTCGACCTCGCCGTACTCGACTGACCGTGGACACGACGACGGGGCCGCACCCGGCGGCCCCGTTCGCTTGTCGGACAAGGGTTTCAGGCGTCCAGCGCGCCGCGCCGTACCTCGTCGGCGAACGCCGCCCACGCCGCCGGCGCCACCGTCAGCGCCGGCCCGCCCGGGTCCTTGCTGTCCCGTACGCCGACGACCCCACCCAGGTTCCCCGCCACCTCAACACAAGCCCCGTTGCTCTGGCTACGTGAACTCTTCTGCCAGTCGGCCCCGACGAGATTCGTCGCAACCTCAACGCAGTTGCCGTTTCCGGCTGACCTGCTGGACTTCTGCCAGTCGGCGCGCACGAGGTTGGTCGCCACCTCGACACACGCCCCGTTGCTCGCGCTCCTCGTGCTCTTTCGCCACTCAGCGCCCGTGAGAATGCCCATCGTCAGTCATCTTCTCCGCTGCTTGACGGATCGCCTGCCGGGAAGCCTCCTTGTCGAGTGCCGCCCCGCGCAGATGGTCCCACAGGCGTCGAACCTTGGCCAACGGCTCTTTGCCCTCCAGATACATCTCACCGCCGATGGTTTCCATGTACACCACCGGATCCATGTATTCCTCATCTGGGAACTCAAGCAGTTGATAGCTGCCCAGCATGCCGGCGTGGGCGCCGAGGGTTCGGCTGACGACATGGAGATGGACGTTCGGCTGCTTGGACAGCTTGGTCAGGTGAGCGAGCTGTTCCCACATGACCTCGGCCCCACCGGTGCGGCGGTACAGAACTGGCTCGTCGATGATGGCGTACAGGCTGAGCGGGTTGTCGCCCGCCAACCTGTCCTGTCGCCGCAGACGCATCTCTGCGCGGGTGGCCACGACGTCATCGGTCAGTTCTTCCTCGTTGACCTCTCGGATCGCTGCCTCGGCGTAGGCGCGTGTCTGTAGAAGACCGGGAAGGACAGCGTTCTCCCAGTCGTAGACGGTGGCGGCGATGGCCTCGAAGGACACGAACTCCAACAGGTCGTCGGTCACGGAGTCGGCGTGGGCGGCCCACCAGCCGCCGCGCTGCCGGGCGCCCTTGACCAGCGCGATCAGGCACGCGCGCGTGCGCTCGTCCGCGCCGTACGCCTCGGCCAGCGTCTTCACGTACGGCACGTTGGTGGTGGCGTTCTTGTGGATGCGGCTGAGCGTGGACTTCTTGATGTCGGTGCGTTCCTCGACCTGGTCCAGCGAGAGCCCGGAGTCGCCGTGCAGTCGCCGAAGTTCGGCGGCGAGGCGGGACCGTCGCAGCGTCATCCTCATCGTCATGACGCAGGATCTTACGCCACAAGCCAGGAACATCGACCAAAGCAGATATCTCACAGATACACGTGGATATCTGAGATATTGCATCTAGCCAGGATCTATGCGACAGTACTCACGGCCGGTGCTCCGCTGGTGGCGAGCCGTCACCATTCCCCCATGCCCCAGCGGGGCGCCGGCTCCCCACGACCGCCGGGAGGTACGACCCGTGGATCGGCAGGAAGCGCGCGAGATCATCGCGACCCATCACGCGTACGCTGCGGAGGCGCGGGGCGCCGGCCTGGTGTGCTCGATCGACCAGGACGAGCCGTGGCCGTGCCGCTGCGTACGGGAGGCGCGGGCGTTCACGCCCGAACCGGACCGGTACTGGCACGCCGTGCCGCGGCGCGGTGACCTGATCTGGCTGGACGCCACGGCGTGCGCGCTGTTCGCGTCGGGTCCGCGCTGGTTCGCGGTCCGCGACGTGGACGAGAACGCCGGCAGCGGGTACGTGTTCGTCTGGGGCCGCCCGATCGAGCACGGGCGCCCGGCCGGCGACCGCGACGTGTGCCTGCTGGTCAACGTCGTACGGCTGAAGATCGCCGAGCGTGATCGACGTCGCCGCTGACCCCGTTGCAGTTCGCAGTACGAACTAATTAGTGTTCCTCGGGAAGGCACCCACCGAGGGACGGGAGCTGCGACCATGACCGACGTCGTGTTCGGCTTCGGCGCACACAGCCGCATCGAGGACGGGCCGGAGCTGCTGCGGCTCGTCGCACAGGCCGACCGGGACGGGCTCGACCACGTGTCGCTGTCCGACCACCCGTACCTGGGGGACCGGCTCGACGCGTACGCGGCGATCGGGTTCCTGCTCGGCCGCACCGAGCGCATCGCCGCCTTCGCCAACGTCACCAACGCCGCGCGGTCCGCACCGCTGCTCGCGCGTACCGTCACGTCGTTGTCGGCGCTGTCCGGCGGCCGGGTCGTGCTCGGCATGGGCGCGGGCGGGCTGTGGGACCGGATCGCCGACCTCGGCGTACCGAAGCTGTCGCCGGCGGCGGCGGTGGAGGCGTTCGAGGAGACGATCGTGCTGGTACGCAAGCTTTCCGGCGGCGGCGACCCCGTCACGTACGAGGGGCGGCACGTGCGGGTGCGCGGGATCGACCCGGCGCCGGTGCCCGCGCCGCCGGTGTGGACCGGCTCGGTCGGGCCGCGGTCGCTGGCCGTCACCGGTCGCGTCGCCGACGGCTGGATCCCCGGCCACGCCGCCGACTGGACCAGCGAGCGGTACCGCACGTCGCGGCCGGTGATCGACGCGGCCGCGGCGGCGGTGGGCCGCGACCCCGCCGAGATCCGTACGATCTTCAACCTGCCGGGCCGGGTCACGGACCGGCCGCTCGCCGCGACCCGGGACGCCGACGGGCGGTGGCTCGGCGGCTCCGTCGACCAGTGGATCGAGGAACTGACCGGAGCCGTACTCGACCACGGCGCCGGCGGGTTCACGCTGTTCTCCCCCGCCGGCGACGTGCAGGACCCGGCGACGATCGGCCGCTGGGCCACCGAGATCGCCCCCGCCGTACGGGAAGCGGTTCAGGCGGCGGGGCCGAACCAGGCGGCCAGCGCCCCGCGTACCTGATCGGCGGTGGCGTCGGCGTCGCCCGCCCACGCCACGTACCCGTCCGGGCGTACCAGGATGGCGTCGGCCGGGGGCTCGTCGGTGCCGGCGCGGACCACGTCGACCCGGTCGGCCCAGCCCTTCGCCGCGTCCACCAGGTCCGCCCGGCCCGCCAGGTCCAGCAGCAGCGGGCGGGCCGGGCGCAGCAGCTCGGCCACGCGTACCGGGCCGGATCCGTTGCGCAGAGCCAGATCCGGCAGCCACTCCCCGGCGAGCGGGTGGGCCGGCGCGGGCGTGTCGTACCGGATGCCGGCGCCGGCCATCAGGTCGTGGATGCGCCGCGCCGCGCCCGGATCGGCCAGCAGCTCGCCGAACAGGTCGCGCAGCGCGGTGACGTTCGGGCCGGGTCCGAGCAGCGCGGTCTGCGCCCGGGTGTGCATGATGACCCGCCTGCCGACCGGCATCCGCTCACTCTCGTACGTGTCGAGCACGTCCGCCGGCGCGCCGTGCAGTACCGCGGCGAGCTTCCAGCCGAGGTTGAACACGTCGGCCATGCCCAGGTTCAGCCCGGGGCCGCCGATCGCGCTGTGCACGTGCGCCGCGTCGCCGACCAGGAACACCCGGCCCGCCCGGTACCGGTCCGCCTGCCGCGAGTTGACGCCGACGATCCGCCGCGGCGGAGCCGCCCCCGCCGGCACCTCCACCGGTACGTCCGCGCCCAGCACCCGGTGCAGCGCCGCCCGCAGCTCCGCCACGTCCATCTCGTACGTGTCGGTCAGCGACTCGTCCGTCCACTCCATCGCCGACACGCGGAACCGCCCCGGCGCGAACGCGGCGTACGCGAAGAGGCCGTGCTCGGTGCGGGTGAACGTCGCCGGCCGGAACCGCCCCACGCCGGGCACGTCCAGCTCACCGCTGCCCGCCACCGCGTACGGTTCCGGCACCGCCACCTCGCCGCTGCGGGCCACGAACCCGCGATCGGTGATCCCGGGGAAACCGATCCCCACCGCCTTGCGTACCAGGCTGCGCGCGCCGTCCGCCGCGACGAGGTACCGCGCGCCGAGCCGGTAGTCACCGTCCGGCCCGCGTACGTCGAGGGTCACCGCGTCGGCGTCCTGCGACAGCGCGGTCACCTCGTGCCCGCGGCGTACCTCGACGCCCAGTTCGGCCCCGCGCTCGGCGAGCAGCTCCTCCATTCGCCGCTGCGGCACCGGAAGCGCGTACAGGGCATTGTCGTCCACAGTGGACAGACCGAACGGTACGGCGCCGAACTGGAAGCCCGGCACCGGCTCCGGCCCCGGCGCCCCGCCGCTGAACCGCTCGTACAGGCCGCGCCGGTCCAGCGCCGCGACGACCCGGCCCACCAGGCCGTTCGCCTTCGGCGCGGTCGGTCGCTCCGTCAGCCTCTCCAGCACGACCGGGCGTACCCCGGCGAGGGCCAGCTCGGTCGCCATCAGCAGACCGTTCGGTCCGCCCCCGACGATCACGAATTCGACGGTCATGGTGTGCTCCTCTCGCTGCCGTACCAGGGCACGGCTCCGCCACCCGTACCGGCACGCGGGCACGACGGACCGCGACCCGTACAGGTCGGATGTGGTTGTGGGGTAAGGGATTCAGCGCACCCGCACGGTCAGCGCACCCGCACGGTCAGCGGGCCAGGCCGCCGCCGAGCTCGTCGAGCGCGTCGCGCAGCAACGCCGCCAGCGGTACCGGCGGGTCGGCCGTCAGCCACAGTTCGCTGGCGAGCTGGGTCGCGACACCGACCGCCCCGGCCACCAGCCTCGGGTACATGTCGTGTGGGTCGGCGCCGATGCGTTCGGCGATGGCCTCGGCGCAGGCGTCGTTGGCCGCCGCGTACGCCTTGTGCATCTCGCCGAGGAGCGCCGGCTCGGTCATCATCAGCCGTACCCCGGCGGTCCACTCGGGGTCGGGTTCGTCGTGTTCGGATCCGGCGTGCGCGAGGACGGCGGCGGTCACCGCGTCCCACAGCGGCTCGTCGGCGGGCCGCGCCCGGATCACGTCGGCGGCCTGCCGCGCCCGGTTCAGGTGGCGCCAGACGATCGCCTCCGCCTTGCTGGAGAAGTAGTTGTTGTACGTCCGCGGGGACACGCCGGCCTCGGTGGCGATGTCCTCCACCTTGACGTTGTCGAAGCCGCGCTCGACGGTGAGCCGCAGCGCCGCCCAGCTCAGCGCGGCGCGGGTCTGCTCCTTCTTGCGTTCCCGCAGTCCCCCGGTACGCGTCGTGTCCATGCACCGAGCCTAACCGTAAACGTGCGCGGCACGCAAGAATTCGTGGCACGCACTTTTGTCGGGTCCGAACGACGGGTCCGAAAGCTGCCAGACGGAGCACTCGCCCCGCCGGCACGCTGGACCGCATGGACACCAGCTTCACCGACAAGACCGTCGTCGTCACCGGCGCCAGCAAGGGCATCGGCCTCGCCGTCGCCGCCGCGTTCGCGGCCGAGGGGGCGCACGTCGTCGCCGGCGCCCGTACCGTCACCGCCGAGCTCGCCGCGCTGAGCGGCGTCACCGCAGTACCGGTCGATCTGTCCACATCGGACGGACCGGCCGCGCTCGTCGCCACCGCCGTCGAGACGTACGGCGGGGTCGACGTGCTCGTCAACAACGTCGGGGCGAGCGAGCCCGCCGCGTCCGTCATCGACTTCACCGACGAGCAGTGGCACCGCATCTTCGACATCACCCTGTACAGCGCGGTCCGCGCCACGCGCGCCGCCATCCCCGCCATGAAGGGCCGCGACAACGCCTCGATCGTCACGGTCAGCTCGCTCAACGCCAAGCTGCCCGCCGCGTTCGTCGCCCCGTACTCCGCGGCCAAGGCCGCACTGACGAACTACAGCAAGGTCGTCTCCGAGTCGTACGCCGCGGACGGCATCCGCGCCAACGTCGTCTCGCCCGGACTGGTCCGTACGCCGATGTGGACGGCGCCCGGCGGCTTCGGCGAGATCGTCGGCGGACCGTCCGGCGCCACCCCCGACGAGGTACTCGACACGATCCTGCCCGAGGCGATGTCCGTCGCCACCGGACGGGTCAGCGAACCCGCCGAGGTGGCCGATCTGGTGCTGTTCCTGGCATCCGGCCGCGCGCGCAACATCACCGGCGCCGACTTCGTCATCGACGGCGGCACCCTCAAGAGCATCTGACCCCGCCCGCTCACCGCGTACGACCGGGTGTGGCCCCGGGCCCGGAACACCCCGGTCCGGACCCGGGGAGCCCGGTGACCGGACCGTCCACACGGGACGGTCCGGTCACCGGGAGGACTCTCCGTACCCCGGGAACGGTTGTCAGCGCGGGCAAGGAGTGGCCGGGATCATCGGGCCGGCGTGGCGCTCCCGACGACCGCGGACAGTACGTCGTCCAGCGTGACGATGCCGAGGGGTTCGCCGCCGCTGCCGACCAGCACGATGTGGTGGCGGTCCCGGCGCATCGACAGCAACAGGTCCGCCAGCGTACGGTCCGGCGGCGCCACCGCCAGCGGCCGTACGACCTCCGCCGCGATCGGCTGGCGCCGCGCCGTACCGGTGACGTCGAGGACGTCCTTCACGTGCACGAACCCGGTCACCCGCCGGGAAGCCCGCGCCACCACCGGAAACCGGGACCGTCCGGTGCGCGTCGCGGTCAGTTCCAGCGCCGCCGGCGAGATGTCGTCCGGCACCGTGACCACCTCGCGCCACGGCCGCAACGCCTCCCGCGCCGTACGCCGGGTCAGCGCCAGCGCGCCCGAGATCCGCTGGTGCTCCGACTCCTCCAACAAACCCTCGGTACGCGACTCGGCGACGAGACCGGCCAGCTCCTCCGCCGTGTACACGGTCTTCGCCTCGTCCGGCGGATCGATCCGGAACGCCTTGAGTACCAACCCGGCCAGCCACTGCACCGCCACCAGTACCGGCTTCGTGACCGTGCAGAACGCCAGCAGCGGCGGACCCAGCCACAGCACCGCGCGTTCCGGCCCGACGAGCGTCAGGTTCTTCGGCACCATCTCGCCCAGCACCGTGTGCAGGTACGTCACGATCGCCAGCGCCAGCACGAACGCGACCGGATGTACCAGATCCTCGGGCAGGTGCGCCCACTCGAACGGCACCACCAGCAGGTGCGCGATCGCCGGTTCGGCCGCCGCACCCAGCCCCAGCGAGCAGATCGTCACGCCGAGCTGGGTGCCCGCCACCATCAGCGGCAGCTGCCCCATCGCCGACAGCGTCCACCGGGCCCGCCGCGACTGCGACGCCGCCGACTGGATCTGCGTACGCCGCGACGCGATGACCGCGAACTCGCTCGCCACGAAGAAGGCGTTCCCCGCCAGCAGGACCACCGTGACGACCAGCGCACCGACGTTCACGCCGACTCCTCCGGCACGTACCCGCTGGGCGGCTCCCAGTCGGCCGGCGGCTGCACCCGTACCTGCTCGATCCGGTGCCGCTCCACCGACGTCACGCTGAACTCCCAGCCCTCGTACGCCACCGTCTCGCCGTCCACCGGGATGTGCCCCAGCTCGGCCATCAGGAACCCGGCGAGCGTCTCGTACGGCCCCTCGGGGAGCCGGAAACCGGTCTGTTCGGCCAACTCGTCCGCGCGCAGCACGCCCGGCACCAGCTTCGCCGGGTCCACGCCCGGCGCGGTCACGTCCACCGACTCGCCCGTTGCGGCCAGCGGCGCCGACTCCGGCCCGTGCCGCAGCACACCCGCCTCGTCGTACTCGTCCTCGATGTCGCCGACCAGTTCCTCGACGAGATCCTCGACCGTCACGACCCCGTCGGTGCCGCCGTACTCGTCGACCACCACGGCCAGGTCCCGGTCCGCGCTGCGCAGCGCCGACAACACCCCGTCCAGGTCCAGCGACTCCGGTACGAACACCGGCTCGCGCGCGACCCGGCGTACCAGGGTGGCGTGCCGCCGACCCGGTGGTACGGCGAGCGCGTCGTTGATCGCGGCGACCCCGACGATCTGGTCGAGCGTGTCGACGTACACCGGGAAGCGGCTGCGGCCCGACTCGCGCGCCGCCTCGAACAGGTCGGTCACGGTCGCCTCGGCCGGCAGCGCCACCACGTCCACCCGCGGCGTCATCGCCTCCGCCGCCCGCTTGTCGCCGAACCGGATCGTGCGCTGCAGCAGCATCGCCGTCTCCCGCGGCAGCGCGCCGGCCCGCGCCGACATCGCCGCCAGCAGCCCCAGCTCCTCCGGCGAACGGGCACTCGCCAGCTCGTCCTGCGGCTCCACCCCGAGCCGCCGTACGACGGCGTTGGCCGAACCGTTCAGGATGCGGATCAGCCAGCCGAACACCGCCGAGAAGCCGCGCAGGATCGGCGTCACCGCGAGCACCGCGCCCATCGGCTTCGCCAACGTCGCGTTCTTCGGGATCAGCTCACCGAACAGCATCGAGAACAGCGTCGCCACCACGAGCGCGAGTACCGCCGCGATGTTCGCCGCCGCCGCGCCACCGAGCCCCGCGAACAGCGGCTTCAGCAGCCGCGCCAGCGCCGGCTGCGCAAGGTAACCGGTGAGCAGCGCGCTCAGCGTCACCCCGAGCTGCGCGCCCGACAGCTGGAACGACAACGTCCGGAACGCCGCCGTCACCCCGCGCGCCCGCCGGTCACCGCCCGCCGCGCGCTGCTCGATCACCGCCCGATCCGCCGTGACCAGCGAGTACTCCGCCACGACGAAGAACGCGTTCGCCCCGGTGAGCAGCACGAAGGCGACCAGCGGAAGCCACGTCGACAGCGCGATCACCCGTCCGAGTCGACCCGGGTGGCGGCCACCTGCGTCGCCGTGTCCCCGGAGATCCGGAACAGCCGCAGATGGTACTCACCCGTCGGGAACGGATTCGTCACGTGCGCGATCCACCGGCAGCCGGTCAGCGTCGCGGGCTGCCGCACCACGAACGCCGCTCCCTCCGCCATCGACTCGCTGCCCGTCACCACCAGCTTCCCGCCGGACATCCGCGCCGACTTCGCCCCGAACGTCACCGCGTACGTGCCCGCCGCGCCGGTGGCCGCCCAGTACACCGGGTAGCCCTTCTTGACGTGGTCGGTGGAACTCGCCATCGCCGGCGTGCCGCACTGCGCCTTCGGCGGCCACGTCGGGTGCCGCGACGCGAGCGCCACCGCACCCACGAACAGGATCACGATCAGGAACGCCAGCAGGACCCGCGGCTGGTAGTAGAACGGTGGCTTGTGGCGGATCCACGCCGCGTCGTCCGGGTCGGGGAGCGGGGCGTCCGGGTCGGCGGCGGGATCGACCGGGTTGGCCGCCAGTCTCGGCTCCCGCCCGTTGACGCGGGGTTCGCCGGGCACGCCACGCTCTCCGGCCGGTCCACCCACCTCGGGTAGGTGATCCTCGCCGTCCTGCCCGGCCCCGCGTTCCACGACAGGCAGCCTACCCGCGCGCGCCGTCGCCGAGCGACCGCAACAGTACGGTCGCCACGTCCACGACCTCGACGTCCTGCTCCGCGTCCACCCCGTCCGGCTTCGTCGCGTTCACCCCGTCCGACATCATCGTCATGCAGAACGGGCAGGCCACGGCGAGCGTCTTCGCACCGGTCGACCGGGCCTCCTCGACCCGTTCGATGTTGATGCGCTTGCCGATCCGCTCCTCCATCCACATCCGCGCGCCGCCCGCACCGCAGCAGAACGACCGCTCCGCGAACCTGGACATCTCGGTCACGCCACCGCCGTCCGCCGCCGCGCCGTCCCCGGTCGAGCCGACCTGCGACGCTCGTGCATCCGCCACGGCACCGAGTACCTCACGCGGCGGCGCGAACACCCGGTTGTGCCGGCCCAGGTAGCACGGGTCGTGGAAGGTCACGCCACCGTCGACCGGCGTCACCGGCGTCAACTTCCCCGCCGCCACCAGGTCCGCCAGCAGCTGCGTGTGGTGCACCACCGAGTACTCCCCGCCCACCTGCGGGTACTCCCGGCCCAGCGTGTTGAAGCAGTGCGGGCAGGACGCGACGATCTTCCGCTGCGCCTTGCCCTCGCGCCCCTCGAACGCCTCGTTCAGCGTCTCCACGTTCTGCTGCGCCATCATCTGGAACAGGAACTCGTTGCCCATCCGCCGCGCCGGGTCGCCCGTGCACGTCTCGCCCTCGCCGAGGATCGCGAACTTCACGCCCGCCTCGTGCAGCAGCGTGGCCACGGCCTTCGCCGTCTTCTTCGCCCGGTCGTCGAACGCGCCCGCGCACCCCACCCAGTACAGGTACTCGAAGTCGGCGGCCTCGTCGCTGCCCACCCGCGGGATCTCGAAGTCGAGGCTCTTGGTCCAGTCCTCGCGGGTGTTCGGGTTGGCGCCCCACGGGTTGCCCTTGTTCTCCAGGTTCCGCAGCATCACGCCGGCCTCCGTCGGGAAGCTCGACTCGATGAGCACCTGGTACCGCCGCATGTCGACGATGTGGTCGACGTGCTCGATGTCGACGGGGCACTGCTCGACGCAGGCGCCGCAGGTGGTGCAGGACCACAGCACGTCCGGGTCGATGATCCCGTTGTCGTCGGGGCCGCCGATGAGCGGCCGGTCCGCCTCGGCCAGCGCCAGCGCGTCCACCCCCGCCAGCTGCTCCTGGGTCGCGGTCTCCTCGCCGGCGGCGTCCTTGCCACCACCCGCCATCAGGTACGGCGCCTTCGCGTGCGCGTGGTCCCGCAGCGACATGATCATGAGCTTGGGCGACAGCGGCTTGCCCGTGTTCCACGCCGGGCACTGCGACTGGCACCGGCCGCACTCGGTACAGGTGGAGAAGTCGAGCAGGCCCTTCCACGTGAACTGCTCGACCTGGCTGACCCCGAACGGGTCCTTCTCCGGGTCGGCCTCCTCGAAGTCGAGGGGCTTGCCGCCGGACATCATCGGCCGCAGCGGGCCGAGCGCGACCGCGCCGTCGGCGTTCCGCTTGAAGAAGATGTTGAAGAACGCGAGGAACCGGTGCCAGGCCACGCCCATGGTCAGGTTCAGCGAGATCACGATGAACCAGATCCACGACACCAGGATCTTGACCAGCGCGGCGACCGTGACCAGGTTCAGCGCGGTCGACTCGGACAGCCCGGAGAACAGCGCGCCGAGCCCGTGCGACAGCGGCGTCGCCCACGTCGGGTACGGGAAGTCGCCGGCGGCCACCTTGAACGCGCGGATCGCGAAGATCGACGCGCAGATCGTGAAGACCGTCCACTCGACGTAGTACGCCTGCCAGGCGGTGGAGCCGAGGAACCGGGACCGGGACTTCCAGCGCGGCAGGTTGATCCACCGCGTGACGATCAGGAACGAGATGCCGAGCCAGCACAGCCCCGCGATCAGCTCCATGACCAGCCCGTACACGGCCCAGCCGCCGAACAGCGGCCAGTGGAACCGCGGGTTCGACACCTCGCCGTGCGCCTCGACGAGCGTGAAGATCAGCGCGCCGAACGCGACCATCACGAACCAGTGCGCGACGCCGATCCGGGTCCACTTGAGCATCCGCGTGTGCCCGAGGATCTCGCGCAGCATCGTGCCGGTACGCCGGCCCTTGTCGGTGAACCGGTCCGGGTCCGCGGCGCCCACCCGGAACAGCCGGACGAAGTGCCGTACGGCGCGGGCTGCCATGACGACGGCGGCGACGAAGGCCAGCCACGCCACGACCGTGGCGACGATCTGGAGCGCGTGCATGGTCCGCGTTCCTCCCGGGGTTGACGGCTGCCGACAGCTTATTACTCGTCGGTAGCCTAGCGTCCCGCCCACCCTTTCGCGCGTACGCGTCGTGGTCGGCCGGTGCGCATCACCTTAGAGGTCCAACAGAGAGGCGTCGGTTGGCTGGCGAGGCTCAGGGCGGGGCTGTCAAGGCGGAGGTGCAGTCGCATACCGGTGTTGTACGCGACTGTGCCGACAACGTCGGCAGCGTCGTCCTGAGTCCGCCAGGCGCCGACAGTCCTTCTGTGAGGACCTCTTAGGCCGTGCCGTGCCGTTCCCGGCCGTACGCGACGGGGCGCGTTCACCGCTGGCGTCCCGGGCTGGCGCGGCGTCCGTTACGACCCACGTGTGCTGCTGATATCACCTGACGTGTTGGCGTGACCGCTCTCGGTCGTGGTCCGTTATCCCGAGTAGGTCGCCCCGGGACAGCCGGGTCCGACCGCCCGGCCGGGACGGCGGCACCGTCGGTCCGACCGCGGGGGCACCCAGCCCCGCAGGAACCAGGGCACCGGGGTACGCCGGGGTCCGCACGGCCCGCGCGGAGTGCACACCGTACGGGCCGCTGGAGAGGTGGAGGCGGCAGTGCCTCGACCGCGGGAACCCCCGGTCGGGGCCCCCGCCAGCCCGCCGCGGCATCCGCCGCGGACAGAGGAGGTACCCGCACCGATGCGCAGCCCGTACACGTTGGACGATCCGCCGCCGGTCGACGCGCCGGTCGCCGTCGTCGAGCGGACCGCGTGGTCGCTCGCCGCCGACCTGTGGCACGGCCACCAGCCCGACACCCTGCTCGGCGCCGACTGCGCCCGGTGCCGGTCGCCGTGGCCGTGCCCGACCTGGGAGGTCGCCGACGGCGTACTCGGGGACGTGTGCGCGGCGCGTCCCGGCGCCCCGCCGCCCGCCGGCCCGCCCCGCGGCGCCGGATCCGTACCGCTGCGGCCGGGTGCGCCGGCGCAGGTCGCGCCCGCCGTCTCCCGGCCCGGCCGGCACGCGCTGTCCGACGCGTTCCCCGCCGCCCGGCGTGAACGGGCGGCGGACGGCGACCGGCGCGCCGCACCCGGTACGGCGGTGGTCGGTGAACGGCACGACGCGCCGGTCGGCTGGGGTGACGCGCCGGAGGTGCCGTCCGAGTCCACCGCCGCCCGCGTACGCGAGGCGCTGTTCCACCCGCCGGTCGCCCGCTCGGGCCCGTCCGCGGTACCGGATGCGCCGCGCCGGTCCGGCCGTCGCCGGGCGGAACCGGACGAGCCGCGCACCGACCAGCTCCCGGTCGTACCAGGGGGCGAGGATCTGCCGGTGCTCGGGTCGCCTCCCGCCGGGCGGCGGTGACCCCGGTCCCATCGGGCCGCCGGAGGGCGGGGAATGGTCGGCGCGGGGTCCGCGTTGTGGAACCATGAGAGTTGCGTGTGGCCGGCTCAAGTCAGTTGACGCTGACGGATCTGCGCGTCAGCATTGAGTCAGGTTCGCTCAACTCGACACATGGCTCAGCAACGGAGGAACACAACATGGCACGTGCGGTCGGCATCGACCTCGGGACGACGAACTCGGTGGTGAGCGTCCTGGAGGGTGGGGAGCCCACCGTCATCGCGAACGCGGAGGGCGCGCGGACCACGCCGTCGATCGTCGCGTTCGCCAAGAACGGCGAGGTGCTCGTCGGCGAGGTCGCGAAGCGGCAGGCGATCACCAACCCGGACCGGACCATCCGGTCCGTCAAGCGGCACATGGGCACCGACTGGTCGGTCGCCATCGACGACAAGAAGTACACGGCCCAGGAGATCAGCGCGCGCACGCTGCAGAAGCTGAAGCGCGACGCCGAGGCGTACCTCGGTGAGCAGGTCACCGACGCCGTGATCACCGTCCCGGCGTACTTCTCGGACGCGCAGCGCACCGCGACGAAGGAGGCCGGTGAGATCGCCGGCTTCAACGTGCTGCGCATCATCAACGAGCCCACCGCCGCGGCGCTGGCGTACGGGCTGGACAAGGGCGAGAAGGAAGAGACCGTCCTGGTCTTCGACCTCGGCGGCGGCACGTTCGACGTCTCGCTGCTGGAGATCGGCGACGGCGTCATCCAGGTGCTCGCCACCAACGGCGACAACCACCTTGGCGGCGACGACTGGGACGAGCGCGTCATCAAGCACCTGGTACAGACGTTCCAGGGGCAGCACGGCGTGGACCTCGGCAAGGACAAGATGGCCCTGCAGCGCCTCAAGGAGGCCGCCGAGAAGGCCAAGATCGAGCTGTCCGCGACTACCAACACCACGATCAACCTGCCGTACATCACGGCCGGGCCGGACGGGCCGCTGCACATGGACGTGTCGCTGTCCCGCAGCGAGTTCCAGCGGCTGACGCAGGACCTGCTGGACCGGACGAAGGCGCCGTTCGAGCAGGCGATCCGGGACGCCGGGATCAAGGTCGACGACATCGACGACGTGATCCTCGTCGGCGGTTCGACCCGGATGCCCGCGGTCACCGACGTGGTCAAGGAGCTGACCGGCAAGGACCCGCACAAGGGCGTCAACCCGGACGAGGTCGTCGCCGTCGGCGCCGCGCTCCAGGCCGGCGTACTCAAGGGTGAGGTCAAGGACGTCCTGCTGGTCGACGTGACCCCGCTGTCGCTGGGCATCGAGACCAAGGGCGGCGTGTTCACGAAGCTCATCGAGCGCAACACCAAGATTCCGGTGAAGCGTTCGGAGATCTTCACGACCGCCGACGACAACCAGCCGTCCGTACTCATCCAGGTGTTCCAGGGCGAGCGCGAGATCGCGGCGTACAACAAGAAGCTCGGCACGTTCGAGCTGACCGGCCTGCCGCCGGCGCCGCGTGGCGTACCGCAGATCGAGGTGTCCTTCGACATCGACGAGAACGGCATCGTCAACGTGTCCGCCAAGGACATGGGTACCGGCAAGGCGCAGTCGATGACCATCTCCGGCGGCTCCTCGCTGCCGAAGGAGGACATCGAGCGGATGATGCGCGAGGCGCAGGAGCACGCCGACGAGGACAAGAAGCGCCGCGAGGACGCGGAGACGCGCAACCTCGCCGAGGGGCTGCAGTTCCAGACGGAGAAGTTCCTGGCCGAGCACGGCGAGAAGATCCCGGCCGACAAGAAGACCGAGATGGAGGAGGCCCTGGGCGAGCTGCGTGGCGCGCTCGGCGGCCAGGACGTCGAGGCCATCAAGACGGCGCAGGAGAAGCTCGCGAAGGTCTCCCAGGAGGCCGGTTCCGCGATGTACGCGCAGAGCCAGCCGTCCGGTGATGGTGCCTCCGCCGGTGGCGAGGACGCCTCCGCCGGTACGTCCGCGGGTGCCGGTGCGACCGGTGGCGCGCAGGCGAACGCCGGCAAGGACGACGTCGTCGACGCCGAGATCGTGGACGAGGACGACAAGAAGTGACCCAGCGCGACGACGCGGGAAAGGTGCCCCCGGCCCCGGCCGGGGGCGCCGCCCCGCGCGATGAGGAACAGGAAAGCGAGGAGCGGATAGTAGTGCGCGACCGGCGCCGCATCGATCCGAACGGGACCCAGCCGCGTACCAGCGAGGGCGGTCCCGAGAAGTCCGCCGAGCCGGTCGAGCAGGCCGCTCCCGCCGAGACCGTCGAGGTACCGGCCGAGCTGTCCGCGGACGTCGAGACGCTGCGCAAGGAGCTGGAGGAACGCACCAGCGACCTGAAGCGCGTCGTCGCGGAGTACGCGAACTATCGGCGTCGGGTCGAGCGGGACCGTGCGCTGGCCGGCGAACAGGCGACCGGCGCGCTGCTCTCGTCGCTCCTCCCGGTGCTGGACGACCTGGACCGGGCGCGCGAGCACGGTGACCTGGTCGGCCCGTTCGCCGCGGTCGCGGACCAGCTCGTGTCCGTACTCACGAAGGCCGGGCTCACGCCGTACGGCGAGGCCGGCGACCCGTTCGACCCGATGCACCACGAGGCCGTGGCGCACTCGCTGTCGCCGGACGTCACCGAGCCGACCTGCGTCATGGTCATGCGCCGCGGGTACCGGCACGGCGAGCGGATGCTGCGCCCGGCGATGGTGGCCGTCGCCGACCCGGACCCGTCCGGTCCGGCGGAGACCGAGCCGGCCGCCGAGCAGGAGTCCGGCGCGGACAGCGGGTCGGAGAGCTGAGAGACGTGGAAGGGGGTGTGCCCGCATGAGCACGAAGGACTGGCTGGAGAAGGACTACTACAAGGTTCTCGGTGTCGAGAAGGACGCGTCCTCAAGCGACATCAAGAAGGCGTTCCGGAAGCTCGCCCGCGAGTTGCACCCCGACCACAACCCCGGTGACGACGCGGCGCGCGAGCGTTTCAAGGACGTCTCCGAGGCGTA
This sequence comes from Actinocatenispora rupis, assembly GCF_016861975.1. GTDB lineage: Bacteria > Actinomycetota > Actinomycetes > Mycobacteriales > Micromonosporaceae > Actinocatenispora > Actinocatenispora rupis. The sequence continues at coordinate 121,427 of NZ_BOMB01000028.1, read as the reverse complement.
CTCGGTGCTCTCCGACGCGAACAAGCGCAAGGAGTACGACGACGCCCGGTCGATGTTCGGCGCGGGCGCGTTCCGGCGGGGCGGGTCCGGCGGCGGTGGCGGCGGTGGGATGCCGTTCGACCTGTCGGACCTGCTGGGCAACGCGCAGAGCCGGGCGGGCGGGTTCTCGGACCTGTTCGGTTCGCTGTTCGGCGGAGGCCGGCACCCCGGCGGCGGTACGACGGACCGGGTCGGCCGGGACATCGAGGCCGAGGTGTCCATCGGCTTCAGCGACGCGGTGCTCGGCACGACGCTGCCGTTGACGTTGCGCGCGCCGGGCGTCTGCGACCTGTGCCACGGCACCGGCGCCAAGCCGGGTACGTCGCCGCGCACCTGCCCGACCTGCCGCGGCAGCGGGCTGACCACGAGCAACCAGGGCGCGTTCAGCTTCTCCGAGCCCTGCAAGGACTGCCAGGGCACGGGTTCCGTGGTCGACGAGAAGTGCCCGGAGTGCCGCGGGACCGGTGGGGTCACCAAGGCGCGTTCGCTGACCGTACGGCTGCCGGCCGGGGTGTCCGACGGGCAGCGGATCCGGGTACGTGGCAAGGGTGAGCCGGGTGCACGCGGCGGTCCCGCCGGCGACCTGTACGTGCTGGTCCACGTGAAGCCGGACGAGCTGTTCGGCCGCTCCGGCAACGATCTGACGCTGACCGTGCCGGTGACGTTCGCGGAGGCGGCGCTGGGTGCCGACCTGCGAGTGCCCACTGTGGACGGTGTGGTCACCCTCCGGGTTCCACCGGGTACGCCGAGCGGCCGGAAGCTGCGCGTCCGTGGCAAGGGCGTACCGGCGAGGTCGGGTGCGGGCGACCTGCTGGTGACGGTGGACGTGGCAGTACCGCCGGAGTTGTCCGAGCGGGCGCGCAAGGCGCTGGCCGAGTTCGCTGCCGAGACGCCGGCCGCGCCGCGGTCCTCGATCGACGCCCGCGTGCGGCGCCAGGAGCGATGAGGAGTAGGGGATGGTCACCGAGTTCTTCATCAACGTCGAGGGCACGTCCGACGCCAAGGTCATCGTGATCTCGGTGGCGGCGCGGATGGCGGGCATGCACCCCCAGACCCTCCGGCAGTACGACCGGCTCGGGCTGGTCCAGCCGGGGCGTACCGCGGGCGGCGGCCGGCGGTACAGCGCGCGGGACGTGGCTCTGCTGCGCGAGATCCAGCGCCTCTCCCAGGAGGAGGGCGTCAACCTCGCCGGCATCAAGCGCATCATCGAGCTGGAGCAGGCGACCCGGCTGATGCAGGGCCGGATCGCCGAGCTGGAGGACCAGCTGCTGGCCGCACAGCAGCGGCTCGCCGAGGTCCAGGCCATGTCCGCCTCGTACGGGCGGGATCTGGTGCCGACGCGCGAGACGGCGCTCGTGGTCTGGCGGCCGCGGGGCCAGGAGCGGCGCCGGCAGGGCTGAGGTTCACCCGACGGTGGCCGGTGGGGCACGGACCCGCCGGCCATTTTTCGTGCCGGTACGAGCGAATGTCCATCGTCCGGGTGGTCGGTGGTCCGGTTCGCCGGAAGCCACCGGGTACGTCCGGCCCCGGCGGTAGCGTCGGTGGCGCGGAGGTTCGGGGGGAACACCGCGATCACCTTCGCCTGACAGTGACGTCGAGGAGGAGAGCCCTCATGGGAATGATGGACAAATTCGACGACATGAAGGACAAGGCCAAGGACATGCTCGGCGAGCACTCCGACCAGGCCGAGCAGGGCGTGGACAAGGCACGTGACATGGCCGACGAGAAGACCGGCGGCAAGTACAGCGACAAGCTCGACTCCGCTGCGGAGAAGGGCAAGGACGCCATGGGCAACTGGGCCGGTGGCGGCGACGACCAGCAGTGACGGTCGTTGGTACGTGGGCGGGGTGCGGTGCTGCCGCACCCCGCCTTTTGCGTACCGGAGTGTCGTGGCGGACACGCCGGATCGTCCGGCCGGCGAGGCATCATTGGGAGTCGACGCCGGCATGCGAAGGGACGACCCGATGAGCCTGAAGGACAAGTTCGACGAGTTCGCCGACCGGGCCACCGAGTTCGCCGAGAAGGCCACGGAACGAGCCCGTGACCTTGCCGCCGAGCACAACGAGACGATCGACGCGAAGCTCGACAAGGCGGCCGGCTACCTGGACGGCAAGACCAACGGGAAGTACTCGGAGAAGATCGACACCGGGGTGGGCCGGGCGAAGGAGAGCCTGGACCGGTTCGCCGAGCAACGCGCCGCCGACGACTCCGGCTCCGCTCCCGGGTCGGGTTCCGGCTCTGCTTCCCGTAACGGCTCTGCTTCCCGTAACGGCTCTGGTTCCGGCGAGCGGGACGACTCCGCGCGGGGCTGATTCCGTTGCGGCAGTAGGGACTCCGGCGGCGACCGGCGTGGGCACGGCCGCCGCCGTACGTCACTTGACGATGCCGCCGTTGGCGCGGCAGGTGTCGCGTACCGACCAGAAGTTGTTCAGGTACTCGTCGTGCGCGCCCTGGTCGAGTACCCGGAGCAGTGCCTCGTCGGCCTGCCGGAGTTCGCCCCACGCGAGGTTCGGGCTGCCGGTCCACAGGTGCGCGCCGGGATCGCCGGTGATGCCACCGTTGATCAGCATGTACTTGGAGTGCACCCGTTCGCGCTGCCCGTTCACGGTGTAGTCGCACTTCGTCACCTGGAGGTTCTTGGTGGCGTTGAGCGCGGCGGCGGCACCGGAGCTGACGTTGGAGTAGACGACGTCGACCCAGCAGCCGGCGTTGGCGAGCGCGTTCAGTTGCTGCGCCACGTCAGTACGGTCGAGCGCCCAGTTCGCCACCCGCACCAGCGTCTGGTGACTCGTACCATCGGGGTTGGTGTGCGTGCAGGCCACCGACTTGAGGATGTTGTAGACGGTGTCCGTGGACGAGTCGGTGAAGCTCGTGCCGGCCGCCTCGTGCCGCGGGAAGAAGAACACGCGATACTCGGTGCCCGTACCCGAGTCGGTGTAGTAGTCGTTGTTGCCGGCGCTGCTGTGCCGGTAGCTGCGCAGATCGTCGAAGTACTGGTGGTAGGCGCCGTACGTGCGCGCGTCGGTGTACGTGAACGCGTTGTTGTACGAGTTCGCCGCGTCCCAGGTGCCGATGTTCGCCGACGCCTGGTACACCACGTCGGACACGGTGCCCGAGGCGAGCGCCACCTGCGAGAACAGCGCGAACTTGTTGTGGTTGTAGGCGTACGTCGGGGTCGTCGTGCCCGGCCACGTGTACTGCCGGGTGCCGATGCAGCCGCGGTCCGGCCCGGTCGGGAACTGGTCCTTGCAGTCCACCAGGTACGACGGCTTGGTGTCGTCGTTGCCGAGTGCGGTACGCAGCGTGCCGACCGGCGCGTTCCCGGCGGACGCGTGGTCGACGATGATCCGTACGTTGACGCCGCGGTCGTGCGCGGCGACGAGGTCGGCGGCCAGGTCGGGCGCGCCGCTGGTACCGACGACGTCGAAGCCGTACGTGGACAGTTCGATGTCCTGGCCCGCCGGTACCCGCTCGATCAGGCCGGCGAGCTGCGTGAACACCGCGTTCTGCTGGGCCGCGGTGCCGGTCGGGTCGTTGAAGACGGCGTGCCCGACGACGGGCTCGGGGGTGGTGGCGGCGGACGCGGGGCCGGGCCCGACCGCGGGGAGCGCCAGCGCGACGAGCGCGGCGGCGGCGAGGGGGACGAGGGGTCGACAGCGCACGGTGATTCCTCCTGTCGCTACAGGGAAACCGGGCCGATCGGAACCTACGCCTCGAAGGAAAACTACGCAATACACGCCGATCGCTACAGAAATCTACGAAGGGCGCCAGCGCTCGTGCCGGGTCGCCGCAGGCTCGGTGACCAGCGACAACCGCGGCCGCGCCGCATCCGTACGACCGGCGGCCGGTGGACGCGAACCCGCCCGGAACTGCACCGGCCACTCCGCCCCCGCGTACCCCTGGGCGGCCGCGGCGTGCAGTGTCCACTGTGGATCGTAGAGGTGCGTGCGGCCCAGCGCGCACAGGTCCGCGCGGCCCGCGAGCAGGATCGAGTTCACGTCGTCGTACGACGAGATCGCGCCGACGGCGATCACCGTCAACCCCGTCTCCCGGCCCACCTCGTTCGCGATCCGGTCCGCATACGGCGTCTGGTACGAACGGCCGAACGCCGGGCGCTCGTCGCTCACCACCTGCCCCGTCGACACGTCGATCCCGTCCGCCCCCGCCGCCGCGAATGCCCGCGCGATCGCCACCGCGTCGTCCGCGTCCGTACCGCCCGGCGCCCAGTCCGTCGCCGACACCCGCACCGTCACCGGACGGTCCGCCGGCCAGACCGCGCGTACCGCGGCGAACACCTCCAGCGGAAAGCGGAGCCGGTGCGCCAGCGGCCCGCCGTACGCGTCGGTGCGGTGATTCGTCAGCGGCGACAGGAACGACGACAACAGGTACCCGTGCGCACAGTGCAGCTCCAGTACGTCGAAGCCGGCGTCCGCGGCCCGCCGCGCCGCCGCCACGAACTCCTCCCGGATCGCGCGCAACTCCGGCACCGTCAACTCGTGCGGCACCTGATTCCTTGCCGCGTAAGGGATCGGGGACGGTCCCACCACCGGCCAGTTGTCCTCCGGCAACGGTTCGTCGATGCCCTCCCACATCAGCCGCGTCGACCCCTTGCGGCCGGAATGGCCCAACTGCACACCGATCCGCGCCGTACTGTCCCGGTGCACGAAGTCCACGATCCGCCGCCACGCCGCGCCCTGCTCGTCGCTCCACAACCCCGCACAGCCCGGCGTGATCCGCCCCGACGGCGACACGCACACCATCTCCGTCATCACCAACGCCGCCCCGCCCAGCGCCTTCGACCCCAGATGCACCAGATGGAAATCGCCCGGCACGCCGTCCACCGCCGAGTACATGTCCATCGCCGACACCACGACGCGGTTCTTCAACACCAACCCGCCCAACCGGTACGGCTGGAACATCGGCGGCCGCACCACCGGCGGCCCCGGCGTCACGCCACGCGCCACCTCCGCCGTCGCGTACCACTCGGCACAGCGCGCCGCGAACTCCGGATCCCGCAGCCGAAGGTTGTCCAACGTCACCCGGCGCGACCGCGTCAGGATGTTGAACCCGAACCGCACCGGATCCTGCCCCGCGTACTGCCCGATCCGCTCGAACCACTCCAGACTCGCCTGCGCCGCCCGCTGCGTCGACTCCACCACCGGACGCCGCTCCGCCTCGTACGCGGCCAGCGCATCGTCCACAGTGGACTGTTCGGTGAGGGCGGCGGCCAGGGCCAGGGCGTCCTCCATGGCGAGCTTGGTACCGGAGCCGATGGAGAAATGCGCGGTGTGTGCGGCGTCGCCCAGCAGCACGATGTTGCCGTGGCGCCAGTTGGCACACCGTACGGTCGTGAACCGGATCCAGTGGGAACCGTTGCCGCGCAACGTTTTTCCGTTGAGCAGGGGGGTCAGGAGGGTTTGGCAGGCGGCTATGGAGGAGGTGTCGTTGGTGGGGTCGGGTGGGGTGGTGGTGGGGGGTGGGGTGAGGCGGTCGGATTGGGCGACTATCGATTGTTCAATTGTCGCTTTGTTCAACTGTTCAACTGTCTCATTGTTGAACAGTTCAACAGTTGAACAATCGATTCCTGACCTTGTCGCGCGCTCGCCAGCCCCAGCCCCAGCCCCAGCCTGGTCTCCCGCCCCAGCCCCAGCGTCGCCGTCCCCGGCCCTGCCCCCGGACTCCGACAACACGTCGAACCCGTGCCCCCGCCACACGTCCTCCGCCATCTCCACGATGAGCGTCGACGACGTCCGGTCGTACGGGTAGGCGTGCACCTGCACCACCCCGTGTGGTGTCTCGGCGATCCAGAACGTGAAGGCGTCGAACACCCGGTCGGTGCCGAGCCAGATGTACCGGCAGCTGCGCTCCTCGTTCTCGGGCCGGAAGGCGTCGGCGTGCGTCTCCCGCGTTGCGGAGTGCACCCCGTCGGCCGCAACCACCAGGTCGTACTCCGCGGCCAGCTCGGCCGCCGCCGGCGCCGCACCGCACACGATCCGTACGCCGAGGTGGTGGCAGCGTTCGCGGAGGATGTCGAGGAGCCGGACGCGCCCGAGGGCGGCGAACCCGTGCCCGCCGGAGGTGGTGACGGTGCCGCGGTAGTGCACGTCGATGTCGTCCCAGCGGGCGAACTCGGCGGCCATGGCCTGGTACACCTCGGGGTCGGCGTGTTCGATGCCGCCGAGTGTCTCGTCGGAGAAGACGACGCCGAAGCCGAAGGTGCGGCCGGCGGGGTTGCGCTCGTACAGGGTGATGTCGCGTCGGGGGTCGAGCCGTTTCGCCAGCGCCGCGAAGTACAGCCCGCCGGGTCCGCCTCCGATGACCGCGATCCGCACGTCCCGAGCGTATGACGATCCAGTGACGGCCGTCAACAGACCGCCAGATACGTGCGCCCGCACGAGACGCACGTACTTCCAGATGCACGAGATTTCCCGGGCCCACCGGACCGTCAGGCCGACGCGGCAACAAGACTCACCGATCGCCGGGCAGCAACAACCCCGGACCCGCCGGACCGGATGCACGGAACCGGCGGGACTCGCCGGACCGGTTGGTACGCAAGGCACCGGGCAGCCCGGTGGACGGAATCGTCCGGAATCAGCGGTTAGGGTGGCAGGGTGCGGATGACGCGTCGACGCTGGGCGATCGCCGTCGCGGCCGTGGCGGTACTGGCGTTGGCCGGGTGTGGCGGATGGTGGCTGGCGACGGACCACCACGGCGAGCGGGTGTCGGGGCCGTACGGCGGGTATCCGGGGACGGCGGGCACGCGCGCGGAGCTGGGCCGCTTCACCGGTCCGGTACGGCTGGTGGACGGTCTCGCCGTGGTGGGTGCGGGCAACCGGATCCGTACCGGGGGGAAGGCAGAGACGCTGCGTGCCGGGCTGGCGGCGGTCGATCTGCGTACCGGGTCGGCGTTCTGGACGTACCGGCGGGACGGGCACGACGTGCAGGCGTTCACGGTGTCGCGTGGCGCGGCGTACGTGCTGTGGGAGGACGGGCTGCTGGTGCGGCTCGACCTGCGTACGGCCCGTTCGGTGTGGCACCGGCAGCTGGACCACGTGACCAACGTCCACCTGCTGGGTACGGCCGGGGGCGGGTTGCTGGTGGTCGCCGAGCAGGCGCTCGTCGCGGTCGACCCGGCGGACGGCACCGTGCGCTGGCAGGTACGTCCCGGTCAGGAGTGCGTGTTCAACGCGCGGGCCGCGGCGCCGGCGCTGCGGGTGGTGGTGGTCGGCAGCGGTTCGACGAGTTCGGCGGGCGCGTGTCCGGGCCGGATCCGCGCGTACCGGCTGGACAGCGGGCGGGTGGCGTGGCAGCACGGGTCCGACCGGCTGGACGCGGTGGCCGGTCCGCTGGTGGCGACCGACGACACGACCGTCGTCGGTACGGACACGGTGTGGGACGCCGACTCGGGCCGCACGGTACGCACGTTGCGGGACGTGACCGACGGCAGCGGTACCGGGGGCGGGTTGCTGTTCCGCGCGGACGGGAACGGCCTCACCGCAACGGATCCGCGTACCGGGCGGCGGGTGTGGCGGCAGCCGGTGCCGGCCGGCCGGACGTTCACCGGGACTCCGGCGTACCTGGACGGCGGGCACGTGTGCGTCGTCGTCCGCACCACCGGCGGCGACACCGCCACGCTGCGCCTGACCTGCTATGCCCCGCGTACCGGGGAGGCGGCCGGCGGTACCGACGTGCCGGTGGTGGCGCCGGACGTGGATCCGGCGTCGCAGCGCCAGTTCCGGCGCCGCCCCGACGCGTACGTGAGCGACGCGACGCCGCGCACGGTCGCCGTCACCGAGACCGACCCGTACCTGATGGGGCTCGGCGCGGAACCGCCCGTCGTCGTGCTCCCGCGCCAGCCCTAGCGTGTCGGCGCAGCCGGCCAGCAACCTGTGCGGACACGCCCCAGCTCAGCCGGTACGGTCCGGGTCGCGCATGGCGGCGCGTTCGGCCGGGCCGGCGAGTTCGGTGACGTCGAGCGGGTCCTCGACGGTGACCGCCGCGGTCGGCGCCGCCGCCGGTACCGGGGTGGCACGGCGCCGGGACCGGCCGCGCCCGAGGTCGGTGAGCCGGGCCAGCAGCGGACCCGTGACCACGGTGATCATCACGTACGCGGTGGCCAGCGGTCCGATCTGTTTCTCGATCCCGGCCGCCACGGCCAGTCCGGCGATGACGATGGAGAACTCGCCGCGTGGCGTGAGCGCGAGCCCGGCCCGCCACCGGCCGCGTGGCGCGATCCCCGCGCGTTTCGCCGCGAGGTACCCGGTGGCCACCTTCGTCGCCATCGTCGCCACGGCGAGGCCGAGCGCGGGCAGGAGTACCGGGGGGATGGAACGCGGGTCGGTGTGCAGTCCGAAGAACACGAAGAACACCGCCGCGAACAGGTCGCGCAGCGGGCTGACCAGCTGCGACGCCCGTTCGGCGACCTCGCCGGACAGTGCGATGCCGACGAGGAACGCGCCGACCGCCGACGACACCTTCAGCCCCTGCGCGACGCCCGCCACCAGCAGCGTCAAGCCCAGCACCCCGAGCAGGAACGACTCGGCGTTCTTGGCGGAGACGATCGCCGAGATCACCCCGCCGTACTTCGTCGCGACGATGAGTACGGCGGTGATGGTGAGTACCGCGATGCCGAGGGTCAGCCCGCCCATGAGCAGGCCGGAGCCGGCCAGCAGCGCGGTGAGGATCGGCAGGTACAGGGCCATCGCGAGGTCCTCGGTGACGAGTACCGAGAGGATGGTGGGGGTTTCGCGGTTGCCGAGCCGGCCCAGGTCGGTGAGGACCTTCGCGATGACGCCGGACGACGAGACCCAGGTGATGCCGGCGAGTACGACGGCGGCGACGGGGCCCCAGCCGAGGATGAGCGCCAGCGCCGCGCCCGGCAGCGCGTTGAACAGCATGTCGATCAGGCCGGACGGCGCGTGTTTCCGCAGGTTGCCGACGAGTTCGTCGGCCGAGTACTCCAGACCGAGCATGACGAGCAGGAGGACGACGCCGATCTCGGAGCCGGCCTCGGTGAACTCCTGGCTCGCCGACAGCGGCAGCAGCCCACCGTGCCCGAACGCGAGCCCGGCGAGCAGGTAGAGGGGGATGGGGGTGAGGCCGATCCGCCGGGCGAACCGGCCGAGCAGGGCGAGCGCGAGGAGCAGGGCGCCGATCTCGGTCAGCAGTGCGGCTGTGTTCACGCGTTTACCCCGCCCTGCCCGGGGGCGCCGGGTGCGCCAGGATGTCGGTGACGCCGTCCACGCCCTCCCGCGTACCGACCACGACGACGAGGTCGCCGGCGGCGAACGTGAAGTCCGGGCCGGGCGACGGCAGCGCCTCACCGCGACGGAGTACGGCCACGATCGAGGCACCCGTACGCGTGCGGGCCTGGGTGTCGCCCAGCGGGCGGCCGACGAACGGCGAGCCCGGCCGTACCGGAACCTGCTCGATGACGAGCGCGCCGGACACCTGGTCGTGCAGTCCGGCGAGCTGGCTGAGCACCCGGGACGCGTCGAGGATCACGGCGAGGGCGTCGGCCTCGTCGTCGGTCAGCGGTACGGTGTCGCTGCTCTCGTCGGGATCGTCCGGGTCGTACACGATCAGGTCCCGTTGGCCCGACCGGTGCGTGATCACGCCGATCCGGCGGCCCGAGCTGGTCGCCAGGTCGTGCCGCACCCCGATCCCCGGCAGTACAGCCTTCTCGACCTTCACCCGCACCGTGCCCACCCCTCTGCGTACCCGTCGGTCATGTGAACCCGCACCTTACAAGCCGCACATGTGCGCAGCCGACAGGTCCGTGGACGGGTGGCGGGAGTCAGCGGGTGGCGCGGGCCCGGAGTTCGTGCCGCATGAGCTTGCCGGTGGACGTACGTGGAAGCGCCTCGACGAACACGACCGCCCGCGGGCACTTGTACGGGGCGATCCGCGCCTTGCAGAACGCCTTGAGGTCGTCCTCGCCGACGGTCGCGCCGGGGCGCAGCACCACGTACCCGACGACGCTCATGGTGCGGGCCGGGTCGGGCGTACCGACGACGCCGGCCTCCACCACGTCCGGGTGTTCCAGCAGCGCCTGCTCGACCTCCGGTCCGGCGATGTTGTACCCGGACGAGATGATCATGTCGTCGCTGCGCGCCTGGTACCAGAGGTAGCCGTCGCGGTCCCGGACGTAACTGTCCCCGGTGATGTTCCAGCCTCGCTGCACGTAGTCGGTCTGGCGCGGGTCGGCGAGGTAGCGGCAGCCGGTGGGTCCGCGTACGGCGAGCCGGCCGACCGTGTCGTCGGGCGCCTCGCCGCCGTCCTCGTCCAGCACCGTCGCCGTGTACCCGGGGACCGCGCGGCCGGTCGCGCCGGGCCGGATGTCGTCGCCGGCGGCGGACACGAAGATGTGCAGCATCTCGGTCGCGCCGATCCCGTCGATGATCCGTACCCCGGTGGCCTCGTGGAACGCCTGCCACGTGGCGCGCGGCAGCGGTTCGCCGGCGGACACGCAGCGGCGCAGCCCGCGCATCCCGCCGGCCGGCAGCGCCCCCACCATCGCCCGGTACGCCGTCGGCGCGGTGAACAGCCCGGTGGCGCCGCGCTCGACGACGGCGGAGAGCAGCGCGTCCGGCGACGGCTTCTCGATCATCAGCGTCGCGGCCCCGGCGTACAGGGGGAAGACGACGAGACCGCCGAGGCCGAACGTGAAGCCCAGCGGCGGCGACCCCGCGTACAGGTCGTCGGGGAGCGGCCGGAGTACGTGCCGCGCGAACGTGTCCGCGTTGGCGAGTACGTCCCGGTGGAAGTGCATGGTCGCCTTCGGTCGCCCCGTCGTACCGGAGGTGAAGGCGAGCAGCGCCACGTCGTCCGCCGCCGTGTCGCACGCCGGGAACGTGGTGTCCTTCGTCGCCGCCCGTTCCGTCAGCTCGCTCTGGGCGGACATCGGCGCGATGTCGGCGGCGGCCAGGTCCGCGGCGTACCGGTCGTCGACGAGGGAGTGGTCGATCCGCGCGATCTCCCCGACCGTACGCAGCTCGGCGGGGCGCAGCTGCGGCACCGTGGTGACGACGACGCACCCGGCGCGCAGCGTCGCGAGCCACGCGGCGACCAGCCACGGCGTGTTCGGCGCGCGGAGCAGTACCCGGTTGCCGGGCACCAGGCCGAGGTCGTCGACGAGTACGTGGGCGAGCTGGTTCGACCGCACCGCCAGCTCGGCGTACGACCAGGTCGTGGTGTCGGAGTGCAGGCAGGGCCGGTCCGGGCCGTACCGCGTGATCGTGTCGTCGAGCAGGGAAACGGCGCAGTTGAGCCGTTCCGGGTAGTGCAGCTCGGGCAGCGTGAAGCGGAACACCGGCCACTGGTCGGCCGGCGGCAGGTGGTCGCGGGTGAACGTGTCGAGGTGCGCGGATCGGGACAGCGGCATGGCGACTCCCCTGGGGTCGGGGTCGCCCGCCACGAGCCGACGCGCGGTCCCGCCTGCCGCCAGTATCGCGCCTTCGTGACGCCAGTCAATCCCCCGCAATACCCGTTCGTACTACTGTGGCCGCGTGAACGAGAGCGACGAGGGGCACGGGCTCACGCCGCGGGCCCTCATCGTCACGATCTACGGGCTGTACGCCCGGGAGGCCGGCGGCTTCCTGCCCGTCGCCGCGCTCGTCCGGCTCCTCGCCGAACTCTCCGTCGAGGAACCGGCCGTCCGCTCGGCCATCTCCCGGCTCAAACGCCGCGGCCTGCTCGAACCGCGCCGCGTCGCCGGCGCCGCCGGGTACGCGCTGTCCGACGCCGGCCGCGAGATCCTCCGCGAAGGCGACGAACGCATCTTCGCCCCGCCCGCCCCCGGCGGCCCCGACGGCTGGCTGCTCGCCGTCTTCTCCATCCCCGAAACCGAACGCCAGAAGCGCCACACCCTGCGCACCCGGCTCACCTGGCTCGGCTTCGGTACGGCCGCGCCCGGCGTCCGCGTCGCCCCCGCCCACCGGTACGACGCGACCGTCGCCGTCCTCCGCCGGCTCGGCCTGGAGTCCTATGTGGACCTGTTCCGGGCCGACTACCTCGCCTTCACCGACCTGCGTACCGCCATCGGCACGTGGTGGGACCTCCCCGGCCTCCGCACCCAGTACGACGAGTTCCTCGCCGGGTACCGGCCGGTGCTCGCCCGCTGGCGGCGCCGCGAACCGGACGCGCACCGCGCCGCCGCGTTCGCCGACTGGATCGAGGCGCTGACCGTGTGGCGGCGCCTGCCGTACCTGGATCCCGGGCTGCCGGCCGACCTGCTGCCGGCCCGCTGGCCGGGCGCCGCCGCCGCCGACCTGTTCGCCGCGCTCCGCGACCGCCTCGCCGCCCCGGCCCACGACCACGTCCACACCCTCATAACCCCCTGACCAGGGGTTTCGGTCAGGGGAGGACGGCTATGCCGTCGAGTTCGACGAGGGCGGTGTCGTCCCAGAGTCGGGTGACGCCGATCGCCGCCATCGCCGGGTACTCGCGGCCCGCGAGCCGCCGCCACACGGCGCCGATCTCCGTGGCGCGCGCCCGGTACCCGGGGATGTCGGTGAGGTAGCAGGTGACGCGGACGAGGTGGGCGGGGTCGCCGCCGGCGGCGTCGAGTGCGGCGAGCAGGTTGCCGAGGGCGCGTTCGAACTGGGCGACCACGTCCCCGTCGACGATGGCGCCGGTGGCGTCGAGCGCGGTCTGCCCGGCGAGGTACACGGTGGTGCGTCCGGTGGCGACCACCGCGTGCGAGAAGCCGCGCGCGGGGGCGAGCCCGGCCGGGTCGATGCGCCGGTTGTCAGCGGCCACCGTGGTCCCCTCTCGTCATGCCTTCCGGGTACGTGCCGAGTGCGGTGCGCCCGGCGACGAGTGCGCGTGCGGCCGCGTCGGCGCGGTCGACGGCCGTCCCGCCGCCGGGCCCGAATCCGCCCAGTAGAGCCATTGTGGCGTGGCCGTGTGCGGTGACGCCGACGGCGACGGCGAGCGCTTCGGCCCGGTCCCGGTCGCCGTCGGACAGGGCCAGGGCCGCGGCGAGGAACGCCTCCTTCAGCGGCCGGGTCGCCGCGTCCAGTTCCGGATACCGGGTGCGGTCGAGTTTCGCGCCGAACGCGGCGTCGAACAGCGGCCGGTGCGCCACCGCGAACCGCACGTACGCGCGGGAGATGGCGGCGAGTTCGGCGACCGGTCCGTCGGCGCCGGCGCGTTCGGTGTCGACGGCGGCGACGAGGACCTGGCAGGCGCGTACGCCGACGGCGGCGAGCAGCTCGTCCCGGTCGGCGAAGTGCCGGTACGGCGCGCTGACGGCGACGCCGAGGCGGCGGCTCGCCTCGGCGAGCGAGAACCCGGCGACGCCGCGCTCGGCGATCAGGTCGACGGCGGTGTCGACCAGCGCCGCCCGCAGGTCACCGTGGTGGTACCGCTGCTTCTTGGCGGGTGGTCGGCGCACGTCATCAGGCTAGCCGGCGGGAGATCGCGTCGATCCGGCCGACCTCGGCGTCGGTGAGCGTGACGCGCATCGCGCCGGCGAGTTCGGTGGCCTGCGCGGGCCGGGACGCGCCGGGGATCGCGACCACGGTGTCGCCGTAGTACGTGACGAGCCAGGCGAGCGCCACCTGCGCGACGGTCGCGTCGTGCGCTTCGGCCACGGTACGCAGCGCGTCGATGAGCGGTCGGGTGCGCGCCAGCCCGGCCGTGCCGTACGCCCCGCGGCCGGTCCACCGCCGCCCCTTCGGCACCGTCGCCACCTGCGCCGGATCGTCGTGGTACCGGCCGGTGAGGATGCCGCCGGCGAGCGGCGAGTACGCGATGAGGGTGACGCCGAGGCGCCGCGCCGTGTCGAGTACGCCGGAGTGTTCGATGCCGCGGTGCAGCAGGTTGATCTGCACCTGGTTCGACGCCAGCGGCACGCCCTCCGCGCGGAGCGTCTCGTACGCGGTGGTCATGCGGCGGGCGTTGAAGTTGCTGACGCCGACCGCCCGTACGGCCCCGGCGTGGTGCAGCGCCGCCATCGCCCGCAGCTGCGCCGGCACCGACGACAGGCTGCTGTACGGCTCGTGGATCTGGTACAGGTCGACGGGGTGGCCCTGGAGGTGGTCGAGCCGGTCGCCGATCGAGCGCCGGAGGTGCCCAGCGGTACGCCCGGTCGGCGTCCACTTCGTCGCGATCGTCGCCCCACCCGGCGGTACGCCACGGGCGGTGAGTGCGCTGGTCAGCGCCCGTTCGGAGTGTCCCCGGCCGTACCCCTCGGCGGTGTCGAACCAGGTCACGCCGGCGTCGAGGGCGGCGCCGACGACGGCGTCCACGGTCGGCTGGTCGATCGGCCGGGCGCCGAGCGACGCGAGCCGGCCGCTGCCGGCGAACTGGAGGCACCCCAGTCCGATCGGGCTGATCTCGATGTCCGTCGGCCCGAGCCGCCGTGCGTTCATCGCCGCTCCCATGTTAGTCACGTTCACAATGTGATTGACACTAACATCGACGCGCGACGCTGTCACGAGGTGCTCCGAGGGGTACCTAGGACTGGACGGCGCCGCCGTCGACGTTGATCGCCTGGCCGGTGACAGCGGCCGTACCGACGCAGAGCAGGACCGCGTCGGCCACCTCGTCGACCGTGACCAGCCGGCCGATCGGCTGCTTGCCGGCCAGCACCGCGCGCGCCTCCGCCGGCGTACGACCCGTGCGGGCGGCGATGGTCGCGACGCTGGCGTCCGTCATCGGCGTGTCCACGTACCCGGGGCACACGGCGTTCGCGGTGACGCCGGTGCCCGCCAGCTCCGCGGCCGTCGCCCGTACCAGGCCCAGCAGCCCGTGCTTGCTCGCCGTGTACGCCGCCAGGTACTTCTCGCCGTGCCGCGCGGCCACCGACGCCACCGCCACGATCCGCCCGTACCCGCCGGCGACCATGCCCGGCACGACCCGCCGTACACACCGGAACGGCGCGGTCAGGTTCAGCTCCAGCAGCCGCAGCCAGTCCTCGTCCGTCGTACGGGTCAGTGGCGCGGACATCGCCGCACCCGCGTTCGCCACCAGGATCTCGACCGGCCCCCACCGCTCCTCGACCGTGCCGACGATCCGTTCCACCGCCGCCGGATCCGTCAGATCCCCTTGTACGGCAAGGGTTTCGCCGACGCAGGCCGCCGCGGCCGGAGCCAGGTCGCCACGCGCCGTCAGCGCCACCCGGTGCCCCGCCGCCGACAGCCGGCGCGCGACCGCCGCCCCGATCCCCCGCCCGGCGCCCGTCACCAGCGCGATCCGCCCCGCCATGCGCGCAGGCTACCGCCGCGCCCCCGGTCCGGGCTTCCTTTGCTCTGCTCACCCATACGCATCGCGCCTGGTCTGGCATACCTGGACACATCATCGCGGCTGCACACGACAGGAATGCGCTGAGCACCTGTACGCACTGATGCGTACAGGTGCTCAGCGCAAAGGCGCGCCAGAAACCTCAGGCGGCCACCGGGTCCAGCGCCGGCTCGGCCTCGACCGCCTCGGTACGCCGGGCGCGCCGGTCCAGTACTCCGGAGAGGACGGCCAGGCCGAGCGCGCCGACGCCGACGAGCGCGCCGACCCACGCGGTCGAGGCGTACCCGAGGCCGCCGCCGATGACCAGCCCGCCCAGCCAGGGGCCGAGCGTGTTGCCGGTGTTGAACGCGGACACGTTGACCGAGGAGGCCAGCGTCGGCGCGGCGCCGGCGAGCGAGAACACCCGCCCGTTCATGGACGGCGCGCACGCCATCCCGGCCACGCCCATCAGGAACGCGAGGATCACGGCGGCCACCGCCGAGCCCGCGAACACCGCCAGGCCGCCGAGTACCAGGATCGTTGCGGTGACGGCGACGTAGAGGGTGCCGAGCTGGTGGCGGTCGGCGTACCGGCCGGCGAGGGTGATGCCGACCAGGTTGCCGAGCCCGAACAGCAGCAGTACGCCGGGGATCAGGCTCGCGGGCAGCCCGCTGGTACGCGTCAGCAGCGGCGTCAGGTAGCTGAACACCGCGATGAACCCGGTCTGTACCAGCGCGGTCGTGGCGAGCGCGAGCCACAGCCGGCCGCGCCGGAACGCGCTGAGTTCGGCCCGCAGGTCCGGCCGCTCGGACTCCACCGGGCCGCCGGCGAGCGCGTTCCGCCGACCGGGCACGACCAGGAGTACGCCCAGCAGGCCGATCGCCGCCATCCCGGCCACGACCAGGAACGCCGCGCGCCAGCCCAGGTGCTGCCCGATGAACGTGCCCAGCGGTACGCCGATGATGTTGGAGACGGTGAGGCCGCCGACCATCACGGCGAGCGCCCGGGTGTGCGCGCCGGCGGGCGCCAGCTTGACCGCGGTCGCCGCACCGACCGCCCAGAACGCCGCGGTCGCGAGCGCCGTCACCACCCGCGCGCCGAACAGCAGCGAGTACGTCGGGGCGAGCGCGGCGAGCGCGTTGCCGACGATGAACACGCCGAGCGCGCCGGCCAGCGTGACCTTGCGCGGCAGCTTGAGCGTGGCGGCGGCGAGGATCGGGGCGCCGACGAGCATGCCGATGGCGAAGCCGGAGATGAGCAGCCCGGCGGTCGGGATCGAGACGGACAGGTCGCCGGCGATCTCGGGTAACAGCCCGGAGATCACGAACTCGCTGGTACCGAGCGAGAAGACGCTCAGCGCGAGGATGTACACCGCAAGCGGCATCGGAGGTCCCCCAGTTGTGTACTGATCGGTCTAGTATTCGGGCGACGATGCCCGAGAGTCGTGAATCCGTTGTGGCGTAAGGGATGTCGTGACGTAAAGGGACCTACAGCGCGGCCATGGCCACCGCGACCACGTGCTCCATGGTGTCCCGGCCGGCGCCGCCGCGGCCCAGCACCCGCAGCCCGAGCATCGTCCCGTGTACGAAGTCCGTGAGGGCGTCGGCGGTCCGGTCGCGGGTGATCTCGCCGGCCGCCTGCCCGCACTCGATCACACAGCGCAGCTCGTCGCGCAGCGAGTCGAGGCCCCGGCGGGCGCCGGCGGCGAGGTCGTCGTCCACGCCACCCAGCTCGACCAGGGTGTTCACGGCGAAGCAGCCGCGTTCCTCGCCGGTCTCCTGGGCGAGCAGGGTGTCGAACACCGCGCGCAGCTTGTCGGCCGCCGCGCCGTCCTGCCGCAACGCCCCGACCAGATCCGCCGTACGGGTCTCGTCGTAGCGGGCGAGGGACCGCTCGTACAGCTCGCGTTTGCTGCCGAAGGTGTGGTAGATGCTGCTCCGGCAGAGCCCGGTGGCGTCGCAGAGGTCCTGGGTCGACGTGGCCTCGTAGCCCCGCTCCCAGAACGCGTGCATCGCCGCGTCGACCGCCTCGTCGACGTCGAACTCCTTGGGTCGTCCCACGTCGACGAACGCTAACAGTTCTAGACAGTGCGTTCCACTATTCCCGCCGCGACGATCATCACGCCCGCCGCGCGTACCGGGCGGTGCGGGTGGTGGCGGCCAGGCAGAGGGCGCCGGCGCTGGTGAGCCCGCCCGCGAAGCACACCGCCACCGACCCGACCGCCACCCCCGTCGGTACTCGGGGTCGGGCGCGGTGTGGCGCGTCGTACATGGGCGGATCGTACGCAGTGGCGGCACGGCTGGGTTGAGCGGAATAGACTCAACTCTTGCCGGGTTGAAGCGGATGGAATCCACGAGTCTGCTGCGGGGAGAGCATGAACGTCGAACGCCTGACCACCAAGAGCCGCGAGGTCATCGCCGCCGCGGTGTCGGCCGCCACCAGCAAGGGGCACGCCACCGTCGAGCCGTGGCACCTGCTGGACGCGCTGCTGTCGACCGAGGGGTCCACGGCGACCGCGCTGCTGCGGGCCGCCGGCGCCGACCCGGGCCGGGTGGAGAGCGCGACCGAGGCCGCGCTCAAGCGGCTGCCGGCCGCCGCCGGGTCGACCGTCGCCGAGCCGAACATCTCGCGCGAGGTCGTCAACACGATCAACGCCGCGGAGCAGATCGCCCGCCCGTTGGGCGACGAGTACGTGTCGACCGAGCACCTGATGGCCGCGTTGGCGCAGGTCGGCGGCGCGGTGGCGAGTGCGTTGAAGGACGCCGGCGCGACCGAGGAGAACCTGGTCGCCGCGTTCCCGGTGGTACGTGGTGGGGACCGGCGGGTGACGACGCCCGACCCGGAGCAGACGTACAAGGCGCTGGAGAAGTACGGGATCGACCTGACGGCGCGGGCGCGCGAGGGCAAGCTCGACCCGGTGATCGGCCGCGACGCCGAGGTACGCCGGGTCGTGCAGGTGCTGTCCCGGCGTACGAAGAACAACCCGGTGCTGATCGGTGAGCCCGGCGTCGGCAAGACGGCGATCGTCGAGGGCCTGGCGCAGCGGGTGGTGGCCGGTGACGTACCGGAGAGCCTGAAGAACAAGCGGATCGTGTCGCTGGACCTGGGCGCGATGGTGGCGGGCGCGCAGTACCGGGGGCAGTTCGAGGAGCGGCTGAAGTCGGTCCTGGAGGAGATCACCGGTTCCGAGGGCCAGATCATCACGTTCATCGACGAGCTGCACACGGTGGTCGGCGCGGGCAAGGCGGACGGCGCGATGGACGCCGGCAACATGCTCAAGCCGATGCTGGCGCGCGGCGAGCTGCGCATGGTGGGCGCCACGACGCTCGACGAGTACCGGGGGCACATCGAGAAGGACCCGGCGCTGGAGCGGCGGTTCCAGCCGGTGTTCGTGGGTGAGCCGAGCGTCGAGGACACCATCGGCATCCTGCGCGGCCTCAAGGAACGGTACGAGGTGCACCACGGCGTACGGATCACGGACGCCGCGCTGGTGGCCGCCGCCGCGCTGTCCGACCGGTACATCACGGACCGGTTCCTGCCGGACAAGGCGATCGACCTGGTCGACGAGTCCGCGTCCCGGCTGCGGATGGAGATCGACTCGCGGCCGGTCGAGGTGGACGAGATCGAGCGCGCCGTACGGCGGCTGGAGATCGAGGAGATGGCGCTGTCCAAGGAGGGCGACGACGCCTCCGCGCAGCGCCTGGAGAAGCTGCGCCGCGAGCTGGCCGACAAGCGCGAACAGCTCACCGCGCTGAACGAGCGCTGGCAGAACGAGAAGCAGCACATCACCGCGATCTCCGACACCAAGGAGGAACTGGACCAGATCAAGCGCGAGGCCGAGCTGGCCGAACGCGACGGGGAGCTGGGCCGCGCCTCCGAGCTGCGGTACGGGCGGATCCCGGAGCTGGAGAAGCAGCTCGCGGAGGCCGGCCAGGAGCTGGCCGAGCTGCAGGCCAAGGGCGCCATGCTGAACGAGGAGGTCAGCCCGGACGACATCGCCGACGTGGTGGCGTCGTGGACCGGTATCCCGGCCGGCCGCCTGATGGAGGGCGAGACGGCGAAGCTGCTGCGGATGGAGCAGGAGCTGGCGAAGCGGGTCGTCGGCCAGGCCGAGGCGGTCACCGCCATCTCCGACGCGGTACGCCGGGCCCGGTCCGGCATCGCCGACCCGAACCGTCCGACCGGTTCGTTCCTGTTCCTGGGGCCGACCGGGGTGGGCAAGACGGAGCTGGCGAAGGCGCTCGCCGACTTCCTGTTCGACGACGAGCGGGCGATGGTCCGCATCGACATGTCGGAGTACGGGGAGAAGCACTCGGTGGCGCGGCTCGTCGGCGCCCCGCCCGGCTACGTCGGGTACGAGGAGGGCGGCCAGCTCACCGAGGCCGTCCGCCGCCGGCCGTACTCGGTGGTCCTGCTGGACGAGGTGGAGAAGGCGCACCAGGACGTGTTCGACATCCTGTTGCAGGTGTTGGACGACGGGCGGTTGACCGACGGCCAGGGCCGTACGGTCGACTTCCGGAACACGATCCTGATCCTCACCTCCAACCTCGGTTCGCAGGTACTCGTCGAGCCGACGCTCACCGAGGAGGAGAAGAAGCAGGCCGTGCTGGGCCTGGTACGGGAGAGCTTCAAGCCGGAGTTCGTGAACCGGCTGGACGACGTGGTGGTGTTCCACGCGCTCGACACCACCGAGATGGAGTCCATTGTGGACATCCAGGTCGCCCGGCTGGCGAAGCGGCTGACCGACCGCCGGCTCACCCTGGACGTGTCGGACGACGCGCACAAGTGGCTGGCCGAGAACGGCTACGACCCGCTGTACGGTGCGCGCCCGGTGCGCCGGCTGATCCAGACGGCGATCGGCGACCAGCTCGCCCGGGAACTGCTGGCGGGCACCGTCCGCGACGGCGACACCGTCGTCGTACGGCGCGCCGAGGACGGCGCGGGCCTGGAGGTGACCAGCGCGTCGTGACCGGCGGCTGACCGTTGACGAACCGAGACGGGCCGGACCCCGCGTGGGGCCCGGCCCGTTTGCGTTCCTGCCGTAGGGTCCGGTGCTGACACCGACGGATACGGATCCAGGGGAGGCGTGGATGTACGGCGTTCCGTACGCGACGGGACCGGCACCGACGCCACCGGCCGGCAGGCCGACACCACTCCTCATCGGCATGGCCGGCACGTTCGTCACGATCCTCGCGACGCTGGCCGAGACCGCGTTCGAGGTGCTGATGTTCAACGACTTCAGTACCGGGATCAACGACTCGACGGGCACTGCGACCACCGCGCTCCGGCCGTACCTGATCACCACGATCCTGATGAACCTGCTGGTCTCCATCGGCCTCGGCATCGGCGCGGCGCTGCTGATGCGCCAGAAGAACGCGGGCCGCATCGTCCTCTGGTGTACCGGCGGCGTCTGCGTACTGGTGCGGTTGTGCTGCCTGTCCGGTCTCGGCATGTTCGGGCTGGTCGTCAACGAGCTGAACAACAGCGCCTCGTCGTCGCAGGACTCCATCGGCGACATCGCGCGCGGCTGGGTGGTCGCGGGCGCCGCCGTCTCCGGCAGCCTGGCGCTGATCGCCGTCGTCGCGGCGATGATCGCGATCATCATGCCGGCGGTCGGCCGCTGGATCCGCGGCGCCGCGTCGACCGCCCCGCAGGCCCCGGCCGCGCCGTACCGCCCGTACGGGTACTGAATCGGTACGGTGGGCCGGACGGTTTCGCCCGGCCCACCGTCCGGCGACCCCCACCGACCACGCGGAGGACACCCGCCATGACGTACCCCCCGATGCCGCCGTCGGCGATGCCACCGCCGCAGCAGCCCGGACCGGGCGAGCGGCCGACCACGGTCACCGCGGCCGGCGGCCTCCAGATGTTCACCGTGCTGCTGAGCCTGGTGACCGCGGCGCTGGCCCTGGTCGCGATGCCCAAGCTGACCGCGGCGTACGACACGGCCGGCGTCACCGACACCGGCACGTTCAAGTCGATCATGAAGGTCAGCCAGGTCGGCAGCATGGTGTTCTACATCCTGCTGGCGGTGCTGATCGTGTTCCTGGTGCTGGGCAACCTGCGCGGCAAGCAGGGCACCCGGATCGCCAGCTTCGTCGTCTCCGGGCTGTACGTGCTGTGCGGCATCTGCGGCGCGCTCGGCACCGCCACCGGCGCCGGCACCTCCGGCGGCGTCGACATCTACGCCGCGATCCCCTGGTACCGCTGGATCTCGCTGCTGCTGACGATCCTGTTGCTGCTCGCGCACGGCGGCGTCATCGTGCTGCTCGCGCTGAAGCCGTCGACCGAGTTCTTCACCCGCAACAAGGCCGCCGCCCAGCAGCCGCCCGTACCGCCGGCGCAGCAGTACCCGCCGTACCCCGGCGCGTTCTGACGTACCGGGTGGTCGCGGGCCGGTGGTGACCGCGACCGCCCGCGCCCGCGACCTGGCCGGGTGACCCGGATGGCGTCGCGGGTCGGCGGTGAGCCATCATGGCGGTCTCCCGGGAGGTGGCCCACATGCCCACTGCACTCGTCACCGGAGCGACCGCCGGGATCGGCGCGGCGTTCGCCCGCAGGCTGGCCCTCGCGCGCTACGACCTGGTCCTCGTCGCCCGCGGTGCCGACCGGTTGTCCGACACCGCGGCCGAGCTGGCCGACCGGTGGACGGTCGCGGTCGAGACGATTCCGGCGGACCTGTCGACCGCCGAGGGGTGCGCCGCGGTGGAGGCCCGGCTCGCCGACGCGGACCGCCCGGTCGACATGCTCGTCAACAACGCCGGCATCTCGCTGCACCGGCCGTTCCCCAGGAACACCGCCGACGACGAGGAACGCCTGCTGCGGCTGAACGTCGTCGCGGTGATGCGGCTGACGCACGCCGCGCTCGGGGTGATGACGCAGCGCGGCCGCGGCGCGATCGTGAACGTGTCGTCGGTGGCCGGGTTCGGTTCGGTCATGCCGGGCTCGACGTACCCGGCGAGCAAGGCGTGGGTGACGAACTTCAGCGACTCGGTCGGCCAGTTGGCGCGGCGGCACGGCGTGAAGGTGATGGCGCTGTGTCCCGGGTTCACGCATTCCGAGTTCCATGACAACGCCGGTATCGACATGGGCGAGATGCCCGCTTTCCTGTGGCTGGACGCCGATCAGGTCGTCGCCGCGGGGCTGCGGGACCTGCGCCGCGGCAAGCTCGTCAGCGTGCCGACCGTCCGGTACAAGGTGGCGTCGGCGGCGCTCGCCCACCTGCCGCGCGCCGTCCTGCACCGGGTACCGAGCATGGGCGGCTCGCGTACCCGGGAGTGACGGTGGACGCCGGGGTCGCGGGCTCTAGGCTGGGCCCGTGTCCGATCGGGAGAACCTGCTCCAGTTGATCAAGGACCTGGCCGTCGTGCACGGCCGGGTCGTCCTGTCCAGCGGGCGGGAGGCCGACTACTACGTCGACCTGCGCCGGGTGACGCTGCACCACGCGGCGGCCCCGCTGGTCGGCCGGGTGATGCTCGACCTCACCGCCGACCTCGGGTACGAGGCGGTCGGTGGGCTGACGCTCGGCGCCGACCCGGTCGCCACCGCCGTACTGCACGCGGGAGCGGCGCGGCAGCACGGGCTGGACGCGTTCGTGGTGCGCAAGCAGGGCAAGGCGCACGGCCTCCAGCGCCGTATCGAGGGCCCCGACGTGACCGGCCGCCGGGTGCTCGCGGTCGAGGACACGTCGACCACCGGCGGCAGCGTGCTCGACGCGGTCGAGGCGCTGCGCGAGGCGGGCGCGGATGTCGTCGGCGTGGCCGTGGTGGTCGACCGCGGCGCGGGCGAGGCGGTACGTGCCGCGGGGCTGGAGTACCGGGCGGCGTACTCGCTGGCCGACCTCGGCCTCTCCTGACCCTCCTAACCCGCCGGGCGTACGCCGGGGTCGACGGTGAGGGTGCCGGCGTCGGCGTCGAGTACCGCCCGGGTACCCAGCGGCACGGTGTGCCGGACGTCGCCGTGCCCGACCGGCAGCCCGCCCAGCACCGGTACGCCCAGGTCGTGCAGCCGTTCGGCGAGGACGTCGAGCACGGTCGGGTCGGTGCCGTCGCAGTCGGTGAACTGGCCGACCGCGACGCCGGCGACCTTGGCCAGCGCCCCCGCGCGGTGCAGGTGCGTCAGCATCCGGTCCACCTTGTACGGCTGCTCGGCGATGTCCTCGACGAGCAGTACGGCGCCGTCGGTGTCGGGCGCGTCCGGAGTACCGAGGGATGCGGTGAGCATGGCGAGGTTGCCGCCGGTGAGCCGCCCGGCGACCCGCCCGGAGGTGGTGACCGCGCGGGTCGGCTCGTCGTCGCTGGCGCGGACGACCACGGGCGCCGGCTCGAACAGCGCGGCGCGCAGGGACGCGACGGTCGCCGGATCCGGCGCGATACGCAGCGCGAAAGCCGGACCGTGCAGCGTGGCCAGCCGTGCCGTGCGCCACAGCGCCAGGTGCAGCGCGGTGATGTCGGAGAAGCCGAGCACGATCGTCGGATCGTCGCGTACGGACGACGGGTCCAGTCCGTCCACGATCCGCTGCACGCCGTAGCCGCCGCGGGTGCAGAGTACGGCGCGGACGGCCGGGTCGCGCAGGGCGGCGTGCAGATCCGCCAACCGGTCCGCGTCGCTGCCCGCCAGGTACCCCTCCCGGTCGTACGCGTGTGCGCCGAGCGTGACGGTCAGCCCCCAGCTGCGCAGCAGGTCGATGCCCGGCGTGACGTGTTCGGGACGCACCGGCCCCGACGGCGACACGAGTACGACCTGGTCGCCTGGGCGGAGTGCGGGGGGCAACAGCGGTGCCGAGTCGATGCTCACCCGGACAGCGTAGAGATGGCGCGCGGTTGGCCGTTACCTACCGCAGTCAGCGGCGTTAAGGCTATAGGTACCGGCAAATATTCATGATGCTGAATGTCCAGGGGGGATGAAGGCACGTGACCGCAGTGCTGACGACGACCGAAGCGACCGCCCGCTCGCCGCTGACCGGTGAGCCGCTCGCCGCGGCCGAGGCCGACCGGCTGGCGGGTCTGCTCAAGGCGCTGGCCGACCCGGCTCGGCTCCGGCTGCTCAGCCTGATCCAGTCCGCGCCGCGGCGCGAGGCGTGCGTGTGCGACCTGATCGGCCCGCTCGGCCTGAGCCAGCCGACGGTCAGCCACCACCTGCGGGTCCTCACCGAGGCCGGCCTGCTGGAGCGCGAGAAGCGCGGCGTCTGGGCGTACTACCGGATCGTTCCGCCGACGCTGGCCGCCGTGGCCAGCCTGATCGCGCCGCCGCGCCGGCGCCGCGCGTCCCGGGCGTCCTGACCGGGACCACGGGTCGCACCCGGGGCCGCCGCGGGGGCGCGGGCGGTCACCGGGCGACGGCGACGAGGATGCCGACGAGCATCGCGAGTACGCCGACCGCCGCCACGGCCACGAGGACCAGGACGACGGGCAGGACCCGGCCGCCGGAGGTCGGGCGCCGCCGGGGTGCCGCGTTCGCGGGGGCGATCGGCCGCGGCGCCGCCGTGTACGCCGGGCCCTGGTAGGGCGGCATCGCCGGCCGGTGGCCCGTCGGTTCGATCCGCGGCAGCTGCCCGGTCTGGTGCGTCGGCAACGGCCCGGTCTGGTGCGTGGGGAGCGGCCCGGTCTGCTGCGTACGCGGCAGCTGGCCCGTCTGGTGCGTACGCGGGAGTTGCCCGGTCTGGTGTGGCCGGGGCAGCTGGCCGGTGTGGTGCGTCGGCGGCTCGACCCGCGGATGCTGCGCCGTCGGCGCCTCCGCGATGCGGGGGATCTGCCCGGTGTGCGGCCCCGCCGCCCGTACGGGAGGCCGACCGTGCGGTGGTCCCGGTGGCCGGCCCGCCGGACCGGAGCGCGGCGCCGGCCCGGCCGGTACGCGGGGGATCGGTCCGGTGTCGGTGATCTTGGGGATGTTGCCGGTGTGCCGGCCGGGCGCGGGCGGCCGTACGGCGGAGACGAGCCGGTCGAACAGTCGCCGTACGCCCGGGGCGGTCGGCGAGTCGAGGCTGGCGATCCACGGCTGGTCGGCGGTCAGTTCCGCGCCGACGAACTCGTCCGGGCCGGGGCCGGTCGCGCGGGCCCACTCGTACGCCTCGGTGAAGACGGCGCGCAGGGCCCGGTCCTCGGCGGCGGACGGGCCCATGGTCAGGATGGTGACGGCCCGGCCCTCGTCGTCCGCGCCCCGGCAGATCTCGAACGCGCCGTGCACCCGCACGGTGGTCACACCACGGAACGGACCGACGTCGCGCCCGGTCGGCTCGGTGGGTGGCATCGGACTCTCCGGCGGTTCGGAGGCTGCGGGGCGGTCTGACGTTGAGATTATGGCGCGCAGACGGCCTCAGGACTGGCCCAGGGTATACGCACCCGGGGAGTACCGACTGGTGGCGTGCGGTCACGTGTCGTGGTGACCGGCGGTGCGTCAGGCGACGGGGGCGTGCCGCGCCGGCAGCCGGCGTACGTCGGGCGCGGCCAGCGCCACCACGGTGACCAGCACCATCAGTACGGCGGAGGCGACGAGGGCGGGGCGTACGCCGACGGCCGCGGCCAGCGGTCCCGCGACGGCGATGCCGATCGGCGCCACCGCGAGCGACCCGAACAGGTCCCACGACGACACCCGCGAGATCGCCCCGGCCGGTACTTCCCGTTGCAGCGTGGTCGTCCACAGCACGCCGAACACGTCGCTGCCGATGCCGCAGACGAGCGCGGCGGCGAGCGTCAGCCACAGCGGCGCGCCGAGCCCGAGCGCGAGTACCGCGAACGCGAGGGCGACGGCGGCGAAACCGTTGCCCAGTACGGAGACGGTGCGGGCGCCGGTGAGGAGGGCGAAGCGCGGGTCGCGGAGGACGGCGAGCCGGGTCACCGCCGGGTGGCCGGCTCCTCCGGCGCGTCGGTGGACTCGGTCTCGGCGGCGGCGCGGCGGCGACCGCGGATCCCGCGGACCAGCTCGATCAGCATCGGCAGGACGGAGATCACCACGATCGCGGCGATCACCGGCAGCACGTACCGGTCGATGACGCTCGGCGGGATGACGCCGGCCGTACGGTTGCCGAGCAGCAGGATGCTGTCGGTCCAGACGACGCCGCCGATCACGTTCCACAGCAGGAACTTCTTCGCCGGCATCTCCAGGATCCCGGCGACCGGGTTGAGGAACGCCCGCACCACCGGGATGAACCGGGCCAGTACGACCGCCTTCGCCGGGCCGAACTTGTTGAAGTAGTGCTCCGCCTTCTCGACGTACTGCGCCTTGAAGATGCGGGACTCCGGTCGGTCGAACAGCGACCGCCCGAACTTCGCGCCGAGGAAGTGGCCGAGCTGTGCGCCCGCGATCGCCATGATCGGTACGCCGACCATCAGCGCCGGGAACGACAGCTTCGCGCCGACCAGCTGCTCCGCCACCGACGAACTGGCGATGCCCGCGATGAACAGCAGCGAGTCGCCGGGGAGGAAGAACCCGAAGAACAGCCCGGTCTCCACGAAGATCACCGTGTACACACCGACGAGCCCGAACGAGCCGATCAGGGACTTGGGATCGAGGAGGTTGACCGCCAGGATCTCGGTGCTCGCCCGGGTCTGCTCATGGTCCACCCGCGGAAGCGTACCGGGCGCCCGTGAACGGCGGCTTCGGCCGTACGGGCCGGGTGCCGCGGGACACGGCGCCCGGCGGTCAGCCTTCCGGCGCGAGGTGCGCCGGCCGGCCGGTACGCCGGGGCCGCCGGTTCTTCAGCGCCGGCACCAGCAGCCCCACCGCCACCCCGACCACCAGGTACCCGCAGATGACCAGCAGGTACGTGGTGATGTTGTGCGAGCCGAAGTACGTGACGTTCCGTACGGTCTGGGTGCCGGCACCGGTCGTGATCCACGGCCCGATCGCCCGCCAGAACGTCGGCAGCATCGGCCACGGCCACACCCCGCCCGAACTCGGGTTGCCGAGTACCACGAAGACCGCGATGGCGATGCCGATGCCGATCACGCCGGCGAGTACCTGGCAGGCCATGGTGAACGCGGCCGTCGCGAACACCAGCAGCGCGCCGATCCACCACAGGTCACCGACCGACGCGGGCAGCGCGTGCAGTACCGGGCCGACGATGATCGCGCCACCGAGCCCGGCGAGTACCGAGTAGACCGCCATGGCGGCGAGGCGGATCAGGGCGCGGCGCAGGTTGGCGGGGCGGGTACCGGCGGAGATGCCGAGCATCGAGGCGACCAGGTAGCCGCCCACGCTCCACGCCACCACCAGGTAGAACGAGGACAGCTCGTCGTTGTCGGCGCGCGCCACCGGCGTCGTGTCGACCACCGTGAGCCGCAGCCCGGCCCTCGGCGCGAACGCGGTGAACACCTTCGTCAACGCCGCGGACATGGCGGGCCCGGCGGCGCTCGCCACGAACAACCGTCCGGTACCGCCGGTCGCGGTCGGCGTGACCACGAACGCGCCGTCGGCGTCGCGGGTGGTGACCTGGCGGCGCGCCGTGGCCGGGTCGTTCTCCGCGCGGGCCTTGACCGGCTCGCCGGGCAGCGCGTTCAACCTGTCGATCAGCTGTCCGCGTACCGCCGCCGGCGCGCTCACCGCCACGTCGATGTGGTGCGGCTTCGGGTCGTGCAGCCCACCGATGTACGAGTACGCGAAGGCGAGCAGCAGCACGAACACGCCGACCACGAGCAGCGTCGTACGCGGGGTGATCGCGTCCTTCCAGTCGCGCAGCGCCGCGTTCTCCCGGTGCCGGTGGTGCTCGGTCTCCTCGGCCACGCCCGCCCCCCGATACGTTGCTTGGGGAGAGCTTCTCCCGTTCCCGGCGGGCGGGCGGCGGTTTCGCCGAGATTCAACCGGCCCGTACGGCGTCGGCCCGGTCGACGAACACCGGGTTCGTCATCGCCGCCATCGACCCGTACGGCGTGACGTCGTCGTCGTGCCGTACCTCGGCCCGGACGTAGTTCGTGTACCGCGCCGTCGTCGTCCAGCGCACCGGCCCGTCCGCCGGCGCCGTGTGTACGGTCCCGCGGTCGGTCACCAGCCGCACCGTCCCGTCCGGTACGCCCGTGACGTCGAGCGCGACGGTGACCGGGGTGTCCGGGCCGGCCGCGAGCCGTTCGCCGATGCCCGCCCGCGTGCCACCCGCGCTCACCTCGAACGTCAGGCCCACCCCCGCGTCGTCCGCGATCCACGAACGCCCCGCCGCGATGCCCGCGAGGATCCCCGTACGGGACAGCGCGTCGGCGTACACCACGGTCTGGGGGAGGCCGACCACGTCGTCGTGCGCGTGCGCGTCGCTGTTGCCCATCGCCGGGATCCACCGGTCCCCCGCGACGAGCAGCCCGTCCCACATCGCCAGCGTCGCCTCGTCCGTCAGCTCCCAGCTGCCGTTCCACACCTCGATCGCGTCCGCGCGGGCATACCCGAACTTCCACGAACACGCCACACACGTCCCGTACGGATGCGCCGGGACCAGCAGCGCGCCCGCCTCCCGTACCTGATCCGCGATCCCGTCGAACACCCCGTCCGCCGCGCGGAACCGCCAGTCGATCCACGTGCCCGGCGGCAGACCGATCGCCAGACAGTGCCCGTTCCGGGTGGTGATCTCCTCACCCGTCAGTACCAGCAGATCCGGGCCCGCGTGCGCGCCCCACGCCGGATGCGACGCCGGGGTGTTGTGCTCCGAACTGCCCAGGAAATCCAGCCCCCGGGCACGGGCCGCCGCCGCCACCTCACCCGGCGTACGCCGGCCGTCCGAGAAGACCGTGTGCAGGTGACAGTCCCCCCGGTACCAGCCCGGCCCCCGCCCCGTGTCCGCCGGCGGAAACCCACCCGGAACCGCCGGGCGCGCCGCCGGAACCGGCTCGTCCGCCAACGTCACCGTGACCGTGTAGTCCATGCCCCCCGGCGCCACCGTGTACGGGCCCAGCACCACGTGCCACGTCCCCGCACCCACCGGACCCGGCAGATACCCCGGAGTCGCCTCGTACGGGCCGATCTCGAACTGGTCCCGCGCCCCACCCGACCAGCCCCGGAACCCGACAGCGGTACCCCGCTCGTCGAACACGCCGATGTCGCAGGCGTTCCCCGGCACGCGGTCGTACGAGTAGCGCACCCCGATCCGACTCGTACCCGGCGGCACCGAGACCGGCAGGTACACGTAATCGGGGGCGCCCGGGGTGAGATGCCCGGTGTACGTGCGGATGTCCATGACGACAGTCTGCGCGCAGGGCGGGGTGCGGTGCAGGGCGGTGGGGGCGGTGTCGAGGGGGTGGTGCGTGGGGGCGGTGCGTGGGGGTGGTGTCGCGGAGGTACGTGGCGCGCACGTCGCTCAGTCCACAGTGGACAGAGGGCAGAGGGCAGAGGGCAGAGTCGGCAATCGATTGTTCAACTGTTGACTTGTCCAATTGTTGAACAAGTGCACAATTGAACAATAATCGGTCGTACCAATCTGCCGCGCTCTGCGCCACCGCGCCCCGCCGGCACCCCGCGCCGCGCGCTCGCCCCGCCCACCGCGCCCCGCCCGCGCCCCGCCACACCACGCGCCCCAACCCCGAAAGATGACGGACCGATAACGCCGCTGATCGTTCATCCCGCCGCGGGAGCCCTGTTCCGGTCCGGCGGGCATCATGCGGTCCATGCGTATTCGTGCTGTACTCGCCGCCTCGGTGACCGCTCTCGGGGTGCTCGGCGGCATCGCCACGGCCGGTCCGGCGTCGGCCGGCGGTTCGACCACGGGCGATCTCGGCGCCTGTTCCCCGTACGTCTCGTTGCGTGGGTTCTCGGACGAGTTGGACAAGACGTCGCTGGATGGTGAGCCGGTCGGTGAGTTGTCGGCGCTCCAGTACGACGGGTCGCGGCTGTTGGCGGTGAGCGACACGTCGGTGTTGTGGTCGTTGACGCGTCCGTCGCGGTCGCTGGTGACGAAGCCGGTTGCGTACCAGCCGATCCGGGATGAGAAGGGGGAGCCGATCGACGCGGAGGCGATTGCGGTCGATCGGGACGGGTCGCGGCTGATCACGTCGGAGGTGGAGCCGTCGGTCCGCCGGTACGACCGGGCGGGGCATGTGTTGTCGAGTCTGCCGGTGCCGGACCGGTTCCGGGTGGAGCCGACCGGTGAGGCGGACCCGAACGGCAGTTTCGAGGGGTTGACGCTGCTGCCAGGTGACCGTTCGCTGGTGGCGACGATGGAGTTGCCGTTGTCGGGCGACGGCCTGGACGCGAACGGCAACGGGCTCAACCGTTTCATCCGTTGGGACCGGCGGGGCAACGGTGAGTTCGCGGTGGCGCAGCAGTACGCGTTCACGGTGGACGCGGGGCTGGCGATCTCGGACGTGCAGGCGATTTCCCCGACGAAGCTCCTGGTACTGGAGCGTGGCTGGAAGAAGGGTTACGGCAACACGATCCGGCTGTACGTGGCGGATCTGGCGGGTGCGCAGGACGTGTCGGACGTGGCGAGCCTGCGGGACACGCCGGTGCGCCAGGTGCACCGGACGCTGCTGGCGGACATCGGCCAGTGCCCGAGCGGTGGCGCGACGGCGAAGCAGCCGCAGCCGAATCCGTTGCTGGACAACATCGAGGGCATGGTCTTCACGGGCCGGCATCTGCCCGGTGGCCGCCGCGAGCTGCTGATGGTGTCGGACGACAACCAGAGCGCAACCCAGATCACCCGCCTGTACTCGCTGGCGGTCCGGGTCTGACGACGTACCGCGGGGCGGGGGACCGTGTCCCCCGCCCCGTTCGTGCGCGCGCCCCTGCGCGGCGCACCCCCGGCTCACCGCACCGGCACCGCCGCGCGCTCGTCGTACGCGGGGGTGGTGGCGGTGTGGACCTTGCGGGCGGCGAGGACCGCGAGCCCGGCGCCGATCAGCGCGAACACCACCTGTCCGGCGATGTCGACGGGGTGCTTGGGCACCAGCACGAACCCCACTCCGCAGTACGTGAGGACGGCGCCGGCGACCAGCGCGTACCGGTGCCGCAGCGTCCAGCCGGTACGCCGGGCGAGCAGGGTGACGGCGGCGCCGACCGCGGCGTACAGGGCGAGGTCGACGGGGATCGGCCAGCCGCCCGGCAGCAGCCACTCGGCGACGTGGAACAGTCCGGCGGCGACGACCGTACCGGCGGTGACGAGCCACGGCCGCGGCACCGAGCCGGCGCGCCCGGGAGCACCGGTGGGGCGGGGCCGCGGCAGCAGGAACGCGACCGCCGTGCTCACCGCGATCAGCCCCAGCGACAGCGCCACCTGCCACCCCACCAGCTGGTACTTGGCGTGGAAGCTGAGCTGGGTGAGCGTCACGCCGAGCACGAACACCAGCCCGGAGACGACCAGGCCGACCTTGCCGAGCCACGGCCCGGTGCCGCGCCGGGCGAACAGGGCCTCGGTGAGGCCGATCGACGCGCCGATGCTCCACACCACGTGCAGCGTGAGCACGTAGATCCACCAGGTCCAGCCGATGCCGAACAGCCGGCCGGCGTTCAGCAGGTGCAGCCCGACGAAGTTCGGGTCGAACAGGCTCATGTCGGCGAGCCCCTCCTCCGCCACCGCGTACGCGAGGCCGAGTGCCAGGATCGTCGGCCAGCCGCGCCCGGTACGCCGGGTCAGCTCGCGGATGAACAGGGCGCCGGCGCCGTACATCAGGGCCAGCATCGGGAGCAGGAACAGCATCCGTACCGAGACGTTGCCGAGCAGGTACTCCCCGACGAACGGGGCGAGCAGGAACAGGCTGAGGGCGGGCGCGAGGCGCCGCAGCAGACCGGGTTGCGCGGGTTCGTGGGACATGTCGACAGCGTCGCCCGCGCGGTACGTCGGCCACCAGAGTCGAGCATCCACCACCGGGCGGGACAAATGTCCCACGCCCGCGGTGGTCCGGCGGGCGTGCCGCGACTAGCGTGGGTGGCCGGAGGTGGCGTCGATGGGCAGCACCGAGGTCGACATCGGGCAGCCGGACCGGCTCAGCCTCGCCGATCCGTACACGGTGTCCACGGAGTACTGGCACGAGTTGCCGGACGGTCGGATCCAGTGCGACGTGTGTCCGCGCGCGTGCCGGCTGCGCGAGGGGCAGCGTGGCCTGTGCTTCGTCCGCGGCCGGGTCGACGACCGCATCGTCCTCGCGTCGTACGGGCGGTCGTCGGGGTTCTGCGTCGACCCGATCGAGAAGAAGCCGCTCAACCACTTCCTGCCGGGCAGCCCGGTGCTCTCCTTCGGTACGGCCGGCTGCAACCTCGCCTGCCGGTTCTGCCAGAACTGGGACATCTCCAAGTCGCGCGAGATCGACACGCTGACGTCGGCCGCCGGTCCGGAGACGTTGGCCCGCGCCGCCGAGCAGCTCGGTTGCCGTTCGATCGCCTTCACGTACAACGACCCCACGATCTTCCTGGAGTACGCGATGGACGTCGCGGACGCGTGCCGGGAGCGGGGGATCCGGGCGGTCGCGGTGAGCGCCGGGTACGTGAACGAGCCGGCCCGCGCCGACCTGTACGCGCACATGGACGCGGCGAACATCGACCTCAAGGCATTCACCGACGAGTTCTACCGGAAGGTGGCGTTCGGC
Source organism: Actinocatenispora rupis (assembly GCF_016861975.1). Classification (GTDB taxonomy): domain Bacteria; phylum Actinomycetota; class Actinomycetes; order Mycobacteriales; family Micromonosporaceae; genus Actinocatenispora; species Actinocatenispora rupis. Next base: position 88,668 of record NZ_BOMB01000028.1, on the reverse strand, counting down.
CGGCTGGGTGCGGTGCTGGAGACGCTGGAGTACCTGGCGTCGACGGACGTGTGGCTGGAGGTGACCACGCTGCTCATCCCGGGCCACAACGACTCCGACGCGGAGATCGCCGAGCAGTGCGCGTGGTACGCGGAGCATCTCGGTGACCGGGTTCCCTTGCACTTCACCGCCTTCCACCCGGACTTCAAGATGACGGACGTGCCGCGGACGCCGCCGGAGACGTTGCGCCGGGCCCGCCGGATCGCGCTCGACCACGGCCTGAAGTACGTCTACACGGGCAACGTGCACGACGCCGACGGCCAGACGACCCGCTGCCCGTCCTGCGGCGAGCCGGTCGTCGAGCGCGACTGGTACGTGCTGGGTGAGTACGGGTTGAGCGACGACGGGCACTGTGTCCACTGTGGAGCGAGCGTGGACGGCGTGTACGACGGGCCGCCCGGCAGCTGGGGTTCCCGTCGCCGCCCGGTACGGCTGGTCGAGCACGGCGCGCCCGCCGGCCCGCACGACCGGCGCACCGCTCCGGCGCGTACGGACACCGGGAATGCCGCCGCCGCAACGGAAAGCGGCCGCTGATGGGGCCGGAGGTACGGCCGTCGGCGGTGGCCGGGCGGTTCTACCCGGGCCGCTCGGACGGGCTGCGCGAGCTGGTCGACCGCCTGATGTCCACAGTGGACGTACCGGACGGCGAGCCGCTCGCCCCGGCGTACGTGGTGCCGCACGCCGGCTACCGCTTCTCCGGCCCCACCGCCGCCCTCGTGTACGCACGGCTGCGCGCGCACGCGGACGAGATCTCGCGGGTGCTGCTCGTCGGCCCCGCCCACCACGTACGGCTGCGCGGCTGCGCGGTGTCCACAGTGGACGAATGGCGCACCCCGCTCGGTACGGTCCCGCTCGACCCGGCCCTCCGCGACACCCTGGTCGACGGCGGGCACGCGCAGCCCGACGACGCGCCGCACGCCCCGGAACACTCCCTGGAGGTACAGGTCCCGTTCCTGCAGCGGGCGCTGCGTCCCGGCACCCCGTTCGTACCGGTCGTGACCGGGCCGGCCGCCGCGGACGAGGTGGCCGACCTGCTCGCCGCCGCGTCCGGCGACGGCACGGTGCTGATCTGCTCCACCGACCTGTCCCACTACCAGCCGGACGCCGTCGCCCGCGACCAGGACGCCGCGACCGTCCGCGCCGTCACCGAGCGCGCGCCCGACCGCATCGGCGTACGTGACGCCTGCGGGGTGTTCGCGCTGCGCGGCCTGACCGCCCTCGCCGCCCGCCGCGACTGGACCCCGACCCTCCTCGGGTACGCCACCTCGGCGGACACCCTCGGCCCGCCGGAACGCGTCGTCGGCTACGCCGCCCTCGCCGTCCGCTGACTCAGCGGTACTCGTCCTCGTACCCGACGATCCGCGACTGCTCGACCGCGTCGTACTCGTCGGCCTCGGTGCCGACGCGGGTGGTCGGCGCCGTCCGCTCCTCCTCGGACTCGACCGGCACGGACTGCTCGGCCGCGTCGGCCTCCGGCGCCTCCGGATCGCCAACGCCCGGCGCGGCGTCGCGTTCGTCCACGAACTCCGTCTCCGACTCGGTCATGGCACCTCCCGCGCATCGAGTACGAGTACCGCGTGAACCACCGTAACCGGCACGAGCGGCGGTACGCACGGGTAACGGCGGGCACGGGTGGCCTCTCGTACCGGGCGTCTGGTTTCTGCGGGATACTCGGGCACATGCGGCGGGCCGAGCGCCCGCGTGCCGGGACATCGAGGTCCCACCTTCAGCGGTGTCGGCCCCGTGGGGACGCCGCGCCGACAAGACTGGACGAGTACCAGACAGCACAGCGGAGGAGCGCACATGCCCATTGCGACGCCCGAGGTGTACGCGGACATGCTGGACCGCGCGAAGGCCGGCGCCTTCGCGTACCCGGCGATCAACGTCACCTCGTCGCAGACCCTGAACGCCGCGCTGCGGGGCTTCGCCGACGCCGGCAGCGACGGCATCGTGCAGGTGTCGACCGGCGGCGCCGAGTACCTGTCCGGGTCGACGATCAAGGACAAGGTGACCGGCGCGGCGGCCCTCGCGGCGTACGCGCACGAGGTGGCGAAGAACTACCCGGTCAACATCGCCCTGCACACCGACCACTGCCCGAAGGACAAGCTGGACAGCTTCGTACGGCCGCTGCTGGCGATCTCGGCCGAGCGGGTGGCGCGCGGCGAGGAGCCGCTGTTCCAGTCGCACATGTGGGACGGTTCGGCCGTGCCGCTGGACGAGAACCTCCGGATCGCGCAGGAGCTGCTGGCGCTCGCCAAGGCCGCGCGGATCGTACTGGAGGTCGAGATCGGCGTGGTCGGCGGCGAGGAGGACGGCGTCGTCGGCGAGATCAACGACAAGCTGTACACCACGCCGGAGGACGGCCTGAAGACCGTCGAGGCCCTCGGTACCGGGGAGAACGGCCGGTACCTGACGGCGTTGACGTTCGGCAACGTGCACGGCGTGTACAAGCCGGGCAACGTGAAGCTGCGTCCGGAGATCCTGAAGCAGATCCAGGACGAGGTCGGCGCGAAGGTGGGCAAGGCCCGCCCGTTCGACCTGGTGTTCCACGGCGGGTCCGGCTCGACGCTGGAGGAGATCCGTACCGCGGTGGACAACGGCGTCGTCAAGATGAACATCGACACCGACACGCAGTACGCGTTCACCCGGCCGGTCGTGGACCACATGTTCCGCAACTACGACGGCGTACTGAAGATCGACGGCGAGGTCGGCGACAAGAAGAAGTACGACCCGCGTACCTGGGGGAAGTCGGCGGAGCAGGGGATGGCCGAGCGCATCGCCGAGGCGTGCGAGGCGCTGCGCTCCACCGGTACCTCGTCGGCGAAGTCGTAACGAGCGTCACACACCGACTCGCCAACACGACAGAAAGTGTGGTACGAACGGCGCCCGGCCCGGTCTACAGTCCGAGCCGGGCGCCGATCGGTACCGTTGTCGCTTCGTACTGTTGATCATCGGCCGCCGTCGATCTTTCGTGATACGGAACGGGGTCGCAAGATGCCGACTGGAACTGGCTTTCTGGGGGGATGAGCACCTTCTACCTCGTGCAGCACGCCGAGAAACAGCGCAGGGGAGGCGATCCCGGGCTGACCGTCACGGGCCGCGCCCAGGCGTTGTGGACCGGCTCGTGCCTTCGGGGCAGAGGGGTGACCGAGGTCTGGTCCAGCCCGCAGCGCCGCGCGCGGGAGACCGCCGAGATCATCGCCGCCGTCCTCGGTCTCCCGGTGCAGACCGACCCGCGCCTGCGCGAGCGCATCATCTGGGACGGCGCCCAACCACTCGACGAGTTCCGGGCGGACTGGAACCGGTCCACCGCGGACCGCGACTTCCGGCCGCCGCTCGGTGACTCGTCCCGGGACGCCGGGGAACGGTTCGCCGCGTTCCTCGACGAGCACGCCGACGGCCGCGGTACCACCATCGTCGTCTCGCACGGCGGCGTCACCGTCGACGCGCTTCGCACCCTCTTCGGCGACGGGTCGCTCGCCGAACGGCCCGAGCTGCTCAACCGCGGCGTACCGCCGTGCGCGTTGACGACACTCAGCCGTACCGACAGCGGGTTGGCGCTCGGGCAGCTCGCCGACGACGGGCACCTGCACGCGGCCGAGGCGCCCATCGGCGCGTTCACCCACCAGGTCGGCGGCTACCGGCCGCGCTGGCTGTACTCCGCGCGCGAGGTGCTCGACGTGCACGGCAGCCGGCTGTCCGACCTGATCGGCCGCCAGCTCCGGCACACCTGGCTGCTGTGGGACCGCGACCTCGACGAGTGGTACAGCGAGGGGCCGGTGGTGTTCGACTTCGCCGGCACCCGGCTGACCGTGTGCCACCGCCGTTCCGGTGAATGCTCGCTCAGCTGGGACGACCTCGACCCCAGCGAACCGGTCGACGCCGGTGACGAGAGCCTCCGGCTGTGCTGGCGCAGCGACCCCGTCCCGCCGCTCGCCGCCCTGGTCGACCGCCCGCTGCGGCTCCTCGACGTCGTCGAGGACGGCGACGAGGACGGGCGCTGGGTGATCGATGCGCTGGAGTTCGGCTTCGGCGACCCGCGGCTGCGGCTCGCCAACGAGAGCGGCCACAACGCCCTCTCCGGTACCGGTCCGCCCGCGGGCGAGTCACGCCGCCGCGTACGCATCGCCTGACCTCGCCCGTACCCCGGACATGGCGAAGGCCCGTCGCGCTGGGCAACGGGCCTTCGCTGTCCCGGGTCCTGGGGAGGCTCCGGACATCTCCTATGTCGTCAGGGGGGCCGCCCGCGTTACACGGCCCCACAGAACTTTTTCGGCCGCACGGCCGAGGGCGCCCGCGCGGCCCGGACCCGATGGACAGGTAGCGTTTGACTCTCCGACGCCAAGACGATCCAGAATGGCGGGATGACCGTGTCGCACCACAACCTGCTCGGCGAGCCGCCGGCCACGCTCCTCCCCGAGGAGCCCGAGGCGGACAAGGCGCTCGACGCCGCGCTGCCCGACGGTGACGTGTCCGCCGTCGCCGCCGACTTCCCGTCGTACTCGGCGGCCTGGGCCGAACTCGCCACCCGCGCCCTGACCGCCGGCGACCCGGTCGCGGCCTACGCGTACGCCCGGACCGGCTACCACCGCGGCCTCGACCAGCTCCGCCGCGCCGGCTGGAAGGGCCACGGGCCCGTACCGTGGTCGCACCTGCCCAACCGCGGCTTCCTGCGCTCCCTGCACGCCCTCGGCCAGGCCGCCAGCGAGATCGGCGAGTCCGACGAGGCCGCGCGCTGCGCCACGTTCCTCCGCGACTGCGACCCTTCCGCCGCCGACGCCCTCGACGGCTAGTTCCGCGGACTCAGGACGACGGTGGCGGCGTTGTCGGGCCGCTTGTGTGCCAACACCGCACACGGCGCGACCCTCCGCCTTGTCACCGTCGCCCTGAGCCTCGCGGAACCTTCTCCCTGGTACGAACCTTCTCCCTGGTACGAAGGTCAACCGCTCGTGCTCCGCGCCGTCCGTGGTGACCGTCGTTTCGCTCCGGTACGGGTGCCGGCGGTGTTCCCGGGTCGGCGGCTGGCCGCGGTGGCGAGGGCAACCAGGACGGCGGTGGCGGTGGCGCCGAGGGCCAGCGGCGGGAGGACGGCGGCCGCCGGGGCGAGGAGTACGAGGGCGGCGAGGGCTGCGGGGTGGCCACGGGGGCAGCCAGCCGGTGACCGTACGGGCGAAGAGGGCGTGGCCGGCGACGAAGAGTGCGGGGCCGCCGAGGGTGGCGAGTGCGGTGGCGACGGCGGGGTGGCCGGTGGGGTGCGCGATGACGAGTTCGCCCGCGACGGCGCAGAGGATGACCCCGGCGACCATCGGCAGGTGCAGGTACGTGTAGGCGGAGCGGGCGAGGCGTCCCGGGTCGTCGGGCTCCGCGGCGGTGCCGGTGGGGCGGCCGAAGTAGATCCACCAGAGTGCGGCGATCCCGGCGAACACGGTGCCGAGCGCGCCGGTCCCGTACGCGGTGGGCCGGTGCGCGGCGAATGATGCGCCGGCGAGGAGTACCGATTCGCCGAGGGCGATGATCAGGAAGAGCTGGCAGCGTTCGGCGAGGTGCCCGCCGTCGACCGACCAGTCCGCGGTACGGGACCGGCCGAGCAGCGGCGTCGCGTACCCGTGCCACGGTGCCGTGTACTCGCAGGCCACGGCGAGCAGCCAGAACGGTACCCGGAGCGGCGCGGCGAGCCCGCCGGCGAGCCACAGCGCGCCGGACAGCGCCTGCCAGCACAGGATCCGCCGGAACGTCGGGCCGAGCGGCGCCCGCCGCGCGGCGACCGCGACGAACAGCGCGCGACCCACCTGGAGCGTCACGTACGCGCCGGCGAACCAGGCGGCGCGCGGCCCGTACGCGTCGGGGATGGCGGCGGCCATGACGAGGCCGGCGAGCATCCCGCCGAGCAGCAGCAGCCGTACGGCGGGGTGGTCGGGTTCGAACCAGTTCGTCGTCCACGCGGTGTACATCCACGCCCACCAGACGGCGAGCAGGAGCAGCAGCGTGCCGGCCGCCCCGGCGGGCGTCGGGTGCGCGAGGATCCCGTGCGAGAGCTGCGTGACGGCGAAGACGAACACCAGGTCGACGAACAGTTCCAGCGGCCGCACCGGTACGCCGGCGACGCGCCGCCGCCACGCGCCGCCGGTCAGTTCGCGCCCCGGCCGGTACCGGCGACGCCGGTGTGCCGGTAGTGCCGCATCTCCTCGATGTTCGGGAAGTACGGCTGGACCTCGGCGAAGAAGTCCCGGAACGCGTCGCTGCCGCGGAATCCCTTGAGGTGGTCCTCGGCGGACGTCCACGTGATGCGCAGCGTGTAGCACTCCGGTTCCTCGTCGCACCGGGTCAGCTCGAAGTCGACGCACTGGGGTGCGGCGGCCAGCGGCACCGCGGCACGCTGGTACGCGGACTCGAACTGTTCGGCCCGGTCCGCCGGGATCCGGTAGCGGATGTACTCGATGATCATGAACTCAGCCAAGCACCGGCCGGAACGGGCCACAAGAACGCACTTTCCGGTGCGTGGTCGGAGGTGACCATGACGAACCACCCGGCGGAACCCGGACCGGGCGTCGGCAAGCGGTGGCACTGCCCGACCGAGGTCGCCATGGACGTACTCGGAGGGCGGTGGACGGTCGTGATCCTGGCGCACCTCAAGGAGGGCGTCCACCGGTACGGCGAGCTGCGGCGCCGGATGCCGGACATCACCGAGAAGATGCTCACCCAGCGGCTCCGCGAGCTCGAACGCGCCGGCCTGGTCGAACGGACCCCGCACGGCGGCGCGGCGGCGGACGACGCGCGCCCGTGGCTCGGCGTGTCGTACGACCTGACGGACGAGGGACGGGGTCTCAAACCCGTCCTCCAGGCCCTGTACGACTGGGGCGCCGCCCGCGCCGACCGGTACGCCCTGCCGGTCGACCCCGTCTCCTGACCGTCGCGCACACCCCGGCACGGCGTCGACCGCGCCGGGGCGTACCCCAGGGTGTGTCTGCGCAGGTTGCTGGCCGGCTGCGCCGGGCCCACCTATGAGGGCACGCCCTAGAGGCCCTCGGCGACGGCGGCGGCGATCTTCAGCCAGGCGTCCCGGCTCGACTGCGTGAGCCCCGCGTACCTTATGGGCTCGCCCGAGTCCAGCAGCTTCTCGTACGGCGCGAGCAGCACCGCGCGGGTGCGCGCCGAGAAGTGCCGCTGTACCGCCGGCAGGTCCAGGTCCTTGCGGTGCGCGGGCATGGACACCACCGTGACCGCCCGCCGTACGAGGTCGTGCCGGCCGGTCTGCTCCAGGTGGTCGAGGGCGCGCGCGGCCGTCTCGGCCGAGTCGTTGCGCGCCGACATGCAGACCACGAGCTGGTCGGTGGCGTCGATCGCGGACTGCCAGTTCGCGGCGCGCACGTTGTTCCCGGTGTCGACCACGATCAGCTTGTAGAACCGGCTGACCACGTCCCGGATCTCCCGGAACGCCTGCGACGTGAGCATCTCGCCGGCGGTGGCCGACTCGTCCGAGGCGAGTACGTCGAACATCGCCTCGCCCTGCGCCCGCACGTACTGCGAGAGGTCGCCGACGCGGCCGGTCGGGCCGCGGAAGTGGGCGAGGTCGCGCAACAGGTCCCGCACCGTACGGTTGTGGAAGTCCTGCGCGGCGCGCATCCCGAGCGTGCCCTGGGTCTCGTTGTTGTCCCAGGCCAGCACGTACCCGCCGCGCTTCTGGCCGAACGTCATCGCCAGCATCAGCACCGCGACCGTCTTGCCCGCGCCGCCCTTCGGGTTGATCACCGTGATCTGGCGCAGCCCGCCGAAGTTGCGCCGCACCATCTCCACGGCGTGCCGGGCGTCCTGCTCCTTGCGCCCCGGACCGAGCTTGACCAGCCCGAACGTACCGATCCGCATGGCCCGCCGCACGCCCTGGTTGGCGATCGGGTCGGCCGGCCGCGCCGCCCGCCGCTGCGCGAAGTCGTCCGCGGTCGGCGCGTGGTCGCCGCCCGGCAGCGGGTCGTGCGCCTGCTGCTGCCCCCGGTACGGCTGCTCCGGCGGCGCCTGAAACTGCCCCTGCTGCGGGTACTGCTGTGGCTGCGGCGCCTGCTGCTGCGGGTACGGCCCGCCCTGCGGCGCCGCCTGCGGCGGGTACGGCTCCTGCGGCAGGTACGGCTCCGCCTGCGGCGGCTGCGGGTACGGCTCGGGCTGCGGCGGCTGCGGGTACGGCTCGGGCTGCGGCGGCTGCGCCGTCGGGTACCCAGCGGTCGGCTGCTGTACCGGTGGCTGCACGGTCGGGTGCTCGCCGGTCGGCTGCTGGAACTCGGTGGGTTGCGCGCCGGCGTCGGCACGGAAGTCGTACGGCTCGTCGGGGTGGTGCGTGTCCGGCGCGAACTGCGGCCACGCGGCGGCCTGCTGCCCGGCCGGCGTGGCCGGGCCGAACGGGTCGATCTCCGGCGGCTCCGGGATCTGCGGCCAGCCCGCCTCGGCGCCGCCGGCGGGCGGCTCGGCGGCCGGCGGAGGCGCGCTCTGCCACGCCGCGTTCGTGATGTGCCCGTTGCCCGCGTGCCCGTTGCCTGCCCCGGTGTGGCCGTTGCCGTTCGGCTGGCCGTTGGGTTGGCCCGCCGCGAACGCCGGCCAGTCGGTCGGCGGCGCGTCCGTCGGCCCGCCCGACGCGAACGGCGACCACGGGTTCGGCTCCTGCGCCGGCTGCCCGGACACCGGCTGCCCGGGCGGCTGTTCCGGTGGCGTCTGCGGGGGCGGCCACGCCCCGGCCGGCGGCGCGTCGTCGACGTCCTCGCGCGGCGGCCAGGGCGCGCTCGGCCCGTCGCCGGCCGCGTCCGGCAACGGAGGCCACGCGCCCGGTGCGTCCTGCCGCGCCGCGGCACCGTCCTCGCCCGACGGCTCGGTCGGCTGTGGGTTGGTGCGGGAATCCTCCACCCGTTCCCCCTGTACTACCTGCGTGGGGTCCGACCGGTGGTCGCGACCCGTGGGTGCCCTACCGCACATTGTCGACCATCCGGCCGTTCGGTGCCGAACGCCGGAGGTGGCGGCGCGGCGAGCCGTTCAGCATGCCTCATCCGGTCGCGCGGCGCCGCCCGTCCGACCTCAGCGGTACGCGGCCCAGGCGGAAGGCTCCATCCACCAGGTGCGCTTGCGGGTGAGCGAGCCCGTCACCCCGTCGTCCGTGTACGGCACGTCGGCACTCGGCGTCACCGCCACGGCCCGGCCACGCGCCCGGCGTACCTCGATGCGGGTGCGGCGGTTGCCGAGCCAGCGGCGCCCCGCGTACCCGAGGACGGCGACGGCGACGTCCAGCTCACCGTCGGCCGGGTCGGGGTCGGTGACCAGCGGCAACCCGTCCAGCTCCGCGTACCCGGGGCCGGCGGCGTTGACGACCGCGCAGGCCAGCAGCGGGTCGGAACCGTCGGACAGCACCGCGTCGTCGACGTTGACGACACCGCGCCACGGTACGGGACGGCCGTTCTCGTCGGCGCCGCCGAGCAGCGAACCGTGCAACGTCACCGACCCGCTGTCCGTACGCAGCAGGTCGAAGCGGGTGGCGCGGTCGGCGAGCACCGCGGCGGCGATCTCGGCGGGGTCGCCGGGCAGCCCGAGCCGGCGGATCAGGCCGTCGGTGGTCGGGTCGAGCGGCAGCAGGCCGATCGGCGGCAGGTCCGGCACCGTACGCCCGGGCGGCAGGTCGGCGGGGCGCCGGCTCGGCGGCGGCGCGACCCGGCGCAGCAGCCGCCGTACGACCGCGCGGGGTTCGCCGTCACCGTTGCCGACCACGACCAGCCGGCCGGGCGCGTCGCCGCCGGGCGCGGGCGCGCCGGCGGTGACCGGGGCGCCGCGGAGCACCGTGGCGTCGAGTACCTCGTCGATCTCGCGGTCGGAGTTCGCCTCCACGATGCGGACCTCGGCGCCGCCCGCCCGCAGCGCGTCCCGGCAGGCGAGCACCGGTACGCGCACGCCACCGGTGGGGTCGGCCTGGCCGCCGCAGCCGCCGTCGCACCCGTCGTCGCAACCCGCGCCCTGACCCAGGCTGAGCAGCGTCACCTCAACAGCCACCGTGCACCCTCCCAACGAAACCTTAGAGGGTGGGTACCCCGGTCCGGCGGGTGGCGTCCGTCTGCCCAGGTAGAACGCATAGGCTGCGCGGCGGAACCCGGGTGTACGGGCGAGGAGGCAACATGCCAGCGATCGTGGTCGTCGGCGGGCAGTGGGGCGACGAGGGCAAGGGTCGGGCGACCGACGAGCTCGGTGACCGGATCGACTACGTCGTCCGGTACCAGGGCGGCAACAACGCCGGCCACACGATCGTCACGCCCGAGGGCGAGAAGTTCGCGCTGCACCTGCTGCCGTCGGGGGTGATCACGCCGGGCGTCGTGACGATCATCGGCAACGGCGTGGTCGTCGACCCGAAGGTGCTGCTGGAGGAGATGGACGGGCTCGCCGCCCGCGGCGTCTCCACCGACAAGCTGCTCATCTCGGCCGACGCGCACCTGATCATGCCGTACCACCGGATCACCGACAAACTCACCGAGCGGTACCTCGGGGTGCAGCGCATCGGGACGACCGGCCGCGGCATCGGCCCCGCGTACGGCGACAAGATCGCGCGGGTCGGCATCCGGATGCAGGATCTGCTCGACCCCGGCATCCTGCTGCAGAAGCTCCAGGGCGCGCTGCGCGAGAAGAACCAGGTCCTCGTCAAGGTCTACAACCGCAAGGCGATCGACGTCGACGCCGTGTGCGAGGAGTACCTGGGGTACGCGGAGCGGCTGCGCCCGCACATCGCCGACACCCGGCTCGTACTCGACCAGGCGCTCACCGCCGGCAAGACCGTACTGCTCGAAGGCGCCCAGGCGACGATGCTCGACCTGGACCACGGCACGTACCCGTTCGTCACCTCGTCGAACCCGACGTCCGGCGGTGCCTGCGTCGGCGCCGGCATCCCGCCCACCCGCATCGACCGCGTCGTCGGCGTCTCCAAGGCGTACGCCACCCGCGTCGGCGCCGGGCCGTTCCCCACCGAACTGTTCGACGACGCCGGCGAACACCTGCGCAAGGTCGGCGCCGAGTACGGCGTCACCACCGGACGGCCGCGCCGCACCGGCTGGTTCGACGCCGTCGTCGCCCGGTACGCCACCCGCGTCAACGGACTCACCGACATGGTCCTCACCAAGCTGGACATCCTGTCCGGCCTCGACCGCGTCCCCCTCTGCGTCGCGTACGAGGTCGACGGCGAACGCTGCGACGAGATGCCCATGACGCAGACCGGATTCCACCACGCCAAGCCGATCTACGAGTACCTCGACGGCTGGTGGGAGGACCTCGCCGACATCCGCACGTACGACGAGCTGCCCGCCAACGCCCGCCGGTACGTCGAACGCGTCGAGGAACTCTCCGGCGTACGCGTCAGCGTCATCGGCGTCGGCCCCCGTCGCGACCAGACCATCCTCCGCTTTCCTCTGGTGTGACGCTGCGGCGAACCGATTCGCCCGCTCGCGGCGCCGATCCGCAGCTTGTGTGCTGACGCACACGGCGCCGCGTCTCGGCTTGCGAGCGAACGAATCGGACTCGCCTCGCTCCCGTCCCCCCGGGTCGGGCTTCAACCGGAACCAGAACCAGACCCAACCCAGAACGAGACCCAACCCAGAAACCACTCCGGGACCAGACCCAACCCCAGAACCAGACCCAACCCCGAACCAAACCCAACCCCGGGACCAGAACCACCCAACCCAAGAACCGGACCCGGCCCTGGGCCGAGGGTGCGGGCTGGGTCCGGGCTAGCCTCTGGGGGTGCGAGTACTCCTGATCGGGTCGGGTGGGCGCGAGCACGCGCTGGCGCTGGCCCTGGCCGATGATCCCGCCGTCGAGGGCCTGGTGTGCGCGCCGGGGAACCCGGGGATGGCCGAGGTGGCCGAGCTGCGGCCGGTGTCGGCGACGGATCCGGCGGCGGTGGCGGCGCTGGCCACGGAGGTGGGCGCGGACCTGGTGGTGGTCGGTCCGGAGGCGCCGCTCGTGGCGGGCGTGGCCGATGCGGTACGTGCGGCCGGGGTGGCGTGTTTCGGTCCGTCCGCGGCGGCGGCCCGGCTGGAGGGGTCGAAGGCGTTCGCGAAGGACGTGATGGCGGCGGCGAAGGTGCCGACCGCGCGGGCGTACGCGTGCGGCACGGCGGAGGAGGCGGCGCGGGCGCTGGACGAGTTCGGCGCGCCGTACGTGGTGAAGGACGACGGGCTCGCCGCAGGCAAGGGTGTCGTGGTCACGGACGACCGGGACGCCGCGCTGGCGCACGCCGCGTCCTGCGAACGGGTCGTGATCGAGGAGTACCTGGCGGGGCCGGAGGTGTCGCTGTTCGTCGTGACGGACGGGACGACCGCGGTGCCGCTGCTGCCGGCGCAGGACTTCAAGCGGATCGGGGACGGCGACACCGGCCCGAACACCGGCGGCATGGGGGCGTACGCGCCGCTGCCGTGGGCGCCGCCGACCCTCGTCGACGACGTACTGGCCGACGTGGTGCATCCGCTGCTGGGTGAGCTGCGGGCGCGCGGCGCCACGTTCGCCGGCCTGCTGTACTGCGGGCTCGCGCTGACGGCGGACGGCCCGAAGGTGATCGAGTTCAACGCGCGGTTCGGTGACCCGGAGACGCAGGTCGTGCTGCCGCTGCTGGAGTCGCCGCTCGGCCAGCTGCTGTACGCGGCGGCCACCGGCACGCTGGTCGCGCAGCCGCCGCTGCGCTGGCGGGACGCGGCCGCGGTGACCGTGGTACTGGCGTCCGCCGGCTACCCGGGCACGCCGCGTACCGGGGACGAGATCACCGGCGCGGACCGGCCGGGCGTGGTGCACGCGGGCACCCGGCGCCGCGACGACGGCGTACTCGTGTCCGCCGGTGGCCGGGTGCTGTGCACCACCGGGCTGGGCGCCGACCTCGCCGAGGCGCGCGCCGCCGCGTACGAGTTGGCCGGGAAGGTCACGATGCCGGGCGGCCAGCGGCGGACCGACATCGCCGCGGACGCCGCCGGGGGTTTACGCGGCTGACGGGCGCGGATACCGTCCGGGTGCCGCCGACCGCGCCGCGTCCGTTCCGACGGGCCGCGGCGCGGCGGGCGTACCGGGGGCCGGGTCGGGGGATCCGGGCCGAGGAGGGTGGTGGCGCCGGCCGTGGACGTGGAGCGCGAGTTCGCCGAGTACTTCGCGGCGCGCGGGCAGGCGCTGCGCCGCACCGCGTACGCGTTGTGCGGTGACTGGCACCTGGCCGAGGACCTGGTGCAGTCGACGTTCGTCCGGCTGTACCGGAACTGGCGCCGGATCCGCCAACCCACCATCGACGCGTACGCCCGGCGCACGTTGCTGAACCTCTTCCTGTCCGGCCGGCGTACCGCGTCGCGGGAGCAGGTGGTGTCGGAGGTGCCGGAGCGGGCCGCGGCGGCGGCGGGCAGCGAGGAGCGGATCGACCTGGCCCGCGCGCTGGCCCGGCTGTCCCCGCGGCAGCGCGCCATGGTCGTCCTGCGGTACCTGGAGGATCTGCCGGTGGCGGAGGTCGCCGAGCTGGTCGGGGTGGCCGAGGGCACCGTGAAGAGCCAGACGGCGCGGGGTGTGGCCGCGCTGCGTACGGTGCTCCGCGACCACGCGCTGTCCGTGCGGTGAGTGCCGTGGACGACGAACTCCTGCGCGACGCGCTGCACGAGTACGTGTCGGCGGACGAGCCGCCGATGCGCGTCTCGTCGGCGGGGCTGATCGCGGCGGGGCGCCGACGGCAGCGGGCGGGCCGTGCCGCCGCGCTCACCGGTACGGTCGCCGCGGTGCTCGCCGTACTGGCCGGGGCGACGCTGTGGTCGGCGCGGTCCGTGCCGGAGCGGCCGGCGACGGCGGGGTCCGCGGCGTCCCGGCGGATCGACGCCGCGCTGCGGGCCGCCCTGCCGCACCGCGGCACGCTCGTACTCCGCACGTTGGCGCCGGTGCCCGGTGGTACCGCGTGGCACGGCAGCTGGGTGTCCACAGTGGACGGTCGTACCCAGGTGATCCGGGTGGACCTCGGGTTCACCGCCGCGTCCGGCCCGTGCGGCGGCACCGACTGCCAGGTCACCGCCGGCCCGTACGGCACCCGCGTGGCCACCTACCGCGCCGCCGGCGTGCTGTGGGCCGCGCACCGCCGCACCGACACCTTCGAGGTACGCGTGGGCGACGCGCCGCCGTCCCGCACCGCCTTCCGGTACGGCCGGGACGAGCTGGTACGCGCCGCGACGAGTGCGGCGCTGACCGTGCCGGTACCGGACGGGATGCGGGTCGACCACCATCCGGCCGCGGCACCGGCCGGCTTCGCCCGCCGCCTCGACGCCGCCGTACGCGGGGGCCTGCCCGGCGGTGCCGGCCTGCGCACGTACCAGGAACCGGTGGGGTTGTCGGCGGACGCGACGGGGCCGCGGCGCACGACCGGCCCGGCCGACTTCTGGTACGCGGACTGGACGATCCCGGGGCAGCCCGGCGGGCCGCGGATCACGGTGCGGGTCGACGCGCCGGGCACGGGCGCAGCGTCGAGGTCGGTGGCGCGGGCGCTGTGCGGCGCCGCGGCCTGCACCCCCGTCGCCGGTACGCACGGCACCTGGACGGTCACGTACGAGCAGCGACTCGGGCCGGGGGACGGCGATCCGGTGCTGCGTACCGCCGCGGTCGTGCGCGCGGACGGGTCGCGGGTGCTGGTCGGCGAGGAGGTCGCGGCGAGCGTCGAGTTCCCGTACAGCGGGACGGAGCTGGCGGCCGCGGCGTCCGACCCGGCCATGTCGTACGGGTGACCGCAGGCTACGGAACCGTGTCGGGCCATCACGTCGGCGTACCACGGGAGCGTGACGGCACCCCACGTAGTGATGATCTCTTCCCAGAGTGTGGGTCGCCGATCGCGGCGACCACGGTATCTTCGGTCCCTTGTCTAGCGTTCCACCAACAGGGACCTGGTTCTCGGGGAAGGGAGAGTCGACGTGGCACGGCCGGTCGTGGGCGTCACGGGGTACATCGTCGACGCGGGGAAGGCCCGCGAGCTCGGCTTCGGGCCGCGCCAGCTCGACGTGACACCGGGCACGTACCTCGGCTGGGTACGGGACAGCGGCATGCTCCCCGTGCCGATCCCGTCGCACCCCGGCACGCTGTACCACGACTACCTCGACCTGGTCGACGGGCTGCTGCTGACCGGCGGCGCCGACATCGACCCCACCCGGTACGACGAGCCCGCGCATCCGCTCGCCAAGTTGGAGCCGGTGCGCGACGCGTTCGAGTTCGGGCTGGTACGGGCGGCGCTCGACCGCGGCCTGCCGATCCTCGGCATCTGCCGCGGCATGCAGCTGCTGAACGTGGCGCTCGGCGGCACCCTGCACCAGCACCTGCCGGAGCGGTCCGGTGAGCTGGTGCACTCCAGCGAGTTCCGCGACGGCCGCCGGCATCCGGATGACATGTGGGTACCGGCGGAGCACGTGGTGACGGTCACCGACCCGGAGCTGGTCGAGCTGGCGGGTGACACCCTCACCACGAACAGCTACCACCATCAGGGTGTGGCCCGGCTCGGCGAGGGACTGCGGGTGGCGGCCCGCGCGGACGACGGCCTGGTCGAGGCGATCGTCGGAGTCGACCTGCCGGTACTCGGCGTGCAGTGGCACCCGGAGATGCACACCGGTACGGAGAGTGCTGGGCTGGCTCCGTTCCGGTGGTTCGCACGCCGGCTCGCCGCCGCCACCGAGGTACTCGCGGCCAGCTGACCCGGCCGACCCCCGGCGCCCGCGTACGGGGAGAATGGTGGGGTGACCGCAACCGCGAAACCCCAGGTCCCGAACGTACTGGCGGGTCGGTACGCCTCGCCCGAGCTGGTCCGGCTCTGGTCCCCGGCGTACAAGGTGGTGCTGGAGCGGCGCCTCTGGCTCGCCGTACTCAGGGCGCAGCGGGACCTCGGCGTCGCGGTGCCGGACGGCGCCGTCGAGGCGTACGAGAAGGTCGTGGACCAGGTCGACCTGGAGTCGATCGCCGCGCGCGAGCGGGTCACCCGGCACGACGTGAAGGCGCGGATCGAGGAGTTCTCCGCGCTGGCCGGCTTCGAGCAGGTCCACAAGGGCATGACCAGCCGTGACCTGACCGAGAACGTCGAACAGCTCCAGGTCCGCGAGTCGCTGACGCTGATCCGGGACCGCATGGTCGCCGCGCTGGCGCGGCTCGCCCGCCGGGCCGGGGAGTACCGGGGGCTGGTCATGGTCGGCCGGTCGCACAACGTGCCGGCGCAGGCGACGACGCTCGGCAAGCGGTTCGCCGGCGCCGCCGAGGAACTGCTCGTCGGGTACCGGCGGGTCACCGAGCTGATCGACCGGTACCCGCTGCGCGGGGTGAAGGGCCCGGTCGGTACCGGCGCGGACCAGCTGGACCTGCTGGGCGGTGACGCGGCGAAGCTGGCGGAGCTGGAGCGGCGGGTGGCCGAGCACCTGGGCTTCGCGCACGTCTTCGACTCGGTCGGCCAGGTGTACCCGCGCTCGGTGGACTACGACGCGGTGACCGCGCTGGTGCAGGCCGCGGCCGGCCCGTCGTCGCTGGCGACCACGATCCGGCTGATGGCCGGGCAGGAGCTGGTCACGGAGGGCTTCAAGGCGGGCCAGGTCGGCTCGTCGGCGATGCCGCACAAGATGAACACCCGCTCGTGCGAGCGCGTCAACGGCTTCGCGGTGATCCTCCGCGGGTACGCGTCGATGGTCGGTGAGCTGGCCGGCAACCAGTGGAACGAGGGCGACGTCTCCTGTTCGGTGGTGCGCCGGCTGGCCCTGCCGGACGCGTTCTTCGCCGCCGACGGCCTGTTCCAGACCTTCCTGACCGTACTGGACGAGCTGGGCGCGTACCCGGCGGTCGTGGCGCGCGAGCTGGACCGGTACCTGCCGTTCCTGGCGACGACGAAGATCCTGGTGGCCGCGGTGCAGCGGGGTGTCGGCCGGGAGCAGGCGCACGAGGCGATCAAGGAGCACTCGGTCGCGGTCGCGCTGGCGCTGCGCGGGGCCGGTCCGTCCGCTGAGGCCGCGGGGGGACGTGCGTCGGCTGTTCCGTCGGCGGCCTCCGCGGCGGGACGTACGTCGGCTGTTCCGTCGGCGGCCTCCGCGGGGGGACGTACGTCGGCTGTTCCGTCGGCGGCCTCCGCGGCGGGACGTGCGTCGGCCGGCGGCAACGACCTGTTCGACCGGCTCGCCGCGGACCCGCGGCTGAACCTGACCCGCGCCGAGATCGACGCGCTGGTCGCCGACCCGGGCGCGTTCACGGGCGCGGCCACCGACCAGGTCGACGCGGTGCTCGCCCGGGTGCGGCCGATCCTCGACGCGCACCCCGAGGCCGCCGGGTACGTGCCGCCGCCGATCCTCTGACCAGCCCGTACGGCATCGGTCCTAGGATGCGGGGGTGACGATCCCAGGGCTGCCGACACCGGTGCACAGCGGCAAGGTGCGCGAGCTGTACGACGCGGGTGACGGGTTGCTGGTCATGGTGGCCAGCGACCGGATGAGCGCGTTCGACGTGGTGCTGCCGACGGCGATCCCGGACAAGGGCCGGGTGCTGACGGCGCTGTCGCTGTGGTGGTTCGACCAGCTTTCCGACCTGGTACCGAACCACGTGGTGAGCGCGGACGTGGACGAGTACCCGGGGGTGTTCCGGGGCCGGGACGAGCTGCGCGGCCGGAGCGTACTGGTGCGGCGGCTCGCGATGGTGCCGGTCGAGTGCGTCGCCCGAGCGTACCTGTCGGGCTCGGGCACGAAGCAGTACCGGGTGGACGGGGCGGTGTGCGGGGTGCCGCTGCCGGCGGGCCTGACCGAGGGGTCCGAACTGCCGGACACGATCTTCACGCCGACCACGAAGGCCACCCCGCCGGACCACGACGCACCGATGACGTACGCCGAGGTCGAGGCGGCGGTGGGGCCGGAACAGGCCGCCGAGCTGCGGAAACTCACCATCGAGATCCTGGACCGGGGCCGTCGGGTGTGCGGGCCGCGCGGCATCATCCTGGCCGACACGAAGGTCGAGTGGGGTGTCGACGCGGCGGGCACCCTGGTACTGGCCGACGAGGTGTTGACGCCGGACTCGTCCCGGTTCTGGCCGGCGGAGGAGTGGCAGCCGGGCCGCGCCCAGCCGTCGTACGACAAGCAGCCGTTGCGGGACTGGCTGGAGTCGTCCGGCTGGGACAAGAAGGCGCCGGGTCCGGAGCTGCCGCCGGAGATCGTGGCCGCGACCCGCGAGCGCTACGTCGCCGCGTACGAGCGCATCACCGGCGAACGTTTCGCCTGACTCCTCAGCGCGCCGCACCCGGGGTGACCACGCCGGTTTCGTACGCGATGATCACGGCCTGGGTGCGGTTGGCCGCGCCGAGCTTGGCGAAGACGTTGCCGACGTGCGTCTTGACCGTCTCCAGGCTGATCACGAGGTCGGCGGCGATGTCGCGGTTGGACAGCCCGGTCGCCATCAGCCGCAGGATCTCGGTCTCCCGGGCGGTCAGAGCCGGGTGCCGGTCGCGGGTCGGCACGGCGGGCCGGGCGGCGACGAGCGCGCGTACGGCGTCGGGGAACAGCAGTGACTCGCCGGCGGCGACGAGCCGTACCGCGTGGGCGATCTGGGCCAGCCGGGCGCGCTTGAGCAGGAACCCGGCGGCGCCGGCGCGCAGCGCGTCGTACACGTGGTCGTCGGTCTCGAACGTGGTGATGACCAGCACCTTCGGCGGGTCGGCGAGTTCGGCGCGCAGCAGGCGGGTGGCCTCGATGCCGTCCAGTTCCGGCATCCGTACGTCCATCAGGACGATGTCCGGGCGGTGCTCGGTGACCAGCGGCAGGACCTCGTTTCCGTCGGCGGCCTCGGCGACCACGGTGAGGTCCGGCTCGGTGGACAGCAACGTACGCAGACCGGTGCGGGTCAGTTCGTCGTCGTCCGCGACCAGCAGCCGGATCATGGCGCCGACCGTACCGGGAGCCAGGCGGCGAGCCGCCAGTACCGGCCGTCGTCGACGGGGCCGGCGGTGACCTCGCCCCGGAGTACGTGGACGCGTTCGGCGATGCCGGCGAGGCCGCGCCCGCCGGGCCGGTCGCTGGTGGTGGCCTCGGCGGGCAGCGGGTTGGTCACGGTGATCTCCAGCCGGTCCGGCCCGGCGTCGACGAGCACGGTGACCGGGCCGGGGTGCCGCATCGCGTTCGTCACACCCTCCTGCACGATCCGGTACGCCTCGCGCGACACCGTCGCCGGTACGGCCGCCGTCTCGCCGGTCATCGTCACGTCGACCGGCGTACCGGCGTGCCGGACCCGCGCCGCGAGCGCCGGTACGTCCGCCAGCGTGCGGTGCGGCTCGCGCGTCGGCGCGGCCCCGTCCCGGAGTACGCCGAGGACGTGGTCCAGGTCCTCCAGCGCGGTACGCGACGCCTCCTCGATGCCGTCCATCGCGCGGCGCGCGGCGGCCGGGTCGCTGTCGATCAGGTTGCTCGCCACCGCGGCCTGGATGGTCGACGCGGTCAGCGTGTGCCCGATCGAGTCGTGCAGCTCGCGCGCCAGCCGGTTGCGGTGCGCGAGCCGGTCGGCGTGCTCGGCCACCGCCGCCATCCGTTCGGCGGCACCGGGTCCGAGCAGCGCCGGGGCGCGCCGCCGCAGCAGCGTCACGTACCCGGCGCCGGCGGCGAGCACGAGCGCCACGTGCGCCAGCCCCACCGGTACGGTCCAGATCCCGGCGATACCGCCCTGCACCGAGATGTGCAGCCCGAAGTAGTCGAAGACGTCGTGGCCGCCGCCGCTGATCCAGAGCAGCGGGATCAACACCCCGGCGATCGTCGCGTACACGGCGATCGTGGCGAGGATGCCGCCGCCGACCGCGTGCACCAGCAACCATCCGCTGCTCCGGGCCCGCGCGGACCACCCGCCGCGTTTCGTCGCCGCCGGCAGGTCCGTACCGAGCAGCGCGTTGGCCAGCGCGACGGAGATGCGCCGGGTCGTACCGGAGAAGCCGACGGCGGCGAGGACGAGCACGGTCGCCACGACGAACGTGGCGGGCCGGACCGCGGTGCGGCCGACGAAGCAGGCGGCGACCAGGCCGAAACCGCCGGCCGGCCACCAGACGGCGGCGCCGATCGCGGCGTGGATCCAACCCTGCGGTGACGCGAGTCTGCGGAACATGCCGGAAGTCTGACAGCGCGCCCGGCGGCCGCACCTCCCACCGTGGAGCCATTCCCGCCCTGGTACCGGCGCGCCAGCCGCCCGCCGCCCGGTGCCGGTACGCGTCGCGCCGCGGTGCCAGCGCACGGTCCGCACCGCGGGGCGATGCGCCGGCGGTACCGGTCGGGGCACCGTGTGCGAGTCGCAGAAACCGTACGGCGAAAGGGAATCCGGTGCGGAAGCGGGGCGTGGTCGCCTTTCTGGTGTTGGCGTTCGGGGTCACGTGGGGGATGGAGGTGGTGGTGTCGCGGGTGTTCGGGCTGTCGCTGGCGAACCCGCTGCCCCAGCTGTCGTTCGCGTTCGTGCCGGCGCTGGCTGCGGTCGTGGTGCGGCGGTGGGTGACTCGGGAGGGGTTCGGCGACGCGGGGCTGCGGCCCCGGTTCCGCGCCGCCTGGCGGTACTACCTGATCGCCTGGTTCGGTCCGCTCGGGCTGCTCGCCGCGGGCGTGCTGACCGCGGTCGCGCTCGGCCTGTACCGGCCGGATCCGGCCGCGTTGAGCCGGATCGTGCCCGGCGTCCCCGGTCCGGCACTGGTCGGCGGCCTGCTGCTGCTCGTCGTCGTGCTCACCCCCCTGTACTGGGGCGAGGAGTTCGGCTGGACGAGTTACCTGCGGCTGCGGATCCTGCCCGGCCGGCCCGCCGCGGCCACCCTGGTGACCGGACTGGTCTGGGCGGTGTGGCACTTCCCGCTCGCGTTCCTCGGCTACGTCACGTACTCGAACGTCGTGCTCGGTCTGCTGCTGTGGACGACCGGCTTCCTGTGCCAGGAGGTGATGTTGACGTGGCTGCGCCTGCGGTCCGGCTCGATCTGGACGACGAGCCTCGCGCACGCCGGCAACAACATGGTCCTGTCGTTCCTGGCGAGCGGGCTGCTGACCGCGGCGGGCGGGCTGGACGACCTGATCGTGATGCCCGTCATGCAGGTACCGCAGGTCGCCGTGTGCGCGTGGATCCTGCTCTCCCGGCGGTACCGGGGTGCGCCGGTGCCCGCCTTGTCCACGAACCGGTAGTGCCCCGGCCCGTGGCCTTGCCCGCAAACCCTTGGTGGTAAAGGCATCGCTGCGCTGTATCGACCGGTTTGCGGTTCGGCCGCTGCGGAGCGTGGCCGGCCGGCGCGGTACGCTGGCGGCGCTCGTGACCGGCAACTATCGACAGGAGCGTCGCGTGGCCCGCGTCGTCGTCGACGTCATGCTCAAACCCGAGATCCTCGACCCCGCCGGCCAGGCCGTCGCGGGTGCGCTGCCCCGGCTCGGCGTCTCGGACGTCGCCTCGGTCCGGATCGGCAAGCGCGTCGAGATCGAGTTCACCGGCGAACCGGACCTGGACCGGGCCCGGGAGATCGCCGACAAGCTGCTCGCCAACCCGGTGATCGAGGACTTCTCGATCCGGGTCGAGGACACCCCGGCACCGGCCGGCGCGCGCGCCGCGTCCGGCCCGGTGGACGCGGTCGCCGGCTGCGACCCCGTCGAGCCGAACGTGTCGGTGCAGACCCCGGCGGCGCTGCCGGCCGACACCCCGCTGGTGCCGGCGCAGCCCGAAGGTGAGCCCGGCCAGTGACCCGGATCGGCGTGGTCACGTTCCCCGGCTCGCTCGACGACCGGGACGCGCTCCGGGCCGTACGGCTGGCGGGCGCCGAACCGGTCGCGCTCTGGCACGACGACGCGGACCTGCACGGGGTCGACGCGGTCGTGCTGCCCGGCGGCTTCTCGTACGGCGACTACCTGCGGTGCGGCGCCATCGCCCGGTTCTCCGCCGCGATGGGGTCCATTGTGGACGCTGCCCGCGCCGGGCTGCCGGTCCTGGGCATCTGCAACGGGTTCCAGATCCTGTGCGAGGCGCACCTGCTGCCCGGCGCGCTGACCCGCAACCAGCACCTGCACTTCCGTAACCGGGACCAGGTGTTGCGGGTGGAGCACACCGGCACCGCCTGGACGAACGGGTACGCGCAGGGCCAGGAGATCCTGATCCCGGTCAAGAACGGCGAAGGCTGCTACGTGGCCGATCCGCGCACCCTGGACGAGCTGGAGGCCGAGGGCCGCGTCGTCTTCCGGTACGTGGGCGGCAATCCGAACGGTTCGCAGCGCGACATCGCCGGCGTCCGTAACGCGGCCGGCAACGTGGTCGGCCTGATGCCGCACCCGGAGCACGCGATCGAGGCGCTGACCGGCCCGTCCGTCGACGGCCTGGGCATGTTCACGTCGGTGCTGGCGCACCTCGGCGCACCGGCGGCCGCGACCGCCGGCGCCCCGGACGGGCGGTAGGAGAACGATGAGCGACAACGCAGACGTGCCCGCCCCGCTGGACACGGTGGACCGTGCGGCGAAGACGCCGGACGAGGAGCAGCCGTACCGCGAGCTGGGCTTGCAGGACGACGAGTACCAGCGGATCCGGCAGATCCTCGGCCGCCGCCCGACCCGCTCCGAGCTGGCGATGTACTCGATCATGTGGTCCGAGCACTGCTCGTACAAGAGCAGCAAGGTCCACTTGCGACAGTTCGGGGAGAAGGCGCCGCCGAGCGACCGGATGCTCGCCGGCATCGGTGAGAACGCCGGCGTGGTAAGGGTTTCCGACGATCTGGCCGTGACGTTCAAGGTGGAGAGCCACAACCACCCGAGCTACGTCGAGCCGCACCAGGGCGCGGCGACCGGCGTCGGCGGCATCGTCCGCGACATCCTCGCCATGGGCGCCCGCCCGATCGCGGTGATGGACCAGATCCGCTTCGGCGCGGCCGACCACCCCGACACTGCCCGCGTACTGCCCGGCGTCGTCGCCGGCATCTCGACGTACGGCAACTGCCTCGGCCTGCCGAACATCGGCGGCGAGCTGGTCTTCGACCCGTGTTACCAGGGCAACCCGCTGGTGAACGCGCTGTCCGTCGGCGTACTGCCGGTGGATCGGTTGCAGCGCAAGGAAGCCGAGGGCATCGGCCACGTCGTCGTACTGGTCGGCGCGAAGACCGGGCGGGACGGCATCGGCGGCGTGTCGGTGCTCGCGTCCGCCACGTTCGACGAGACGAGCCAGCAGCGGCGGCCGAGCGTGCAGGTCGGCGACCCGTTCATGGAGAAGCTGCTCATCGAGTCCTGCCTGGAGCTGTACGACGCGGGTCTCGTCGCCGGCATCCAGGACCTCGGCGGCGCCGGCCTGACCTGCGCGCTGTCCGAGACGGCCGCCGCGGCCGGCACCGGCATGCTGATCGACCTCGACCGGGTGGCGCTGCGCGAGGCGTCGATGGACCCGCACGAGGTGCTGGCGTCCGAGTCGCAGGAGCGGATGCTGCTGGTGGTCGAGCCGGCGAAACTCGACGAGGTACTCCGGGTCTGCGCCAAGTGGGGCGTGCTCGCCACCGCGCTCGGCGAGGTCACCGAGGCGGGCGCGGACGGCGGCCGGCTGACGATCCGCTGGCACGGCGAGACCGTGGTGGACGCGCCGCCGGCCAGCCTCGCCGACGACGGCCCGGTGTACGCGCGCCCGCTGCGCGAGCCGAGCGACCGCGTACTGCTGAACGCGGACGTCGCGGAGACGCTGCCCCGACCGTCCACTCCGGACGAACTGCGCGCCACCGTGCTGCGCATGCTCGGCGCGCCCAACCTGGCCGACAAGACCTGGGTGACCGAGCAGTACGACCGGTACGTGTTGGGCAACACGGTGCTCGCCCAGCCCGAGGACGCCGGCGTACTGCGGCTGTCCGAGGAGACCAACCTCGGCATCGCGCTCGCCACCGACGGCAACGGCCGGTACGCCCGACTCGACCCGTACACGGGGGCGCGGTTGGCGCTGGCCGAGGCGTACCGGAACGTGGCGGTGACCGGGGCGGAGCCGATCGCGGTGACCGACTGCCTGAACTTCGGCAGCCCCGAGGACCCGCAGGTGATGTGGCAGTTCGCCGAGGCCGTCCGCGGTCTCGCCGATGGCTGCCGCGAGCTGGGCATCCCGGTCACCGGCGGCAACGTCAGCTTCTACAACCAGACCGGCACCACGGCGATCAACCCGACCCCCGTCGTCGGCGTACTCGGGCTGCTTTCCGATGTGCGGCAACGGATTCCGATGGGGTTGACCGCCGGCGACGAGCACGGCAGCACGCTGATCCTGCTCGGCGAGACGCGGACCGAGCTGTCCGGGTCGGAGTGGGCGGCGACCGTGCACGGCCACCTCGGCGGCGTACCGCCGGTGGTGGATCTGGCGCACGAGAAGCGGGTGGCGGAGCTGCTGCAGGCGGCGGGTCGGGCCGGGCTGGTCGGGTCCGCGCACGACGTGTCCGACGGCGGTCTCGCGAGCACCCTCGCCGAGGCGTGCCTGCGGCACGACGTGGGCGCCCGGATCGTGCTCCCGGCGGAGTTCGCGGACGGTACGAACCCGTTCGTGTTCCTGTTCTCCGAGTCCGCCGGGCGTGTCCTGGTCTCGGTACCGACGGGCCTGCGGGCCGCGTTCACCGCGCTGTGCGGCGAGCACGGCGTGCCGTGGACCGCGGTCGGCGTCGTCGACCCGGACAGCCACGCGCTGGAGGTCGCCGGCCAGTTCGCGATCCCGCTGGACGAGCTGCGCGCCGCCTGGTCGGCCACCCTGCCCACGTTATTCGGTACCGCCGGGCGCCCCGCCGAATAGCCTTGTCCCCATGGCAGCCGAGTCGGTGTTCTCCCAACCCGGTGCGGGTGTTCGCTTCGAGTGGGGGCTGGCCGGCGCGGCCGAGTTGAGCCGGGTGTGCGCGGTGCTCGTCGTGGTCGACGTGCTGTCGTTCACGACGTCCGTGACGATCGCGGTCGAGCGCGGCATCCGCGTCCACCCGTTCCCGTGGAACGACCAGGCCGAGCAGTACGCGCAACGGCTCGGCGCGGTCGTCGCCGCCGGGCGGTCCGCCACGACGCCGGACCGCCCGTGGTCGCTGTCACCGGCCGCGCTGCGCCGCGCCCCCGTCGTACCGGATCTGGTGCTGCCGTCGCCGAACGGCGCGACCATCTGCGCCGCCGCCCAGGCCAGCGGCATCCCCGTGGTGGCCGGCTGCCTGCGCAACGCCCGCGCCGTCGCCGACCTCCTCCGCTCCGACGGGTACGGCACGCCCGAGGTGCCGATCGGCGTCGTGGCCGCCGGGGAACGCTGGCCGGACGGCGCGCTGCGCCCGTGCGTGGAGGACCTGCTCGGCGCGGCGGAGATCCTCGACGGCCTCACCGCCGGCGTACTGTCCGTCGAGGCCGCCACCGCCGTCTCCGTACTCAGCGGCGTACCGGACGTGCCGGCGGCGGTGCGCGGCAGCTCGTCGGGCCGGGAGCTGATCGACCGCGGCTTCGGCCTCGACGTCGAACTGGCCGTCGAACGCAACGTCAGTACCGAGGTCCCGGTGCTGCGCTCCGGCGCGTTCGCCGGCGGCCGCCACCTCGTCCTCCCCTGACGCCCCGGCGGTAGGCGCCCGACCGTGGCCGGGCGCCGGCGAGGGCTCAGTCGAGCCAGTCGAGCCCGTCGTTCTTGTCCAGCCGGGTCTCGTCGCCGCTCGGCGGCGCCGGCCGCGCGGGCGGCTGCTGCTGTTGCGGCGGAGGCGGCTGCTGCCAGGTACGCGTCGGCTCGTTGAGCGCCGGCCGCTGGCCCTGCTGCTGACCCTGCGGCTGCTGCTGCCCGCCGTACTGGCCGTAGCCGGAGCCGGGCGCGCCCGACGGGTACGGCGACCCGCCGTACGTCCCGCCCGGCGTCAGGTACCCGGGGCCGGAAGTGGGCGCCGCGCCGCTGGTGGGCTGGCCCGACGTGGGCGCGGCGCCGCTGGTCGGCGAGTTCCGCCCGTACATGGTGCCCTCGTACGCGCCGCGGTTGGTGTCCGGCTGCCCCCACGGCTGGTTCGTCGCCGGCTGGCCGCCCGACGTCGGCGCCGCCGGCCCGCCCTGCCACGTCCGTGTCGCGTCGTCCGCGCCCGGCCGCCCGCCGCCGTACGCCTGCGTCTCCCCGCCGTACACCTGCGTCTCGGCGCTCTGCTGCCCGTACACCTGGGTCTCCGCGTTGGGCTGCCCGTACACCTGGGTCTGGTCGCCGTACGGCCGGCCGTCGTCGCGCACCAGCGGGCCGTCGTGCACCACGGTCGGGGTGTCGCCGCCCATGCCCGGGATCGCGCTGATGACCGCGGTGTCGGCCGCCCCGCGCCCCGGGTACCCGGACGGCGGCGGCCCACCGTACGGCGGGGTGGTGCCGTCCTCGTCGTCGCCGTCGTCCTTCTTGCGGAGCAGCAGCACGATCGCGACGATGCCGCCGATCACGAGCAGCGCACCGAGCACGATCAGTACCCAGACGATGGTGCTGAGGCCGCTGGAGTCCTTCGTCGGCGTGGCGGACTCGGTCGGGGACGGGGCGGCCTTCGTCGGGGTCGGCTTCGCCTTCGCCACCGGCGGCAGCTTCACCTCGCCGAACGCCAGCGGCTGCCCCAGCTCTCCCTGCTGCGTCTTCTTCGCCTGCCGGAACCCGCCGGCCTTCACCGTCACGGTGATCTCGCCGGCCGCCAGGGTCTGCTCCTGGCTGGGCGACCAGGAGAACTCGCCGTTGCCGTTGGTCGTGACCTGCCGACTGTTCCCCGAACTGTCGCTGATCGTCACCGTGGCACCCGGTACCGGCTGGCCGTCCTTCTCGGACGTGACCTGCCCGGAGACCGCGCCGACGGACTGCGGCGCGTCGTTCGTGAGCGTCGCCCCGAACGCGGCGGCCGCCGGCTGGGCGCCGTCCGCGGTCACCTGTACCTGGCCCTGGCCGTTCTTGCTGTCGCCGGGCGACAGGTCGCTCTGCTGCGGCGGCAGGACCGTGACGTAGATCGCCTTCGCCGCGCCGGGGGCGAGCGTACCGACGGGACAGTTGAGGGTGTTGTTCGCGCCCGCGACGCAGTCGGCGCCCTGCGAGCCCTTGATGGTCACGCCCTGCTCGGCCAGCGGTACCGAGACGACCGCGTTGACGTTGGCGGCGGGCGAGGTGGTCGTGATGTTGATGCTCACGGTACGTGCGTCGCCGCCGACCTTCAGGTCCAGGTTGTCGGGGGACGCGGTCACGGTCAGCGTCGGCGGCGGATCCGCGTACGCGGGCGCGGCGAGGGTGCCCGCCGCGGCGAGGCCGACGGCCAGACCGACCAGTGCCGCGAGCTGTCGCGGACCGCGGCGCCGGCGTGTTCCCGCTGGCGTTGCCATCTCCACCGCCTCCGGTGCTGTGACCTACATCCAACCGCGCGAAAGTGTGCCCTGTCCGCCTGTGAGTTGGCGACCCGGCGGTCACCAACGTTGCGGATGTCTCCTCCGGGGAGGCGGTACCGCTGACGGTATCGTCCTGCCGTGCCTCCCCGTACCCCTTCCCGCGCGCCGGATCCGGCGGCGGTCGCGGCCGCCGTGGCCGAACTGGACGCCGGCCGCGCGCCGGGCCCCGCCCAACTCCGCGACGCCACCCGGGTACTCCTGGGCCTGCTGGCGGAGCGCGTACCGGGTCGTTCCGTGGAGGTCCGGGTTCCGCCGTACGGTGCGGTCCAGTGCGTCGAGGGCCCGCGGCACACCCGCGGCACCCCGCCGAACGTGGTGGAGACCGACCCGCTGACCTGGCTGCGGCTCGCCACGGGCCGGCTGGCCTGGGCCGACGCGGTGGACGCCGGATCGATCCGGGCCAGTGGCGTCCGCGCCGACCTCACCGCGTACCTTCCGCTCGTACGGCCCTGAAATCTCCGACTGGACGGCCCGGACGGTGCACAACGTGCTGCAACGATGACAATCGGCGACCAATTGACGCCTCTATGTCATCGGAGTCGCCTCGCGTACACTTGCCCGCGACGGCTTTCCCCCGGCTTGCGAGGAGCGGCAGTGCCCCGAGGCGACGGGCTGCTGACCCACAATCTCGACCCGGACAGTCCCGGCCCACAGGACGCGTGTGGCGTCTTCGGGGTCTGGGCACCGGGCGAGGAAGTAGCCAAACTCACCTACTTCGGGCTGTACGCCCTGCAGCACCGTGGCCAGGAGGCCGCCGGTATTGCGGTGAGCGACGGCTCCGGTGTCGTGGTCTACAAGGATCTCGGCCTGGTGTCCCAGGTCTTCGACGAGGCGTCGCTGGCGAGCCTGTACGGGCACATCGCCGTCGGCCACTGCCGCTACTCCACGACCGGCGGTCCCGGCTGGGAGAACGCGCAGCCCACGCTGCGGTCCACCAGTGCCGGCACGACCATCGCGCTCGCGCACAACGGCAACCTGGTCAACACGCTGGAGCTGGCCCGGCAGGTCGAGAAGCTCGGCCTCGACTCCGGCGCCACCAACGACACCGCCCTGGTCACCACGCTGCTGGCCAGCCGCCCCGACATGTCCGTCGAGGCCGCGGCGTTGGAGCTGCTGCCGACCGTGCGCGGCGCGTTCAGCTTCGTCTTCTGCGACGAGGACACGCTCTACGCGGCACGTGACCCGCAGGGCCTCCACCCGTTGGTACTCGGCCGGTTGGAGCGCGGCTGGGTGGTCGCCAGCGAGACCGCCGCGCTGGACATCGTCGGCGCGTCGGTCGTACGCGAGGTCGAGCCCGGCGAGCTGCTCGCCATCGACGAGAACGGCCTGCGCTCCGAGCGGTTCGCCGCCCCCGAGCCCAAGGGCTGCCTCTTCGAGTACGTGTACCTGGCGCGGCCGGACACCACGATCGCCGGCCGCAACGTGTACGCGGCGCGCGTGGAGATCGGCCGGCGGCTCGCCCAGGAGTACCCGGTGGAGGCGGATCTGGTGATCCCCAGCCCGGAGTCGGGCACGCCGGCGGCGATCGGCTACGCCGACGAGTCCGGCACGCCGTACGGGATGGGTCTGGTCAAGAACGCGTACGTGGGGCGCACGTTCATCCAGCCGTCGCAGACGATCCGGCAGCTCGGCATCCGGCTGAAACTGAACCCGCTGCGCGAGCAGATCCGCGGCAAGCGCGTCGTGGTCGTCGACGACTCGATCGTGCGCGGCAACACGCAGCGCGCCATCGTCCGGATGCTGCGCGAGGCGGGCGCCCTGGAGGTGCACGTACGGATCGCGTCGCCGCCGGTCAAGTGGCCCTGCTTCTACGGCATCGACTTCGCGACCCGCGCCGAGCTGCTCGCCAACGGCCTCGACACGGAGGGCATCCGCCGCTCCGTCGGCGCCGACACCCTGGGGTACGTGTCGCTCGACAACCTGATCGCCGCGACCGAGCAGCCCCGCAACCGGCTCTGCCGCGCCTGCTTCGACGGGGTGTACCCGGTGGAGCTGCCCGCGGACACCCTGGTCGGCAAGCACGTCCTGGAAGGCATCGGCCGTCGCGCGGACCAGTCCGCGGCGCCCGTCGCCAGGGCCGAGGCCGGCGAACCGTCCAACCCGGGCCGGCACGGGGGCGCGGCCGCGGGGCACGACCAGGACGGCGACCCCGCCCTGGCCGAGACCGCGGGCGCCGAGCCGACCCGCGAGCGCCGGTGACGCGCGCAGTCCGTGAAGTTCGTAGGCCGACCCATCGGCCTACCCGAGGGGAGAACCGGTGACCCAGGTGACCGATCACGCCAGCACCGAGCCCGGTGGTACGCCAGCGACCGCCACGTCGCCGGGGAGTACGCCGGCCCGTGCCGGGACGGTGCCGTGGTCCGGCGCGGCGGGTCGACCGCGCAAGCGCGGCGCCAGTTACGCCGAGGCTGGCGTCAACATCGAGGCCGGTGAGCAGGCTGTCGAGCTGATGAAGAGCAAGGTGCACAAGACGTTCCGACCCGAGGTGGTCGGCGGCATCGGCGGGTTCGCCGGGCTGTTCGCCCTGGACACCGAGAAGTACAAGAAGCCGCTGCTGGCGTCGTCCACCGACGGTGTCGGTACCAAGCTGGTCATCGCCCAGCAGATGGGCATCCACGACACGGTCGGCGTCGACCTCGTCGCGATGGTCGTCGACGACCTGGTCGTGTGCGGCGCCGAGCCCCTGTTCCTGCAGGACTACGTGGCCTGCGGCGAGGTCGTACCGGAGCGCATCGTCGAGATCGTCGCCGGCATCGCCGACGGCTGCCGGTACGCGGGATGTTCGCTGGTCGGCGGCGAGGTCGCCGAGCACCCGGGCATGCTGCGACCCGACGAGTACGACATCTCCGGCACCGGCATCGGCGTCGTCGAGGCCGACCAGGTGCTCGGCGCCGAGCGCGTCCAGCTCGGCGACACGCTCATCGCGCTCGGCTCGTCCGGCCTGCACTCCAACGGATACTCACTGGTCCGGCACGTACTCCTCGGCGCCGGCCGGATGAAGCTCGACACGGTCGTCGAGGACCTCGGCTCGCAGCGCACCCTCGGCGAGGAACTGCTCGTCCCGACGAAGATCTACGCGCAGGACTGCATGGAGCTGATCCAGGAGTGCGACGTACACGCGTTCGCGCACATCACCGGCGGCGGCATCCCCGGCAACCTGGTCCGTTCGCTGCCCGAGGACCTGGACGCGATCGTCGACCGTTCCTCCTGGCGGCCGCAGCCCATCTTCGACCTGGTCGCCACCAAGGGCCGCATCGACTCCGACGAGATGGAGCGGACCTTCAACCAGGGCGTCGGCATGGTCGCCATCGTCGGCCCCGCCGACGTGGACCGCGCCATCTCCCTGCTCGCCGCCCGTGAGGTCGACGCCTGGGTACTCGGCGAGATCGTCGAAGGCAACGGCCACGTACAGATGCTCGGCTCCCACACCCGCGGCTAGGTGGGTCGGGGCGCTGCGGCGGCCGGAGTTGCCCGCTCGCGGCGCCGATCCCGGGCTTGTGTGCTGACGCACACGGCGCCCGTGCTCGGCTTGCGAGCGAACAACTCCGGCTCGCCTCGCTCACGTCCCCACACATCACCGTTCAGGCCAGGCCGGATCAGGCCAGGCTGATTCAATCCAACCCGGATCGAGAGCCTTACCTGGGTGGGGTGGTGAGGGCGTCGGTGATGGCGGCCTTGATGGGGAGGCCGGTCTCGTGTTCGATCCAGCCCCACTGGCCGTTGGGGTTGAGGTCGAGGAAGACCCACCGGCCGTCGGGGCGTACGGCGAAGTCCATGGCGGCGAAGCGTAGGTCGAGGCCGGCGAGCAGGGCGGTGACGGCGCGGCGTACGTCGGCGGGGACGTCGGCCACGGCGTACTCGATGGCGTCGTAGTCGGCGCGCCAGTCGATCCGGGCGGCGTGCGAGCGGCCGGTGAGGCGGGCGGCGAAGAAGCGGTCGCCGACGACGGTCAGCCGGATCTCGTACTCCTTGTCGATCCACTCCTGGAACAGGTGTGCGGTGTGCCGTACGCCGTCGTCGATGTCGGCCGGCGTGACGAGGCTGGTGTAGATGAAGCGGCGCCCGTCGTCCGACCGTACGGTCGAGCTGAACGCCTTGTACACGACCCGCGGCAGCTCGGCGACGAACCGGCGCGCCGCGTCCGGATCGCTGGTGACGAGCGTGCGCGGGGTGTCGAGCCCGGCGCGCGCCGCCGCCGCCAACTGCACCGGCTTGTACTCGGCGTGCGTCATCCGCCCCGGATGGTTCAGCCAGTACGGCACGGCCTGGAGCAGTCCGCCGAACCCGCCGCGCGCCTCGGCGGTGGCCCACTCGGGCGCCGGCCCGGTGTCCACCGCGATCGGCCCCGGCCGCCGGAAGTACGCGGAGCGGACGGCGCCGAGGTCGACGGTGTGGTGCGGGGTGCGCAGCCAGCCGGTCCAGCCGGCCCCGCGGAACTCGGCGGCCACGTCGACCCGCCCGGGGAAGTCGGCCGGGTCGCACCGGAACACCGGGACGCGCCGCCGGTGCAGCTCGGTCACCACCAGGTCGGCGGTCGGGTCGAGCCGCCCGGTGAGCACCAGTACGGTCACGTGGAGGACTTGTCGTAGATCTCGTCCTCGCGCGGGGTCTCGCCGCTGGTCTGGAGCGTGACGCTCATCCGGTGGTCGATCAGCGGCACCCAGCGGTCCCCGTCGCGCGCGACGGCCAGCTGCGCCTCCTCGTCGTACGAGACGAGGTCGAGATCGAGGTCGATCGATGAGGTGGGCCGCTGGGCGAAACGCAGCCCGAACGGCGCGTCCCGGTGTGCGGTGTACTTCTCCGGCTCGGCGACTGCCGTGCTGTCCATGCGGACCCCCTGCTCTGTTCGATCATCGACTCGACTACCGCGGTACTGCCTCCGCACGTGCGGGTGTGTCCTCCTCGCCCGCTGCCGCGAGCGATTCGTCCGCTAGTGTCCCTCGGCCGCGGGCCGGGAGTAAACCTAGGGCCGCCGTCTGGTGGCCAGCCGGGCGGCCGGTCAGAGATTGTCGGAACTCACGTGGAACTTTGGGCTGGATCGACGGAAATAGGCATGCCGCGCGGCTAGCGATCCGGAGCGGCACAGGATACGAATACCTACGTGGCCTTCGACATCAGCAGTTTCAAGAACAACTCCGTGCGGGTGAAGTTCGACGACGTCGACTACGACGCGTTCCGCGAGCGACCGCTCACGCCGGCCGCGCTGCGCACGCTCAGGTACATGTCGGACGTCGAGAGTCATACGATCTGTTACCTGCGCGATCTTCTCGTCACGCCGTCGCACAAGGACCCCGAGGTGACGGCGTTCCTCACGCACTGGGCGTACGAGGAGTTCTGGCACGGGGAGGCGCTCGACGAGGTGCTGCGCGTGCACGGCGTGCTCGCCGACTACGCGCACATCCGTGAGGTACGGCTCGCGCAGGGCGTCGCGGACCGGCTCGCCCCGATCAACCAGGCGCTCGCGGCGAACATCATCGGCGAGGACTTCGTCGCCGTACACATGTCCTGGGGCGCGATCAACGAGTGGTCCGCCCACGCGGCGTACGCGCGGATGATGCAGCGCGAGGACCACCCGGAGCTGACCAAGCTGCTGAAGCGGGTGCAGAAGCAGGAGACCCGCCACCTGGCGTTCTACGCGTCGCAGGCGAAGGACCGGCTGGAGCGGTCGGCGAAGGCGCGGGGGCTGACCCGCTTCGCGATGAAGGCGTTCTGGGGCCCGGTCGGCTCGACCATCCAGCCCAAGCGCGAGACCGCCTTCGTGCTGAACTACCTGATGGGCGGCCCGGAGGGCAACAAGCACATCGAGCGCATCGACCGCAAGATGGACGAGATGCCCGGTCTCGCCGGCCTCAACCTGGTACGCAAGGCCGTCGCGAAGTACGGCGTGGGCCCGGGTGTCGCCGAGCGTCGTCGGGCGCTGGTGCACCGGCTGACCGGCCTGCGTGCCGCCGCCGCCCCGCGGGCCCGTACGGTCGCCGGCGCGCTGACCCGCCCGGTCGAGGTACCGAAGCCGGCCGGCTCGGGTGAGTCGACCGCTACCGCCTGATCCGGCGACGGACCACGGCACACCCCCGACAGACACCACGACGAGGCCGCCCGGGTCGACCGGGCGGCCTCGCTGTGTCATCTCGCGTCCGACCCCCGCGTACGCCGAACGACGCCACCGGCGACGGTGCCGGGGTGTCGATCGACGGAAGCGGGCCTCGACCATCGGACCGGTACGCCGACCCACCAAAGCCCCGGCCGACACCAGACCCGCGGCCAACCCCGGAGGGCTGGCCGCGGATGTGGAGTTCGACCAGGGTCGGCGATCCGGTCCGTTACGGTGCGAGGCCGCCGGGCCGTGGACGCCGGTTGGACGGAAGGTCAGAGGTCAGCGGCCGTTGGCGGCGCGCTGCCCGGACTCTTCCTCGTACGAGTCGTAGTCGCCGTACTGGTCCATACCGTCGAGATTGTCCCCGTCGGAACGACCGCCCCCGAGTTCGCGCTGAAGCGCGTCGAGGTCGGTATTAGGGGTGTGGTACTTAAGCTCCCGGGCCACCTTTGTCTGCTTGGCCTTAGCTCGGCCGCGCCCCATGGCTCGACCCCCTCACACGGTAATGACGGGGTGCCGGAGGCGACCCCGGTGACTTAGGCATCTCTCGTGAGTAATACGGTACAGCGCCGCTGGAGGATTCGGCACCTCGGCCCACCCATCGTGCGGCGGCCGTGGCCGAGCACACAGCGGCCCCGGCACGGGCCGGGGCCGTAACGGGTGCGGAGCGTTACCGGGAGCTACCGGCGGCCCGGCACCAGGATGCTGCGCAGCCGGCCGCACTCGGCCATCCGCCGCTCGGCGAGCCGGTCCGCCGCCACCGCCGGCGGTACGCCCTCGGTGTCGGACAGCGCGAGGATCTGCTTCGTCGTGTCGTAGATCCGGCTGGCGCGCGACTTGGCCCGGTCGAAGCTGAAGCCGTCGATCTCGTCGGCCACCTGGATCACGCCGCCGGAGTTCACCACGTAGTCCGGCGCGTACAGCACGCCGCGGTCGGCGAGCAGCTTCTCCACACCCGGGTGGGCGAGCTGGTTGTTCGCCGCACCACAGACGATCTTGGCCCGGAGTACGTCGACGGTGGCGTCGTCGAGGGCGCCGCCCAGCGCGCACGGCGCGTACACGTCGATGTCGCTGGCGACCAGGGCCGGCGTGTCGCCCACGAGGTCGACCTGCGGGTACGTGGCGCGGACCCAGGTCAGCGCGGCGTCGTTGACGTCCGTCACGACGACGTGCGCGCCGTCCGCGGTGAGGTGCTCGATGAGGTGCCGGCCGACCTTGCCGATGCCCGCCACGCCGACGCGCCTGCCGCGCAGCGTCGGCTCGCCCCACATGTGCTCGGCCGCGGCGCGCATGCCTTGGAACACGCCGTACGCGGTGAGGATGGAGGAGTCGCCGGCGCCGCCGTGTTCGACCGACCGGCCGACCACGTGCGTCGTCTCCTTGGCGATGACGTCCATGTCCGCCACGTACGTGCCGACGTCGCAGGCGGTGATGTAGCGGCCGCCGAGCGACTCGACGAACCGCCCGTACGCCCGGAGCAGGGCCTCACCCTTGTCGACGGCCGGGTCGCCCCAGATCACCGCCTTGCCGCCGCCGAGGTCCAGCCCGGCCAGCGCGTTCTTGTACGCCATGCCGCGGGACAGGTCGAGCGCGTCGTGGATCGCGTCGGCCTCCGTGGCGTACGGGTAGAAGCGGGTGCCGCCGAGGGACGGACCGAGCGCGGTCGAGTAGATCGCGACGATCGCCTTCAGCCCGGACTGCTTGTCCTGGCAGAAGACCACCTGTTCGTGTCCGGTGTCGGCGGTGAATACGCCCATGGTCGCTCCTGAGGTTGTGGCCCCGCCCTTGTGGGGCGGCGGCACTCCGCCGGCTGGTCTGCCGGTAAGCCCGAGCGTAGTGCGCATGCCCGCCCGTGAAGGGGCATCGGGTGTCGATCTTCTCAGCCCGCGGAAGCCGCCACGCGGGCACCGGCCGGGACCGGGTCCGGCGCGGCGTGGGACGATCGCCGCGTGCCGCCCTTCGCCTCGTACCTCCGGGTGTACGAACCGCTCGTCGCGTTCGAGCGCGCCCGTCAACAGCACTGGCGCCGCTACCTCACTGCCGGCCGCGCGGTGCCACAGGCGGTCGGCCCGTTCCGCCAGCGCCGGACCGTACTGGAGGCGTTGGGTGCCGGCTGGACGCGGCTGCCCGAACTGCCCGACGAGGCGTACGCGCTGGCCGACGGCGACATGACCCTCGTCTGCCCCTGGGACCTGCGGGTACAGGTGGCGCAGGCGGCGCTGTCCGCGCGCGAGGGCGTACCGGAGGCGATCGCGGACGCGTTCGTCCCGCCGGCGTTGACGGCGACGGCGGAGCGCGTGGTGTCCGACTGGCGCACCGCGGCCGACCCGCTCGGCGACCAGGTACGCCCGGGCCGGCACGCGAGCGGCTCCGCGCTCGGGCACGACCAGTTGCTGCACGAGCTGGTGTCCGGCTGGTCGGTGCCGGCCCGCTGGTTCGCCTTCGTCGAGTACGACGAGCGCCGGGTCGCGCTGTCCGCCGGTGAGCGGCACCTGCGGTACCGGACGTCGATGGCGCGGGCGCGCAGGCGGGCGCACCGGGCGCTGGCCGTACTGAAGCGGGTGATGGGTGCGACGGCGCCGATCACGGTCTCCATGGAGACGGACGCGCGGTGGCTGGAGGAGTTCCATCCACGGTCCGTGGTCGAGCTGGACTACGGCGGCCTGGTGTACCTGCTGGGCGACCGGGAGCTGCTCGACGATGACTCTCCGCAGGTGGTCGCCGATACGCTCGCAGCACTCGCGCGCGATGATGCGCAGGCAGCCGGTGAGTTGTACTCGGGCCTGCTCGAACGGTGGCGGAAAGTACAGTTGCGCGAGCGACGCAATTAGCCGCACGCCAGTAAACCCGGATAAATCAGACTTACATCGTCCTGTCGGTGAGCCGAGTTCATCCGTTCGGCCCATGTCGGACATCGTGGACAGGACGGACCATGGGAAGTGCATCGGCCGGCGGGACCCCGGTCGATGGCTGTGAGTAACCATGGAGGAGTAACCGATGGCATCGCGTACGCACGAATCCGAGCCGCTGCTCACCCCGGCCGAGGTCGCCTCGATGTTCCGGGTCGACCCGAAGACCGTCACCCGGTGGGCGAAGGCCGGCAAGCTGAGCGCCATCCGGACGCTCGGTGGCCACCGTCGCTACCGCGAGTCTGAGGTACGCGCCCTGCTTCAGGGCCAGATTCCGCAGCAGCGTCAGGGCGAGTGATGATGCGTCCGCGTTCGGCGCGGACCTCATGACTCCCGGGAGCGTGGCGCCGACGGCGTCCCGCCTCGGTGCGGTATGTCCGGACCACGGGTGACGCGGACCTGGCGGGGAACGCGTACCGGAGTTGCGGTCCGGGGGAGACAAGTTGCGGGGACGTGCCCTCCACCCTGGGGCACGTCCCTTTGCTGTGCCCGTACGCGCGTCAGGCGGCCGTGAAGCGGATGCCGACCGTACCCCTGGTCCCGCGGCGCAACCGGCTGCCCAGCATCGTCAGCCGCCCCACCATCCCGTACTCCCGGGCGATCAGCGTGCGCGCCCGGTCGGAGCCCGCCGCGTCCATGATCTCGGCACGGGCGGCGACGGCCGGGCCGGTCGGCGTACCGCGGAGGGTGCAGGGGGCGAGGTCGGCGCGCGGGTCGTTGCGCAGCCGCTTCACCTTGCCGGCGTCGGCCGGCGTCCAGATCACCAGCCCGTCACCGTCCGGCGCGCACCACACGGGTGTCGGCACCGCCCGCCCGTCCCGGCGGTACGTCGTGACCAGTACGTACTGGCCGCGGGCCAGTTCACCGAGGGATGTCATGCGGGAACGGTAGAGCCTCCGGCCCGCCCGTGCGGTCGACGGCGCGGGACGTGAACGGCAACGGCGCGGACGGCTCGGCCAGTGCGGTCGACAGCGCGGGACCTCGACGGCAACGGCGCCGAGCGGCGTGCGCCGCCGACGTCACCACTGTCCGAAGTGGACGACGTCGGTCATCGGGCGGTGGCCCCGGGCCAGCGACGGCGAGACCGCGTCGTCCGCCCGGTACCCCACCGTGACCGCACCGATCGGCGTGTACGCCGCCGGCACGCCGAACTCCTCGCGGAACCGGTCCGTACGTGTGGGCGGGATGCCGAAGAAGCACGCGCCGAGGCGCTCGTCGACCGCGGTGAGCAGCATCAACAGCGCCGCGAACCCGGTGTCGATGTGCCAGTACGGCACCGGCCACCGCGCCTCGTCGCGGTCCGTCCACCCCTTGTCTGGCTCGGCGTACCGGTCCAGGTAGGCGTCCCGGTGCGACAGCGGCACGATGATCAGCGGCGCGGTCGACATCCGGTCCAGCCAGGACGTCGTCGTGGTCGGCGCGGTCGCCGCCCAGAACCGCGCCCGGTCCACCGGACTCTCCAGTACGAGAAACGCCCAGCCCTGGGAGAAACCGGCCGACGGGGCGCGGAGGGCGTGTCGCAGGATCCGGTCCCGCACCTCCGCCGGTACCGGACGGTCGGGGTCGTACGCGCGCACCATGCGGCGGCGCCGGAGGACTTCGGCGAACTCCATGCGCCGACGCTAGATCATCACGCGGTACCCGCGGTACCCGTGCGTGCGGCGCCCGGTCACCGATGCGGCACCGGGTTGCGGATCGTGGTGGTGGTGGTCCGTGCGGGCGGCACGCCGGGATCGTGGGGTGCGCGGGCAGGATCGTGGGGCGGCGGGATCGTGGGGTGCGCGGGCAGGATCGTGGGGCGGCGGGATCGCGGGGCGCGCGGGCGGGGTGGCGGGATCGCGGGGGCCGGTGATTGTTCAACAGTTGGACAATCGGCGGGCGCCGGGGACGCACGATGGTGGAGTTGCTTCGCCGTACTCCTTGATCAACAGTGCTCGGGGACGCAGGATGTGGGTGCTGCCGTACGCAACATGCGGTGGCCGAGGTGGGACTGTCGGCAGCCAGACGGTCACTCAGCGCGGCTTCATATCGCGCGAATAGGCGCGATGAGCTACATTTTGGCTGGTCACCACCGACTCAGAGTGAAGGTGGGGATCGCGGTGTTCCGACCCAACCTGTACGCCAGTCTTGCCGTGCTGGGCGTCGTCGGCGCCATCGCGATCGGGTTGCCCGCGATCAACAACGCGCTGCCCGCCGGCCGGTCCGTCGCCGCCGGTCAGCGGCTCACCGTCGGCCGTGGCGTCACCGTCGCCGCGCCGCCCGACGCGGTACTCGACGTGACGAAGACGCAGCCCAACCTGAACCGCCTGGTCATGTCCGTGCACAGCGTCCGCGTGGTGATCGAGGCCGACAAGTACGACGGGAAGCTGCCGGGGTTGAGCGCCAAGCTGCGCCGCAAGATCCAGAGCAATCCCGGGTACCAGGCGTCGCAGCGTGACCATCCGACGAGTACGAGCGCGGGCGTGCCGGGGTTGCAGGGGAGCTACTCGACACCGGGCCGGATCGGCACGTACGCGGTGTTCACGCGCGGCGGGGTGGGCGTCGAGGTGAGCATGGCCGGCGCCGGCACGGACGTACGGCGGGACAACGACACGCTGCTCGACCTGGTGCGCAGCGTACGGTTCGGTGCGCAGTGAGCGCCCCAGAGGTCGCGGCATGACGAGTGGGGCGCTGCCCGACGACGGTGCGCCGGGCAAGCAGCACCGGCGGCTCGGTGGCAGGTCGACACCGTCGCCGCGGGACGGGAGGCACCGCGCGGCGTACGCCGAACGCCCGCCGGTCGCGCCTCCCCCCGCCGCGGCCGGCCGTACGCTCTCCGTCCGGACGCCGGCGTTCTGGATGGTGCTGGTCCTGCTCGGGTTGGGCGCGTGGCGGATCGGCCTGATCTTCGCCGACGCCGCCCGCCTGTACCCGCAGGCGTCGGTGACCGCGTTCATCCTCTTCGCGCTGTACGCGGTGCCGTTCATCCTGCTCGTCCGCGAGGTCGACTACCTCGAACGGGAACCGTTCGTCCTGCTGGCGACGGCGTTCGCGTGGGGCGGGGTGGTCGCGACCGCGATGGCGAACGTGGGCAACACCGCCGCGGTGGAGATCCTGGCGAAGGAGTTCTCGCCGGACTTCGCGGCGCGGTGGGGGCCGGCGCTGGTCGGCCCGACGATTGAGGAGACGCTGAAGGCGCTCGGCGTGGTGGCGATCGTGCTGCTCGCCCGGCGCCACGTGAACAGCGTCGTCGACGGCTTCGTGTACGGCGGGCTCGTCGGCCTCGGCTTCCAGGTCGTCGAGGACTTCATCTACTCCATCAACGCCGTCGTACTCGCCGGGGACGGTGACTCGATCCCGCCGGTCGTGGCGACCTTCCTGGTACGGGGGTTCTTGGGCGGGTTGTGGAGCCACACCCTGTTCACCGCGCTCGTCGGCGCCGGAGTCGGGTACGCGGTGGTGCGCGAGGAACGGCCGCTGCGGGTCCGCGTCGGCGTCGCCGTGCTGGCGTACCTGGGGGCGTGGACGCTGCACTTCGTGTGGAACTCGCCGCTGCTCGGCGACGGGTTCGGGATCGGCGTGGCGGGGCTGATCGGCGCGCTGCTGCTCAAGGGCATCCCCGGCTTCGTCGCGGTACTCCTGCTGCTGCACGTGGCGCGCCGGCACGAGGCCGGGTACTACCTGGGCCGGCTCAACGGCATCGAACCGGTACTGGTCGCGCCGGAGGAGATGGACGCGCTGGTCACCGCGCGCGGGCGTACGGCGGCGCGCAAGCAGGCGGCGGCGCAGGCCGGGCTGCGCGCCGACCGCGCCGTACGGAAGCTGCAACGGGCGCAGTCCCGGCTGGCGGTGGAGATCAGCCGGTGCGGCGAGTCGTCGTACTACGAGGCGGTGCGCAACCCGAACCCGCGATCGGCCGCCCTCGAACGGTGCGTCCGGGACATCCTGTCCGCGCGGGCGAAGCTCGTGTCGCTCGGCGTGCCCGTCGCCGCCCGGTACGGCCGGGAGCAGCACACCCCGCTCGGCATGTGGTCGGTGGTGCTCGCCGTCCTGGGCCTCGTCGTACCGGGGTTGTCGGTGGTGGCGCTGGCGCTCGCCGGCCTCGGTACGCTGCACGCCCGCCGGCAGCGGCTCAGCCCGGACAACCGGCTCGGCATCGCCGGTTCCGTCGGCGTACTCGCCACCGCGCTGTGGATCGTCGTGTACCTGCTGCACGGCTTCAACGGCGGCTGACCGCCGGCTGGTGCTCCGCGCGTCGCCGGCGGCTAGGCTCGGCGCCGGCACCGACAACGACGTCGTGGAGGTACGGCTGTGGCCGCGGAACGGTTGGTCGTGGTGGGTGGCGGCACGATGGGCGCGGGCATCGCGTACGTCGCGGCCGGCGCCGGCTACGCCGTCGAACTGGTCGAGGTCGACCCGGCGCGCGCCGGGGCGGCCGTGGAGACGCTGCGCGCCCGCTGGGACAAGGCGGTCGGCCAGGGGCGTACCACCGCCGACGACGCGGCCGCCGCACTGGGCCGGCTGCGTACCGTCGGGTCGTTGGGTGAGGTGGCTGCGGCGCCCGCGGTCGTCGTCGAGGCCGTACCGGAACGGCTGGAGCTGAAGCGTTCCGTCCTGCGCGAGGCCGAGTCGCTGCGACCCGGCCTGCTCGCGAGCAACACGTCCAGCATCTCGATCGGCGCGCTCGGCGCGGTGCTGACCGCGCCCGACCGGTTCTGCGGGCTGCACTTCTTCAACCCGGTGTGGGCGATGGCGCTGCTGGAGATCGTGCTCGGCCCGGACACGTCCGAGTCCACCCGCGCCACCGCCCTCGACCTCGCCGTACGCCTGGGCAAGGACCCGGTGGTCGTCAACGACGCGCCCGGCTTCGCCTCGTCCCGGCTCGGCGTGACGCTCGGCCTGGAGGCGATCCGGATGGTCGAGGACGGGGTCGCCGCGCCGGCCGACATCGACAAGGCGATGACCCTCGGGTACCGGCACCCGATGGGTCCGCTGGAACTCACCGACGTGGTCGGCCTGGACGTCCGGCTGGCGGTGGCGGAGACGCTGCGCGAGGCGTACGGCGACCGGTTCGCGCCGCCGGACCTGCTGGTACGGATGGTCGCGGAGGGCCGGCTCGGCCGGAAGACCGGCCAGGGCTTCTACCGGTGGGTCGACGGCCGCCGGGCCGACGCATGAGGACGGTGACCGCATGAGCACGTACCGGACGCTGCGGGTCGAGGAGCGCGCCGACCGCGTCGTCGTCACCCTCGACCGGCCCGACAAGCGCAACGCGATCGGCGCCGAGACGGTCGACGAGCTGCACCAGGTGTGCGACCGGCTCGAACGGGAGCCCAGGCTGCTGCTCGTCACCGGCGGCGCGGACGGCATCTTCGCGGCCGGCGCGGACATCGCCGAACTCCGCGACCGCGACCGGTACGACGCGCTCGCCGGCATCAACCACACCGTCTTCGCCCGGATCCGGGCACTGCCGATGCCGAGCGTCGCGGCGGTCGACGGGCCGGCGCTGGGCGGCGGCGCCGAGCTGGCGTACGCCTGCGACATCCGGATCTGCACCGACCGCGCCTTCTTCGGCCAGCCCGAGGTACGCCTCGGCATCGTCGCCGGCGCCGGCGCGCTCCACCGGCTGCCGCAACTCGTCGGCGAGTCCCTGGCCAAGGAGCTGCTGTACACCGGGCGCCGGCTCACCGCGACCGACGCCCTCGCCGTACGGCTGGTGTCGGCGGTGGTGCCGCCCGCCGACCTGCTCGCCACGGCGCACGACACCCTCGACCGCATCGCCCGTAACTCCCCCCTCGCGGTACGCCTGACCAAGCTCGCGGTGGACTCGCCCGCCGACGCCCATCCCCAGCTGGAACGCCTGGCCCAGGCCGTGCTCTTCGAGGACGCCGAGAAGTACCGCCGGATGGACGACTTCCTCGCCCGCTGACGTCTCAACGTCCATTGTGGACGGTGCGGGTCGGGGTTCGACCCGACCCGCACCGCTGCGCGCGTCGGGATGGCATCCGCATCAGCGATCCACCCACAGGCCACAGTGGACAGTGGCACCTCCGCAGCGCCCCCGAGTACGAGTGGCCACAGTGGACAGTCGTACCCGTGGGCGACGTCGCGCCACTGTGGACGGTTCCGCGCGCCGCCGGACCGACCACTGTGGACAGTGTCGGGATTCCTTTCCGCGTACCGCGATGTGACCGTTGCGGGTCGGTGGACACGGGCGCTCGGAGGGCCGGATTGCTTGTGCCGCAAGGATATGCAGGAGTACGCGGATCGGTTATGATGCCTCGGGTGGGGCGGCGGTGGTCGCTCGACGGGGCTGCGGCGGTAGTCTCGACCGCATGACGGACGCGGTGGACGACGCGGCGCTCGCGGCGCTGCGGGAGCGGTTCGGCGGGGCGGGCGCGCTCGCCGAGCGGATGGGCATCGAGCTGGTCGAGGCGAGCGCCGAGCGGGTGGTCGCCAGGATGCCGGTCGAGGGCAACACCCAGCCGTTCGGGCTGCTGCACGGCGGCGCCTCGTGCGTACTGGCGGAGACGGTCGGGTCGATCGGCGCGGGCCTGCACGCCGGGGCCGCGGGGCGGGCGGTCGGCATCGAGATCAACGCGACGCACCACCGGGCCGCGACGGCCGGCACCGTGACGGGGACGGCCACTCCGCTGCGGCTCGGGCGGACGGTCGCGACGTACCAGATCGAGGTGGTGGACGACGCGGGGCGCCGGGTGTGTACGGCCCGGCTGACGTGTCTGATCCAGGCGGCCGGCTAACTCAAGATCCACAAACTGGGACGTTCCACCAGTTGGTTGACCCGAAAAACTACTGCCGGTAATTTCACCGCAACTCTTGACAACCGCCAGCGGTGATACCAACCTTGTAGGTGGTCGTACCGATCGACGGGAATGAATCGGATGACCGGAGTGCCTTGCGGTCGGCGCAACTGGGGGGTGGCTCCGACCAGGGGGGCAAGGCACGCAGCCGGGCGGGTTGCACGATGGCGGAGACGTCAGGGTTTCCGGGGTCGTGGGCTCGCCCGGGTTTGCGTCACGGGTCCGCCGCGCACGTCGCGGCGGACCCGTCGTCGCCCCAGTCCACAGGTCTTACGTCACATTTGGGACGTCAGGTGCCATGCGGGTCACCATTGCAGAACCACAACCGGAACAATGCGAACGCATGAGCTACGGGTACACACGTGACGAGCCGCTGATGGACCCGCCGGACGCGTTGGCCGACCCGCTGGCGATGCGGCTCGCCGAGATCATCCAGGGGGTACGGCCGGGCGGGCGGCTGCCGTCCGAGCGCACCCTGGCCACCGACCTCGGCGTGAGCCGTACGGCGCTGCGGGACCGGTTGCGGTTCCTCGAATCGGCCGGCATCCTGCGCCGCCGCAGCGGCTCCGGCACGTACGTCGAGGCGCTCAACCCGCACGCCCTCACCCGTACGCTCGGGGTCGCCGTCACGTTCTCCGGGCTGCCGGCCGACTCGCTGTTCGCGGC
Source organism: Actinocatenispora rupis (assembly GCF_016861975.1). Taxonomy (GTDB): domain Bacteria; phylum Actinomycetota; class Actinomycetes; order Mycobacteriales; family Micromonosporaceae; genus Actinocatenispora; species Actinocatenispora rupis. The sequence goes on along the minus strand of NZ_BOMB01000028.1, from coordinate 44,810 downwards.
GCTCGACGCGCTCGACCGGCAGATCACCCGGGAGGCCGCCGGCAACGCCGACCGCGGCCAGCTCGCCCACCTGCTCCAGGCGCTGAACGGGATGCGCGAGATCGGCCAGCCGGGGCGGGCGCTCGCCGCGCACCAGCGGTTCCACGACGCGATGGCCGACGCCGCGGCGAACCCCGCGCTCAGCTTCCTGCGCGCCGGCGTACTCGGGGCGCTGCGCAACGCGCGCCTGGTGTGGCCGGACCGCCCCGACTCCGCCGACGTCGACGTACCGCCGGGCATGTACGAGCGGCACCGCCGGATCTACCAGGCGATCGCGGGGCACGACCCGATCGGCGCCACGGCCGCGTTCGACGCCGAACACGCCTGAGAGGTCCTGACAGAAAGGACTGTCGGCGCCTGGCGGGCTCAGGACGACGCTGCCGACAACGTTGGCGGCCCCGCCCTGAGCCTCGCCAGCCATCCGACGCCTTTCTGTCAGGACCTCTGAGGTTCACCGCTGTGCCTGGAACATCCAGTGCTGCTGCTCGATGTCCTGCGCCGCCGCGATGAGCAGGTCCTGGGAGACCGGATCCGGCTCGTCGGTGTCCGCCACCCGCTGCCGGAACCGGTGGCCCACCTCGGCGAGCAGCCCGGTGAACGCCTGCACCACGTCCGTGTCCGACACGTACCCGTCGGGAAGCTGGTCGGTGTGCGCCGACGTGGCCACGGTCGAGGCCCGGCCGTCGGGGTTGACGCCGATCGCGACGGCGCGCTCGGCGACCACGTCCATGTGCCGGCGGGCGATGTCGACGACCTCGTCGAGCTGCAGGTGCAGGGAACGGAAGTGCCGGCCGGTCAGGTTCCAGTGCGCCTGTTTCGCCTGGAGGGACAGGTCGATCAGATCCACCAGGGCGCCCTGGAGCGCGTCACCGGTGACCTTCCGCGCGTCGTCGGACAGTGGGCTCGATACGGCAGCCATCGTCGCCTCCTCGTCAGTCGTCCTCCACCACCTGGCGTACCCGCTCCGGCCGGGTCTACCCGTGTCGTCGTGCGGTCGGTGCCGCCGGGGTGTTCGATGGGGGCGTGATCGGGTTGCGGTGGGTGCTGGACGCGCTCGGGTCGGGGCTGCTGGAGCCCGTCGCGGTGGACACCGACCCCGGCGTACGGGACGTGGTCGTCGCCGAGCCGGGCGGCTCCGACGCCGACACCGTGCACCGCGGCGACCTGGTACTCGGCATCGGAGTACGGGAGGTGGACGCGGCGGTCGAGCTGGCCCGCCGGTGTGCGGCCGACAGTGCCGCGGCGCTGCTGCTGCGCGAACCCGTCGCGCACACCGAGCAGGTACGCAAGATCGCGGTGGACGGCGAGCTGCCGCTGGTGGCCGTACGCGGGCAGGTGTCGTGGGCACAGCTCGTGTGGTTGCTGCGCAGCCTGGTCGACACCGGCACGGTCGGGCTGACGGCGCGCGGATCGTCGGAGCCGCCGGCGTTCCAGGACCTGTTCACGCTGGCGGACGCGGCGGCCGGGGTGATCGACGCGCCGGTCACGATCGAGGACGAGTACTCGCGGGTGCTGGCGTACTCGCGGCGGCAGGAGCAGGCGGACGCGGCGCGGCTGTCCACGATCGTCGGCCGCCGGGTGCCCGCGGACGTACTGCGCCAGTTCCGGTCCCGGGGCGTGTTCCGGAAGCTGGGCGCGGGCAGCGAGCCGATCTTCGTACCGGGGCAGCCGGACGGGACGATGCCGCGGCTCATCGTCCCGGTACGGCTCGGTGGCGGGCAGTTGCTCGGTTCGATCTGGGCACTCGTACCGGAACGGCCGCCGGAGGAGCGGGTGCACGCGTTCGCCGACACGGCTGGCGTCGTCGCGTTGCACCTCCTGCGGGTACGGGCCGCAGCGGACGTCGCGCGCCGCGTCGCCGCCGACCGCCTCACCGCCGTACTCGCCGGCACCGGTCCGACCGACCCGCGGGACGCCGGGCTGCCCGCCGGGCCGTACCGGGCGGTGGCGTTGGACCTGGCGGACGGCGCCGACGGGCACGCCGACCGGCTGCTGGTGCTGTGGGAGTCGATCACGCGGAGCCGGGGCTGGCGCCGCCCCGCGGTCACCGAGTACGACGGGCTGCTGTACGCGGTGGTCACCGAGGAGGGGGACACCGGGTCGTGGCCGTGGCTGCGCCGGCTCGCGGCCGAACTGGTCCGCGGCGAGCCCGGCATACGCGTGGCCGCGGGCGGGTCGGCGCCGACGCTGGCCGACCTGCCCCGGTCGGCGGCGCAGGCGGCGGCGCTGCTGCGGCTGCTGTCCCGGGGCATCGTCGCCGGCCCGGTCGCCAGTCACGAGGAGTCGTGGGCCGCCGCCGTACTCGACCGGGTCACGGGCGCCGTACCGCTCGACGAACTGACCGGTATCGGCCCGCTCGCCGACCTGCTCGATCACGACGGGTCACGGGGCGGCTGGTACGCGGAGACGTTGCGGGCGTACCTGGAGCATCCGGCGGACCCGGCGGCGGCAAGCCGGCAGCTGCACGTTCACCCGAACACCTTCCGCTACCGGATGCGCCGGCTGCGCGGTGCGCTCCGTGCCGACCTCGACTCACCAGACGTACGTTTGGCACTACTGATCCAGCTCAACGCGCGGCGGCTGCACGGCTGAGTTGTGCTCAGGCGACAAGACGGGGGTCACACGTCGTCTCCGGAAAACGATGACCGGCAGTGAGTCCGAGCCGCACCATGAGCCTGTACCGAGCGCCTTCGGGCGACTCGTCCCTACACGCGTCAGTGCCCGACGGGGCAACGGTGCCCCGGAACCGGAAGGACAGTCCGTCATGAAGGTCGGCGTTCCACGCGAGGTCAAGAACCACGAGTACCGGGTGGCGATCACGCCCGCCGGAGTACACGAACTCGTCACACACAGGCACGACGTGTACGTCGAGCGATCCGCCGGCCTCGGCTCGTCCATTCCGGACGACGAGTACCTGCACGCCGGGGCCAAGGTCCTCGACTCCGCCGACGCGGTGTGGGCCGAGGCGGACATGATCCTCAAGGTCAAGGAGCCGGTTCCGGAGGAGTACCACCGGATGCGGTCCGGGCAGGTGCTGTTCACGTACCTGCACCTGGCGGCGTCCCGGGAGTGCACCGACGCGCTGCTGTCCCGCGGCGTCACCGCCGTCGCGTACGAGACGGTGCAGCTGGCGGACCGGTCGCTGCCGCTGCTGGCGCCGATGAGCGAGGTCGCCGGGCGGCTGGCACCGCAGGTCGGCGCGTACCACCTGATGCGGTTCGCCGGTGGCCGTGGCGTACTCCCGGGCGGGGTGCCGGGTGTGACGCCGGCGAAGGTCGTCGTCCTCGGTGCCGGGGTGGCCGGCGCGAACGCGGTGGAGATCGCGGTCGGGCTGCGCGCCGACGTCACCGTCCTCGACCTGAACGTGGCGCGGCTGCGCGAACTCGACCACCTGTACGCGGGCCGGGTGCACACCGTCTCGTCCAACACGTACCAGCTGGAGCGGGCGGTGATGGACGCGGACCTGGTGGTCGGCGCGGTCCTGGTGCCGGGCGCGAAGGCGCCGAAGCTGGTCAGCAACGAGCTGGTGTCCCGGATGCGGCCGGGCAGCGTGCTGGTGGACATCTCGATCGACCAGGGCGGCTGCTTCGAGGACTCGCGGCCGACCACGCACGCGGACCCGACCTACCGGGTGCACGACAGCATCTTCTACTGCGTGGCGAACATGCCCGGCGCGGTGCCGAACACGTCCACGTTCGCCCTCACCAACGTGACCCTGCCGTACGCGGTTGCCTTGGCGGACAAGGGATGGCGGGACGCGCTGGCCGCCGACCCGGCGCTCGCGGCCGGCCTCAACACGCACGCCGGTGTCGTCACCAACGAGCCGGTCGCCGCCGCGCACGACCTCGCGTACCGGCCGGTCGCCGACGTGCTCGCCTGACGGTTTCCGTCTCCAAGAGGTCCTGACAGAAAGGCGTCGGATGGCTGGCGAGGCTCAGGGCGGGGCTGCCAAGGCGGAGGTGCAGTCGCATACCGGTGTTGTATGCGACTGTGCCGACAACGACGGCAGCGTCGTCCCGAGTCCGCCAGGCGCCGACAGTCCTTTCTGTCAGGACCTCTGAGGCCCGCCGCCCGCCGGGTGGCGGGCCGTCGTCACGTACCGAGGCCGGCGAGGGCGCGGATGCCGGCGAGCACCTCGGCGCCGGTCGGCGCGTGCTCCGGATCGGCGAGCGCCTGGACGACCACACCGCTCAACAGAGCCATCTGCACCATGCCGAGCGTGCGCGCCGCCTCGTCGCTCACCTCGTCCTCGGGGATGCTGAGCATCGTCGCCGCCGTGCCGCTGCGGCCCTGCCGCATCCCGTCCGCGAGCTGCGGCAGCAGGTCGGGCTGCCGCCGCGCCTGCATGAACAGCTCCAGCGATGCCAGGAACATGTCCGGGTGTTCGAGGGCCTGCGCGATCTGCTCGTCCCAGCGCCGCACGTACCGCGCGACGGGGTCGGCGCCGGGCTCGTCGGCGGGTACCAGCGCCCGGCCGGACTTCTCGCCCCACTCGTCGAGCACCGCGAACAGCGCCTGGAACATCAGCTTCTCGCGGGAGCCGTAGTGGTAGCCGATGGCGGCCGTGGACACCCCGGCCGTGGTGGCGATGTCGCGCACCGAGGTGCGGTCGAAACCCTTCTCCAGCAGGCACGTCTTCGCGGCGGCGAGCAGTGCCTCCTTGTTGCCCTTGTTGTTGCCACGACTCATGGCCAGCAGCCTAGCAGAGTACTTGTGCGATCGAGTTGAACGATTGAGTTGCGCGATCGTTCAAGTCCTTGCTACGGTCCTCCGCATGCACCGAACCCCCCGGAGGACGACATGACCATCCGCAGCCGACTCGCCGCGGCGGGCGCCCTCGGCGCCGCGCTCGCCGGCCTGCTCGCGGTGCCCGCCGCCGCCACCGCAGGCCCCACCGGTACCGCCGGCGACCCCGCCGTCGTCACCACCGACCGCGGTGCCGTCCGCGGCACCGTGACCGCGGATTCCCGTTCGTACCAAGGGATTCCGTACGCGGCGGCGCCGGTGGGTGAGCTGCGCTGGCGCTCGCCCCGGCCCGCCGCGGCGTGGACCGGCGTACGCGACGCGACCAGGCCCGGGAACGCCTGCGCCCAGCCCACCGGACTCCCCGTCGGCGTGCCGTCCGAGCACGAGGACTGCCTGTACCTGAACGTCACCGCGCCGGCGCGCGCCACCGGCAGTACCCCGGTGATCGTGTGGATCCACGGCGGCAGCCTCATGTACGGCACCGGCGACATGTACGGCCCGGCCCGGCTCTCCCGCGACGCCGTCGTCGTGTCGATGAACTACCGGCTGGGCGTGATGGGCTTCCTGACCGACGACGCGCTCGACGGCGGCTCGGTGAACGGATCCGGCTCGCTCGGCATCGAGGACCAGCAGGCCGCGCTGCGCTGGGTGCGCCGCAACATCGCGAACTTCGGCGGCGACCCGCGCAACGTCACGATCATGGGCCAGTCCGGCGGCGGGTACAGCGTCTGCGACCAGCTCGCGTCGCCGACCGCGGCCGGGCTGTTCGACCGGGCGATCGTACAGAGCGCGCCGTGCACCGGGGACGCGAGCCGTACCCGGAAGGCGGCCGAGGACGAGGGCACCGCGCTGGCCGGGAAGGTCGGCTGCGCCGACGATCCCGACCGTGCCGCCTGCCTGCGGGCCGTCCCGGCGTCGAGGCTGCTCGCCGCGTACGGCACGGAGGTGGAGCCGCGGCCGGTCGCCGGCACCCCGCTGCTGCCGCGTACGCCGGGGGCCGCGTTCGCGGCGGGCCGGTTCAACCGGGTGCCGGTCCTGCTGACCGTCAACCACGACGAGGATCGCGGCCGGGTCGCCGGCCAGGAACTCACCACCGGCACACCCCTGACCGCCGCCGGGTACGAGAAGGCCGTACGGGGCCGGTTCGGCGCGGACGCCGACGCCGTACTGGCCGAGTACCCGCTGGGGTCGGGTGACTCGCCGGGCGCCAAGCTCGGCGACGTGCTCACCGACGCGGACTGGTCGACGCCGACCGTGGACACCGCGGCCGCGCTGGCCCGCTGGACGCCGACCCGGGTCGCCGAGTTCGCCGAGCAGGACACCCCCTGGTACGCGGGGACGCCGCGGGTCAGCTTCACCGTCGGCGCGCAGCACATGTCCGAACTGGCGTACCTGTTCGACCTGTCGCTGTTCGAGAAGCTGACGCCGGCGCAGGTGACACTCGCCGACCGGATGGCCGACACCTGGACCCGCTTCGCCGCCACCGGGCGTACCGCGTGGCCCGCGTACACCGGGACGAACCGGTACGTGGCGTCGATCGCGTCCGGGCCGTGGCGCCGTACGGACCTCGCGGCCGCGCACGGCTACCGGTTCTGGTCGCAGCTCTGAACGACCGGGCGCCGCCGGCCCGTCCGGCGGCGCCGTCGGTGGGACGGGAAGCGAAAGGAAAATCGTTCTCTCTTATGCTGGCGGGCATGGCGGTCCTCGTCACGCTGGTATCCCTGGTGGCCACCCTGATGGGTGGCCTCGTCGCGCTGCGGGCCCGCGACAAGCTGCACCTGATCCTCGGCCTCGCCGCCGGCGTACTGCTCGGCGTCGTGGCGTTCGACCTCATCCCCGAGATGTTCGAGCAGAACGCGTACCACGTGCTCGGGGTGCCGGCGGTGATGGTCACGTTCGCCGCGGGCTTCCTGACGCTGCACGTGATCGAACGCGGCACCGCGCTGCACCGCGGCCACGAGCACGAGTACGACTCGCACGGCCACCACTACCCGACCGTCGGCATCCTCGCCGCGTCGGCGCTCGTCGCGCACAGCTTCATGGACGGGCTCGGCATCGGACTCGGCTTCCAGGCCAACACCGCCGTCGGCATCACCGTCGCCCTCGCCGTCGTCGCGCACGACTTCGCCGACGGCTTCAACACCTTCACCATCACCTCCCTGTACGGCAACGCCCGGCGGCGCGCGCTGACCCTGCTCACGCTCGACGCGGTGGCGCCGGTGGTGGGTGCCGCGGTGACGCTGTTCATCCACGTACCGGAATCGGTGCTGGGGTTGTACCTCGGGTTCTTCGCCGGGTTCCTGCTCTACATCGCGACCAGCGACATCCTGCCCGAGGCGCACGCCCGGCACCCCAGCCGGCTCACGCTCGGGATGACCGTGGTGGGCATGGCCTTCATGTTCGTCGTGGTGGCCGTCGCCGGCTGACCCCGCGGGGGTGGTGGTCGCGGGCCGAGCCCGCGGGGTGGCGGTCGCGGGCTGGGGCCGCGGGGTGGTGGTCGCGGGCCCGTCAGCTCCAGGTGACGTGCGCCTCGGCGCGCCAACGGCGCAGCACCCCCGCATCCCCGCGTACGTCGAGACCGGAGGTGTCGCGGCGGTTCCAGAGCAGCAGGTACAGCTCGGCGGCGGGGGCGGTGACCGCGCAGTCGGCGTCACCCGGACCGGCGCCGACCCGTACGCCGTCGGGTCCGACGCGGACGAGCCAGTCGCGGCCGACGTCCGGCGCGCGCAGGGACAGGGTGGCCGGTTCGGCCCAACGGAGCCGTTTCGGCCGTCCGAAGAACCCGGTCAACAGCTCGTCCACGCCGTCGGCGGCGAGCCCCGCCGGCACCGGACCCACCGCGCCCGCGGCGTACGCGGTCGGGTCCGCGTCACCCGCGGCGTACGCGGCACTCCCGGCCGGTACCGGATCCGCCGTGGTGGCGGCGCGTTGGGCGTCGATGCGGTGCACGGTCGTCTCGTGCGCCTGCCGCCGCGCCCAGAACGCCCGGGCGGACGGCGCCGGCAGGAACGTGAAGCACGTCAGGTCGTCCGGTGCCGCGTGCAGCGCGTCGAGCAGCGCGGCGTGCCCCGCGCGGAACCAGGCCAGCAGGTCGTCGTCCGCGACCGGGCTCGTCATCAGCTCGGCTTCCTCGTCCGCCGTGGTCGGCCGCGTCCGCCCGGTACGCACGAACCCGGCCGCCCAGCGGTGCACGCCGCCGGTGTGCCGGACGAGATCCCGGACGTGCCAACCGGGACAGTCCGGTACCGGAGTGTCGAAGGGGACGCGCGCCGCGGCCGAGGCCAGCGCGTCACCGGCCCGCCGCAGGGCCACCAGGTGCTCGTCGATGGTCGGCATGTGCCGGACATTAGCCCCGAGGTACGACATCGGCCGGGTGGACGGGCCTCCCACCGCGCGGCCTGGGGAGGCAGCCACCGGAACGTGACGCGCGGCGGGAGTCACAGCCGACGCTACGCCGAACGGACGGGGCCGCCATCGGCCGAAGGGTCACCGGTGTGGCGGGCGCAACGCGCAGACCGTTTCCTCCGTTACACCGGGCGCCGTTTTCCAGGCCATACCAAGGAAGTCGGCTTACCGTCGTGAACATGTACCGCAGCAGGGACGGTCGGTGGACCGTCGAACACGTCACCGGGAGCTGGCCCGACGGCCACACCGGCGACCTGCTGCGCGTCAGCCACCGCGGGTACCCGGTGGCCGTCTGCACCTCCGTGGACGAGGTCGCCGAGCTGCTCAACCTGGCCGACCTCGAACTCGTCGAGGACACACCCGGCCGCCGGCACGTGCCGGCCGCCTGACGCGCACGCTCGCCCGGCCACCAGGTCGTGCCGCTGGTTCGCGCGCTCTTTCCGTTGTGGCTCAAGCGATCCGGCCGCCACCTCGGATTTGTCCAAGACCCCGGGCCCGGTGCCGGGCACGCTGGGGGCATGGAGACCACGCTGATCCCGACCCTGGCCGTACGCGACGCGCCCGCCGCGATCGACTTCTACGCCCGCGCCGTCGGCGCGACCGAAGTGTCCCGGCACGTCGTCGACGGCACGATCGTGCACGCCGAACTGGCCGTCGACGGTGCGCGGTTCGCGGTGAAGGAGGCGGATCCGACCGACCCGCAGACCCCGGCGCTGCTCACCCTCCAGGTGCCCGACGCCGACACCCGGTGGGACCGGGTACGCGCGGCCGGCGCCACCGTCGTCTTCCCGCTCGCCGACCACGACTACGGCTACCGCCAGGGCCGCGTCGCCGACCCGTACGGGCACCGGTGGATCGTGTCGCAGCCGCTGTGACCCGCGCCGGGTCGCGTGCGTACCGCGACGGGGGCGTGGCAGAATCGTCGACCATGACGTACCCGCGAAGCATCGTGACCGGCCCCGCGCCGATCGTCGCTGCCGCGTGTGCGTGTTGTTGTCGCTGACGACCGTTCGCCGTTCCGGCGAGCCGTCCCCGCCGCGGGCGTCGCCGCCACCCATCGCGTAGGCCGACGCCCGGGTCCTGTCCGGATCCGCCCCGGCCGAGCGTCCGGGTGCCGTCGAGTCAGCGAGCACACCATGAGCACCGTCCGTACCGACCTGCGCGGTCGCGCCGTCGTCGTCCTGCACGCGCACCCCGACGACGAGGCGATCTTCACCGCCGCCACCATGCGCCGCCTCGCCGACCGTGGCGCGCGCGTCGTCCTCGTCATGGCCACCGGCGGCGAACTGGGCGAGCAGTACGCCGCGCTGCGGCCCGGCGAGACCGTACACCGGCGCCGCCTCGCCGAACTCGAAGCCGCCGCCGACCGGCTCGGCGTGGCGCGGCTGGTTCTGTTGGGGCGCAGGGATTCCGGCATGGTCGGCTGGCCGTCCGCGCGGCACCCGCGCGCGCTCGCCCGCGGCCGCGCCGACCGGCTCGCGCGCCGGCTCGCCGACGTCGCCGAGCAGGAGTCCGCCGACACCGTCGTGCACTACGACGACCGCGGCATCTACGGCCATCCCGACCACGTCGCCGTACACCGGATCGGGTCGCTGGCCGCGCGGTTGTCCGGCGCCACCGCGTACGAGGCGACGGTGGACCGGGACCACCTGCGCACCCGCGGCGGTACCCACCTGGTCGACGCCGCCAGCGGGCACACCGGCGAGTACGGGCGGCCCGCCGCGGACATCCGGGTACGCGTCTCGGCCAGTACCACCGAACTCGCCGCGAAACGCGACGCGATGGCCGCGCACGCCAGCCAGATCCGGCCCACCGAGGTCGACGTACCGGGCTTCGCCGACACGTACCGGCACGAGTGGTACCTGACGTCCGCGCGGACCGGCATGCTGCACGCCCTCGCGAACTGACGACCGTGACGTGACCGTCCCGCGGGAAGATCGCCGCTAACCGGAGTGTTGCTCCACTACGTGACTCTGCCTGACGTGAAGCTGTCCGTACTCGACCTGGCGCCCGTCGCGGACGGGTCGACACCCGCCGAGGCCCTGCGCAACAGCGTCGACCTCATCACCCGCGCCGAACGCCTCGGCTACCACCGCTACTGGGTCGCCGAACACCACAACATGCCCGGCATCGCCAGCTCCTCCCCGCCCGTACTGATCGCCCACCTCGCCGCCGCCACCGAACGCATCCGCGTCGGCTCCGGCGGCGTCATGCTCCCCAACCACGCGCCGCTCGTCGTCGCCGAACAGTTCGGGATGCTGACCGCGCTGCACCCCGACCGCATCGACCTCGGCCTCGGCCGCGCCCCCGGCACCGACCAGGTCACCGCACACGCCCTGCGCCGCGACGCGTCCCCCGCCGCCGACGAGTTCCCCCGCCAACTCGGCGAACTCATCGGCTTCCTCGACGGCGAATTCCCCGACGGCCACCCGTACGCCGCCGTCAGCGCCGTACCCGGACGCGGCTTCCGGCCGCCCATCTGGCTCCTCGGCTCCAGCGGGTACTCCGCGCAACTCGCCGGCGCCCTCGGCATGCCGTTCTCCTTCGCACACCACTTCGCCGGCGACAACACGCTGCCCGCCCTCGCCGCGTACCGCGAATCGTTCCGGGCCTCCGACGACCTCGCCGAGCCGTACGCCATGATCGGTGTCGCCGTCTACTGCGCCGACACCGACGCCGAAGCCCGCCGCATGGCCTCCTCGCAGACCCTGTCGTTCCTGCGGCTGCGCTCCGGCCGGCCCGGGCCGCTGCCCAGCCCCGACGAAGCCGAGAACCACCCGTACACCGAACTCGACCGGCTGTTCATCGAAGACCGCGCCCGGCACACCATCGTCGGCGACCCGGCCTCCGTCGCCGACCAGCTCACCGACCTCGCCACACGCACCGGCAGCCAGGAACTGATGATCACCACGCTCGCGTACGACCATGCGGCGCGGGTGCGGTCGTACGAGCTGGTGGCCGAGGCGCTGGGGTAGTTGGGCGGTCGCGGACGCTGGGGTGGTTGGGCGGCCGCGGACGCTGGGGTGGTTGGGCGGTCCGCGCCGAGTTGATCTTGGAGCACATTGTTCAATTGTTCAACTGTCCAATTGTTGACTTGTTGAACAATTGAACAATGTGGCCAGCGCCGCAAGTCATGCGTGCGGTCAACCATGGCCACACGCATTGACCCCCCGTACTCCGAGCCCGACCGCCCAGCCCCGCAACAGCGGCCCCCGCCGAACGCCGAACCCGCCCCGCCAAGCAGGCGCGCGGTCACGCCTGCCCGGTGTCGAAGCGGCTGATCAGCCCGCCCGCCACGGTGAACCGCCAGGTCGTACGCATCTCGCCCCACGTGTCGTTGCGGTACCGGGCGATGAGCGTCAGCCCGTCGTCGGTCTCGGATTCGACGTCCAGGTGTCCGTGGCTGGCGAAGATCTCCCGTTCGGCCCAGGGCATGAGGTCGCGCTGGGTGCCGTCGTCGGTCATGGTGGCGTCGGCGGTGAGGGCTTCGCTGAACGCGAGGCGGTCGCCGGCGTTGATGGCTTTGACCAGCGCCTGTACCTCGGGGTTGGTGAGTTGCTCGACGTCGATCATGGCGCCCCCTCCGTCGTCCTCACCGTAGGCCGGTGCGCCCCGGCGGTGGCGCTGTTCGCCCGCATCGGCCCCACCATCCGGTATGCCGCGGTCACTCGGCGGTGTCCCGGAAGTCCGTGACCGCCTCGCGTAGGTCGGCGTCGGGGTCCGTGGCGAGCTGGTCGACACCGGCGCCGGGTGTGGACCAGCGGGCGACGGACACAACCCTTCGCGTACGCGGGGATCGGGGTGGTCGTCAGGTGTGCCGGCGCGTGGACGGGCCCGCGCCGGCGCTGTCCGAACCACCGGAGCGTCCGGTTCGCCGGTACGGATCCGTTGCGGCAGTTCGGAAACCGGCGGTCCGATCGGGTGCGGCCGACCCGTACCCGCCGCGTATCCGGCAGCCGCCGCAGCTGCGGGGCCGCGTGCCGTGCGGCGGTGCCGCCGGCTGGCGACCCAGCGCACGGCGCGGACCGCCCGGCGTACACCTCGGGTGTCGGGTGTACAACAGCGCCACTCCCGGAACCTGCCGCGATCCCTTGGTACGACGCACCTTGCGGGCTACGGGTCGGGGGCGAACTCGGCGCGTACGCCGAGCAGGCGTACCGGACGGTCGGGGGTGAAGCCGTCGAGCGCGTCGAGTGCCGCGTCGGCGACGAGGTCCGGTGCGGTGGTGGGGGTGGCGAGCTGCCGCCCTTGCGTACGGGTGAGGAACGGCGCGTAGCGCACCTTGACGACGACCCGGTCGACGGGCCGCCCGTCGGTGTCGGCCGCGACGAGCCGCGCCAGCCGTACGATCTCGCGCCGCACGGCGTCCCAGTCCGCGATGTCCTGCTGGTACGTGGTTTCCCGGCTACGCGACCGCGGCACGTACGGTTCGCCGGTGACCGCGCCGTCGTCGCGACCCTGCGCGAGGCGTACCAGCCAGGGTCCGGTGGCGGGGCCGAACCGCGCGGCGAGCGTCTCGGGATCGGCGGCGGCCAGTTCCGCGACGGTACGCAGGCCGAGCGCGGCGAGCTTGCGCGCGGTCTTGGCGCCGATGCCCCACAGCGCGTCGGTCGGCCGGTCGCCGAGCACCGCGTACCAGGTGGTGTCGGTGAGGCGGAAGACGCCGGCCGGCTTGCCGAACCCGGTGGCGAGCTTGGCCTGCAACCGGTTCGTGCCGATGCCGACGGTGCAGTCGAGGTCGGTGGCGGCGCGCACCCGGCGCCGGATCTCCCCCGCGTACTCCTCCGGGTCGTCGGCGTCGACGCCGAGGAACGCCTCGTCCCAGCCGAGTACCTGCACGACGGCGTCGAACCCGCGCAGCACGGCGAACACCCGCTCCGACGCCGCCTCGTACGCCGCGCGGTCGACGGGCAGGAACACCGCGTCCGGGCACAACCGCGCCGCCGTACGCAGCGGTTGCCCCGAGTGCACCCCGAACTCGCGCGCCTCGTACGAGGCGGTGCTGACGACGCCGCGTTTCGTCGGGTCGCCGTCCCCGCCGACCACGACGGGCCGCCCGCGCAGCTCCGGCCGGCGCAGAACCTCCACCGCCGCCACGAACTGGTCGAGATCGACGTGCAGCACCCAGCGGGCCACCCCGCCATTCTCCCGCGGAACTGTCGGGGGGCAGGTGTAGACCGGACCGCATGGTGACCGTCGACCAGGTGCGCGCCTGGGCCCTGTCCCTGCCCCGCACCACCGAGGCCCTCGTGTACGACCGCGTCAAGTTCCGGGTGGGTCGGCTCGTGTTCGTCGCGTTCTCCCGGGACGAGACGATCATGGGCTTCGGGTACCCGAAGGAGGAACGTGCCGCTTTCGTCGCCGCCGACCCGGACAGGTTCCTGATGCCCGTTCCGTCCGACGAGCGGTACAACTGGGTGCGGGTGCGACTCGATGCACTCGACGAGGTCGAGATGCGGGAACTGGTCCTCGACGCCTGGCGCATGTGCGTACCGAAGAAGCTCGCCGGCAGCCACCCGCCGCTGCACTCCCACACCCGCTCCTGACCGGGGCGGTCCGGCGAAACGGTCATGCGTGGCACCGCCCCGGCGACCGGCCCGAACACGGCACCGGCCCGAGTGCCCGCCTGACGGGAGAACTGAGACCGGATGCAACACCGCCCCGGACCGTAGCTGGTCCGGGGCGGTGTTTTGCCTGTTCAGGCGGCGGAGGATACGAGATTCGAACTCGTGAGGGGTTGCCCCCAACACGCTTTCCAAGCGTGCGCCCTAGGCCACTAGGCGAATCCTCCGCCGGACACGATACCGGACGGGTGGCGGCGCTCCGACGGGGCGTCGGGTGGGGCGGCCCACGCCGGTGGGAGGGGCCTCGGAGGACACGGTACAGTGGTGCCAGCCCCTCGTGCGGCGCTCATCTCGTCAACTCCCCCAGGGCCGGAAGGCAGCAAGGGTACGCGAGCTCTGGCGGGTGCACGGGGGGCCCTTTCGTACCCGTCGGGCCGGTCGTACGGCGCGTCGTGGGTCGGTGTCCGCGTCGGGCGGGGAGTGTCCCACCGCTGGCCTAGACTTCCCCTCCGGGGCTCGTCCGCAGGTGTCCCGGAGAAGGGGGCGAGACGCGGTGGCGAACATCGCGCTGTACCGCAAGTACCGGTCGCGCACCTTCGCCGAGGTGATCGGCCAGGAGCACGTGACCGAGCCGCTGATCGCGGCGCTGCGCAACGGCAAGCTGAACCATGCGTACCTGTTCAGCGGGCCGCGCGGGTGCGGCAAGACGTCGAGCGCGCGCATCCTGGCCCGTTCGGTGAACTGCGCGAAGGGGCCGACGCCGGAGCCGTGCGGCGAGTGCGAGTCGTGCCGCGCGCTCGCGCCGAACGGGCCGGGCTCGATCGACGTGATCGAGATCGACGCGGCCAGCCACGGCGGCGTGGACGACGCCCGCGAGCTGCGCGAGAAGGCGTTCTTCGCCCCCGTCAACTCCCGCTTCAAGGTGTACGTGATCGACGAGGCGCACATGGTCTCGTCGGCCGGCTTCAACGCGCTGCTCAAGCTCGTCGAGGAGCCGCCGGAGTACGTGATGTTCATCTTCGCGACGACGGAGCCGGACAAGGTCCTCGGCACGATCAAGTCGCGGACCCACCACTACCCCTTCCGTCTCGTACCGCCGGGGACGATGCGCGCGCATCTGGAGCGGGTGTGCGGACTGGAGGGAGTACAGGTCGATCCGGCGGTGTACCCGCTGGTCGTACGGGCGGGCGGCGGTTCGGTCCGCGACTCGATGTCGATCATGGACCAACTGCTCGCCGGCGCCGGCGACGAGGGCGTCACGTACCAGCGGGCGGTGGGGCTGCTCGGGGTCACCGACGCCGACCTGCTCGACCAGGCGGTCGACGCGCTCGCCGGCGCGGACGGCGCGGCCCTGTTCGCCGCGGTCGACCGGGTCGTCGAGGCCGGGCACGACCCGCGCCGGTTCGCCTCCGACCTGCTGGAACGGCTGCGCGACCTGATCGTGCTGAACCAGGTGCCCGACGCCGTCGGCAAGGGCCTCATCGCCGTACCGCCGGACGAGCAGGAGCGGCTGGCCGCCCAGGCGTCCCGGCTCGGCCCGGCCAGCCTGTCCCGGATGGCGGACATCCTGCACGACGGGCTGACCGACATGCGCGGCGCCACCTCCCCCCGTCTCGTACTCGAAGTGCTGTGCGCCCGGATGCTGCTGCCCGGCGGCGACTCGACCACGGATCTGTTGCAGCGACTGGAGATGCTGGAGCGGCGCGTCGCCACCGGCGCCCCGCTCCCGCCCGCCGCGGCACCCCCGTCGGCACCGCCCGCCGCGCCAGCTCCCGCCCCGGCGCCGGCAGCGGCACCGAGTCAGTCCGCGCCGACTTCGACAGCGCCGACTCCGACAGCAGCGACTTCGACAGCGCCGACACAGGCGGCGCCCACCCCGGCCGGACCGACTCAGGTGGGGCCGACCCAGGCCGCGCCGACTCCAGCCGCGCGGGTGGCGGAGCCGGACACGCCGACCGCGTCGACCCCGCCGGCAGCGGCCGCGCCGGCGCCGGCGGCAGCCGTGGTTCCGGCCGGCGGTACGGACATCCAGGCGGTGACCCGGTCGTGGGACGCGATCGTCGAGCACACGAAGCGCCGCCGCGTGGTGTGGAGCCTCCTGCAGAACGCCGCGCCGTACGCGCTGGACGGCGACACGCTGGTACTCAAGGCGCGTAACGCCGGGATCGCGGGGCGGTTCAACGACGACACCGTCGTCGGCGTACTGCAGGACGCGTTGCAGGCGGTCCTCGGTACCAAGTGGCGGATCCGGTGCCAGGCGAACCCGAGTCCGCCGGCCCAGCAGCAGCGTCCGGCGGCCGCTCCGCCGGCGCCGGCCCCCCCCCGCCCGCAGGCGCCGGCGCAGCCGCCGGCGCCGGAGTCGGAGTCGGGTGGCTGGCCGGAGACGGCGCGGCCGGGTGGTGTCGCGGCGCCGGCGCCGGAGCCGCCGCGGCAGTCGCCGGGCGGTGGGGCGGGTGCGACCGCGACGGCGGTGGCCGAGCCGCGTGCCGCGGTGGCGACGAAGGAACGTCCGGCGGGCGCCGAGCCGGAGTGGCAGGTACCGGACGGCCCGACGGACTTCTCGCCGGACGATCCGGTGCCGGCGAACCTCAACGGGTACGACGGGTTCGCGCCGGGCGACGAGCCGACCGACGAGCCGCTCGACCCGGCGAAGGCGCTGCCGTCGCCGATCGCCACGGCCGAGGAGCAGGCGCTGTCCCTGCTGGTGGAGACGCTGGGCGCGGAGAGGATCGACGAAGCCTGACGGTGGTCGGCGGCCGGTGGCGCTGTCCGTACCCGCTGGCGGTCGGGTGGGGTGGCCGGCGGTTAGGCTTCTTGACGAGAACGGGTACCGACGAGCGTCGAGGAGTCGCCGTGATGCCGGGTGGCGGACAGCCGAACCTTCAGCAACTGCTCAAGCAGGCACAGAAGATGCAGGAGCAGCTCGCGTCGGCGCAGGAGGAGTTGGCGGAGACCGAGGTCAAGGGGAGCGCCGGCGGCGGCCTCGTGACGGCGACCGTGACCGGCAGCGCCGAGCTGCGGTCCATCGAGATCGATCCGAAGGTCGTCGACCCGGACGACATCGAGACCCTGCAGGACCTGGTGGTGGCCGCGGTGCGCAGCGCGACCGAGGAGGCCCGGAAGGTGCAGCAGGAGAAGATGGGCCCGATCGCCGGTGGCCTCGGCGGCATGGCCGGCGGCCTGCCCGGCCTGGGCATGTAGGACCACCCCGGTGTACGAGGGTGCCATCCAGGACCTGATCGACGAGCTGGGGCGGCTGCCCGGGGTCGGCCCGAAGAGTGCGCAGCGGATCGCGTTCCACATCCTGTCGGCGGAGCAGGCGGACGTGACGCGGTTGGCGACGGCGCTGCGCCGGGTGAAGGAACAGGTCCGGTTCTGCCGGATCTGCTTCAACGTGGCGGAGGCCGACGAGTGCCGGATCTGCCGTGACGCGCGGCGTACCGACGAGGTGCTGTGCGTGGTGGAGGAGCCGAAGGACGTCGTCGCGATCGAGCGGACCGGCGAGTTCCGCGGTCGGTACCACGTGCTCGGCGGGGCGATCAACCCGCTGGAGGGCGTCGGGCCGGACAACCTGCGGATCCGGGAACTGATGACGCGGCTGTCCGGCGGCGCGGTGAAGGAGCTGATCCTCGCCACCGACCCGAACACCGAGGGCGAGGCGACCGCGACGTACCTGGCGCTGTTGGTGAAGCCGATGGGTATCGCGGTGACCCGGTTGGCGTCGGGGCTGCCGGTCGGCGGCGACCTGGAGTACGCGGACGAGATCACGCTGGGCCGCGCGTTCGAGGGGCGGCGCGCGCTGGACGTGTGACCCGGCGGGCCTGGCCGGACGGCGGGCGGGGCGCCGGGCGGGCCTCTAAGCTCGGGGAATGGTGGCGAGCCGGGAGATCAGGTTGGCGTCGCGTCCGCGCGGCTGGCCGACGGCGGAGAACTTCGACCTGGTGACCGCGGAGGTGCCCGCGCCGGCCGACGGCCAGGTCCTCGTACGCAACACGCTGATGTCGGTGGACCCGTACATGCGGGGTCGGATGAACGACGTCGAGTCGTACGTGGCGCCGTTCCAGGTGGGTGCGCCGTTGGAGGGTGGCGCGGTCGGCGAGGTCGTCGAGTCGCGCAGCCCCGACCTGTCGCCCGGTGACCTGGTCCTGCACGGTTCCGGCTGGCGGGAGTACGCGGTGCTCGACGCCGGGCACGCGGTGCGGGTGGATCCGGCCGTGGCGCCGGCGTCGGCGTACCTGGGGATCCTGGGCATGACGGGCCTGACCGCGTACGCGGGGCTGGTGGCGGTGGCGGCGCTGCAACCGGGCGACGTGGTGTTCGTGTCGGGCGCCGCGGGTGCGGTGGGCAGCGCGGCGGGGCAGTTCGCGCGGCTGCTCGGCGCGGGCCGGGTGGTCGGCAGCGCGGGGTCGGCGGCGAAGGTCGCGCACGTGACCGGTGAGCTGGGCTTCGACGCGGCGTTCGACTACCACGACGGGCCGGTGGCGGAGCAGCTGCGCGCGGCGGCGCCGGACGGCATCGACGTGTACTTCGACAACGTGGGCGGCGATCACCTGGAGGCCGCGGTCGGGCAGCTGCGGGTGCACGGGCGGGCGGCGCTGTGCGGGGCGATCTCCGCGTACAACGAGACGTCGGCGCCGCCGGGGCCGCGGAACCTGGCGCGGATGATCGGCTGGCGGTTGACGCTGCGCGGCTTCCTGGTACGCGACCACGCGGACCTGCGGCCGGAGTTCGTGTCGCGGGTGGGCGGCTGGCTGCGGGACGGGTCGCTGGTGTACCGGGAGACGTTCGTGGACGGGCTGGCGCAGGCACCGGACGCGTTCCTCGGCGTACTGCGCGGCGACAACCTGGGGAAGATGCTCGTTCGCCTGCCCTGACGGGGTTTCCCGCCCCGACAGTCCTGTTCGGACGGAGCGGACTCGGCTGTCGCGTGGCTGTCCTGACCGTCCTGTTCGGACAGTTTCGTCGATATCTTCGGCCTGCCCGACCGTCCTGTTCGGACGGTCCGAACAGGACGGTCGCGGGGGATCAGGCGAGGGCGGCGCGGTCCACGTCGGAGCTGCGGTACAGGTGCTCGGGGATGCGGGCGAGCGTTGACTCGCGTACCCGGGGGCCGAGCCCGTACAGCTGCTGGAAGCTCATGATGAGCGGGCGCCACGCGTCCGGGTCGATGTGGTTCTCCTTGCCGCGCAAGCGAATCCCGTCGTGTACGTGCACGCGCAGGATCCGTACCTCGAACGCGAGGATGCCGCCGCGCAGGTCGTCGGCCTCGTCGGCGACCGGGTGCGCGGCCTCGACGACCGCCTCCATCGTCACCGGGCACTCGGCGACGCGCGGCGGGCGTACCGTCTCGGCGGGTTCGGGGGTGAGCCCGGCGCGACCGAACTTGTCCGGCTCGTACCGGTAGCCGCGCTCCAGCTTCGTCGGCGGCACCGGGTACGTGCCGGTCGTGAGCGCCAGCCGGTCGACCGCGTCCGCCATCGCGTCGGACGGCAGGTTCAGCACGCATTCCCTGGTACGAGCCATGTTCCGGGCGGTCTGCGAGCGCGCGCCGAGGCCGAGCATCGCGCGCCAACCCAGCCAGAACGCCGACGACATCGGCGCGAGGTTCGGCGTGCCGTCCTCGTTGCGCGTGGAGATGAGCACCACCGGGGTGCCGAAGTACAGGATGGAGGGTTCGATCGGGGCGTGTCGGCTCACGCGGTCCAGTCTGTGTCGCCGGAACGCCGACGGCTGGCGGCTTTCGGTCGTCGCGCTGGCGCCGCGCTCAGTCGAGCACCTCGGTCACGTACCGCCGGGCGACGGTCGCGGCGACGGCGTCGGGATCGGCGGCCCAGACGTCGGCGTTGAAGATCTCCACCTCGATGTCCCCGTCGTACCCGGCGGCGTCGACGGCGCGGCGGAAGCTCCGGAAGTCGATGGTCCCGTCGCCCATCATGCCGCGCCCCAGCAGGGTGTCCGCGGGCAGCGGCACCACCCAGTCGCACACCTGGAACGACGCGATCCGGCCCGCCGCGCGCGCGATCTGTTGGTACGCCGCCGGATCCCACCACACGTGGTACGTGTCGACCACGACGCCGACCTGCGACGCCGGGTACGGTGCGGCCACCGCGAGCGACTGCTCCATTGTGGACAGTACGCCGCGGTCGGCGCAGAACATCGGGTGCATCGGTTCCAGCGCGAGGCGCACGCCGGCGTCGGCGGCCACCGGCACCAGGACTGCGAGCGCGTCGGCGACCCGCTGCCGCGCTCCGGCCAGGTCCCGCGAACCGGCCGGCAGCCCGCCGACCACGAGTACCAGGGTGTCGGTGCCGAGCGCGGCCGCCTCGTCGATCGCGCGCCGGTTGTCGTCGAGCGCCGCGGTACGCCCGGCCTCGTCGGCGGCGGTGAGGAAACCGCCGCGGCACAGCGACGAGACGCGCAACCCGGCGTCCCGTACCAGCCGGGCGGCACGCGCGGTACCGATCTCGGCGACCGGCTCGCGCCACAGCCCGATCGCGCCGAACCCGTGGCGTACGCAGAGATCGGTGGCCTCGGCGACGCCGAGCCGGTTCACCGTCTTCTGGTTCAGCGACAGCCGCGCGAGCCGCGGATCACCCGGCTGCGGCGTCGGCACCGCCGCGGGCGTACCGGTGGGGACGTCGAGGTCCACGCCGCTCACCCCTCGATCCCGTGCAGCGCAAGGACTTTCCGCATCCGCGCGACCGCCAGGTACGGGTCGGGCAGCAGCCCGGCGGCGTCGGCCAGCCGGAACGTCTCGGCCAGGTGCGGCAGGCTGCGCGCGCTCTGCATCCCGCCGACCATCGTGAACGCCGGCTGGTGGCCGGCAAGCCAGGCCAGGAACACGATCCCGGTCTTGTAGTGGTACGTCGGCGCGCCGAACACGTGCCGCGACAACGGTACGGTCGGGTCGAGGACCGCGCGGTACCGGTCGGTGTCGCCGGCCGCGAGCGCGCCGAGCGCGACCGACGCGGCGGGCGCGATCGCGTCGAAGATGCCCAGCAGCGCATGGGATCCGGACTCGATCAGCGACGGATAGTTGAAGTCGTCCCCGGTGTAGAGCCGTACGCCCGCCGGCAGCGCGGCGCGCAGCGCCACCTCGTGCCCGGCGTCCAGCAGCGACACCTTCACACCGTCCACAGTGGACGAATGCGCCCGGATGATGTCCAGGAACGTCGCGGTCGCCGCGGCGACGTCCGTCGACCCCCAGTACCCGGCGAGGGCCGGATCGAACATCTCGCCCAGCCAGTGCAGGATCACCGGCCGCCGCACCTGCCCCAACAGCCGCCCGTACACCTCGGCGTAGTCCTCGGGGCCGCGGGCGATCCGGGCGAGCTGCCGGCTGGCCATCAGGATCACCGTCGCGCCGGCGTCCTCCACCACCCCGACCTGCTGCTCGTACGCCGCGACCACCTCATCCACAGTGGACAGACTGGCCGGCGCGTGGTCGGTGCCGGCGCCACAGCCGAGCAGCGCACCCGGCGTCGCCTTCGCCTCCGCCGCCGACCGCCGGATCAGCTCCCGGGTCGCCGCCCAGTCCAGCCCCATCCCGCGCTGCGCCGTGTCCATCGCGTCCGCCACGCCCAGCCCGTACGACCACAGATGCCGCCGGTACGCCAGCGTCGCGTCCCAGTCCACCACCGCCGGCGCGCCAGGAACGTTGTCCCCCAACGGATCCGCCACCACATGCGCCGCCGCGTACGCGACCCGGGCGCTCGCCGTACCGTCCGGCCTCGGCCACGACACGGTGTCCCGCAGCGTGTACGGTGCCAGCGAACCGTCCACAGTGGGCAGTGAGATCTGCACGGAACCCCTCACAGCTCGATCTCGGGCACGGCCATCCGCCGCCCGTCCCGCGAACTCGCGTACCCCAGCTCGGCCAGCTGCACACCCCGCGCCGCCGCCGCGAAGTCGTACGGGAACGGCGAACCCGTCACCACGTGCCGCAGGTACTCCTCCCACTGCACCTTGAACCCGTTGTCGAACTCCGTGTTGTCCGGGACCTCCTGCCACTGCTCCCGGAACGGCTCCGGCGTCGCCAGATCCGGATTCCACACCGGCTTCGGCGTCGTCGCCCGGTGCTGGACACGGCACCGGCGCAACCCCGCCACCGCCGACCCCTCCGTACCGTCGACCTGGAACTCGACCAGCTCGTCCCGGTTCACCCGCACGCACCACGACGAGTTCACCTGCGCGACGATCCCGCCCGCCAGCTCGAAGATCCCGTACGCCGCGTCGTCCGCATCCGCCGCGTACGCCGCGCCGTGCTCGTCCACCCGCTCCGGAATGTGCGTCACCGCCCGCGCCGTCACCGCCTCCACCCGGCCGAACAGCGTCTCCAGCACGTAGTTCCAGTGCGCGAACATGTCCAGCACGATGCCGCCGCCGTCCGCCGCCCGGTAGTTCCACGACGGGCGCTGCGCCTCCTGCCAGTCACCCTCGAACACCCAGTAGCCGAACTCCCCGCGTACCGACAGGATCCGGCCGAAGAACCCGCCCTCGATCAGCCGCCGCAGCTTCCGCAGACCCGGCAGGAACAGCTTGTCCATCACCACGCCGTCCCGGATCCCCGCGTCCCGCGCCGCCCGCGCCAACGCGACCGCGCCCGACACCGTCTCCGCCACCGGCTTCTCCGTGTACACGTGCTTGCCCGCCGCGATCGCCGCCAGGATCGCCTTCTCCCGCGCCGACGTCACCTGCGCGTCGAAGTACACCTCGACCGTCGGGTCCGCCAGCACCGCGCCCAGATCCGTGCCGTACCTGGAGATGCCGTGCCGCTCCGCGATGCCGCGCACCTTCTCCTCGTTGCGGCCCACCAGGATCGGCACCGGCACGATCCGCGTACCGTCCGGCAGCTCGACGCCGCCCTGCTCGCGGATCGCGAGGATCGACCGCACCAGATGCTGCCGGTACCCCATCCGGCCGGTGACACCGTTCATCGCGATGCCGATCTCGCGTACTGGCACGAGGTCCTCCCGTCGAAACAGCCCAAAAACGACATTGTCCAATTGTTCAACTGTGTCATTGTCCAACTGTTGAACAGTTGGACAATGTCCGCTTTGGTCGATTACGACACACGGAAAGCGTTTGCTTGGAAAGCGCTTGCCGTACCGTAGACTGATCGCCCCGGCGGGTCAAGCACGCCCCACAGCTCCGGCATGTCCGGCGGATGGTAGGGATGTCCCAGGCGACCCGGGGCGGGCGACGTTCTCACAAGGGGGAAGGCACGTGGCGACTCTCGCCGAGGTGGCGCGGCAGGCGGGTGTCTCGCTGGCCACCGCGTCCCGGGTGCTCAACGGGAGTACCCGGGTGGTCCGCGCCGACCTGCGGGAGAAGGTGGTCGCCGCCGCGTCGGAGCTGCGGTACACGCCGAACGCGCACGCGCAGGCGCTGGCCGGCAACCACACGGCGAGCGTCGGCGTGGTCCTGCACGACGTGAGCGATCCGTACTTCGCGGCGATCGCCGGCGGCGCGATGCGGCATGCGGCGGAGAACGACCTGCTGGTGATGATGTCGTGCACGTTCCGGGATCCGGACCGGGAGCTGGCGTACGTGCGGATGCTGCACCAGCAGCGCGCGCAGGCGATCATCCTGGCGGGCTCGGGCTACCACGACCGGGAGCGTACGGAGCTGTTGCGCACGGCGCTGGCGTCGTACCAGGCGGGCGGTGGCCGGGTGGCGGTGGTGAGTCAGCACCGGTTCGAGGTGGACACGGTGTTGCCGGACAACCAGGGTGGTGCGCGTGCGCTGGCCCGCGCGCTGCTGGAGCTGGGGCACCGGGACTTCGCGCTGATCACGGGGCCGGAGCATCTGTTGACGGTGCGGGACCGGTACCTGGGGTTCCGGCACGAGTTGGGTCGGGCGGCGGCGAAGTTGCCGAACCACCGGGTCGCGGACGGCGGTTTCACCCGGGACGGCGGCTACGAGGCGGTCCGCCGGCTGCACGAGTCGGGCGTACTCGACGAGGTGACGTGCGTGGTCGCGCTGTCGGACGTGATGGCGATCGGTGCGTTGGCGGCGCTGCGCGATCTGCACGTCGCGGTGCCGGGCCGGGTGTCGCTGGCCGGTTTCGACGACATCCCGACCGTACGGGATCTTGCGCCGCCGTTGTCGACGGTACGGCTGCCGTTGGAGGAGATGGGCGCGCGCGCCCTCGACCTCGTACTCGATTCGCGCGCGGAGTCGGCCGAGCCGCGGGTGGTCCGCGTCGACGCCGAGGTCGTGCTGCGCGCCAGCACCGCGGAGGTACGCCCGTGATCGCGTTCGCCACGCTCGGTTGTCCCGGCCTGCCGTTGGACGAGGTGATCGGTCTCGCGACCGGGTCGGGCTGCACGGGCGTCGAGTTCCGGTACGCGGACGGTGAGCCGATCCACCCCGGACTGTCCGCGCGACAGCTCGCCGAGACCGGGGATCGGTTGCGGGACAACGGGATCACGCCGCTGGCGCTGGACTCGTACATCCGGGTGGCGGGGGAGGCGGACGACGGCGAGGTGGTCGCCGACCTGCATCGCCACATCGAGGCGGCGGCGACGCTCGGCGCGCGGTACGTGCGGGTCTTTCCGGGTGGCGGGACGCCGTCCCCGGTCGCCGACGACCGCGCGGTACGCCGGCTGGCGGCGGTGGCCGAGGCCGCCCGCGCCGCGAACGTCGGCGTACTGCTGGAGACGCACGACTCGCACCGCCGCGCCGACGATGCCGTACGGGTGGTGGCGGCGGCGGCCGACGCGGCCGGGGTGTCCACTGTGGACGGAGTACCGCTGGGTGTGATCTGGGACGTCATGCACACCTGGCTCGGTGGCGAGACGCCGGCCGAGTCCGCGGCGACCGTCGCGCCGTGGCTGGCGTACGTGCAGCTCAAGGACATTCCGTCGGCGGACGAGAAGGCGCCGGTCGCGCCCGGTACGGGGGTGTTGCCGCTCGGCGAGGTGCTGGGCGAGCTGCGGTCCCGCGGGTACGCGGGCTGGCTCTCGCTGGAGTGGGAGCGCGCCTGGCATCCGGAGGCCGCACCCCTGGCCGAGGTACTCCCGGGTTTCGTGGCGCTGGTGAAGTCCTGACGTCACGGCCGGAATCGCTTGCCGTGCAAGGGTTTCCGGCGCTGCCGGTCAGCGGCGGCGGGCGAGCAGGCCGACGGTGAGGCAGGCGGCGGCGACCGGGAGTTCGCAGCAGGTGGCGAGCAGCAGCGCCTGGGTGAGGTCGGCGCCGGGCGCCGAGGTGATGACGTCGAACCAGGCGTCGACGACGAGCAGGGTGCCGGTGGCGGTCGCGGCGACGACGAGTCCGCTGTGCCGGCGCCAGGCGAGGAACCCGGTGGCGGCGAGCCCGATCGCGAGGACGGCGTCGAAGCCGATCCACGCCAGCGACCAGTGCCGCGCCCGCGTACTTTCCGGCAGGGTGCGGGACAGCATCAGCATCCACGGCACCATCACGACCGCCGCGACGCCGAACGCGGTGCCCACCAGCCGCCGACCCGGACCGCCGGGTACGCGAGCGGATCCGTTGCGGTGCAACAGGTGTACGTGATGCTGGTGCCCGGTCGGCGCCGGTCTCCGGTCCGTACTCATGCGTCCTCCTCGGTGTCCACGCCCACCGTAGCAAGACCGCAGAGGAATCTCTGCAAACAGATGTCTGTAGATGTACCCTAGGGGCCATGCCGGAGCACGTACGCCGCGTCGCCGACCCCGAGACGCTCAAGGCGCTGACGCATCCGTTGCGCCGCCGGATCATGCGCGAGCTGGACCGGGCGGGCACGGTCAACTCCTCGACGCTCGCCACCCGGCTCGGCCAGAACACCGGCACCCTCAGCTACCACCTCCGCCAGCTGGAGCGGTACGGGTACATCGAGGACGTGCCGGAGCGCGGCAACCACCGCGAACGCTGGTGGCGGCGCACCAACACCAGTTGGGAGACGCCCGACCCGACCGGCATGGACCCCGCCGACCGGGCCGTCATCGAGCAGGTCACCCGGCGCAAGCTGGCGTCCGACGCGCGCGACATCGCCGGCATCGTCGACAACCTCGCCGCGAACTGGGACCGCGACCACCCCTGGACCACCTGGTCCCGCGGCGGCACCCACCTCACGCCGGAGGAGTTCGCCGAGTTCCACGCCGAGTACCAGAAGCTGCTGTTCCGGTACGGGCACCGGATCGACGAGGCGCCGCCCGGGGCCCGCGCCATGCGGATCCGCTTCTACCTCTACCCGGAGCCCGGCGAGGACGACGACTGATCACTCCGCCGCGGCCGGCACCGTCCCCGCCACCCGCCGCATCCGGAACCGCGGCACCCGGCCCTGCCGGCGCTCCACCCGGTGCGCCAGCCGCGTGATCAGCCAGTTCACGATCATGTACAGCGCGGCGACCACCAGGTACGTCTGGATCGGCGCGTGCACGAACTCCGCCAGGCTCTTCCCCGAGTACAGCAGCTCCGCGTACGTCACGACGTAGCCGAGGGTGGAGTCCTTCAGCAGGTTGATCAGCTGTACCAGCAGCAGCGGCAGCAACGGCCGGATCACCTGCGGCAGCACGATCAGCCGCATGGTCTGCCAGTACCGCAGGCCGATCGCGCTGGCCGCCTCGGTCTGGCCGCGCTCCAACGCGAGCACGCCGGCGCGGAACACCTCGGCGATCGTCGCCGACCCGGTCAGGCAGATCGGCACCACCAGGCACCAGAACGTCGGCACGCTGGTGCCCATCGCCGGCAGCCCGAGCAGGAACACGAAGATCAGCAGCAGCGTCGGCAGCGACCGGAACAGCTCCACGAACACCGCCGCCGGCCACCGCACGTACGCCCGGGGCGACAGCCGGCCGAGCGCCAGCACCGCACCGGCCGGCATCGCGATCACCGCGCACAGCAGCGTCACGAGCAGGCTGTACACCAGCCCCATCAACAGGAAGCGCAGGATCGGCCACTGCGTGAACGGCTGCCACTTGTCCGCGGCGAGCTGCCCGTTGACCGCGAACTGGCGGACCGCCAGCGCCGCCAGCCCGGCCAGTGCCAGCGCGGCCACGACCGTCGCGACGGCGATGCGGCGCCGCCCGCGCGGTCCCGGCCGGTCGAACAGGACCGGCTCGACACCCCTCATGCCCACCTCACCGTTGGAACCTCACGCGCCGCTCGATCCGCCCGAAGACGTACCCGCTGCCGAGCGTGACCGCGATGTACAGCACCGCGGCCAGCCCGAACGTGACGAGCGGGTTCGCACCCTGGATGTCCAGCACCTTCGTCGCGTACGTCAGCTCCTGCGCGCCGACCGCCGCGCACAGCGACGTGCCGAGCACCACGCCGATGAACACGTTCCCGAACGGCTGCACCATCACCCGGAACGCCTGCGGCAGCACCACGTGCCGCAGCGACTGCCCGAACGTGAAGCCCAACGCGCGCGCCGCCTCCACCTGGCCGAGCGGCACCCCGCGTACGCCGGAGCGCAACGTCTCGCAGACGATGGCCCCCGCGTACAGCGCGATGCCGAGCACGACCGAGGCGAACGGCGACAGCGTCAGCCCGATCCACGGCAGCCCGAACACGCACAGCACCAGCAGCACCAGCAGCGGCACCGCGCGGAACGCCTCCACGTACAGCCAGCCGAAGGCGCGCAGCGGCAGCACCGGACTGATCCGGCACACCGCGATCAGCGTGCCGACCAGCAGCGCGCCGACGAAGCTCAGCGCGACGATCTCGACAGTACTGACGAAGCCGTGCAGCAGGTCGCCGGCGAGTGCGGGGAATCCCACGTCAGGAGCCCTGGACCGAACCGATCTCCGGCGGCTTCGGCGCGTCGCCGGAGACCACGGTGCCGACCGTCGCCTTCCACAGCTTCGCCCAGGTGCCGTCCTTCATGATCTGCGCCAGCCAGTCGTTCACGAACTTCTTCATCGCCGGGTCGTCCTTCGGCAGGCCGATCCCGTACGGCTCCGCGGTGAACGGCTGGCCGACCACCTTGACGTCCGAGTTCGTACTCGCGTCGCCGACGAGGATCCCCTGGTCCAGCACGTACGCGTCGACGCGGCCCTGCTGTACGGCCTGGAGGCAGTCGTTGTTCTCCTCGAACAGCTGCACCTTCGCCTTCGGCGCGTACTTCTTCAGGTCGGCCGCGGCGGTGGAACTGGACTCGGTCGCGACCTTCTTGCCGTTCAGGTCCGCGACCGTCTTGATCGAGGTGTTGTCCTTCTTCACCAGGATCGCGTCACCGGACGAGTAGTACGGACCGGCGAAGGCGATCTTCTGCGCCCGCTCCGGCGTGATCGTGTACGTCGCGAACACCGCGTTCACCGAATGGTTCTGCAGCAACGCCTCGCGCGTCTCGACCTGCACCTGCTTCATGTCCGTCGTCGGCTTGCCCGTCACGTACTTCGCGAGCAGCTTCGCCAGGTCGGCGTCGAAGCCGGTCAGCGTGTTGGTCGTCGGATCCTTCAGCGAGAACAGCGGCGCGCTCGCGGTCCCCCCGTACACCAGCTTGCCGTCGGACTTGATCTTCTTCAGGGTGGGGCTGTCCGGCAGGCTCTTCGCCACCGGAGCCGACGCGATGATCGAGTCGACCGAACCGGCCGCGCCGCTCGCCTTCGCGCCGCTCCCGCCGCCGGGAGCCGCGGAGTTGCCGCCGCACCCGGTCGCCGCGGCCGCCACGCCGGCCAGGGCCACCGCGACCAGCGCCACCCGGCGACTGCTGCTGAGCCTCATCTACAAACCTCCACCGCTGGTCACGACGCCGGCCGCGGCCGGTCGACGGGAATCAACCCGATATCGGAGAAAGCCATTCTTACACCGTGCAGAGCGGCAACCGGACCGTGATAGTGCGATAGGCCGCCGAACACCCGAACCACTCTGCCACGACCCCCGGACGGTTTCCGGCCCGTCCCGTACCGGAGGGGCGCGGGCGGTGGCATCGTTGGCGGCGTGGCTCCCACCCCGGGTTCGATCCGACTTCGCAGCGCCACCGGTCGGGGCGTCCTCGTGGCCACCGTGCTCGGGTCCGGGCTGGCGATGCTCGACTCGACCGTGGTCAACGTCGCGCTCCCGCACATCGGTCACGACCTGTCCGCCGACCTCGCCGGACTCCAGTGGACGAGCACCGGGTACACGCTGACGCTCGCCGCGCTCATCCTGCTCGGCGGCTCCCTCGGCGACCGGTACGGCCGGCGCAAGGTGTTCCTCATCGGCGTCGTGTGGTTCGCGGTCGCGTCCGCGCTGTGCGGCGTCGCCCCGAGCATGCCCGTACTGATCGCCGCTCGGCTGTTGCAGGGCGTCGGCGGCGCGCTGCTCACCCCCGGCTCGCTCGCGCTCATCCAGTCGACGTACCACCCGGACGACCGGGCGCGCGCGATCGGCGCCTGGTCCGGGCTCGGCGGCGTCGCCACGGCGATCGGCCCGTTCGTCGGCGGCTGGCTCGTCGACGCCGCCAGCTGGCGTTTCGTCTTCTACCTCAACCTGCCGCTCGCCGCCGCCGTCGTCATCGTCGCCCTCCGGTACGTGCCGGAGAGCCGCGACACCACCGCCCAGGGCTTCGACATCCCCGGCGCGGTACTCGGCGCACTCGGCCTCGCCGGCATCACGTACGCGCTGGTCGAAGCGCCCGAGAAGGGCGGCTCACCGGTCGTGCTCGGCGCCGCGGTCGCCGGCGTCCTCGCGCTCGTCGCGTTCGTCCTCGTCGAGCGGCGCAGCCGGCACCCGATGATGCCGCCCGACCTGTTCCGCTCCACCACGTTCAGCGCGGTCAACGCCGTCACCTTCATGGTGTACGCCGCGCTCGGTGGCATGATCTTCTTCCTCGTCCTGCAACTCCAGACCGTGTCCGGATTCAGCGCGCTCGCCGCCGGGATCGCGCTGCTGCCGTTCACCGTGCTTATGTTGCTGCTGTCCGCGACGTCCGGCAGCATCGCGCAGAAGATCGGGCCGCGCCCGCAGCTCATCATCGGACCGCTCGTCGCCGCCGTCGGCGCGCTCCTGCTGCTCCGCGTCGGCCCGGACGCGAACTACTGGACCGACGTCCTCCCCGGCGTACTCCTCGTCGGGCTCGGCATGACCACGCTCGTCGCGCCGCTCACCTCCACCGTGCTCGCCGCCGTCGCCACCCGGCACGCCGGCGTCGCCAGCGGCGTCAACAACGCCGTCGCCCGCGCCGCCAGCCTCCTCGCCGTCGCCGCCCTCCCGCTCGTCGCCGGCCTCTCCGGCGCCGCGTACAAGCAGCCCACCGCCTTCTCCCACGGGTACCGGATCGCGATGGTGGTGTGTGCCGGACTGTTCCTGCTGGGTACGGTGCTGTCGGCGCTGCTGGTCCGTCGCCCCGCCGAGGTACCGACGGAACGGGTGCCCGAGCGGCACGTGTGCTGCGAGGTCAGCGGCCCGCCCATCGAGGTGGGCCGGCCGGCGGGGACGGCGCGGTCCGAGCCGGCGGGAACATCGGCCGACTGACGCCCGCCGGGCCGTCGGCCCGACGGTCACGAGGAGACTGCATGTTACTGGCGGCGGAACGGGCCGAGATCGTCGACGTGTGCCGGCGGCTGGTGGCCGACAAACTGGTCGTCGGCACCGCGGGCAACGTCAGCGTACGGGTGGACGACCTGGTCGCCGTCACCCCCACCGGCGTCGACTACCACACGCTCACACCCGAACAGGTCGGCGTGCACCGCCTCGACGGTACGCCCGTCGACGCGCCGCTCAAGCCCACCAGCGAGGCGCCCATGCACCTCGCCTGCTACGCCGCCCGCCAGCCCGGCGCCGTCGTCCACACCCACTCCACCGCCGCCACCGCACTGTCCTGCCTCGTCGACGAGGTACCCCCGGTGCACTACTACCTCGCCATGTTCGGCGGTCGCGTCCGCGTCGCGCAGTATGCCACCTACGGCACGCCCGAACTCGCCGAACACATGCTCGCCGCACTCGGCGGCGGCACCGGCTGCCTCCTCGGCAACCACGGCGCCGTCACCACCGGCGACACCCTGACCGCCGCGTACGACCGCGCCGTCTACCTGGAGTACGTCTGCGACGTGGCACTGCGCGTCCTCGGCTCCGGCTGCCCGCCCCGGCTGCTCGACGACGCCGAACTCACCCGCGTCACCCAACGCATCGCCGGGTACGGCCAGCGCTGACCCGCGCGGCCGTCCGGCGTGCCGCCCCGGCCGCGCCGATGTCCCTCGTGCCGCTCCGGCCGCGCCGGTGTCCGGCCTTCCCGGACCGTGTCCGTACGGAACCGTTGCTACGCAAGCGGTTCAGGTCGCGGTCCGGTACGGCCCGCGCCTGTCGCCGTGACTGTGCGATCGTGGCTTGTCGCCGTGACCGTGGGACCGCGACTCGGCGCTGCGTCCCGCGAGGGCGCGGCGCGGCCCCTTGGCGCGGCTTGGCGCCCTGATCGTGCGACCGTGGCTTGGCACCGCGACTCGCGGGTGACCGTGGCGCGGCTCTGTCGCCGTGACCGTGCGATCGTGGCTTGGCGCTGCGACCCGCGAGGGTACTGACCGTGCCGCGGCTCTGCCGGCGGGACGGGGGTACGGCTAGGAGTCGCCTTCGCCGCCGCGGGCCAGCACGGCCAGTACCAGGTCGTGCACGGGTTTCGCGTCGGCCGCATCGTGCAGCGTGCAGCGGCCGCCCGTCACCGTGTACCACTCGTCGGCGTCCTTGTACTGCACGCGGACGACGACCTTCCCGTCGTCGTCGACGCGCGTCTCCAATGTCACCCGGCCCGTGATCACCCCGACCTCGTCGGTGAACACGCCGCCCTGCCCAGTCGTGAAGTCACCCGAGTACGTGTCGCCCATGGCCGCCATGGTGCCGAGTACGGGGGCGCGGCACCACGTGTTCGTCGGAAGTACGGCTGCGGCGGGGTGGGGTGGGGATGGAACGGTGCGCCGGTCGCGGATGACCGGCGCACCTTCTTGTTCCATTGTTGAACAAAACGATCTTGTTCAACTGTTCAACTGTTCAACAATGAGACAAGTCAACAATTGAACAATCTGCCCAAGATCAACTTGAGCACTTGCCCAGCATGTCCGACAGCGCCGTCTTCTCGTCGCTGGTGATGGTCAGCTTCCAGACGTACTTGACCTGGATCCAGTTGCGGGCGTAGTAGCACCACTCGCCGGTGTTCGGCGGCTTCCACTGGGAGGGGTCCTGGTCGCCCTTGGACTCGTTGCTGGACGCGGAGACGGCGATGAGCTGCGGGTCGGTGAGGTCGTTGGCGAACGCCTGGCGCTGGTCGGTGGTCCAGTCGGCGGCGCCGGAACGCCACGCGTCGGCGAGCGGCACGATGTGGTCGATCTGCACCTTGCTCGGGTCGGTGGTGGTCGTCTGGTCGTACGCGCTGTACCAGGAGCCGGCGGTGGGGTAGCAGTCGCTGCCGACGGTGACGCCGGTGCCGTCGCGCTTGAGTACGACCTCGCGGGTGTTGCAGTTGTCGCCCTGGTTGATCCAGTGCGGGAACTTGTCGCGGCTGTACCCGTCCATGGAGCCGGGGGCGGCGACGGTGAGGGTGGCGAGGTGTGCGGCGGAGTCGCTGGCGGACGGCGGATCCGGCGGGTACGCGTTGGCGGGCCCGGCCAGCCCGATGGTGGCGAGGGCGCTGGCGGTCATGGCGACGCCGAGCACCGTTCTGATACGCATCTGTCCACCTCCGTCACGAAACTTCATATCTTGGAGGCATCATGCACGTTTTCGTCGTCGGGGTCGAGGGGACAACTACCCACACGGCCCCTGGTGTCGGTGTCGGAAACGGCGCAGGCTGGTCACATGGCCAGGCACTGGCACAGCGGCATCGTCGCGGTGGTACGTGACGTCCAGCGGGCGCAGCAGCTCCTGTACGACGAGGTCATCCGGCTGGACCGGGTCGCCGACCCGGCGGATCTGCCGCACGAACCGCTGCGCTGGGTGCGCACCGTGACCGGCCGGTACAAGCTGGTGGGGACGGTGCTGGGCGACCGTTCCCGGTGACTGCCGGGCAGGTCCCGGCTCGGACGGCCGGGACCTGCGGCGGTCAGCAGTGCCCGAGCATGTCGCCGAGCGCGGCCTTCTCGGCGCTGGTGACGTGCAGCTTCCACCTGTACTTGACGGCGATCCAGTCGGACGCGTACTCGCACCAGTAGCTCTGGGACGGCGGCTTCCAGGTGGACGGGTCTTGGTCGCCCTTGGAACGGTTGCTCTTCGCGGACACCGCCACGAGCTGCGGGTCCTTCAGGTCGTTGGCGAACCGTTCGCGCTGGTCGGTGGTCCACTGCCACGCCCCGGTACGCCACGCGTTCGCGAGCGGTACGACGTGGTCGATGTCGAGCTTGCCGCCGTCGGTGACGGTGACGCCGTCGTACCGGCTGGTCCAGGTGCCGGCGGTGGCGTGGCAGGAGCTGTCGACCTCCACGCCCTTGCCGTCGCGCTTGAGTACGGCCTCGCGGGTGTCGCAGTGGTCGCCCTGGTCGATCCAGTGCGGGAACTTCTCCCGGCTGTACCCGGCCATCGAGTGCGGTTCGGCGACGGTGAGCGCGGCGAGGTCCTTGCGGGCCTGCGCGGCGCCGGGGGTACCGGGTTGGGGCTTGTCGGCGGAGGCGCCGCTGCCGTGCTGGCGTACCAGCCAGGCGGCGCCGAGCGCGACCACGAGGACGAGGAGCAGGGGAAGGTAGCGGCGTTTTGTGCCCGCCATGGGTACCTCGTTCGCTGGTGGGGGAGGTGGTGGGAACGATTCTCGCGGGGCCGCGCGGGCGCGGCAATCGGGGCCGGACCTTTGACATGTGCGTACCGGGTCGGCGATGATCATTCGAAACTTGTCGAACAAAGGGAACGACGATGACGCTGCACGTCACCGAATGGGGTACCGGGGACCGGGTCGCGGTCCTCGTCCACGGCATCACCAGCGACGCGGCCGGCTGGTCCGGCATCGGCCCCGCGCTCGCCGACCGCGGCTACCGGGTACTCGCGCCCGACCTGCCCGGGCACGGGCACAGCCCCCGCGCCGCGACGTACTCCCTGGTCGACATGGCGGACGAGCTCGCCGCGGCGGTGCCCGACACGCCGGCGCTGGTGATCGGCCACTCGCTCGGCGGCCTGCTCGTGTCCATGGTCGAGGACCGCATCCGCGCCGCACACACCGTGTACGAGGACCCGGCGTGGCTGCCGGCGGCGACGCCCGAGTTCATGGCGGCGTTCCGGGCGCAGAAGGACTGGACGGTCGACGACCTGCGCGCCGCGAACCCCGGCTGGCCCGAGGCGCGCTACCACGAGAAGATCGGCAGCCTCGGCCGCTGGGATCCGGCCGTCGCCGACTCGCTCACCGGCATGGGCTTCGAACCCGACAAGCCCGGCGGCCCCACCCTCGTCCTCACCGTCGAACGCAACGGACTCATCGACCCCGACCACGAGGAATCCTTGCGCGCCAAGGGATTCACCGTACTCCGGCTCGCCGGTGTCGGGCACTCCGCGCACCGCGACGACGCCGGCACGTTCCTCGCCGCGCTCGACGGCTGGCTCGCCACGACACCCTGACCCGACCCACGCCGGTCAGTACGGCGGGAGGATGCCGCGCTGCAACGCCGCGGTGACCGCCGCCGTACGGTCCGACACGCCCAACTTCTCGAACGTACGCAGCAGGTGCGTCTTCACGGTCGCCTCGCTGACGAACAGCTCCCGGCCGATCTCCGCGTTCGTCCGGCCGGCACCGACCAGGCGCAACACCTCGATCTCGCGCGGGGTCAGGCCCACCGGCGACCGCATCCGCGACACCAGCCGCGCCGCGACCGCCGGCGCCAGCACCGTCTCCCCGCGCGCCGCCGCCCGGATCGCCCCCGCCAGCTCCGCCCGCCCCGCGTCCTTCAACAGGTATCCGGTGGCGCCGGCCTCCACCGCCCGCAGGATGTCCGCGTCGTTCTCGTACGTGGTGAGGACGACGACCCGGCACTCCGGATCCCGCGCCAGCAGGTCGCGCGTGGCCTGCACACCGTCGCCGTCCGGCATCCGCAGATCCATCAGCACCACGTCCGGCGCGTACGCCCGGGCCACGGCGACCGCCTCCGTCGCCGACCCCGCCTCGCCGACCACGTCGATGCCGTCCTCCGTACCGAGAATGCCGCGCAGGCCCTCCCGTACGACCGGGTGGTCGTCGACGAGCAGCACCCGGATCATGCCGGCACCTCCACCGTCACCGTCGTCCCCGAGCCCGGCGTACTCGAAATGGCCAGGTGGCCGCCCGCCTGCGCGACCCGCTCCCGCATCCCCGCCAGGCCGAAACCCGCCGCCGCGCCCGGATCGAAGCCCGCGCCGTCGTCCGTCACGTCCAACCGCACCCCACCCGCCAGGTACCGCAGGCTCAGCGCGGCGCTCGCCGCACGCGCATGCCGCCGCACGTTCGTCAACGCCTCCTGGGCGCACCGCAACACCACCACCTCGGTACCGGCCGGCAGCCGTCGCGGCTCACCCGCCAGGTCCCACGCGGTCGCCACGCCCGTCTCCTCCCCGAGCCGACCCACCAGCCGGCGCAGCGCGTCCGGCAGCGACGAACCCGCCAACTCCGTCGGCGGCTGGGCCGCGACCAGGGCGCGCGCCTCCGCCAGGTTCTCCCGGGCGGCGCGCGCCGCCCGCTCCCGATGCGACCGGGCCCGCTCCGGCGGCGCCGAATCGGCCGCCTCCAACAACATCAGGATGCTGGTGAAGCCCTGCGCCAGCGTGTCGTGGATCTCCATCGCCAGCCGCTGCCGCTCCGCCAACATCCCGGCCTGCCGTTCCGACTCGGCCAACTCCGCGCGGGCCGCCGCCAACTGCGCGATCAGGTCGGCACGCTCCCGGCTCTGCTGGATGATCCGCTGGATCCACCAACTGAACTGCGCCGCGAACGCCACGCACAACGCCAGCGCCCCCGCCACCCCCACGACCCGGAAACTCGGCGCGCTCACCGCCTCCACCACCGGTACGACATTGAACAGGGTCAACGCCAACAGCGCCCACCCCACCGGCAGCAACATGAACGCCTGCGGGATCAGCGCGAACAACACCACCGAACTCGTCAACGTCGCCACCTGCGCCGTCACCAGCAGCGCCAACACCCCGAGCTGGTAACAGACCGTCCACACCGGCACCGGCCTCCCCCGGTACGCCCGGCGGCCGACCAGCCAGTACCACGGGACGAGGGCGCACAGCGCGACGACCGACACCGTACGGCCCGGGCCGCCGCCGGTGACCCACACCGCGGCGACCGAGCCGGCCAGCACCACCCCGTAGTACGCGTCGCGCATGACCGCCCCCCGCGTCCAGGCATGCACGTCCGACGCGCGAGGCAAGGTCTCCGGCACGCAGACAAGCATGCGGTACGAGATCAACCCGCGCGAGACTCCCGGTACGCCGCCGCCAGCAGATGCGCCGCCCCCCGGCCCTCGATCTCGATCTTCTCCCCGCCCACCAGCACGATCGTCACCTGCTGCCAGCTCCGGCCCGGCGTCACCGTCAGATCCGTGATCCGGTCCAACGCGACCTGACCCACATGCTCACCCACCCGGTTCAACATCGGATCCGCCCGCCACACGTGCAACGCATCCGCCGTGACACCCAGGATCATCGCCGCATCCAACGGCACATCCGTACGCTCCGTGATCCGGTGCGCCGCCGCCCTTGCCGCCGGCCGCGCAATCAGATAGTTCCCCAGCGGGGACAGCATCCGCGCCGGCCCGAGCACCGTGTCCACCCGCGCGTACGCCGCCGCGCGCAGCTCCTCGCCCAGCTCCGCCGACAGCGCGGGAACCAGTTCGTCGTCCTTCAGATGTCTCATGCCGCACAGCATCCGCCGCGCCACGGCCCACCACCGTCGACCGGGCAGCGACAGCCTTGTCCACCGAACGACGGACAACGCCTTGGGTACTGGTTGCCCTGGCGGTGTCGGGAACGGTTGGGGCGCAACGGAAGCGACGGGGTGTCGCTGCGGAGTCGGTGGTACGTGCACGGGCGGTGGCGGGGAGGCGAGCGGGCACGCCGCCCGTGCGGCGTGTGGGTCGTGGAGTGGGTCGGCGTGCGGTACCTGGAGCGTGGCCCGGACACTCGGGCGGTAAGTCGGTCGTGGCGCGGACATGCGGGCGGTGCGGGGAGCGTGGCGCGGACATGCGGGCGGTGCGGGGAGCGTGGCGCGGACATGCGGGAGGTGTGGGGAGCGTGGCGCGGACGTTCAGGGGTACGTGGATCGCGAGTGAACACCCGATCGGTACGTGGATCGCCGAGTGGACAGCAAACGTGTACGTGATCGCGAGGTGAACAGACGGGCCGCTCAGCCGGTTCGCAAAACGCCGCGTGAGCAGGCCCCGCCCTCCCAGAGGGGGGCACCCCGGCGACAAGTCTAGTCGCGTTGGATCCCTTGCTGCACAAGGCTGTGGACGACGAACGACGCCTGTGGACAACGGACCCGCGTCAGCGCATCGGCGTGATACCGGCGCGGTCCCGATCGCACCGCCACGACCGCACCGCCACGACCGCCCGCCGCGACCGTCAACCGCGACTCCCCGCCACGACCGCACCGCCACGACCGCCCACCGCGCCCGTCCACCGCGACTCCCGCTGCGACCGCCCCCCACGACCCCCACCAGGGCCGACCGCCGCCCGGACCGGCCACGACCGGCCGGCCCGGGTACGGCGGCGTGCAGCGATCAGCCGGCGCGGTTGACGGCGCTGGTGACGGCGCGGAGCGACGCGGTCGTGATGTTGGCGTCGACGCCGACGCCCCAGTACGTCCTGCCGCCGATCTCGCACTCGACGTACGCGGCGGCCACGGCGTCGCCGCCGGCGGTGAGGGCGTGTTCGGCGTAGTCCCGGACGGTCACCTGTACGTCCACATCGGACAGCGCGCGGACGAACGCGTCGATGGGGCCGTTGCCGCGGGCGACGGCGGACTTGTCGGCGTGGTCGACGGTGAAGTCGATGGACAGTTCGAGCTGGTCGTCGGGTACGGACCGGGTCACGTACTCGCGGACGGCGACGCGCGGCGACGGCTGCTTGTCGACGGAGTACTCGTGCTGGAAGATCTCCCACATGCGGGCGGCGGACACCTCGCCGCCTTCGCTGTCGGTGTGCCGCTGGACGACGCCGGAGAACTCGATCTGCAGGCGTCGCGGCAGGTCGAGCCCGTACTCGGACTTGAGCAGGTAGGCGACGCCGCCCTTGCCGGACTGCGAGTTGACGCGGATGACGGCCTCGTAGCTGCGGCCGACGTCGTGCGGGTCGATCGGCAGGTACGGGATCTCCCACGGCACCTCGTCGACCGGCGTACCGGTGGATGCGGCGACGGCCTCGCGCGCCTCGAAGCCCTTCTTGATGGCGTCCTGGTGGGAGCCGGAGAACGCCGTGTACACCAGGTCCCCGGCGTACGGGTGGCGTTCGTGCACGCCGATCTGGTTGCAGTACTCGACGGTCCGGCGGATGCCGTCGATGTCGGAGAAGTCGATCTGCGGGTCGATGCCCTGGGAGTACAGGTTCATGCCCAGGGTGACGAGGTCGACGTTGCCGGTGCGCTCGCCGTTGCCGAACAGGCAGCCTTCGATGCGGTCGGCGCCGGCCAGGACGGCCAGTTCGGCGTCGGCGACGGCGCAGCCCCGGTCGTTGTGCGTGTGTACGGACAGGCACACGTGCTCGCGCCGGGACAGGTTGCGGCTCATCCACTCGATCTGGTCGGCGTACACGTTGGGGGTGGAACGCTCGACGGTGCACGGGAAGTTGAGGATGATCTCGCGGTCGGCGCCGGGCTGCCACACGTCCATGACCGCTTCGCTGATGTCCAGCGCGAAGTCCAGCTCGGTGTCCATGAAGATCTCCGGCGAGTACTCGAAGCCGAAGTCCGTGCCGCCCAGGTACTGCTCCGCGTACTTGACCACCGCCTGGGTGCCCTCGGTGGCGATGGCCCGGGTCTGCGCGCGCCCGTCGCCGTCGAAGCCGAACACGGTACGGCGGAACACCGGCGCCGCCGCGTTGTACATGTGGACGGTGGCGCGGTGCGCCCCGGCCAGGCTCTGCACGGTGCGCTCGATGAGGTGCTCGCGCGCCTGGGTCAGTACCGAGATCGTGACGTCGTCGGGGATGCGGTCGGATTCGATCAGCTCGCGGATGAAGTCGAACTCGGTCTGGCTCGCCGCCGGGAAACCGACCTCGATCTCCTTGTACCCCATGCGTACCAGCAGGTCGAACATGCGACGCTTGCGGTCCGGGCTCATCGGGTCGACCAGCGCCTGGTTGCCGTCCCGCAGGTCGGTGGTGAGCCAGCGCGGCGCCCGCTCGATCCGCTTCCCCGGCCACGTCCGGTCCGGCAGCTCGACCTTGTTGTACGTGTGGAACGCCTGGTAGCGGTGGAACGGCATCGGGCCCGGCTGCTGCCGGTTGTTTCGGTCGCCGGACATGTCGGCGTGCTCCTTCGTCGCTGTCAACGTCGTACGCGGATGGTCGCGACGGGCCGCCGTACGGGTGGCGGCGTGCCGGCCACCGGGCGTGGTACGCGACCGGCGACACGGGTGTACCCGTTGCGAAAGCTCTGGGGTGCGATCCTCGGGGCGGCGACATCGGGTGGTGACGTCGTCCAAAGGCCCGGTGGGTGGGTGACCCGACTAGATCGACCGGCGCGCGGCAACTCCGCGACGGGGTGCCAGCCTCAACGGGCCCCGTCGCGGCAGCGAAGGAGCAGGCCGCGGTACATGATGGCGCCACGTTACGTCATCGGCGGTGGATCACGAAGCCGCCGTCCGCAGGGTGAGACGACTTTCACGCCGACCGTGGCGGCGCGCTTTTCGACCCGGTTCGCCCGCCGGGCCGAAAGGCGCCGTCTGTCCGGTCGACGCCCGCCCGACGGTACGGCGCACTAGCCTGCGGCGCATGGGACTGCACGTACACGAGTTCGGGCCGGCCGACGGCAGACCGGTACTCGCCCTGCACGGCCTGACCGGCCACGGCCGCCGGTACGCGGACCTGGCCGGGCGCCTCGGCGCGCGGTACCGGGTGCTGGCGCCGGACCTGCGCGGGCACGGCGCCTCCCCGGTACTCCCGCCGTGGGACCTGGACGCGCTCGTCGCCGACGTCGTCGAGGTCCTCGACCGGTACGCGACCGGCCCGGTGCCCGTGCTGGGGCACTCGCTGGGCGGGGTGGTGGCGCTGCGGCTGGCCGGCGCCGTACCGGAGCGGGTGTCGGGGTTGGCGCTGCTCGACCCCGGCACCGGGATGCTGCCGGAGAAGGCGCTGCGCAACGCCGACCGGATGCTCGCCGACGAGTCGTACGCCGACGTGGCGGAGGCCCGCGCGGACCGGGTACTCAACGGCTGGTCCGGCTTCCCCGACTCCACTGTGGACACCGAGGTCGCCGACCATCTCGCCCGGCGCGCCGACGGCCGCTGGACCTGGCGGTACCACCGGCCGGCAATGGTGGCGCTGATGAGCGCGCTGACCCGACCCGTACCGCTGCCGCCGGCGGGGCTGCCGACGCTGCTGGTGATCGGCGCGAAGTCCGGCGTCGTCCGTGACGGGTGGCGGGACGCCTGCCGCGCCGCGCTCAGCGACCGGCTGACCGTCGTCACCCTGCCCTGCGGCCATCTCGTCCAGCAGGAGGAGCCGGCGGCGACCGCCACCGCCGTCGCCGACCACCTCGCCGCCCTCTGACGCCCGCCCTCACTCGTACCGGGCGGACCAGATCCGTACCTTGTAGAACTCGGCGCCGGAACGGGTGCGGTCCGGCGACTTCGACAGCCGTACCGTCGGGCTGCCCCAGGTGCGGGCGCCCTTGTTGTCGGCGCGCACCGACACGGTCTCCCCGGACGAGTGCCGGCAGAGCGCCTTCACCCGCGTCTCCGACGACGCCTTCCGCACCGACACCTTGCCGCCCGCCGTACTGATCTCGTACGTGCCGTGCGTCGCCGTGCACAGCATCCGGTTCCGGTTGCTGTAGTCGGGTTGCAGGTCGTGGCCGAGGTTGTCGCTGCCGAGGTTCACGTGCTTCCCCGAGTACGCCAGCCGGGTCGAACGGTGCGAGCCGTGCACCGTGTACCCCTTGACGACGCCCTTGCCGATCGCCCATAGCAGCTTCGTCGTCGGATCCCACAGCACGCCGTGCGCGCCCGGCAGGCCGACCGTCTGCACCTTCGCCAGGCTGCCGAGCCGGCTCACCGAACTCGGCGCGTACACGGTGAGGTGGCCGGCCGAACTCGCCACCACGACCGACCCGTTGGTCGGGATGCGCTCGATCGCGTGCGGGTTGCCGCCCGGCGCCGCGGTCCACGACAGGTCACCGGTGCCGGTGTGCTTCTTGCCGGTCACGTTGACGATGCCGACCCGGCCGCCGGACGCGGTCATCAGCGCGATCCAGCCCTGCGCCGACGTCTCCCGGAACTTCACGTCGGACAGGTTCGACCACGATCCGCCGCCCGCGGCGAAACTCCAGTGCACGTTCGCGTTGCTGAACGCCTTGCTCTTGTCGAACACCAGGATCCTGTTCGACACCTGCTCGGCGGTCGCCACGTAGTAGCTGCCCGCGGCGCGCGCCGCGGCGGTGCCGAGCAGCGTCGCCGCCGGTGCCGCCACCGCGCCGACCGCCAGGCCGCGCAACAGAGTCCGTCGTTCCATCCGGTACCTCCAGGGGTGAGGCCCGACCGGACCGCGTGCCAGCAGTACGGTCGGCGCCTCGGTGAACGGGCGCCCAGTGTGGCAGGAGCCCGCCACCCGGGATCACCGGTCGACGAGTGCCGCGATCCGTGGCAGATCAACGGATTCCGGATGGAACGTCACGAGTTTCTGCTCCGGCGCGTCGGCCACGGTGAGCACCACGTGCCGCAACCGCAGCTCACCGAGTACGGGATGGTGCAGGAGCTTGCTGCCCGACGACAGCGGGGCGACGTCGTGCCGGGGCCACCACTCGCGCATCTCCGGACTGGCGGCGCGCAGCCGGTCGACCAGCTCCGCGAACGACGGGTCGTCCCGGTGCCGGGCCGCCGCCGCGCGGAACCGGGCCAGCTGCGCCGACGCCTCCCGCTCCCACTCCACGAACACGTCGCGGGCGGCCGGCGCGGTCAGCATCCACCACACCATGTTGCGGTCCGCGGGCGGCAGCGCCCACCAGTCCGTCCACAGTAGACACGCGGCGCGGTTGGCGGCGAGCACGTCCCACCGCCGCCCCGTCACGTACGCCGGGGCGGGGTCCAGGCGGTCGACCAGCTCCGCCACCCCCGGCACCAGCACCTCCTCGGCCGGCTCCGCCGGAGGCGCACCGTACGCCAGCTCGTGCAGGTGCCCGCGCTCCGCCGCCGACAGCCGCAGCGCCGTGGCCAACGCGTCCAGTACCTGCCGGGACGGGTTCAGGTCGCGGCCCTGCTCCAGGAACGCGTAGTACGTCGGGGAGATCGCCGCCAGCGCCGCGACCTCCTCCCGCCGCAACCCCCGGGTACGCCGGCGGATCCCCGGCGGCAGCCCCACGTCCGCCGGCGTCAGCCGCTCCCGCCGCGACCGCAGCAGATCGCCCAGCTCGCGGTGGTTCCCCGACATCCCGACACTCCGTCACCCCGACATCCGCACCGCCAACCAGACACTGCCAGTACCAGTAAGAGCGGTGGTCGGGTACCACTCTAGGGGGCGGTTAGCGTCGGGCCCATGGAGAAGCGCACACTCGGCGACGGCCTGACCGTCGCGGCCCTCGGACTCGGCTGCATGGGCCTGTCCCAGGGGTACGGACCGGCGGACGACGCCACGTCGGTCGCCCTGCTGCACACCGCGATCGACCACGGCGTCACGTTCCTCGACACCGCGCAGAGCTACGGCGCCGGGCACAACGAACGGCTCCTCGCCCGCGTCCTCGCCGACCGGCGCGACGAGGTCACCGTCGCCACCAAGTTCGGCATCGTGCGCGGGGACGACGGCGTGCGGCTCGACGCCCACCCCGACCGGATCCCCGCGTACTGCGACGCGTCGCTCGCCCGGCTCGGCACCGACGTCATCGACCTGTACTACCTGCACCGCGTCGACCCCGACGTCCCCGTCGAGGAGTCCGTCGGCGCGATGGCCGCCCTCGTCACCGCCGGCAAGGTACGCCACCTCGGCGTGTCCGAAGTCGACCCCGACCAGCTCGCCCGCGCCGTCGCCGTCCACCCCATCGCCGCCGTACAGAGCGAATGGTCGCTGTTCTGGCGCGAGATCGAAGACGACGTCGTACCGGCCGCGCGGCGCCTCGGCGTCGGCATCGTGCCGTACTCCCCGCTCGGCCGCGGGCTGCTCGCCGGCTCCACCGGACCCGCCGCGTTCCGCGACAACGACCCCCGGTTCGCCGGACCCGCCCGCGACGCGAACCTGGCCCTGTTGAGCGACATCCGCGCGCTGGCCGACGAGTACCGGGTGACGAGCGCGCAGCTCGCGCTCGCCTGGCTGCTCGCCCGCGGAACCGACGTCGTACCCCTCCCCGGCACCCGCAACCCGGCCCGGCTCGCCGAGAACATCGCCGCCACCGCCGTACCGGCCGAGGCCGTCGACCGGCTCGACGCCGTCGCCCCGCGTACCGCCTGGTCCGGGGACCGCGCCTCGTTCGCCGCGTACGGCTCCGCCCGCACCTGACGACGCGGCCTCCCCGACGCCCGGATCCGGTCCGGCGGCCGCGTAGGGCCGGTCCGGTGGCCGCGTGGAGTCGTACGGGGCGTGCTGGTGTGGGCTGGTTTCTGGTGGCCGCGTGGCAAGCGGGGTAGCGCCGGGGCGGGCCGGGCTCCGGTGGGCGCGTCGTGTTGGTGGGAGAGCGCCGGAGCGGACCGGTTCGGGCGCATGGCATTGGTGGCGGAGTGCCGGTGTGGGCTGGTGCGTGTGGGGCGCGTCGGATAGCAGGGGAATGCCGGCGCCGGCTGGCAAGGTGACGCGGTACGCCTGCGGTCTGTGGGGATGATGATCGCGTGGCCGACACGTCCGTGGCCCCGGTCCGGAAGCGTGTGGTGCCGTGCGGGGAACGTCGGAGCCGGTTGGTTCGGCGGGCGCGTGGCGTTGCTGGGGAACCTCGACGCCAGCTGGGCTCGGTGACGCGAGAGACCGCCATGACGACACGTCCGCCGTACCGGCTCGGTGGGCGCGTGGTGCGGCGCGGGGAACGCCGGTGCCGTAGGGCGAGGCGGTGCGGGAGGCCGCATTGACGACACGTCCGCCGTACCGGTTTGGCGGGCGCTTGGTGTTGCGGGGGAACGTCGGGGTTGGTCGGGCGAGGCGGCGCGGGAGGCCGGCGGTCGGCAGGGATGATGACCGCATGGACGACACGTCCGCCGAACTGCGCGCGGTCCGCGACACCCCGTACGGTGCCGGCGCCACCGGCGACCCGCGCCGCCCCGCCGTGCTCCTCGCCGTACTCGGCATCGCCGGAGTGGCGCTGCTGTGGCCGGTCCTCGCACCGTTCCCGGGAACGGTCGCCGACCACCGCGGCCCCGGCGGCTGGCCCCAGGTCGCCGGCGGACTCGCCCTCGCCGGCGCCGGAATTGCTGTCGCCGTCGTCGTCACCCGACTCACCCGCATCGCCCAGAGCGTCGCCGGCGGCGACTACGGCGCCGTCGCCCGCGCCGCCGCCACCGCCTGCGCCGCCCTCATCGGCGCCGCCGCCGCAGCCCTCGCCGAACCCGCCGTCACCCACGTACTCGGCGGCCCACCCGACACCGACCCCGCCCTCCTGCCCCGCCTCGGGTACGTCCTGCTCACCCTGCCCGGCATGGTCGCCGCCGCCCTCGCCGTACTCGGCACCGCCTTCGCCGTGTGGCGCGCCGGCCGCATCTC
This sequence comes from Actinocatenispora rupis, assembly GCF_016861975.1. Taxonomy (GTDB): domain Bacteria; phylum Actinomycetota; class Actinomycetes; order Mycobacteriales; family Micromonosporaceae; genus Actinocatenispora; species Actinocatenispora rupis. The sequence continues at coordinate 360 of NZ_BOMB01000028.1, read as the reverse complement.
CACCATCCTCGCCGTACTCGGGTTCGCCAGCGCCATCGCGCTCCTCGCCGGGATCTTCGCCGTACCGGTCGTGGTACTGCCGGGGTGGCTGGTCGCGGCGGCGTTCACGATCCGGCGGTGAGGTGGCAGCTGGCATCTTTCCACTGTGGACAGACGGTGGTTGTCTGGCGCTGCTGATGGGGATACGGCTGTGGTGGTTGGTGCTCTCGACCGGTGTTCGAGCGGGCGTGGTGAACGAACGTAGTGGCCGGGCGCGGTGGCCGGGCGCGGTGAACGAACGCGGTGAACGAACGCAGTGAACGAACGCAGTGAACGAACGCAGTGAACGAACGCAGTGAACGAACGCAGTGAACGAACCCC
>NZ_BOMB01000027.1 GCF_016861975.1 Actinocatenispora rupis | reverse complement strand
GGCGCGGTGAACGAACGCGGTGAACGAACGCAGTGAACGAACGCAGTGAACGAACGCAGTGAACGAACGCAGTGAACGAACGCAGTGAACGAACCCCGCCCTCCCAAAGGGGGGCACCCCGGCGTCAAGTCTAGTCCGCCCGGGGCGTTGGTGCGTGGGCCTGTGGACAGAGCGAGAGTGGCTGTGGACAACCGATTCCGGTACTCCGCGGCGGGCTATCAATGCTGCTGTGCCCAGCCCACGCCGTCACCCCCGGACCCCATCGAAACCCGCTCGTCGCTGTCGGAGGTGCGTGCCACCATCACCCCCATGATCGAATTCCGCTCCGTCGAGGACCTGTGCCGGGCGACGCGCGCCGGCCGTTCCCTGCGGTACCTCTATTTCTGGGGGCATCGGCCGGAGCGGGGCGGCGGTGTCGGGCGCGGCTGCCTGAGTCAGTGGTGGCCGGCGGCGTTCACGGTCGACGGTGTGCGGTATACGAGCGCCGAGCATTTCATGATGGCCGGCAAGGCGCGGCTGTTCGGTGACGTGGAGATGCTGCCGCGGATCCTGGCCGCGACGTCGCCGGCGCAGGCGAAGGCGTTCGGCGGCCGGGTGCGCGGGTTCGTGGAGGAGGTGTGGCGGGAGCACCGTTCGGGCATCGTGACGGCGGCGAACGTGGCGAAGTTCGGTCAGCACGACGATCTCCGGGAGTACTTGCTGGCGACGCGGGGTCGGGTGCTCGTGGAGGCGAGCCCGCGGGACCGGGTGTGGGGGATCGGTTTGGCCGCAACCGATCCGCGCGCTGCGGACCCGGCGAGGTGGCGCGGCACGAACCTGCTGGGGTTCGCGCTGATGCGTGCCCGCAGCACCCTCGCCACCTGACCGGCCGCGTTGCCCCGGCAAACGCTCGCCGCCCGATTGGACGCGCTCGCGACCTGACCCGCTGCGTTCACCCCGGCGAACGCTCGCCGCCCGTCTGGACGCGCTCGCCAGCCGGTCAGGTGGCGGCGGTGTCGCGGCGGGCGGCGCCGACCGCGACCGGTACGCAGAGGGCCAGTGCCGCGGCGGTGATCGCGAAGGCGTACGGGTAGCTGGCGTGTCCGGCGAGCGCGCCGAGGAGTACGCCGCCGACACCGGTGCCCGCGTCGAGCGCCATGTTCCAGACGGCGCTGGCGGTACCGTGCCGTCCGGTGCCGGCGCGCCGGAAGAGTACGACGAGGGTCTGGTTCTGGGCGGTGCCGAATCCGACGCCGAGGAGGAACGATCCGGGTACGGCGAGGACCGCGGACCCGGACTGGTGCGCGGCGAGTGCGAGGGTGCCGAGTCCGAGGGCGGCGGTGACGACGGCGACGGGCAGCAGTGCCCGCATGGACGGGTACCGGTCGGCGAGGTGCCCGGCGGCCCAACGTGCGGCGAGCGCCGCGACGCCGAAGACGAGCAGCGCGGTGGGTGCGGATCCGGGCAGCGCGAGCGGAGCGAACGTGATGATCCCGGTGGCTGCCACCGCTACGGGCAGCATCACCGCCACGGGCCCGACGTACCGGACGATCCCGCCGCGCGCCCGTACCGTGCCGGCGCTCGCCCGCACGCCGGAGCCCGCCGCGCCGGCTCTGGCGGCACCGGTGTCGGGAGTCGCCGCATCCGGCACCGTCGCGTCCGCCGGCACGCCGGAACCGCCCACGCCGCTGTCGACAGCCACACCGGGAACCGCCGTGTCAGGGAGCAGGTCGCAACCCGCGGGCGGCCCCACGACGACCTCGCGACCGACGACAGCGCCAAGTTCCGTCCCCACGCCACGGCCCCGCCCCATGTCGTGGCCCGCCCCACTGCCGAAGCCCGTTCCCACGCCACGGCTTCGCCCCGTGTCGTGGCCCGCCCCACTGCCGAAACCCGTGCCCGCGCCACGGCTTCGCCCCATGTCGTGGCCCGGCTCACCGCCGGAACCCGTTTCCACGCCATGGCTTCGCCCCACCTCATGGCCAGTCCCACCGACTACACCCGTCCCCGAGCCACGCTCCGACCCCAGGCCGAGGTCCGTACCGGCACCGCGGTCCACCCCCACACCGCGACCCGTTCCCACACCACGGTCTGTCCCCAGACGGTTGTCCGTCCCGAAGCCTGTCCCCAAGCCCTGACCGGCCCCTGGGCCCGCACCCGTCCCCACACCACGGTCAGGCTCCAGGCGGTTGCCCATCCCGAAGGCCGTACCCGTGACCGAGTCCGTACCCGTGAGCGAGCCCGGCCCCGTGACCGGGCCCGGCCCCGTGACCGGGCCCGGCCCCGTGACCGGGTCCGTACCCGTGACCGAGGCCGGACCCGTGTGCGAGGCCGTACCCAGGTCGAACCATGTCGCCGGGCGCCGATCCGTCTCCACAGCGGGTACGGCGGCGCGGGCGACCGGTACGCGGGGCTCGACGGGGTCGGCGGTCGCGGCCGGTACGCGGGGGAGGGCGAGGATCGCGGCGGCGAGTACGAGGGGAACGACGGTGACGGTGACGAACAGGGCCGGGTAGCCGAGGGTGTCGACGGTGGCGACGGCGACGGGGACGAGCAGGACGTTGGGGAGGGCGACGCCGAGTCCGTAGAGTCCGCTGGCGCGGCCGCGGCGGGAGGGTGGGGCGAGTTCGGCGACGAGGGCGCTGCCGGAGACGCTGAGCAGGCCGAACCCGATGCCGCGCAGCGCGGAGAGTACGACGAGGGGTGTGATGGCGGCGCTGACGGCGTACCCGAGGGTGGGCAGGACCATGACGACGGTGCCGAGCGCGAACGTGGCGCGGTAGCCGACGCGGCGGCCGACGGCGGGTACGGCGGCCTGGGTGAGCACGGTGGTGACCATGAACGCCGTGGTGGTGAGGCCGGCTCCGTCGGCGCCGGCTCCGCCGTGGGCGGCCCAGGCGGACACGACGGGCAGGAGTACGGCATAGTTCGCGAACGCGGCGAACGTGGCGACGACGAGCATCGGCATCGGGTGGCGGGTCACCTGGTCATGTCTAGGCGCTCCGGGCGATCACGTCCAACGAAGGTCGCTGATCCCACCCATCGCTACGGTTGATGGATGGAGTTGCGGCTGCTGCGCACGTTCCGGGCGGTGGCGTCGGCGGGGAGCTTCACCCGCGCCGCCGCCGACCTCGGGTACGTGCAGTCGAACGTCACCGCGCAGATCAAGGCGCTGGAGCGGGAGGTCGGCACCCCGCTGTTCGAGCGGTTGGGCCGGCGCATCGTGATCACCGACGCCGGCCGCCGCCTCCTCCCGTACGCGGAGCGGATCCTGCGGCTCGCCGAGGAGGCGTCCGAGGAACTGCGCAGCGCGGGTGACGAGGTGGCGGGCACGCTGCGGATCGGTGCCGCCGAGACCCTCTGCGCGTACCGGTTGCCGGCGGTGCTGCGGTCGCTGGGTGCCCGGTTTCCGCGGCTGCGGGTGGTGTTCCGGCCGGCGAGCCGGTCGGCGCTGCTGGCGGACCTGTCCGCGGCCCGGCTGGACGCCGCGCTGCTGTTGGAGGAGCCGGTCTCGGCGCCGGACCTGACGGTGGAGACGCTGTGCGCCGAGCCGGTGCTGTTCGTGGCGGCGCCGGACCACCGGCTCGCCGCCGCGGACCGGGTGACGGCCGCCGATCTGGCCACCGAGCCGGTGATCCAGGTCGAGGAGGACTGCGCGCACCGCCAGGTCGTCGACCGGGAGCTGCGCGCCGCCGGCATCGACCCGCCGGTACTCGCCGAGTTCGCGAACCTGGAGGCGGTGAAGCGCTGCGCGGTCGCGGGGCTCGGGGTGGCGGCGCTGCCGGCGGTGGCGGTCGAGGCCGAGCTGGCCCGCGGCGAGCTGGTCACCCTCCCGTGGGTACGCCCGGATGCGTTGTCCCGCAACGATTTCGGCCTGCGTACTCAGGCGGTGCGGTTGACCCGGCGTGCGCCGTCGCCGGCGCTGACCGCGCTGCTCGACACGGCCCGTACCCAGTGGGCGGTGATGTCCACTGTGGACGGACACCGGGCCGGGCGGGTCGTCAGCGGCTGAGGTGCGGGTCGGGGAAGAGGGTGGCGGCGATCCGGCGGGCGGCGGCGTCGACGTCGCCGAGGTCGTCGGGCAGCATCCCGGCGTTCCACAGCGTGGTGAAGCCGTGCACGAGCGACCAGGCGGCGAGCCCGGTCGTACGGGCGTCGGCGCGGATGCTGGCTGCCCCGCCGTACAGGATGGCGGAGGCGCGGGCCTGGGCCTCGACGAGCTCGGGGTCGTCGGCCCGGACGAGGTCGGGGCGGAACATCACCTCGAAGTGCGCGCGGTGCGTCACGCCGAACCGCACGTACGCCACGCCGACCTCGCGGAAGTCGTCGCCCGCGGCGGTCAGCGCGTCGGCGAGCAGCCGGTATCCCTCGGCGGCGAGCGCGGTGAGCAGGCCGGCGCGGTCGCCGAAGTGGTGCGCGGGGGCGGCGTGCGAGACGCCGGCGCGCCGCGCGAGGTCGCGCAGGCTGAGGGTGCCGAGCCCGCCCGTCTCGATCACCTCGACGGCGGCGGCGAGCACCGCTTCGCGCAACTGTCCGTGGTGGTACGCCATGCGGCCAAGCCTAACCCACATCTAGCCATTGACAAGATGGGAACCCCGAGGCAATCTAGGCACTGACAAGTTCCACCGGGTACTTCGGCGAAGGAGCCACCGATGACCGCCACCGATCGCCACACCGCCGCCACGGACCCGCGCACCCGCTCGTCGTCGACGCCGACTCGCCCACTGCCACCGCACGACCCGGCACCGGCACCTCGACGTCGCCCGCCGCGCCTCGTCCGGTTCGTACTCGGCAACGTCACGCTGACCGCGCTGGTGCTCGGCGCGCTCGTGACCGCCGGCCTCGGGCTGGTCGTCCCCGCGCTCGCCGGGTCGCAGACGGCGCTGCGCGGCGGGCTGTTCCTGCTGTTCCTGATCGCCGCCTCGGGCCGGGTCGGGCCGCCGCGCGCCGCGCTGGTCGCCATGGTCCCGCCGCGGCTGCCCCGGCCGGCGCTGCTCGTCGCCCTCACCGGAGTACTCGAAGTCGCGGGCGCGGTCGGGCTGCTGCTGCCGGCGACGTACCGGTTGGCGGCGTTCCTGCTGGGCTTGCTGCTGATCGCCGTCTTCCCTGCCAACGTGTACGCCGCCCGGCACCACGTCGGCCTGCCCTCCCGCCTCGTCCCCCGCACCCTCGAACAGATCCTGTACCTCGGCGTCGCCGCCGCGGTCGCCGTCGCCTGACGGCGACCTGAATCCCTTGCGGCGCACCGGGATCCCGGCGCGCGCGCTGCCCGGTGCTGCTCCCGACCCCGACCGACCCGAATCCCGAATGACCCGGCCCCCGATCGACCCGAGTCCCGGATGACGCGACCCCCGGCCAACCTGACCGGGGCCGCGTCGTACCCCAGAAAATTGGACTGGGTTTGTTTTTCGACCAGGTCCAGATATGGTGAGTGGCATGGCCGGACTTCGCGAACGCAAGAAGGAGCAGACCAGGCGCCGGATCGCCGAGGTCGCGCTGCGGCTGTTCGCCGAGCGCGACTTCGCCGCGGTCACGATGACCGAGATCGCCGACGCGGCCGAGGTCTCCCGCGCCACCCTGTTCAGCTACTACCCGACCAAGGAGTCCCTGGTCCTGGCCGATGTCGGGGCCGAGGACCTGGCCGCGGTGGTGACCGCGCGGCCCGCCGGGAGTACGCCGCTCGCCGCCCTCCGCGGCTACTACCGGGACCTCGCCGCCGGGCCGATCGCCGAGCTGGACCGGGAGGCCACCGTCACCCGGCTCGGGGTGATCTTCGCCAGTCCCGCGCTCAGCGCCGCCGCCAACTCTTTGCTGTACCGGCAGCGCGAGCGGCTCGCCGCCGCCCTCGCCGAGGAGTACGGGGAGCGGGTCGCGGCGATCGTGGCGGCCGAGGTGACGGCCGCGGTGCTGACCATCCAGGAGCGGTACTTCCGGCGCCTGGTCGACGGCGCCGACCCGGTCGCCGCGGGGCGCGGGCTGGCCGACGACGTGACGCTGGCGTTCGACCTGGTCGAGCGCGGCGTGGCGGGGGCCTGACGTGCGCGCCCGCGGCATCACGTACGACACGGGTTTCCTGCCCGGCACCGCCAGCCGCCCGGCGTACGACCCGGGCGGGGTGCGGCGCGACATGGCGGTCATCGCCGGCGAGCTGCACTGCGACGCCGTCCGCATCACAGGCGGCGACCCCGACCGGATCGACGTCGCCGCGCGCTGCGCCGCCGAGCGTGGCCTGGAGGTCTGGTACTCGCCGTTCCCGGTGGACCTGGCCGTCGACGCGATGCGCGAGCTGTTCGCGGACTGCGCCGGGCGGGCGGAGCGGCTGCGCGCCGGCGGCGCCGAGGTCGTGCTCGTCACCGGCTGCGAGATCAGCGCGTTCGGTGCCGGCTTCATCCCCGGCGACACGTACGGCGAGCGGCTGCGGGCGATGGCCACCGCGGACCTGGACTGGTGGCTGTCGCTCGGCCCCGTCGTCGAGCGGCTGAACGTCTTCCTCGCCGACGTGGTTTCCGTTGTGCGGCAACGCTTCCACGGCCCCGTGACGTACGCGGCGGGTCCGTGGGAGCCGGTCGACTGGCAGCCGTACGACATCGTCGGCGTCGACGCCTACCGCGCGGCGTACAACGCGGCGGGGTTCGTCGACGAGGTGCGCGGGCACTTCCGGCACGGCAAGCCGGTCGCGGTCACCGAGTTCGGCACCTGCGCGTACCGGGGGGCCGGCGCGCTCGGCGGCAACGCCTGGGTGGTGCCCGACGGCGCCGTCCGCGACGAGTCCGAGCAGGTCACCTACCTCACCGAACTGCTCGACACGTACGAGCGGCTCGGCGTGGACGTGGCCTTCTGGTTCACGTTCGCGCAGTGGACGAAGCCGGGCGCCGCCGACCTCGGCTCGTACGGCGTGGTCCGGATGCTCGACGACACCCGCTGGGAGCCGAAGGCCGTCTTCCACACGATGGCCGACCGCTACCGTCGCACGCCGTCGACCACCTGACCACGAAACCGTTGCGGCGCAACCGAAACGGCACCGCCAGCGCGGCGGTCGGTCAGGCGGTGGACAGCTCGGCCGCGACCTGCTCGGCGATCTGTACGGTGTTGAGCGCGGCGCCCTTGCGCAGGTTGTCGCCGACCACGAACACGTCCAGCGCGCGCGGGTCGTCCAGCGCGCGGCGCAACCGGCCGGCCCACGTCGGGTCGGTGCCGGCGGCGTCGGCCGGCGTCGGGAACTCGCCCTCCGCCGGGTCGTCCACGAGGACGACGCCGGGCGCCTGCTTGATGATCTCGGCGGCGTCGTCCGCGTCGACCTCGGCACCGAAGACGGCGTGCACGGCGACCGAGTGACCCGTCACCACCGGCACCCGTACGCAGGTGGCGGAGACCTTGAGGTCCGGCAGGCCGAGGATCTTGCGCGACTCGTTGCGCAGCTTCAGCTCCTCGGACGACCACCCGTGGTCGCGCAGCGAACCGGCCCACGGCACCACGTTCAGCGCGAGCGGCGCCGGGAACGGGCCCAGCTCGTCACCGACCGCCTGTCGTACGTCGCCGGCGCGGGTGCCGATCGTCCGGTCGCCGGACACCTTCGCCAGCTGGTCGTGCAGCGCGTCGATGCCGGCCTGCCCCGCGCCCGAGGCCGCCTGGTACGACGAGATGATCAGCTCGCGCAGCCCGTACTCCCGGTGCAGCGCGCCGACGGTGACGATCATCGCGAGGGTCGTGCAGTTCGGGTTGGCGACGATGCCCTTGGGGCGGTCCCGGATCCGCTCCGGGTTGACCTCCGGTACGACGAGCGGCACGTCCGGGTCCATCCGGAACGCGGCGGAGTTGTCCACCGCCACCGCGCCGCGCTCGGTCGCCACCGGTACCCAGGTCGCGGACACGTCGTCCGGTACGTCGAACACGGCCACGTCCACGCCGTCGAACGCCTCGGCGGACAGCTCGCGGACGACCAGCTCCTCGCCGCGGACCAGGACCCGCCGGCCGGCGGACCGCGCCGAGGCGATCAGGCGGACCTCGCCCCAGACGTTCTTCCGGGACGACAACAGCTCGCACAGCACCGAACCGACCGCGCCGGTGGCGCCGACGACCGCGAGGGTGGGGAGAGCGCCCACGGACCTCACCGGCCGGTGCCGGCGTAGACCACGGCTTCCTCGTCACCGCCGAGGTCGAACGCGCTGTGCAGGGCACGCACCGCGTCGTCGAGATCGGTGTCCCGGCACACCACGGAGACCCGGATCTCCGAGGTGGAGATCATCTCGATGTTGACCCCGGCCTCGGCCAGCGCCTCGAAGAAGTCCGCCGCGACACCCGGGTTGGACCGCATGCCGGCGCCGATCAGCGACACCTTGCCGATGTGGTCGTCGAACAGCAGGCCCTCGAACCCGATGGTCTGCTGCATCTTCTGCAGCGCCGTCATCGCCGCCGCGCCGTCGTCCTTCGGCAGCGTGAACGAGATGTCCGTACGGCCGGTGGCCTGGGTCGACACGTTCTGCACGATCATGTCGATGTTGATCTCGGCGTCGGTCACGACCTGGAAGATCTTCGCCGCGCGGCCCGGCTCGTCCGGGACCGACAGCACCGTGATCTTGGCCTCGCTACGGTCGTGCGCGACGCCGGTGATGAGTGCTTGCTCCACGGGAAGATCCTCCATCGAGCCGGAAACGATCGTGCCGGGCTTGGTCGAGTACGACGAGCGGACATGGATCGGCATGTTGAAACGCCGGGCGTACTCGACGCTACGCAGGTGCAGCACCTTGGCGCCACACGCGGCCAGCTCCAACATCTCCTCGTACGTGATCCGGTCGACGCGCTTCGCGTCGGGGACGATGCGCGGGTCGGCGGAGTACACCCCGTCGACGTCGGTGTAGATCTCGCACGTGTCGGCGTGCAGCGCCGCGGCGAGCGCGACGGCGGTGGTGTCCGAACCGCCGCGGCCCAGCGTCGTGATGTCCTTGGTGTCCTGGGAGATGCCCTGGAATCCGGCGACGATCGCGACCGCGCCCTCGTCCACCGCGCCCTGGATCCGGCCGGGCGTCACGTCGATGATGCGGGCCTTGCCGTGCGACGAGGTGGTCAGCACGCCGGCCTGCGAACCGGTGAACGACCGCGCCTCGTACCCCAGGTTGTGGATGGCCATGGCGAGCAGCGCCATCGAGATCCGCTCGCCGGACGTCAGCAGCATGTCCAGCTCGCGCCCGGGTGGCAGCGGGCTCACCTGGTGCGCCAGGTCGAGCAGCTCGTCCGTCGTGTCGCCCATCGCGGAGACCACCACGACCACGTCGTCCCCGGCTTTGCGGGCGGAGACGATGCGTTCGGCTACCCGCTTGATGCGCTCGGCGTCGGCGACCGACGAGCCGCCGTACTTCTGGACGACGAGTGTCACGACAACAGCCCCTTCCCGGCCTGGCGGTGGCCAGGGTACCGGCCGGGCCGGTACCGGCCACCCCACGTCCCAGCATGCGACGACAGGCTCACACCCGTACTCCCGCGTGGCGGAGCGCGATCCGTGGTATCGGGAAACCCAGAATGGACGGGTGCGTCCGATCCCACGGGTGGCCGTGTCCACCGTCCTGCTCGCCGTCGCCGGCGGTGTCCTCGCCGGCTGCGGGAACGCCGCCGCGCAGCAGCCGGCCCCGTCGCCGAGTCCCGTCGCCACGGACGGGGGCAGCCCGGCCGACCAGCTCGCCGGGCTGGTCGCCGCGGCCGCCGACCGCCACTACACCGCGCCGTACGACTGGACGCCGGCCGGTTCGTCGCGTCGCCAGGTCACCGTGACGCTGGCGGACGACGCGAGCTGGCGTCTGGACGTACCGGGGGGTGGGCTCGGGGGTGGCAAGGACGTGTCGGTCGCCGGCACGAAGGCCGGGGTGTACCAGTGCGGCCTGGGCGCCGGCCCGTCGTGCGTCCGGGTGGCCGGGCCGGGCGGGCACGTACCGGCGCGGTTCGACCCGCAGGTGGAGAAGGTGTTCACGGACTGGATCGGGCGGCTCGGCGACCGCAACGCGCCGCTGTCGGTGGACACCGCGCCGCGACCGTCCGGGGTGACGACCGGCACGTGCTTCTCCATCGAGCCGACCGCCGCCTCGCTGTCCTCGCCCGTACCGTCCGGCATCTACTGCCTGGACTCCACCGGTACGGTGACCGGCGCCCGGCTCGGGATCGGCCGCCTCGCCCTGTCCGGTACGCCCGGACGCGCCCCGGCGACGGTCAAGCTGGCCGGCCCGGTGACCGGTGGCCAGGCCGTACCGACGACGTCGCCGAGCCCGTCGCCGTCGCCGAGTCCGTCGCGGTCCTCCTCGCCGTCCGCGTCGCCCAGTCGGCGGTAGCCGCGACACGGCCCGTGGCTACCATGGCCGGGTCAATCGACTGTGTGTGTTCTTCAGCGGACGTGAGGACCACTCAAGCGAACGAGGGAGCTCGATGAGCGAGCGTGAGCGAGCGGATCATCGGCGTTGCGCGTCGTGCCTCATCGGCGCTCCGACGGAGGAGGAGCGCCGATGAGCGTCGCACTCGTCACCGGTTCGGGTGGCCTGATCGGTTCCGAGGCCGCGCGGCACTTCGCCAGGCTGGGCCTGACTGTCGTGGGCATCGACAACGACATGCGTGGTTACTTCTTCGGCAAGGACGGCTCCACGGCGTGGAACGTCCAGCAGCTCCGGAGCGAGCTGGGTGCCGGGTACGAGCACCACGACATCGACATCCGGGACCGCGACGCCCTGGCCAAGGTCTTCGCGCGGTACGGCAGGGACATCGCCGTGGTGATCCACACCGCCGCGCAGCCCAGCCACGACTGGGCGGTGAAGGAGCCGTTCACCGACTTCGACGTGAACGCCGTCGGCACCCTCAACATGCTGGAGAACACCCGGCAGCACGCGATCGACGCGCCGTTCCTGTTCACCTCCACCAACAAGGTGTACGGGGACACGCCGAACCGGCTGCCGCTGGTCGAGCAGGAGACGCGGTACGAGATCGACCCGTCGCACACGTACGTGGACGGCATCCGTGAGGACATGTCGATCGACGCGTGCCTGCACTCGATCTTCGGCGCCTCCAAGGTGGCCGCCGACGTGATGACCCAGGAGTACGGGCGCTACTTCGACATGAAGACCGCCGTGTTCCGCGGCGGCACGCTCACCGGGCCGGCGCACTCGGCCGCGGAGCTGCACGGCTACCTGGCGTACCTGATGCGGTGCAACATGGAGGGCCGCGTCTACACGATCTACGGGTACAAGGGGAAGATGGTCCGCGACGCGATCCACTGCAACGACGTGGTGAGCGCGTTCGAGGCGTTCTTCCGCGCGCCGCGGGTCGCCGAGATCTACAACATCGGCGGCGGCCGGCACTCCAACGCCTCGCACCTGGAGGCGTTCGCGATCGCCGAGAAGATCTCCGGCATTCCCATGAAGACGGCGTACGCGGAGCAGAACCGGGTCGGCGACCACCAGTGGTGGATCGGGTCGAACGCGCGGTTCGAGGAGCACTACCCCGACTGGAAGCTGACGTACGACGTGCCGGCGATCCTCCAGGAGATCCACGACGCCAACGTCGACCGCTGGAAGCCCTGAGCCCCCGCGGATCCCGAGCGACTGGTGGATGCGTTGATAGACAAGGGAAAGAGCAACGTCCTCGGCGTCTACGTGGACGCCGTGGACTACGCGGCGGCCACCGACAAGGTGATCGAGGCCGCGCGGGACCGCCGGCCGCTGGCATTGACCGCGCTCGCCGTACACGGGGTCATGACGGGTGTGCAGGACCGCGCGCACGAGGCCCGGCTCAACTCGTTCGACGTGGTGACGCCGGACGGGCAGCCGGTCCGCTGGGCGCTCAACCTGCTGCACAAGGCGCAGCTCCCCGACCGGACGTACGGGCCGACGCTGACGATGAAGGTCGTCGAGCGCTGCGCCGACGAGGACCTCCCCATCTACCTGTACGGGTCGACCCAGCCGGTACTCGACCGGCTCACCGCCGCGCTGACCGCACGGTTCCCGAAGCTGACGATCGCGGGCTCCGAGCCGTCCAAGTTCCGGCCGAACGAGCCGGGTGAGCCCGAGGCGATCGCCCGGCGCATCACCGACTCCGGCGCCCGCGTCGTCCTGGTCGGGCTCGGCTGCCCGCGCCAGGAGATCTTCGTGCACGCGATGCGTCCGCTGGTGTCGCTGCCGATGATGGCGGTCGGCGCCGCGTTCGACTACCACGCCGGTGACCTGCGCAAACCGCCGCCGTGGATGCAGCAGCGCGGGCTGGAGTGGTTGTGGCGCCTCGGTCTCGAACCGAAACGGCTCTGGCGGCGCTACCTGATCCTCAACCCGGCGTACCTGGCGCGGCTGACCGCGCAGGCCACCCGCCTCTGGCCGGCCCGACCGGCCGAGCCGACCACCACCCCGGCCGACACGTTCGCCGTCTGACCTGCCTGATCAGCCGGTACCGGTGATGGTCGGGGGCAGCACCATCAGCGGCTGCGCGACAGTACCGGGTTCGGCGAGGCGGGCACCGTCCCGGCCGGAGCGCTTCACCGCGTAGAGCGCGTCGTCGGCCCGGCGCAGCGTGTTCTCGGCGGTCTCGCCGGCCTCCCGCAGCGCCACGCCGACGCTGATCGTCCGGCCGACCCGGCGGGCGGCGCCGACCAGCCGTTCGGCCACGGCCAGCGCCTCGCTGTCGTGCCCGACCTCCACCACGGCGGCGAACTCGTCACCACCGATCCGGTACAGGTCGTCCTCGGCGCGCAGCGTCGACTGCAGCGCGCGGACGAGTTCCACCAGGAGCCGGTCGCCCTCCTGGTGCCCGTACGTGTCGTTGACGGCCTTGAACTGGTCGACGTCGATCGCCAGTACGGCGGTGTGCGCGGGCCGGGCGCGGGTCAGCCGCTCGGTGAACCGGCCGTGGTGGCCGAGCCCGGTCAACGGATCGGAACTCGCCCGCAGCCGCAGCTGCACCACCAGCCGTACCCGCTCCAGGCACACCAGCGACTGCGCGGCGAGCAGTTCCAGCAGCGACACCGTGCCGGTGCCGGGCCGTACGACCTTGTGGTCGACGACGAGCAGGACGCCGCCGTCGTCGTGCCGGCCGCCCACCGGTACCGCGATCATGGTGCGGATGCCGGCCGCGGTCAGCCGTTCGAAGCCGCGGGCGTCCAGCGCCGCCGGATCCCCCAGGCTGTACGTGGAGCCGTGCCGCCGGGTACGCGCGGCGAGCAGGGCCAACGCGTTCCGGTCGGCCATCACGAGCAGGCCGGCGAGCGGGCCGCGCGCGGCGCTGACGTGGATGTCCGGCCCGCTGCCCATCGCGATCGCCGCCGACGACAGCCCGCTGATGTCGCGCGCCGCCTCCAGGCAGCGGTCGAGTACCTCGGGCTCGTCGGTCGCCGAACTCAACGCCAGCGCGTGTCGCAGCAGCCGCTGCCCACCGTTCTCCCGCGGTACGCCGCCCAGCGCGGCGACGCGGGCGCCGAGCACCTGCGCCGACTGCTCCAGCGCGGCGCGTACCTCGGCAAGCGGCGGGCCGTTCGTCGACTCGATGTTGACCACGCCGACCGGCGTACCGTTGGCGCCGGGGACGGGCGCGCACACCTCGTTGACGACGCCCGGCCCGAGCGGGATGTAGTCCGGGTCCGACCGCACGTCGGCGACCGCCGCGGTGGTACCGGTGCGGAACACCCGGCCGACGACACCCGCGTCCGCCGGTACGCCGTCGAAGACCTGCCAGGCGCCGGCCGCGGCGAAGCAGCGCAGCCGCCCACCGAGATCGAGCAGTACGGCGACGGTGCCGGACAGCTGGTCGGCGAGCGCGGTGACGGTCGCCTGGCAGGCGTCCGGTACCGACGGCGCGGTGGCCACCGTGGTGGTCAGCGCGTCGGTGAGCCGCCCCTGATCGATGCTCACGTCCCGCGGCCAAGCCTTCCGGTCGTACTCCCCGTCTTCCTCAAGTCTACGTACCGTCATCAGAACGGTGGCCGGTCGCCGGGTTGATCCCCTCGATCGAGCGCCGTCCCGTTGTCGGAGCGTAGTGGTGGTGGACACACTCGTTCGGGGGGCGGCTGGTCCCCGCCGGTGCCCGCGGCACGGCAAGATGACGCAGGTGAGTACTGCCGCGCACACTCTGTTGTCCCATCCACTTCCCCGCTACGAGCCACTACCGGCCGGACAGGTGCCCGACGTCGGCGAGATCGTCCACCTGACCGGTCGGGCGTCCCCGCAGTTCGCCCACGACTCGATCCTGTTGCAGGTCACCAAGGTCGAACCGTCCAGTGTGGACGCCAGCCGGGGCCGGTCCACGGCCGCCGCGGGCTGGCTGTACCTGACGGGGTGGGAGCTGGACCGCAACCGTCGGCACCGGGTGGAGCGCTGCGTACTCGTCAGCGCCGCCGGCCTGCTCGTCCGTCGTTGATCCGGGGCCGCGGGTACGGCGCGGCCCCGCGGAACCGCAAGCGGAACCACGAATGCCGCGGCACCCGGAGGGGCGCCGCGGCATTCTCGTCTGGTCGAGGGGTCGTCAGTGCGTGCCCGTCACGCTCTCGGCGCGCAGGTCGGCGAGGGTACGACGGATGGCGCGGTGCTGCTGGGCGAGGCGCTGCGCGGACTCGTACGGGTCGGCCACCGGCGCGGCGTCCGCGCCGCGGTACGGCCAGACAAGCAGTCGACGGCGGATCCGGTCCAACATCGTTCCTCCCTGCTCGGTCATGCGGGGAGAGCCACGAGATTCGCGCCATTCCCCCGCCGCAACTTGCTGGGTGCTACAGGGGTCAACGCAGCCGCTCGGCGAAGGTCACGACCAGTACCCACAAGATCACTCATTGGATGGATCCTGTGTGCTGCCACCGGTTCCGCGCGGCATGATCGCGGTCGATGCGGCGGTCACGGCCGCGGCGCGCGCCACCAGGCATGCAACGTCCGCAGCTCGTCGCCGAACCGGGGACTCGGCCGGCTCGCCCGGGTCAGCGGCGCCACCAGCCACATGTCCCGCCCGCTGGTCCGCCGCAACCGCACCCGCAGGTACCGGCCGCGTTGCTGCGGCCGCAGTTCGGTGATCTCCCGCCACGGTACGAGCCGGGCCGCGCCACCCCGCCGGACCACCAGCCCCGCCGGGGTCGGCTCCGTGTAGCCGTGGTGCACCACGTGCCACGACTGCCAGGCACTGCCGAAGAACAGCACCGCGGCCACCAGGTACATGCCGGTCAGGGCGACGCTGTCGGACAGCATCCCCTCCAGGATGCCGGCCGCGACCTGGGTGAACCCGGCCAGCGTGAGCAGGGCGGCAGCCCAGGCACTTCCGCGCCGCGCCTCGTCGGCCCGGAACCGCACACCCACCGACATCGAACCTCCCGGAAGCGAACCAGTCCGCCCCAGCATCACCCGTCCCCGCCACCCCCGGTACGACCGGCGACGATCGCCGCGATCCCGTCCAGTACGCAGCGCAGGCCGAACTCGAAGCCGCCGTCGTCGTCCGGCCCGAACGCGCCGTCCCCCGCCGCACGAACCAGCCCGGGGTACTCGTCGGCATGCTCGCGCAGGACGGCGGCGAGCCCGTCGGCCACCTCCGGCGTACGGGACGCCGCGTCGACCGGCGCGTACTGGATCTGGCTGCGTACGTGGCTGAGCAGCAGTACGGCCGCGTCGACCTGCTCGGGTCCGGTGAGGCCGGTGCCGGCCAGCGCGGCGACCGGCCGCTCCATCCACGTCAGCTCGTACGGTCCGGTCGGCCGTACCCGGGTGGTGGTCTCGACGATCCACGGGTGCCGCCGGAACACCTCGTACACGTGGTGGGTCCAGTCGGTGAGCGCGGGCCGCCAGCCGCCGGACGTGTCGAGCGCGGGTGCCTCGCCGAGCGCCAGGTCCGTCATCAGGTCCAGCAGATCCGCCCGCCCCGGTACGTGCCGGTAGAGCGCCATCGCGGTCACGTCGAACTCGGCCGCGACGCGCTGCATGGAGACCGCGGTGAGCCCCTCGGTGTCGGCGACGCCGACGGCCGCGCGCGCGACGCGTTCCGGACTGAGGGTGGGCTTGGGGCCGCGGCGGGGTTGGGCGCGGCGCCCCCAGAGCAGGTCCATGCGGCTGGCGAGCCCGCCGTTCTCGCTGGTCATCGCGGTGTCCTCGGTTCGGTTGACAGTCCGGCCTGGAACTGTGTATAACATAAACAGAACTGCTTAGGACATAAACAGTTTCCGAGAGGACGGGCATCATGGCACGACTGACCAACCGCACCGCACTGGTCACCGGCGGCTCGCGCGGCATCGGCCGCGGCATCGCCGAGCGGCTCGCCGCCGAAGGCGCACTCGTCGCGGTGCACTACGGCAGCGACGACTCAGCCGCGAAGGAGACCGTCGCCGCGATCGAGGCGGCCGGCGGCCGGGCGTTCGCGATCCGCGCCGCGCTCGGCGTCGACGGTGACGTCGAGACGCTGGCCACGGCGCTGGAGACCGGACTGCGCGAGTACACGGGGGAGGCGCGGCTCGACATCCTGGTGAACAACGCGGCGCTGGGCGACACCGGTCCCGAGGGCGAGTCGGTGGCGGGCTTCGACCGGCTGTTCGCGGTCAACGTCCGCGCGCCGTACTTCCTGATCCGGCGGTTGCTGCCGCTCATGGGCGCCGGCGGCCGCATCGTCAACATCGGCTCGGCGGTCACCCGCATCGCGCTCCCCGGCGAGCTGGTGTACGCGATGAGCAAGGCGGCGGTCACCACGCTCAGCCGCAACCTGGCGAACGAGGTCGGTCCGCGCGGCATCACCGTCAACACCGTCAACCCTGGGCCGACGCGTACCGAGCGGACCGCGTTCGTGTTCGACCGGCCGGAGGCGCAGGCGATGATGGCCGCCAGCCAGGCCATCGAACGGGTCGGGATGCCGGCGGACATCGCCTCCGTCGTGGCGTTCCTCGCCTCCGAGGACGCGGGGTGGATCACCGCCAACACCATCGACGCGACCGGCGGCAGCTACCTCGGCCCGAAGTCGCTCGGCGCCTGACCCGCGCCCCACGGCCCCGCCGGCTACATTCCGGCGGGGCCGCGGCGCTCGGCTCCGTTTGGCGCCAACCCAAGGGCTGTAGGGCACCAGGGCTGGGTGGCGACAGGACATGCGGCGCTGCTCGTGGATCTTGACGTACGCCCGCGGGCGGTGATGCAGATCCTCCGGCACGCGGACTTCGCGGTGACGATGGAGGTCTACTCCCAGGTGTCGTCCACGAAGACCCGCTCGGCGCTCAAGCGGCTCGGAGACAGCCTGGAAGCCGCCGGCGACGGCCGGAAGGCGGGCTAGATCCCGCTGCTGTACTTCACTGCTGTACAGACACTCAGAGGCCCTGTCGGATTGCTCCGACAGGGCCTCTGAACTGCCTCAACCATGCGTCGGGGTGGCGGGATTTGAACCCACGGCCTCTTCGTCCCGAACGAAGCGCGCTGCCAAGCTGCGCCACACCCCGAGGTGTGCTCGGCAATAGTAGCGGACCGGCCGGGTGGTACGCGACGGCGGGGTCAGGACCGCGGTACGAGCGTGAGGAGGGTCGCTTCGGGCGGGCAGGCGAACCGGACGGGGGCGTACGGGCTGGTGCCGAGTCCGGCGGAGACGTGCAGCCAGCTGGGGCCGTACCGGTGGAGGCCGGAGGCGCGGCGGCGGTCGAGGCCGCAGTTGGTGACGAGGGCCCCGACGTACGGGAGGCAGACCTGGCCGCCGTGGGTGTGGCCGGCGACGAGGAGGTCGAAGCCGTCGTCGGCCATGGGGTCGAGGACGTGCGGTTCGGGCGAGTGGGTGAGCGCGACGTGCACGTCGGCGGCGCCGTCGACGGCTCCGGCGACGGCGGCGTAGTCGTCGCGTTCGATGTGGGGGTCGTCGACGCCGACGAGTTCGACGGTGCGGCCGCCGGCCTTGATCGCGGTACGGGCGTTGTTGAGGTCGACCCAGCCGGCGGCGGCGAGTACGTCCCGAAGGTCTTCGACGGGCAGGTGCACGCCTTGCCGGTAAACGCGGTTGGGGTTGAAGTAGGTGAAGGGGTTCTTGAGGACCGGGCCCTGGTAGTCGTTGGAGCCGAACACGAACGCGCCGGGCGCGGTGGACAGCAGCGGCTGGAGCGCCCGTACGACGCCGGGGAGGGAGCCAGGGTGTGCCATGTTGTCGCCGGTGAGCAGGACCAGATCGGGGTCGAGCGCGGACAGCCCGGCCACCCAGTCCTGTTTGCGCCGCTGGTCCGGCATCATGTGCAGGTCGGAGATCTGCAGGACGCGCAGCGGCTCGGTGTCGGGTGCCAGCACGGGCACGTCGTACCGGCGCAGGGTGAAGCGGTTGCGCTCGATGAGGCCGGCGTACGCGAGGGTGGCCGCGCCGACGCCGAGCATGCCGAGGGTCAGGGCTGTACGGGTCCGCATGGGCACAGCGTAGTTTCGTCCGCCACCGCGCAATCTCCGAGGCGCCCGCGCCGGTACGGGGCGATCATTGTCGGCATGAGTTCTCTCAGCGAACGGCTGCGCGCCGACATGACCGAGGCGATGAAGGCTCGCGATGAGCTGACCCGCGACACCCTCCGGATGACCATGACCGCGGTACGTAACGCGGAGGTCTCCGGTGACGCGCCTCGCGAGCTGTCCGACGACGAGGTCGTGGCCGTGCTGATCAAGGAGGCGAAGAAGCGGCGGGAGGCGGCGGAGGCGTTCGACGCGGCCGGGCGTACCGAGTCGGCGGCGAAGGAGCGGGCCGAGGCCGGCGTACTCGCGCGGTACCTGCCGGCGGAGCTGTCCGACGACGAACTGGCCGAGCTGGTCCGCGGCGTGCTGGCCGAGGGCGGGTTCACCGAGCCGCGGCAGATGGGCCAGGTGATGAAGCAGGTCCAGCCGAAGGTGGCCGGCCGGGCCGACGGCAAGCGGGTCGCGGCCGAGGTCAAGCGCCAGCTCGCCGGCTGACCGGCACCCGGACACGACGAAGGCCCGGCGGATCACCGGGCCTTCGTCGTACGTACCGGGTCAGTTGCGGCGGGGGCCGGTGCCGGTGCCGCCGCCCGGCAGCCACGGGATGCCGCCGCCGTTGTCACCGCCGCCGCCGTTGGTCCCGCCACCGTTGTTGCCGCCGCCGTGGTGCCCGCCGTCCTTCTTCTTGTCGGGCTTCTTCTGCGCCGGCGGCTGCCGCAGGTATCCCTTGTCGCCGTAGGCGATCTTCTCGCTTTCCTTCTTGAAGTCGATCGGCTTCTTGCCCGCGAGCGCCGCCTTCATGGTCCGTCCGACGGCGAGGTCGACCGAGGCGGAGACGCCGCCGCCGACGTAGTTGTGCGGGTTGGCCGGGTCGACCGCGACCCCTGCGGCCGCGACCTGTGTGGTGAAGCCGGCGAACGTCTCGGTCGCGTTGTTCTCCGAGCTACCGGTCTTGCCGGCGAGCTGGTGGTCGCCGAGCATCCCGGCCAGGCCGGACGCCGTACCGTTGCTGCCGCCGACCGCGTTGCAGCTGCCGTAGTACGGGGTGTCGTTGACGGTGCAGCGGGCGCCGTCGGTGGCGGCCCGGGCGATGTCCGGGTCGATGGCCTGGTGGCAGTCCGGCTTCGCGGCCGGCACGCTGCGGCCCTGGTTGTCGACGATCTTCAGTACGGGCAGCGGCTTGCAGTACTTGCCGTCCGCGCCGAGCGTCGCGTACGCGTTCGCCAGCTCCAGCGGGAACGTGCCGGCGACACCCAGGGTGAACGCGCCCCACTGGTCGGCGTTGTTCGCCAGGTACGCGTCGCTGGCGTTGCCGCTCGGGCTGTCGTACCCCTGCTTGGGGTCGCCCTTGAACGTGATGCCCAGCTTCCTCGCCATCGCCACCGCCTTCTGCGGCCCGACCTGCTCCTCCAGCCACACGAAGTACGTGTTGACGGAGTGCGCGAAGCCGGTCCACATGTTCCGGTAGCCGACCATGTAGCTGCTGTTGTTGTCGTTCGTGACGCAGTAGTAGTAACCGCCCTGGCCGTTCGGGCAGCCGGCCGGGCCCTGGCCCACCGGGTAGTGCGTCGTGTAGCGCACCGGCGCGTTGAACCCGGTGTCCAGCGGCTTACCGGCGGACAGCGCCGCCAGCATCGTGAACATCTTGTACGTCGAACCGGTCTGGTACCCGATGTCGTGCACCGAGTCGCCCGAGCCCGTGATCAGCGGGTTGACCGTGTTCGGGTAGTTGTTCTGGCCGGACGGGTTCTTGTCGTAGCTGTAGTTGCGGTTGACCGCGAGCGCCAGCACGTGCCCCGAGCCGGGCTCGACCGCGGCGATCGGCAGCGTGAGCGGGTTGTCCTTCGAGTACACGTTGGTGGACTCGGTCATCGCGGTCTTCTGGACCTTCGGGTCCAGCGACGTGACGATCTTGTAGCCGCCCTGCTTGAGGTTCTTGACCCGGTCACTCGCGTTCGTCCCGAACGCCTTCTGCTGCGACCACCACTGCTGCACGTAGTCGCAGAAGAAGCCCCAGTCCTTGTGGTTGTCCGGAACGCTGGAGCAGCCCTCGGGCGCCTCGCTGACGTGCAGCGTGATCGGCTTCGCCTGCTCCTTCTTCGCCTCTTCGGGGCTGATGTAGTGCAGCTTGGCCATGGCGCCGAGCACGTAGTTGCGCCGGGACGTGGCGTACTTCGGGTTGACCGTCGGGTCGTTCGACGGGGTCTGCACCATGCCGGCGATCATCGCGGCCTCGCCCGGCGTCAGCTTGCTCGGCGGCTTCGAGAAGTACGTCTCGCTGGCCGCGTAGATCCCGTACGCGTGGTGGCCGAAGAAGGAGATGTTGAGGTAGCGCTCCAGGATCTGCTTCTTGCTGAGCTTCTTCTCCAGGGCCACCGCGTACCGCATCTCCTTGAGCTTGCGGGCCGGGGTGTCGGCGAGCGCCTCGTTACGCTCCTGCTGCGTCGCGTTCGGGTTGTTCTTGAGCACGTTCCGCACGTACTGCATGGTCAGGGTCGAGGAGCCCTGGGAGACCTGGCCGCTCTGCCCGTTGGCGACGAGCGCGCGCAGTACGCCCTTCAGGTCCACGCCGTGGTGCTGGTAGAAGCGGGTGTCCTCGGCGGCGACCATCGCGTTCTGCATGATCGGCGCGACGTCCGCGATCGGGATGTCCTTGCGGTTCTCGTCGTACAGCTGCGCGATGAGCGTCTTGCCGTCCTTCGCGTACAGATACGAGATCTGGTTGGACGGCGGGATCTTCAGGTCGGCCGGCAGGTTCTCGAACGAGTCGGACCCGGCCTTGGCGGTCAGCCCGGTGAAGGCGACGGCGGGAAATGCGGCAGCGGCGACGACAACGCCCGCCAGCAGGCCGCAGATCAGCAATGACGCGGCACTGGACAGGAGGGAACGTTCGCGCATGGATTTCACCGTCCCAGGGTACGTGACGAGGTTGCGCGCTCCCGCGGCTCGGTGCCGCGGGGCAGGCCCTCACCGGGGGGTCGGGCCGTGGGCAGGACGCACCCGGCTCCGCGGGTGCCCGTACCAGAAGACGCGACGGCTTGCGGCCAGGTTGCGGCGGCTCGGCGAAGCGTTGCACATCTCACGGGCGGGTGAACCCCCGATCGGTGGAACTATTTCGCCTGACGACGTTGCGTAATGGCTCCACTACGGAGGATCATGACTGCGGCGGCGGGCATCGCGATCTCTCACGCTTGAGAGCGACGAAGTCCGTACGTGCTGTTGTGGTTGGGGCCGTGGACTACTTAGTCTGCGCACGGGGGCAGCTCCAACCCACACCAGCGGGCCCGTCAGGGTCACGTCAGGGGGACCAAGAGGGGGGTCTTGGGTTATGGGGCTGAACGCCGAATGGGCAACTAGTGCCGCGTGTCGGGATGGGGACCCGGACGCACTGTTCGTACAGGGGGCGGAACAGAACATTGCCAAGCGGATCTGCCGGTCGTGCCCGGTCCGGTTCGAGTGCCTCGCGGACGCACTCGACAACCGGATCGAGTTCGGCGTGTGGGGCGGCATGACCGAGCGGGAGCGGCGGGCACTGCTGCGCCGACACCCGCAGGTACGAAGCTGGCGATCGGTATTCGAAGCGGCGTTGAAGAACCAGCGGACGCCGGTCACCGCAGCACTGGCCGGCTGACGAGCCGCACCGGACGCTGCCGGGCAGGGGGCCCGACACCGGACGGTACGGCGGGGGACACACCGGAGATCGTGTCGGACGCGAACCACACCGGTCCGTACGGGGGGAATCGTCACGGACCGTGGAGCTGCCACCCGGCGGCCGACACGACGTACACGACGCCCGGCCGGCGACCCGGCCGGGCGTTTCCCTGCCCACCACCGATCCCTTGGTACGTAAGGGAAAGCGGGTCAGTGCGCGTCGGCGAGGGCGGCGCCGACGGCGCGCAGCCCGGTGAGGTCGTGGACGTCCTCGGCCAGCGCCGGCACCGCCGACAGCGGTACGGACGGGTGGGCGTGCGCGAAGCGGTCGGCGACCTGGCGCTCGCGTTCGACCCGGCGGCGGAGCGCGGCGTGGATGCGCAGGACGGCCGCGGTGGTCGCGGCGTCGTCGTCGAGTGACTCGGCCGCGCCGAGGCTGCGCTCGACCGACAGCGCGGGTGCGGCGACCTCGTGCACCCGGTTCAGGACGAGGCCGTGCAGCGGCATGTGGTCGGCGGCGAGCCGCTCCGCGAAGTACGTGGCCTCCCGGATGGCGTCCGGTTCGGGCGCGGCCACCAGGAGGAAAGCGGTCTCCCGGGCCTGCAGTACCCGGTACGTGCGCTCGGCCCGCTGCCGGAACCCGCCGAACGTCGAGTCCAGCGACGACACGAACGTCGACACGTCGGAGATCAGCTCCGTGCCGAGCACCTTCGTGAACGCCCGCCCCACCAGCGAGAACGACGCGGTCATCAGCCGCAGCACGCTGCGCCCACCGGTACGCGCCGGGACGAGCAGCAGCCGCAGCATCCGGCCGTCCAGGAACTTCGCCAGGTGCTGCGGCGCGTCCAGGAAGTCGAGCGCGGACCGGGACGGTGGGGTGTCCACCACGATCAGGTCCCACCGGTCCGTCGCGCGTAGCTGGCTCAACTTCTCCATCGCCATGTACTCCTGCGTCCCCGCGAACGTGGACGACATGGCCTGGTAGAAGGGGTTCGCGAAGATCTCCGCCGCCTTCGCCGGGTCGGTGTGCGCGAGCACCACCTCGTCGAAGGTGCGCTTCATGTCCAGCATCATCGCGTACAGCTCGCCGCCGGCCGACGTGTCCACGTCCGGTACCGGACGTGGTGCGTTGTCCAGCTCGGTCAGGCCCATGGACTGCGCCAGCCGGCGCGCCGGGTCGATCGTCAGTACGACGGTGCGCCGGCCGGCCTCCGCCGCGCGCAACGCCAGCGCCGCCGCCGTGGTCGTCTTGCCCACGCCGCCCGCGCCGCAGCACACCACGATCCGGATGGACGGGTCGTTCACGATCGCGTCGACGTCCAGCGTCGGCGGCCCGACCGGGCGGCTCGACACCGCGCCCTCGGTCTTCTCCTCCGTACTCACGGTGCGACGACCCCCTGCTTCGTGAGGGACGCGGCCAGCGAGTACAGGCCGGAGAGGTCGATGCCGTCGGGCAGCAGCGGGAGTTCGAGCATCAGGTGGCCGAGGCCGGTCAGCTCGTCGCGGAGCCGGGACTCCAGCGCCAGCCGCGTCCGGTACGCACCGGCCTCCGCGGCCAGCCCGGCCACCGTCGTACGGTCGGCGGGGAGGCCGGCGGCGACCAGCCCGCGGCGGATCTCCGCCTGCGTGACCCTGCCGGACAGCAGCGGCGGGCGGGTGCCGTTGACGATCACCGCGCCGACCGGCAGGCCCAGCCCGGCCAGCTCGGCCGCGGCGTCCGCCGTCTCCTGTACCGGCATCTCCTCCAGCAGCGTGACCACGTGCACCGCGGTCATCGGCGACCGCAGGATCGCCGAGACACCCTCGCTCTGCGTCTTGATCGGGCCGACCTTGGCCAGCTTCGCCGTCTCGGCCGTGACGTTCAGGAACCGGGCGATGCGGCCGGTGGGCGGCGCGTCCAGCACGACCGCGTCGTACGCCCGGGTGCGGTCGCCGGTCCGCGTGGTGCGGGTGACGGCCTCCTTGACCTTGCCGGTCAGCAGTACGTCCCGCAGGCCGGGAGCGATCGTGGTGGCGAAGTCGACCGCGCCGAGCCGCTGGAGCGCCCGGCCCGCGCCGCCCAGCCGGTAGAACATGTCGAGGTAGTCGAGCAGCGCCTCCTCGACGTCCACCGCCAGCGCGCGCACCTCGCCGCCGCCGGGCGCCACCGCGATCCGCCGCTCCTGGTACGGCAGGGGCGGGGTGTCGAACAGCTGCGCCAGGCCCTGCCGGCCCTCGACCTCGACGACGAGGGTGCGGCGGCCGTCGGCGGCCAGCGCCAGCGCCAACGCGCCGGCGACGGTGGTCTTGCCGGTGCCGCCCTTGCCGGTCACGACGTGCAGCCGGGCCCGCGGCCAGCCCGGGGCACCGGACTGCCCGGGAGGCTGGGGTGATCGCGGCACGCTGCCGAGCGTACCCGTGGGTCGCCTGCGGGTACGGCCACCTGCCGCCCGCCGCGCGCCCTCAGCTGCGCGTACGGATGGAGCAGACCCGCCAGCCGTGCTCGTCCACGGTCTGGAACGTCCACGTCTGGTGCGCGCTCTGCGACTGGCCGTCCACCGTGCGCTTGAGCGTGAGCGTCGACGTGACCTGGGCCTTGTCGTCGTCGTGGCTGGTCTGCTTTGGCGCCGTCCACGTCACGCCACTGCCCTTGCCCTGGTACCGGGCGGCCTCGGTGATGAGCTGCTTGACCGAGTTCGCGTCGCGCTGCTGGGCGCACACGTACCGGTTGGCGGTGTCGACGTTCTGCTCGTGGAAGACGGCGTCCAGCAGCCCGCTCGCCGCCGCCGCCGGGCTCGCCCCGCCCGCGGGCACCCGCCCGACCAGGAGGTATCCCGTCGTACCGAGGCCGAGGCACAGCAGGATGACGCCGATCAGCACCACCACCGTCACCGTGCCGCCCCGGGTACGCGGGGGTGCCGGCGGGTGCGGCGTGCCGTACCCGAACTGGGGGGCGGGCGGTACGTCGGTGGCCATGGTCAACACCCTAAGCGCTCGGCGCGACGCGGTCCGGCCCCGACGCCGGGCGGGGTGGCGCGGTCGGCCGGAGGGGCCGCCGGGCACGTCCTGAGAGGTCCTGACAGAAAGGACTGTCGGCGCCTGGCGGACTCAGGACGACGCTGCCGACGTTGCCGGCACAGTCGCTCACGTACAACACCGGTATGCGACTGCACCTCCGCCTTGGCAGCCCCGCCCTGAGCCTCACCAGCCATCCGACGCCCTTCTGGTAGGACCTCTAAGCTGGCGCCATGCAGAAATGGGAATACCAGACGGTGCCGCTGCTCGTGCACGCCACCAAGCAGATCCTGGACAACTGGGGCTCGGACGGGTGGGAGCTGGTCGCGGTGATCCCGGGCCCCAACCCGGAGAGCCTCGTCGCGTACCTCAAGCGTCCGGTGGAGCAGTCCTGATGGCGGTGGCGGACCGGCTGGCCGAGCTGGGCCTGACGCTGCCCGAGGTGGCCGCGCCGGTCGCGGCGTACGTGCCGGCCCTCGTCGACGGCGACCACGTGTACGTGTCCGGTCAGCTGCCATTCGTCGACGGCGTGCTGCCCGCCACGGGCAAGGTGGGCGCCGAGGTGAGTACCGAGCGGGCGGCCGAGCTGGCGCGGCTCTGCGCGCTCAACGGCCTCGCCGCCGTCGCCTCCGTCGTCGACCTCGACTCCGTACGTCAGGTCGTGAAGGTGACCGGGTTCGTCGCCTCGGCGCCCGGGTACACGGACCAGCCGGCGGTGATCAACGGGGCGAGCGAGCTGCTGGGCGCCGTGTTCGGCGACGCCGGCCGGCACGCCCGCAGCGCGGTCGGCGTGGCGGAGCTGCCGAAGGGCACGCCGGTCGAGGTCGAGCTGATCGTCCGCGTCGCGGGCTGAACCGTTCCGGCGGTCGGGAAACCCGGAGCGGATGCACAGCGCGCGCCCGGCGCAGGGTGGGATCGCCGGGCCCGTCCGGAATGACCGGACGAACCACCGCACCGTCCGGCGACCGGTACCCCCGCCTGGTGGTCGGATGTCGGACGGGCTGTGGGTGATCGGCGTCTCGCGCCGTACGATCACTGCCGTGGGCACGGAGGATCGTACGGTCGGCCCCCGGGTGGGGGCCCGCCTGACCGACCCGGCCAGCGCCGTCCTGTCCGATCTGCCGGACTGGGCCACCCGGGTGCTGGCCCCGAACCCGGGCCCGATGACCCTCACCGGGACCAACTCGTGGGTACTGCGCGCGCCGGGCGCCGCGGACTGCGTCGTGGTCGATCCGGGCCCGGCCGACGAGGAGCACCTGGCCGCGCTCGCCGCCGAGCACCCCTCCCTCGTACTCGTCACGCACGGGCACCCGGACCACGTCGAGGGGCTGGCGCGGTTCCGGGACCGTACCGGGGCGCGGGTGGTGGCGGCCGATCCGGCGCTGGCCGACGAGTCGCCGGTGGACGGCGCGGTGGTCGAGGCGGCCGGGCTGCGGATCGGGGTGCTGGCCACGCCCGGCCACACCCGCGACTCGCTGTGCTTCGTGGTCGGCGCCGATGCGCCGGTGGGCGTCCTGACCGGCGACACCGTGCTGGGTGCCGGCACCACGGTGGTCATGTGGCCGGACGGCGACCTCGGTGCGTACCTGGCGAGTTTGGCCCGGTTGGGCGCGCTGGCCGGCGTACCGGCGCTGCCGGGGCACGGGCCGGCGCTCGCCGACTGCGCCGCCGCGGCCGACTTCTACCTCGCGCACCGCACCGCCCGCCTCGACCAGGTACGTGCCGCGCTGGCGGCCGGCGCGTCCGGGGTGGACGGCGTGGTCGACGCGGTCTACCCGGACGTCGACCCCGGCGTACGGCCGGCGGCCGAGCTGACGGTGCGCGCACAGCTGGCGTACCTGGGTGACCGGGAACACATTCGGCCCCCCGAGCCGTTGGACCGCACGTGACCTGCCCGGTGTGTGGAACCGTCGCCGTACCCGGCGCCCGCTACTGCCATCACTGCGGCAGCCGGCTGCCGACCGTGGCGACCGCGCCGCTGACCGAGCGGCGCGTCGTGACCGTACTGTTCGGCGATCTGTCCGACTTCACGGCCTGGTCCGAGGACCTGGACCCGGAGCGGGTCAGTTCGGTGACCGACCGGGTGCTGGCCGCGTTCGCGGGCGCGGTCACCACGTTCGGCGGGCACGTGGACAAGCTGACCGGCGACGGGATCATGGCCGTGTTCGGCGCGCCCGTCGCGCACGAGGACGACCCCGACCGCGCCGTCCGCGCCGCCCTCGCCATGCAGCGCGCGGTACGCCGGGTGCTGGACGCCGAGCAGGGCGGTGGCGTACCGCTGGGGCTGCGGGTCGGGTTGAACACCGGCACCGTCGTCGCCGGCGTCCAGGCGAACCTGGAGTACACGGTGATCGGGGACGCGGTGAACACGGCCGCCCGGCTGGCCGACGCCGCGCAGGTCGGCACCGTGTACGCGGGCTCCACGACGTACCACGCGACCCGGCAGCGGGCGGCGTGGCGGCGGCTGCCCCCGTTGCGGCTCAAGGGAAAGCGCGAGCCGGTCGAGACGTACGAGCTGCTCGGGCTGCGGGACGCGCCGGGCACCCGGTCCGGCCTCGGCGACGAGGCGCCGTTCATCGGCCGCGAGCCGGAGGCGGGCCGCTTCGACGGTCGGCTGAACGAGGTCATCGACCGCGGCCAGCCCCGCGTCCTGGTGATGACGGCGGAGGCGGGTGTCGGCAAGTCGCGGTTCGCCGCGGAGGCCGGCCGTCGCGCCGCGGAGCACGGCGCCCGCGTACTGTCCGTCCGCTGCGAGGCGTACGGGGAGCGCCGGCGGCTGGCGCCGCTCGCCGACCTCGTACGGCAGGCGGCCGGGTTGTCGCGCGAGGACGGCAACCACCGCGGTGGCGGCCGGTCCACCGCGCAGGCCCGGCTGAACCGGTTGGCGGCCAAGCAGACCGGCGACGCGCCGCGGCTGCCGGTCGAGCTGCTGCTGGCGCTGCTCGGGCACGGCGAGCTGCCCGGCCGGCTGGAGCGACCCGCCGGTACCGGCGGCGACACCGGCGAGGCGGTCCCGGCCGCGGTCGCCGACCTGCTCAACCTGCTGGCCACCGAGTCGCCGCTGGTGGTCATCGTCGACGACGTACACGACGCGACCGGCGAGACGCTCCAGGCGCTCGGCGCGATGATCTCCCGACTGACCGGTCCGGTGCTCGTGCTGCTGATGGGCCGCCCCGAGCTGACCCGTACGGCGGGGCTGCTGTCCCGGATCCCGGACGCGGAGCTGGCCCCGCTGCCCGCGCTGCGCGGGGAGGACGCGGGCCGGCTGCTGCGGGCGTACCTGAGTGGTGGGCGGTTGGGGGCGGGCGACGAGAGCCGGCTGCTGGCCACCGCCCAGGGCAACCCGTTCTACCTGGCCGAGCTGGTGACGCTGCTGATGGAGCGCGGCCGGCTGGTGGAGGAGAGCGAGCCCGGCGACGGGGACCGGGTGCGCTGGTCGCTGGCGGACGGTTCGCTCGGCGCGCAGCTGCTGTCCCGCGACCTCGCCGCCGTACTCGCGGCCCGCATCGACGCGCTGACCGCCACCGGCCGCTCCGTACTGCGGGACGCGGCGGTGGTGGGTGACACGGTGCCCACGTCGGCGCTGGCGTCGCTGTCGCCGTCGCTGACCGAGACGGACCTGGACAAGGCGCTGGACGACCTGGTCGCGCGCAACATGCTGCGCCGCGCCGGCCGGGAGGAGTACACGTTCGCGACGCCGCTGATGCGCGAGGCGGCGTACGCGGGGATCGGGAAGGCGGACCTGGCCGACCGGCATGCCCGGCTGGCCCGCTGGGCGTCGCGCCGGGTGCACTCCGAGTCGACGTACGGGCCGCTCGACGGCGAGGTCGGCGGGGACGACGCGTTCGTGGCCGAGCACGCCGAGAAGGCGGTGCTGCTGGCCGACGAGGTGAACCTGCGCGACGACGCGGACGCGCGGTCGGTCGCCCCGCTGGGTGCCGCGGCGCTGTCGCGGATGGCCGCGCGCGCCCTCGCCGACGGCGAACCCAGCCGTACGGTCGAGCTCGCCGGGCGCGCCGCCCGCGTCGCCGGCGGTACCGGTGGGGGCAGCCTGCCGGCGGCGGACCGGCTGGTACGGGCGAGGGCGCTGCTCCAGCTGGGTCGGGCCGGCGAGGCGCGGGCGGAGGCCGAGGAGGTCGCCGCGGGCGCGATCAGCGACCCGGTACGGATCGACGGGCTGCTGCTCGCCGGCGACGCGTACCGGACGCTCGGGAACCGGGAGCAGGCGCGGGCCTCGTGGCGGGGGGCGCTCCAGGCGGCGGAGAGCGCGGACCTGCCGCAGCAGCGCGCCGCGACGCTGTGCAAGCTCGGCATGAGCGACTACCTGTCGGGCCGGTTCGTGGAGGCCGAGGAGGAGATCGCGCAGGCGTACCGGGTGTCGGTGCAGGCGGACGACAAGCGCAACCAGGCGTGGGCGTTGCAGCACCTGGCCTGGGTGACGACCAGCCGCGGCGACTTCGCCGGGGCGGACGCGGCGCTGGGCCGGGCGGCGAAGCTGTTCGCGGAGCTGGACGACGACACCGGGCGTACGTGGGTGCGCGGGACGACGGCGTTCGGCCGGCTGCTGGCGGGGCGGCTCGCCGAGGCGGACGGGCTGGCGCGGGCGTTCCTGCCGTTCGGCGAGCGGGTCGGCGACACCTGGGCCGTCGGTACGTTGCGCAGCGTCGCCGCGTTCGCCGCCGCCGAGCTGGGCCGGCTGGCCGAGGCGGAACGCGCGGCCGACCGGGCGTACCGGGACTTCGAGGTGATGGGCGAGGACTGGGGCCGCGGGCTGGCGCTGGTGGCGCGGGCGATGGTCGCGCGCGGGTTCGGCCGTACCGACCGGGCGGTCGACCTGCTCACCGAGGCCGAGCGGTACGGGGAGAAGACGAGTCACCCGCTGCTGCTGGGCATGGCGCGCACGGTGCGCGGGTTCTGCCAGCTGGACCGGTCGGACGCGGTGGCCGCCGAGCGCGACGCCCGCGCCACCCTCGACCTGGTCGAGCCGTACGACGTGCTCGATGCGGCGCGGGTCGGCCCGACCGTACTGCTCGCGGAGGCGCGGCGGGCGCAGGGCGACCTGCCGGGTGCGCTGGCGCTGCTGGACGAGGTCGACAAAGACCCGGAACGGCCGGCGCTGCTGCTGTCCCGCCGGCAGGCCGGGGCCGTGCACGCGCTGGCGCTGCTCTGCGCCGGGCGTACGGACGACGCGGTGGCGCGGGCGGCCGCAGCGGTGGAGGCGCCGGCGGAGGACGTCCGCAGCACCGTGCTGGCGTACTGGGCGCTGGCGAAGGCGTTGCTGGCGGCCGGGGACGGGGACGCGGCACGGGCGGCCGCGCGCAAGGCCGTGGACGCGGCGTACGCGACGGAGCAGACCGCGGACCGGCCCGGTGTCGACGCCCTCGCCGCCGAGGTGGAGGCGCTCAGCGGGATCGACCCGTGTACCGCGGCCGTCGGCGCCGACAGCGAGCTCGACGCCCCGTGACCAGGACGGCCGGGCGCACCAGGCGGTCGTCGTACGCCCCGTCCGGGCTGACGGATTCGTGACATCGGAACGTCGGACCCGCGGCGTACGCTCGGACCGCGCATGTCGACCCAGACGGTACGGGAGGAATCGGTGAGTTCGACGAACCCCGTACCGAAACCGCCCGACCTGGGTCCGAACCTGACCGGCCTGGTCCCCATCGCGCACGGCAGCTGCTCCACCGTGTACCGCGCGGACCAGCCGACCGTCGGCCGCGCCGTCGCCGTCAAGATCGACAACCGCACCCTGGACACCGAGCTGGACCGCCGCCGCTTCCGGTACGAGGCGCGTGCCACCGGCCGGGTCTCCGGCCACCCACACGTGATCGACCTGTTCGACGCGGGCGTCAGCACCGACGGCCATCCGTACCTGGTGATGGAGCTGTGCACCGGGTCGTACACGGACCGGACCGGGCGGACGTCGCCGGCCGAGGTGCGGGTGATCGGCACCCGCATCGCCGACGCGCTCGCCGCCGCGCACTCCGCCGGCGTGCTGCACCGGGACGTCAAGCCGGGCAACATCCTCCGCACCCGGTTCGGGTCACCGGTGCTCGCCGACTTCGGCCTCGCCGTCCTGCTCGACCAGCGGGACGGCCGGGAGGGCCTCGACCCGCTCACCCCGGCGTACGCGCCGCCCGAGTCGGTCGAACTGGCCCAGGCGCTGCCCTCCGGCGACGTCTACTCCCTCGCCGCCACCATGTACGCGCTGCTCGCCGGCCACCCGCCGCGGCTGCCCGACCCGGGCGTACCGACCACCGCCACCCTCGTCGAGCTGTACCGGCAGCCCGTGCCGGCGCTGCCGGGCGTACCGCCGGAGCTGTTGGGGGTGCTGCGCCGGGCGCTCGCCACCGATCCGGCCGACCGGCCGGCCGCCGCGGACTTCCGCGACCTGCTCAACACCCTGCCGGTCTCCGAGCCCGTCACGTCCTGACCCGCCACGGCGACCGGACCCGTTGCCAGAGCACCGATCCCGCCACGCTTCCACGGCCCCCGGCCAGCCCGCACCACCATGCCCCGCGTCCACCTGGCACCGCATACCCCGGGACCGCATGCCCCGGGACCGCATGCCCCGGGACCGCTACGGCCCGGACCGGCATACCCCGCGACCGCCTGGCACCGCACGCCCCAGGACCACCGCGGTCCGGCCCACCGCGGTCCGGTACGCAGCACGACGGCCCGGGAACGTGTCCCGGGCCGTCGTGGTACGTCTGTCGCTGGCGTCAGCGGGCGCGGCGGGCGAGCCGCTCGGGGTCGAGGATGATGACGCTCTTGCCGTCGAGGCGGAGCCAGCCGCGGGACGCGAAGTCGGCGAGCGCCTTGTTCACGGTCTCGCGGGACGCGCCGACGAGCTGCGCCAGTTCCTCCTGGGTCAGGTCGTGGGTGACCCGCAGGACGCCGCCGTCCCGGGTACCGAACCGGCCGGCCATCTGGAGCAGGTTCTTCGCGACCCGGCCGGGCACGTCGGTGAAGATCAGGTCGGCGAGCGAGTCGTTGGTACGCCGGAGCCGGCGGGCCAGGACGCGCAGTAACTGCTCGGCGATCTCCGGGCGGTTGGTGAGCCACGGCCGGAGCGCCGCCTTACGGAGCCGGGCCAGGCGCAGGTCGGTCACCGCGGTGCCGGTCGCCGTACGCGGGCCGGGGTCGAACAGCGACAGCTCGCCGACCATGTCGCTCGGGCCCATGATGGCGATGAGGTTCTGCCGGCCGTCGGCGGCGCGCCGGCCCAGCTTCACCTTGCCGGACAGCACGATGTAGAGGCTGTCGCCCGGCTCGCCTTCCGTGAAGACGATGTCGCCCTTGCGTACCTCAAGGATTTCGAGGTCCTTGGCGAGCGCCTCGGCGGCCTCCGGGTCCACGCCCTGGAAAAGGCCAGCCCGTGCCAGTACATCTTCCATCGCGCACCTCCACCCCGCAGCCGGCGCTGCGCGGTTGAGTCTAGGCGTACCAACGCTGCACAGGTACGCACAACGTCGATAAGCCGTCAGCTTCATGGTCAAACCGGCCACGGGGTTGTGCCCCGAGCACCCGGTCTACCACCGATCTTGCCGTACCACCAGTTCACGCGGCACAGGGGGCCGACCCATCATGTCCGCATGGACCCGACGCTGACCGAGCGGACCGACGACGGCCACCCCCTCCCGGTACTGGTGTGGCGCCTGCCGGCGCCCCGCCGCACGATCTCCTCCGCCGTACTCGGGGGAGGGATCGGCGAGCATCACTGGATCCTGAACGCCACGGTGCCGCTGGCGTACACCCGGGGCGACCCGGACCGGCACGCGGCCGAGATCGCCGCGGGACTCGGCCTGGCCGGTACCGGGGCGGGCCTGCTGACCGCCGTCGACGTGACCCGGCACCACGGCGCGGCGGACGGCGGCGTGCACGCCACCGCCACCGTCGGCATCAGCAGCCCGGCGTGGGCGGCCGCGCCGGACGGCGACTTCCGCCGCGAACTCCCGGCCCACGTCCCGCCCGACCCCGCCGGGCTCCGGTACGCGCCGGGCACCATCAACGTCGTCGTCGCGGTCCCCGTACCGCTGGGGCCGGGGGCGCTGGTGAACGCGGTGCTCACCGCGACGGAGGCGAAGACGCAGGCGCTCGTCGAGCTGGGCGTCCGCGCCACCGGTACGGCGAGCGACGCGATCGTGGTGCACTGCCCGACCGAAGGCCGGGACGAGCCGTACGCCGGGCCCCGGTCGGTGTGGGGTGCCCGCCTGGCCCGGGCCGTGCACGCCGCCGTACGCGACGGGACCAGGGCCTGGCTGGTACGCCCACGCTGACCGGGACGTCACCAGGAGCGGATCCGGTCGGCGTGGTCGGTGGTCACCGAGGCGACGCCGAGCGCGGTGGCGCGGGCGAGCCGTTCCGGGTCGCCGACCGGCCAGGCGTCGATGCGGATGCCCGCGTCGTGCACCTTCGCCACCAGGGACTCGGTGAGGTCGGCGAGGCCGAGCGCCAGCCACTCCGCGTCGACCGCGCGGGCCTGGTCGACCGCGTCCGCCGGCGACTTCGGCAGGATCAGCGCCCGCGGTACCTCCGGCAGCGCCTCGCGTACGGCGGCGACGATCTCGGCGTCGTGCGACGTCGCCGTGAGGCGGTCCGCCACCCCGGTCCGGCGTACCAGCTCGGCGAAGGGGCGGACGGCGGACAGCACCTTGATCTCGGTCTGGATCGGCAGCGCCACCGCCGCCAGGACCTCCTCGTACGTGGGGATCCGCTCGCCGAGTCCGGCGTCCAGGGCCTGCAGCTCGGACAGCGGCAGGTCGGCGACGGCGCCCGTACCGGAGGTGGTGCGGTCGACGGTGGCGTCGTGCACGACGACCAGGTGCCCGTCGGCGGACACCCGGATGTCCAGCTCGATCTCGTCCGCGCCGACCTCCTCGGCGCGGACGAACGAGCGCAGCGTGTTCTCCGGTTCGGAGCCCGCGACGCCGCGGTGTCCGATGACCCGGACCGGGAACTCAGACATGCTTCTCGATGTTCTTCCGCACCTTGTCGGTCGCCTTCCTGATCTGCCCGGCCACGTCGGTGAAGACCTGCTGCGCGGGCTGGTTGTTGGTCCAGATCTTCTGCAGGCCGGTGTAGATGAGGATGTTGGCGTTGGGCACCATCAGCCGTACCTCGTCCTCCTTGCGGACGATGTCGAGCTGCTTCACGGCGGTGGAGAAGTTCGGGTTGTCGGCGAGGAGCTTCTTCAGGTCGGGCTGCTCCTTGGCGGCCTCGATGACCGGCAGGTACCCGGTCTGGACCGTCCAGTACGCGGAGTTCTCGGGCTTGCCGACGAACTCGACGAACTTCCAGGCCGCCTCCTTCCGGTCCTTCGGCGCGTACGACAGGATGCCGAAGCCGCCACCGCCCGTCGGGACGACCTGCTTCTCCTTCCCCGGTACGAACGCGGTGCCGACCTCCCAGCCGCCCTTCTGCGCCGCCTCGGTGATGCCGCGCAGGCCGCCGGTGGAGGTGACGAGGGTGGCGATGAGCTGGTTCTGGAAGTCGACGGAGGGGCTGTCCGCCATGTACGCCATCTTGTCGGTGAAGATCAGCTTGCGCTGCCACTCGCCGGCGGCGACGGCCGGCGCCTGGTCGATCGTCACGTCGAGGCCGTTGGAGTAGGCGCCGCCCCACTGCCACACCGAGCCCTGGAACTGCCAGTCCCCGTCGATCTTCTGGTACGCCTCCATGCGCACCTGCTTGCCCTTGACCTTGATGCCCTTGAGCTGCCTGGTCCAGCCGTACCACTCGTCCCAGTCCTTGGGGCCGCGGTCGGTGGGCAGGCCGGCCTTGTGGAAGAGCGTCTTGTTGAAGTACATGATCGGGGTGGAGCGGGCCAGCGGCAGCCACCAGAGCTTGCCCTTGAGGACGCCCTCGTTGAGCAGCTTCTGGTTGTAGTCGGACTTCTTGAGGCCGGAGCCGAAGTAGGCGTCGAGCGGTTCGAGCAGGTCGTTGAGGTAGAAGTTGTGCCAGTTCACCTCGGAGAAGGTGACCAGGTCCGGGATCTTCTTCGCCTGGACGGCGGCGGTCACCTTCTGCGCCGTCTCGTCGTAGCTGCCCTGGAACTGGACCTCGACGTACACGTCCTGCTGCGACTCGTTGAACTTCTTCGCCAGCGCGGCGAGCGCGTTGCCGGGGATGTCGGCGTACGCGTGCCACACGACGACGTGCGTGCGCTTGGCGTACTGGTCGGGGACCTTGTCGCCGGACGCCTGGGCGAATCCGCTGCCGCCGTTTCCGCCACCGCACGCGAGGGGGGTGAGGGCGAGCGCGGCACCGCCGGTGGCGGCGAGCAGCGAGCGCCGGCTCAGGTTGGCGCGAGCAACCATGGTGCACTCCATTCCTTGTACCGCAAGCTGTTGCGAGAGGATGTGTCCGATGTGGACGGTTGGCTCAGCCCTTCGTGGCGCCCTGGGTCAGGCCGGCCACGATCTGCCGCTGAGCGAAGAAGAAGACGACCAGGACCGGGACCACGACGAGTACGGTGGCGGCCATGATCGCGCCCCAGTTGTTGTAGCCCTCCTGGGTCTTGAGGAACAACAGTCCAATGGGGACGGTGCGCATGGTGGTCGAGTTGGTGACGATCAGCGGCCAGATGAAGTCGTTCCACTTGCCCACCATCGTGATGACGCCGGCGGTGACGAGCATCGGCCGCGACAGCGGGAGTACGACGCGGAACATGGTGCGCAGGTGCCCGGCGCCGTCCACCTTGGCGGCGTCCATGATCTCGCCCGGCAGCGTCAACATGTGTTGCCGCAGCAGGAAAGTGGCGAAGACCGAGCCGAGACCCGGCACGATCAGCCCCGGGTACGTGTTGATCCAGCCGAGGTCGGAGATGGTCAGGTAGTTCGGCAGCAGCGTCACGTGGCCGGGCACCATCATCGCGCCGAGCAGCACCCCGAACAGCACCTTCTTGAACGGGAACCGCAGGAACGCGAACGCGTACGCGCAGAGCGTCGCGCACAGCATCTCGCCGACCGTACCGATGGAGGTGACGATCAGGGAGTTGAGGAAGAACCGGCCGAACGGCGCGGCGTGCCACGCGTCGACGAAGTTCGACCAGCGCAGGTGCGTCGGGATCCACGTCGGCGGGTACGTGTAGATGTCGGCGTTCTGCTTGAGGGCCGAGGAGGCCAGCCAGTAGAGCGGGCCGAGTACGACGCAGGCGAGAACGACGAGCAGCACGTATCGGAGGACGCGGCCGGCGCGGCCGCGCGGCGACCGGGTCCGAAGTGGACTGTCCACAGTGGAGGTCGTCACCGGTAGTGCACCTTCCGCTCAAGGAACCGGGCCTGCAGCGCGGTGATGATGATGAGGACGACGAACATGATCATGGCGCCGGCCGCGGCGTGTCCGGCGTCGAACGCCTTGAACGCCTGCTGGTAGATGAACCAGCTCAGCGTCGTCGTCGAACTGCCCGGACCGCCCGCCGTCATCAGCGCCAGCACGTCGAACGCCTGGAACGTGCCGATCGTCGTGGTGATCACGAGGAAGAACGTCACCGGCGACAGCATCGGGAACGTGATCTTCCGGAACGTCGTCCACGCGCCGGACCCGTCCAGCGCCGCCGCCTCGTACAGCTCGCGCGGGACGTTCGACAGGCCGGCGAGGTAGACGGTGGCGATGAAGCCCATGTTCTTCCAGAGGTACACGATGATCAGGCCGGGCAGTGCCCACGTCGTACTGGTCATCCAGTTCGGCGAGTCGGCGCCGACGGCGGCGAACAGCGGGCGGACGAGCCCGTAGTTCGGGTCGAAGATGAACAGCCAGATCGTGCCGATCGCCGCCCCGGACAGGATGTGCGGGGCGAACGACATGGTCCGTACGAAGCCGCGGCCGACGAGCTTCTGGTTGAGCAGCACCGCGATCGCCAGTCCCAGCACCATGCTGCCGACGACGATGCCGACCACGAACACCACCGTGACCCGCAACGTACCGAGGAAGTCGGGGTCGGTGAACAGGTCCACGTAGTTGTCGAGGCCGACGAAGTCCTTCACCGGCGCCAGCATGTTCCAGCTCGTCAGGCTCAGGTACGCGTTGTAGACGACCGGCCAGTACGCGAACGTGAGGACGAAGAAGAAGTTCGGCACGATGAACGCGAGGAACAGCAGGTACTCGCGGAGGTGCCGGCGGTGGCGGCCCCGGCGGGCCGGCGTGGCCCGGGTGCCGTCGGCGCGGGGTCCGGTGTCGACCCGGGCGTCAACCGCTGCCATGCGATGCCCTCCGTGGTGAGTGTCCGAGCAGACGGGAAGCCGCCCTCGCGGAGCGGCCCCTTGAGACTTCTAACATGAGAAACCGTTGGGATCACGAAAAGTTAACATCGTGTGTCGTGGTGGGCAAGACCCGCCGAGTACCGCATCGGTGGCGGCCACACGGTTTCCGGGCAGACGAAAGCCGCCCGGTGGGACGTACCCCCACCGGGCGGCGACCGTGCTGTGGAATCAGCCGGTGATCAGGTCGAGCGGCGGCGGTACCGGCTCCACCGTGCCCTGCCGGCGCGCCCGCTCCGCGGCGAACACCGTCAGGTGGCTCGTCAGCGAGTCGCGCGGGCCGGACGAGACGCGGGCCGAGTCGCCGGCCGCGACCGCCGCGACGAACGCGTCCATCAGGCCGGCGTCGCCGCCGCCGTGCCCGCCGCCCGCGGTCATGTCCCCCGTGGTGGCCGGCTCGACCGTACGGTGCGTGCCGGTGAGGAAGTCGTACACGTCGATGGTCTCGCCGTCGCCGACGAGCTGGCCGTGCGAGCCGAACAGCTTCGTCTGGCGGTCGCCCTGCTCGGTGAACGCGGTCATCGTGAACACGCCGGTCGCGCCCGACGCGAACTCCATGTTCACCACCTGGTGGTCGACCACGTCGTTGTCGCACGCGTACACGCAGCGACCGTACGGTCCGGTGCGGAGCGCCTCGCCCAGCGCGTCCGCCGTGTACTCGTCGACCAGGACGTCGACCGGCCAACCGGTGTTGCCCTGCACGAGGCGGTCGAAGTAGAACCGCTTCGCCGAGTACGGGCAGGTGGACTCGACGGAACAGTCCAGGCAGCGGTCCGCCGCGCCGGCCGGCCTGTTCTCCGGGCGGAAGTGCGACAGCCGGCCGAAACTCGACACCTTCGTCGGCGGCTCGCCCAGCACGTACTGCAGCCAGTCGATGTCGTGGCAGGACTTCGCCATCAGCATGAAGCTGGACTCGTCCTCGCGCCGCCAGTTGCCCCGCACGTACGAGTGGGCCTGGTGCCAGAAGCCGACCGGCTCCAGGTGCTGCACGCTGACGATGTCGCCGAGTACGCCCGAGTCGACGACCTCCTTCAACGCCCGCGTGTACGGCGTGTACCGCATGACGTGGCCGACGGCGAAGACCACGCCGGCCGCCTCGGCCGCGGCGACGATCTGCCGGCACTCGGCCTCGGTCGGCGCCATCGGCTTCTCCACCATCACGTGGTAGCCGAGCTTGGTGAGCGCGAGTACCGGCTCGGTGTGCATCTGGTCCTGGGTGCAGACCAGCACCGCGTCGGCGATCCGGGGGCGGGACGCGAGCGACTCCCAGTCGGCGAACACGTTCTCCGGCGGGATCGAGTGCTCCGCGGCGAACCGTTCCCGGCGGACGTCCCGGGGCTCGGCGACGGCGACCACCCGGGCCCGGTCCGGGTGCTCCCGCGCCCACCGCGCGTACCCGGTGCCGCGCCCACCGGCGCCGACGACTGCAAGAGTGACCGGCCGACGTACTTCCCGCCGCGGAGGCCGCGGATCAACAGGTGAGGACACGAGGACCGACGCTACTTGTGTACCCGACCGGAACGGAACCCCCGTCCCAGGATCCGCCCGGGACGTACCCGGAGGGCGACGTAGGCTCGGGTCCGTGACTCGTGAGAAGACGACGGCGGCCGGGGCGGAGAGCCCGCTGGCGCTCAAGCGGCGGGCCCGGCGGATGCAGCGGATCCTGGCCGAGACGCACCCCGACGCGCACTGCGAGCTGGACCACGAGAACCCGCTCCAGCTCGCCGTCGCGACCATCCTGTCCGCGCAGTGCACGGACAAGAAGGTCAACGAGGTCACTCCGGCACTCTTCGCGCGGTACCCGAAGGCGGCGGACTACGCCGGCGCCGACCGTACGGAGCTGGAGGAGATGATCCGTCCCACCGGCTTCTACCGGAACAAGACGACCTCGTTGCTGAAGCTGGGCGCCGCGCTGGTCGAGCGCTTCGACGGCGAGGTACCGGGGCGGCTGGCGGACCTGGTCACGCTGCCCGGGATGGGGCGCAAGACGGCGAACGTGATCCTCGGCAACGCGTTCGACGTACCGGGGATCACCGTGGACACCCACTTCTCCCGGTTGGTACAGCGGTGGGGGTGGACCTCGGAGACCGACCCGGTGAAGATCGAGCACGCGGTCGGCGCGCTGTTCGAGAAGCGCGACTGGACGATGCTGTCGCACCGGGTGATCTTCCACGGCCGGCGGGTCTGCCACTCCCGCAAGCCGGCGTGCGGCGCGTGCACCCTCGCCAGCCTCTGCCCGTCGTACGGGGCGGGGCCGACGGACAAGGCGGTCGCCGCGAAGCTGCTCAAGGGCCCGCGCGTCGCGGAACTGGCCGCCGCGGCCGGGGCGCCGCTGCCGTGAGACGTACCTGGGTGGTGCTCGCGGCTCTGCTCCTGCTCGCCGGCTGCGGCACCTCGGCGACCCCGCAGGCGAGGCCCAGCCACGAGCCCGTCTGGTTCGCCCGCTGCCCCACGCCGTCCGGGCCGGCGACCGCGAAGCCCACCGCGCCGGCGGTCACCCTGCCCTGCTTCACCGGCGGCGCGTCCGTCCCGCTGAACCGGGCGTACGGGAAGCCGACGGTCGTCAACCTGTGGGCGTCCTGGTGCGAGCCGTGCCGCCGCGAACTTCCCGAGATCCAGCGGTACGCCACGGCCCACCCCGACGTCGTCGTCCTCACCGTCGACACCAAGGACACCCGGACCGCGGGGCTGTCGTTCGCCCGGGACGCGAAGGTACGGCTGCCGACGCTGTTCGACCCGGACCGCGCGCTGCTGACCGGCGTCGGCCGCTCCGCGCTGCCGGTGACGCTGCTGGTGGACGGCCGCGGCCGGCTGGTCGAGACGTACAACGGGACGGCGCTGACGGCGGACTCGCTGGACCGCATGGTGACGGGGAAGCTGAAGCCGTGACGACACAGCTGCCCGACTGGTTCCGCACCCTCGCCGACGG
This sequence comes from Actinocatenispora rupis, assembly GCF_016861975.1. Lineage (GTDB taxonomy): Bacteria > Actinomycetota > Actinomycetes > Mycobacteriales > Micromonosporaceae > Actinocatenispora > Actinocatenispora rupis. Next base: position 63,019 of record NZ_BOMB01000027.1, on the reverse strand, counting down.
GGTGACGCCGCTGCGCGCCACCGACTTTCCCCGTACGGTGCGGCCGAACGGCGCCGGCCGGGACGGCGCCGTACTCGTCCTGCTCGGCGCCGGCGAGTCCGGGCCCGACCTGGTGATGATCGAACGCGCGGCGACCCTGCGCGACCACGCCGGCCAGTGCGCGTTCCCCGGCGGCGGCGCCGAGCCGGGCGACGACGGCCCCGCCGGTACGGCGCTGCGCGAGGCGGCGGAGGAGATCGGTCTGCGGCCGGAGACGGCGGAGGTGGTCGCCGTGCTGCCCGAGCTGTACCTGTCGGTCTCCCGCTTCAACGTCACTCCGGTACTCGCCTGGTGGCGCGAGCCGCACCCGGTGACGGCGCTCGACCCGGGCGAGGTGGCCCGGGTGGCGCGGCTGCCGATCGCGGCGCTCGCCGACCCGGCCAACCGGTTCCGGGTCCGCCACCGCAGCGGGTACGTCGGGCCGGCGTTCCGGGTGGACGACATGCTCGTGTGGGGCTTCACCGGCGGCATCGTGGCGAAGCTGCTCGACCTCGCCGGCTGGTCTCGGCCGTGGGACGAGTCGCGCGTCGAGCCGCTGCCGCCGGACGTCTGAGGCACCGCGGGGTGGCGCTGAGCGCACCGCGCGGGGTCGCGCTGAGCACCGCTGTGGTGGCGCTGCGGCACCGCGCGGGGTGGCGCTGAGCGCCGCTCCGGCACCGCGCCACATCGCGACCGGGGCGCGGCGTACGGCCGTCGGGGGGTTCGTAGGCTGGGGTCATGCGTGCTGACTCGCTCCGACCTCCGGCGACCACGACGACCCCGGTACCGGGTCGGCGGCGTCGGGTGCCGTCCGTCCGGCGGCTGGCGGCGGTGGCCGCGGCGGGTGCCGTGCTCGCGTCCGCGGGCTGCGGTTTCGTCGGTCAGCACGACGCGTCGACGCACGGCCCCGACACCACCGGTACGGCGAAGACCGGTGCCGGCGGGGTGCAGACGATCACGGTGACCGGGGACGAGCGGATGCGCTTCACGCCGAACGTGATCAAGGCGCACACCGGCAAGCTGCGCATCACGCTGAAGACGACCGGCCAGACGCCGCACGACCTCCAGATCGACAAGTTCCACGCCACGACCGGAATGGTCATGAAGGGCCGGTCCGCCAGCGTTGAGGTGGAGATTTCCGCCCCCGGCCGGTATGACTTCGTGTGCACGTACCACGTGAAGCAGGGGATGACCGGAGTCATCGAGGTCTCCTGACCGCGGCCGAGTTGGGGGATGTCGGTGTACGGGAGCTTTGTCGACGTCGTACTGGTGGTCCTGGCGATCGGGTTCGCGGTCAACGGGTACCGGCAGGGCTTCGTGGTGGGTGCCCTGTCGTTCGTGGGGTTCATCGGCGGGGCGCTGGTCGGCCTGCAGATCGCGCCGTCGCTGGCGACGTACTTCGACACGCCGACGATGCGGGTGGTGGTGTCGCTGGCCGCCGTCCTCGTACCGGCGGTGCTGTTGCAGGCGCTGGCCGCGGTGCTCGGCTCGAAGATCCGGCGGTCCATCGAGAGCCGCGGCGCGCAGGTGCTCGACGACCTCGGCGGCGCCGCCGTCTCCGTACTCGCGGTGCTGGTCGTCGGCTGGATGATCGCCGTACCGCTGGCGTCGTCGTCGGTGCCGTGGCTCGCCAAGGGCGTACGGACGTCGGCGATCGTGCACGGGGTCGACGAGGCGATGCCGTCCGGCGCCCGGGTGCTGTACAACCGGCTCCGGGACAGCGTCAGCACCAGCGACTTCCCCGACGTGTTCAGCGGCCTGACCCCGACCGAGGTGCGGTCCGTCCCGCCGCCGGACCCGGAGCTGGCCAACTCGCCGACCGTGCGGCGCCTGCACCAGTCCGTACTCAAGATCGTCGGTGACGCGCCGTCCTGCTCGCGCCGCATCGAGGGCTCCGGTTTCGTGTACGCGCCGCACCACGTGCTGACCAACGCGCACGTGGTCGCCGGTACCCGGTCGGTGGTGGTGGAGCAGCAAGGCGAGCGGCTCGGCGCCACCGTCGTCGCGTACGACTCGCAGCGCGACCTGGCCGTGCTGTACGTGCCGGACCTGTCCGCGCCGGTCCTGCCGTTCGCGTCGACGCCCGCCGCGGACGGCGCGAACTCGATCGTGCTGGGCTACCCGTTGGACGGGCCGTACACGGCGTCGCCGGCGCGGGTCCGGGACCACCGCGAGATCCGCGGCCCGAACATCTACAACGACGGCACCGTCGTCCGCGAGGTCTACACGATCCGTTCCGAGGTACGGTCCGGCAACTCCGGCGGCCCGCTCGTCTCCTCGTCCGGCACCGTCTACGGGGTGATCTTCGCGGCGGCCGCGGACGACCCGGAGACCGGCTTCGCGCTCACCGCGAACGAGGCGGCCCCGGTCGCCGCCAAGGGCCGGTCCGCCACGGCCGGTGTCGGTACCGGCTCCTGTACCTGACGCCGCCGCTCAGTGCGGCCGGGTACGACGCAGCGCCAGCGCCAGGAACGCGGCGATGAGGATCATCATCACCGCGCCGAAGCCGACGAGTACGGCGGTGCGGGTGTCGCTGCCGGCGGAGCTCGCGCGCGGCGCGCGGGAGACGGTGACCCGGCGGGTCGGCGCGGACCCGGCCCGCCCGGCCGAGGACGAGTGCGGGCTGGCGGTGTCCAGCGGGTTGCCGCCGACCTCGGTCACCGTGGCCGACAGCGCGGCCTCCGGATCCACCAGGCCGTAGCCGTACTCCCGGTCGCGGCCGCGCGGGCCCCGGTCGACGGCGGTGGCGATGAGCCGGTTGACCACGTTCGCCGCGGACATGGTGGGCCAGCGGGAACGGATCAGCGCGGCGGTCGCGGCGACCAGCGGCGCGGCGAAGCTGGTGCCCTGGACGTGCCAGTACCCGCCGGGGCGGGCGCCGATCAGCCCGTCGGCCGGCGCCGACACCGCCACCTGCGGCCCGGCCACCGAACCGGACCAGAACGTCCCGTCCGGGTTGAGGCCGGAGACGGCGACCACGCCGGAGGCGCGCGCCGGGTACCAGACGCCCTTGCCGGCGTTGTCGGCCACGTTGCCGGCGCAGGCGACGACGACCACGTCGTGGTCGAACGCGTACCGCAGGGCGGCGGCGAGCGAGTCGGACTCGGCGGCCCCGCCCAGCGACATGTTGATCACGCGGGCGCCGTGGTCGACGGCCCACCGTACGCCGGACGCGACGATGCTGGCGTCGCCGTACCGGTTGTTCGCGTCGAGCACCCGTACCGGCAGGATCTTCGCCTTGTACGCCAGCCCCACCACGCCGTCGCCGCTGCGCCGCCCGGCGATCAGGTCGGCCACCGACGTACCGTGCCCGACGAAGTCCTTGCGGCCGTCGGTCGAACCGTCGACCAGGTCGATGCCCGGCTCCACCTGCCCGGACAGGTCCGGGTGCGAGGAGTCGACGCCGGAGTCCAGCACCGCGACCTCCACCCCCGACCCCGTCGAGTACTTCCACGCCTGGTCGGCGTGCAGCAGCGGGAGCTGCCACTCGTCCGCGCGTACCGGATCGGCGTGCGCGGTGCCGGGGGCGACCAGCACGGCCGCCGCGGCGAACACGGCGAGCAGGAACGCCAGCGTGCGGGTGCGGGCGGTGACGGCCACATCAGGTCCCTGGGGTCGCGGCGGGCAGGCCGAGTTCGACCCGCACCGGTACATGGTCCGACGGCCACTGCCCGCCGTCATGGTCTTCGCAGATCTCGGCACCGTGCACAACGATCGGGCCGCGGGTGAGTAGCCAGTCGATCCGGCCGGAATCGGGACGCGGCGCCCGCCACCCGCCGTACGTGCCCTGCCCGGCGGGTGCCGCGACCCGCCCGGCGCCCGACGTACGGAACCGGCGGCCCTCGGCGGCGACCCACGCGTCGGCCAGCCCGGCGCCGGTGAGGACCGCGTACGGCTCGCTGCCGGGTTCGCAGTTGAAGTCGCCGGACACGACCAGCGGGCCGTCGACGCCGGCGAGCCGCTCGGCGATCAGCGCGGCGCCGCGCCGGCGGGCCGCCGCGGACCGGTGGTCCAGGTGGGTGTTGAGCCAGACCAGCTCCCCGCCCCCGGCGGTACGGAAGCGCGCCCAGGTCGCCATCCGTACGACCTCGTTGCCCCAGGACGCCGAGCCGGGTACGTCCGGCGTGTCGGACAGCCAGAAGTGGTGCTGCTCGACCGGCGTCAGCACCGCCGGGTCGTACAGCACGGCGCACCACTCGCCGCCGCCGTCGGCGTCCCGCCCGGCGCCGAGGATCTCGTACCGGCCGGAGTCGGCGGCGATGTCGAGGAGCTGAGCGTGATGGCCCTCCTGGGTGCCGACGACGTCGGGCGCCGCGCTGCGCAGCAGCTCGGCCAGCAGCGGGCGGCGCGCGGGCCACGCGCGGGCGTCGGCGTCCACCGGGTTCTTCAGGTTGTACGTCATGCCGGTGAGAACCATGATCACGGAGGCTACATCGTCGAAGCTGCCCCGAACGGTGGTACTCAGCCGTACCGTTCCGCCAGCGTGCGCGCGGTGCCGGCGACCAGCTCGCGCAGCTCGGGCGGGGCCAGTACCTCGGCGTCGGTGCCCAGTCGCAGCAGGTCACGGTGCGCGATCTGGACCGACTCGATCGGCAGCCGTACGACGACCGAGCCGTCCTCGTCCGGCTCGCCCGCGGACGCCAGCGCGTCCTCCGCCGCGACCCGGTCCACCGCGTACCAGAGGGCGCGGGTGCCCTCCGCCGTCAGCCGCACCGTCGCCGTCCCCGCGAGCAGGGTCCGCTCGAACTCGACCGCCCGCGCCGTCCAGAACTCGCCCAGGTCGAACGCCGCGTCCCGCTCGAACGTCTCCTCCGTCGCCGCCACCTCGGCGAACCGGTCCACCCGGTACGTGCGCACCGACTCGCCGACCCGCCCCGCCAGGTACCAGACGGCGTCCTTCAACACCAGCCCGTACGGCTCGATCCGGCGGCGCACCGGGCGGCCCGCCGCGCCCGGCCGACCCCGCTCCTTGTCGTACGTCGCGGTCACCACGCGGTCCGTCCACACCGCGCCGGCCAGCTCCGACAGGTACCGCGGGGGCTCGGTGGGGCGGAACCAGCGCGGCGCGTCCACGAAGTACCGCCGGCCGACGCGGTCGGAGACGTCCCGCAGCTCGCCGGGCAGCGCGGCCAGTACCTTGAGCTGCGCGGCGGCCAGCGCGTCGGACAGCCCGAGCGCCGCCGCCGGCGTCTGCGCCCCGGACAGGAACAGCGCCTCCGCCTCCGCCCGCGTCAGCCCCGTCAACCGCGTCCGGTACCCGTCGACCAGCGAGTATCCGCCGCGGCCGCCCTGCTCGGCGTAGATCGGGATGCCCGCGTCGGACAGCGCCCGCACGTCCCGGTACACGGTGCGTTCGGAGACGCCCAGCTCGGCCGCGAGCTGCGGGGCGGTGAGCCGGTGTCGTGACTGGATCAGCAGCAGCAACGAGATGAGGCGGCTCGCACGCACGCCATCACGCTAGCCGGTGCGGCATGCTGTCCGCGAAGGGACCGTCGCTCGGGAGGAAAAGCGTGCTCATCGCCCATCTGTCCGACCCGCACATCACCACCGGCGCGCTCGCCGCGGACCCGGCGACCGGCCTGTACCGGGCCCTCGGCCGGGTCCTCACCCTCGAACCGTGGCCGGACTGCGTGGTCGTCACCGGTGACCTCGTCGACACCGGGCGACCCGAGGAGTACGCGGCGCTCCGCCAGATCCTCGGCCGCTTCCCGCTGCCCGTGCACCTCGTCGCCGGCAACCACGACGACCCCGCCCACCTGGTCGCCGAGTTCGGCGGTACGCACGTCGGCGGCACCGGCGACTCCGCGCGCTACACGGTGGAGTACCCGGAGGTGACGTTCGTGGTGCTGGATTCGCGGGTGCCCGGCACCCCGGCCGGCACCCTCGGCGCGGACCAGCTGGCGTGGCTGGACGGCGAGCTGTCCCGGCGCGCCGACGTGCCGGCGATGGTGTGCCTGCACCACCCGCCGGTCGCCGTCGGCATCCCGTTCATGGACGGCATCCGGCTCAGCGACGGTGCCGAGCTGCTCGACGTGCTCGCCCGCCACCCCCACGTGGTACGCCTGCTCGCCGGGCACCTGCACCGTCCCGTCACCGTCAACCTCGCCGGTACGGTCATGTCCGTCGCGCCCAGCACGTACCGGCAGATCGACCTGTGCACCCGGGTCGAGGCCCCCTTCGGGTACGTGCACGAGCCCACGTCGTTCCTGCTGCACGACCTGACCGGTACCACCTGCGTCACGCACCAGGTGCAGGTCAGCCACGCCGCCGCACCCGTGCAGGGCTTTTAGAGGTCCTGGCAGAAAGGCGTCGGATGGCTGGCGCGGCTCAGGGCGGGGCTGCCCAGGCGGAGGTGCGGTCGCATACCGGTGTTGTATGCGACTGTGCCGACAACGTCGGCAGCGTCGTCCTGAGTCCGCCAGGCGCCGACAGTCCTTTCTGTCAGGACCTCTTAACTCCCGTCGGTGAGCAGGGTCGCGGCGCGCCGGGCCGCGGTCGCGGCGAGCGCGGTCAGCGCCGCGACGTCGACGGCGTCGGACTCCGGCAGCGGTACCGGCGTGCCCGGTGCGGGCGGTGGGGGCAGCGGGTGCGGCAGCGGCGCCGGCTGCCGCGCGTACGCCTCGGCGGCCGGCACCGTCGCCGTCGCGGCCGGTGCCGCCGGCGGGCCGGAACCGTTGCCCCGCAACGTACGCAGGGCGGACAGCACGCGGTCGCGACCCCGGCCCCGGAGCAGGAGTACGGCGAAGGGGTCGGCGTCCATCGCGTCGCCCAGCACGTAGCAGACGGCGGCGGCGTGCTTGCACGGGACGGCCCGGTCCGGGCACGAGCACCCGACCGTGATGTCGCGCGGCCCTGGCAGCAGCGACAGGCCGGCGCGTGCCACGTCGTCCACGACCTCGGGCGGCAGCTCCCCGTCGAGCAGCGCCGCCGCGTGCCCCAGCCGCCCCGCCATCGCGGCGAACACCCCGTCCCACTCCGCGTCCGTGAACACCGCCACCCGCACCACCACCCGGTACGGCTCCGGCCGCGAGCCGCGCACCCGCGCCGTCGCCGCCCCCGGCCGTACGACCGTGTCGCCGACCGCCCCGGACCTGGCGTACGTCCGGCCGCGGGGCAGCCGGTTCGGGTCCAGCTCCGCCTGCCGTTCGAGCGCGCCCAGCCAGGCGCGACCCCACCAGGTGTTCCCGAAGCGGCGCCGGCTCTCCGGCGCACGCCGCGCCACCACCAGCTCCTCCGTACCGCCGGGCCCGGTCATGCCAGCGCCACCAGGTCGGTCAGCTCCGCGTCGGACAGGTCGGCGAGCCACGTCTCGCCGCTGCCGACGACCGCGTCCGCGAGCGCCCGCTTGTCCGCGATGAGCTTCGCGACCCGGTCCTCCACGGTGTTCTCGGTGACGAGCCGGTGCACCTGCACGGCCCGGTCCTGCCCGATCCGGTACGCCCGGTCGGTGGCCTGGTCCTCCACCGCCGGGTTCCACCAGCGGTCGACGTGCACGACGTGGCTGGCGCGGGTCAGGTTGAGCCCGGTGCCGGCCGCCTTGAGCGACAGCAGGAACACCGGCACCTCGCCGGCCTGGAACCGCGCCACCCGCTCCTCCCGCTGCCGTACCGGAACCCCACCGTGTACGAGCAGCGTCGGTACGCCGCGCGCCGCGAGGTGCCTCTCCAGCAGCCGGCACATCGCCACGTACTGGCTGAACAGCAGCACCGACTCGCCCTCGGCGAGGATGACGTCGAGCAGGTCGTCGATCGCCGCGATCTTGCCGGAACGACCGGCGACCGGCCCCGGCTCCCCCAGGTACTGCGCGGGGTGGTTGCAGATCTGCTTGAGCGCGGTGAGCAGCTTGAGCACCAGACCGCGGCGCGCGATCCCTTGCGCCGCAGCGATTTCCGCCATCGTGTCGCGCACGACCGCCTCGTACAGGGTGATCTGCTCGGGGGTGAGGGCGACGAGCGCGTCGGTCTCCGTCTTGGGTGGCAGTTCGGGGGCGATGCCGGGGTCGGTCTTCCTGCGCCGCAACAGGAACGGCCGGGTGACGGCGGCGAGGCGCGCGGCGGCGTCGGCGTCGCCGTACCGCTCGACGGGGATGGCGACCTTGCGGCGGAACGACTCCAGCGTGCCGAGCAGCCCCGGGGTGGTCCAGTCCACAATGGACCAGAGGTCGGTGAGCCGGTTCTCCACCGGCGTACCGGTGAGCGCGATGCGGGCCGCGGCGGGCACCGCGCGCAGCGCCTTCGCCGTACGGGACAACGGATTCTTCACGTACTGCGCCTCGTCGGCGACCATCAGCCCCCAGCGGACACCGGCCAGTGCGGCCGTGTCCGACCGCAGCACCCCGTACGTCGCGAGTACGATCTCGTCGTCGGCCAGCCCGGTCAGATCCCGTGCCGCGCCATGGAACCGCCGCACCGGTACGTCCGGGGCGAACCGCCGCGCCTCGCGCTCCCAGTTGCCCAGCAACGAGGTCGGGCAGCAGACCAGCGTCGGTCCACTGTGGAGCGACCGCCGGTGCAGGTGCAACGCGATGAGCTGCACCGTCTTGCCGAGGCCCATGTCGTCGGCGAGGCAGCCGCCCAGCCCGGTCGCGGCCATCCCGGCCAGCCACGCCAACCCGCGCCGCTGGTACGGCCGCAGCGTGGCCACCAGCCCGTCCGGCGTCGGCACGTCGGTCGTCCGGTCGCCGATCCGGTCCACCAGGTCGGCGAGCACCGGACCGGGCCGGAACTCGACCAGTCCGTCCACTGTGGACAGCTCGCCGGTGAGGGCGGCGGCGAGCGCCGCGCCCGCCCCGATCCGGTCCCGCCCGGCCCGCAGCCGCGCCACCATCGCCCGGTCCACCCGTACCCACCGACCGCGCAGCCGTACCAGCGGGCGCTTCGCCTCGGCCAGCGCGGCGACCTCCGCGTCGGTCAGCTCCGCCCCGTCCAGCGTGCCGTGCCAGCGGAACTCCAGCAGGTCGTCCAGCCCGAACGCGGCCGGACCGGTCGCCGCCGGCCGCCGCGTCGTCGCGACGACGCGCGGGCCGCGGCCGGTCAGCTCGGCCGGCCACAGTACGTCGACGGAGGCCGCGGCGAGCTGCTCGGCGGCCGGGCCCAGCAGCGCGTCCAGGTCCTCGTCCGCCAGCGGCAACGACTCCGCCGTCGTACCGCGCAGCGCCGGAGCGAGCGCCGGCCACACCCGCGCCGCCCGCCGCAACGCCAGCAGTACGTCGGTCTCGGCGTCCGCGCCGAAGCGGGCCAGCACCTCCGCCGGGGCCCGCCACAGGTCGGCCAGCTCCACCAGCAGGCTCGGGTCGGCCGCGCTGCGCATCGCCAGGACCACCGCGAACGGGTCGTCCGCCGACTCCGGCGGCAGCAGCCGCACCACCAGCCGTACCCGGCCGCCCAGCTCCCGGTCGACCGCGTCGAGCCAGCCCGCGTACCGGTCCGCCGACCGCACCTCCGTCCCCGCGTACTCCGCCGCCACGGTGGCCGTCTCCGCGCGCGGTAGCGTGTCCGCGAGCGCGTCCCAGCACGCGGCGAGCAGCGACTCGGGCGCCGGAAGCAGGATCCGCCCCGCACCCGCCACCGGCACCGCGTACGCCTCGGGCGGCATCGCCGCGGCGCACCGGCGCAACCAGTCCGCGTCGGCGGGTTCCGCGAGCGCCCGCCACACCGCCACCCCGCCCGCGGTACGTCCCGGGGCGAGCCGGCCGCGTGCGACGAGCCCCAGGCCCGTGAGTACGGCGGCCGACCAGGCGCGCTGCGACGCGGTACCGGTCGGGGTCAGCAGGTGCGGCAGGGCGTCGGCGACGCCGCGGACGCGGGCGGCGACCCGGCGGCGCCGTGGCCCACGTGTACCCGGCAGCGCGACGACCAGCTCGGCGTCCGCGCCCGGGACCGTGTCGTCCGCGCTCCACCAGGCGAACCGGCCGGCGCGCGCGGGATCCCCCGGCAGGAACGTGACCTCGACCCCCACCCCCGCGACGCTAGCGGAGCCCCCCGACACGAAAGAACGCCCGGCCGCGGGCCGAGCGTCGGGTGTCGTACCTGTGGGTCCGTGAGGGCCCCCGCCGGGGCCGGGGAGCGCGCCCCTCCGGCGGGGTACTCGCGTGCGTCACGCACGCGGCAGAGCATCGGAGGCGGGTGTCAGACCCCGGCCTTGGTGGTGACTGAGCGTGTTTGGGGCGGTGCGACGGCGTGGCCGTCGGGGAGGATCTCTCCGTCGTCCTCGAACAGGATGACGCCGTTGCAGAGCAGGCTCCAGCCCTGCTCCGGATGCGCCGAGACGACGTGTGCGGCCTCCCGGTCAAGTGCCTGTGCCGAGGGGCATTCCGGCGTGTGGAGGCACATGGCTTCCTCCATGTTCCTCGCGGTGGGGTGTCTCTCACCCCCGGACCATTCCAGTCTTGCGCGCGGGTACGTAACCTTCAAGCGAAACGCCCTACGGGGAGGATTTTTCCCCGGTTCGTATCCGGAGCGTTACCAAACCCGCGGACCCCGGATACCCCGAACGGGCGCGGTGCGACCCCCCACGCCAGCCGGATCCGCCGTACCCGGGTGGCCGAAACGGTGCGCCGGTCCGCCCGTACGGGGGTCGCGGCCCCGACGTACGGATCGCTAGCGTGTCGGCGAGTACCGACCGGGGGTGTTGGATGGTGGCCGAACGGGGCGAGCACGGGATCGACTTCGACGAGCCCTGCGTCGCCCGGGTCTACGACTACCTGCTCGGCGGCTCGCACAACTTCGCGGTGGACCGGGCCGCGGCCGAGCGGTTCAGCGCCCGGGTGCCGGACCTCGCCGCCGGCGTCCGCGCCAACCGTTCCTTCCTGCGCCGCGCCGTGCGGTACCTGACCGGGCTAGGTGTGCGGCAGTTCCTGGATCTCGGTTCCGGCCTGCCCACGGCGGGCAACGTGCACGAGGCGGCACCCGGCGCGCGCGTCGTGTACGTGGACCACGAGCCGGTCGCCGCCGCACACGGCCGCACCATGCTCGCCGACGTACCCCGGGCCCGGATGCTGGCCGCGGACCTCCGCGACGTCGACGGCGTACTCGGCTCCCCGGAGGTACGCGACCTGCTCGACCTGAGCGAGCCGGTCGGGCTGGTGATGGTCGGCGTCTTCCACAACATCGGGCCGGACGAGGACGCGCCGGGGCTGGTCCGCAAGTACCGGGAGGCGTTGGCGCCGGGCAGCCACCTGGTGGTGTCGGCGGCGACGCGGGATAGCGGCGACGGGTTCGACTGGGCGGAGCGGCAGACGCTGCTGGTCGACTTCCACACGTTCCGGCGGGCGGAGGTGGCGGAGCTGTTCGACGGGTTCGAGCTGGTCGACCCGGGCATCGTGCACCTGACCCGGTGGCGGCCCGACATGGCTCAGCCATCGGATGAACTCGTGGCCAAGCTTCCCACCGTCGCCGGTGTCGGCCGGCTCTGACCGGAACGCTCTCCGCGCCGGGGACCGCGCGCACAGTGAGCCCGGTACCGCTGCGGATCGAGGTGACTTCCTGTAGTAGCAACTTGCAGAGCGACGGTTTGATCGGTAACGGCTTGTGATCTTCAATCGCTCCGCGACGGTCGTATCCTCATCCAGACGCGGGTCCGTCCGGGCCCGGGGCTAGGGGGGAGAAGGCGTCGTGGCGCGAGGCTCCGCGGTCGACGGGAGGCGAACCAGGTTCGCCGAACGGTGGGCCCGGGCCGTCACCGACGAGACGTACGTGCCGATGTCATCGGATGAGCTCGTCCGGTACCTTGCCGGCCTCGCTGACCGGATCGTCGCGCTGCACGCCCCGGGCGAGTTTCCCGCCGAGGAGGCGCGGCAGATCGGCGCCGCGCTCGTCCACGCCAACATCACCGGCCCCATCGGACTCGGCCGTACGCTCGCGCTGCTCGCCGACGACCCGCTCACCGCCCGCGCCGGTACGGCGAAGCGCCGGTTGGAGGTGCAGTCCGCGCTGGCCGACGGCTTCGCCGCCGCGCTGCGCGACCGTACGTTGGCGGAGCAGGAGTCGATCCGGCTGGCGCTGGTCGACGCCCGGCGGCAGGCGGAGAAGGCGCTGTCGGCCAGCCAGGCGCGGTTCCAGGCGGTGTTCGCGGAGGCCGCGATCGGCATGGCCGTACTCGACGCCCAGCGCCGCGTGGTCGACGCCAACCAGGCCCTCGCCGACATGCTCGGGCACGCGCCGACCGACCTCACCGGCCACGACCTCGGCGAGTACGCGCATCCCGAGGATGCGGACGCGGTGCGGTCCGCCGTGGACGGGCTGCTGTCGGGCGGGTCCGCGCCGGTCCAGGTCGAGCGGCGGTTCGCGGACGCCGACGGCGCGCTCGTGTGGGGCCGCGTGACGCTGTCCGCGATCGAGACCCCCGCCGGCCAGCCGTACGCGGTGGCCATGATCGAGGACATCACCGAGCGGCGGCTGCTGGAGCTGCGGCTGGAGTACCAGGCGTGGCACGACCCGCTGACCGGCCTGGCCAACCGCGAGCTGTTCTTCGCCCGGCTCGGCGAGCTGCTGTCGACGCCCGATCCGGACGCCCGGGTCGGCCTCTGCTACCTGGACCTCGACGGGTTCAAGGTGATCAACGACAGCTTCGGCCACGAGATCGGCGACGGCGTGCTCGTGGCCGTCGCGCAGCGCCTCGACCTGGCCGTACGCCGGTCGGGTGGGCTGGTCGCGCGGATGGGCGGCGACGAGTTCGTCATCCTGCTGGACAAGCCGACCGCCCCCGACATGGACCTGACCTGGTGCGCCGAGCAGGCGCTCACCGCACTCCGCCCGGCCGTACGCGTGGGTGGGCGGGAGCTGACCGTCTCCGCCAGCATCGGCATCGTGGACCGGCCGATCGCCGGGCTGACCACCGCCGACCTCATGCAGGCCGCCGACACCACCTTGTACTGGGCGAAGTCGGACGGCCGGGGCCGCTGGGCGGTGTTCGACCCGGACCGGCACGCCCGCGAGGTCGCCCGGTACACGCTGGCCGCGACCATGCCCGCCGCCGTCGAGCACGGCGAGTTCGTCGTCGAGTACCAGCCGCTGGTGTCGCTGGAGTCGGACCGGCTGTGGGGTGTCGAGGCGCTGGTGCGCTGGCGGCACCCGCAACTCGGGCTGCTGCCGCCCGACCAGTTCATCAACCTGGCCGAGGAGACCGGCGCGATCGTCCCCCTCGGCCGCTGGGTACTCCAGTCCGCGTGCGCGCAGGCGCAGGCGTGGCAGGCGATCGCCGGGCCGGACTTCCGGGTCAGCGTCAACCTCGCCGTACGGCAGGCGCACGAGCAGGACCTCACCGAGGAGGTCGCCGCCGTACTCCGGGACACCGGGCTGCCCGCCGACCGGCTCGTCCTGGAACTGACCGAGAGCGCCATCATGGGCCCGGCCGCCGAGCCGCTGCGCGCCCTGCACACCCTCGCCGAGATGGGCGTACGGCTCGCCATCGACGACTTCGGCACCGGCTACTCCAACCTGGCGTACCTGCGGGAACTGCCGGTACACGCGCTGAAGATCGCCGGCTCGTTCGTGTCCGGCACCCCCACGGCCCGGCGTACGTCGACCGACCCGGTGGACGAACGGATCGTGGCGACGCTGGTCGAGCTGGCGCACGCGCTGGACCTGACCGTCATCGCCGAAGGCGTCGAGACCGACGAGCAGGCCGCCCGGCTGCGCGCCATCGGCTGCGACGTCGGCCAGGGCTGGCACTTCGCCCGACCGTCCGGCCCGGCCGCGATCACCGCCCGGCTGGCCGCCGAACACCACCGCTGAACCGCCAGGTCGACGCACGGACGACGAAGGCCGGCCCACCGCGACGGTGGACCGGCCCTCGACGAGGCAGGTGGAACGGTCAGCCCGGACGGACCGCGCCGTACCAGGTGCCGGGGTAGTCGACCGGGGAGACCTTGACGCCCTCACCCGGCTGCGGCGCGTGGATCACGTACCCCTTGCCGATGTAGATGCCGACGTGCTCCGCACCGTTCCAGAACACGAGGTCACCGGCCATCAGCTCGTCCCGGCCGACGTGCGGGAAGGCCGAATACTGGTCGTACGTGTAGTGCCGCATGCTGACGCCGGCCGCCGCCCAGGCCGCCATCGTCAGACCCGAGCAGTCGAACTCGTTCGGCCCGGCGGTGTCCCACACGTACGGGTCGCCGAGGTGGTCGATCGCGTACCGCACGGCCTTGCCGCCGGGACCGGGGATGTAGCCGAGGTCGGGCAGGCCACTGCCGCCCTGCGAACGCCCGGCCGCGGTCTGCTGGTACTGCTTCTCCATGGTCGACATGTCGCCCTGGAGCTTCTTCTTCTCGGCGGCCAGCTTGACCTGCTGCTTCTTGTTCTGCGCGACGAGCGTGTCGTACTTGCGCTTCTTCGCGTCGAGGTCGTTCTTCGCCTTCTCGTACTTGGCGACCTTGCGGTGCTGGTCGGCCGCCATCCGGTCGAGCGTGGCGACCTGGTCGAGCATCGTCGAGGCCGACCCGTACGTCAGGATCGAGTTCACCGCCGACAGGTTGCCGCCCTTGTACGCGGCGGCGGCGTAGGAGCCGACCTCCTTGTACATGGAGTCGACCTTCTTCTGCAGCGGCACGAGCTGCTTGGCGAGCTTCCTGGACTGCGCCTGGTTCTTCTGCAGCTGGTACGCGTTCTCCTTGTACTTCTCGCCGTTCGCCTCAAGCTTGGACCACGTCGCGTCCATGTTCTTCTCAAGGGTCGTGCTGTTCGGATCGGCGAACGCGGCACCGCCGGTGAGAGCGATGCCCGCGGCGGCACAAGCGGCGGCGGCGACCAAAGCAAGAGCGCGGCGTGGCCGCGACAAGACTCCCGCTACTGACACCAGTAGCCCACTCCTTCTCCCGCTACCGCCTACCGGGTTAGCTGACGGGTTCGGGCGGGAAGAAGTGGGTTCGCCCTACCGCGGGCTCCCGTACGAGAGCCGTTGGATTCACCCCGGTTGGCTGTCGTGAACGACAGCCGGTTGGTTCCCCGGCTCGCCGAGCGACTCGGCGGTGTCCCGTCGGGGTCACCCGGCTGGTGACCGACTGCCGACCGGACCGCCCAAGAGTACGGAAGCCGCTGAGTTCCGTTCAACCCTGCGTGACCCGTCTGGCGGGGTTGCCAGGTCAGCGAACACCCGTACCCGTGGGTGCGGACACCATGGGTAACGACGAGAGCATGCGGCCGTTACGTAAGACGACGTTAGAGGTTGGTTCACGGCCGGCTGCATCCCGCGCGCCACCAGGGAAAGCCGTCGCCGGCGACAGACCGCCGCGCGCAACCGTCGCGCTCGGATGTGGAACTGCCCACACCGGCGCCGCGATCCGTGGGAAGTTCCACGGATCCGCGCAATGTCGCACGTGCGGAGGCGACGTGCGCCACTGTTCTCCTCAGGAGCCGGGGCCGGGCTCCCGACGAGCAGAGGCAAGGAGGTGGCCGGCGATGCCGAGTACCGATCTCCCCACCGCGCGGTTGGGTCGGACGGACATGCACATCACGCGCGTCGGCTTCGGTGCGTGGGCCATCGGCGGCGCCGGCTGGCGGTACGGCTGGGGCGGTCAGGACGACGCCGACTCGGCCGCCGCCGTCCGGTACGCGGTGGAGCACGGCGTCAACTGGATCGACACCGCCGCCGTGTACGGGCTCGGGCACTCCGAGGAGGTGGTCGGCGCCGCGATCGCCCAGTACCGCGAGGAGGAGCGGCCGTACGTCTTCACGAAGTGTGGCCTGGTGGTCGACGAGAGTGACCGCGGCGTCGAGCCGCGCCGGGTCGGTGCCGCCGCGAGCATCCGCCGCGAGGTCGAGGGTTCGCTGCGCCGGCTCGGCGTCGAGCGCATCGACCTGTACCAGATGCACTGGCCGGCGGAGTCGGCCGACGAGCCGGCGGACGGCACGCCGCTCGCCGAGTACTGGCAGACGTTGCTGGACCTGAAGCGGGAGGGGAAGGTCCGCGCGGTCGGGCTGTCCAACCACGACGCCAAGCAGCTCGCCGAAGCCGAGGCGATCGGGCACGTGGACTCGCTCCAGCCGCCGTTCTCCGCGATCGACCGGGCGGCCGCGGCCGTCGAGATCCCGTGGTGCGCCGAGCATGGGACGGGCGTGATCGGGTACAGCCCGATGCAGTCGGGCCTGCTGACCGGGGCGTTCAGCCGGGAACGGGTGGCCGCGCTGCCGGCCGACGACTGGCGGCGTACCGATGGCGACTTCGTCGGCGCGGCGCTCGACCGCAACCTGGACCTGGCCCGGCGGATGGGCGGCGTCGCGCACCGGCGCGGGCTGACCCTGCCGGCCGTCGCCGTCGCCTGGACACTGTCCTGGCCGGGTGTGACCGGCGCGATCGTCGGCGGCCGCCGCCCCGACCAGGTCACCGGCTGGCTGCCGGCCGCCGAGCTGACCCTCGACGCCGACGACCTCGACGAGATCGCCGAGGCGATCGAACGCTCCGGCGCCGGTACCGGCCCCACCCGTCCCCGCTGACCCGCCGGGGTTGGCCCGGCGCCGCGCGTCCGCCCGGGGTACGGTCGGCCGCAGGCCGTGGCCGACCCGCCTGGGCCGCCGGGCGGTGTGAGGAGGGGTAGATGGGCGCGTTCTGGCATCCGTTCGCCGACATGGGCGAGGTCAGCGAGTCGGGTGAGTTCGTGCTGCACCGCGGCGACGGGGTCTGGGTCTTCGACGAGAACGACCGGCGCTACCTCGACGCCACCGCCGGCCTCTGGTTCGCGAACGTCGGGCACGGCCGCCGGGAGCTGGCCGAGGCCGCCGCCGAGCAGATGAAGAAGCTCGCCGCGTACTCGTCGTTCGGTGACTTCGCCGTGCGTACCACGCTGGACCTGGCGGAACGGGTCGCGTCGCTCGCGCCCCTCGCCGGCGCCAAGGTGTTCTTCACGTCCGGCGGCTCCGACTCGGTCGACACCGCCGCCAAGCTCGCCCGCCGGTACTGGCACGAGCTGGGTCAACCGCAGCGCACCGTGCTCGTCTCCCGCACCAACGCGTACCACGGGATGCACGTGGCGGGGACGGCGATGGCGGGCATCCCCGGCAACCGCGAGGGGTACGGGGAGCTGATGCCGGACACCGCCGTCGTGTCGCGGGACTCGGCGGAGGAGCTGCGCGCCACGATCGAGCGGATCGGGCCGGACCGGGTGGCGGCGTTCTTCTGCGAGCCGGTGATCGGCGCGGGCGGCGTGTACCCGCCGGCCGAGGGGTACCTGACCGAGGTGCGCCGGATCTGCCGGGAGTACGGGGTGCTGTTCGTCGCGGACGAGGTGGTGACCGGCTTCGGCCGCATCGGCGGCGACTGGTTCGCCAGCGGGCGGTACAACCTGGACCCCGACCTGATCACCTGCGCCAAGGGCATCACCTCCGGGTACCTGCCGCTCGGCGCGGTGATTGCCGCCGGGCGTGTCGCGGAGCCGTTCTTCCGGCCGGGCGCGGGCGTGTGGTGGCGCCACGGCTACACGTACTCGGGGCATCCGGCCGCCGCCGCGGTCGCCCTGCGCAACCTGGACATCCTGGAGCGCGAGCACCTGCTCACCGAGTCCAAGCGGCTGGAGTCGACCCTGGTACGCGAGCTGGCCCGGCTCACCGAGCACTCCCTCGTCGCGGAGGTACGCGCCGGCGCCGGTGCGCTGGCCGCCGTGCAGCTCACCGAGCCGACGCTCGCGCCGAACCTGGTCAAGGCGCTCCGCAAGCAGGCGGTGTCGACCCGGGTGGTCGGCGCGGGTGCCATCCAGATCTCGCCGGCGTTCGTGATGTCGGACGACGAGGCCCGCCTGCTCGCCGACGGCATCTGGGCCGCGCTCACCGACCTGCGCCGGTCCTGACCGGGCCGGCCCCGGGCGTTGTGAGCTGCGCCGCGGGTCGGCCCCGGCGTACGGTCGGCGCGGCAGGATGACGGCATGGAGCTGGTGACTGTCGAGGACATCCGGGCGGCGGCGGACAACCTGGCCGGCATCGCCGTGCGTACGCCGCTGCTGCCGCAGACGTGGGGCACGCCCGAGCGCCCGCTGTCGCTCAAGCCGGAGAACCTCCAGCCGGTCGGCGCGTTCAAGATCCGCGGGGCGTACCACGCGATCGCGTCCCTGCCCGACGAGGTACGCCGGGGCGGCGTCGTCACGCACTCGTCCGGCAACCACGGCCAGGCCGTGGCGTACGCGGCGGCCGTGTTCGGGGTGCCCGCCGTCGTCGTCGTGCCGGACGTCGCGCCCGCCACCAAGATCGAGTCGATCCGCTCGTACGGTGCCGAGGTCGTTCTCGTACCGGGGGCCGAGCGGCTCGACACCACGGAGCGGATCGCCGCCGAGCGCGGGCTCGCGATCGTGCCGCCGTTCGACCACCGGGACGTGATCGCCGGGCAGGGCACGGTCGGGCTGGAGATCCTCGCCGACGAGCCCGCCGTCGACGTGGTACTCGTCCAGGTCGGCGGCGGCGGTCTCGCGTCCGGCGTGAGTACCGCGGTGAAGGCGTTGCGCCCCACCGCCAAGGTGTACGGGGTGGAACCGGCCGTCGCGCCCGACGCCCGCGACTCGCTCGCCGCCGGCCGGCTCGTGCCGTACCCGGACGAGCAGCGGTACGCGTCGATCGCCGACGGTATGCGTACCGCGCTGTCGGAGTTGACGCTGGCGCACCTGAGCGCGCACCTGGACGGGATCGTCACCGTCGCCGAGGACGAGATCCGGGCCGCCGTCGGCGTTCTCGCCCGCCAGGGCCGCCTCGTCGCCGAACCGTCCGGCGCCACCACGACCGCCGCGTACCTGTACCACGTGGACGAACTGCCCACCGGCCGTACCGTCGCCGTGGTGTCGGGTGGGAACCTGCCCGCCGAGCTGCTCGCCGACCTCGTCACCGCCTGACCGTCGCCGTCGCGCCCGAGGTGGCGGCAGGCACGTCGGTCAGGCGTGGTCGCGCCACAGCTGGTAGAGCTTGTCGACGTCGCCGTTCTTCGTCGACACCAGGAACCCGTCGATCACGTCCTCGCCCGTGCTCGGGTACTCGTCGTTCGTCCAGTACAGCTTGGCGCGCGGGTCGACGTGGCTGCTCGGTGCGGCGTACGCGTAGCTGCCGCCGACGGTCGCGAAGTCGCGCTTCTCGGCCGCCCACGTCTTCTGGATGTGTTCCGCCTCGGTCCCGTCCGCCGTGGACCTGCTGTCGACGCCGGTGAACACGACGTAGTCGGCCGTGGTGGCGGCGCGGACGCTGGCGGTCATGTCGCAGCGCCAGACGTACCCGCGGCCGGCGATCTCGGCGTTGACCATCGTGTCGTTGGTCGGCTCGGTCAGGTGCGTGTAGCCGGTGGTGTTCGGGGATTCGATGCTGCGGCACGACGACGTGGACGTCCACCACTTCTGCGCGAACCCGACCATGCTGCTCGGCATGCTCAGCATCGACAGGCCGGGGTGCAGGCCGAAGACGTAGACGCCGGCGCCGGCGAGTACGGCCAGGATCCCGGCGGGGATCGCCAGCAGCCACAGCCGCCGCCTCCGGCCCGTACCTGGTGCCCGTGCCGGCGTGGGCCTGCCGGACGCCGTACGGCCAGGGTGCCCCGTACGCGGTGATCCGGGCGCGGCGGCCGGATGCGTTGTGGCGAGCGGGGAAGCAGCCGCAGGTGCAGCCGGATGCGCCGAGCCGGCCGGCACGGGAACCGCCGCTGGTACGGCCGGCGCGGCGGGTCCGGGCGGAGCGGCGGCGGGGAGGCGCGCGGCACCCTCGGCGACGGCGACCTCGGGCTGTTCCAGCACCAGCGGCGGTACGCCGAGGCCGGAGTGCAGCGCCTGCGACACCAGCGGTACCCGGCTGGAGCCGCCGACCAGGTACAGGCCGGCGAGCGCGGACGGGGCGAGCCCGGCCGTGGACAGTACACGGCGGGTCTCGGCGACCGCGCGGTCGAGCAGCGGCGCCGCCAGCGCCTCGAACTCGTGCCGCGTGAGGTGCGGCTCGGTGCCGACCCGGGGCAGCCGGACCGGTGCGAGATTCGTACGGGACAGCGTCTCCTTGGCGGTGCGTACGTCGTCCCAGAGCAGGCGGGCGTCGCGCCGCTCGTCCGTGTCGCGGGGCGCGAGGAGCGTGCCCCAGGCGCCCCGCTGCCCGGCCGGTACCGCGTCGCCGAGGTGGCGGACGATCGCGGCGTCCAGGTCGACGCCGCCCAGGTCGTCCAGCCCGCCCGTGGCCAGCACCTCGAACCCCGCCCCAGCCCGGCGTACCACGGCGACGTCCAGAGTGCCGCCGCCGAAGTCGAACACCGCGATCGGCCGGCCGTCCGCGATCCGCGCGCCGAGCACGGCCACGAAGTACGTCGCGGCGGCCACCGGTTCCGGTACGAGGCGCGTCGGTGCCAGGGCGGCCACCGCCGCCGCGTCCAGCAGTACCTGTCGACGGGGCTGACCCCAGGCGGCCGGCACGGTGAGGACCACCTCCGCGGGCGGCCCGGCCACCCGGCGGGCCTCGTCCCCGACCCGGCGCAGCACGGCGGCGATCAGCTCCACCACCCGCAACTCGCGGTCGCCGAGCAGCACCGACGTGTCGTCCACGTGCCGCTTCGGGTGCGGCTCGTACCGCGTGGGGTCGAGCCCGGCGCGGCGCACCGCGTCCTGCCCGACCAGCAGGTCGCCGCCGCCGTCGGCGTACACCGCGGAGCGCAGCAGCGGTGCGCCGCCGTCGAACAGCAGCGGCCGGGTCCGGCCGTCCGGATACGCCAGCACCGCGACCGTGTGCGACGTACCGAAGTCGACGCCCAGCCTCGCGCCGCTCACGCGGCTCTGCCCCGTTTCGTCACCCGCGCGACAGTAGTACGCCCCTGCCCGTCCCCGCGGCCGGGTGGCGACGGGCGCATGGCCCGCCGCCGTACCAGAGAGAATCAGCCGACGGTGCTGGCCTGGTCGGCTTCCGCCCGGTTCCGCTCCTCGCTCGCTGTGCTCGCCGGGCGTCAGCCGACTGTGTTGGCTGGTCGGCTTCCGCCCGGTTCCGCTCCTCGCTCGCTGCGCTCGCTGCGATGCTCGCCGGGCGTCAGCCGACGGTGTCGACGATCCAGGCGTACAGCCGGGCGGTCTCGCGCCAGGTGTTGTAGCGGCCGGACGGTCCGGCGTGGCCGGCCTCCATCTCGGTCTTGAACGTGACGTGCGGGGCGCCCGCGGCGCGCAGCCGGGCCACCCACT
Source organism: Actinocatenispora rupis (assembly GCF_016861975.1). Lineage (GTDB taxonomy): Bacteria > Actinomycetota > Actinomycetes > Mycobacteriales > Micromonosporaceae > Actinocatenispora > Actinocatenispora rupis. Next base: position 41,895 of record NZ_BOMB01000027.1, on the reverse strand, counting down.
TCGCCGGCTCGTGGTAGAGCACGCGGGTGTCGTTGAGGCTGGTCTCCACGTAGATCGGCGGGTACGTGGACGCGTCGCCCACGTTCTCGTACGGCGAGTACGACTTCATGTAGGCGTACACGTCGGCGTTGTGGAGGGGGTCGCCCCACTCGTCCCACTCGATGACGGTGAGCGGCAGCGACGGGTCGAGGATCGAGTTCAGCGCGTCGACGAACGGCACCACCGCGGCGATCGCGCCGAACGCGTCGGGCGCCTCGTTCACGACCGCGCCCATCAGCAGCCCGCCGGCCGACCCGCCGTACGCGGCGAGCTTCGGCACCGACGTCCAGCCCGCGTCGACCAGGTGCCGGGCGCACGCGACGAAGTCGGTGAACGTGTTCTTCTTGCGCAGCATCTTGCCGTCGTCGTACCAGGCGCGGCCCATCTCGCCGCCGCCGCGGACGTGCGCGATCGCGTACACGAAGCCGCGGTCGAGCAGGGACAGCCGGGCGACCTGGAAGCTCGGGTCGACGGAGATCTCGTACGAGCCGTAGCCGTAGAGCAGGCACGGTGCGGTGCCGTCGCGCGGGGTGTCGCGGCGCGCGACGACGGAGATCGGCACGCGGGTGCCGTCCGGCGCGACCGCCCACTCCCGGAACTGCTCGTACTGCTCCGGGTCGTAGCCGCCGAGGACCGGGGTTCGCTTGCGCAGCACCAGTTCCCGGGTCGCGAACAGGTAGTCGTACACCGACCGCGGCGTCACCAGCGACGTGTACGACAACCGGAACGTGTCCGTGTCGTACTCCGCGTTCAGGTCCGGATCGACGGAGTAGAGCGGCTCCGGGAAGGCGACGTCGTGGCCCTCGCCGAGCGCGCCGTCCACCGCCAGCGGGTACACCCGCAGACCGGTGAGGACGTTGCGGCGCAGGCTGAGTACGAGGTGGTCGGCGAACACGTCGAAGTCCAGCAGCCGGGTGTCGTCGGCGTGCGGGACGACGGTGGTCCACTCGTCCGGCGCGTCCACCGGCGCCGCGGCGAGCGCGAAGTTCACCCCGCCGCCGACGCTGGAATCGTTGTGCAGCACCAGGAACCGGTCCGGTCCACTGTGGACGATCTGGTGGTCCACCTCGTACTCGACGTCCTGCTTGCGGGCGCGGATCAGCGTCGGCTCGGCCGTCGGGTCGTCCGCCGGCAGGTACCGCACCTCGCTGGTCACCTTGCTGTGCAGGTCGATCAGGATGTACCGCTCGCTGCGGGTCAGCCCGACCCCCACCCAGAACCGCTCGTCCGGCTCCTCGTACACGATGACGTCGTCGGACGCCTTCGTACCGATCCGGTGCCGCCACACCCGGTACGGCCGCCACGCGTCGTCGACCGTCAGGTAGAACAGGTGCGTCGAGTCCGCCGACCAGGCCGCGCCGTACGCGGTGTCCGGGACCTCGTCGTCGAGCAGCTCGCCGGACGCGAGATCCTTGACCCGCAACGTGAAGCGCTCGTCCCCGGCGAAGTCGTCCGCGTACGCCAGGAACCGGCCGTCCACGCTCACCGTGAACGTGCCCAGCGCGAAGAACTCGTGCCCGTCGGCCAGCTCGTTCTGGTCCAGCAGCACGTCCTCGCCCGCCACCGGTACGCCCGGCTCCACCGACGGCGGCGTCGGGTCGTCGCCCGCCTTCACCCGGCAGTGGATCGGGTACTGCTGCCCCTCGACCGTGCGCGTGTAGTACCACCAGCCGGCCTTGCGGGTCGGCACGGACAGGTCGGTCTCCTGCGTACGGTCCTTGATCTCGGTGAAGATCTGCTCCCGAAGATCACCCAGATGGGCGGTGACCCGCTCGGTCCACGCGTTCTCCGCCCGCAGGTACGCGAGGGTCTCCGGGGCCTGCTTGTCCGCCAACCACGCGTACTCGTCGACGACCGTGTCCCCGTGCTGTGTCCGCTCCGACGGCACCCGCCGCGCGACCGGCGGCTGCTCGCCACGCTCACTCGTCATGCCGCCACGCTACCGGCCGCCCCGCCGGCACCGCCGCGCGCGGAGCCGCCACACCGTACGCGGTGGGTTGCGTTCCAGGATCGGCGATCCCGGACGCACCGAGCTTCCGGGACGATGTCCCCGGAACGGGTGAGTCAGGGGCGGATGGTGAACGCGTGCCGCAGGCCGGTGACCTCCAGCAGGCGCGTGAGGAACGCCCCCACGTTGGTGAGCACCAGCGAACTGCGGGCGCGCGTCGCGGTGCGGTTGAGCACGACGAGGGTGCCGAGACCCTGCGAGTCGCAGAACGTCACCTGACCCATGTCGAGGAGCAGGCGCGCGGGCCCGTGCTGTTCGAGGCTCTCCTCGACCGTGGAGACGAGCCGCGACACGGTGTGGATGTCGATTTCGCCGGCGAGCGCCACCACGGTCTCTTCCGGCTCGTGGCGCACCGAGATGTCCAGGTCCGGTCGCACGGGAGTCAGCCTAACCCGCGCCGGCCCACCGCGCCCGGCACGGTACGCCCCGACCTCGCTGTTCGTGACCTTTCTCGCAGCGGGTAACGGTCGGCAAGGTACCGGGTGAAGGCGTCATGTCCGGACATGACCCGGGTACCGGACCCGCCACGTACGGCGGCCGGGTGGGCGGGTCACCCCCGCGCCACCCGGCCGCGTCGTGCCGGTACCGCCGGACTCAGTGCTGCGGCGGCCTCCCGTACCCGGGGTCGGTCGGCGGGTTGCCGGACGGCATTCCGGGCTGGGCGCCCATTCCGGTCTGGCCACCCATGCCCGGCTGACCCATGCCCGGCCGTCCCGCGCCCGGCTGGCCGCCCATGCCGGGCTGGCCGGCGGACGTGGGCGCGGCGGCGTGCTGCGGCTGGCCGCCGCTCACCCCCGGCCGGGCGCCTTCCCGCTGTACGTCGTGCTGCGCGGAGCGGCTGCGTACCTCGCGGACGGTGCCGACCTCGCTCTCGGCGCGGTTCAGCATGCGCTCCCAGCGTTCCCGCATCGGCCCGATCAGGCCGCCGCCGACGCCGACGATCGCGACGCCCGCGATGATCGCCAGCGCGGCCACGAACAGCGGCGTGATGACCGAGGTGGCGACGTGGATCTGGTTCAGCGCGGCGATGATGCCCATCGCGAGGATGAACACCTGGGCGATCGTGCCGAGCACCTTGCCGTACGACAGGGTGCCGAGCGCGTTCACGATGATGTCCTTGACCACCCGGGCGATGGCGGCGGCGATGATCACGATGACGATCGCGACGAACGCCTTCGGCAGGAACCCGACGATCCCGTTGATCATCGTACTGACCGGGTTCGGGCCGAACACGCCGAAACCGAGCTGCAGCGCGAACAACAGGACGGCGTAGTACACCAGCAGGGCCACGGCCGTACTGGCGGTGTACTTGCCGAGGTACCGGTTGATGCCGCCGCGCTCGCCGACCCGGTCGAACCCGACCCGCGCCAGGACGCGCGCCAGGACGTTGCGGAGCACCTTCGCGACGATCCAGCCGATCACCAGGATGACGGCGAACAGTACGAGTTTCGGGATGAAGTTCGCGATCGTGGTGAGCATGCTCGTGATCGAGCTGCCGACGTTGACCGCCAGATCCGTGGTCACTGGCCCCCCTCTCGGTTCGGCGACCGTCGCCGACGGAGCGGCATGGGCGGCGGTTACCGCGCGTCGATATGTCCCTTGCGCTCAAGCTAGCCCGATAAGGGCTGGTGCACAGGCATATCGGCATGAACCGTCGTCAGGGTGACGGCCGAGCGGGGTCAGGCGGTCTTACGCTTCGTCGCCGACGCCGTTTTCTTTCCGGCGGTCTTGCGCGGCGCGGCCTTCTTCGCGGCGGCCTTCTTCGCCGGCTTCTTCTTCTCCTCGGGCGCCTCGCCGCGCCGGGTCTTGGCCCGGTCGACGCTCGCCCGGAGCGCCGCCATCAGGTCGATGGTGTTCGCCGGCGCCGGCTCCTCCTCGGGTACGTGCGCCACCTCGCGCCCGGCCACCTTCGCGTCGATGACCTTCTGCAGCGCCTCCCGGTAGTCGTCGGTGTACTCCTCCGGGTCGAAGTCGGCGGTCATCGAGTCGATCAGCGACGTGGCCATCGACAGCTCCTGCGGCCGTACGGTCACGTCCTCGTCGAGGAAACCGAACTCGGGCCGGCGTACCTCGTCCGGCCAGAGCATCGTGTGCATGACGAGCACGTCCTCGCGTACCCGCAGGGTGGCGAGCTGCTCCCGTTGGCGCAGCGCGATCTTGACGATGGCGACCCGTTCGGAGTCGGCGAGCGCGTCACGCAGCAGCACGTACGGCTTGGCGGCGGCGCCGTCCGGCTCCAGGAAGTAGGTGCGGCCGTACAGGATCGGGTCGACCTGGTCGGCGGGCACGAACTCCAGCACGTCGATCGCGTGCGACGTGGGCAGCGGCAGGTCGGCGAAGTCGTCGTCGGTCAGCACGACCATCTCGTCGCCGCCGATGTCGTACCCCTTGGCGATCTGGTCGTAGCTGACCTGCTCGCCGCAGACGGAACAGACCCGCTGGTACCGGATCCGGCCGCCGTCCGCGGCATGGACCTGGTTGAACCGGATGCTCTTCTCCTCGGTCGCGGCGTACAGCTTGATCGAGATGGAGACCAGGCCGAACGAGACCGCGCCCTTCCAGATCGCTCGCATGTCCCTCCCTCCCCCACGGAGGTACGACGGAAAGGACCCGCCGGACCCGGCGCGACACCGCGGACACCGCCGGCATCCGCGGCACCGGAACGTGACCCGCCCGGCGCGGTCCCCGCCAGCACCTTCCGTCGGGCCGGCGATCTCTCCATCATGCACGGAAACGGCGCCTATCGTGAGGCCGTGGCGGGTCCTTCGTACCGGCCGATGCTGGCGGTGGCGGCGCCGCTGCCCAGCGGGGACGGCTGGTCGTACGAGTTCAAGTGGGACGGTGTCCGCGCGGTCGCGGAGATCGTCGGGGACCGGCTGCGGCTGTTCGCCCGGAGCGGCGCGGAGATCACCGTGGCGTACCCGGAACTGGCCGGGCTGGCGGCGGCGGTGCCCGGGGACGTGGTGCTGGACGGGGAGATCGCGGTGCTCGGACCCACCGGTACGTCGTTCGAGGCGTTGGCCGAACGGATGCACGTACGGGACGCCCGCCGGGCGGCGCGGCTCGCGGCCCGGCACCCGGTGACGTACCTGGTGTTCGACCTGCTGCGGGCGGGTGACGTCGACGAGTGCGACCGGCCGTACGCGACGCGCCGCGCGGACCTGGCCGAGCTGGTACCGGAGGGGCCGCACTGGACGGTGTCGCCGGTGTTCGCGGACGGCGCGGCGACGTGGGCGGCGGCCGAGGAGAACGGGCTGGAGGGCGTCGTCGCCAAGCGCACCGACTCGCCGTACCTGCCGGGCCGGCGCAGCCCCGACTGGGTGAAGGTGAAGCGGGTCGTCACCGACGACCTGGTGGTCGGCGGGTACCGGCCGGGCGTGCGGGAACTCGGCGCCCTGCTGGTCGGCGAGTACGACGAGCACGGGCGGCTGGCGTACCGGGGGCGGGTCGGGGGCGGGATCTCCGCGCACCAGCACCGCGAACTGCTGGACCTGCTGGATCCGTTGCGGCGCCCGACATCCCCGTTCGCCGAGCCGGTACCGCGGGAGGACGCGCGCGGCGCGACGTGGGTGGAGCCGATGGTGGTGGTCGAGGTGGCGTACGGCAACCGGACGAGCGACGGACGGCTGCGTTTCCCGCGGCTGCGCCGGATCCGTACGGACAAGCTGGTGGAGCGGTGAGCGCCGGCGGCCGGGTCCGGGTCCGCGTCGAGGACCGCGAACTCGAACTGTCCAATTTGGACAAACCGATGTACCCGGAGTTCACCAAGGGCGAGGTCGTCGAGTACTACACCCGCGTCGCGCCGGTGCTGCTGCCGCACCTGGCCGGCCGGCCGCTGACCACCATCCGCTACCCGGACGGCGCGGCGGCGAAGCGGTTCTTCGAGAAGAACGCGCCGTCCCACACCCCGCCCTGGGTACGCACCGCGCGGCTGCCCGTACCCGGATCGACGATGAGCCGGGACACCGTGGACTTCGTGGTGGTGGAGGAGCTGCCGACGCTGGTGTGGCTGGCGAACCTGGCCGCGCTGGAACTGCACGTTCCACAGTGGAGGGTGGACGGCGGGGACGCCGCGCAGCCACCGGACCTGCTCGTTTTCGACCTCGATCCGGGGCCGCCGGCCGGGCTCGCCGAGTGCCTGCCGGTGGCGCTGGCGCTGCGCGCGGAACTGGCCGACGACGGGATCGACGCGTACCCGAAGACGAGCGGGCGCAAGGGGATGCAGCTGCTGTGCCCGGTGTCCGGCAGTCAGGACGCCCGGACCGTCTCCGCGTACGCGAAGGCGCTGGCGGGGCGGCTCGCCGCGCGGTACCCGGACCGGATCGTGGACCGGATGGCGCGCGCGCTGCGCCCCGGGAAGGTCTTCATCGACTGGAGCCAGAACAACGCGGCGAAGACCACCGTCGCCCCGTACTCGCTGCGCGCCGGGGACCGGCCGATGGTGTCGATGCCGCTGCACTGGGCCGAAGTGGAGTCGGGCGAACCGGTCACCGGTGGCCCCGCCGACGTTCTGGCCCGCATCGACGCCGACGGCGACCTGCTCGCCCCGCTCGCCGAACCGGGGCCGCGAGTACCGGAGTGACGTTTCCACCGGCCGGATCCGGGGAACCACAGGGGCATGTTGACGTTTCTGCTGTGGATACTTGCCGTGGTGCTGGTCGTGGCGGGCGTCGTGTCTCTGCTGCGGCGCCGGATCCTGTGGGGCATCGTGCTGATCATCGTCGGCCTGCTGGTCGGGCCTGGCGGAGTCAGCATCTTCACCTGACCCTTCCGGTACCTTTTCCGACCTTTCTCCGTTCCCCGGTGGGTGTGCCGCGCGTTCGCGGGTACCCACCGGGTCGGCTGTGGTGCCATGCTCACCGGGTGACGACTCCCGGCGGTCGCGGCACCCACCCCGAACTGCTGTACCCGGACGTGGCGTCGGTGCCGCGGGCCGTGGGCACCGCCCCGCCCGCGCCGGCGCCCGCCGGTCAGCTCGCCGCCCTGCGCGCCGCCCGGGACCGGATCGCCGGGCTCGCCCGCGGTGACCTCGCCGCGGCGGTACCCGACTGTCCAGGATGGACACTCGGGGAACTGGTGCGGCACCTGGGATCCGTGAGCCACCGGGTCACCGACTGCCTGCGTACCGGCCGGCTGCCGGACGGGTGGGCGACGCGCCCGCCCGGCTGGGTCACCGTGACCGACTGGTACGTCGAGGCGTCCCGGTCGCTGCTGACCGCGCTGTCCGACCGCCGGCCCGACGATCCCGCCGGCACCTGGTGGCCACCCGCTACCACCGTCGCCTTCTGGTACCGGCGGATGGCGCACGAGTTCACCGTCCACCGGTACGACGCGGAAGCGGCCGCGGCGGTCCCGCCCGACCCGGTCGACGACGCGTTCGCGATCGACGGCTGCGACGAGGTACTCGAACGCTGGCTGGCGTACTTCGGCGTGGCGGAGCGGTTGGCGGGGCTCGGCGAGCGCGTCGCCCTGCGTACCGAGGGGGCGGGGTGGACGGTCACGCTCACCCCGGACGGCCCGGCCGTCGAACGCTCCCTTGTGGACGGTCCGGACGCGACGGTGACCGCCGCACCGGCCGACCTGTACCGCTGGCTCTGGGGTCGCGCGGCGCCCGTCGCGACCGACGGCGACCCGCGCGCGGTGGACGCGCTGCGGCTGGTGCTGACCGCCACCACCGCCTGATCGCGGCCGGTCAGGACCGGTGCGGTGAGCGGTGTTTGGGCGCCAGCGCGGCGAGCGACGTGTGCAGCGCGTCGATGCTGCCGGGCCGGCGCTGAGCCACCCCGACGAACAGGCAGTCGACGACGAGCAGCTGGCTGATCCGGCTCGCCAGCGCCGCCGGCCGCAGCTCGGTGTCCCGGCCCGCCGCGGCGAGCAGTACGTGGTCGGCAGCCGCGCCGCGGGGGTTGCCCGTGACGAGGACCGTCGTCGCGCCGGCCGCGCGGGCCAGCGCCAGCGGTTCGCGTACCTCCTCGGTGGTGCCCGAATGGCTGACGCCCACGGCGACGTCGCCCGGCCCGAGCCGCAGCGCGCTCGTCACCGCGAGATGCGGATCCGCGTACGACTGGGCGGCCAGGCCGATCCGCAGCAGCTTCTGCGCCAGGTCCGCCGCGACCAGTCCCGACGACATCACCCCGTACGCGTCGACGCGGTGGGCGCCGGCGATCGCCGTGACCGCCGCGTCCAGCGCGCCCGCGTCCAGCGTCGCCGCCGTGTCCGCGAGCGAGCGCCGCTCGTCGTGCGCCAGCTTCGCCACCACCGTCGGCAGGTCGTCGTCCGGCCCCACCCCGCCGAACAGCGCCGCGTCCGCCGGTTCCGGGGCCGGCTGCGCGGCCATCGCCAGCCGCAGCGACCGGTACCCGTCGTAGCCGAGGAGGCGGGCGGTGCGCGCCACCGTGGCTTCGCTCGTACCGGCGCGGTCGGCCAGTTCCGTGATGCTGAGCCGGGCGCAGCCGGCCGGGTCGTCGAGGAGCGTCTGCGCGACGCCCCGGGCCAGCGCCGGCAACCCGGGTAATGCGGTACGCACCACGGCGGTGAACCCGGCCCCGTCGCGGCGCCGGACGGAAACGGTGCCACGGTGCGGTTTCCCGCTCGTACCGGAGCGCCGGCCCGGTCCACTCCGCCGCGCGGTCACGACCGTTCCGCCGTCCCGTACGGGGCGGTCGCGGGGCCGTGCGGGGCGGTGGCGTCGGGGGACGGGGTCGGTGCCGCCGGTGCCACCGCGGCGAACCGGGCGGTCAGCCACGCCGGGTTGGTGATCGCGGTACCGACGACCGCGGCGAGACAGCCCCGGGCGTACGCCTCGGCGACCTGCTCGGGCGTGGCCAGCCGCCCCTCCGCCACCACCGGTACGGTCAGCCGCGCGACGAGCTCGGTGACGAGGTCGAGGTCCGGGCCGTCCCCGCCGGCCGTTCCCGTCGTGTACCCGGAGAGCGTGGTGGCGACGCAGTCGGCGCCGGCCTCCTGCGCGGCGAGCGCGTCCGCGACGGTCGCCACGTCGGCCAGCACCGGCACACCCCGCTCGTGTACGGCGGCGACCAGGTCGGCGAACGTCCGCCCGTCGGGCCGGGGCCGGGTCGTACCGTCGGCGGCGACGATGTGCGCGCCCGCGTCGACGACGGCCAGCGCGCGCGCCACGGTCGGGGTGACGAACACGGTGTCCGGCCCGCGCAGCGCCTCGTCCTTCCACAACCCGATCACGGGTACGTCGACCGCGGCCCGTACCGCGGCGATGTCGTCGGGGCCGTTGAGCCGTACGGCCGCCGCGCCACCGGCGACCACGGCCCGCGCCAGCCGTACGATCGTGTCCACGTCGCGCAACGGGCTGCCCGCGCGCGCCTGGCAGGACACGATCAGCCCGCCGCGCAGCGCCCCGATCACGACACCCGCCGGTACGACGGGTCGCCGGCCAACGCGGCGGCACCGAGTACGGAGGCGTCCGGGCCGAGGCGGGCCGGTTCGACGGTGAGACCGGCGATCGGGGCCATGAGTTCCGCGGTGAACGCGGCGTTCAGCGGGTCGAAGAGGCGGGCGCCGAGCTGGGCGACGCCACCGCCGACGACCACCCGGTCCGGGTCGAGGAGGTTCGCGGCGCCGGCGAGCACCCGGCCGAGTTGCCCTGCCGCGTCGGCGATCACGGCCGCGGCCCGCCCGTCCCCGGCGTCCGCGGCGGCGACCACGACGCGCAGGTCCCGCTCGCCCGCCCGGTACGCGTCGGCGATCGCCGGTCCGCTCGCCACCGCCTCCAGGTGCCCGCGCCGCCCGCACGAGCACCGCCGGGTACCGGCCGTGCCGACCGGATGGTGGCCGATCCCGCCGGCCGTGTGGTGCCGGCCGTGCCGCAGCCGGCCGTCGACGGCGACCGCTCCGCCGATGCCCGTACCGATCGCGGCGTAGAGGACGGTGCCGCCGGGCGTGCCGTCGAGTTCCCCGGCGGCGAGGGCGTTCGCGTCGTTGTCGACCGTCACCGGTACGCCGAGGCGCTCGGCCAGCCGCGCACCCACCGCGCAGCTGGCCCAGTCCGCCGGCAGCAGGTCGGTGGCCGACGTGACGGTGCCCGTCGCCGTGTCCACCACCCCGCCGGTACCGACGCCCACCGCGTCGAACGGGCGCCCGGCGGCCACCGTGCGCGCCGCGTACGCCATGGCGTCGAGGAGGTCCGCGGCCGTGGTGCGGGGTGTCGGGATCGCGTGCCGGGCGAGCAGCTCGCCGGCGCCCGTCACGAGTCCGGCGGCGATCTTCGTACCGCCCACGTCGATGCCGACCGTGTACCTGGTCATCGGGTGCGCTCCCGGGGTCGCTGGGTCTCCGCGGGAGTGACGGTAACAGTCGCCTCGCGCACCGCCGGCGACAGTTCCTGTTTTCACCTAGCCGCCCGTCCCGACCCGCGTGAGGCGGTCAGGCGGGGGACCAGAGGCGCGTACGCGTGAACGATGCGCTCGCCCGGTCGCCGTCGGCGAACACGCCGAGGTCCACCCGGCCGGACGCGATCTGGTCGTCGGTGAGCGTGCCGATCCGCGTGTCCTGCTGGTACACCGAGATCTGCGAGCCCTGCGCCAGGATGCCGAGCCTGACGTCGCCGCCCGAACCGGTCAGCGCGAAGCGCTTCAACCGCGTGTCCGGGCCGGGATCGCCGGATTCGCCCAACACGTACAGCGTGACGCTGTCGGCGGTGACGGCGAGGAAGTAGCCCTCGGTGTCGCCGGTACGCAGCCAGACGCCGGCGTCGCCGCTCGCCACCGACACCGTCGTCTGCACCGCCACGTCGCCGTACGTCGCGGACGGGCCGTTGCAGGCGAACATGCCGGTGCCGTTCGGGTTCGCCTTCGTCTTCGTGGCCGACAGCGAACCGTCGGCGAGCCGGCACGTGCCGGTGCGGTCGCGGCTGGTGTTGTCGTGCCAGCCGTTGCCCGCGCCGATCGCCGCCACCGTCAACGGCCACGACGCCGGGACGAACGTCGGCGTGCCGGGCCGCCGGTCCGTGCCGGCCGCGTCGGCGCCGGTGCCGTCCGGCCGGTTGAGCCGGTGGTAGCCGTACAGCCCGCCGGCGACGAGGACCGCGGCCAGCAGCACGACCACCGCCAGCACCATCGCCCGCCGGCCCGACCGCCGACCCTTCCGGTACGTGCCGGATCCCGCGCCGTACACCGGGGGTCGGCGCTCGGGCCCGCTCGCCGGACGGTCGCCGCCTCCCGTGGACCGGTTCGCCGACCGCCCCGCCGGTACGCCCGCGTTGCGCGACGCGGCCGGCTGCCGTGCCGGCGCAACAGCATTGGTCTGCTGCCGTGCCGGCGCGACAGCGTTGAGCGGCTGCCCCGCGGGCGCGACAGCGTTGAGCGGCTGCCCCGCGGGCGCGTTGCGCGCGACGGCCGGCTGCTGCGCCGGTACGACGGCGTTGCGCGCCGCCGGCTGGTGCCCCGCGTACGACGACGGCGCGTCGGACACCGGACCACCGGAGTCCGGCGCACCGGAGACGGCCGCGGGAGTACCTGAAACGGCCGCTGCCGGGCCGGCGGGCGCCGACACTGGCCCGTACCCACCCGCCTGCTGCCAGCCCGACTGGTGCGCGATCGGATGGGCCGGTGCGCCCTGCGGGCCGGACGGCGGGCCGGCGACGACCGGAAGGATGCGGGTGTGCGAGAAGCCCTGCTCGGTGGTCGGCACCCGCAGGCTGCCCTCGCCGACCACCACCTCCGGCTGCTCGATCGCGGTGGACGGGATGCCGAGACGGCGGTGCAGTTGCGATCCCGCCAGCGGCAACCGGCTCGACCCGCCGACGAGGAACAGCCCGACGATCCGGTCCGGCGTCACGCCCGCGTGCCGGATCACGCCCGCCGTCGTGCGCACCGTCTCCCCGACGATCGGCCCCGCCAACTCCTCCATCTCGGTACGGGTGAGGTGCGCCTCGACCTCCAGCAGCGGTACGGCCAGGCGCGCCGACGACGACCGCGACAACTGCTCCTTGCACGTACGCACGTCGGTCCACAGCAGCTCGCGGGCGCGGCGCTCCGCCGTACCGGTGGGTGTGCCGAGACGGCGCCACGCGGCGGGGTCACGCTCCCCGTACCGGGTGCCGAGCCAGTCGACGATCGCCGCGTCGATGTCCAGCCCGCCGACGTCCAGGCCGTCCACGACCGCGGTCTCGAAACCGTTGGTACCGCGGATGACCACGCTGGCGTCGAACGTGCCGGCGCCGAAGTCGTACACCACGACGGCGGAGCCGACGGGGATGCGGTGACCGAGCACGTCGGTGAAGTAGTGCGCGGCGGCGACCGGCTCCGGCACCAGCCGCGGATGCGCCAAACCGGCGCGGCGGGCCGCTTCCACGAGCAGGTCACGGCGGGACGAGCCCCAGTTCGCCGGATGCGTCAGCGTGACGTCCGGTACGGCCGAGCCGTGCACGCGGGCGGCCTCCACGGCAACCCGGCGCAGCACCGCCGTCGCCAGCTCGACCACCGGCACCTCCCGGTCGCCGAGCAGCACGCTGCCGTCGTTGAGGCGGCGCTTGGGACTCGGCTCGTACCGGCTCGGGTCGAGGCGTGCGGAGTGCACCGCGTCCCGCCCGGACAGCAGGCGGCCGTCGGTCTCCAGGTACAGCGCGGACGGCAGCAGCGGCGTGCCGTCGAACAGCAGCGGCCGTGCCGTGCCGTCCGCGCGCCGGAGCACCGCGATCGTCGTGGAGGTACCGAAGTCGATGCCGAGGGCGGGGGTGGGCATGGCCGCAGTCTAGGAGCAGGACGCACGGCGCCGATCGGACGGGACCGTCCATTGCGGACGGTGCCACCGCTGCTGCGATACGGCGCGGCCCCCGGTACTGCGTTGCAGCATGAACAACACGACGCTGGAACGTTGGTGCTGTGCTTTGGGCCGGGTGGGAAACAGCACCGTGCCGGCCACCTGTGCGGTGGCCGGCACAATCGTGGTACGCACCGGAGGGCCGGGACCGTCCGGAAACACCGGCGGTCGCCCCGTCGTCGCGCCTCGCGGCCGCGGCGGTGGGACGCCCCGCCGTACGTCAGCGGGCCCGACGGGCCGCGGACTTGGTGGCGGTCTTGCGCGCGGTGGTCTTCTTGGCAGCGGTCTTCTTCGCCGCCGTGCTCTTCGCCGCGGTCGTCTTCTTGGCCGCGGTGGTCTTCTTGGCGGCGGTCGACTTCGCCGCGGTGCTCTTCGCCGCGGTCGACCGGGCGGTGGTCTTCTTGGCGGCCGTGGCCTTCTTGGTCGCGGCGGTCGCCGTCGCCTTCTTGGCGGCGGTCTTCGCGGTCGCCTTGGTGGCGGCGGCCTTGGCGGTGGTCGCCTTGGTGGCGGGCGCGGCCTTCTTCGCGGTGGTCTTCTTGACCGCGGCGATCTTCTTCTTGCCGGTCACCACGTCCTTGAAGCCCTGCCCGGCACGGAACGCCGGCACCGAGGTCTTCTTCACCTTGACGGCCTCACCGGTGCGCGGGTTGCGCGCGGTACGGGCGGCACGCGCCCGCTTCTCGAAGACGCCGAAGCCGGCCAGGGAGATCTTGCCGCCCTTGGCAACGGTGCGCTGGATCTCCTCCAGCACCGCCTCCAGCGCCGTGGTGGCGGTCTTCTTGTCGCCCAGCCGTGCGGCCAGTGCGTCGATCAGCTCAGCCTTGTTCACAACAGACTCCTGTTCGGATTTCAACGCTCGATACGCTGCTTTCGCAGGCAAGTATGCACACCACTATCCCACTGACCAAACAGGACAGCGCGAATACCCTGCCGGCTAGCCGGATTCAGCCGTTCGGGGGTGCGTGCGTCGGAGCCCGGGAGTCCACGATGGAGAGTCAGATCGCCCTGTTGCGGGGCGTCAATCTGGGTGCGCACAACAGGGTCGCGATGGCTCGGCTGCGCGAGTTGCTGACCGCCGCGGGATACGGATCCGTCCGTACTCATCTGCAGAGTGGAAACGTCGTGCTCACCGCCGACACCGCCGCGGACGATACGGCGGAACGGATCTCGGCCGAGTTGGCGCGGGAGTACGGGGCGGCGATTCCCGTTCTGGTACGCACGGTCGACGAGCTGGCGGACGTCGTGGCGGCCGATCCGTTCGGGTCCGCGGCGACCGACCCGTCGCGGTATCTGGTGCAGTTCCGCGACACCGCGCCGGATCCGGCGCCGCTGGCCGCCGCCGCGACCGGAGCCGAGCGGTACGCGGTGGTCGGGCGGGAGATCTACCTGTGGCTGCCGAACGGTGTGCACTCCTCGAAACTGGCGGCGGCGGTGAACCGCGCCGGTGGTACGGGCCGCAACTGGCGTACGGTGTTGCGGCTGTTGGAGCTGGCGCGCGAGATCGCCTGACGCATCGGGCTACGGCCCGGCCGGGCGCGTCGTATGGTGGGGGAATGGCCGCCCGGCAGGAGATTCTGGACGTCGCGGGCCGGGAGGTGACCGTCACCAACCCGGGCAAGGTCTTCTTTCCCGCTTCCGGCACCACGAAACTGGACCTGGTGCGGTATTACCTGTCCGTCGCGGGCGGTGCGTTGCAGGCGGTGGGCGACCGGCCGATGGCCCTCAAGCGGTACGTCAACGGTGTCGAGGGCGATGCCTTCTACCAGAAGCGCGCCCCGCAGAACCGTCCGCCGTGGATCGACACGGTCGAGCTGCGCTTCCCGTCCGGGCGTACCGCGCACGAGATCGTACTGACCGACGCCGCGCAGCTCGCCTGGGTCGTCAACCTCGGCTGCGTCGACCTGCACCCGCACCCGGTCCGTTCGGGCGACCTGGACCATCCCGACGAACTGCGGGTCGACCTCGATCCGGTACCGGGCGTGCCGTGGGACGACGTGCTCGCCGTCGCGCTCGTCGTCCGCGACGTGCTCGCCGACGTCGGCCTCACCGGCTGGCCGAAGACGTCCGGCTCCCGCGGATTCCATGTGTACTGCCGGATCGCGCCCCGCTGGACCTTCACCGACGTACGCCGGGCCGCGGTGGCGCTCGCCCGCGAGGTCGAGCGCCGCGCGCCGGACCTCGCCACCAGCAAGTGGTGGAAGGAGGAGCGGCACGGCGTCTTCGTCGACTACAACCAGAACGCCAAGGACCGCACCACCGCCGCCGCGTACTCGGTGCGGCCGACCCCGGACGGCCGGGTCTCGACGCCGCTGCGCTGGGACGAGGTGCCCGGCTGCGATCCCGCGGCGTACACGATGGGCACGGTGCCGGCACGGTACGCGGAGATCGGCGATCCGTGGGCCGGCATCGACGACGCCCCCGGCTCCCTCGACGCGCTGCTCGCTCTCGCCGAGCACGACACCGAGGCGGGCCTGGCCGACGCGCCCTGGCCGCCGCACTTCACCAAGCAGTCCGGCGAGGACACCCGGGTACGGCCGTCCGCGCGGCGCCGCGCCGGGACCGTACCGGAGCCGGCGCCGGGGAAGGCGAGCGGGCCCACCGGACGCCGGCGTACCACGGTGCCGTTGATCGAGATCGCGCGGGCACGCACCAGGGACGAGGCCATGGCCGGGCTCGAACGCTGGAAGGCGCGGCATCCCGCCGTCTGGCCGCTGCTCGCGCCGTCCGACGTCCTCGTCGACTCGATGCGCGGCCGATCCAGTACGTGGACGCGGATCCGCATCAACCTCAGCGGAGTACCGGAAGCGGAACGGCCGGGGCAGGAGGAGCTGGAGGTCGACTTCGACCCCTGGCAGTGAGGCGTACGCGCGCCGGGGTTCCGCGGTCGACCGGCGCTCGTTTCCCGCAACGGCTCAACCACACCCGTGCGGCCCCGGTACGCGCCCGCCACCAACCAACCCCGCGTGCCGATGCGCAGCGAGTACCCGGTGGGTCAGATGTGCGGGGTGTGGGTGGTGGCGGGGTTTTTGGGGCGGGAGACGAAGAGGGCGAGGACGACCGCGACCACGCCGACGGCCGCCGCGACGGTGAACGCGAGGTGCATCCCGTCGAGGAAGGACAGGTTGGTGGCCTTGGTGATCGCGGCGGCTAGGCCGGCGTCGGCGTGCTCCGGGATGGGGGCGACGCCGCCGGCGACGGCCTTCTTGGCCTGGTCGACCTGGTCGGGGGTGAGCTTCGGCAGGTGCTGGTCGGTCCAGTGTCCATTGAGGACGTTGCCGACCCTGGCGGTCATCAGGGCACCGAGTACGGCGGTGCCGAGGGCGCCGCCGACCTGCATGGCGGACTGCTGGAGCCCGGACGCGACGCCGGACAGTTCGACCGGTGCGTTGCCGACGATGACCTCGGTGGCGCCGACCATGACGACGGACAGGCCGAGACCGAGCAGTACGAACCAGATCGAGGTGGTGCCCGCGCCGGCGTCGAGCGGCAGCCGGGAGAGGCCGAACAGCGCGACGGCCACACCCGCCATGCCGGCGGCGACGGGGAACCGCGGGCCGACCTTGCCGATGAGGATGCCGGCGATCGGTGAGCCGAACACCATGCCCGCGGTCATCGGCAGGATGCGTACGCCGCTCTCGACCGGGCTGAGCCCGTCGACGAGTTGCAGGTAGAACGTGACGAAGAAGAGGGCGCCGAACATCGCGAACGCCATCAGCATCATCAGCGCGGTGCCGATCGACAGCGGTACCGAGCGGAAGAGGCTGAGCGGCAGCAACGGGTGCGCCGCGTACCGCTCGCGGATGACGAACAGCACGCCGAACGCGAGCGCGCCGGCGAACAGCCCGATGGTCCGCCAGCTCGACCAGCCGAAGTCGGACGCCTTGATGACGCCGAACACCAGCGCGAACATCGCGACCGACAGCAGCGCGATCCCGGGCACGTCGGTACGGGAGTCGCGGTCGACGGCGCGGTTGCGCGGCAGGACGAGCAGGCCGACGGCGAGCGCGACGACACCGACCGGAACGTTGATGAAGAAGACGGACTGCCAGCTGACGTGCTCGACGAGCAGGCCGCCGACGATCGGGCCGGCGGCGGTGGAGACGCCGATCGCGGCGCCCCAGATGCCGATCGCGATGTTGAGCCGGTTGGCCGGGAACGCGCTGCGCAGCAGGCCGAGCGCGGCCGGCTGGAGGAGCGCGCCGAACACGCCCTGGAGTACGCGGAAGGCGATGATGAGGCCGATGTTGTGGGACAGGCCGATGACCGCGGAGGTGGCGGCGAAGCCGATCACACCCGTGAGGTACGTGCTCTTGTGGCCGAAGCGGTCGCCGAGCTTGCCGGCGGTGACGAGGAAGACGGCCAGCGCCAACAGGTATCCGTTGGTGATCCACTGGAGGTCGGGGAGCGACGCGTCGAGCGACTTGCCGATGGCCGGGTTGGCGATGGCGACGATCGTGCCGTCGAGCGCGACCATGACGACGCCGAGCGCGACGGCGACCAGCGTGGCCCAGGGACCGCCGCGGCCGGTCGCCTGTCCTGTCGTTGCCGGCGCGCCGGCGACCGTGGTGCTCACGTGCTCCCCCAGGTGATCGAGTCGTACCCCCGGGAGGATTTTAGTGTCAGTCGCTGACAAGTGACAATGTGAGACAGATGACCGTCGCTGACGGCTAGACTCGCCTGTCGGAGGTGGCGACGACGTGGTCGGAGCGGCAACGGTGAGTGGCCTGCGCGAGCGGAAGAAGCAGCAGACCCGGGACGCGCTGATCGCGTCGGCGCAGCGACTCTTCGCCGCCCAGGGGTACGAGGGGACCACGACCGGCCAGATTGCCGAGGCCGTCGACGTCTCCCAGCGCACCCTCTTCCGGTACTTCGCGAACAAGGACGAGGTGGCCCTCGCGCCCCTCGACGAGGCGCAGGACAGCTTCGCCGCGGCACTGCGCGCGCGTCCCCGGCGGGAGACGCCGATGACCGCGATGCGCGCCGCGATGGGCAGCGTCTTCTCCGGGTACGCCGACGACGAGTCGGGGCCGCGCCGGCTGCGGGCGCTCGGCCAGACCTTCGACCTGATCGTGCGTACGCCGTCGTTGCACGCGACGCACCTGCGCCGGGTCGCCGACCGGGAGGCGCAGATCGCCGCGATCGTCGCCGAACGCGAGGGCGTCGACCCGGTGGCCGACCCGCGCCCCCGGCTCGCCGCCGCGGTGTTCGACGCCGCGCTCCAGGTGGCGAGTACGTGTCAGCGGAACGAGCCGGGCGAACTGGACCCGCGCGCGCTGTACGCCGAGCTGGAGCGCACCCTCGACGCCCTGCCCGGCATCTTCGGCCACTGGCGCCGCACCACCTGACCGCGCCGCCCGACCTCGTGTGCCGGACCGGCCGGCGCCGTCCGGCCGCCGTACCGTCCCGGCGGGTCGTCCGGTGGTACTCGCGCGGCGCCGTCTCAGTGCGACAGGGGTCGCCAGGCGGCGCCGCGGGCGAGGAAGCGGGCGGCCTCGGCGTCGGCCTGCGCCGAGGTCAGGCACGTCACGTACTCGCAGCGGCCGTGCGGTCCGAGGTGGTCGACGCGCCAGCGTCCGCCGGTCTCGTGGATGGCGACTTGCTCGCGCGCGTCGCCGTCGTGCCGGCCGTTCCACCAGGCCCGTACTACCGTCATGACCTGCGACTATATCGAACACATGTTCGAACCGGCACCCGGGTCACCCGATCGGTACGGCGGCCAGCGCGCGCGTACCGGGACTCGGGCCAGGAGTACGCGGGCGGTGCGGTGACCTCGCGCGTCCAGAGCCGGATCTCGGCCGGATCCTCGTGTACCGCAACGCATTCCGGTGCGACGAGGCCGGTCGCCGGCAGCAGCCCCGACCGGTACGCGTGGGCCTCGCGCCGCCAGTAGGTGACGTGGTGGGGGTCGTCGGCGGCGGCGGCGCGGGCGCCCACCGGCGGCCGGATCCGCTTGCGTACCAGGCGGAACGGGCCGGCGGTGGTCGTCCCGGTCACCCGCTCCACCGCGACGGTGCCGGCGCCGGCGCTCGACACCGGCTCGGTCGAGTACCGGACGACGGGTGCGCCGAGGATCTCCGCCAGCTCGTCCACGCCGGCGACGCTAGCGCCGCGCCGCACCGGCGGACAACGTGCTTTCGCGCGGCGGTCAGAGCTTGCGCAGGCGTACCCGGGCGACGGCGTGGTCGGGGCCCTTCTGGAGCACCAGGGTGGCGCGCGGGCGGGTCGGGCGGATGTTCTCGACCAGGTTGGGTTCGTTGATGGCGGCCCAGATCCCGGTCGCCGTCTCGACCGCCTCCGCGTCCGACAGCACCGCGAACCGGTGGAAGAACGAGGCCGGGTCGGCGAACGCCGTCTCCCGCAGTTGCAGGAACCGCTCCACGTACCAGCGGCGGATGTCGTCGGTGTGCGCGTCCACGTACAGGGAGAAGTCGAAGAGGTCGGAGACGGCGAGCCGGGGCGCCGGCTGCAGCACGTTCAGGCCCTCGACGAGCAGGATGTCCGGCTGCCGCACGACCCGCTTCTCCCCCGGCACGATGTCGTACGTGAGGTGCGAGTAGACCGGTGCGGCCACCTCGGGGCGGCCGGACTTCACGTCCGAGACGAACCGGACCAGCGCGCGCCGGTCGTAGCTCTCCGGGAAACCCTTGCGCTCCATCAGACCGCGGCGCTTCAGCTCGGCGTTCGGGTGGAGGAAGCCGTCGGTGGTGATCAGGTCGACGCGCGGATGGTCCGGCCACTGCGCGAGCAGGGTGCGCAGCAGCCGGGCGATGGTCGACTTGCCGACCGCCACGCTGCCGGCGATGCCGATCACGAACGGCACCCGGCTCGGCGGCTCGCCCAGGAACACGGACGTGGCCTGGTTGAGCCGTTGCCGGGCGGACACCTGGAGGTTCAGCAGCCGGGACAGCGGCAGGTACACGTCGGCGACCTCGTCGAGCGACACGACGTCGCCGAGGCCCTGCATGCCGCTCAGTTCGTCCGCGGTCAGCCGCATCGGCGTGGACCTGCGCAGCGTGCGCCATTGCGCGCGGCTCAGCTCCACGTACGGGGTCTGGTTGGACACGCCGACAGTGAACCGGGTACGCGCCACCGGCCGCGCGGCGGGGTTGCCCGGTGTGCGAAATCACCCCGGCCGCGTGACTGTTCGTGGCTCGTCCCCTACCCGGAATAATCCGCGCGGTCGTCGGTTGGGTGGTGCATGCGAGCACTCGTGGTGGATCCTTCGACAGCGGCGGGCATCGGCCTCGGCGAGGCGCCCGACCCCGTACCAGCTCCCGGCCAGGCCCTCGTACGGGTCGCGGCGGTGTCGCTCAACCGCGGCGAACTCACCGGTCTCGCCGGCCGACCGGCCGGCACCGTACCCGGGTGGGACGCGGCGGGCGTCGTCGTCGCCCCGGCCGCCGACGGCACCGGCCCCGCCGCCGGCACCCGCGTCCTCACCTTCGGGTACGGCGCGGCCTGGGCCGAGCTGCGCGCCGCCGACACCAGCAACCTCGCGCCGGTACCGGACGGGGTGGACCTGGGTGCCGCGTCCGCGCTGCCGGTCGCCGCCGGTACGGCACTGCGCGCGGTGCGCCGGCTCGGGCCGCTGGTCGGCCGCCGCGTCCTCGTCACCGGCGCGTCCGGCGGGGTGGGCCGGTTCGCGGTGCAGCTCGCCGCGCGCGCCGGGGCGTACGTGATCGCGCAGGTCGGCAGTGCCGCCCGCGGCGCCGGCCTGACCGAGCTGGGCGCCGACGAGATCGTCACCGACCTCGACCAGATCACCGGTACGCTCGGCGGCACGCTCGACACCGTCGGCGGTCCGGCCTTGGCGCAGGCGTTCGCGCTGCTCGGTTCGGACGCGTCGGTGCAGTCGATCGGCGCCGCGTCCGGCGAGGACACCGTCTTCCCGCGCGGCTCGACCCTCGGCGCCCCGGCACGCCGCCGGCTGGAGTCCTTCCAGCTCGGTACGGATCTCGCCGACGACCTGGCGTACCTGGTGGGGCTGCTGGCGGACGGCGCGATCGACCCGCAGGTCGACTGGCGCGGCGACTGGACCCGGATCGGCGCGGCCGCCGACGCGCTGACCGCCCGTCGGGTACGCGGCAAGGCCGTCCTCGACGTCTCCTGACGCCGGCTGGCGGACGGCCCGGCTGGCACGCCGCTGGCCGGTGCGCCGCGGGGCGGGCCGTCTGCGGTGCGTCAGCGCAGGCCGGCGAGGGCCTGGTCGATGAGCCGCTGCAGGTGCAGCCCCCGGTGTACGTCGAGCGCGTGCGGTCGGCCCGAGCGGACCGCCGCCGCGAACTCGCGTCGTACCGTGGCCCAGCCGGCGGCGGAGTCGGCCTCGTCGCCGGCCAGGTCGCGGAAGTCGAGGCGGAGCTCGCCCGCCGGGCCGAACATGGCCAGCTCGGTGTACCCGCCCTCGGGTACCTCGCCGGTGAGGGCGAGCTGGCTGACCGCGCCGTTCGTGTGTTCGAGGGTGAGCGCCACCCAGCGCCGCGTGTCGCCGGTGGCGTGCACCCGGTCGATCTTGCCGACGGCGGCGTCCAGCAGGTCCAGCGAGTGCGGCGCGACGTCGTGCAGCACCCCGTACTCCAGGCGCCAGCCGAACGCGAACGGTCCCGCCACGAACGCCCGGGTGATCTGCCGGGCCTGCGCGCCGAGCGTGTCGAACCGCGCCGCCCGGGCCAGGAACTCGCGGATCCGCGGCCGGTACCGGTTGCTGAGCATGAGCTGGCTGACCACGCCGGCCGAGTCGATCGCCTCGGCGAGCCCGGCGGCCTCCGCGAGCGTCAGGCCGATCGGCTTGTCCAGCAGGACGGCCTTGCCGGCGCGGGCCGCCTCGGTCGCCATCCGCGCCTGCACGTCCGGCGGTACGGCGAACGCGACGGCCTCGCACTCGTCGAGCAGCGCACCGTACTCGGTGAACGCGGGCACCCCGTACGGCTCGGCCAGCTCGCGGGCGGCCTCCGCCCGCCGCGCCCACACCCCGACGAGCCGGGTCTCCGGCCCGCCGGTCAGCATCGGCGCCTGCGTCATCGTCGCCCACGGGCCGGCGCCGACCAGCCCCACCCGTACGGGCTCGTCGGTGTGCTCCGGACCCGTCGTCACCGCGTCGTCAGCCACCTGCGCAGGCTACCCCGGCTCAGCGGCGGTGCGGCGGAATCGCCCGGGTCCACAGCACCGCACCCGAGTTGTCGCGCAGCCGTACGGTCAGCTCGCGGGAGGCCGCGTCGATCGACACCTGCCCGAAGAACTGGTACTCGGTGGCCGGCGACGCGTTCGCGGTGGCCGGCGACTTCAGGAACACCTGCTGGCAGCCGAACGTACCGTCGATGGCGCCGGCCGGGAACGAGCCCGCGTTGAGCGGCCCGGACACGAACTGCCAGAACGGGTTGAAGTCGGTGAACGCGGCCTTCGCCGGGTCGAAGTACTGCGCGGCGGTGTAGTGCACGTCGGTGGTCAGCCACACCACGTTGCGGATGTCCTCGCGCTTGAGGAACGACAGGATCTCGGCGATCTGGAGTTCGCGGCCGAGCGGCTTTCCGTTGTCCCCCTGGGACACCGCCTCGAAGTTCGGCTTGCCCTCGGTGCCGTCCTTGACGACGATGCCGAGCGGCATGTCGTTCGAGATGACCTTCCAGGTGGCCTTCGACGCGGCCAGCTCGCGCTTGAGCCACTCGGCCTGCTCGCGGCCGAGGATGCCGCCGTCGTTGAAGTCCTGCCGGTCGGTCGAGTTCGCGTCCCGGTACCAGCGCATGTCGAGCACGAACACGTCGAGCAGCGGCCCGTGGTGCAGCACCCGGTAGATCCGGCCGTCCTTGTCGTACTTCGGCGTGATCGGCGTGTACTCGTGCCACGCCTGCCGCGCCCGGTACTTCAGCACGTCGACGCGCTTCTCCGTGTACTGGTCGTCGTCGAGCAGCTCGCCCGGGTACCAGTTGTTGTGGGTCTCGTGGTCGTCCCACTGCTGCACCTGCGCGACCTGCGCGTAGAACCGGCGCAGCGGCTCGTCCAGCAGGTTGTACTTGTACTGGCCGCGGTACTCCGCCAGCGTCTCCGCGACCTTCGACTTCTCCGGCGTGACGATGTTCCGCCACAGGCTGCCGTCCGGCAGGGTCACCTGCGACTCGAACGGGTCGTCGGCGTACACGTTGTCGCCGTTGCAGAGGTAGAAGTCCGGGTCGAGAGACCGCATCGCGTCGAAGATCCGGTACCCGCCGCGCGACGGGTCGATGCCCCACCCCTGGCCGCCGAGGTCGCCGGACCACAGGAACGAGACGTCCCGCGGCTTCGCCGGCACCGTACGGAACCGGCCGGTGAGCGGCTCCGAGGCGAGCGTGTCGTCGTCCGGATCGACCGCGGTGACCCGGTAGTGGATGTCGCGCCCGTCCGGAAGGCCGTGCAGCACGGCCTTTCCGGTCAGGTCGGTGTCCGGGGTGAGCAGCGGGCCGCGGACCCGCCGCACCCGCCGGAACCCCGGGTCGGTCGACACCTCCACGACCATCCGCGCCGGCTTGTCCGCCCGCGTCCACACCGTCCCGGTGCCGTACTCGACGTCGCCGACCTGCGTGCCGTGCGTCAGTACCGGTCGACCCGACCGGACCAGCGCCGGTGCGCCCGACGCGCGCCGACCGCCCAGCACCGGTACCGCGAGGGCACCGCCGGCCAGCAGCGCACCGCGCACGAGCGCGCGCCGACTCACCGCCGTCGCCTCCCTGTCCCGCTGAGACACCGCCAACCTCCGTACGTGGGGGATCGCCGCCGTGCGGCCATGTCCCCGGTCCTACCGGGCCAGGGCGAACACCGCATGACCTGACGGTGACGCGTTCGATTTACCTGCGGCCGGGCGCCGTGCCAGACTCGCGGCCATGCCGGGAACCGTGCCCACCACCGTCCGCCGGTACGCACCGGGCGACGCCGACGCGGTGCGCGCGCTGGCGTACCGGCTGACCGTCGGGGTGGCGCCGTGGCGGGACCAGGCGGCCGTCGCGGTCGCGGTGACCGGTTGGGTCGCCGACGCGATCGCCGGTACGGAGCCGATCTGGGTCGCCGTACGGGACGGCGCGCTCGTCGGGTTCGTGCACGCCGCGGAACGCCGGCACTTCACCGGCGAACGCGACGGGTACGTGGGGGAGCTGGCGGTCGCCGCCGACGCGGGACGTACGGGCGTCGGGCGCGCGTTGATGGCCGCCGTACACGAGTGGGCGGCGGGCCGGGGGCTGCGCCGGGTGACGCTGGAGACGGGCGCCGCGAACGCCACCGCCCGCGCCTTCTACGCCGCCCTCGGGTACGTCGAGGAGGACGTGCGGCTCACGCTGACGCTGCCGTCACAGGTCCCGCCGGTGCACGACGAGGACGGCGGCGACGACACCGGCGAGCGCCCACGCCCCGTACACCAGCCATGAGGCCGGAACCGTTGCCGGATAAGGGTTTCCGGGAAACGGTACGACGCCCGGCTCGGACAGCCGTTGCCACGCGGACAGCGGCAGCGCGTGTACGACCGCGGCGGTGACGCGGTGTTTCTGGTCGATCAGGTTCGGCAGCAGGAGAAGGACGGCGACCGCGGCGACCACGCTGCCCGCGGTGTGCCGGACGACCGCGCCGAGCCCGAGCCCGACCAGCGCGCACACCGGCGCCAGCAGCGCCGAGGCGACCACCGCCCGCCCCGCCTCCGGGTACGCGAGGGTCAGGCCGGCGCCGCGACCGGCCAGGATCGCTTGCGTGGCAAGGAACGACACGACCGAGACGACCGCACCGTACGTGGTCATGATCGCGGTGAGCACGGCGGCCTTGGCGGCCACGACCGACCGGCGCGCCGGTACCGCGGCGAACGTGGTGCGGGCGAGCCCGCTGGCGTAGTCGCTGACGATGGTCAGCGCGCCGAGCGTGCCCACCGTCAACACCAGCACGAACGCGGCACCGTTGCTGAACGCGTCGTTCATCGCCCAGCCCGGTACGAACTGGTGTCGGAGGTTGGCGTCGTAGTGCGGCCAGTTGCGGTAGTCGGCGAACGCGGCGTTCACGTTCATGCCGATCACGACGACGGCGCTCAGCAGGACGCCCCACCGGGTCGACCGCAGCGACCGGAACCGCAGCCACTCCGCCGCCAGCAGGTCCCGGAACCGCGCCCGCGGCTCGTCGTACGCCGGGCGTGCCGGGGTGTCGGTCTCGCTCATGCCGACCACGGTGCCGTTTCCCCCGTGCCGTCCGCGTCTGCCCGGGGTCGGGTCGTGCGGTGGGCGGAGCAGCCCCGGGGCGTACGCCCGCGGGCCGATGCCCGCCCGGACCGCCGCTGGCTACCATCGCCGCATGTCAGCCGCCCCCCGTGTGCCCCGAGTACGGCGCGTGTCGTCGACGGTCGGCACCGGGATCGTCTGGTTCGTGGCGTTCGTGTCGCCGCTGCTGCTGTTCGAGGTGCTGCACGGGGGCGACCCGGTGGGGCCGCCGTTCGGCCTGCCGCTGCTCGTCCTGCTCGTACCGCTGGTCGTGGTGCGGCGCCGACCCGTGATGTCCCTGGTACTCATGAACGTCGGGCTGCTCGTCGTCGCCACGCAGTTCCGCAGCCCGTTCACGCCGTGGTTCGTCAGCGACATCCGCGACATCCAGGTACTGCTCGCCGACGCCCTCATCAGCGTACTCGCGGCGATCCGGCCGCGCCGCACCAGCGTCCCCGCCGCCGCGGCCACCCTCGCGACGCAACTGGTGTTGCTGTTCGCGTTCCCGTACCGGCGGGTGGAGACGCAGGCGTTGGTCATGGTGCTGGTCGCGGCGAGCGCTTGGGCGATCGGCAGCATGGTCCGCCAGCGCCGGCAGTACGTTGCGGTGCAACGGGAACAGGCCGAGGTCCAGGCCGTACAGGCGGAGCGGCTGCGGATCGCCCGCGAGCTGCACGACATGATCGCGCACAGCATCGGCGTCATCGCCATCCAGGCCGGCGTCGGCCGCCGCGTCATCGACACCCAGCCGGCCGAGGCTCGGAAGTCGTTGGCCGCCATCGAGGACACCAGCCGGGACACGCTCGCCGGGCTGCGCCGGATGCTCGTCACGTTGCGCGGCGCCGACTCCGGCGCCGGATCCGCGCCGCTCGACCCGACCCCGGGACTCGCCGACCTGGACACGCTCGTCGAGCGCTGCGCCCACGCCGGCGTCCGCGTCACCGTACGGCGCACCGGGGAGACCGCGCCGCTGCCCGCCGAGATCGACCTCTCCGCGTACCGGATCGTCCAGGAGGCGCTGACCAACGTGATACGACACGCCCGTGCCGCGCGCTGCACCGTGACCATCGACCAGCGCGACACCGTACTGGCGCTGGACGTCAGCGACGACGGGATCGGGCCCGGCGTCAGCGATCCCGGGTACGGGATCATCGGGATGCGGGAACGGGTCGGCCTGCTGCACGGCACGTTCAGCGCGGCGGCGCGGCCGGAGGGCGGGTTCCGGGTGGCCGCGACGCTGCCGCTGCCGGCGGTGGCGGCGTGACCGTCCGGGTCGTACTGGCCGACGACCAGCCGCTGATCCGCGCCGGCCTGCGGGTCCTCATCGCCGACGACCCCGGGCTGGACGTCGTCGGCGAGGCCGGCACCGGCGCCGAGGCGGTACGCCTGGTGCGCGAGGTGGCGCCGGACGTCGTCGTGATGGACATCCGGATGCCCGGCATGGACGGCATCGAGGCCACCACCCGGATCACCGCCGAGCCCGACCCGCCGCACGTCCTCGTCCTCACCACCTTCGACGACGACGAGTACGTCTACGGCGCGCTGCGCGCCGGTGCCAGCGGGTTCCTGGTGAAGGACATGGCGCTGGAGGAGATCCTGAGCGCGATCCGGGTGGTGGCCGCCGGCGACGCGCTGATCGCGCCGAGCGTGACCCGCCGGCTCATCTCCGACTTCGTGGGCCGGCCGCGCACCACCCCGGCGTACCGGTCGGCGGCGGCGATCACCGACCGGGAACGCGAGGTACTGACGCTGGTCGGCAGCGGCCTCGCCAACGCCGAGATCGCCGCCGAGCTGCACATCAGCGTCGCCACCGCGAAGGCACACGTGGCCCGCCTGTTCACCAAGCTCGACGCGCGCGACCGCGTCCACCTCTGCATCATCGCGTACGAGATGGGCCTGGTGAGCCCGCCCGGCTGAGTACCACTGTCCACAGTGGACACGAGGGGTGCGCGCCGCGGGGCACGCCCGACCCCGCTCAGCCGCCCGCGGTCACGGTCCGCAGCTCCTCGTACGCCCCGCGCACCAGCTCCGCCATGTCCCGTTCCCCGTCGGCGAGCCACCGTACGAACGCGACCTGGAAGACGGCGATGCCGGCCTGCGCGGCCAGGATCGCCGCGGACTCCTCGACGCCGCGCTCGCGGAGCGCGCCGGCGAGCGCCGTGGCCAGCGTCGCCAGCTTGATCAGCTCGCGTTCCCGCAGCTCGGGATGCGCGTCGATGACGGTCTGCCGCTGCCGCGCCCGGTCCCGCCGCTCGTCGAACACCTCGCCGGTGGCGGCGAGTGCCGCGACGACCAGTTCGATCGGGGAGGTGTCGGCGGGGGCCGCCGCGACCTTGCCGACCAGGAACTCCTGCAGCGCCGCGGATCCGCCGAACAGCACCTCGCGCTTGTCGGCGTAGTGCCGGAAGAACGTGCGCTCGGTGAGGCCGGCCTCGCGGGCGATCTCGGCCACGGTGACCCGTTCGTACCCGCGCTCGCGGTACAGCGCGAGGGCCGCCCGCTCCAGGCGACCACGCGCGTTCGGCTCCCACCGGCCCATGCTCCGCATCATAGTGATGACAGTGCCTGACATCGAGTGCTACGTTGATGTCAGACACTGACATCGGTTCGCTCGGGTACCGCGGCGAGCCGTCACCTGGAGGTCTTCATGCGCGTATTCGTCACCGGAGCGTCCGGTTGGATCGGTTCCGCCGTCGTACCCGAGCTGATCGGCGCCGGGCACACCGTCGTCGGGCTCGCCCGCTCGGACGCCTCGGCCGCCGCCCTCACCGCCGCCGGCGCCGACGTACGCCGTGGCAGCCTCGACGACCTCGACGTCCTCCGGGACGCGGCCGCCGACGCCGACGGCGTGATCCACCTGGCGTTCAAGCACGACATCGCCTTCACCGGCGACTTCGCCGGCGCCGTCACCGCCGACCGCCGCGCCGTCGAGACCCTCGGCGCCGCGCTCACCGGCACCGGCCGGCCGTTCGTCCTCGCGTCCGGACTCGCCGGGCTCGCCGCCGGCCGCGTGCTCACCGAAACCGACGGCCGCACACCCGACCCCGCCTCCGCCGACGGCCCGAGCGGCCGGCAGGCCACCGCCCACCTGACCCTCTCGTACGCCGGGCGCGGGGTCCGGTCGTCCGTCCTGCGGCTCCCGCCGACCGTGCACGGCGACGGCGACAACGGCTTCCTGGCCGCCATCGTCGGCGTCGCCCGCGCCACCGGCATCTCCGCGTACGTCGGCGACGGCGCGAACCGCTGGCCCGCCGTACACCGGAGCGACGCCGCGCGCCTGTTCCGGCTCGCGCTGGAACACGCCCCCGCCGGCTCCGTCCTGCACGCCGTCGGCGACGAGGGAGTACCGCTGCGGTCCGTCGCGGAGGTCATCGGCCGCCACCTCGGCGTACCGGTCGGGTCGGTCGCGCCCGCCGACGTCGACGCGCACTTCGGCTGGCTCAGCATGCTGATCGGCGCGGACGTCCCGGCCTCCGCCGACCTCACCCGCGACCTCCTGGACTGGCGGCCCACCGGGCCCGGCCTGCTCGCCGACCTCGACGAGCCGCACTACTTCCTCCCGCGCGCCGCCTGACCGCGGCGGTGGGAGAGTGTCGGGATGCGGCGCAGGGCGGTGGTACTCGGGGCGGTGGGTGCGGCGGTCGCGGCGGCCGGCTGCGGACCCGGGGAACGGCACGGCGGGCTGGCGCTGGTGTACCGGGGGCCGGTGTCGCTGCCGGGTTGTCCGGAAGCGGCCGCGAACCTGGTACGGCGGGCGCGCCCGGACCTGCGCGTCGCGTACTGCGGGCCGGGGGAACGGCGCCCGCTGACCGCCGCGACCCTCGCCTCCGCCGTGCTGTACGTGCAGCCCGGCGGCGGTGACCTCGACCCGGCGTGGCGCGAGACCCGCCGGTACGCCCCGGCGCTGCGGCACTGGGTCCGTACCGGCGGCCGCTACCTGGGCATCTGCCTCGGCGGGTACCTCGCCGGCGCGGACCCGGGCTTCGCGCTGCTGCCCGGCGACAGCGACGAGTACGTGGGGTCGCCCGGCGCCACCGTCCCCGACGAACGCGACACCGTCATCGCCGTCTCCTGGCGCGGCCACCGCCGCCACCTGTACTTCCAGGACGGCCCGCTGTTCCGCGTCACCGCGCGGGCCACCGTCCTCGCGCGGTACGACACCGGCGCCGTCGCCGCGCTCGTCGCCCCGTGCGGCAGCGGCCGCGTCGGCGTCGTCGGCCCCCACCCCGAAGCCGACCGCACCTGGTACGCCGACGCCCACCTCACCAACCCGGACGGGGTGCGGTTCGACCTCGGCACCGACCTCGTACGGCACACGCTCGGGTCGTGACGGCGCCGGGTTCGTACCGGACTCAGGCGAAACGGTCGGCGATGGCGGTCAGCCGCCGGGTGTACGCGGGCCAGTCGGTGGTGTCGGAAACGTTGCCACGACCGGGAAGCAGGCCGACGGCGCCGTCGATCCGTTCGCGCAGGATGTCGGCGTGGCCCGCGTGGCGCTGCAGGTCGACGATCACGTGTACCAGGATCTGGTGGAGGGTGACCTGCTCGCCGCCCCAGTGCGCGACGTGCCCCACCGCGTCGAGCGGCAGGTCGTCGATCGTCCGGTCGGCGAAGGCCCACACCCGGCGGTACAGGTCGACGATGCCGGCGGCGGTCTCGCTCTCGGTCGCGTACCAGTCGGCCTGCGGGTCGGGGCCGTCGGGCGGGACGAGCTCGTCGGGCGTCGGCCAGTCGCGGCCGAACGTCGGCCCGAAGTAGAGCGCCTCGGTGTGCAGCGCGTGCTTGACGATGCCGAGCAGGTTCGTACCGGTCGGCGTGCGCGGCAACCGCACGTCGCGTTCGGAGAGCCCGGCCAGCTTCCACAGCAGTACGTCCCGGGCGCCCTGCAGGTAGCCCGTCAGTACGTCCTTCGGCGTGGCAACCATGCGCGCAGTCAACCACCGCGTACCGCCGGCGACCAGTCCGAGGCCGTCCCCGTCCGGCCCGCCTTCCGGTGGCCGCGACCTCGTACCCTGCCCGCGTGTCTGGATTCCGGCTCGGTGTCGACTACGGGACCTCCACCACCGTCGCGATGCTGCGGTGGCCGGACGGGCGTACCCGTCCGTTGCTGTTCGACTCCTCGCCGCTGCTGCCGTCGGCCGTCTACCTGACACCCGAGGGCGCGCTGCTGTGCGGCCGGGACGCGCAGCACAGCACCCGACTGGACCCGACGCGGTACGAGCCGAATCCCAAGCGGCACATCGGCGATGGCAGCCTGCTGCTCGGCGGCCACGACCTGCCACTGGTACAGGCGGTCGCGGCGACCCTGCGCCGGGTACGCGACGAGGCGGTACGCACGGCGGGCCCGGCGCCGCTGGACGTGACGATCACGTACCCGGCAGCCTGGGCGGCACTGCGCCGCGGCGTGCTCGTCGAGGCCGCCGCCCTCGCCGGCCTCCCCGCGCCCACCCTCGTACCGGAGCCGGTCGCCGCGGCCGCGTACTTCGCCACGATGCTCGGCCACCGGGTCGCCCCCGGCGACGTCGTCGTCGTGTACGACATGGGCGCCGGCACGCTGGACGTCAGCGCCGTCCGGCGTACCCCGACCGGGTTCGAGGTGGTCGCGGTCGACGGGCTGCCCGACTTCGGCGGCCTCGACCTGGACGCGCTCGTGGTCGAGCAGGCCCGCGCGGCCGTGGACGACGCGACCTGGCAGCGGATCACCGCACCCACCGATCCCGCCGACCGGCGCTACTTCCGGGCGCTCTGGGACGACGCGCGCACGGCCAAGGAGATGCTGTCGCGTACCGCCAGCGCCGCGCTGCCGCTGCCGCTGGTCGACCGGGACGCGGTCGTCAGCCGCGAGTCCTTCGAGGCCGCCGCCCGGCCCCGCCTCACCCGCGCCGCCCAGCTCACCACGTCCGTACTCGGCCAGGCCGGCGTACCGGTGGACGCCCTCGCGGGCCTGTTCCTGGTCGGCGGCTCGTCCCGGGTACCGCTGGCCGCCACCGTCCTGCACCAGGTCACCCGCATCGCCCCGACCGTCCTGGAGCAGCCGGAACTCGTCGTCGCGGAGGGCGCGCTGCACGCCTCGCCGCAGCAGGCGGCCGCACCCGCCCCGGCCCCGCTCGTCGTCGAACCACCGGTGGCTTCGGCGATGCCGACCCCGCCGTCCGGTCCGCCGGATGCGGCGCCACCGGTGTCCCCGGCCGGATTCGCCACGTCGGATCACCCGGACTCGGCGGCGCCGGTGCCACCCGCGTACGCGCCGCAGGTACCGACGCAACGGCCGACCGCGGAACGACCGTGGGCGCTGCCGGCAGTCGCCGGTGCGGTGGTACTCCTCGTGCTGGCCGTCATCGGGGCCTCGTTGCTCGCGGACAAGGGCAACCGGAACGACGGCGGCGGAGCCGCGGGCGCGAGCGGGTCGACGACGAGTCCGACGGTGAGCGCGTCGGTGAGCCCGACGGCGAGCCCGTCTCCCAGCGGTCCGCCGGCGCTGTTCACCACCACGCCCAACCCCGCCTCGCTCCTCACCAGGACCGAGGTCGGCAGGTACGTGTCACCGGTCGCCTGGTCGCACAAGGAAACCGTGAAGTCCAACGGCGGCGACCTCAGCGTCCCCGGGTACGTATGGGGCGACGACAAGGACCCGAAGAAAACCGCGACACTGGAGATCGGGGTCAAGCGCTTCAGCGAAAGCGCCGGGACGTGCGAGGTCGGCTCGTGCGTCTACGACGCCGCGTCGCTCGTACAGGGGCTGAGCTACTGGGGCGACGAGACGAGCGTCGACATCCCGGGCACGGACAACGCCATCGCCGGCCAGTACGAGGCGGGAGTCCAGCTGGCCAACCTGGCCGTGGTCATCAACTACTCGGGCCACTCGGACGCCAGCCGGGCGACGCTCGTGGCCATCGCCAGGCTCGTCGCCGCGCACGTCGCGAAGCTCCCCCGCCGCGGCTGACGGCCGCACATCGGCCCGACGCCATGGCCGTGCCGGGATCCGCGCCCGATCCCGCCGGCTCCCGCCCGTACCAGGTCTGGAAGGTCGGCGTGGGACGCGCAGCGGCACCTGGTTGCGGTCGGGTCGGCGGTGGGCATGAGCCGCGCCGTGGCGGCGAGCGCCCGTCATGGTAGGCGACCCTCCTGGTCACCGTGGCCAGCGCTGCGCCGGCGACCCCCCGGTCGATCGGGTCGCCGGTGGCGGGTCGTAGCCCGCCGCTGCCCGATCGCGGGGAGCGCCGTGGCTGCGGCAAGGGCGACAATGCCGGGCGAACCTGCCGGTCGCTGCCGCTGCCTGCCGCGCTGCTCACTGTCCGGAGTGCGTCGGCTGTCGGCTAGTATGACCGACTGGCGATAGCTGCGGGCAGCGAGAGGTCACTGGCGGCACGTAGCGTCGATGCCGGGGTGCTAGCTCAATTGGCAGAGCTGCGGACTTTTAATCCGTGGTTGTGGGTTAGAGCCCCACGCGACCGGGCCTATGAGCAGCATCTATAGCTCTTAGTTACATAGTGATCTTGTGATGGGTGCTCGATGGGTGCTCGACGCCTGCACCTCCGGACTTTGGCTCGGATCACGAGTCTGACTGCTGTCCGCAGAACCATTACGCTGCGTAGCGAGTTTCTGGATCGTCTTCTCTACGGTCCTGTGCGGGAACGGCAAACGTGGTGTGCTTACCCGAGTCCCGTCTTCCATGACCGCTGCGCCCTACCGCTGTTGGTCGACACCCAACTCGGTAACGCTCGGCAGTCATGTGGTGTGCCGGGAAACGGATTCCCCAACCGGCACCGTCAGCCGCACCAGCTGCTCGCCACCCCGACCAGTGACGATGCCCACCAGCCAGCCGGACGTCCGCGGCGACAGCCCCTGGCACCGGGATTCACTGCAGCTGACCGCCATGATCGTCTGCTACGCATCAAGATCAACGACCAGGCCGATCAACGATCACTGGACAGCCTTTAGTGGCGGATCTATGCCCAACTCGACAAGCTGGTAGCTGTGACCGTGAATGACCGAACGGCCGAAGGATTCGGCAGGCCGCCCCAAACTAGGATCTCTGGATGCCCAACTCAGCCTCCCAACTCGCGGCGCTCCTCGAGAGCTGGCAGGTCGCCTCGGGCGCCACACCCGAGCAGTCGCGGGGCCTCCGAGGCGGTCAGGAACTCAGCTTCTGGCGGAAGCAAGCGATGGCCGTTGCATTGCTCCGAGACGTCGAGCGTACGTTAGCCGGCATGGAGGCCCTCGGAAACGACATTTCACCCTTCCAACGAGCCTTGCCTCGATGGTATGAGGCAGTCTTTTCATACACCGTGCCTTGGCGCGATGGCGGTAAGAACGGGCCGCGGCCAGCGATCGCCGAAGATCCACTGTATTTTCTGAAGGCCCTCGGCGGACAGATCGACGCAATGGGCCTCGGCGTTGAGCTCAGCGAGAATGTCACACGAACGCTCATGTCAACTCTGGCTGAGGCAGAGGATCTTGCGCGAGAAGACACAGGACTTAGCCCCTCGTTGCGTCGATATGTGCTCGCGCTCATCAAGGAGGCCCGCAACGCGGTTGAAGAGATCGAACTGTTCGGGACATCCGCTCTGCGATCGATCAGCGCTGAGCTCGGCGGCGCCATCCTTGCCGCCGCCAACGAATCAACGTCTGAAGACCGGCGCAGTGCGTGGACTAAGATCCTTAAGGATGTACTGCTTCCTCTCGGGATAACCGTCGCGGGCCAGATCGCCGGCACCGCTCTCCAGAACCAACTTGGGATGTAGGACCACCTAGCTGTTAACGTCGAGCCCAGCGCTCTGAGTGCGGAAGGGCGATCTGTTTCGCACGTGTCTTCGCAATTGGCGAGCGAACAAGGCACCCTAGGCACTCCGAGTCCGAACCAACGGATCGTGAGAAACCCGGGCATCGGTTATCCTATGCAACATGAACGATGCGCTGCCTCTTCGTATCTTCCTCGCATCCCCTGGTGACACCCGTGATGAGCGCGCGGCCGTTCGCGCCTGCGTCGATGAACACAATTCCCGGCGCGAGCGCGAGACGAATATGACCTATGAAGTCATCGGCTGGGAGCAGACGCGCGGAACTGCTCGCCGACCACAGGAATCGATCAACGAACTGATCGCTGAGAGTCATTTCCTTATTGCTTTGTTCAAGGGATCTTGGGGCAGTGAGCCAGGTAGCCCATGGGGATACACCTCTGGCACCGAGGAGGAACTATTCACGGCCCTTCTTGAGCTCGGCGAAGCTGAGCGACCGATGAGGGACATATGGGTTGCTTTTCTTGATCATGCGTCACCCAATGAACGGATTGAACAGCTTCGCAAACAGATGTCCGAGCGGCACTCGATGATGTACGAGACCATCGCCAACATCCAGGAACTCAAGATCAAGTTGGCTCAGCGACTAGAGACTTGGGAAGCACTCGGAGGCGCCAAGGTTGTTCGGCGAATAAGTCTGCTCCCCTCTTCCGGCAAAGATGTGCTCAGCGCCGCGAACCTACGCTTGAATGGCGAGAAACTCGTCGAGCTCGGCCAGGCCGAATTGGGTCAGTCTTCGCTCGAGAAGGCAGCGGCATTAGGGGGTCCGACTGAACACCTGGCGTACGCGAGGTTCCTTGCACGGCACGGCGATTTCGACGGAGCACGGGATCTAACGCAGAAGGCGATTGATACCTTCGTTGATGGAGGATCGTCGTTGTACACCCCACCCGCGGCCGAAGCCTTCGCTGCCCAAGCAGGCGTGCTGCGTCTGCAGGGACGCGATGACGACGCCATTGGTCGATTGCTGCATGCGTTAACACTCATTGACGGACAGCGCGACCAATACGCCATGAAGGTCAGTTGTCAAATACTCGATCAGCTCGGACTCGCGCGCCAGGCCACAGGCGACCTTGAATCGGCTCGGCGAGACTTCGAGGACGCACTCAGATTTCGACGCGAATTCCATCAGGATCTGGATCTGTGTCAGTCACTCGTCAATCTAGCCAGGTTGGAAGTCCGTGCAGGCAACTTGCAGCGAGCGGCTGAGTATTCAGACGAGGCATCGGAGCTCCTTCGTCGCGTTCCTCCGACAGCACTGTCCGCTAATGCGGAGGTACTGGCCGCCCAGGTGCGGCTCCGCTTGGGAAGGGCTGAAGAGGGTTTATCGAACGCGAAACGGGCACTATCTCTGAACAAGAAAATCGCAAGTCGGCGCGGCCAAGCTATCTCTTTACTCTTACTCGCTCAGTGCTGCCGTGCGATTGGCGAGAATGACGACGCGAAAGAGTATGCGTACGCTTGCCGTGAGCTGAACGGAATAATGAAGGACGAAAGAGGAGCGAGTAAAGCGCAGTGGATTCTAGACGAACTTCAACGGTGAGTCGCGCCGACCATCTGGCCTTACGGCCTAACGATATCTCCGCTGGATTCGACTTGAACGAAGTCGAGGGTGGGCCAGAGTAGAGCCGTCAGTCGCCCGCCAGTACCGTCACATCCTGTGTCGAGTTGGGCCGAACCCTCTCGAACTACTGGGAGTTCGCCGATCGGCAGATGTGCGCTAATCCGGAACTTCGAACCCGACACAGGCGGCGGAACGTGTTTAGCAATCAAGTCCTCGGTTTCATAAGTTTCCGGCATATTCCGTATCGCATCAACATGTTCCCTTGGGAGATTTTCTCGAAAGTCCGATAGAACGTCAGCGCGCACGTTCCTGCCGCCGACATACGACCGAATTGTCACTGCCCCACCCATTTTCAGGAAGGGTCCCAAGTTGCCAGTGTCCAAGGCATCGAGCAAAGCGGTCTCGTGGTTTCCTCGAAGAAGTGTGACAGTTCCGGAGCGCGCTACCGAAATTAGCTCTTGCAACACTTCGCGTGATTCCTTACCCTTGTTTATGTAGTCACCAAGGAATACCACGTGTGCTAGGTCCTGTGCCGCAAGGATGCGAAGCATCGCGTTAAGTGCCGTCAGATTCCCATGTACGTCCCCAACGAATGCTGTTTTAGTCTTCATAGTAGAATCTTTTCTACCTCCGCGTAATCAGTTCCATTCCCCGTGCTCCCTAGGGCCATGAATCCCATGGAGAGAAGATCGCTTGGGCTCCCCCAGTCGTTGACGATCGTTGCCTCAAGAGAGCCGTGTCGACTAGGCGGGAATTCGCCGAGTATCGCGCGCAGTCGCAAGAGGCAGTCCTTCAAATCGCCAGCTGCAGCTGGTGTCGACTGTCGGGAGGCAAGCAGGTCAGCCAGATGAGGGTCGTCGAGTCGTACTGCGAGCTCACGAACAGAGAAGCACGGATTCCCGTCGGCGATCGCGCGGGCGTACAAACAACTGCGCAGCAAGTATCGAGCTTCGCGCAAGAGTCCGAGAAGGTACCTCGGAAGATCTCTTTCTGGGCTCGTGAAAAGCTCACACATGTGCCATGCGCGGGTGAGGAGGCGGTCGGTGTCGACATCACCCATGGCTCCGACCGCGCGCGTCAAGCGGCCGTGTTGATCCCAGATGATCTTGCCGTCGCGCTTGAGGTGGGACCCGAACAGGGTGCCGACGCCGGTCGCGAGTTGGCCGTTGGTGTAGTAGCTGATGTTCACGTCGCCTGCGAAAGTACTGGGCCGGGCAGCGGGAACCAGCGCAAGGACGTCGAGATCTGAGCCAGACACCGCATCCCCGCGCGCCTGGCTTCCGTAGACCATCAACCCCTCGACCTCCGAGGGCACCTCGGGAAAGTCCTCAAGGATGCTGGGTGGGACACCCATGTCTAGCAGAGCGCGAACGACGTCATCACGGACCACACACATCGCAACACCGAAACGGCACGCCCTCTTCCAACGAGTGGTCCGACCCATCCACTAACGACGGCGCCTTGACAGACGTCGTCGAGTGGAGCGCTCATCTGGTCCGGCAACTGCGCCTGCACCTGCGGGCCGGTGGTCATCGGGACGTGGGGGTGGAGTGTGGCCTGGACGGCGAGGGTGCGCCGGTCGGAGCAGGTTGCTGTTCCGGATGGTGTGGCGGATGTGTTGTTGTGGCGGTTGGCGGTTGATGTGCTGGCCGAGCATCAGGATGAGGGTGCCGGTAGTTGCGGGAGCCTGTTGTGTTCGGGGGAGGTGTATCCGTGCCGGGCGGCGCGGACCGCGCAGCGCGCGATGGACGCCGCCCAAGCGGGCGAGCCTTTCACCGCGGCTGTCACGACTGACGTTGAGACTGCAGAGCATGAGAGTGGCGCGTTGCCCGGCTTGCCATGGTCGTCGAGGGTGGTGCCCCCGCCAGGGTGGTTCGGACCGTGCTCTGAAGTCCCGGCCGATCGGCCGGCGCGAGGGCTCGGCCTGGCCGGCCTGTATCGGCGGGGCTCGCGGCTCTCGTGGATTCGTTCTGTAGCAACGGGATCAGGGTCGGAGCGCGCTGGCACCGTGGCCCTGCCGGCGTCGGCTGTCTCCCGACTGGGGGTACGAGCCGCCGGGTCTGGGGAACGGCGTGCCGCAGCGTAGACACCGTCATCCGTCCCGCGCCGACGCAACCTTCGCTGCAGACAGTGTGTTGAACCGTCCGCGGCGGCGAGGCCGGTCAGGAGGGGCAGAGAGTCTGGTGCGCGATCGCGACCAGTTTGCCGGCGGTGGTGTGGCTGGTCGGTTCGCGTCGTTGCGTGATGGTCACTGCGCCGTCGGCGTTGGAGTGGTCGATCAGGTAGCAGATGTCGCGGCCTCGGTAGAGGGCGAGTTCGGGTCGGGCGGTGAGCTGGATGTCGAGGTGGTCGGCGGCGGTCAGGTAGGCGCGGTCGGCGTCGGTGCGGTCCAGCGGTGGGCACACGAAGCGGATGGTGGCGTTGACGACGTATTCGCCGTTGCCGCCGCGGACGTGGTGTCGTCGGGTGATCTGTTGGGCGATGGGGGTGATGGTGGTGGTGCGCAGCTGGGTGCAGACGCTTTTGCCGACGGCGAGGACTGCCTGTCGGGATCCGGGCATGACTGTTTGCGCGGTGTCCACGAACGCTCCGTCCAGGTCCGTCGACGGGGCGGGTGAGGCTGCGTACCAGCCGTAGGACTGGCTGGGGCTCGGTCGTGGGCTGGGGCCTGCTGGGTGCGGTGGGTGTTCGGCGCATGCGGTGGGAGTGGCGAGTGCGAGCACGATCGCGCCCGTCGCGCTGAGGATGCATCGACGGGAACGATGTCGACGCGAGGTGGTGGGCTTAGTGGGCTGCATGGCGCCACATCCGGATCAGGTACTGCTCCAGGTCGTGGTACTCGCTGGTGACTTGGCGAATCTCGGCGAGGCTGAGAGCGTCCAGCCGCTGGTTCAGTTGCCGGTCGCGTTCGGACGCCTCGTCTCGTCCCCGGTGCGCGACTGAGACGCGGTAGAGGCCGGTCGTGGGGAGCTCGATGCTGGCGTTCGGACCGGCGACATCGTAGGGCGCGCGGAGCATGACCGCTCGGGTCGGCCACTCGACATCCATGGTGGGCAGCACGTGCCATCCTTCGCGGGCCGGGTCGGACTTGGGCTCGGTGTCCCAGACTTCGACCGTGACGAGGATGTGGGCCATGTTCTGGATGGTGCTGATGTAGACCACGCCGGTGTCGGTGGCGGCGATGTCGCGCAGGGCGTTGCCGATGACTGGTCCGATGTGGGTGTCCAGTGGCGGGTATGAGTCCAGGGCGATGGCGGGGTCTTCGGCTGACACCGACATGTTGTGGCGGGTGATCAGGGTGGCCATGCCGGTCCCCTCGGTCGTTCCGGTGGGCCCGGTGTGCGACGTGGGGTCGTGAAACACCGGGCCCGAGGCTATCAGCTAGGGCTGCACGTCGACGTAGAACGCATCGCCTTCAAGGAGCCGGTTCGGCAGGTAGAACTGGGAGCCGAGCCGGCGTCCGGAGTCCTGGTTGTCCTTGGCTTTGATCACGCGAGCGGAGCCGGCCCAGTCCCGCCGCCCACCTGCCTGGCGAGGAACTGCACCGGATAGAAGTTCGTGACCACCGGCAGGCGGTCCGTCGCCACCTTCTGGGACCGTCCGCAACCGGTAAGCAGCACGGACACCGGCAACACGAAGCACGCTGCCACGATCCAGGCCAGGAGCTTATAGAAAACGACATCCATTATTAATGGATGTCCTGGCGTCGAGTCCTGGTTTCCTTGGCACGGATGACGCGAGCGGAGAGGCTGACAGCCCGTGTGCGTGTCGGGTAGCCGACACGCAGCGTCGGAGGATGGCGGGGGATTGTGTTCTGTTGGGACCCTCGTGTGTGGAGGTGGCCAATGGGGCGGGGGCTGTCGAGGCCGGTTGTGGCGGTGGCTGGTGTGGTGCTGGCCGCGGCCGGAGGCGCGGCGGCGTCGGCCGCCACAGCGGGATGGAAGCAGTGGTGGGTGCTGCTGCCAGTGGGTGCGGTAGGCGCCGCGGCTGTGGCGGGGTCGGGGGTGGCGCAGGAATGGTGGAAGGCCGCGGTGCGGTCATCTGCTGACCGACGCCGGGTGGTGGTGGATGGGTCAGTGACCGTGTCGGGCCGACTGGGTCGGGTGGCTCAGTACACCGATCCGGTGCAGTTCGGTGTGCACCCGGCCCAACAGCTTGCCGATCCAGAGGATGTGTCCGAGGAACGTATGCCGCCGTACGTGCCGCGCGATGAGGACCCTCACCTTCGGGAACGGCTCGCTCGAGGCGGGTTGGTACTGCTGGTTGGCGACTCCACCGCCGGCAAGTCCAGGACGGCGTTCGAGGCGATCACCGCAACCCTGCGAGACCACGTGCTGTTCGCGCCCGACCCGATGAACCCGGACGCGGTGACCGCGGCACTGTCTGAAGCGCGGTCTATGCGCAAGTGTGTGGTGTGGCTCGATGACCTGGAGCGATTTCTCAACGGCACACAGCTGACCGCAACGAGTCTTGCGAGCTTGTTCACCGACAAGCAGGCGCATCGGGTCGTCCTCGCGACGCTCCGGGCCGCCGAGTACGACCGGCTGACCACCTCCACCGATGAAGCCGATCGCGAGCTGCAGCAGGACGCACGTGCAGTCCTGGACCAGGCATACCGGATCCGGTTGCCGCGCCGGTTCAGCCCAGACGAGCTTGACCGAGCGCGTTCCCGGGCGTGGGACCCGCGGATCGCGGACGCGGTGGAGCATGCCGACCGGTTCGGCATTGCCGAGTACCTCTCGGCCGGCCCGGAGCTGTGGGCGGCCTACGAGGCGGCCCAAGACGCGAACACGGACCCCAAGCGACCCACTCATCCCCGTGGCGCAGCGCTTGTCGCAGCCGCCATCGACCTACGCTGCGCCGGGTACCTATCGCCTCTTCCGACAGCGGTACTAGAGACTGTCCACACCGCCAATCTCGAGCGCCTGGGCGGTCACGTCCTGCGCCCCGAACCTCTCGAGGAGGCATGGGAGTGGGCCACACAGCCGCGCCGTGCCACCACTGCGCTCCTTCAACCCCACGGCGCCGGCATGGTCGAGATTTTCGACTACCTGGTCGACGTCACACAACGCACCCGACCTGTCGACAACCACGTCCCGGAGGTGACAATCGACGCCGCACTGCGCAAAGCCAGCTATCGCGATGCCATCGCCATAGGAGACACTGCCCAAGCGCAGGGCCGTTATCGCCTCGCCAAGGACGCATTTGATCGTGCCCTTCGGCATGCACGCGAAGCTCTCGGTCCCGAACACACAGAGACTCTGACTGGTCGTAGCAGGTGCGCAGTGGCGTTGTCTAATCTGGGTCGGTATGGCGAGGCGGAGGTTGAGCATCGGGCCGTGCTGGAGGCACGCTTGCGGGCCTTGGGCGCCGAGCACCCGCACACCCTGACCAGTCGCAACAACCTGGCGATGGCGCTGACCCAGCTGGGCCGGTACGACGAGGCGGAGGTCGAGCTTCGCGCCGTGGTGGAAGCAAGCACGCGGCTGCTGGGTGCCGACCACCCGAACACTCTGACGGGCCGTGACAACCTGGCGACGGCGTTGACTCGGCTGGGCCGGTACGACGAGGCGGAGGTCGAGCTTCGCGCCGTGGTGGAAGCAAGCACGCGGTTGCTGGGTGCCGACCACCCGAACACTCTGGCAAGCCGCAGCAGCCTAGCAGTCGTGTTGTCTGACCTGGGTCGGTATGGCGAGGCGGAGGTTGAGCACCGCACTGTCGTGGAGGCACGTACAGGATTGGTGGGTGCTGACCATCCAGACAGCCTGCTCAGTCGCCACAATCTGGCAATGGTGTTGTCTGACCTGGGTCGATATGACGAGGCGGAGGTCGAGCTTCGGGCCGTGGTGGCGTCGTGTACGCGGCTGTTGGGCGCTGACCACCCGAACACTCTGTCCGGCCGCGACAGCCGGGCCACGGTGAGGTTTCAAATGGGTCGGTATGACGAGGCGGAGGCCGAGCTTCGCGCCGTGGTCGAGTCATGTGCGCGGCTCTTGAACGCTGAGCACCCTGACACTCTGACCGCTCGCGGCAACCTCGCTACGGTCTTGTGTGAGTTGGGCCGGTATGACGAGGCGGAGATCGAGCACCGCGCTGTCTTGGAGGCACGTACGCGACTGCTGGGCCCTGATCACCCAAGCACTCTGACCAGCCGCAACAACCTCGCGATGGTGCTGTCGGATCTGGGCCGGTTTGACGAGGCTGAGGCGGAGCACCGCGCCGAAATGGAGACTTGTACGCGGGTGTTGGGTGCCGAGCACCCTGACACACTGACCAGCCGTGGCAACTTGGCGATGGTGTTGTGCGAGTTGGGCCGGTTTGATGAGGCCGAGGCCGAGCTACGGGCCCAGCTCGAGACCTGTACGCGGGTTCTGGGCGCTGAGCACCCAACCACCCTGAGCGGCCGCCGGAGCCTGGCGCAGATACTGGAACGTCGAACGGAGCAGGGCAGCTTGCCCTAGGTGTACTGACCACAGTGGTTGGTGACGGGGACCG
>NZ_BOMB01000026.1 GCF_016861975.1 Actinocatenispora rupis | reverse complement strand
GAGATCTTGGCCTTTCGGCCCGCCACCCCGGGGCTTTGTCTTTCGGTCTTTCTTGTCTTGCTCGTTTAGCTTACCCCGTCGATCTCTGCCGGTCAAATCCGCCCCGGCTCAATCAATTGGGCACCATCAAGTCGCAGAGTCTTTATACTCTGAAACTATCAGGAAGGATTTCGCAAAACCGGCCAGATTTGCCGCAGCGGAATCTCGGAACCATTGTCCTGGAGATTTCGCATCGGCCGCCCTGTTCGGCGCCTTGCTCGTCCAAGCTTACCTGGTCCGTTTTGGCGGTCCGACCCGGGGTGTCCCCCTCGGTGGCCCACCGAACGATCCGGCTCGCCGCACCCCGCGCAGGCCGATGTGCTCGCCCTTACCTCGGAGTGTCCCGCAGGCCGTCCCAACCGGCCGCCTTGGCGGCCCGGTTTCCGTCCGGTTCCCCGCGGGCAGAGAGAAAGTTACGCGATGGCCGAACGGTGCGTCAAACCGGGGTCCCGTGTCGGCGCTCACAAGCCTCCCGTACGCGGTCGGGGCGGGCTCCGGACGATGCCGGAACCCGCCCCGGGAGTACGCGGAAGGGTCAGTTGCCGCTGAGAGCGCCGGCGCAGCCGCAGATGATGATCAGGAGGAGGAGCACCGCGGCCGCGATGTTCACCGCGATGGCCGCGGTCTTGCCGGGCGACTCGACAGGCTGGTGGGCGATCGCGCCGGGCTGGAAGTTCCACCAGGGCGCGGCGTAGAAGACGGGCACCTGGGCTCCGGGGTGTACGTCGACCTGCATGCCGGCCTGGCCGATCTTCCACAGGTACGGCACGTGGACCTGCAGGTCGTAGCGGCCCGGCGGGACCGGCACCTGGTTCTGGCCCCAGGTCAGCTTGGATTCCTGGCCGTTGAGAGTGAGACGCGGCGGCGTGAACGCCAGCATCCAGGCGAGGAACGGCTTGGTGGTCGTGATGTTGAGGACTGCGCCCCCCTGGGGCGGCATCTGGTTCGGGTGCACGTGCGGAAGCTAGCCGGTCGGCGCAAACTGCGCATCCCCGCCGGGCGAATGACGACAAGCCGTCCCCGGGGTCCGGTTGCGCCGCTACGCAAGGACCGCGAAGTACACCCCTATGTGATGGCAGGCGGCGGCGATGAGGGTCGCGGCGTGGAAGAACTCGTGGTGGCCGAAGGTGCGCGGCCACGGGTTCGGGCGCTTCACCGCGTAGCAGACGGCACCGAGGCTGTACACGACACCGCCGGCGAGCAGCAGCGCGAGCGCGGCCGGCCCCCCGATGTGCAGGATGTCGGGCAGTACGAAGACGGCGACCCAGCCGAGCGCGATGTACAGCGGGACGGACAGCCAGCGTGGGGCACGCGGCCAGGCCATCTTGAGCGCGACACCGGCGAGCGCACCGCCCCACACCACGGCGAGCACGATCAGCGCCGTGTGCCGGGGCATCAGCAGGAGGCTGAACGGCGTGTACGTCCCGGCGATGAACAGGAAGATCATCGAGTGGTCGAGGCGCTTCATCACCGCGTACCCCCGGGGGCCCCAGACGTGGCGGTGGTAGAGCGCGCTGATGCCGAACAGGCCGCAGATGGTCACCGAGTAGACCAGGCAGGCGGCGAAGGGGATCCAGCCGGGGCGGCTGGCGGCCACGGAACAGAGGACGACGCCGCAGACCGCGGCGACCCCGACGGCGTACGCATGCAGCCAGCCGCGCATCCGCGGGCGGGCGTGCGGGTCCTTGGCGGCGGTGCCGCCGAGCGTGGTTGCGGCCATCCACGAATCCTACCCGTCGGTAGCCTACGGTGGCGTAGCGAATGTGCGCGTCAGCACTCGATGACGTTCACCGCGAGCCCACCCCGGGCCGTCTCCTTGTACTTGACCTTCATGTCCGCGCCGGTCTCGCGCATGGTCTTGATGACCTTGTCGAGCGACACGTGGTGCCGGCCGTCGCCGCGCAGCGCCATCCGGGCCGCGGTGATCGCCTTGATCGAGGCCACCGCGTTCCGCTCGATGCAGGGGATCTGGACCAGGCCGCCGACCGGGTCGCAGGTGAGGCCGAGGTTGTGCTCCATCGCGATCTCCGCGGCGTTCTCCACCTGCTCGGGAGTACCGCCGAGGACCTCGGCGAGGCCGCCGGCCGCCATCGAGCACGCGGAGCCGACCTCGCCCTGGCAGCCGACCTCCGCGCCGGAGATCGACGCGTTCTCCTTGAAGAGGACGCCGATCGCGGCGGCGGTCAGCAGGAAGCGGATCACGCCCTCGTCGCTGGACCCCGGTACGAAGCGCCAGTAGTAGTGCAGGACGGCGGGGACGATGCCGGCGGCACCGTTCGTCGGGGCGGTGACGACCCGGCCGCCCGACGCGTTCTCCTCGTTGACGGCGAGGGCGAACAGCGTCACCCAGTCCATCACCCGGAGCGGGTCCGTCGCGAAGTGTTCGCCGGTCAGGGTGCGGTGCATCTCGGCGGCGCGGCGGTGCACCCGCAGACCTCCCGGCAGGGTGCCCTCGGTCTCGCAGCCGTGCCGTACGCACTCCTGCATGACGGTCCAGATCCGCAGCAACTGGTCGCGTACGTCGGCCTCGGAGCGCCAGGAGCGCTCGTTCGCCAGCATGATCTGGCTGACCGGCAGGCCCGCCGCGGTCGCCTGCGCGAGCAACTCCGCGCCGGTCGCGAACGGGTACCGCACGGGTGTGTCGTCGGGCTTGATGCGGTCGGCGCCGGTCGCCGCCTCGTCGACGACGAAACCGCCACCGACCGAGTAGTACGTGCGGGCGCGCAGGACGGAGCCGGCCGTGTCGTACGCGGTGAAGGTCATGCCGTTGGGGTGGGACGGCAGCGAACGACGGCGGTGCAGGACGAGGTCGGCCCGGTCGTCGTACGCCATGTCGTGGGTGCCGAGGACGGTGAGCCGGCCGGTCGCGCGGATCGCGGCGACGCGGGTGTCGACGGAGTCGGTGTCGACGGTCTCGGGCGACTCGCCGGACAGGCCGAGCAGGACGGCCGCCTCGCTGCCGTGACCGTGGCCGGTGGCGCCGAGCGAACCGAAGAGTTCGGAGCGGATGCGGGCGGTGTGCGCGAGCTGGCCGTCGGCCTTGAGGCCGTTGGCGAAGC
The DNA here is from genome assembly GCF_016861975.1 of Actinocatenispora rupis. GTDB lineage: Bacteria > Actinomycetota > Actinomycetes > Mycobacteriales > Micromonosporaceae > Actinocatenispora > Actinocatenispora rupis. Next base: position 160,749 of record NZ_BOMB01000026.1, on the reverse strand, counting down.
GGGCGGCGGCCCGCATCGGGCCGACCGTGTGCGAGCTGGACGGGCCGATCCCGATGGAGAACAGATCGAAGACGCTGATCACGGACATCCCCGCCTCGGGCTGGTTGGCGCCCGCGTCGTCGCGGCGCCGACTGCGAGCGTACTTCCTGGGGGTGGGGGTCGCGAGGATTCGGTGAGGCGGCGCACAACCGGACGACGTACCTGGTCAGGGGGATGTGGGGCGGGATAAGTTTCTGACACAGAACTGTTCTGCCGCAGAACGAAGGTGCCGATGCCGACCGCCACCGACGCCCCCGCCGGAGGGCTCGCCGGACTGCTCACCGAACGGGCCCGACCCGATGTCGTACGGCGGTCGCCGCGGGCACCGTGGCTGGCCGTCGCGACCGTCTGCCTCGGCGCGTTCATGGGTCAGCTCGACGCGAGCATCGTGACCCTGACCTTCCCGGCGCTCGGACACACCTTCCGTACGTCGCTGGCGGCGGTCGAGTGGGTGTCGCTGGCGTACCTGGTGGTGCTGGTGGCGCTGCTCGTACCGATCGGGCGGCTGTCCGACGCGGTCGGCCGCAAAGCCGTGTACCTGCTGGGTTTCCTGCTGTTCACGGTGGCGTCGGTCGGGTGCGGGCTGGCGCCGTCGCTGCCGGTACTGGTGCTGGCGCGGGTGGCGCAGGCGGCCGGCGCGGCGATGATGCAGGCCAACAGCGTCGCGCTGATCACGACGAGCATGCCGGCGGGGCGGCTGCGCGCGGGGCTGGGCGTGCAGGCGGCGGCTCAGGCGATCGGGCTGGCGCTCGGGCCGACCGCGGGCGGGCTGCTCGTGCACGGCCTCGGCTGGCGCTGGGTGTTCATGATCAACGTTCCGGTGGGGATCCTCGGCCTGGTCGCCGGGCGGTACCTGCTGCCGCGGACCCGGCAGCGCACCCCCGTCGGGCGCTTCGACACCGGCGGGCTGCTGCTCCTCGCCGGTACGACGACGGCCGGGCTGCTGGCGATCTCCGCCGGCTCCGGCCTCTCCGTACCGGCGCCGCTGATGCTGGGGCTGGTGGCGCTCGCCGTACTGGGTGCGGTGGGGTTCGTACGGCGGGAGGGGCGGGCCGCGGAACCGCTGGTGTCGCTCGCCGTACTCCGCGACCGGGTCATCGCGGGCGGCCTCGCCACCGCGTGCCTGGGATACCTGGTGCTGTTCGGGCCGCTGGTACTCGGGCCGATCGCGCTGGACCGGCTGGGCGTACCGGGCGGGTTGACCGGGCTGTACCTGACGGCGCTGCCGGCCGGGTTCGCGGTCGCCGCGGTCGCCGGCGGCCGGCTCGTCCCGCGGACCTGGGGCAACCGGGCCCGGGGTACGGCGGGGCTGCTGGTCGCGGCGGCCGGGATGGCCGTGCTCGCCGTACTGCCGGCGACGCCGGCGCTGCTGTGCGCGGCGTTCGCGGTGACCGGGCTGGGGTTGGGGCTGTTCACGCCGGCGAACAACGCCGCGGTGATGGCCGCCGCACCCGCGCGGGCCGCTGGTACGGCCGGCGGGATGGTGAACATGACGCGGGCGCTCGGTACCGCGCTCGGCGTGGCCCTCGTGACGCTCGTGCTGCACCTGGCGGGACCGGCCGACGGCGTGAGATTCTCCAGTGGGCTGCTGGGGATTGTCGCCGTGGCGGCCGGTATCGTCACGCGCATCAGCGGGGGTTCGGGGGCACATGACCGGGGTCGGCACGGATGAACAGGTAGGTCGGCGGCTCGCCGACACCGTCGCCCGGCTGCGGCGCGCGATGCGCCGGGCGGCGCGCGCGAGCGGCCCCGACAACCCGCTCGCGGTGGCCCAGCTGGAGCTGATGGCGTGCCTCGCCGAGCGGCCCGGCGCCCGCCCCAGCGAGGTCGCCCGGCTGCTGCGGCTCGCCCCCAACACCGTCACCACCCTGGTCAACGGCCTGGTCCGGCTCGGCATGGTGAACCGCAGCGACGACCCCGCCGACCGTCGTACGGTGCGGCTCGCGTTGACGTCGACGGGCACGGCCGCGCTCGCCGGCTGGGAGGACGGCAACGAGCGGATCCTGCGTACGGCGCAGGACCGGCTCACCGCCGACCAACGCGCCGCCCTGCGTACGGCACTGCCCGCGCTCGCGGCGCTCGTCGCCGAGATCGACGAGGGTACCGAGACGGCGGAGCCGGTCAGGCGTACCGGACGGTGACGCTGGTGTACCCGAGGGAGCGGAGCATGCCGGTCAGCATGACCCGGGTGTTGCGCTCGCACTGGGCGGCGAGCTTGCTGGACTTGGCGGCGTCGCCGATCTTCTGCTGCGCCAACGTGTAGAGCTGGTGCTGGCGGTCCGGGTCGTCGCCGAGGAACGACTGCACCCGGTCGAGCAGGCCGCGCTGTTCGGCGACCACGTGGCTGTGCTTCTGGTCCAGGTTCGCCCGTTCCAGCCTGGCGTGCGGCAGCGTGATCGTCGCGGTCGTACGCGCCTTGTTCGTGGTGACCGCCTTCGCGCCCACGCCACCGAAGTCCACGTACGCGTCGACGGTGCCGACGGCGACGAACAGCGTGCGGTCGCCCTTCACCACCGGCGACAGGAACCGCGCCTCGTGCGCCAGGTCCACGATCACCTGGAACGAGCCGGCGGCCCCCTCGTACCGGGAGAGGTCCTGGATGGACTGGAGGAGCACCGGGCCGCTGCGGTCGGTGGTGCGCTCGGCGAACGGGTTGGGCGGCCAGTCGACCACGTGCAGCGACCGGACGAGCGCCGCCGCGAGGACGAGGACGAGCGCGGCGGCGACGACCAGTGGCCAGCGCCGGGCGCGTCGCGACGTGTCCGCCATCAACACCTCACCACCCGGTATGTCCTCGGATGAGAAGAACCATCATCCCGTCAGACCCTAGAGGGACCGCGGCGTACCGGCCAGTCGGTGCAGGCAGCGTCACTCCCCGATCCGGGCACGTCCACCGCGAACGACCGGTACGACACAGTCACCGCTGGTTAGGCTTCCGACGTACCGACGGGAGGGAGTCGCCCGATGCGCGCGACCACGGCGGACCGCCGCCTGTTCCTGGACGTACGTGGTGCACCGGACGCGCCGCCGCTGCTGTACCTGCACGGCGGACCCGGGATGGGCTGCCACGAGTTCATGCTCTGGCAGGGCGACCGGCTGGCCGCGGACCTGCGGGTGATCGGGCTCGACCGGCGGGGGCCCCTGGAGACCGATCCGCTCGCCCCGGACGAGCCGCTCGACGAGAGCGACCTGGTCGCCGACTGCGAGTCGCTGCGCGCGTCGCTCGGGCTGGAACGCTGGGCGGTGCTCGGACACTCGTTCGGCGGCCGGTTCGCCCTCCGGTACGCGCACCAGCACCCGGAGGCGATCAGTGCCGTCATCTTCGAGAACCCCGGCTGGGACATGGCCGAGGCCGAACGACTGCGCCTGCCGGCCGCCGCCGGACTGTTCGAGGAACTCGGCGACGCGGTGTCCGCGGCCCGCTGCCGGCAGCTCGCCACCGAGGACCTCACCGACCGGTGGGAGGCGCGCAGCGTCGTCGCCGCCCTCGGCGACCGCTACGTCGACCTGTACGTGCACAAGCCGGAGGCGCGGGTCGAGCTGACGCGGACGCTGGCCGACAACCCGGTGCCGACCGACCAGCGCGACCGTGCCGACGAGTACGGCCACCGGCTGCCGGACGCGCCGGACGTGATGGCCTCGATGGTGCCGCTGCTCGCCGGCCTGTCCGTACCGGCGCTGCTCATCAAGGGCCGGTACGACCTGACCACCGGGCCGGAGCAGATCGACGGGTTCCGCCGGCACGTACCGACCGGGCGGATCGAGGTGTTCGACTCGTCCGCACACTTCGCCCAGTTCGAGGAGCCCGACCGGTACGCGACGAGCGTGCGGGGGTTCGTCCTGGCGCACCGGTGACCCGGCGGCGGCTCAGATGACGAGGACGCGGGCGTGGATCGAGGTGCGCTGCTGGAGCGCCGCGCGCAGCGCGCGGTGCAGGCCGTCCTCCAGGTAGAGCGCGCCGGACCACTCGACGACGTGCGGGAACAGGTCGCCGTAGAACGTGGAGTCCTCGGCGAGCAGCCGGTCCAGCGCCAGCTCGCGCTTGGTGGTGACGAGCTGGTCGAGCCGCACGGGACGGGGCGGGATGTCCGCCCACTGCTTCGTGGACATGCCGTGGTCGGGGTACGGCTTGCCCTCCCGTACCGCCTTGAAGATCACGACTCACGTCCCTTCCTTGTCGGGGTCGCGGCGAGGACCGTCCACCGCGGTCCCGCGCGCCCCGCCGACCGCTCACAGCCTAGCGACCGCGGGTGGGAACCCATCCGTACGCGGGGTGCCCGACGGACATGATCCGCCGATTCCGGGCCGGCCAGGCAACCTTTTGTGCGCGGGGACACGTGGGTGGGGCGACGGGATCCCGGCCGCGACGAGTCACGCGCTGCGGCGCGTTCGGGACCGCCCGGTACGACACTCCGCGTCGGTTCGGCCACCTCGTGTGCGGTGACCGGTACCGCCTCGCCGTCCGGTATCGGGAGGACACCGGCACCCCGACCGGACAGGTGCGCCGGTACCTGCCGAACGCGACGCCCGGTCACGGGCGCTGACGGCCCTGCCCCACCAGCGCACCGGTCCGCCGGGTACGACACGGCCGGATCCCTGTGGTGGCAACGGTTTCCGGGTGCGGGACTCAGGGCGCCACGCGCAGGCCCCAGGCACCGCGCCAGGTCTCGCCCGGCTCCACCGTGATCAGATCCCGTCCGGTACGCAGCGCGTCCGGCGGGCACGTCATCGGCTCGACCGCCACGGACCGGCGGGTACGCGGGGCCTTGGCGGTGTCGGCGGTGAACACCTGCACCCAGCGGAACGTTTCGTCGGCCCACAGCGTCACCCACCGACCGTCCACTGTGGACAGTATGACGTCGGCGGTGCCGGCGTCGCCACGTACCAGGTCGGTGTAGGCGGTGTCGAGCACGGTGGCGCCGATCGGCCGGGGCGAGCCGAAGTCGAGGTCGGTGCCGGCGACCGGGTCCTCGCCCACCGGCAGCGACCGCTCGTCGGTACGCAGCACCGTCCGCGCCGGTACGTGCAGCGTCCAGTCGTCGGGCCGGCCCGGCAGCGTCAGGTACGGATGGCAGCCCAGCCCGTACGGCGCGGGCGTGTCGCCGAGGTTCGTCGCGGTGTGCTCGACCCGCAGGCCGTGCGCGGACACCGTCCAGCGGGCCGTCAGCGACAGCGGCCACGGGTACCCGGGGTGGGCGGGCAGCGCGCACGCGACCGTCACCGAGTCCGGCGTACCGGCGATGCGGCGCCACGGCAGCCACCGCACCAGCCCGTGGATCGCGTTGCCCTTCGCCGGTTCGCTCAACGCCAACTGGTACTCGGCGCCGCCGAACGCGTAACGCCCGTCCCCCGTACGGTTCGGCCACGGCGCGAGCTGCGCGCCGGCCCCGCCAGGACAGATCTGGTCCGCGGAGTAGCCGTCGAGGACGTCGACACCGTCCACCGCGTACTCCCGGATGCCGCCGCCGACCTCGACGATCGTGGCCCGGTGCCCGCCGGCCTCGATCCCCCACTGCTCGCCCGACATCGCGACGCCCACCGTGGCTCCCCCCTCGACGGTCCCGGTGCGGACTCTACCGAGCGGCGGCCGGCGCGACCGGCCTACCGGACGACGCCGCGCTCACCCCGACGCGTCGGGTACGGCGGCCGGTTGCGCGTCGACGGGCCGGTCGTCGTGGCCGGACGGCCGGTACCGGCGCAGCACCGGGAACGCCAGCCCGAGTACGACGACCGCCGCCGCGACCGCGAGCCCGCCGCCGACCCACGAGATCCGCGGCGTGAACGCGGTGGCCATCAGCCCGGCGCGCAGATCGCCGAGGCGCGGACCGCCGGCCACGACCGCGGTGAACACCCCCTGCAACCGGCCGCGCAGCTCGTCCGGCGCGGTCAGTTGCAGGATCGTCTGCCGGTACACGCCGCTGACCAGGTCGGCGACCCCACCCACGGCCAGCAGCACGACGGCGAGCCAAAGCTGGTGGGCCAGCCCCGCCGCCGCCACCGACAGCCCCCAGCAGGCGATGGCGACGACCAGCGCCACGCCCTGCCGGCGTACCCGGGCGACCCAGCCGGAGCACAGCCCGCCGACCGCCGCGCCCAACGCGATCGCGCTGTACAGCCAGCCGGCCGCGCCGCCGCCACCGAACTCGGTGCGGGCCAGTACCGGGAAGAGGGCGCGGGGCATGGCCTGCATGGCGACCAGGTCGAGCACGAACGACAGCCACAGCAGCGGCCGGCGCGCCATGAACGCCAGCCCGGCGAGCACCGACCGCAGGTCCGGCCGGACCGTACGCTCGCCCGGCGGCAGCGGTGGCAGCGTGAACGCCGCCCACAGCGACACCGTGAACAGCACCGCGTCCACCCCGTACGCCGCGGCGTAGCCACCGCTGCCGAGGACCGCGCCGGCCGCGATCGGGCCCGCCACCGAGGCGACGCTGCCGGCCGTGAAGTTCAGCGTGTTCGCCGCCGGTACCAGCCCGACCGGCACCAGCCGCGGGATGATCGCGCCCCGGGTCGGCGACACCACCGCGAACGCCGCCGACTGCACGGCCACGAGTACGAGGAGGAGGACGGGGCTGCGGACGCCGGCGAGCGCCTGGCCGACCAGCGCCAGCGTCACCACCCAGGCGAGGACCGAGCCGACCAGGATCACCCGGCGCCGGTCGACCGCGTCGGCCACCGCGCCGCCCCACAGCGCGAACACCACCAGCGGCACCAGACCCGCCAGCCCGAGCCAGCCGTTCCACGCCGGGGAGTGCGTGATCGCGTCCATCTGCACCGCGACCGCCACCGTCGTCACCTGCACGCCGATGAACGCGACGCCGTTGCCCACCCACATCCGCCGGTACGCGGCGTGCCGCAGCGGACGGTGATCGATCGCGATGCGCCCGAGTAACGAGCCGCTCACGGGGCCAACCGCTCCAGCACCCAGCTCCCGCCGTCCCGCCGGTACCGCAGCCGGTCGTGCACCCTGTTCTCCCGCCCCTGCCAGAACTCCACCGTCTCCGGTACCAGCCGGAAACCGCCCCAGTGCGGCGGCCGCGGCACCGGCGTGCCCTCCGGCCAGCGCTCCGCGTACGCCGCGAACGAGTCGTCGAGCACGTCCCGCCCGGTGATCACCGTCGACTGCGGGCTGGACCAGGCGCCGAGCTGCGCGCCACGCGGCCGGGACGCGAAGTACGCGTCGGACTCGTCCGCCGGCACGGGCGCCACCCGGCCCGCCGCGTGCGCCTGCCGGTGCAGCCCGTACCAGGGGAACGTGACGCTCGCGTACGGGTTGGCGGTGAGCTGGGTGCCCTTCGCCGAGCGGTAGTTCGTGAAGAACACCAGCCCGGCCGCGTCGTACCCCTTGAGCAGCACCGTACGGCTGGCGGGGCGGCCCGCGGCGTCCGCGGTGGCCAGTACCATCGCGTTCGGCTCGGGCAGGCCGGCCGCGGTCGCGTCGGCGAGCCACCGGCCGAGCTGCGTGTACCAGTCCGCGGCGAGGTCGCCCGGCGCGATGCCGGTCGTCGCGTACTCGTTGCGCATCAGCGCGACCAGGGTGGGGTCCAGCGGTGACGGTGTCTCGGGCACGATCAACATCCTGCCTCGCCGGCGTGCCCCGGGGCCTGTCGTGTCAGCCACACGGACCCGCCACCCACCGCTGCGACGACCCGCGACCCACCGCTGGCACGACCCTCTGGTACGACCCGAACGGGTGTGCGGGACACGCGGCGGCGATCGCGGGTCGCCACGCCGGGTGAGGATGGAAGAGTGGGCCGGTACCGCCCGACCGACCGGCACGTACCACCGAGATCTGGGAGAAAGCGGCATGTCCGAGTTCAAACCGGGCCTGGAAGGCGTGATCGCCTTCGAGACCGAGATCGCCGAACCCGACAAGGCCGGCGGCTCGCTGCGCTACCGGGGCGTCGACATCGAGGACCTGATCGGCCGCGTCTCGTACGGCGACGTGTGGGGTCTGCTGGTGGACGGGGAGTTCGGGCACGGGCTGCCGCCGGCCGAGCCGTTCCCGGTACCGGTGCACTCCGGTGACGTACGCGTCGACGTGCAGAGCGCGGTCACCCTGCTGGCGCCGCACTGGGGCCTCGGCCAGCTCCTCGACATCTCGGACGAGCGGGCCCGCGAGGACCTGTCCCGGGTGTCGGTGACGGCGCTGTCGTTCATCGCCCAGTCGGCGCGCGGCGTCGGCCTCCCCGCCGTACCGCAGCGGGAGATCGACCGGGCCGAGACCATCGTCGAACGGTTCATGACCCGCTGGCGCGGCACCCCGGACCCGCGCCACGTCCGCGCCGTCGACGCGTACTTCACGTCCGCCGCCGAGCACGGCATGAACGCCTCCACGTTCACCGCCCGGGTCATCGCCTCCACCGGCGCCGACGTCGCGGCCGCGATCTCCGGCGCCATCGGCGCACTGTCCGGCCCGCTGCACGGCGGCGCACCCACCCGCGTACTGCACATGATCGAGGAGGTCGAGCGCACCGGCGACGCCGAGTCGTACGTCAAGGGGGTGCTGGACCGGGGCGAGCGGCTGATGGGCTTCGGCCACCGGGTGTACCGCGCGGAGGACCCGCGCGCCCGCGCCCTGCGCCGTACCGCGCAGGAACTCGGCGCCCCCCGGTACGAGGTGGCCGAGGCCCTCGAACGCGCCGCCCTCGCCGAACTCTCCGCCCGCCGCCCCGACCGGGTACTGGCCACGAACGTCGAGTTCTGGGCGGCGATCGTGCTGGACTTCGCGGAGGTACCGGCGGACATGTTCACGTCCATGTTCACGTGCGCCCGGGTCGGCGGCTGGTCCGCGCACATCCTGGAGCAGAAGAAGCTCGGCCGGCTGGTCCGCCCCTCCGCCCGGTACGTCGGCCCCGGCCCGCGCCGCCCCGAGGACATCCCCGGCTTCGCCACCGTCCAGCGCGCCTGACCCGGGGTAGGACGAAACGGTCACGTACCGCGGTGACAGAATCCCGGTACGGCAGCGGCGCCGCACCCGACCGCGCGTACACAGGAGTTCTGACGTGGGCCTGCCCGACATCCGCATTCCGGCCGAGCTGCTTCCGGGCGACGGGCGGTTCAACTGTGGGCCGTCCAAGATCCGGCCGGCGCAGCTCGACGCGCTGTCCGCCGTCGCCGCCGGCTACCTCGGCACCTCGCACCGCCAGCGCACCGTCCGCGACCAGGTCGCCCGGCTGCGGCGCGGCATCGCCGAGCTGTTCCGCGCACCCGACGGGTACGAGGTGGTGCTCGGGAACGGTGGCACGACCGCGTTCTGGGAGGTCGCCACGTTCGGGCTGGTGCGCGAGCGGGCGCAGCTGGCGTCGTTCGGCGAGTTCGGGCAGAAGCTCGTCGACTCGGTGACGGCCGCCCCCTTCCTCGCCGACCCCTCGGTACGCAGCGCGCCCGCCGGCACGGTGGCCACGCTGGTCGCCGAGGACGGCGTCGACACGTACGGCACGCCGCAGAACGAGACGTCCACCGGCGCGGCCGTACCGGTGCGGCGGGTCGGGGACGGGCTGATGCTGCACGACGCGACGAGCGGTGCCGGAGGGCTGCCCGTCGACCTGACCGAGACCGACGTCTACTACTTCGCGCCGCAGAAGTGCCTCGGGTCCGAGGGCGGGCTGTGGATCGCGCTGCTGTCGCCGGCGGCGCTGGACCGGGCCGCCGAGATCACCGCCTCGGGCCGGTACGTGCCGGCGTTCCTCGACCTGACGACGGCGATCGACAACTCGCGCAAGGACCAGACGTACAACACGCCGTCGCTGGCCACGATCCTGCTGGCGGCCGAGCAGGTGGACTGGATCCTCGGCAACGGCGGGCTGGACTGGTCGGTCGCGCGCTGCGCCGAGAGCGCCGCCGTGCTGTACGACTGGGCCGACCGCACCGACTACACCACGCCGTTCGTGGCCGAACCGGCGTCGCGGTCCACCGTCGTCGGCACCGTCGACCTCGCCGACCACGTCGACGCGGCCGCCGTCTCCGGCGTACTGCGGGAAAACGGCGTGCTCGACACCGAGCCGTACCGCAAGCTGGGACGCAACCAGCTCCGGGTGGCGCTGTTCCCGTCGATCGAGCCGGCCGACGTCGCGGCGCTGACCCGGTGCGTCGACCACGTCGTCGGCCAGTTGGCCTGATCAGCCCCCGGTCACCGGCCGGTGACGGGGCCCCGCGGAGATCGACGAGTATCTGACCAACATGCGGCGTGGCCTGGCACGTACCGGCTAGGGTTCGGCGTACCGTGGCTTGACGGCGTGTCGATGGGACGGAGGACAGCGATGCGGCCGGTACGCTTCGTCGCCCTCTCCGAGGACGGTCAGGCCCTCGTACTCGCGGACGAGGTCGGGCGCCTGCTCACACTTCCGATCGATGATCGGATCGGCGCCGCGGTCCGGCAGGACCGCAGCGCGCCACGCGGCCAGTTCGCCGGTGCCACCGACCCGGCCACCGGCGACGCCGCGCTGTCCCCGCGCGACATCCAGTCCCGTATCCGCTCCGGCGAGTCCGCCGAGGAGGTCGCGCGCATCGCCGGCGTCCCCGTCGACCGCGTCCTGCGGTACGCGGGGCCCGTGCTGCAGGAGCGCGCGATGCTCGCGCAGCACGCCCGGCGTACCCGGCTGCGGTCGTCGGAGCGTGGCGCGACCCTCGCCGAGATCGTCGACACCCGGCTGGCACAGCACGGCGTCGACGCCGAGGGCGTGTCGTGGGACGCGTACCGGCGGGAGGACGGCACCTGGCGGATCTCCGCGAGCTGGGCCAGCGGAAAGGCGACCGCGCAGGCGATCTGGGCGCTGGACAAGGCGCGGCAGGTGGTCACGCCGGACGACGACATGGCGCAGTTCCTGTCGACGGAGCGGCCCGCGCCGCTGCTCGGCCAGGAGCCGGCGCCCGAGCCGCAGCCGGCCCGCGGCGGGCACGCACTGACCCGGCCCGAGGGCGGTCGGCCGCGGCCCGAGACCACCCGGCCCGGTGGCGGCTCCGGGCACGGCCTGCCCGGCAAGTCGACGAAGCACGAGCCGGTGCGCCGGCTCGCCGACACCGCGCGTACGACGCTGGACCGGCCGATGGCCGAGCCGACCCGGCCCGCCGCCGAGCCGCTGTTCCCGACCCCGGAGCGGCGTACCGCCGACACCGGCGAGACGGCCGCGCCGCGCGAGGCGGAGCCGTTCACGCCGCGGCCGGCGGAGCCGCTGACCGCGCGTCCCGGTGCGGACCAGGCCGAGCCCGTACGGCGCCCGGCGGCCGAACCGTTGCGTCCGGCCGGCGAGCGTCGCGCCGCGGAGCCGCTGCGCCCGGCCGGGCTCGCCGAGCCGCGCCGGTCCACGACCGACTCCCGGGAGCGCCCCGGCGCGTACGCCGACGAGGAGGCGGACGCCAAGGAACTCCCGGCCGTACCGTCGCTCGCGGTGCTGCGGCCCCGGCGTACCGAGCAGGGCGCCACGGGCGACCGGTCCCGCCTGCCGAGCTGGGACGACGTCCTCTTCGGCAACGGCAGCACCCAGCAGGGCGGCCGCTGACCCACGGACACAGCGCTGACCCACGGACACAGCGCGGGCCCGCCGTTTCGGCGGGCCCGCTCTCGTCGTACGGGTGGGTCGCCGGTACGTCAGCGGAGCGGTACGAACTCCAGGTGCGAGCGGGGGCCCTGGCGTACCCGCCAGGCGACGGTGACGACGGCGGTGAGGACGAGCGCGGCGAGTACTCCGTGGAGAAGGCCGCGGTCGAGGTATCCGCGGTCGGTGTGGTCGATGGCGTAGGTGCCGATCTCGCGGGTGAACCAGTACGGCAGCGCGCGGGCCGCGGTGTCGGCGGGGTCGACCATCATCTGCAGGCCGACGACGACGAGCAGCACGAGGGTGCCTTCGAGTTCGCGGGGCAGGATCGCGCTGAGGGCCAGGCCGAACGGCGCGGACACGGCCACGGTCAGCGCCATGATGAGCGCGATCGCGCCGTACCGGACGTCGTGCTGGTCGAAGCGTACGAGCAGGAAGTAGGGCGTGCTGAGGAGCAGGCCGATGGTCCACAGGGCGAGGAGCCGGCCGCCGACGAGGTGCCGCCCCGAGTACCCGCTGAGGCGCAGGCGCGGTTCGATCGCGCGCCCGGCGCTGCCGGAGAACAGCGCCGCCGTGCTGAGCGCCCAGCCGAGGCCGAGGCAGACGAACCGGATCGACTGGCCGAGATGGTCGCCGCGCCGGCTCAGGTAGAACGCCAGCGGCAGCAGCAGAAGGATGGCGAGGACGACGCGGCGCCGGGCCATCTCCCGCAGCGCCGCCTCCGCCACCGCGTACGTGCGCCTCATGCCGCCGCCTCCGCCCGGGTGAGATCGAGTACCTGGTCGACGCGGTCGAGCTGGTTGAGCAGGTGGGTGACGACGACGATCGCCGTGCCCGCGTCGCGCCAGCGCCACACCTCGTGCCAGAAGTCCAGGTACGTGCCGCGGTCGAACCCCTGGTACGGCTCGTCGAGGAGCAGCACGTCGGGCGCGCCGAGCCGGGCGAGTACCAGGTTGAGCTTCTGGCGGGTGCCGCCGGACAGGTGCCGCGCCTGCGTCGAGCGGGGCGGCGTCCAGTCCAGGGCCGCCGCGTACGCCCGGCCCTCGCGCCGCGCGTCCGGGCGGGACAGGCCGCGGCCCGCGCCGACCAGCGCGAAGTGCTCGTCGGGGAACAGGAACTCGCTGGTCCCGCCGTCCTGCGGGCAGTAGCCGAGCCGGCCGTACACCCGGACGGTGCCGCGGTCGGGCCGGGTGAGCCCCGCGCAGACCCGCAGGAACGTACTCTTCCCGGCGCCGTTCGCGCCGACGACCGCCGCCACCTGACCCGCCCGTACGGTGAGGTCGACGCCGGTGAGGACCGGGCGCCGCCGGTACCGCTTGGTGACGCCGCGGACCTCCAGCCGGACCGGGCCGACCGGTCGCGCCGCCCGACTCGGGTCCGGGCCGCCGACGCTGTCCGCCACCGCCGCCGCGTACTCCCGCGGGGTGCCGAAGGCGCGCACCGCCGGCTCGCCGCTGTCCCGCAGGTGCGCGGCGGTCTCGGCCACCACGTGTGCCGTCAGGTCCGGCCCCACCTGGTGCCGGCGCAGCTCGCCGGTCAGGGCCGCCAACCAGGCGTCGTCCGTCACCGCTCCTCCTGTCGCAGAGTCGTCCGCACCGAACCCGTGAACGCCGACCAGTCGGCGGACGCCTGGGTGAGCGCCGCGCGCCCCGCCGCGCTGAGCCGGTAGTACTTGCGGGCCGGGCCGGTGTCGCCGCCGTGCCAGCGGGTCGTGACCAGGCCGGCGCGCTGCAACCGCAGCAGTACGGGATAGAGCGTGCCGCCGCGGATCTGCCCGAGCCCGGCGTCGCCGAGCGCCTGAGCCAGCTCGTACCCGTACGACTCGCCGCTGTCGAGCAGGCCGAGCACGCACAGGTCGAGCACCCCGCGCAGCCACTGCGCCCGCCGGTCCGCGTCCATGCCCCGGTACGCTAGCACCACGATCTAGATCGCACCACAACCTAGTGCGCCCACGACAACGGACAGCCGGGCGCGCGACGTACGGCGGGATCAGGCGGGGCCGAGCGGCCAGTGCGCCAGCGGCGTGTGCACCGGATGCGGGCCCAGTTGGCTGCGGTAGAGCCAGACCTGGTCCACCGGGAACGGCGTCCCCGCGTACGACCGGAGCCGGTCGACGTCGTCCGCCAGCTCCCCGCGGTCGATCCGGTCACCCGGCCGGGCCAGCGTCAGGTGTGGCCGGAACGGCTTGTCGTCGTACGGCAGGCGCGCCCGGCGCAGCTCCCGCCGTACCGACCGGGCCAGCCCACCGAACGACGCGAGATCGCCGTCGCCGGCACCGTCCACGCCGGCCCACAGTACGGCGAAGCGGCCGCGCCCGAAGCGGCCGCCGCCGGCGAGACGCAGCCGTACCGGAAGGGCGCGGGCGGCGGCGTCGGCCAGCGCGTCGGTCGCGTCCGGGATGCGTTCCTGGGCCACCTCGCCGAGGAACGCGACGGTGATGTGCCAGCGGGACCGCGCCGTCGGCCGCGCACCCGACCGGTACGTGGCGAGCCCGTCGACCACGGCGCCCAGCTCCGCCAACGCCTCCGCCGGCGGTACGACCGCGACGAACAGCCGGGCGGTCGGCCCGTCGGAGCCCGCGCGACCGGCGTCCGCGGACGGGCGTACGTCGGCCGGACGGCGCGACGCCGGGCGCCGCCGACGGCTCACCGCCGCCGCCCGGCGGGGTGGCGCGTGCACAGCCCGGCGGCCTGCAGCTCGGCTTCCATCCGGGCGCACTCCAGCTCACGCGTCAACCCGCCCAAACCCTCCAACTCGTACGCCACGGACAGAGCGTCGCACGCGTCGCGCAGGGTCTGCTCGTACGCCCAGACGACGGCTCGCTGCCGGATCGCGGACCGGGGCACGGTCGACTGCAGATCGGCGGACAGCCGTCGCAGGTCGGCGGCCAGCCGCTCGATCGACGGACGTGCGGGAACGTCGGGGCGACGGCGCCCCGCCCGTGCGAACCATCTGGACAGCAGTCCCATCGAATCCGCCCACCGCTCCGACCGCGGTGCCACGGGCCGCTGGTCCGTGGTCGAACCGGCGGAATGGCCGGGTCGGAGCAATCACCAGCACGTTGGGGAGTCGCGTTCCAGCCTAGTGAGCGGGCGGCGGCCATGGCCACGGATTACTCGGTCGCGTCGGCCATCAGCCGCCGCAGGTACCCCACCAACGCCGGATCCCCCGCCGTACGCACGGCGTCGGCGTCGGCGCGGTTCCACAGCCAGAGCAGCAGCGGGGACGGGTCACCGCTGACCGTCGCGGCCGCCGAACCGCCCCCGTCGGACACCGCCACCCCGTCCGGCCCCGGCCGGAGCAGGAACGACACCGCCCCCGACCGCACCTCGACGGCACGCCCGTCGGCCTCGGCGAGCAGCGCGGCAACCTCCGGCACGTGCACGTACTCCCGGGTGCCCCAGCCGAGGAAGATCCGCAGCACCTCGTCGATGCCGTCCAGGGCCAGGTCGTCGGCGACCGGGGTGACCGCGCCGGCCGCCAGCTCCGCGTCGACCCGGTGCACCGCCGTCTCCTGCGCCATCCGCCGCAGCCAGAACCCGACCGTCTGATCCGGCCCGTACCAGGTGAAGGTGGGGTCGGTGGTGGACCGCGCGTCGAACGCGGCCGTCAGCTCGGCCAGCGCACCGTCGAACAGCGCCAGCGGCTCCACCCGCGAGTGGTCCGGCGGCCAGTCCTCCGGCGCCCGGCCCAGCTCCATGCACCGCACCTTGTGCAGGTACACCTGCGCGACGTGACGCACCAGGTCCTGCACCGTCCAGCCGGGGCAGCTCGGCACCGCGGCGTCGAGCCGCCCGGCCGCGACCGCACGCAGCCGGGCGGCGTCCGCGGCCAGACACTCCCGAAATCGACTCGTCTCCATGGCGACCACCCTGGCACACGCCACCGACAGTCAGCGCGCGATCCGGGCCCGGCCGGCGGGGATGCGCAGATCGCCCGCCGACTCGACCAGGTGTACGTGCGGCCGCGGTCGCGCGTGCACCCGCACCCGCACGTCCCGCCGGTACGAGCGGTACGCCAGCACCGCGCCGGCCGCCAGGATCGACGCGACACCGCCGATCCACAGGCTCGACCGGGCGCCCAGGTGCTGGGCCAGCCAGCCGAGCAGCGGCGCGAACACCGGCGTCGAGCCCTGGAAGACCAGCACGTACAGCGCCATCACCCGGCCCCGGTACGCCTCGCCGACGCCGAGCTGGATCCGCTGGTTCGCCGCCTGGGCCAGGAAGATCATGAAGAACCCGGTCAGGACGAGCAGACCGGCCTCCGCGACGTAGCTCGGCGCGAACGCCGCCAGCGTCTCGAACACCCCGAAACCGAACGCCGCCACGATCACCGTGTACGCCGAGGGCCGCCCCGCGCGCCGGCTCGACGCCAGCGCACCGGCCAGCGCACCCACCGCCAGCATCGTGGTGAGCAGCCCGAACGACGCCGCGCCGCGGTGGAACACCGTCTTCGACACCAGCGCCAGCGTGAGCTGGAAGTTGAACCCGAGCGCGCCGATCACCAGCATCACCGCCATCGGCAGCAACAGGTCCGGCCGGCGCGTCGCGTACCGGACGCCGTCGACGATCCGGGCGTCCCGGCCCCGGCGTACCACGGAGCGGTGCAGGTCGGCCGGGTCCATCAGGGTCAGCGCCACGAACGTCGCCGCGTACGTGACGCAGTTGAGCAGGAACACCGGACCCGTACCGATGAGCGACAGGGCGACACCCGCGACCGCCGGGCCGATGATCCGCGCGGCGTTGAAGATGGCTCCGTTGAGCGAGATCGCGTTCGGCAGCAGGTCCGGGCCGACCATCTCGGACACGAACGCCTGCCGCGCCGGGTTGTCGATCGCGTTCACCGTACCGAGGCAGGCGGACAGCACGAACACGTGCCAGAGCTGGATCTGCCCGGTGACGGTGAGCAGGCCGAGCGAGGCCGCGACGAGCCCGGCGCCGACGTTCGTGCACAGCAGCAGGGTGCGCTTGTCGTACCGGTCGGCGAGCTTCCCGCCGTACAGGGTGAGGAGGACGACCGGCAGGAACTGGAGGGCGGTGACCCAGCCCAGCGCGCTGCCGGAGTTGTTCGACAGGTGCAGCACCGTCCAGTCCTGGGCGGTGAACTGCATCCAGTTGCCGACCAGCGACACCACCTGGCCGGTGGCGAAGAGCCGGTAGTTGCGGACGTGCAGGGATCGGAAGGTGCGCGCTAATGATCCGCTCATACGGCGGGGGGTCGCCTCCTGGCTCGTCGTCGGTCGTACGGTCCCGTGGACGGTCCGACCGGCGACGCCACCGCTATTCGGCGCGGGCGATGCGCTCCAGGATCGACGCGGCGCGACGGAGGGTGTCGCGATCGTCCGGGCTCAGCTCGGCCAGCCGTTGGGCCAGCCAGGCGTCCCGGGCCTTGCGGTCCGTGAGGACGATCTCCCGTCCCTGCTCCGTCGGGGCCAGGATGACCTGCCGCCCGTCGGTCGGGTGTGGTGTGCGCTGCACCAGGCCACGCCCCTCCAACGCCGCGACCGTCCGGGTCACGGACGGCGGTTGCACCCGCTCGGCGTCGGCGAGCTCCTTCGGAGTCAGCGCACCGGCCAGCTCCAGGCTGGTCAGGGCGGACAACTGGCTCTGGGTGAGCTCGCTGACCGGGCGGGCCCGACGCAGCCGGCGGTTGAGCCGGGTGATCGCTCCCCGCATGGTCGCGGCGAGCTGCGCCGAGGAAACGCGCTTGGCGGCGGATCCCGCCCCTCCACGTGTCATGCCCCCAGGATGACACGTGCCGGGCGGAATCGGAGTGGTCGGCCGGGCCGTCACGGTTCGTTAGCCTAGCTCATTACCTTGGCTAACGACCACGAGTCGTGGGCACCGTCACCCGCAGCGTCACCACCGTCCACTCCGGACAGTACGAAGGCCCGCCGGGGTGCGGCGGGCCTTGCGGGGTCGTACGGACCGGGACACGGTCGGGGCAGAGACCCGTACCGTGCCCGGGGCCGCCTCGTACGGGATCCGGACCGCAGGAGCCACCTGACGGCCGGGCCCCGACCGGCCGGGCGCGCGGGGGTCGCGGAACCGGCCGGTCGAGGCGGCAGGCAGGGCCGATCTACCCGAGGGTCAGGCCGGTGTTGCCACCGACGCTGTCGGGGACCAGGCCGTGCACACCGGAGACGCCGACCGACGCGCCCGGGTCGGCCAGGGACGCGCCGCCCCCGACCGTCAACGGACCCGCATGAACGGCACCGCCCGACACGCCGGCCAGGTCGAGCCCGCCCGCCCCCTGTACCGGACCGTCGACGGCGACCGACGCGTGCGTCGCGTCACCGAGGTTGTCGAGCGGAAGAATTCCACCAAGACTCATGTCTGAGTACTCCTCTGATTTCCCTGCGTGCAAACGGATCGGGCGCCCGATCGGGCCAGTGTGCCGAGCGGCGTTGGTGCCGTCAAGAGTCCCCGTCGGACCATGGAATGCCCAGGTCAGCGGCCTATCGACGAGCATCGGTGAAGCGCCGGGGACATGCCGTGATCATGCCTGGTGATGGCGGACGAATATGATTCACGACAGCGCGGGTGGACACTCCGGACCGCGTTTCGTGAATTCTTTCCCGGCGCACCCGGACACGAGTCCGGTTCATTTCCGCCGGGCGAATCCGCCACCCGCCGCCGGCCGGCACCCCGGCCACGGACCCGCCCGGCCCGGCACCCTCCCGTACCCGGCTACCGCGGTACGGCGAGGGGCAGGTCGAACGGTAGGCCGTGCGCCGGGTCGGCCACGGTGTCGCGCAGCACCCGGTACAGCTCGGCCACCACGTCCGGCCGCTCCGCCCACAGGTCGTACGACTCGGCCGGGTCGGCGGTCACGTCGTAGAGCTGGCCGTCCGGGGCGTCGGCCGTACTCGGTGTCCCGACCGGGTCGGTGAACCCGCCGGAGCCGCGGCCGAACACCGCCTTCCACGGCCCGTACCGGACGGCGAACCAGCCGAGCCAGCTGTGGTGCACCACCGGCCGGTCCGCCGGTACCCCGCCCGTACCGGTGAGCAGCGGCAGCAGGTCGATGCCGTCCTCGGCCGCACCCGCCGGTACGGGCGCGCCGGTCGCCGCGGCCACGGTCGGCAGCAGGTCGGTGAGGCAGACCGCGCCGCCGGCCCGCGTACCGGCGGGGATGTGGCCGGGCCAGCGGGCGACGAACGGGGCGCGGTGGCCGCCCTCCCAGATGTCGGCCTTCTGGCCGCGCCACGGTCCGTTCGGCCGGTGCGTGACCACGTCGCCGTCCTCGGGGAAGCAGGTCGGGGCACCGTTGTCGCTGGTCACCATGACGAGCGTGCGGTCGAGTACGCCGGTCTCGGCGAGGGTGCGGACGACCTCGCCGACCATCCAGTCGACCAGGCAGACCGCGTCGGCCCGGTCACCGAGCCCGGTCCGCCCCCGCACGAACTCCGGCGGTACGCACGGCCGGTGCGGCGCCGCGGGCGTCAGGTACAGGAGGAAGGGGCGGTCGGCGACCTCGCGCAGCCAGCCGCACGCCTCGCGGGTGAAGCGGACGTCGACCTCGTCGTCCCGCCAGCCGTCGACGGTCAGCCCCGGCCGCTGCGACGTCACGTACTCGGGCTTCGCGCGGTCCGGGACGCCAACCGTACGGTCCTGGTCGAGGAAGCAGTACGGCGGCATGTCGAGCGAACCTGCGATGCCGAAGAACCGGTCGAAGCCGAGTTCGGTGGGCCCGCCGGCGAACGGCGCGGTGTAGTCCACGTCGGCCCCGAAGTCCACCTCCGGCGGCGCGACCAGCTCGGTACCGGGCGCGAACGCGTCGAGCACCGAACCGTCCCGCCACCGCCAGCCGAGCCCGAGGTGCCACTTGCCGACCGCGGCCGTCGCGTACCCGTCGGCCTTGAGGACGGAGGCGAGCGTGGGGCGGTCCGGCTCGATGAGCGCCGGACCGTGCCCCATCAGTACCTCCCGCTTGAGCGGGCCGCGCCAGGCGTACCGGCCGGTGAGGATCGAGTACCGGCTGGGGGTGCAGACCGCGGACGAGGTGTGGCAGTCGGTCAGCCGGACACCCTCGGCGGCGAGCCGGTCGACGTTCGGCGTGGGGATCCGTTCGGCGCCGTAGCAGCCGAGGTCGCCCCAGCCGAGGTCGTCGGCGACGATGACGACGACGTTCGGCCGGTCCCGGTCAGGCACCGCGCTTCGCCTGCTGCTGGATCGTGGTGAGCGTCGACTTCGGGTCCTGCGCCCCCGTGTACGCCTGGATCAGGTACTGCCCGAACAGCTTCGTGACCTCGTCCCAGTTCTTCGTCGTACGCAGCGGCACGGACTGCTGCTCGCTGTCGCGCAGCGCCGCCAGCCCGGACCGGATCGTGTCCGCGCCCTTCGGGAACTGCTTCGTCAGGAACGTCTCGTACGCCGGCTGCTGCGCCAGTCGCGCCGGCAGCGCCCGCCCGTGCTCCGCCAGGTACTGCGCCGCCTGCGGGCCGGTGATCACCGACAACGCCTGGTACGCCTCCTTCTGGTACGAGCAGGACCTGGCGATGCCGTACCCGGAGTTGGCGCTGTAGGTGTGCGAGCCGCCGGGGCCGGCGGGCAGGGTCGTCACGCCGACCCGGAACTTCGCCTGCCCGGTGTGCGTACCCAGGTTCCAGAAGCCGTCGGCGGCCATCGCCGCGTTGCCGCTGACGAACTGGTTCTCACCCCAGTCCAGGTCCGCCGAACTCGCCGGCACGCTCGCGACCTTCCGCTTCGCGAGGCCCGAGTACCAGGTGAGGGCCTTCTGCATGGCGGGGGTGTCGAGGGTGGGCTGCCCCTTGCCGTCCACCGGCCGCGCCCCGTCGTACGTGAGGGCCATGCTGAGCCAGTGCTGGTCGGAGATCGACAGCGCGAAGCCCTTCCTGGTGCCCGAGGTGAGGGCCTTCGCGTCGCGCTCGAAGTCGGCGACCGTCCACCCCGGCTTCGGCTCCGGTACGCCCGCGGCGGCGAACGCGTCCTTGTTGTAGTACATGAGCATGGAGCCGACGCCCATCGGCAGGGAGAGCTGCTTTCCGTTGTCCTGCAACGCCTTCAGCGCGCCGGCATCCCACTCGCCGGCCTTGAAGCCCTGCTGCTTCATGAGGTCGTCCAGCGGTACCAGGCTGTCGGTGAACGCGCCGAGCCGCAGGCTCTGCATGGACACCAGGCAGGGCGCCTGGTTCGCGGAGAGCTGGGTCTGGAGCTTCGTGAAGTAGTCCTTGAAGGGCGTCGTCTGGAGCTGGATCCGGATCTTCGGGTACTTCCGGTGCACCAGGTCGGCCAGGTGCTTGAGCTGCGCGGCCTCGTCCGAGCCGGACGACCACATCTGCCACTGCAGCGTGACGGTGCCGTCGGACCCCTTGCTGCCACCGGCCGCGGCCGTCGAGTTGCCACATCCGGCCGTGGCGAGCAGGGCCGCCGCCCCGACCGCCGCGATGCCCACCGCGAGTGCTCTGCGCACGACGCCCTCCAGCTCAGCTAATTAATTCGGACCCAAAAAATTCGGTCACAGAACTTTATCGGCTGACGTTCGCAGAGGTCAAGAGGTCGGGCCGGGCTCCGGCCGGACGAGAATCCCGTACTCACGGCCGTCGGTCGTCGCGGCGAACCGGCCCACCGGTACGAAACCCGACGCCGTCACCACCCGCAGCGCCCGCGCGTTGTCCGCCGCCACCGTCACCCGGAACGCCCGCGGCGCGAACCGCTCCCGCCCGTACGCCAGGCCCACCGCCAGCGCCGACCTGCCCAGCCCGCGCCCGGTCAGCGACGGGCGCAGCCCGCCCCCGGTGTCCAGCGCCCCGTCGTCGTACGCGCCGCCCGGCACGCGGCCGTCCGGCCCGAACGACCGGTACCCCACCAGGCCGTCGTCGTCCACCAGCGCCACGAACCCGTTCGCCGGGTCGACGAAGTACGCCGGGTCCGCGCCGGCCAGGTCGTACCGCGCGTACGGCGGCGGGTAGCGCCACCCGACCAGGTCCCCCGCGTACGCCGGGGTCATGGCGACGACCCGCAGCGCGCCGGACATCAGCGGATGCCGAGCCAGGACTCGATCGGGTTGATCGCGAAGTACACCGCGAACAGCGCCGCGACGATCCACAGCAGCCAGTGGATCTGACGGATCTTGCCGATCGCCACCTGCAGCACCACGTACGCGATGAAGCCGGCGCCGATGCCGTTCGTGATCGAGTACGTGAAGGGCATCAGGATGATCGTCAGGAACGCCGGGATCGCGATCTCGAACTTCAGCCACGGGATGTTGCGCGCCTGCGTCATCAGCAGGAAGCCGACGGCCACCAGAGCCGGCGTCGCGGCCTGCGACGGCACCACCTTCGCCAGCGGCGAGAAGAACATCGCGGCGGCGAACAGCACGCCGGTCACCACGTTCGCCAGGCCGGTACGGGCGCCCTCGCCGACGCCGGCGGTCGACTCCACGAAGCAGGTGTTCGAGGAGGCGGACGCGGCACCACCGGCGACCGCGGCGACCCCGTCGATGAACAGCACCCGGCCGATCCCGGGCAGCTTGCCCTTCTCGTCGACCAGGCCGGCCTCCGAACTGACGCCGATGATCGTGCCCATCGCATCGAAGAAGTCCGACAGGATCAGCGTGAACACGAACAGCACCGCGGTCAGCGCGCCGGCCGAGGCGAACCCGCCGAACAGATCGAACTTGCCGATCAGCTCGAAGTTCGGCAGGGCGACCGGGCCGCCGTGCAGCGACGGGTCGGACAGCCCCCAGGCACCCTCCGGCAGCCCGGCGACCGCGTTGATGACCACCGACAGCAGCGTCATCGCGATGATGCTGATCAGGATCGCCCCGCGTACCTTCCGGACCAGCAGCACGATCGTCAGCAGTACGCCGAGGCAGAAGACGATCGTCGGCCAGCCGGTCAGCGTGCCCGTCGCACCGAGCTGCACCGGTACCGTCGAGCCGGCCTTGTCGGGCAGGCGGGTGATGAAGCCGGCGTCCACGAAGCCGATGAACGCCACGAACAGGCCGATGCCCACGCTGATCGCCTGCTTCAGCGCCAGCGGGATCGCGTTCATGATGGCCTCGCGCAGGCCGGTCACCACCAGCAGGCAGATCGCCAGGCCCTCGATGACCACCAGGCCCATCGCCTGCGGCCACGTCATGTGCGGCGCCAGTTGGAACGCGACCACACCGTTCAGGCCGAGGCCGGCGGCGATCGCGAGCGGCAGGTTGCCGCCGACGCCCATGATCAGCGTCATCACGCACGCGACCAGCGCGGTCGACGTGATCAGCGCGCCCTTGTCGAGGTGATGGCCGAACTTGTCGGTCGCGCCGCTCAGGATCAGCGGGTTCAGCACCAGGATGTACGCCATCGTGAAGAACGTGGCGAGCCCGCCCCGGATCTCGCGCGGCACGGTCGAACCGCGCCGGGTGATCTGGAAGAACCGGTCGACGACGTTCCCGGGTCCTCCCGGGGCGCCCGTCACTGCGGTCTGCTGAGCCATCGCTGTCCTTCCGGAATCGTCGACGTGGCGTAGCGTGCCAGATCCCGATGTCCGCAGTGTTGCAGGGGCCCTCGGGGGTACCGACAGGGGAGGCTCGGTGCGGCGCAGGTTCGTACTGGTGTCGCTGGTGGTCACGGGCGTGGTGGTCGGCGCGTTCGCCGCACCGCTCGCGTGGATGGTGCACCAGTTCGCGTACGACCGTGCGCTGAGCGCGGCCGAGCGCGAGGTGGTCGCGATGACCACCGTACTGGCGGTGACCGGGGACGCCGGCGAGATCCGGCGCGCGGTCGGCAGTACGCGGGCGGGGCGGGCGGACCGGCTCACCGTACATCTGCCGGACGGGTCGGAGGTGGGCAACGACGCCGGCTGGGAGGTCGACGCCGAGTGCGCCCGGGCCGGCCGGACCGGGCAGGCCGCGACGGTACGGGTCGCCGGCGGCGTCGTACACCTGCACCCGACCCGTACGGTGACCGGCGACGTCGCGGTCATCGAGATCCTCGTACCCGACGCGCTGCTGACCCGGGGCGTACCGACGGCGTGGGCCGGGCTCGCCGCGGTGAGTCTGCTGCTGCTGGCCGGATCCGCGCTCCTCGCCGACCGGCTCGCCGCCGGCGCCGTCCGCGCCACCCGCGACCTGGCCGGCGCCGCCGGACGGCTCGGCGACGGCGACCTGACCGTCCGGGTACGCCCCGACGGACCGCCGGAGATCGCCAGCGTCGGCGCCGCGTTCAACGCGCTCGCCGGACGGTTCGCCGCGCTGCTCGCCAACGAGCGCGAACTCGTCGCCGACCTCTCCCACCGCCTGCGTACGCCGCTGACCGCGCTGCGGCTCGGCGTCGACGCGCTGCCCGACGGTACCGACCGGGACCGGCTCGCCACCGCCACCGCCAACGTCGAGCGCGAGGTCGACACGATCATCCGGCGCGCCCGCGAACCCCTCGGTACGACCCCGGCCGGGCACTGCGACCTGCGGTCCGTGGTCAGCGAACGCGTCGCGTTCTGGGCCGCGCTCGCCGAGGACCAGGGCCGCGACTGGGCGATGTCCCCGGCACGCCGCCCGGTGATCGTCGGCGTACCGGCGGACGACCTGGAGTCCGCGCTGGATTCCGTACTGGGCAACATCTTCCGGCACACGCCGGAGGGCACCAAGTTCGCCGTACGGGTCGTGGCGGAGGCGACCGAGGCCCGGGTGACCGTCGACGACGCCGGCCCCGGCATCCCCGAGATCGGCCCGCGCGGCAGCTCCGCATCGTCCACCGGACTCGGGCTGTCCATCGCCCACCGGGTCACCGGCGCCGCCGGCGGCCACCTCACCGTCGAAAGCTCCCCGCTCGGCGGCGCCCGCGTGACCCTCACGTTCGCCCGCACCACCGGCCGCCCCGACTGAGCAGCCGAGTCCCGCGCGCGGCGCGGAAGTACGGCCGCGCCCGCGCTCGCACGGAACCGAGCGGACGTTCGCCGGCGCCCCGCGGCCGGGGCCTCGCAGGTAATCGAGCGGACGTTCGCCCGCGTCGGCCGGCCCGAGACGTGGCCGGTACACCTCGGGTCACGAGCGTGACGCGGAGGTTCGCCCGCGCTGGCCGATCCGAGGCGGCGCAGGTCAGTCGGTCTCGGGGGCGACGAGCTTGACGCCGACGCCGCGGATCGTCTGGAGGTACCGCGGGCGGGCGGCGGTCTCGCCGAGCTTCCGGCGCAGCCACGACACGTGTACGTCGATCGTCGCGTCGTCGCGCCCGTCCGGCTGGTGCCACACCTCGGTGATCAGCTCGCGCCGGGTCACCACCGTTCCCGGCCGGGCCGCCAGGTACGCCAGCAGGTCGAACTCGCGGCGGGACAGTTGCAGCGGCCGACCGTCCAGCGACACCTCGCGCGCCGGTACGTCGAGGCGCAGCCCGCCGACCGCCAGCGCCGTCGCCGCCGACGGTGTCGTACGCCGGAGCACGGCGGAGATGCGCGCGGCGAGGT
The DNA here is from genome assembly GCF_016861975.1 of Actinocatenispora rupis. Lineage (GTDB taxonomy): Bacteria > Actinomycetota > Actinomycetes > Mycobacteriales > Micromonosporaceae > Actinocatenispora > Actinocatenispora rupis. Next base: position 135,761 of record NZ_BOMB01000026.1, on the reverse strand, counting down.
GGGCCGCCGAGTACGGCTTGGTGAGGTAGTCGTCGGCGCCGGCGTTGAGCAGCCGGACGATGTCGGCCTCCCGGTCGCGGGCGGTCGCGATGAGCACCGGGACGGTCGAGCGCGAGCGGATCATCCGCAGCGCGGCCGTACCGTCCAGGTCGGGCAGGCCGAGGTCGAGCACGACGACCTCGGGATCCTGCTCGGCGACGGCACGCAACGCGCCGCGGGCGTCCCCGCACTCCGACACCCGGTGGCCGAGCGACGACATCGCGCGTACCAACGCGGAACGGATCTCGGTGTCGTCCTCGACCAGCAGTACCCGGGCCATGGCGGACAACCTACCGTCGTGGCGACAATGGCGACATGCGTCGCGTCGCGCCAGTACTCCCGACCGACCGGGTCGTGCGGATCGCGGTGCTCGTCCTCGTCGGCGTCGCGCTGGTCGCCGGCACCGCCGCCATCTGGTACGGCGTGGTCACGACCGTCGATCCCGCCACTCACGAACCGCCCATGTACGCACCGCCGTCGGCCGACCCCGCCTTGTCCGGAATGCCGTCCGCTCCATAGAGTGTCCGGACACCACGACGTGGTGACACGACATTCCTCCAGGGTGCCCACCCTGCGTGGCGCACCCGGGTGGGGCGGCGGGCCCGCGCCGCCCCACCCCCCAGCGCTGTAACGCCCGTCCCAGATCGGCCGGTCCGGTCGGCCGTACCGCATAAGCTTCTGGGTGTGCGCCGCTATCCCCACCGACCCGTACCGGAGCCGCTCGACACCAACTCGGTGCCGGTGGTGCTGACCGGCATCGCGCTGTGGGTGGTCGCCGGCCTGATCCTGCTGCTACGGCACGCCCAGTTCGCCCGCGCCGGCCACGGCTGGTGGCTGTGGACCTGCGTCGCCGGCATCGTCATCGGCTTCGCCCTCATCGGGTACGAGGTGCACCGGCGCGCCCGCCGCCGGTCCGCCGAGAAGCCCGCCGAGCCGGCGAGCGCGCGCTGACGCCGCTCAGAGTTCGCTGAGCAGCGGCACGTCGAGCAGGTCGGCCACCGCCACCGGCACGTCACCGCCGGCCACCGGACGCCGGTCACCCAGCCGGTCCAGCAACCACGGCTGGTCGAGTACGACCGCGTCGGCGGCGTCCACCACGGTGCCGGGCGCGACGCGTACCCGGTCGGGCGGGGGAATGTCACGGCCGGCGAGCGCCTGCGCCAGCCGCGGGTAGACGACCGACAGCAGTTCGGGCACAGCCGTACGGGACGGGTCGCCGAGCCGGCGCAGCAGGTCCTCCGCCACCGCCGGATCCCCGGCCGCCGCGGCCAGCAGGTCCGCCAGACCCCGGTGCGCACCCAGGAGTACGGCGATGTCGGGGTCGCCGGGCGCCTCGTCGTACAGGCCGGTCAGTTCGCTGTCGCCGACCCGGCACTCGGCCGGGCGCCGGCCACCCAGCACCGGACGGCGGGACAGCCACCAGCGCGTGTACCCGGGCACCGCGATCCGCTCCCCGTCCGCCGTACGCAGCAGGCAGTCGGCGGCCAGCACCGTACGCAGCGGCTCCGCCGACAGCGCCGCGAGCGCCGCCGGCCACGCGTCGTCGCGTACCAGATCGAGGTCGCACACGGCGCGCACCCGCTCGATCCGCAGCCCGGCCGGATCGACGTCGCCGGCCAGCTCACGTACCGCGGCGGCCCAGCCCGCGGCGTCGTCGAGATCGAGGCCCGCGACGTCCACCAGATCCACGTCCGCCTCGTCCAGCACCGGGAACGTGTCCAGCACACCGACCGCGAGTACGGCGGCGCGGTCCAGATCCGCGTCGAGCCGACCGTACGGGGCGTCCTCGGCGAGCACGCCGTCCAGCCGGCCACCCGGCAGCAGCAACTCCCCCGCCGGGTACCAGCCCGGATCGGTACCGTCCAGCGCGCGCCCCGGCAACGCCAGATCCGCCAGCCACGGCACGCTCCCCGGCGCCGGACCCGCCGCGGCCACCAGATCCAACACCGCGTCCGCCACCGGCGCCGGATCCTCCGCGTCCACCGAGTCGACCACCGCGGCACGTACCCGGTCGTCGGACAGGACCGTCGACGGCGACGCCGGCATCGCACCCAACCGCGCCAACAGCGGATGCACCGCATCGGCGTGCGCCACCAGCAACCCCAGCCCGCCCAGGCTCGCCGGCAACGGCACCTCGTCCGGCAGCAGCACCCGGGACGGGCCCGTCACCGTCCGACCATCCGCCAGCGGTACCGGCAGGGCGGCGAGCGCCTCCCGCTCACCCACGTCCAACGGCGCCGCGGCGAGCCCCTCGTACAGGGCGCGCCACCACGCCGGCGGACGCTCCACCCCGGTCAACGCCGCCACGATCTCCGGCATCCCGAGCCGGCGGACACCCAACGGCGGCAACGCCACGGACCACCAACCCGCCGGCAACAACCCGTCCAGTACTCCCGCCAGCGGGGCCACGAGCGCGTCCGGCACGACCACCGCGCGGGACGGGCGTACGCGGCGGCCGTCGGCGGTCGGGAGGAATGCGCGGGTCCGCAGTTCCTCGGACAGGGCGTCGCGGAGGGCTGCCGACAGCTTGGCCGGCGCGAAACCGGGGCGGGGAAGCAGATCCAGGACCGCGGGGGTGTCGGCGAGGCTGGCGATCAGGTCTGCGGACGACTCGGCGGCTCGGGCGACCAGGAAGTCGGTGAGCGGGCCCTCGGGGATGCGGCGGCGGGCCGTGTCCAGCGGGAACGTACCGATCAGGCGGACGGGGAGGCCGAGCGGTTCGTCCGACGGGGTGGGGGCGTGGATGAACTGGTCGGTGAGGGGGACGGGGGCTGCCGTGGGGGCCGGTGGCTCAGTTGTGCTTTGCAACTGTTCAATTGTGTCATTGTCCAATTGTTCAACTGTCTCATTGTTCAACTGTTGAACAATGACACCGTCGGACAATGTGACAGAGCGCGTCGGAACAGCCACCGTCACACTCCACTGTGGACGACCCCGTTCCTCCAGCGGCCGGCCTTCCATCAACCCACCCGGCACGTCCCCGTACGCCGAGGCCACCCGCCACCGCACGACCCCGTCACCGTCGGTCACCAGTACGTCGTCGCCGTCGTCGGCCCGCCGTACCACCCGCCCGTCGATGTCCACAGTGGACAGTCCGGCCAGCCCGAGCAGCAACGCCGGGTCGAACCCGGCCAGCGCGGCACGTACCGCGGCGAGCGCGGCGGCGTCCCGCAGCGGCAGGTACACCTCGCTGTCGTACCCGTCGGGTGGTGGTGTGGCGGCGGGCCAGGGCAGGCGCAGCACGGGCACCTGCCCGTCGCGTCGTGCCACCTCGTCCGCGAGGTGCGGTACGTCCCGCACCACGGCGCGGGTGTCGCCGGCGGAGAACCGTACGCCGCCGGTGGTGGAGCGGAGTTCGGGTGCGTCGGTGACGGCGAGGACGGCGGAGAAGCCGACGCCGAAGCGGCCGACGGTGGCCTCGTCGCGTTTGGCGGAGGCGCGCAGCGAGGTGAGGGAGTCGACGCCGGCGGTGTCGAGCGGGGCGCCGGTGTTGGCGGCGGACAGCGCCCCCGCACCGTCCGATGTGGACACCAGGGCCACCCGCATCCGCCCCGGTACGCCAGCGCGGGTGGCGGCGTCCGCGGCGTTCTGGGCGAGTTCGACGAGGAGGCGGTCGGCGTAACCGCCGAGGTACAGGTCCTCTTCGGCGTTCGCGTCCTCACGGAACCGGGTCGGCGACGACGACCAGGCGGTCAGGATCGCGGCGCGCCGCGCGTCGGTCCCGTACGGGTCAGACACGTTCCACGGACGCGTCGTCGTACACGGTGGTGAGGGCGTCGACGGTGGCGGCCTCGGCGACCACCTCGGAGTGCGCGCCGCAGCCGTGGTCGGCGCTGACGACGCGGCCGTCGTCGGGGGCGAACAGGTTGCCGCAGACGCCGAAGATGGCGCGCAGCGAGCCGGCGACCGGCAGGTAGAACCCGCAGGTGCCGCAGCGGGCGTCGGCGGGGGCGGCCTTGGCGATGGCGGCGGACGGCCCGGCGTCCCCCTCGTACCAGCGCTCGGCGGTGTCGAGGCGGCCCGGCCGGCTCATCACGCGCAGGCGGCCGAGGCCGAGCTCGGTGGCGGTCTCCTCGACGGCCGGATCGTCCGACTCCAGGTACGCCGGGGCGAGGCGGTCGTCGTCCGCCTCGGTCGGCATCAGGTCGCCGACGCCGAGGTCTCCGGGGCGCACCCGCTCCTGCCACGGAACCCAGGACGGCGCGAGGATCGCGTCCGGGCCGGGCAGCAGGTTCGTCTCGCAGACGGTGACGATCTTGCTGCGGGCGATGCGCGTCACGGTCACCGCGTACCGCCAGCCGCGGTAGCCGGGGAGCAGGCACTCGAACAGGTGCGTCACGAGCCGCTCGCCCTCGGCGCGGGCGCCGAGGTGGTCGCCGACGGACGCGTCGTCGGCGAGGTCGGTCTCGACGAGCGCGGCCCGGGCCAGATCCACCGCGTCGGCGCAGGTGGCGTCCAGCCGGACGGATCGGCGCCGGGGTGCGGGGCTCTGGGGTTCGGACTCACTCGTCACTCCGGTATTGTCCCGCGCGCCACGCCCCCGCGTACGCCGGCCCCCGCCGATGCTGTGGTTCGGCGCGGTGATGCGTCAGGATGGGTGTCATGCCCGCGCTGAGTCCTGTCGCCACCGCCGCGCGGGTCGTCCTGCGCGGCGGTCGGGCCGCCCTCGACGGTACGGAGCGGCTCGGCCGGTTCGCCGTCGGACATGTCCGTACGGCGCGGGACAAGGGCGGCGCCGGCGACGTCGGCATGATCCGGCTGCTCGACCTGCACGCCGCGTCCTGCGCGGGTGACGCGCTCGTCGCGATCGGGCTCGCCGGCACGATCTTCTTCGCCGGCGCGACCAGCGACGCCCGCGCCAAGGTCGCGCTGTACCTGCTGGTCACGATGGCGCCGTTCGCGTTGCTGGCGCCGGTCGTCGGCCCGGTGCTGGACCGCTTCCGCCACGGCCGGCGGTACGCGTTGGCGGTGACGATGCTCGGCCGCGCGTTCCTGGCCTGGGTGATCTCCGACCAGATGCACACGTTCGCGCTCTACCCGGCGGCGTTCGGCGTCCTGGTCCTCTCCCGGTCGTACGGGGTGGCCCGGTCGGCGGCGGTGCCCCGGCTGCTGCCACCCGGGCTCGGGCTGGTCGAGGCCGGTGCCCGCGCGTCGCTGTTCGGCACCGTCGCCGGCGCCGTACTCGGTGGGGTCGGGTTGGTCGCCGCGTGGTTCGGTCCGCAGTGGCCGCTGCGCCTGGCGACGGTGGTGTTCGTGCTGGGCATGATCGTGGCGCTGCGGCTGCCACCGCGCGCCGACTCCGAGCCGCCCGAGACGCCGCCCCGCGTCTTCCAGGTCTTCCGTACACACGGGGTCAAGGTGCTGTCCGGCAAGCTGCTGTGGGCCGCGCTCGCCGGCAGCGCCACCCTCCGCGCCGGGTACGGGTTCCTCACCCTGTTCCTCGCCTTCCGGGTACGCGACGGCGACTTCGCGCTGCGCATAGGCTCGTACCACGTCCCGCAGTACGCGATGCTGGGGTTGGTGGTGGGTGGGCTCGGTGTCGGGTCGTTCCTGGCGACCGCGGTGTGCACGCGGCTCACCATCCGCCGCCCGCTGCTGATCCAGTCCGTCGGGCTGGCGGCGACCGCGCTCGCCGGCATCGGCGCCGCCCTCCTCTACGGTGTCTGGACGGTCGCCGCGTTGTGCCTGGTCACGGCGTTCGCGAGCGGGGTGGCGAAGCTGTCGGTCGACGCGGTCATCCAGGAACGGATGCCGGAGAAGCTGCGGGCGTCGGCGTTCTCGCACTCGGAGACGCTGCTGATGCTGGCGTTCGTCCTCGGCGGGGCGATCGGGCTGCTGCCGCTGCCCGGCCGGGTCGGTACCGCGATACTCGCGGCCGGCGTGGTCGCCGCGGCGGTCCGGGTCGGCTGGTGGGCCTGGCAGCTCCGGGCCCAGCGGCTCCGCGGCGTGATCGGCCCCGACGAACAGCCCACCGTACGGGTCGCGCCGCGGTCACCGGTGCCCGACGGCACCCGCCCCGACCCCACCGCCGACAAGACCCGCCCCATGGCTGCCGACCGGACCCGCCCGATGCCCGCCGAGACGACCCGACCGATGCCCGCGGAGCCCGCGGGTACGGCGCCGGACCCGACCCGGCGGATGCCCGGTACCGCCGACGAACCCGCGGACGACCGGACCACCGAGCCGATCGTCCCGCCCGGCTACCACCTGTACCGTCCGGGCCGCCGCACCCCGCCGCCCTGACCGCCACGTACCGGGGCGACGAGCCGGGCGGGGGCGTGGCGGGTGACAGATATCGGGCGGACGGCGCCGGAAGTACCAGTTCGACCGGTTGGTGGGGGGAGCCGGTGAGGGGGCACCGAGGGTGCGCTTGAATGAGGGACATGCTCCCACGCCTCCTCATCGCGACGGCGGTTCCCGCCGAGCGGGACGCGGTCCGGGCCGGGCTCGGCGAGGGGACCGTGTACCCGGATCCGCTCTCCCCGGACGCCACCGACCTGGACCTGGTCGTCGTCGGCGTCGGACCGGCCGCGGCGGCGGCCGCCACCGCCCGGCGGATCGTGCTCGCCGAGTCCGAGGGCGCGCCGTACTCGGCGGTCCTGAGTGTCGGCGTCGCCGGCGGCTTCCCCGGCCGGATCGAGATCGGCGACGTGGTGCTCGGTACCGCGGCCGTCGCCGCCGACCTGGGGGTGGACTCGCCGGACGGGTTCCTGTCCGTCGACACCCTCGGCTTCGGTACGGCGACGCTGCCCGCCGACCCTAACCTCGTACACCTGCCCAAGTTCCGTACCGGGAAGGTGTTGACCGTGACCACCGGTACGGGCACCGCCGAGCGGGCCGCGGAACTCGCCGCCCGGCACCCCGACGCGCTCGCCGAGGCCATGGAGGGGTACGGCGTGGCCAGCGCGGCGCACCAGGCGGGCCTGCCGTACTCGGAGATCCGGGCCATCTCGAACATGATCGGCCCGCGCGACACGAGCGCCTGGCGGATGGACCTCGCGCTCGGCGCCCTCACCGAGGTCTTCGCCATCCGCGAATCGGTATGACACCCCACCCGGAGGTCGGAACAGCATGACGTCGCTGGCGTTCTCCCCCTGCCCGAACGACACGTTCGTGTTCCACGCGCTGACGCACGGCCTCGTGCCGGGCGCGCCGGACTTCGACGTCACGTACGCGGACATCGACGTGACCAACCGGTCCGCCGAACAGGGCGCGTACGACCTGGTCAAGGTGAGCTACGCGGCGCTGCCCTGGCTCCTCGACAGGTACGAGCTGCTGCCGTGCGGCGGGGCGCTCGGCCGCGGGTGCGGACCGCTCGTGCTCACCCGCGACGCCACCGACCCCGGCGTACTGCGCGGCGCCACGGTGGCGGTGCCGAGCGACCGGTCCACCGCGTACCTGCTGTTCCGGCTGTGGGCGGTGGACGTGACGCCCGCCGCGATCAAGGTCGTCCCGTTCGACACGATCATGCCGGGCGTCGCCGACGGCACGTACGACGCGGGCCTCGTCATCCACGAGGCGCGCTTCACGTACCAGCGGCACGGCCTCACCAAGCTCGCCGACCTCGGCGAATGGTGGGAGGCCAGCACCGGCCTGCCGATCCCCCTCGGCGCCATCCTCGCCCGCCGCGGCACCGTCGACCCGGCCGCCGCCACCGACTGGATCCGCGCCTCCGTGCGGTACGCCTGGGACCACCCCGGCGCGAGCGCCGAGTACGTCCTCGCGCACGCGCAGGAGATGGACCCCGCCGTCGCGCGCCAGCACATCGACCTGTACGTCAACGAGTTCACCGCCGACCTCGGCGACCAGGGCTACGCCGCCGCCGACGCCCTCCTCACCCGAGCCGCCGACGCCGGCTTCGTCCCCGCCCTCCCCCGCCCCCTCCGCTGAGCCCCCGCTCCGCCCGTCGCCGGCCCCGCCCGAAGTGCCGGGGCCACCGCCCGCAAAGCGCGCAGCACCAAGCGAATCCGCCACCACCCGGCTCCGCCCGAAGGGCCGGAGCCGGCGGGACTGATGCCATGCCAGGTTCAACGGTGATGTGGGGGGACGTGAGCGAGGCGAGCTCCGTTCGTTCGCGGGCAAGGCGGGACGGGGCGCCGTGTGCGTCAGCACACAAGTCCCGGTCCGACGCAGTCCAGCGGACGAACGGAGCCGCCGCAGCGCCCCCGAGCTCGAAGCTAGGCTTCGAGCTCGCGCGCGACGGCGTGGACCAGCTCCGCGATCTTGGCGGAGGACTTGCGGTCGGGGTAGCGGCCGCGGCGCAGCTCCGGCTGGACCTTGGCCTCCAGTACCTTGATCATGTCCTCGACGAGACCGTGCAGCTCCTCGGGCGGGCGGCGGCGGAGTTCGGCGAGGGACGGCGGCGCGTCGAGCAGCCGTACCGAGAGGGCCTGGTTGCCGCGGCGGCTCTCGACGACGCCGAACTCGACCTTCTGACCGGGCTTGAGCGCCGCCGTGCCGGCCGGCAGCGCGGCCTTGTGCACGAAGACGTCGCCGCCGTCGTCCTGGGTCAGGAAGCCGAAGCCCTTGGCCTCGTCGTACCACTTGACACGCCCGGTGGGCACCGCGCACCTCATATCTCGTCTGCGACGGGAGAGGCCCGGACGGGTGTCGCCGGTGCCTCTCGCGGGCGGCACGCGCGCCGCCCGGGACGTCAAGATTATCCGCCGGACACACCTGCTGGCGACCGAGCTTCCGGCGGAACGTCAGCGGTACCGGGACGGCTCCGTGAGCAGCTCGTTCATCGCGCCGGAGCGGAATCCGCGGTCGTCGACGGTGACGGTGCCGAAGTCGTCGAGCGCGGCGAGCAGGTCGGTACGCGCGGCCACTGCCGGCACGAGTTCCCGGTCGACCTCGACGCGCGCGCCGGCGTCGCCGAGGTCGCGTACGCGCAGGTTGCGGACGGGGATGCCGGCGTCGGTGAGCGCCGCGCGGAGGGTGGCCTCGGCGCGTTCGACGCGGCGGAGCCGGTCCGGGCTGATCTGGATCCCGTACGCGATGCGGCTGGACAGGCACGCGGCGGCCGGCTTGTCCCAGGTGGACAGGCCGAGTTCGCGTGACGCGTGCCGGATCTGGGCCTTGGTGAGGCCGGCGTCGCGCAGCGGGGTGACGGCGCCGCGCTCGTGCGCCGCGCGGATGCCGGGCCGGAACCCGGCGACGGCGTCGTCGGCGTTGGTACCGGTGGCGACGTGCGGCATGCCGAGTTCGGCGGCGAGCGGGCCGAGCGTGTCGAGCAGTTCGGCCTTGCAGAAGTAGCACCGGTCGCCGGCGTTCGCCCGGTAGCCGTCGCGGGCCATCTCGTCGGTACGCGGGGTCAGGTGCCGTACGCCGAGGCCGGCGGCGAACTCGGCCGCCGCGGTCAGCTCGCTGTCGGGCAGGCTCGGGGACACGGCGGTCGCGGCGACCACGTTGTCGGGGCCGAGTACGCGGGCGGCCTCGGCGAGCAGGAACGCCGAGTCGGCGCCGCCGGAGAACGCCACCAGCAGCGTGCCCAGCCCGGCCAGGTGGTCGCGCAGCGCGGCCAGCCGCCGCCCCCGCAGGTACTCGTCGAGTACGGCGGGGAAGGCGGTCAGGTCGTCGAGGACGACGTCGGCGCCGGCCGCGGCCAGTTCCTCGGCGGTGATGCCGCCGGTGGCGACCCCGACCGTGTACACGCCGGCCTGCCTACCTGCGGCGATGTCCGCGGTGTGGTCCCCGACGTACACGCTGGCGGCGTGCTCGGTGAGCGCGGTCGCCTTGCCGCCGGCCCACGCCGAGCCGATCAGTTCGGCCACGTCGAAGCCGGCCGCGTCGAGGTGACGGCGCGCACCGTCCGGGTGCTTCGCGGTGACCACGATGGACCGGCCGTGCTGCGCGCGTACCGCGGCGAGGGACTCGACGACGCCGGGCAGCACCTGCTGCTCCGCGACGAACCGCGGGTAGATCTCGCGGTAGCGGTCGACGATCGCCGGCACCTGCTCGGCGGGGAACCAGTTGCCCAGCTCGTCCGGCAGGGGCGGGCCGAGCCGGCTCACCACCAGGTCGACGTCGATGTCGACGCCGCTCTCCGCCGCCAGCACCCGGTACGCCGCGCCGATCACCGGTCGGGTGTCCAGCAGCGTCATGTCCAGATCGAACCCGACCACGAGCGGCGGCAACGCGTGCGGCGCCGCCGGAGCGGTGGTCCCCTGGTGCGGCCCGTGCCGATCGGCTGCGTTCATGGGAACGAGCCTACGCACGGCCGGCGGTACGCCTAGCCCGCTGTGTCGGGGGCCACGGCGAACGTGGCGTGCAGCAGGTCGGGGCGGTTGGTGATGATGCCGTCGACGCCGTTGGCGATCAGCCGGGACATCTCCGCGGGGTCGTCGACGGTCCACACGTTGACCGCCATGCCCCACTGGTGCACCGACTCCACGTACTCCGCGGTGGCGGCCGAGCGCGGCGGGTTCACGTGGTCCACGAACCCCGCGTACGCGGAGAGCTGCGCCACGTCGGGCGCGCCGAGCAGGCCCACCGGGATCCGCGGCAGCAGCGACCGCAGCGCGCGCATGAACTCCCAGTCGAAGCTCTGCACGATCATCCGACCCGACAACCATCCCGCGTACGCCGAGCGCAGCTCCGCGACGATCTGCTCCGCGATCCCCGGGTACTCGCCGGGTGCCTTGACCTCCAGCAGTACGCGGAGGTCGCGCTGGGCGAACAGGTCCATCGCCTCGTCGAACGTGGGGATCCGCTCGCCCGCGTGGCGCGGGTCGCGCCAGCCGCCCGCGTCGAGCCGGCGCAGCTCGGCGAGCGTGAAGTCGCTCACCGGCGCCTCGGCGCGCTCCGGGAACAGCTCCGCCACGTTCGTCGTACGCGCGGGCGACGGGTCGTGCATCACCACGAGATGGCCGTCGGCCGTACGCCGGACGTCCAGCTCCACGACGTGCGCCCCGTGTGTCGCGGCCGCCTCGAAGGCGGCCATGGTGTTCTCCGGGGCCAGGCCGGACGCACCGCGGTGCGCGTAGTTGACCACCCGCAGCGCCTCGGGCGCCAGGACCGTACCGGGCATCGCCCGCTCCTCACCAGAACGCTGACCGTGCATGAAGAGTGCGCCCACTCGGTGTACGGACAGTTACGACACGACCGAGGGTGGGTGAACCGGTGGGGTCCGCACCGACCCCGGACCGGACCCGCCGGACAGCGGGACAGGAGGTCAGACTGCGTCGTGCTCGGCGGGCAGCTGGTACACGATCTGGTCGACCGGGAGCGGGAACGCGAGGTCCTCCCCGAACGGCGAGCCGGCACCGGCCCGGTCCGAGAACATCTCCGAAACCGGCAGGTGGCCCGGCTTGACCGGCTGGCCACCCTGCTCCGGATCGACGTCGGTCTGCAGCGCCATGTCTCCTCCTCACACCGCACGACGCGGCAAAGTCTCGCACACGACGCTACCCGGGAAGTCCGCCGGCCCAGGACGTCCGGCGGTGTGAGGCTCTACCGTTGGCAGGCGATGCCCACCACACTCGTCGACCACCTGCGCCGGATGTCCGACAACGACCTCGGCGCGCTGCTCGCCGCCCGCCCGGACCTGGCCGTACCGGTGCCGGGCGACCTGTCCGCGCTGGCGTCCCGGATGCAGTCCCGGCTGTCGCTGGCGCGTGCCCTGGAGGGGCTCGACCGGTTCACCCTGGAGATCCTCGACGCGCTCCGGCTGGCCACCGAGGAGACCGGCACCACACCGCTGGCCGCCGTACTCGACCTGGCCGCGTCCGTACCGGCGGACCGGGTGCACGCCGCCGTGGACACCCTGCGCGGCCTCGCCGTGGCGTACGGGGAGGACGACGCGGTGGCCGTCGCCCGCGGCGTCACCGAACTCTGCTCGCCGTACCCGGCGGGGCTGGGTCGGCCCGCGCTCGAACTCGACCCGGAGACGGCCATGCTCGCCGCGGATCCGGCCCGGCTGCGGCGCGAGCTGCTCGCCGCGCCGCCCGAGTCCCGCGCCGTACTCGACCGGCTCGCCGCCGGCCCGCCCGTCGGTACCGTCCGCGAGGCGGGGCCGGACACGCCGGTCGGCTGGCTGCTCGACCACCACCTGCTCGTCGCCGAACGGCTCGACACCGTCCAGCTGCCCCGCGAGATCGGCCTGCTGCTGCGCCGCGACGTCGGCCCGCTCGGCGTCCTGCACCCCGACCCGCCGACCCCCGACGCGACGGTACGGCCGGCCGACGCGGTCGACGCCGCCGGCGCCGGCCAGGTCATGGAGGCCGTACGGCTCACCGCGGCGCTGTGCGACGCGCTCGCCGCCGAACCCGCACCCGTACTCAAGGCCGGCGGCATCGGCGTCCGCGACCTGCGGCGGTTGGCGCGCGCCGTGGACTGCGCCGAACCCGTCGCCGCGCTGCTGCTCGAACTCGCCCGCGAGACGCAGCTCGTCACCGACGCGGAGACCGCCGACGGCCCCGTCTGGCTGCCGACCCGCGGGTACGACGACTGGCGGCTCAGCACGCCGTCCGCCCGCTGGCTGCGGCTCGCCACCTGCTGGCTCGGCATGGCCCGGCAACCCAGCCTGATCGGTACCCGGGACGACAAGGACAGGCCGGTCAACGCGCTGTCCGGCGAGGTCGCGCGGATGTCCGCCCCGGTACTCCGGCGCGCCCCGCTCGCCGCCCTCGCCGACCTGCCCGCCGGCAGCGCACCCGGCCAGGACGACCTCGTCGACCTGCTCGCCTGGCGTACGCCCCGGCGGGGTGGTCCGCAGGCCGGCCGCGCCACCCGCGCCGCGCTGCAGGAGGCCGCCACCCTCGGCGTCACCGGCCGCGACGCGCTCACCAGCTACGGCCGGCTGCTGCTCGCCGACGAGCCGGCCGAACCCGACCCGCTCGGCATCGACGTCACCGACCCGGCCGACGGGCCCGCCGCGATCCTCGACGCGCTGCTGCCCGCGCCCGTCGACCACGTCCTCGTCCAGGCCGACCTGACCGTCGTCGTACCGGGGCCGCCGGATCCGGCCCTCGCCGCCGAACTCGACCTCGTCGCGGACACCGAGTCCGCCGGCCACGCCACCGTCTACCGGGTCACCGCCGACAGCGTCCGGCGCGCCCTCGACGCCGGCATGGCCGCCGCGGACCTGCACGCCCTGTTCGCCCAGCGCTCCACCACCCCCGTCCCGCAGTCCCTCACGTACCTGGTGGACGACGTGGCGCGGCGGCACGGCGGCCTGCGCACCGGCGGCTGCGCGGCGTACGTGCGGAGCGACGACACCGCGCTGATCGCCGAACTCCGCGCCGACCGGCGGCTCGCCCCGCTCGCGCTGCGCGAGATCGCGCCGACCGTACTCGTCACCCCGTTCGCGCCGCACCGGCTGCTCGATCTGCTGCGCTCGGCGGGATTCGCGCCCGTACCGGAGGATGCCACCGGGGTCGTGCTCACCCACCGGCCCGACCAGCTCCGCGCCGCGGCCACCACCCGGCTGCGCCCCACCCCGCGCGAGCTGCCCACCACCCTCAGCGCGGACCAGATCGACCAGGTCGTCGCCACCGTCCGGCACGGCGACCACCTCGCCCGTACGACCCGGCGGGCGCCGACGCCCGACCCGCGCACCACCACCGACGCCCTCGCCACCCTGCGCCTCGCCATCCGCGACAAGACCACCGTCTGGGTCACGTACGTCGACTCGCACGGCGGCAGCGCGTCCCGTCTCGTACGCCCCATCTCCATCGGCGCCGGCTACCTCCGCGCCGCCGACGACCGCACCGAGACCCTGCACACCTTCTCCCTGGCCCGCATCACCTCCACCACCCGCCCCTGATCCGTTACGCGCCACGGCCGTTCGTACGACCGGATCCTGGTCCCCGCCCACTGACCCCAAACCCGTTGGTACACAAGGATCTGGGCGGCGGAGCCAAGTCGGATCGGCGTACGGGACTTGGGTCGGTGACGAGAGGCGAACGCGAAAGCATCCGCCTACTTCGTGGGGGTTTCCAAAGGGGGCTCCGCCCCCTTTGGCAGGAGAGAGCGCGAGAGAGGACAGCGTCCTCTCTCGCATCCCCATGCCCCGGCACGGGGCAACCAACACCGGGGTAGAAGCAGCACAGCCGTTGCACGGCACCACATCCACCCGAACGAGCGCCAAACCCCCGGCCGGAGGCCCGCCCACCGCCGGGGTCGGGGCTAGTGCCGAGCCCGGGGTCCGGGTCGGTGGGTCGGGTTCGGAGGCCCGGGCCGGACGCCGGGGCCGGGCGCGGGACAGCGCCAGGCCGGGACCAGTGCCGGGTCAGGGCCCGGGGCCGGGGCCGGGACGCCGGGCCGAGGACACCGCCCGGCGCGTACACCATCAGGTGGACACGAACGGATCCCGCTCCCAGGACTCGCGGTCGACGAGCACGTCGTCCCCCTCCCGCAGCACCGTCTCCGGCCGCAGCGGCACCAACCCGCCGTCGCGCCGGACGAACGTCACCCACACCCCTTCCTCGCGGGCGAGTTCGGCGACGGTGGCGCCTTCGGCGGGCGATCCGACCTCGACGGTGTGGGTGGTCAGCGCGGCGGGTTCCTGGCGGAACCGCATCCCGGCGACCCACGGTTCCGGCGGTACGGAGCGCATCGGCACCCGGCCCCAGCGCCCGACGAGCGGTACCAGCCCGCCCTGCACGATCACGGAGAAGGCCACCACCACGAAGATCACGTCGTACACGCGGGTGGTGTCGGGGAGTCCGGCGCCGACGATGAACGTGCCGAGCAGGATGGGCACCGCGCCCTTCAACCCGGCCCACAGCACGAATCCGCGTTCGCCACGGGTGAGCCGTACCGGGAGGAGGACGAGGCCGACGAGTACCGGGCGGATGACGAGGGCGAGCAGGACGGCGAGCACCAGGCCGACGAGCCACGCGTCGCCGTCGCCGAGGGTACGCAGCTGCACGGTGAGCCCGAGGATCACGAACGCGACGATCTCGCCGAGGCTGGCCAGCGCGCCGTGCACCCGCTGTACGTCCCCGCGGAACGGGATGCGCGCGTCGCCGAGCATGATCCCCGCGACGAACACGGCGAGGAAGCCGGACCCGTGCGCGACGGTGGCGAGGCCGTACAGGGCGAGGGCGGAGGCGAGCGTACGCACCGGGTAGAGCGCGGCGGACGGCAGCGACACCCGGCGGCAGAACCACACGAGGCCGAGCCCGCCGAGTACACCGATCGCGCCGCCGATGACCATCTGCTCGACGAACGTCAGCACCCCGGTACCCACGGCGGACCAGCCGCCGCTGCTCGTCGCGGCGAGAATGCTGACCATCAGCGCGATGCCGACGGGGTCGTTCGCGCCGGACTCGCCCTCCAGCAGCGTGCCGGACCGCCCCAGCACCTCGCGCTTGCCGAGTACGGAGAAGACGACGGCCGGGTCGGTGGGCGCCAGGGCGGTACCGATCAGCAGCGCCATCCGCCAGTCCAGCCCCAGCAGGTAGTGCGCGGCGGCGGCCGCCGCGGCCGCGGTGACGAGCGTGCCGACGACGCCCAGCCACACCACCGCCCCCGCGGTACGCCGCAGCGCGCCCCAGCCCATGTTCATGCCGCCGTCGAACAGCAGCAGTACGAGGGCGACGGTGACGATCTGCTCGACCGTGTCGACCGGCATCCGGCCCAGCCACGGGAACAGGTCCGCCACGACCGCCGCGCCGATCAGGAACAGCGCCGGCGCCGGTACGCGGATCCGTTCGGTGAGGCGGTTGGACAGCACGGCGGCGAGGAGGGCCAGGGCCACCAGCAGGACCACGGCACCGAACCGCTCGGCGTCGTTCATCGGATCATCACGGCGCAACTCCGGGGCAACGAACGGGGACGGACCGCCGACCAGACTTCCCGGCACACCGGTCGCAATCCTAACGGATCACTGTCGCCCCGGCCGCTGTCGCCGCGCCCCCAGCCGGAACGCGCCGACCGCCGACACCGCCACCAGCAGCCCGAACACCACACCGAACGCCTCGACCGCCGATTCCCGCGGCGCGGTGCCCATCCCCTGCCAGAACACCAGGAAGCACGTCAGCAGCAACGCGGCGACCGCGAGCCCCGCGACCGGTAGCACCCACCGCGGCGGATCCCAGGACAGATCGTCGGACGCGGCCTCGTGCGGCACGGCTGCGGCGGAAGCCGCCGGCACGTACGTGGCCGGGACCGACTCGCCCTCTCCCGGATACGCCACGCTCGCAGTATCGTCCGCCGCGCCGGTCCGCGTCCCACCCGTTGCGGATTTCGACGGCCACACGGACCGTACGAGGCCCGCTAGGGTCCGTCCGTGCGGATCGTCGCCGGCCGGACGGGTCGGCCGGGGATCCGCGGGTGTCTGGTTTGCCACCCGCCGGGCGTACCCGGTGCGGCTCACGACGGAGGCGGCACGATGCGCGGTGTGCACGACGGGGGCGGCACGGTTCACGGCGGCGGCATCGTACGCGGCCTGCTCGGACTCGTCGCGGTACTCGCGCTGGCGGTCGGCGCCGTCGCGCAGCTCGCCCCGCCCCGCCCCGCGGCGGCGGACGCCCCCGCGGACACGTTCAGCGCGGCGCGGGCGTACCGGCACGTGCAGCGGCTGGGGTCGGCGACGCACCCGACCGGCTCGGCCGCCGCGGCCCGCAACCGGCGGTACCTGGTGGACACGCTGGCGTCGTACGGGATCGCCGCGCACGTGGAGCACGCCGTCGGCCGCAACACCGACGACGCGACCGGCACGCTGCTCGCGGACGTACACGACGTGGTGGCGACGATCCCGGGGCGCGCGCCGACCGGACGCGTCATCCTCGTCGCCCACACCGACTCGGTACGCGTCGGGCCGGGTGGCTCGGACGACGGCGCGGGCAGCGCGGCGCTGTTGGAGACCGCCCGGGCGCTGCTGCACGGCCCGCGCCCCCGCAACGACGTGGTCCTGGTGTTCACCGACGCGGAGGAGGCGTGCCTGTGCGGCGCCGCCGCGTACGTGGCGCAGCACCGCGCGCAGGCCCGGGACTC
Organism: Actinocatenispora rupis; assembly: GCF_016861975.1. Taxonomy (GTDB): domain Bacteria; phylum Actinomycetota; class Actinomycetes; order Mycobacteriales; family Micromonosporaceae; genus Actinocatenispora; species Actinocatenispora rupis. The sequence goes on along the minus strand of NZ_BOMB01000026.1, from coordinate 118,781 downwards.
CGTCGTACTGAACCTGGAGGCGCGCGGCAGCGGCGGCCCTGTCGTCATGTTCGAGACGTCCCGCGGCAACGCCGACCTGGTGTCCACGTTCGCGTCCGCGCCGTACCCGCTGGGTACGTCCGTCGCGGTCGAGATCTACCGGAAACTGCCGAACGACACGGACTTCACGATGTTCCGCGAGGCCGGCTTCGCCGGGCTGAACTCCGCGTACCTGGACGGGTCGGCCGTCTACCACACGCCGCTGGACACGCCCGCCGCGATGGACCGCGGCAGCCTCCAGCAGCACGGCGCGAACGCGCTCGCGCTGACCCGCGCGTTCGGCGGGAAGGACCTGCGCGCGCCGCGGTCCGGCCCGGACGCCACGTACTTCTCGGTCTTCGGCCTGCTGGTCCGCTACCCGGGCGCGCTCACCTGGCCGCTCGCGGTCCTCGCCGTCCTGCTCGTCGCCGCCCTCGTGCTGCTCGCCCGCCGGCGGGTTCCGGTCCGCCGGGTCGCCGCCGCCACCGCCCTCCTCGTACTCCCGGTCGCCGTCGCCGCCGGCCTCGCGCAGGGCGGCTGGGCGCTGCTCACCGCGTTGCGCCCCGGGTACGCGGGGATGATGACCGGCGACCCCTACCACCCCGGCTGGTACCGGATCGCCGTCGTGCTGCTCACCCTCGCCGTCCTCACCGCCTGGTACGTGCCGCTGCGCCGCCGGTTCGGCCTCGCCTGCGCGTACGCGGGGCTGGTGTGGCTGGCGCTGCTCGGCGTGCTGCTCGCCGCGACCGTCCCCGGCGGCGCGTACCTGACGGTCCTGCCGGCACTGTTCGGCGCGGCCGGCTGCCTCGCGGCGCTGCGGTGGCCGCGCTGGTCGCCCCTCGCGTACGCGGTCGGCGCGGTGCCCGCGGCGGTGCTCCTGGCACCCACCGTTGCGCTGCTGTTCCCCGCGCTCGGGCTGACGCTCGCCGCGGCCGGCGCGCTGCTCGTCCTGTTCGCCGGCCTCGCGCTCCTGCCCCTCCTGCACGACCTCCTGCCAACCCCGGCCGCCCCGTCCGTCGCGGATCCGGCCGCGAATGCCGTTTCCGCGGGCGGCGCGGGCGGCGCGGGCGGGCAGGGCGTACCGGCGCGGTGGGCGGCGGCGGTCCCGGCCGGGCTGCTCGTCCTGGCGCTCGTCGCGGGCGCGGTCGGGTACGCGCGGTCCGGGTTCGACGCGGCGCACCCCGAGCCGGCGCACCTGACGTACGCGCTGGACGCGGACAGCGGGCGGGCGATCTGGGCCAGCTCGCAGCCGACCGGCGGGCACGGCGCCGCGCAGACCTGGCTGGCCCGGTACGTGGGGGCCACACGGTCCACTGTGGACAACCGCTTTCCGGTACTGGGCAACCGATCCGGCGGCCGGATGCGTACCGGGCGGGCCACCGCGGCGGACCTGCCCGCGCCGACGCTGACCGTGCGCTCCACCGGCGCACCGGACGCCGACGGGTACCGGACGGTGCGGTTGTGGCTGGCGTCGCCGCGGCACGCCCCGATCCTCGGCTTGTACCTGCCGCGCGGCGTCAACGTCCGCGCCGCCACCGTCGCCGGCCAACCCGTCCCGGTACTCCACGGCGAGCGGTGGGCGGTCGCGGCCACCGTCTTCGCCGTACCGGCGGAGGGTGTCGCGGTGACGGTGACGCTGCGCGGGCCGGCGCGGGCCCGGATCCTGGACGAGAGCGACGGTCTCACCGACCTCCCCGGGTACCGGCCGCGCCCGGCCGGGGTGGGCGTCGCGCCCGCCCACGACGCGGACGAGGCGGTGGTGGCACGCACCGTGACGCTACCCGCCGGCCCCTAACCGTCCTCTTGCCCTTTTCAGCGAACTCCTAGGTGTGGGCCAGCTTCAGTGCAGGAACGGGGGCCAGAGTCATACGTGTAAGTCAGCCGGCACGAACAACCGGATGGGTCGCTGGGGGTAGCGATTCCACACGGTGACGGCCGCGTCCCTGATGGGGATCCAGGGGCGCTTCGAGCCGGTGCCACCGCAGGGGCGCGAGGATTGCGGTGGCACCGGCGGCCGGCTGTTGAGGGCCTGACAGCCTGGCTGCCAGCACCTCTTGACCAGGTCGGCCTGGCCACAAGGTCGGCCCGGTCGGTGGCCGCCGGTCCGGACGGACCGTTTCTTCCTCCCAATGGCTCGTACCAGGCCGGCGGCGGCTGCCCGCGTCCGGCGGCGGACGTTCACCGGCGCGCGAGGCACTATGGAGAGTCCGCGTCATTCGCAGGAGGCTCCGCGTGTCCGATGGCCCGCTGATCGTGCAGTCCGACAAGACCCTGCTGTTGGAGGTCGAGCACCCCGACGCGCACGCCTGCCGGATGGCGATCGCGCCGTTCGCCGAGCTGGAGCGCTCGCCCGAGCACGTCCACACGTACCGGATCACGCCGCTCGGGTTGTGGAACGCGCGGGCCGCCGGGCACGACGCGGAGAGCGTGGTCGACGCCCTCATCCGCTTCTCGCGCTACCCCGTGCCGCACGCGCTGCTCGTCGACGTCGCCGAGACCATGGACCGGTACGGTCGGCTCCAGCTGCTCAACGACCCCGCGCACGGTCTCGTACTCCGTGGTCTGGACCGGGCCGTCCTGGTCGAGGTGTCCAAGTCGAAGAAGCTCGCCGGGATGCTCGGCGGCAGCGTCGCCGACGACACGATCCTGGTGCACCCGTCCGAGCGCGGCCGGCTCAAGCAGGCCCTGCTCAAGCTGGGCTGGCCGGCCGAGGACCTCGCCGGGTACGTGGACGGCGAGCAGCACCCGATCGCGCTCGACGAGTCCAGCTGGGAGCTGCGGCCGTACCAGCGGCAGGCGGCCGAGTCGTTCTGGGCGGGCGGTTCCGGCGTGGTGGTGCTGCCGTGCGGCGCGGGCAAGACGCTGGTCGGCGCGGCCGCGATGGCGGAGGCGCAGGCCACCACGCTGATCCTGGTCACGAACACGGTCGCCGGCCGGCAGTGGAAGCGCGAGCTGGTCGCCCGCACGTCGCTCACCGAGGACGAGATCGGCGAGTACTCAGGCGAGCGCAAGGAGATCCGCCCCGTCACGATCGCCACGTACCAGGTGCTCACGGCACGGCGGAAGGGCGCCTACCCGCACCTCGACCTGTTCGGCGCGCGCGACTGGGGCCTCGTCATCTACGACGAGGTGCACCTGCTGCCGGCGCCGATCTTCCGGTTCACCGCCGACCTCCAGGCCCGCCGCCGCCTCGGCCTCACCGCCACCCTCGTACGCGAGGACGGCCGGGAGGGCGACGTCTTCTCCCTCATCGGCCCCAAGCGGTACGACGCGCCGTGGAAGGACATCGAGGCGCAGGGCTGGATCGCGCCGGCCGAGTGCGTCGAGGTGCGGGTGACCCTCACCGACGCCGAGCGCATGGCGTACGCGACGGCCGAGCCCGACGAGCGTTACCGGATGGCCGCCACCGCCCGTACCAAGGTGCCCGTGGTGGAGGCGCTCGTCGCGCGGCACCCGGGCGAGCAGGTGCTCGTCATCGGCGCGTACCTGGACCAGCTCGACATGCTCGCCGCCGACCTCGACGTACCGGTGATCGAGGGGAAGACGACCAACCGCGAGCGCGAGCGACTGTTCGACGCGTTCCGTTCCGGCGAGATCCGCACGCTCGCCGTGTCCAAGGTCGCCAACTTCTCCATCGACCTGCCGGAGGCCGCGGTCGCCATCCAGGTGTCCGGCACGTTCGGCTCCCGCCAGGAGGAGGCGCAGCGCCTCGGCCGCGTCCTGCGCCCGAAGGCCGACGGCCGCCAGGCGCACTTCTACACCGTCGTCTCCCGCGACACCATCGACTCCGAGTACGCCGCGCACCGCCAGCGCTTCCTCGCCGAGCAGGGCTACGCGTACACGATCATGGACGCCGACGACGTCCTCGGCCCCGCCCTCCCCGAAGTACACGACGAAGACTGACCCCCAGGTACGCCACCGCCAAGCCGGCCAGGTGACCCCCAGCACAGGCAGCACAGCCAGGCAGCCCGCCGCGAAGCGGCCGGGCGAACAAAAGGGGCTGGCCCGCCGCGAAGCGGCCGGGCACAAGGCACCCGGCCGGGTCGCGAGCCGACGTGGGGGTGCTGGGGGCTACGCCCCCGGCGCGGGGTCCGGGGGCTGCGCCCCCGGAAAGCAGGACGAGGAGACAAGGCCCGAGCGTTCCGCGGGCACACTGCCCCCTCGACGAAGTGCCGCGTCGCCCCGGCCCCTGCCCCAGCGCCTGGGGCCGGGGCGACGCGGCGGATTCCCGGCGCCCCTCAGAGCCGGGAACCCGTGGGTGTCACGTCATTTCGTTGCTGCCCCGGTCACCAGTTTCACCACCGCGTCGAACGTCGGCGTGTGCGTACTGCCGCCGCAGTCCGTACGGCTGAGCACGACGGTCCCGACGGTCAGCCGGTACGACAGGCCGTCGTTGCACATCAGCTTGGGCTGCTTGAGCTTGGCCTCCTTGGCCAGCTCGGGCCCGCTGACGAGCCGTACCAGCTGGTCGTGTTGTGCGGGGGTGAGGGTGCCGCGGCGGGTCACGCCGCGCTTGCCGTCGGTGGCCCGCCAGGCGCCGTCGGGCGCGACGGAGACCGTGTCGTTCTTGCCGGCGAAGCCGCCGGTGATCTGGAGGGTGATCGCCGGGACGGACGTCGACCGCGTGCCGCTGCGGTGCGGCACGGGCAGCGTGCGGGACGGCGACGGCGACCCGGTCGTACCGCCGGAGGGGGTGCTGCTGACGCCGGGCGACGGGGAACCGCTGGTGTGCGACGCCTTCCCGGCCGCGGACTTGTCCGGTCCGCAGCCGCTGACCAGCGCCAACGCGGCCACGCCGGCCAACACGACACCTGCCACGCGTACGTTCATGCCCACTTGGACGCGGCGGGTGGCGCGCCGGTTCCGTCCGGATCAGGATTTCTCACGCGGTCCGCGACGTTTGGGACGGCGCAGCCCGGCGGCGGTGAGCAGCCGGACCAGTTCCCGGGACGGTACGACGCGGGCGCCGAGCGCGACGGCCCCCTCGTACCCGGCGGTGGTGAGGTCGTAGTGGTCGCGCTCGAACGCGCGCCGCGGCACGCCGAGCGCCTCGGCGAACGCGTGCAGCTCGGCGTACGAGGCGTCGCTGATCAGGTGCGACCACAGTCGGCCGCGCCCCGGCCAGACGGGTCGGTCCAGGTAGATCGTCATCTCACCGAGGGACGGTAGTACGGTTCGGCCCATGGGTGCGGAGGGGACGTGGGTGTCGCGCGCGGCGACGCCGGAGGACGTGCCGGGGCTGCTGGAGCTGGTGCACGCGGCGTACCGGGGCGGGCCGGACGTGGCGGGCTGGACGACCGAGGCGCACCTGCTGGACGGGCTGCGCGCCGACCGGCAGATGGTCCTCGACATGATCAGCGCGCCGGGCAGCCAGATCCGGCTGCTGCTCGACGGCGACGAACCGCTCGCCTGCTGCCACGTCGACGTGTCCGGCGGCGACACCGGCTACTTCGGCTTCTTCGCGGTACGTCCCGGCCGGCAGGGCGGCGGCATCGGCTCCACGATCCTCGCCGAGGCGGAGCGGATCGCAGCGGAACACGGCTGCCACCGGATGCGGATGACCGTGCTGTCCGCCCGCTCCGACCTCATCGCGTACTACGAGCGCCGCGGCTACCGGCGCACCGGCGCCACCGAGCCCTTCCCGTACGGGGACGAGCGGTTCGGTACGCCGAAGCGGCCGGACCTGGAGTTCGCCGAACTCGTCAAGCCGCTCGGAACCCCGGCGGCCCGGTGAGGAACGCGCGGACCTCGCGCCGGGTGCGCAGCCGTACCAGCGGGGTGTCGGGGGCGTGGTCGGCGACGGCGGCGAGCAACCGGCCGCGGTGCCGCCGCCGGTACTGCCAGATGTAGCGCACCCACTGCCACTCCAGCCGCCCCGGGCAGTCGGCGCTCACGTCCGGGCGGGACCGGCCGCGGAACCGCCGGTACCGGCGGAGCGCGCGCCAGACGCACAGCGCCGGGCGCAGGTCGGGGAAGACGATCAGGTCGGCGCGGGGCAGCCGGACGTGTGGATGACGGGCAGCCCGTACCGGTCGGCGAGGGCGCGGGCGATCGTCGACCTGCCCGCACCCGACGACCCCACCACCAGGATCCGACGCGGTACCGTCACGACCCGTCCCCGCTCGCCGGCGGTCGACGCGCCGTCCCGCCGGGCCGGGTGGTACGACACACCCACCGGGCCCCTGCCGATCAGTCGTGCCGGCGCCGGAGCCGGTCCCCGAACCAGCCGGCGACCACGGCGAACAGCGCCGCGCACGGCACCGCGAGCAACGCCGTCGGTACGGGGGACCAGGGCCAGTCGGCGTCCGTCAGCGGCAACCCCACCAGGTACGCCGCGGCGACCAGGCCCGGACCGACCGACGCGGCCACCGCGCGCGCGTCGAGCCGCACGCTCGACCACGCCCCGCCCAGCACGATCCCGAACACGGCCGCCACCAGCAGCGCACCGACCTGCCGGCCCGTCGCGCCCAGCCCCAGATCCGGGTGCCCGAGCACCGGCGGCGCCGCGTCGACCACCACCGACACCACCGCCGTCACCCAGGCCACCACGGCACCGGCGACCAACCCCACCGCGACCGGCCGGTACCGCTGGGCGGCGGCGCCGGCCGCCACCCCGAGCACGATGCCGACGAGCACGTGCCCGACGACCTGCGAGGTCGGCACGGCCCCGCCGTAGATCGCCGCCCACGCCGCCGACGAGCTCGCCAGCGGTACGGCGAGCAGACCGCCGAACGCGGCGGCGCCCAACGTGAACGGATCGGCCCACCGCGGATCGGTACGCCCGGCGCGGCGCGGTACCAGCGCGCCGAGCGCGACGCTCACCGCCGACAGCCAGGACAGCGCCACGAGCTGCGCGACCCACCAGCCGGTTCGGCCGCCCTCGAAGCTCAGCAGCCCGAACCGTTGCGCCACCAGGGTCTGCACCACGCCGAGCACCCCGCCCGCGGCCAGCGCGACCAGCGCCGCACCCGGCCGCCGCCGGCCGGCCGACGCCGCGCCGGTGTCCTGCTCGTCCTCGTCCCCCATCGGGCCGCCGACCCGCGGTGGCCCCGCCGCACGGGCCGATGCGCCCGCGGACGACGAGTTCCCGGCGGACGCCCCGGCGCCGGACGGTGCATCCGCGGCGGACGGTGCGGTCGAGGCGGGAGTGCGAGATGTCGCGCGACCTGCCGACGCGCCGGGGTGCACGGGGGCCGACGCGGGTGCCGCCGCCGGAGCGGGGTGGCCCGTCGCGATCGGGTCGCCGGCCGGGTTCGCGGCGTCGGGCAGAGCTGCCGCCATGGTCGATACGCTACGTACTCTTGCACCGCCCCGATGTCACGGCAGTATCACAAATAGATCAAGGCGGACAAGCGCCCAGATACTGGGAGCAACCCGGGCGTACAAATCGTGGTATGTCCGGACGGGTCGCGGGGGCCTTCCGCCCGGTCAGAACAGCGGCGCCGTGACCGCCGGATCCGCCCCGTAACCGCGTACGTCGGGCGCGCCGAGCCGGGCCGCGTCCGCCGTCCGGTCGTCCTCCTTGCGCTGGGACTCGCGCTCCGCCTCGACCCGCGCCCGGTAGTGCTCGACCTCGCGGTCCCGGGCCGCCCGGTCCCAGCCGAGTACGTCGCCCATCAGCTCGGCCGCCGCCGGTGCCGTCTCCGTGCCCCGGTGCGGCGTCTCGATCGAGATCCGGGTACGCCGGGTCAGCACGTCGTCCAGGTGCACCGCGCCCTCGGCCGCCGCCGCGTAATGGATCTCCGCCGCCAGGTACTCGGGTGCCCCGGGCAGCGCGCGTCCCAGCTCGGGGTGCTCGTCGACGAGGGCGAGGACCTCGGTGGCGAGCGCGCCGTACCGCTCCAGCAGGTGCTCGACGACGCCGACGGTGACGCCGTGCCGGCGGGCCATCGACGTCCGGTGCGCCCACGCCGCGTGGAACCCGTCCGCGCCGGCCAGCGGCACCTGGTCGGTGCGCGACTCGGGAGTACCGGGGAGGCGGCGGGCGGCGTGGTCGATCACGTCCCGCGCCATGACCCGGTACGTCGTGTACTTGCCGCCCGCGACGAGCATCAGCCCGAGCATCGGCTCGACCACCGCGTGCTCCCGGGACAGCTTCGAACTCATCTCCGACTCGCCGGCCAGCAGCGGCCGGAGCCCCGCGTACACGCCCTCGATGTCGTCGTGGGTGATGGGCCGGTCGAGCACCGCGTTGACGTGTTCGAGCAGGTAGTCGATGTCGACCGAGGACGCGGCCGGGTGCGCGCGGTCCAGGTCCCAGTCGGTGTCGGTGGTGCCGATGAGCCAGTGCCCGCCCCACGGGATCACGAACAGCACCGACTTCTCGGTACGCAGGATCAGGCCGACGTCGCCGGTGATCGCGCTGCGGGGGACGAGCAGGTGGATGCCCTTCGACGCGCGGACCCGCAGCCCCGCGTACTCGTGGATCATCTCGGAGATGTCGTCGGACCACACGCCCGTCGCGGCGATCACGGTACGGGCGCGCACGTCGAACTCGGCGCGCGACTCCATGTCCCGGACGCGTACCCCGGTGACCTCGCGGGCGTCGCGGATGATGCCGACGACCCGGGTGGAGGTGGCGACCGCCGCGCCGTAACTGGCCGCGGACCGCATCAGCGTCACCACGTACCGCGCGTCGTCGACCTGACCGTCGAAGTACCGGATGGCGCCGCGGAGGGTGTCCTCGCGCAGGCTGGGGAACAGCCGGTGCGCGCCGCGCCGCGACAGGTGCTTGTGCCAGGGCACGCCCCGGCCGTGCCCACTGACCGCGGACATCGCGTCGTAGAGCGCGACGCCGGCGCCGTAGTAGGGCCGCTCGTACCACCTGGTCAGCGGGACGAGGAACGGCACCGGGCGCACCAGGTGCGGCGCCAGCCGGGTCAGCAGCAGGCCGCGCTCCCGCAACGCCTCGTGTACCAGCGGGAACTCAAGCTGCTCCAGGTACCGCAGGCCGCCGTGGATGAGCTTGCTGGACCGGCTCGACGTGCCGGAGGCCAGGTCACGCGCCTCGACGACCGCGACGGACAGGCCGCGGCTCGCCGCGTCGAGCGCCGCGCCGGCCCCGGTGACACCCGCCCCGATGATCAGGACGTCGAACGTCTCGTCGCGCATCCGGGCCAGGTCGGCGCTCCGCCGCTCCGCCGACAACCGACTCGCCTGGTACCGCGAAACACTGGGATCCCGTCGCACCCGTCCCACCGTAGTCGCCCGGTCCGGCCGGGCACCCCGGTACCGGCCGCATCTCACACCGCAGACGGCGCCGGCACCGTGCATCGGACACCGGACACCCTCCGGTACCCAACGGGGACAAGCGCGGCGGTCAGCGGCGGTGGCGCAGGGCCGTGACGACCCGTACGCCGGCGGCGGCGCCGATCGCGGCACCCGACACCAGCGCCACGTCCACCCGTACGCCGTCGACGGACAGGCCGGCCCACCCGGCGTGCCCGGCGACCATCAGGACCGGCATGGTGACCAGCGCCCAGCCAACGAGGTACAGGAAGCGGCCGCCGGTCACCTTCCCCAGGAAGACGCCGAACACGCCGACCGCGAGCACCACGCCGAGTACGACGGCCGAGACCTGCGCGAGGTGCGTGGGCGTCAGCCGCGGCAGGTCCTCCAGTACCAGCGCGCGCACCGGGACCGCGCCCCGCCCCACCGCCAACCCGACGACCGCACCCACCACCGGGTACCCGACGAGTACGGTGCGGATCGCGTTGCGGGAGCGGACGCCGCCGACGACGCGGAGTACCAGGGCGGTGGCGCCGCCGAGGGTGACGCACGCGAGTGTCAGGAACACCAACGGTTCGGACAGCAGCCGCGCCAGGAACGGGAATCCGGCCAGCCCGCCGTACGCGACCTCGCGCAGGGCGAACGGGGTCGGTACGCCGTCGGCCACGACGAGACGGAGCACGAACGCGCCGACCACCACGCCCAGCACGACGAGCGCCGTGTCGCGTACCGCGGCGAGGAGCCGGCCCTGCCGTTCGAGACCGCGGTACGCCCGACCGGTGGCGCGGACGACCCGCGTGGCGTACGCCGCGGTGGTGCGGGTGGCGGCGGACGCGACCCGCCGCCCGGTACGCCAGCGCGACAACACCGGGCGTACCGGCGGGGCGGCCAGGTCGGCGATCGCGGCGGCGGCGCGGGCCCGGCGCGACGCGGCGCCCCGGTGGCCCGGGGTACGGGCGCAACGCTCGGCCGCGGCGGACAGCGCCTCGCTGCGCGCCGGGTCGTAGTCCGCGACGGTCGCGGCGAGCTGCGCGAGCGCGTACGCGACCAGCCCGGAGGTGTCGTCGGTGCCGCCGTGCGCGATACGCAGGACGAGGTCGACGGCGCGGGAGACCCATGTCGTACCGACCCGGCGGAGCGCGGCGGCGACGCGGGCCAGGGCCTGCGCCCGCAGTTCGGGGTCGGTGACGCTGCCCGCGGCGGACATCGCCTCCGCGGCGAGTTCCCCGGCACGCGCCGGTACGGGACCGGCGAGCGCCGCCGCCACCCAGGCCAGTACGACCGGGCGGAGCGGGTCGGACAGCCCGCGCGCGCCGTGCTCCGCGTACCCGGCGAGGCGGCGGGCGCGTTCCTGATCCGCGGCGGCGACCGCGACCGCCACGCGCGCCAACGCGTACGCCCGGCGGGCCCGGTCGGTGACGTCGCGGGCGACGCGTTCCGCGTGGTCGGGGTCGACGGTGGCGAGCGCGACGGCGACGTCGCCCAGCGCCTCGGCCCGTTCCGGCCGGTCCGGCGCGACGGCGCGCGCGACGCGTTCGGCGCGGTCCGGGTCGACGGCGGCCAGCGCGACCGCCACGTCCCGCAGGGCCGCGGCACGCCGGGAGTCACCGTCCAGTCCCCGCGCCAGCCGTACGGCGTCGGCGAGCAGGACGCGGGACCGTACCGGATCGACGACGGCCAGCGCGGCACCGACCTCGGCCAGCGCGTACGCCGTCCAGCGCGGCCCGCTCGCACCCTCCCGCGCGGTCTGCTCGGCCTCCTCCGCCATCGGCACCGCCCGGTACCGGTCGACGGTCAGCAGCGCCGCGGCCACGTGCGCGAGCGCCAGCGCCCGGTGGTCCGGATCGGGAATCTCCCGGGCGATCCGCTCCGCCCGCAGTACCAACCGTTCCCGCCGCGCGCGGTCCCCGCCGTCCACCCGGGTACCGCGCGGGCCACGGCCCGGGTCGCCGGGCGCCGGGGCCGGCGGGTCGACGGGCGGGCCGGCCACCGGGGCGGCACCCGGCGCGTACCGCGGGCGGGGGATGGTGGGCGCGTCGCCGGTGCCGGTGAGGAGCTGTTCGAGGGCGGCGCGCTGGTGCGCCAGCAGCTCCTCGACCGGCGCCGGCCAGTGCCGCGTCGACGGCCCCACCGGACCGACCAGCTCCAGTACCTCGGCGGCGGTGGGGCGCCGGGCCGGGTCGCGGACCAGGCACCGCTCGACGATGTGCCGCACCGGGTCGGGCACGCCGGTCAGGTCCGGCTCCGCGTGCACCACGTTGTACGACGGGTCGGCGCCGGTGCTCGCCATCAGCAGCAGCGCGCCGAGCGAGAACACGTCGCTGGCCGGACCGACCGGCTGTGCCTGCGCCTGCTCGGGCGACATGTACCCACCGGTGCCGATGACCAGCCCGGTACGGGTGAGGTGCTCGGCGTCGACGGACCGCGCGATGCCGAAGTCGATGACGCGCGGCCCGTCGCCGGACAGCAGTACGTTGCCAGGCTTGAGGTCGCGGTGCACCAGGCCGGCGGCGTGGATGTCGACGAGCGCGGCGGCCAGCCCCGCGGCCAGCCGCAGCACCGTCGTCGCCGCGAACGCGCCGCTCGCGCGCACCGCCTCCCGCAGCGACGGCCCGTACACGAACTCGGAGACCAGCCAGGGCAGCTCCGCGTCGGCGTCCGCGTCGACGATCCGCGCCGTGTACGTGCTCTGCACGCGCCGGCAGGCCGCCACCTCCTGCCGGAACCGCTGGCGGAAGCCGTCGTCGCCGGCCAGCTCGCGGCTCATCAGCTTGACCGCGACGATCCGGCCGTCCGGCGCGCTTCCCACGTACACCCGACCCATGCCGCCGGCGCCCAGCTCGCCGTGCACCCGGTACCGCCCGACCGTCTCCACCGACGCCCCACCCACCTCCCGGAACGGCACCCGAGGATAACGGTACGGAGCACCGTCACCCCGGCGTGGCCGTCCACATCGGACGGTGCCGCGGACGGCGCGTGGCGGGCGCGACGCCGACCCGGTCGGTACGGTGCAGCGGATGGGGACGCGGTGGCTGGGGGGCGCCGGGGCGGTCGCCGCCGGGGTGTGGATCGTGGCGGTCACCGGCGCGGTGCAGTCCGGCGGATGGCTGATCGAGCAGTACGCGCTGGTCGAGCGCGGTACGCCGCCCGCGTGGTGGTGGACCGGCGTCGGCGCGGTCAACGCCGTGCTCGTCGCCGTGCCGGCGGTGGCGGTGCGGCTGCTGGCCCGGCGCCCCGGCCTGCGCGCCGTCGGTACCGCGTGGCTGCTCGCCGCGGCCGCCCTCGCCCTGCTGTCGCCGCTGCGCGCGCTGCCCGACGCCCAACCCGCCCTCGGGTACGCCGCGGACGCCGCCGCCTGCGGCCTGCTCGCCGCCCTCCTGTACCGGTTCCGCCGCCCGCCCCGCGACGTCGTACCCCCGACCGCCGACCCCCGCCACGACGGACCGGCGCCGGCGACCGACGAGCCGCGGCCCGGCGCTACGGACCCGGCGCCGGCGAACCACGGGCCGCGCCCCGGCGGTAGGGATCCGGACGCGGGAACCGACGTGGCGCGGCCCGGCGAGACGGATCCGGTGCCGGTGAGCGACGAGCCGCGCCCTGGCGGTACGGGCCCGGGGATCGGACCTGGCGGAAGGGTACGGACGGGGCGGGCGCTGGCGGCGTTCGCGGCCGGGCTGGTCGGGGTACTGCCGTGGCTGGTGGTCGGTGCGCTGGGGGACCGGCTGGAGACGGTGACCGCGCTGGCGGCCGCGGCCGGCTTCGGCGCGCTGGCCGGGACCGTCCTCGGTGGACGGTTCTGGTTCCCGTTGCGGGGGCGGATCCTGGCCGGTGGCGCGGCGGCCGGCGTGACGCTGGTGGTGCTGTGCCCGGCGGTCGGCCAGGGCGGCGTCCAGCTCGCCGTACTCGGTGCGGTGCCGGTGCTCGGGTTCGCGGTGGCCGCGCTCGGCGGTGCCGGACGGGTGGTGGGGCTGGCTGTCGGGACCGCCGCGGCCGGGCCGCTCGCGCTGGTCGCACCGGCGCAGGCGTCGCTGCTGCTCGGCACCCGCGACGTCGGCTGGTACGCGCTGCTCGGTACTGCCGCGGCGCTGGTGCTCGCCGTCGCCGTCGCCGCCGGGTACGCGGTGCGGGCGCGTCGGCGTACCGGGGATGTGGTGCGGCGCAACGGGTTCCGGTTCGGAGTCGTGGCGGTGGGGGTGGCGGTCGTCGCGGCCGCGGCGGTGTACCCGGCGGCCGGCCACCCCGGGCTGTACGGCAACCGGCTGCTCGTGGTGCTGCGTACGCAGGCCGACCTGGCGCCCGCGGCGCGGATCGCGGACCGTACCGCCCGCGCGACCGCGGTGTACCGGGAGCTGGTGGCGACGGCGCGGCGGAGCCAGCAGCCGCTGCGGCGGGCGCTCGCGGCGCGCGGCGTCGGCGCCCGGCCGTACTACCTGCTCGACGCGATCGAGGTGGACTCGGCGGCGCCGGTGCTGCGGCAGTGGCTGGAGTCGCGGCCGGACGTGGACCGGGTGCTGCTCTGCCCGCGGCTGCGCCCGCTGCCGGCCCGGCCGGAGCCGCCCCGCGGCGACCAGCCGACCCCCGACGCTCCACTGTGGAACGTGTCGCTGCTGGACGCCGACCGAGTCGTACGAGAGCTGGGCGTGGACGGCCGCGGCATCACCGTCGGCGGCTCGGACACCGGCGTGGACGGCACGCATCCCGCGCTGCGCAAGGGATTCCGCGGCGGCACCGACTCCTGGTACGACCCGTGGTACGGCTCGCGCACGCCCGTCGACCACAACGGGCACGGCACGCACACGCTGGCCAGCGCGGTCGGCCGCGGCCAGGGGTACGCGCAGGTCGGGGTGGCGCCGGGAGCGCGCTGGGTCGGCTGCGTCAACCTGGGCCGGGACATGGGCAACGCGGCGACGTACCTGGACTGCCTGCAGTTCATGCTCGCGCCGTTCCCGGCCGGCGGGGATCCGTTCCGGGACGGCGATCCGGCGCGCGGACCGCAGGTCCTCACGAACTCGTGGGACTGCCCGCCGGCCGAGGGCTGCGACGCGGACGTGTTCGCCCCGGTGATGCGCGCCCTCGCCGGCGCCGGCGTGTACGTGGTGACCGCAGCGGGCAACGCCGGCCCCCGCTGCGGGTCCGCCGGCGACCCGCCCGGCCGGTACGCGGACGTGCTGGAGGTCGGCGCCGTCGACGCGGACGGCCGCGTCGCGGACTTCTCCGGCCGCGGCCCGGTGCCGGGTGCCGGCGGCAAGCCCGACGTCGTCGCCCCCGGCGTACGGGTGCTGTCGGCGGCGCCGGGCGGCGGCTGGCGCTACCTCTCCGGTACGTCGATGGCCGCGCCGCAGGTCGCCGGGGTCGTCGCGCTGATGTGGTCGGCCAACCCGCGGCTCGTCGGGCACGTCGCGGCCACCACCCGCATCCTCACCGACACCGCCACCCCGGTACCGGCGGCGCCCGACCCGTCGCCTCCGTGGCAGCCGTCCGGCGTACCGGACTGCGGGCCGGGGACGGCGGCCGGCGCCGGACTGGTCGACGCGTACCGGGCGGTCCGGGCGGCGCAACGGTTCCACTGACGCGCCCGCGCCGCAGACCGGCAATGTAGCGAAAAGTGCCTGCCGGCATCCGCCCGTCGGTGAGACTGGACAACGGGGTGACGGACGTGGACGAACCGACGCAACGGCAGGCCGAACCGACACCGGTGGTGCCGTCGCACACCGGGCACGTGCTGTTCCTGGCGATCGCCGCGGCCGTCGGCGGTTTCCTCTTCGGGTACGACACGTCGGTCATCAACGGCACGGTCGACGCGGTGAAGAGCGAGTTCAACGTGTCGTCCGCGGTACTCGGCTTCGTCGTGTCGGCGGCGCTGCTCGGCTGCGCGATCGGCGCGTGGTTCGCCGGACCGCTCGCGAACAAGACCGGGCGTACCCGGGTGATGTTGTTCGCGGCCATCATCTTCGCGATCAGCGCGATCGGCTCGGCGTTCGCCTGGGATCCGGTCAGCCTGCTGTGCTGGCGCATCATCGGCGGTCTCGCGATCGGGGCGGCGTCGGTCATCGCCCCGGCGTACATCGCGGAGATCGCGCCGGCGAACCTGCGCGGCCGACTCGGCTCGCTCCAACAGCTCGCCATCGTCGTCGGCATCTTCGCCGCGCTGCTCGTCGACTACGTGCTCGCCACCGCGGCCGGCGGCGCCAGCAAGTCCGTACCGTGGGGCGGCGCGGCGTGGCGGTGGATGTTCGCGTCCGCGTTCGTCCCCGCCCTCGTGTACGGGGTGCTCGCGCTCCAGATCCCCGAGTCCCCGCGGTACCTGGTGGCGAAGAGGGAGCTGCGCGCCGCCCGCGACATCCTCATGCGGTACGTCGGCGGCAACGTCGACAACAAGATCGCCGAGATCCGCCGCTCATTGCTGTCCGACCGCCCGGTACAGCTCCGTGACCTGCGCGGACCCGTACTCGGGCTGCTCGGGATCGTCTGGGTCGGCATCCTGCTGTCGGTGTTCCAGCAGTTCGTCGGCATCAACGTGATCTTCTACTACTCGTCCTCGCTGTGGCAGTCCGTCGGCTTCTCCGAGTCCAGCTCGATGCTGACCTCGGTGATCACCTCGGTCACCAACATCGTCACCACGCTGGTCGCCATCGCCCTCATCGACCGGATCGGCCGCAAGCCGCTGCTGCTCATCGGCGCCGCCGGCATGGTCGTCACCCTCGGCACCATGGCGTACTGCTTCTCCACGGCGACCGTGATCGACGGCAAGCCGCACCTGCCCGGCGGCATCGGTACCGTCGCGCTCGTCGCCGCCAACGTGTACGTCTTCGCGTTCGGCATGAGCTGGGGCCCGACGGTGTGGGTCATGCTCGGCGAGATCTTCAACAACCGGATCCGGGCGTCCGCGCTGGCCGTCGCCGCCGCCGCGCAGTGGATCGCGAACTGGATCATCTCCACCACGTTCCCGGTCCTGTCCGGCTTCAGCCTGACCCTCGCGTACGGCCTGTACGCGCTGTTCGCGGCGCTGGCGTTCGTGTTCGTGGCGCGCGCGGTCAAGGAGACGAAGGGCCGCGAACTGGAGGACATGGCCTGACCCGGGCCCGGTCAGTACGGGCGGCGCTGCGCCGAGTTGATCCGGAACGGCCCCAGCACCAACCGCCGTACGAACGGGCGGCCCCAGTACATCTCCTCGGCGGAGACGTCGAGCGTGAACTGCTGGAGTACGCCGAAGGTGCGGCCGGCGATGGTGACCGCGCGGCGCACCTCGTACAGCGAGGACCACGGGGCGCGGTGGAAGCAGGTGACCTTCCCCGGCAGGAACACCCGGACGATCCGGCCCTCGTCGATCGCCTGGTCCAGCTCGGCCTTCACCTGGAGGGTCGCAGCCGGGTCCGGGTCGGCGGCCCACAGCGCGTCGATCGCCCGTACCGCGCCCGGATCGCCGCGCCACGCGTCCACGGTCGCCTCGTCCGTCAGGCACCACGGGTCGAAGTCGGCACCGCCGGGCAGCTGCTCCGGGTCGAACCGGGCCCGGTCCCGCGGCAGCCGCAACCCCGCCAACAGGTCCGGGAACGCCGTGAGCTGACCGATCCGGTACCAGGCGGACAGCGCGAAGCACAGGTTCGCGGCGGCGATCCGGTTGGTGGTCGGCTCGTGCCCCGAGCCGTGCAGGCTCCGCGCGTAGTCCGCGGCCGAACCCGCCATCGCCGCGTACTGCCGGAGCCGGTGCACCTGGTCGTCCCGGTACGGCGGGCGCTTCGCCCCGTCCAGCGCGAACACCCCGTACTCGGCGCGCTCGCGGAGCCGGGAGTCGGCCTCCAGCAGCGCGGCCAGGTGCGTGTCCGACACCGGCGCGGTCGGCCACGGCGACACGTCCACCGGCAGCGTCAGCTCCGCGCGGATGTCGTACGACGGGTTGCTGCGGGCCTGCCGGGCCCGGCTCAGCCACGGCTGCACCTGCCCCAGCCACCGCCACGCCAGGTCGAACGTGCCCGGCGGGACGAACCCCGACCCGGCGTCGTCCGCCGCCAGCAACGTCTCCCCGAGCGTCTGCAGCACGAACCCGTTCCACGTGGTCAGCTCGTGCGAGGCGACGTCCGACGCCACCTCCCACGGGCTCGTACCCGCGGCGCGGCGCTCGTCCCGGCGCGTCTCCAGGATCGACAGCTCCTCGTACACGCCGGTGCCGGCGTCGCGCATCGCCTCCAGGGTCGCGGCGTTCCGCTCGCCCTGGAGGGCGGCTCGCATCCGGGTCAGGACACCGGGGTCACGGCGTTCGGCCATGCCGTCAGCATCACTCATCCGGTCCAGCGGTGGCGAGGGACTGCGTCTCCCGGAGTACGCGAAGCGCGTTTCCACTCGCCAGACCGGACAACTCGGGCTCCGACCAGCCGCGCCGGGCGAGTTCCGCGAAGAGGTTCGGGTACCCGGCGACGTCGGTGAGGCCGTCCGGCGGGTCGCTCATCCCGTCGAAGTCACCGCCGAGCCCGACCGCGCGCACCCCGGCCACCTCCCGCACGTACTCCACGTGGTCGGCGACGTCGGTGACGCCGCACGGCGGGCGCGGATGCGCGTCCAGCCAGCGGCGGCGGCCGGCCCGGTCGTCGTGGCCGAGCCGGGCCTCCTCCGCCTGGAGCTCGTCCATCCAGGCGTGGCACTCCTCGGTCAGGAAGCCCGGCACGAACGTCAGCATCACCACGCCGTCCGTGTCACGTACCCGGGTGAGGACGTCGTCGGGGACGTTGCGCGGGTGCGAGCACAGCGCGCGGGCGTTCGAGTGGGAGAAGAACGCCGGGGCGCGGCTCACGTCCAGCGCGTCGTGCATGGTGCTCGCCGCGGTGTGCGACAGGTCGACGAGCATGCCGAGCCGGTTCAGCTCCGCGACCACGCGTCGGCCGAAGTCGGTCAGGCCGCCGTGCACCGGCTCGTCCGTCGCCGAGTCGGCCCATTCGGTGTTACGGGTGTGCGTGAGCGTCAGGTACCGCACGCCGAGCCGGTACAGGGTGCGCAGTACGCCGAGCGAACCGCCGATCTGGTGCCCGCCCTCGGCGCCCAGCAGCGACGCGATCCGCCCCGCCGCGAACGCCCGCGTCACGTCGTCCGCCGTGGTCGCCAGGACCAGATCGGCCGGGTACCGCTCGATCAGCGCGTGCGCGCCCTCGATCTGCTCCAGCGTCGTCGGTACCGGATCCGGCGCCGGCTCGTCGCACGGCACCCACACCGACCAGAACTGCGCGCCCACCCCGCCGGCCCGCAGCCGCGGCAGGTCCGTGTGGATCGCCGGCTGCACCACCCCGACGTCGAACGCCGCCAGGTCGTACCCGCAGCGCATCCGCAGTTCCCACACCAGGTCGTTGTGCCCGTCCAGTACCGGCGCGACGGTGTTCACGGGCGCAGCTCCGCCCGCAGGCGTGCCGGCAGCCCGTCCGGTACGGGCAGGTCCGCGGCGCGCAACGCGTCGAGTACGGCGCCGGCGACGGGATCTGGGGCGGCGACCGGCTCGACCGGCACGTACGGCGCGAGGGCGGCGCGGACCCGGTCGGCGATCGGGCCGGCCGACGTCAGCAGCGACCCGGCGAGCACCAGGCACGGCGCGTCCGCCGCCACCACCAGCGCGGTACGCACCAGCGCGGCACAGCCGTCGGCGAGGATCCGGCCGGCGACCTCGTCACCGTCCTCCGCCGCCGCGGTCACCGTCGGCGCCAGCTCACCGAACCGCGCCGGCGGCCACTGGTACGCCACGGCCACGAGATCCTGCCGCGGGTCGCCGGTCGGCGACTCCGGGCGCAGCAGCTCGCCCACCCGCCCGGTCAGCTCGGTACCCGGGCCGCGGCCGTCCAGGTCGGCGGCGGCGGCCCGCACCGCGGCCAGCCCGAACCACACCGCCGAACCCTCGTCGCCCAGCAGCCAGCCGAGCCCGTCGCACCGCTCCACCATCCGGAACCCCTGGTACGCCGCGGCCACCGCACCGGTCCCGGCCAGCAGCAGCGCGCCGTCCGGGCCGGTGGCGCCCGCCGCGTACGCGATGTCGAGGTCGGTACGGACCAGCGGCGACCCGCCCAACCCGGCCGTACGCCAGGCGCCGTCGGCGATCTCCTGCGCCCGCTCCGGTACGGCGGCGCTGCCGGCCATCCCGATCACGCCGGCCACCACCCCGGCCGGATCGTGGTCACCGAGCGCGGCGCGCAGCGCGCCACCGATGTTGCCGGCCGGGTCGCCGACGCTGGAGCGCAGGTTGCCGCCCGGTCCCGTCCCGCGGCCGAGGACCCGGCCGGACGCGTCGGCCAGCACCACCTTCGCGCTCGTGCCGCCGACGTCCGCACCCATCACCAGCGGCCCGCTCACCCCGACCATGGGCCACACAGTACCGACGGGGGTCAGGGCAGCTTCTTCAGGCACAGCGTCACCGCACTGTCGTCACCGGACTGCGGGTAGTACCAGGAGGTGTCGACGTCGCGGTCCCAGCCGGCGACGTTCGCGCAGTACGCCCCGGCGCTGCCGGTCGGGCTCGCGAACCGTTGCAGCACCGAGTAACTGGTGCCACCCGGCCAGTGCAGCGCGCACGGCTCGCGGCGCAGCTTCTTGTGGTCCGTCGTGTACACGCAGCCGCCGACCTCCGCCTCGTGCGCGTTGCGGCCGAACAGGTACCCGCCGAGGATCACCAGTACGGCCAGCCCCACCAGCCACTTCCACCCGTCACCGCCGGACGAGCCGCTTCCCGTACCGCCGGCATCCGTCGCGGGCGCGGACGTGTCGGCGGCCTCCGTCGTCCCGGTGTCCTGCCGCACCGGCTCCGCGGCGTACTCCTTCGGCCCGCTCTGCCGCTTCGGCGTGCCGGCGTTCGGCTGCTTCGGCTTGGCGGCGGCCTTTTTCGGCTTGTTGCCGCCCTGCTGCTTCGGC
Source organism: Actinocatenispora rupis (assembly GCF_016861975.1). Taxonomy (GTDB): domain Bacteria; phylum Actinomycetota; class Actinomycetes; order Mycobacteriales; family Micromonosporaceae; genus Actinocatenispora; species Actinocatenispora rupis. The sequence continues at coordinate 98,654 of NZ_BOMB01000026.1, read as the reverse complement.
TTGGTGGCGGCCTCTTTCGGCTTGTTGCCGCCCTGCTGCTTCGGCTTGGCCCCGTCCTGCTGCTTCGGCTTGGCGGACGATGAACCGCCGGGCTTGGATGTGCCGGACCCGCCGGTCTTCGGCTTCGCCTTGCCCGAACCCTTCGGCTTGCCCGCGGACCCACCGCCGCCCTGGGAGCCACCCGCACCGTCGCCGCCGTCGTCCGGAGCGCGGCCGCCATCGCCGGCGTTGCGGTCGCTGCCGGACTCCGCGCTCGTGCCGGGATCCAGGGGCGTGCCGGACTCCGGAGCCATGCCGGGATCCGCGGTGGTGCGGGGGTCCGGGGTCCGGCCGGGATTCGGGGTGGGGCCGGGGTCGACGGGCAGGACCTTGGTCTTCGGGAGGAGGCGACCGGCCGGGTCGACCGCCGAGCGCCCGACCGGTACCGGTTCGGTGTCGACGCCGGCGAGCAGCGCCGTCGCCGCCGGTACGCCGAGGCGTACGTGCGGATCCTTGGCGAGCAGGCCCGTCACCAGGTCGCGTACCGCCGGGAGGCAGTCGGGCGGGGGCGGGTCCTCGTGCAGCACCGCACGCAGCGCCGCGGTCGTACTGTCGCGGTGGAAGGGGCTGGCGCCGGTGACCGCCTCGTACAGGACGACGCCGAGGGAGAACAGGTCGCCGGCGGCGCCGTCCGTGCCGTCGAACCGTTCCGGCGCCGTGTACGCCAGCGTTCCCACCAACATCCCCGGTACCGTCACCGCGATGTCCGCCCGGTGTACGGCGATGCCGAAGTCGGTGAGCAGCACCTCGCCGGTGGTGGACAGCAGGACGTTGGCGGGCTTGACGTCGCGGTGCACGACACCGGCGGCGTGCGCCGCGGCCAGTGCGGCGAGCAGGCCGGCGGCGACGTGCGCGACCTGCGCGACGGGCAGCCGGCCGGTCGCGTCCAGGTGCTCTTTGAGGGAGATGCCGGCGACGAGCCGCATCACCAGCCACGGCGCGCCGTCGTCGGTGACCACGTCGTGCACGGTGACGATGTTCGGGTGGTCGCGCAGCCGTACGGCGTTGCGGCCCTCGCGTTCGGCGCGGGCCAGCCGTTCCGCGTTCTCCTCGGTGGTGCCCCAGCCGGGGAGCCGCACCTCCTTGACCGCCACGACGGTGTCCAGCCGCTCGTCGTACGCGGTCCAGACCCGGCCGAAGGCACCGGAACCCAGCTCCGCGACCAGCCGGTAGCGATCCCCGACGATCCGGCCCGGTCGTGTCTCTTCCGCCACGGTCCCTCCCTGTCCCGGGCACAGCGTACGTATCGGGCCACGGCGGCGGGTACCGCGAGCCGACCGGCCGCGGTCAGTAGGATTTTGCCGGCAGTACCGGCGGATCGGGGAGGACGGCGATGGCAACGGTGGTCGAACGGACCGCACCCGATCCGGCGGCGATGTCCGCCCTGGTCACCCGGTCCCTCGCGTACGACGGGGACGAGGCGGCGGTGATGCTGGACCGGCTGGCCGCCGCACCGGACGGCCGGCGTACCGCGTGGTTGCGCGCCGGGGACGACGGGGTGGCGCTGGTCTCGGTCAACGACAACGATCCCGCCGTCGGCCACCTCGACCTGATCGCCGTCGACCCGGCCGCCCGCCGCCGCGGTACGGGCACCGCGCTGGTGCGCGCCGCCGAGGAGGCGCTCGCCGGATTCGGCGTCCGCGAGGTCCGCTGGGCCGGCAACCCGCCCTGCTACGTGTGGCCCGGCGTCGACGTGCGCTACACGCCGGCGATCTGCCTCGCCGAGTCCCTCGGCTACGAGCGGTACCGCACGGCGCAGAACATGACCGCCGACCTCGACACCGCCGATCTGTCCACTGTGGACGACGAGGAACGCCTTGCGGCGCAAGGAGTTCAGGTCCGCCGCGCGACGGTCGACGAGCTGCCCGCGCTGCGCGGGTGGGCGGTCGGCGCGTTCAACGCCACCTGGGCCTGGGAGATCGAGCAGTCCGTACGACGCCCGGGCGCCGGCTGCCACGTCGCGTGGCGCGACGGCACCGTACTCGCCTTCGCCGGGCACGGCGCCAACCGGCCCGGCTGGTTCGGCCCCATGGGCACCGACCCGGCCGCCCGCAACCTCGGCCTCGGCCGCGTACTGCTCCGCCGCTGCCTCGCCGACCAGCGCGACGCCGGCCTCACCCGCGCGCAGATCGGCTGGGTGGGCCCGATCCCGTTCTACTCGCGTACCGTCGGCGCCCGCGTCGAACGCATCTTCTGGCTCTACCGCAAGGAGATCCGACCCTGACGCGGACGGTGCGCGGAGCCCGCTCCGCGCACCGTCCGTGCCACGCGACCGGTCAGGGCAGGTCGAGTACCTGGTGGCCACCGGCGTGCGTGGCGAGCGCGACGGCGCGTTCGTGGCCGGCGAGGCAGCCGCGCGTGGTCATCAGCGCGGTGTAGTAGTCGATGTAGCGGAAGCCGTACGTCTCGCCCCGCGCGAACGCCTGCCCCTGGATCGCGGTACGCCAGCGCTGGAACGCCTCCTCCGGCACCGGCACGTACACCGAGGGCGTGAAGCCGTCGGCGTCCTCCCAGTTCTCCGCGTACAGGAAGCGGGAGACGCCGTGCCGGGGGAGTTCGTGGTCCATCGGCAACCCGGCGTAGAACCGGCCGCGCTCGGCGAGTACCGAGGCGTGGTGGTGGTCGTCGTGGATGCTCCTGGGCCAGTGCGCGATGAGCACGTCGGGCTTGATCCGGCGGATCAGGTCCGCGACGCGCAGCGACAGCTCGTCGGACGCGGTGAGGAACCCGTCGCTCTGGTCGTCGAAGACGTGGAAGTCGGCGCCGATGCCCTCGGCGAACGCCGCACCCTCCGCGATCTTCTGCTTCTTGTACTCGGCCGGCGCGACGCGCGGGTGCCCGCGCTCGCCCGGGGTGAGCGCCACGATCGCCGTACTGTCGCCGTTCAGCGCGTACGTGGCGAGCAGCGGGCCGGCGGTCAGGTCCATGTCACCGATGTGCGCCCCGAGGGCCAGCACGGTGCGAGACATGCTTCTCCTTCAGCGTTCAGGGTTCGGGCCGTCGTCCGCGGGGGACCGACGGTGCGTCAGTCGGTCAGGGCGGCCCGCATCACCTGGAACCGTCGGGTGACGGTGAACCCGGTCCGCAGGTACAGCTGGCCGGCGGCGGACTTCTCGCCGGTCCACAGGAACCAGGCGGAGTGCGCGCCGAGCGCCCGCATCCGTTCGAGGGTCAGGTGCAGCAGTACCTTGCCGAGGCCGGTGCCGCGCCGGGTCTCCAGGACGCCGAACGGCCCGAACCGCTCCGTGGCCCCCTCGTACGCCTCGTGCTGGGCCCAGCCGACCAGCACGCCGCCGGGCTCGCGTACGCAGACGATCCGGTCGGTCGGGGTGCCGGCGGTGACGCATTCCCGGATCGCCCGGCCCCAGTCGGGGTTGAACTCGTCGCGGGCGAGCGCCACCAGCTCGACGAGGTCGTCGTCGGTCGGCGTACCGAAGCGGTAGCCCTCGGCGGTGAGCGCGGCGACGCGCTCGCGTACGGCGTCGGGCATGGTGTAGTCGACCAGGCTGCGGTCCATCGCGACCGCCTCGTACCGGGTGCGGAAACCCTTGTGCTCCAGCAGTTTCCGCGCCTCCGGGTACGCCTCGGCGTCGAGCCCGGGGAGGACGTAGTTCGGCGTGTAGCCGGCGAACTCGACGGTGCCGACGCCGTGCCCGCGCAGCCAGCCGAGGGCGGAGTCGAGCAGCGCGCCGCCGACGCCCTGCCGGCGCGCCTCGGGCGCGACGAAGAAGAACGGCAGCCAGCCCATGCCGGGTTCGAGGTCGTCGCCGACCATCGCGACGGTCCGCCGCACCGCGTACGCCGCGCCGACGACCCGGTCGTCCTCGACCGCCACGCGGAGCCCCTGCGGGTCGAAGTTGGGGTCGAGCAGGACCAGGTTGCGGAAGCGGGCCGGGGTGACCGGGTCGTACGGCGCGCTCCGCCGCCACGCCTCGACCAGGCTCCCGCCGTCACCGACCCGGAACTCCCGCACCGTGGCCATGCGCCACCCACTCCCCTGCCGTACCCGTGTCGTCCGATGTGTTGTTGGAAAACTACCTACCACAATCGGGGCGCGTCAATAATTGCCACCATCCGGATCACCCGTGCGTACGGACGTCGTCCACCGCGGTGAACGTCAGGCGCAGCGCGTCCAACGTGTCGTCGTACGTGCGCTGCGCGACCGCCACGAAGATGCAGTCCACGATCGCGAGCTGGGCGATCCGGCTCGCCATCGCACCCGACCGGAACGTGGTCTCGCGTACCGCGGTGGTCAGGACCAGGTCGGCCTCCGCGGCGGCCGGCGACGAACCCGCGTTCGTGATCGCCACCGTGACCGCGTCGTGCCGGCGCGCCTCGCGCAGCACGTTCACCGTCTCCGTCGTCGTACCCGTGTGGGTCATGCCGAAGGCGACGTCACCCGGCCGCAGCAGGGCCGCCGCCACCAGCGCGTCGTGCGGGTCGCCGAACCAGAACGCCGACAACCCGATCCGGTACAGCTTGCGCTGGAGGTCCTGCGCCGCGAAGCCGCTCGCGCCGAGGCCGTACAGGTTGATGCGGGTGGCGGCGGCGACCGCGTCGACCACCTTCGCCAGCGCGTCCAGGTCGAGCTGCTGGATCGTCTCCTCGACGCCGCGGGCGTCCGCGTACCCGATCTTCTCGACGACCTCGCGCAACGTGTCCGTACGGCCGATGTCGGCGCCCAGCTCGCGGTGCCCGTTGCCGCGCGCCGCGTCCCGCCCCATCTCGGTCGCCAGCCGCAACCGCAGCTCCGGGTACCCGCGGAAGCCGACGGTGCGGCAGAACCGGATCACCGTGGTCTCCGAGGTGTGGCACGACTCGGCCAGCTCGGTGATGGTCCGGCCCACCACGACCTCCGGCTGACCGAGTACGGCCTCGGCGACCCGGCGCTCGGCGGGCGCCATGCCGGACAGCAGCGACCGGATGTGGGTCAGGATGTTCCGCACCGGATCGGGTCGTCCGGACGACGGTGCCCGCCGGCTCACGACTGCACACCCATCTGCGGCTACCTCCGTTGGTAAATTGCCGACAGCGCGCCGGACAGCCGACCAGATTAACCGTCACCGGCCCGTCACGGATAGAGCAGATGGTCACCCACCGGCGCCGACCGCGGCGGTACCAACGCGCGCGGGTCACCGCCCGCGTCCAGGGTGCGGCGCAGGTCGTCGCTCCCCCACAGCAGGTCGACGAAGTGCCGGTGCGCGGTCTGCTCCACCCCGGATCCGTTGGTACGCCAGCCGAAGCCGTCCGGGTACAGGTCGCGCAACGTGGCCAGCATGGTCACCGCGGTACGCACCGGCTCGAACTCCCGCGCGTCCGTCACGTGCACCTGCACGCCGCGCAACGCCTGCCCGGCGTACTTGTGGAAGGTGGGGGTGAACCAGACCTCGCGGAACGCCGCGCCGGGCAGCTCCAGCGCGCGCAACGCCGGCACGAACCGCGCGTCCAGGTACGGGGCGCCGATCAGCTCGAACGGGCGGGTCGTGCCGCGGCCCTCCGACAGGTTCGTACCCTCGAACAACCCCGTCCCCGGGTACACCAGCGCCGAGTCGGCGGTCGGTACGTTCGGCGACGGCATCACCCAGGGCTGGCCGGTGTCGGCCGCGGTCATGTCCCGCCGCCAGCCGTCCAACGCGATCACGTCCAGGTCCACCGGGCGGCCCGCCGCCGCCGGTACGGCCGAGGCGTTGAGGTGGCGGGCCAGCTCGCCGACGGTCAGCCCGTGGCGTACGGGGACGGACACGCGGCCGACGAAGCTCGCGAACTCCGCCGACAGCCCCGGCCCCTCGCACACCGCGCCGCCGACCGGGTTCGGCCGGTCGAGTACGACGAAGCGCTTGCCGGTCCGGGCCGCGGACACCATCACGTCGAACATCGTCCAGATGTACGTGTAGAACCGGGTGCCGATGTCCTGGAGGTCGTAGAGCAGGGTGTCGACCGTCGAGTCGACGAGCAGCTCGTCCAGCGCCGCGCCCGACTTCAGGTACGTGTCGAACACCGGCAGCCCGCTCGCCGGGTCGACCGCCTCGGCCTCGGAGTACCCGGCCTGCACGGTGCCGCGGATCCCGTGCTCGGGGCTGAACAGCGCGGCCAGCTCGACCCCGGCGGCCCGCGCACCGTCCACAGTGGACGTCAGGTCCGGCAGTACGCCGGTGAAGTTGGTGATCAGGCCGAGCCGCCCCGGGCCCGCCAGCGTCGGATCGGCGCAGAGCCGCTGCGCACCCGTCCGGACCGCGCTCACGCGCCCGCCCCCTTCCGGTACGCGACGCCACCGTCGGCATCCGGTACGTCCACCGGCAGCCGCCCGCCCGCGACCGCGTCCCCGCGCAGCACGTCCACCAGCGCCTCCCGCATCACCTCGTTGTCCCCGTACGTCAGGAACCGGGCCACCGCCGCCGGCGCCAGACCCGCGTCGTACGGCTCGCGCAGGGCGACGAGCACGTGCCGGTGCCCGGCGGCGGCGAGACCGGCGAGCAGCGCGCGCTGCCCCGGCCACCGCACCGCACCGCGGGTCACCGCGACCGTCACGTCCGCGCCCGCCGCCGCGGCCAGTACGGTGTCCACAGTGGACGGATCGCTGCCGCTGTCGACCACCGTCACCTCGGCGCCCGCCCCGCGCAGCACCGGCAGCAGTACGTCCTCGACGCCGGCCAGGTTGCCGACCAGCGCGACCCGCCCGGCCGGCACCCGCCACCCCGGATCCCCGAGTACGGTGAGCGCCCGGCGGGCCAGATCCCTTGCCACCACGGCATTCGCGGCCACGTCGACACCGGCGGCGGCCAGCGGGTCGGCACCGGCCGGCGTACCGGCGTCGGCGCCGAGCAGGCCCAGCCGCGCCTTCATCACGAGGATCCGGCGTACCGCCTCGTCCAGCCGCGACACCGGTACCCGCCCGGACGCGACCGCCGCGCCGACCGCGGTGACCGCCACCGGCAGGTCGGCCGACATCAGCAACTGGTCCGCGCCGGCCAGCAGCGCGCGTACCGCGATCTCGCCGTCGCCGAGGCGGTCCCGCGCGCCGGCCATGTCCAGCGCGTCGGTCACGGCGACCCCGGCGAACCCGAGCCGGTCCCGGAGTACGCCGGTGAGGATCGGCGCGGACGCCGTCGCCGGGTCACCGGAGGGGTCCACCACCGGCACCGCGACGTGCGCCGACATCACCGCGTCGACACCCGCCTCGATCGCCGCACCGAACGGTACGAGGTCGATCGCGTCCCAGTCCGCCGCCGTACGCGTGACCGACGGCAGCGTCAGGTGGCTGTCGGTCGACGTGTCGCCGTGGCCGGGGAAGTGCTTGGCGGTGGCGGCCAGCCCCGCCCCGCGCAGCCCCCGCACCGCGGCGGCCACGTACCGCGCCACCTCGGCCGGATCCGCCGAGTACGACCGGACGCCGATCACCGGGTTCGCCGGGTTGCTGTTGACGTCGGCGTCGGGCGCGTAGTCCTGGTGGAAGCCGACCGCGCGCAGTTCGGCGCCGAGGATGCCGGCGGCGCGCTCGGCGCTGGCCGGGTCACCCGTCGCGGCGAGCCCCATCGCGCTCGGCACGCTCGTCACCCCGCGCCGCAGCCGGGCGACCGTGCCGCCCTCCTGGTCCACCGACACCACCGGGCGTACGCCGCCGTCGGCGACCGCGGCGACCTCGGCGAGCAGCGCCGCCACCTCGCCCGGCTCGTCCCCCTCGGCACGCGTCGGGAAGTAGCACACCCCGCCCACCCGGTACGTCCGGATCTGGTCCAGGACCTGCCCGAGCCCGTCGTTCGCGACGGAACCGGTGCGCTGGTCCGGTGGCAGCCGCAGGGCGTTCGGCGAGTGCCGACCCACCGGTACGACGAACAGCTGGCCGATCTTCTCGGTGACCGAAATCCGACCGAGCACCTCGTCGGCCTGGCGATGGTACGCAACCACGGGCGCGGCTCCCCCGTCTATTCTGACAAGAATATTCAGTTCCTAGCGTCGCGTTGCTAAGTTACCGACACTGGCTTGTTATCGTCAACGAGTAACATGGCCGGGGCGGGACGTCAGTCGCCGACCCGTACGGCCAGCCGGCAGCAGGGCGACCACCGGAAAACGAGGAGCCGCAGGTGTCCCAGGCCCCAACCCGCGCCACCAGGTCGGATCTGGCGCAACTGCGCACCGAGCAGACCGACCCGCGGTACGCGCAGATCGACCGGCTGCCCACCGCCGAACTGGCCGCCCTCATGAACGAGGCCGACAGTACGGTGCCCGGCGCGGTGCGCGACGCCATTCCGGCCCTCGTACCGGCGATCGACGCCGTCGTCGACAAGCTGTCCGCCGGCGGCCGCCTGCTGTACGTCGGGGCCGGCACCCCCGGCCGCATCGGCCTGCTCGACGCCGCCGAGTGCCCGCCCACCTTCGGTACCGCCCCCGACCAGGTACGCGGCATCATCGCCGGCGGGCCCACCGCCGTCACCGGAGCCGTCGAGGGAGTCGAGGACGACGCCGACGCCGGAGCCGCCGACGTCGCCACCGCCGAGGTCGGCCCCGGCGACGCGGTCGTCGGACTCACCGCCAGCGGCCGCACCCCGTACGTGCTGGCCGCGCTCGCCGAAGCGCGCCGCCGCGGCGCCGCCACCATCGGGCTGTCCTGCAACGCGGAGGCGGAACTGAGCGCGGTCGTGGAGTACCCGGTGGAGATCGCCGTGGGGCCCGAGTTCGTCGCCGGCTCGACCCGGCTCAAGGCCGGCACCGCGCAGAAGCTCGTCCTCAACATGATCTCGACGATCAGCATGGTGCGCATCGGCAAGACGCACGGGAACCTGATGGTCGACCTCGTCGCCACCAACCAGAAGCTCCAGGCCCGCGCCATCCGCATGGTCCAGGAGATCACCGGCGCCACCCCCGAGGTCGCCGAGAGCGCGCTCGCCGGCGCCGGCCGGCACGTCAAGACCGCCGTCGTCATGATCGAACGCGACGTCGACGCCGGCACCGCCCGCGCCCTGCTCGACACCGCGAACGGTCGGCTGTCCGCCGCGCTCGCCCTCCCCACCACCTGAACCACCGGCGCCGCGCCGAACCGTTGGCGCCCAGGTACGCGACAGGGGCGGATCCCGATCGGGATCCGCCCCTGCTTTACGCGGTGTTCGGACGTGCGGTGGTCGGACTCAGAAGTCCATGCCGCCGGCGTCCGGCGCGGCCGGGGCCGCGTTCTTCTCCGGCTTGTCCGCCACCACGGCCTCGGTGGTGAGGAACAGGGCCGCGATCGAGGCGGCGTTCTGCAGCGCGGAACGCGTGACCTTGGTCGGGTCCAGGATGCCGGCGTCGAGCATGTTCACGTACTCGCCGTTGCCCGCGTTGAGGCCGTGGCCCGCGTCGAGGTTGCGGACCTTCTCCGCCACGACGCCGCCCTCAAGGCCGGCGTTCACGGCGATCTGCTTCAGCGGGGCGTCCAGGGCCGACTTCACGATGCCGGCACCGGTCGACTCGTCGGCGTTCAGGTCGAGCTTGTCGAAGGCCTTGGTACCGGCCTGGACCAGCGCGACGCCACCACCGGGGAGGATGCCCTCCTCGACGGCCGCCTTCGCGTTACGCACGGCGTCCTCGACGCGGTGCTTGCGCTCCTTCAGCTCGACCTCGGTGGCCGCGCCGACCTTGATGACCGCAACGCCGCCGGCCAGCTTGGCCAGCCGCTCCTGCAGCTTCTCGCGGTCGTAGTCGGAGTCGGACGCCTCGATCTCGTTACGGATCTGGTTGACCCGGCCCTGGATCCGGTCCGCCTCGCCGGCACCGTCGACGATGGTGGTCTCGTCCTTGGTGATGACGACCTTGCGGGCCTTGCCCAGCAGCTCCAGGCCGACGTTCTCCAGCTTCAGACCGAGGTCCTCGCTGACGACCTGGCCGCCGGTCAGGATGGCCATGTCGTCCAGCATCGCCTTGCGGCGGTCGCCGAAGCCGGGGGCCTTGACGGCGGCCGACTTGAAGGTGCCGCGCACCTTGTTGACGATCAGGGTGGCCAGGGCCTCGCCCTCGACGTCCTCGGCGATGATGACGAGCGGCTTGCCCGACTGCATGACCTTCTCCAGGATCGGCAGCAGGTCCTTCACCGCCGAGATCTTGGAGTTGACGATGAGCAGGTACGGGTCGTCGAACGACGTCTCCATACGCTCGGTGTCGGTCGCGAAGTACGCCGAGATGTAGCCCTTGTCGAAGCGCATGCCCTCGGTGAGCTCAAGCTCGAGCCCGAAGGTGTTGCTCTCCTCGACGGTGATGACGCCTTCCTTGCCGACCTTGTCCATCGCCTCGGCGATGATCTCGCCCACGGACGAGTCCCCGGCGGAGATCGACGCGGTCGCGGCGATCTGCTCCTTGGTCTCGATGTCCTTGGACAGCTGGGCCAGCTGCTCGGTCACGCTGGCGACGGCGGCCTCGATGCCCCGCTTGAGGGCGATCGGGTTGGCGCCGGCGGCCACGTTGCGCAGACCCTCACGGACCAGGGCCTGGGCCAGGACCGTCGCGGTCGTGGTGCCGTCACCGGCCACGTCGTCGGTCTTCTTGGCAACTTCCTTGACGAGCTCGGCCCCGATCTTCTCCCACGGGTCCTCGAGCTCGATCTCCTTGGCGATGGAGACGCCGTCGTTGGTGATGGTGGGGGCGCCCCACTTCTTCTCCAGAACGACGTTGCGGCCCTTCGGGCCGAGCGTCACCTTCACGGCGTCGGCGAGGGTGTTCATACCCCGCTCGAGGCCGCGGCGCGCCTCCTCGTCGAACGCGATCATCTTTGCCATTTGGGCGTTGTCCTCCGGTGTGTCAGACACCTAGGCGTCCTGCGACCCGGTGGGGTCGCGGGGGCGCGCGGTAAGTACACGCACGGTCGGTCGATGCCCGCGACGGACGACCCGAACGCCCGCGGCACCCAGCTGGTGTGCCTCGGTCGACTGGCCTCACCGCCCGACCTTCGGATGCGCCCGGCCGACGGATCGAACGGGTGCACCCTGGCACTCACGTACTGCGAGTGCCAGATCAAGGTTTAGCACTCTCCCCAGACGAGTGCAAGCGAACCGCGCGCGCCGAGGCCACGGTCACGCCGCGGCGGCCGCCAGGTCCGCGCCGGTCACCAGGTCGCCGTCGCGGCCCCTGAGCTCGGCGTACAGCGCGAGGATGCCGGCGATGACGACGACCGTGGCGGGTACGGCCAGGGCCGTGTCGAGTACGCCGACGAGGACCTGCGCGAGCATCGACGACTCGGGGATCCGGGTCTGGCCCTGGAGGCCGGCGTTGAACGACGTGGTGGACACGCCGGTGGCGGCGTTGAGCACGGCGCCGATGATCATCGAGTAGACGCCGTAGCAGAGGCCGAGCAGGAGCAGGCGGCCGGTCGACGGCCAGAAGTTGGCGTGCATCAGCCGGAACGACCGGGTGATCGCCGGCTGCCCGCGCTCGAACACCACGACCGGCGTGATCAGGCTCATCGCCACCGCCAGGTAGATGCCGGGCAGCACGCAGAAGCACAGGCCGACCACCACGCACAGGTAGACCAGCACGTACCAGCCCCAGAGGGGGAGGCCGCGGCGCAGCGCGAACCGTACGGTGTCGGCCAGCTCGCGCGGCTCGCCGAGCGCGTCCCGCGCCATCAGCCGGGTGACCGCCACCCACGCCACCGACTGCACGTACCCCACGGCGACGGCGACGAGCAGCAGCAGCGCGTACCACCCGGCGACGCTGCGGGCCATGTCCTTGAGCGGGCCGAACGGGTTGTGCGGGTCCGGCTGCGCGGGCACGACCACCGCGTTCAGCCGGTGCATGACGACGGCGGTGAGCACGGCGGTCACCACCGCGGGCACCAGGTACGCGACGAGGCCGACGAGTACCGCGGGGCCGAAGCTGCGGCGGCACAGCGCGATGGTGCGCCGTACCCAGCCCTCGAAGCCGTCGCCGGGCATGCCGGTGAGCGGGTCCGGGCCGAGCGGCGCCGAGGTCGGCACCGTCCAGCCGTACTCCGGCACCGGCGGCTGGTCACCCGGGTACGGCGGCTCGGTCATCTGCGGTCCTCGTGCTCGTCGGGAAACGCCGTGCCGGACAGTAGCAGCGGGTGGCCAGGGCGGTTCCGGCCCGTCGGTCAGGTCGCCGCGTCGACCAGGTCGGCGCCGGTCACCCCGGCCTCGCCGGCGCGCAGCTCCGCGTACCCGGTGAGGAGGCCGGCGGCGACGACGACGGTGCCGGGTGCCAGCAGCAGCATCCCGACCACGGACGTCACCAGCGTCACGACCGGGTCGAGGTGCAGGCCGGTCGCCCCGTCGCGGATGCCGAGGACGCCGGACACGAACACCGGGATCTCGATGACCATCGCCCCGACCATCGAGAACGCGCCGGCGACCAGCGTCGTGAGCAGCACCTTCGCCACCGACGGCCAGAAGTCGCGGTGCATCAGCCGGAACGTCCGGCGCAGCGCGTGCGACCGCTCGAACACCACGATCGGCGCGATCATCGCCGTCACGATCTCCACGTAGTACGCGGGGAGGACGCAGAGGAAGAAGCCGAGCATGATCAGCACGCCGGCCACCACGTACCAGAGGCAGAGGGGTACGGCGCGGCGCAGGCCGAACCGGACCGTGGCGCCGAAGTCGCGGGGCAGGCCGTACGCGTCGCGCGCCATCATGCGCAGCGTCGCCGCGAAGCCCGCCGCGTACAGGTAGCCGGCGACGACGTAGAGCGCGAGGAAGCCGGGGAACAGCCAGGGCGGGAGCTGCGGCGGCTCGTTCGGCCCGGCGCTTCCCACGACGTCGAACATGGCGACGGCCAGGACCGCCCCGGCCGCCGCCGGAACCACGGTGGCGCCGCCGAGGAGGAGTACGCCGGGCAGCATGCTGCGGCGACAGACCGCGACCGTACGCGAGGCCCAGCCGCCGAAGCCGTCGCCGGGTGCACCGGTGAGCGGGTCTGGGCCGGTGGGCGGCGGTGGCACGGTGAATCCGGTACGCGGGGCGGAGTCGGTCACGACGGTCCTTCGGGGGGATCGGGGGATCGAGCCGTCGCACGGTAGCAGCGCGGACGTGCCGGCACAGTGGCCCCAACGGCCCGGACACGCTGCCCTGACGTGGGTTGCGGCCGCGGTCAGGCCCGGTCGAGGGCGGCGAGGAAGTCGGCGGTGAGAGCGTGCCGGTGCGCCGGCCGCCACAGCGCGCGCAGCTCGCGGCGCAGGTCCAGACCGTCGACGGGGACGGCGACGAGGTCACCGCCGGCGAGTTCGGTGGCCACGGCGAGCCGGCTGACGAGCGTGGCGCCGAGCCCGGCGCGTACCGCGGTCTTCAGCGCGGCGGTCGACGTCATCACGCCGAGCGGGGTGGCCACGGCGGCGCCGACCCGCGACACCGCCAGCTCGTACGTGGCGCGGGTGCCGGAGTCGGGTTCCCGCAGGAGCAGCGGGGTGGCGGCGAGTTCCGCGGCGGGCAGCGGCACCGTACGACGGGCCCAGGGGTGGCCGGGCGCCACGACGACGGCCAGATCGTCGGTGGCGATGACGGTCTCGGCCAGGTCCGGGTGCGCGCCGGGGTCCTCGACGAACCCGAGATCCGCCGTACGGTCCAGCACGCGCGCCACGACCGCGGCCGAGTTCGCCACCGCCAGACTCACCACCACGTCCGGCCGTACGGCGCGGTAGCGGGCGATCACCGCCGGCAGCACGTACTCGGCGTTGGTGTAGCTGGCGGCGATGCGGACGTGCCGGTGCCCGGCGGACCGCAACGCCCGCGCCTCGGCGGCGAACGCGTCCAGCTCGGTGAGTACCCGGCCGGCGAGGTCGGCGAGGCGGGCGCCCTCGGGCGTCGGCCGGGAGCCGCGAGGCGTGCGGATCAGCAGTTCGATGCCGAGGCGGCGTTCCAGCCGGCGCAGCGCCTGGCTCGCGGACGGCTGCGTGATCCGCTGGCGGCGGGCCGCGGCGGACAGGCTGCCGAGCGTCACGGTGTCTACGAACAGCCGGAGGCTGGCCAGGTCGGCGGTGGTCAGGTCGCTGATCGGCGGGTCGGCAGGAGCCATAGCCACAGCCTATGTGGTCATCGTGGATCGCCCACTACCCGACCGCCCCGCCAAGATCGACGCTGACAGGGTGACCACCGACCCCGCCACCAGCACGGACCCCCCCGCGGCGCCCAGCCGAGCACACACCACAGCCACGGACGCCCCCGATACCGGCAGCACGCCGACGAACCCGTCCGGCACGGGCTCCCCCAGCGCGCACTCGACCGGCACACACTCATTCGGCAAGAACTGCACCGGCACGGACTCCACCGGCGAGCACGCGTCGGGCGGGCACGCGTCGGGCGCGCACTCCATCGGCGCGGACTCGACCGGCACGCACACCGGCGCGGACTCGACTGACGCGCGCTCCATCGGCACAGCCTCGACCAGCGCGGAGTCGACCGGCACGGACACGTCGGGCACGGGCTCGTCGGGCGCGCGCTCCATCAGCACAGACTCGACCGGCACGGGCTCGTCGGGCGCGCACTCGTCCGGCACGGGGTCGACCGGCGCGGACGGCGGCGGGGCCGGCACCGCGCGGCTGGTACCGGGGCTGCTGCTCACCCTCGCCGTCGCGGTCGCCGCCACCGCCGCCGGTACGGTCGCGCCGGTGGTCGGTGCGCCGGTCGTGGCGATCGTGCTCGGCGCCGGGGCCCGTGCCGCCCTCGGCCGCCGACCGTACTGGGGGCGGGTCCGGCCGGGCGCCGCGTTCGCCGGCCGGTACGTGTTGCAGGCGGCGGTGGTGGTCTTCGGGTTGGGGCTGTCGCTCGGCGCGGTCGCCCGGGTCGGCCTGTCGTCGCTGCCGGTGATGCTGGGGACGCTGGCGGTCTGCCTGCTCGGCGCCTGGGTGGTCGGCCGGGCCCTCCGCGTCGAACGCGACCTGCGGGTCCTGATCGGCGCGGGTACGGGCATCTGCGGTGCGTCGGCGATCGGCGCGGTCAGCCCGGTGATCGCCGCCAGCGAGGCGACCGTGGCGTACGCGGTGTCGACGATCTTCCTGTACAACGTGGCCGCGGCGCTGCTGTTCCCGCCGCTCGGGCACCTGCTCGGGTTGGGGGACCACGGATTCGGGCTGTGGGCGGGCACCGCGGTCAACGACACGTCGAGCGTGGTCGCCGCCGGCTTCGCGTACAGCCAGGCGGCCGGGAACTACGCGGTGGTGGTGAAACTGGTGCGGTCACTGATGATCGTGCCCGTCGTCATCGGCGTGTCCGTACTCGCGCGGCGCCGCGGCGGCGCGACCGGTACGCGGAAACCGGTGTGGCGCCTGGTTCCGGTGTTCCTGTGGCTGTTCCTGCTGGCGGCGCTGGCGAACACGGTCGGCCTGGTACCGCACGCGGCCCACGCCGCGCTGGGTACGGTCGCGACGTTCCTGGTGGCGGTGGCGCTGGCCGGGGTCGGCACCGGGATCTCGTTCGGCGAGCTGCGCCGGGCGGGTGCGCGACCGCTCGTGGCCGGCGGCATCCTCTGGGTACTCGTCGCGCTGACGAGCCTCGGCATCCAGGCGCTCACCGGGACCGTGTAACGGGTCCGGGGACACCGGAAGGCGCCAGCCCGCGGGTGCTGGCGCCTTCCGGCTACGCGTTGGTGGGGCTGAAGTCAGCCGGCGAGACGGACGTTCTCCGCCTGCGGGCCCTTCTGGCCCTGGGCGATGTCGAACTCGACACGCTGACCGTCATCCAGAGACTTGTAGCCGTCCATCTGGATGGCCGAGAAGTGGACGAAGACGTCCTGCCCACCGTCCACGGCGATGAAGCCGTAGCCCTTCTCCGAGTTGAACCACTTGACGGTGCCCTGTGCCACGGTGCACTTCCCTTACCTCAACCTGCTCCGGACCGCGGTCGCGGGCCGGGGCCACACATCCTGCGGGAAGCGTGCACATGACACCAGCCCGACCGGAAGTACTGCGGCCGATGCGAAACGCTACACGAGCGGGACCACCCTGCACAGCCTCTTCGCCGCCGTGGTATCTGAGCGCACGGTGAAGCCGCAGGTCACACCGGGCGACGGGACTGGACGACGCGGAACCTGCCCGCCACGTACGCATCGTCGGTGAGGCACGCGTTGGCCGCCGGGTTCGCGCCCGTGGCGTGGAAGTCGCTGAACGCGGCCGACTGGTTGACGTACACGCCGTCGGTCAGGTTCGCGGACAGGTGCACGCCGACGGTCAGCGCGGCCCGCTCCGCGGCGTCGAGTACCGGCTCGGCGGTGGAGTAGACCGAGGCGGTGAGGGCGCCGCGCTCGCCGACGACATGCTCGAACACCGCGAGACTCTCCGTCGTCGACGCGGTCGCGACCACGAACGCGATCGGCCCGAACCACTCCCGCCCGTACGTGTCGCCGTCGGCCGCGGTGAGCTGCCGGATCAGCGGCGTACGCACGACCGCGTCGGGGAACGCGGGGTGTTCGACCGTGCGCGAGTCGAGTACCGGCTCGCCGAGGTCGGCGGCCTCGGCCAGCCGGTCGAGTACGCCGTCGTTGACGATCGCGCCGGTGAGCTCGACGCCGCGGGCCGCGTCGCCGGTCAGTTTCCCGACCGCTGCGGCGATCCCGGCCGCGACCTCGGCGAGGCTCCGGTGCCCCTGGTCGGTGTCGACACCACCCTCCGGTACCAGGATGTTCTGCGGGGTGGTGCACATCTGGCCGGAGTAGAGCGTCAGGGAGAACGCGATGTTGGCGCACATGCCGGCGAAGTCGTCGGTCGAGTCGACGAGGATCGTGTTGACACCGGCCTTTTCCGTGTACACCAACGCCTGCCGGGCGTTCGCCTCCAGCCAGTCGCCGTACGCGGTGGAGCCGGTGAAGTCGACGATCCGGACCTCGGGGCGGGTGGCGAGCGCGGACGCGACACCCTCGCCGGGCGCCTCCACGGCGAGCTGCACCAGGTCCGGGTCGAAGCCCTGCTCGGCGAGCACCTGCCGCGCGTACCGGACGGTGACGGCGAGCGGGAGTACCGCGCCGGGGTGCGGTTTCACGATCACCGGGTTGCCCGTGGCGAGGCTGGCGAACAGCCCCGGATAGCCGTTCCAGGTGGGGAACGTGTTGCAGCCGACCAGAAGCGCCACCCCGCGCGGCACCACGTGGAACGTCTTCGTCATCGTCAGCGGGGGCCGCTTCCCCGCCGGCTTCTCCCAGTACGCGGTGGCGGGGTGCCGGGTCATCGCCGCGTACGCGTACGCCACGGCCTCCAGTCCGCGGTCCAGCGCGTTCGCGCCGCCGGCCTGGAACGCCATGACGAACGCCTGCCCGGTCGTGAACTGCACGGCGTTCGCCAGTTCGAAGATGTGCTCGTGCAGGCGGGCCAGGATCTCCAGGCAGGCGCCGACCCGCGCGTCGACGCCCGCGTCCCGCCACGCCGGGAGCGCGCCGGACGCCCGCGCGACCAACGTGTCCGGGTCGGTGTGCGGGTAGCGCACGTCGAGCGGGATCCCGAACGGGCTGCGTTCCGTCGCGACCCGGTCGCCGGGTTGGTCGAGCGGGAAGTCCGCGCCGAGGTACGCCTCGAACGCGGCCTTGCCGTCGGCCGCCGCCGTCTCCCCGTACACCCGGGGACTCGGCGACTCCGGGTACGCCGACCAGTAGCCGCGCCGCCAGATCGTGTCCAGCGCCTGGCGCAGCGTCTTCTCGTGCTTGCTGAACAGCGGGTGGCTGCTCGTGCTCTCGGTGGTAACCGTCATGCCGCCATCATGCCGCGTCCGGCGGCGACCTCAACCCGTTCCGGCGCGCCCGGCCGGCTCGCCGAGATCGAGTTGCCAGGCGTCCCAGGCGTCGACCGCGCGGAAGCCCATCTCCTCGTTGATCGCGATCATGTGCGCGTTCTCCTCGGCGTTCCACGTGTGTACGGCCACGGCCGGCTCGCCGTCGAGTACCTGGGCGAGGTTCGCGAGCTTCACGAGCAGGCCGAGGCGGTGACCGCGGTGTTCCGGGAGTACGAGGGTGATGTCCTGGAACCACACGTCCGCGGGGCGGTGGTAGCGGTTGACGTCGGTCCAGGCGACGATCTCGCCGGTGGCGTCGTGCCGGGCGACCGTCTCGTACCGGACGCGGCCGCGGGCGGCGAAGCTCCGCTCACCGGCACGGCGGCGGGCCACGTCCACCTGCTGCGGCTCCCACGCCAGGTCGCCCAGCGGCGCCTCGGACAGGAACCTGCTCTGCAACGCGGCCAGGCCCTCGACCGTGTCGTCCGGTGCCGCGCCGCACCAACCGAGCAGCGTGTACCCGGCCGCATCCGTTGTCAGCGCGGCGATCCGCGCCGCCAGCCCAGTACGGTCCACAGTGGACACATCGAGCCTGCGGCGTACCTCGGTCTGCGCCAGCGTGGCGCCCGTCGTCCGCGCGAACAGCGACCCCGCGCCGTCCGACGCCGGGCCGCCCGGCAGCGCCCGCACCGACTCCGACATCAGCCGCCGGCACCCCGCCGCGCGCGCCTCCCGTACCGCCAGGTCGTGCAGCGCGGTACCGATGCCGCGGCGCCGGAAACCCGGATGTACCACCAGATCCAGTTCGACGTTGTCGAGGTTGTCCACCTCCTGGAACGACAGGATCATCGTCGCCACGACCCGGCCGTCCGACTCCGCCACCCAGCGGCGCGCCCGTTCCGCCGGCCACGGCACCCGCAGTCCGCCGACCACGTCCTCGCGACACTCGGGTGGCATGTCCGGGGTGTCCGCCGCTGCCGCCGCCTCACGTACGGCCAGCCAGCTGTCCACGTCATCCCGCTCGGAGAACCCTCGTACCAGCACGCCACCAGCGTCGCCGCTGCACGCCCGCCCCGCGACCGGTTTAAGAGGTCCTGACAGTAAGGACTGTCGGCGCCCGGCGGACTCAGGACGACGCTGCCGACGTTGTCGGCACAGTCGCATACAACACCGGTATGCGACCGCACCTCCGCCTGGGCAGCCCCGCCCTGAGCCTCGCCAGCCATCCGACGCCTTCCTGTCAGGACCTCTAAGTCCCGCCCTCGTGCCGGGCTCACCGATGCGGAACGCACGGTGGCTCCATCCGCCCGACCAACCGCCACCCCACCCGCGTCGCGTCGGCGGCGACGCGCCCGCCCGTACCCGGGCAAGCTCTTGTATGGCTTGGTTTTGGGGTTGAGGGTGACGTGGGGAGACGGGAGCGAGGCGAGTCCCGTTTGTTCGCTCGCAAGCCGAGACCGGCCGCCGTGTGCGTCAGCACATAAGGCCGGGATCGGCGCCGCGAGCGGGCAAACGGGTTCGCCGCAGCGTCACATACCAACGAGATTGGCGCGGGAGGAGCATCACTTCACCGCGCCGCAGCGCAGGACTTGGGTCGTCACACGACGAGGCGTGTGGGACAGGAGCGTGATGCCCTCCCGCGTCGGATATGCTCCACCTTCGCGACGCTGGCGTCAAGTGCGGTTACTCTGTGCGATCTTGACCGAAGGATCGGACTTGGCGGTCAGCCGAGAAGGCCGGCGGCGCGGACCGCCTTGAGGTTCGGCGCGACGGTGTGGGTGGGTCCGACCTGGGCCGATACGGCGTCGATGGTCTTGAGTCCTTCGCCGGTGTTGTAGACGACGGTCTCGGCGTCGGGGTCGAGCTTGCCGGACTCGACGAGCTTCTTGAGTACGGCGACGGTGACGCCGCCGGCGGTCTCGGCGAAGACCCCGGTGGTACGGGCGAGGAGCTGGATGCCGGCGCGGATCTCGTCGTCGTTCACGTAGTCCATCCAGCCGTTGGTGCGGCGGACGGCTTCCAGCGCGTACGGCCCGGCGGCGGGGTCGCCGATGTTGAGCGACTTGGCGATGCCGGTGGGCTTGACGGGGGTGATCTGGTCGGTGTCGGCGTGCAGCGCGGTGGCGATCGGGTTGCAGCCGGCGGACTGGGCGCCGAAGACGCGCCACGACGAGTCCGGCACCAGGCCGACGTCGATCAGTTCGCTGAACGCCTTGTCGACCTTGGTGAGGAGCTCGCCGGAGGCCATCGGGATGACGACCTGTTCGGGGATGCGCCAGCCGAGCTGCTCAGCGACCTCGTACCCGAGGGTCTTGGAGCCTTCGGCGTAGTACGGCCGGACGTTGACGTTGACGAACGCCGTGTCCTCGAACTCGTCGGTCTCGGTCAGCTCCGAGCACAGCCGGTTGACGTCGTCGTACGAGCCTTCGATCGCGACGACGTCGCCGGCGTACACGGCGGAGGTGACGACCTTGTTCTGCTCCAGGTCGTACGGGATGAAGACGATGGTGGGGACGCCGGCGCGGGCGCCGTGCGCGGCGACGGAGTTCGCGAGGTTTCCGGTGGAGGCGCAGGCGAAGCGGGTGAAGCCGAGGCCCTTCGCGGCGCTCAGCGCCACCGACACCACGCGGTCCTTGAACGAGTGGGTCGGGTTGGCGGAGTCGTCCTTGACCCACAGCGTCTTCATGCCCAGCTCGGCGGCGAGCGCGTCGGCGCGGATCAGCGGGGTCATGCCGGGGTTGACGGTGACGCGGGTGGCGGGGTCCTGGCCGGCAGGCAGCAGCGGCGCGTACCGCCAGATGTTGTCGGGGCCGGACTCGATCTGCTCGCGGGTGACGGCGCGGAGGACGTCGTCGTGGTAGCCGACTTCGAGCGGGCCGAAACACTCGTAGCACGCGTTCTGCGCGATCAGCGGGTACTCGGCGCCGCAGTTGCGGCAGACGAGGGCGCGGGCGGGGGCTCCGGCGGGTGCGGTGACGCTCATGCGAGTGCCTTTCGCTCATCTTTCCCGCGCCGATCTGGTCGCGGGCCGGAATTGGCACCTGCCGTCCCGCCTGAGGCGGGTGCGGTGGTTGCCGGGGCGTCGTCGGGCCGGTCCCTCAGCCCCTCTGGATGAGGTGCATCTGAAGTTGTACGCGCAGTTTACTGAGGTCGGCGCCGCGGCTCCGGGAGACGTCCCACTGGGTGGACGTGACATCCGACATGACGCGTACGAGGAGGGCCGCGGGCGCCCGTACGGGTTCCCGCGGCCCGGTTTCCCACGCCCCCGGTCGGTTCTAGGGCGTCGATACTGACTGGCGCGTCGGGACGGGCTGGCGCGCGGGGACCGGGACACCGCGTACGCCGGCGGTGGCGCGGGCCGTGGCGCGGCGGGCGAGCACGTTCGTGGCGACGAGGGCGGCGACGGTGAGCGCGGCGCCGACGATCTCGGCCGGCACCGGCCGGTACCCGCGGGCGATCTGGATGGCGAAGGTGACGACGGGGACGAGCTTCATGAACAGCGCGGCGTTCGGGGCGCCGAGCTTGCGGATGGCGACGTTCCAGGCGAGTACGGCGAGGACCGAGGAGAGCAGCGCGATGTACCCGATCTGCCAGGCGTCGGCGCCGAACGCGGCGAGCGTGGGCAGGTGCGTCACGCCGGTGAGGTCGGCGACGAGGGCGACGAGTACGGTCACGGCGGCGCCGACGATCTGGGTGAGGGTGCTGAACCGCAGCGATCCCCAGTCGGCGAAGCGGCCGGCGCCGTGCGTGTAGACGGCCCAGCCGACCACGCCGAGGAACGCCATCAGGTCGCCGCTGCCGATCTCGCCGAGGTCGGTGGGGTGCCCGTGGGTGATGACCAGGCCCACGCCGGCGAGCGCGACGACCATCAGCGCGACGGTGGCCAGGCTGGGGCGTACCCGGTCGCGTACCCAGCGGACGAGCACGGTGAGCAGCGGGGTGAGCGCGACCATGAGCGCGCCGTTCTGGGGCGCCGTGTACCCGAGGGCGATGTTGACGAGCAGGTTGAAGCCGGCGATGCCGACGACACCGAGGACCACGACCTCGGCGAGCCGCCCCTCGGTACGGAACGCGCGGCGGCCGGCGGTGGCGGCGAGGACGGCGGCGAGGACCGCGGCGGCGACGACGTACCGGACGGCGGTGAGGTGGACGGCGTCGACGTGGTGCAGGGCGCCGGCCATCACGATGAACATGCCGCCCCAGACGACGACGGGGAACAGCGGCAGGCCGTACGAACCGAACCTGGACATGAGCGGGCGACCCCTTGTTCGATAGAACTCGAACCATTGACGTGACTCACCCTAGGAGGATGTTCGAAGTTTGTCGAACATGAGTTACCCTTGCCACATGGAGCTCTACGAGCCGGACATGGCCGCCGTACCGGTGACCACGGTCCTGTCCGCGCTGGGCGACGACGCCCGGCTCGCGATCGTCCGCGAACTGCACCGCGACGGCGAACGCTGCTGCGGCACGTTCGACCTCGGCCTCGCCAAGGCCACCCGCTCCCACCACCTCAAGGTGCTGCGCGAAGCCGGCATCACGCACACCCGCATCGAAGGCACCAGCCGGTTCGTGTCGCTGCGCCGCGACGAGATCGAGCGCCGCTACCCCGGCCTGCTCGACGCCGTCCTCGGCGTGAAGCAGGGCACAGCGCATTGACCTGAAGTCCGCTTCATGCCACACGCTCCTGCCGTACACCGACAGGAGGACACCATGCACGCGATCCGCCAGTACGAGTTCGGCCCCGCCTCGACCCTGCGGTACGAGGACGTGCCCGACCCGGAACCGGCCGCCGGACAGGTCCGCATCGCCGTCACCGCCGCCGGAGTACACCTCATCGACACGCGGATCCGGGCCGGCGAGGCCGCACCCATGCCGCTGCCCGACCTGCCCATGACACCCGGCCGCGAGGTCGCCGGAACCGTCGACGCGCTCGGCACCGGTGTCGACGACAGCTGGCTCGGCCGCCGCGTCGCCGTCCACCTCGGCGCCGCCAACGGCGGGTACGCCGAACGCGCCGTCGCCGACGTCACCGCGCTCCACGACGTACCGGACGGGGTGACCGACGCGGCCGCCGTCGCGCTGCTCGGTACCGGTCGGATGACCCGCGGCATCCTGCACCTCGCCGACCTCACCGCCGACGACGTCGTCCTCGTCACCTCCGCCGCCGGCGGCATCGGCACCCTGCTCGTCCAGGCCGCCCGCCGCGCCGGCGCCACCGTCGTCGGCGCCGCCGGCGGGCCCACCAAGACCCGGCAGGTACGCGACGCCGGCGCGCACGCCGTCGACTACCTCGACCCGGCCTGGCCCGACGCCGTACGCGAGGCGCTCGGTGACCGCGCCGTCTCCGTCGTACTCGACGGGGTCGGCGGAACGGTCGGACGCGCCGCCCTCGACCTGCTCGGACCCGGTGGCCGGCTGCTGCTGTTCGGCTGGTCGTCCGGTGCGCCGACCGCCTTCACCCACACCGATCTGCTGTCCCGGGGGCTCAGCGTCACCGTCGCCGTCGGGCCGCGCGTCCTCGGACTCCCCGGCGGACTGCGGCAACTGGAAGACGAGGCGTTCGCCGACGGGGCCGCCGGGCGGATGGTGCCGGCCGTCACAGAGTTCCCGCTGGCGGACGCGGCGGGGGCGCACGCCGCGCTCGAACGCCGGGAGACCACCGGCAAGGTCGTGCTCGTGCCGTAGCCGTCCATCACCGCTTCGCCGACCCAGGTCCGTACGCGGCGACCGGACGTGGCCACCCAGATCCCTTGTGTACCAAGGGAAATGGGTGGCCGACGCCCGCTGGCTGAGCGGGTTGCTGCGCCCTTCGGCGCCGAGGGGATCAGCCTCGGTAGGTCTGGCGGTGGGTGCCGTCCACGTAGATCTTGTACGTGTTGGGGCGGAAGCCGGCGAACATCAGCGGGCGGATCTTCTCGATGGCGACGGTGTGGCGCTCGACGACACCGACGGCGAAGTCGTACCGCTTGGTGAGGCGGAGTGAGGCGAACCGCAGCTCGTTCACGACCGGTACGCCGTCGACGGCGATCACCAGCCGGCCGCCGAACTGGTCGAACGAGAAGTCCACGTGGTGCGGTTCGGTGTACCCGACGACGAACTGGAACTGCACGACGCCTCCCGCCGCTCGCTGTCCGGCCCCGGAGGGTAGCTCAGGAGGTCACGTCCTTGCGGAGGAAGCGGTACCAGGCAAGGGAGAGGAAGACCGCGGCGTACAGCAGGGCGGAGAGGGCGCCGCGGGCCATCTGGTCCCATTGCACGGGTTCGGTGAGCAGGTCGGTGTACGCGGTCTGGTAGTGGGTGGGGAGCAGGGCGCGGAGGCTGCCGAGCGCGGTGACCTGGTCGAGGATGCTGGAGACGATGAAGAGCAGGACGGCGCCGCCGACGGCACCGAGGGCGGCGTCGGTGCACACCGAGAGCAGGAACGCGAGGCCCGCGGCGACGAGCAGGGTGACGGCCAGATAGCCGACCACACCGGCGATCCGGAGTACGGCGGCGTCGGCGGGGATGCTGTCGCCGGTCATGGTGCGCAGCGGATGCCACCCGAACGCGGCGGTACCGACGAGCATCGCCACGCCGGTGAGCAGCACGAGGGCGACGGCGGAGTACAGGAGGCCGACGAGGAGTTTGACGCCGAGCAGGCGGGACCGCGGGACGGGCACCGCGAGCAGGTACCGCAGGGAACCCCAGCTGGCCTCGCTCGCGACGGTGTCGCCGCAGAACAGCGCGACGACCACGACGAGCAGGAACGACGCGGACACGAACAGGGTGAAGACGGTGAAGTTGGCCGCGCCGGACTTCGCCATGGTGACGAAGCCGCCGCTCTGGTCCTGGGTGGACGTGTCGTTGCCGTCGGAGCCGAAGCGGAACGCCAGGAACAGGATCACCGGCAGCAGTACCAGGAAGCCGAGGACGAGCTGGGTGCGGCGGCGGGTGAGCTGGCGGCGGATCTCGGTACCGACGCGCAGCGTGGCGGCGGCCCGGTAGCCGGTCGCCGAACCGTCCACAGTGGACTCGACGGCGGGGGTGGCGGTCATGACTCACCTCGTTCGAGCAGGGCGAGGAACGCGTCCTCCAGCCGGCGCCGCGGGACCACGCGGTCCACGCCGACACCGGCCGACACGAGCGCCGAGACCAGGTCCCGGCGGGGCAGGTCGGCCAGCTCGACGACGAAGCCGCCGTCGGCGCGGGCGACCGAGGAGATCCCGGACAGCTTGCGCAGCAACGGTTCCGCGGTGTCCACATCGGACACGCTGACCAGTACGGAGGGGGAGTCGCCGATGATGTCGGCGACCGGACCGGACGCGACCAGCTCGCCGCGCCGCATCACGACCACGTGCGTACAGGTCTGCTCGACCTCGGCGAGCAGGTGGCTGGAGACGAGGACGGACCGGCCGTCGGTGGCGTACCGCTGGAGTACCCGGCGCATCTCGGCGATCTGGGGCGGATCGAGCCCGTCCGTCGGCTCGTCGAGGACGAGCAGCTCGGGCAGGCCGAGCATGGCCTGCGCGATGGCGAGCCGCTGCTTCATGCCGTGGCTGTACGTACGCACCGGGCGGTGCACGGCGTCGCCCAGGTCGGCGATGTCGAGTACCTCGTCGAGGCCGGCGGTGTCGGCGGGGCGGCCGGTGGCGCGCCAGTACAGGCGGAGGTTGTCGAGGCCGGTCAGGTGCGGCAGGAAGCCCGGACCCTCGACCAGCGAACCGATCCGGGACAGCACCGGCGCGCCCGCCGTGACGCGGTGCCCGAACACGAGGATCTCCCCGGCGGTCGGCCGGATCAGCCCGAGCAGCATCCGCAGCGACGTGGTCTTGCCCGCGCCGTTCGGCCCGAGCAGGCCCACCACCTGTCCTCTGTGGACGGTGAAGTCGGTGCCGCGCACCGCCACGAACCCGTCCTTGTACGTCTTGCGCAGGCCCGCCACGACCAGCGGCGTGTCCGCGTGCTCGGCCACCACGGCGCGCTGCCGCCGGCGCCGGCGTACCCGGGCGGTGAGCAGCGCCGCCACCACCGCCAGTACGACGACGACGGTGGCCACGAGAAGCACCCAGTACCAGATGCCGGCGGGGTCGGTGAGCGGCGTGCCCGCGACGGCCGGCACCGTCAGCCCCGACACCACCGCCACCGTGTACGTCGCCGGCTCGCGCGGCCCCGCGTACGCCTGGTCGGCGGTGTCGACGACGAGCCGGATCCGGTGCCCCGACTGGAACCGGTACACCATGCCGGGCAGCGTCACCGTCGTCGGCCCGGCCCGCGCGACCCGGAACGGCGCGGCCTGACCACCGACGAGCGTCTGCCGGCCGTCCGGACCCACGTCGTACAGCTTGGCGAAGAGGACGGCGCCGACCGGTGCGGTGACCCGTACCCGGGGCGCGCCGGACAGGTCGACCGGCCGGTCCAGCGTGCCGGACTGGAACCCCGCGGCCTGCCCCGGCACCTCCGTCGCCGGCGACACCCCCGCGAAACCGGCGCCCGGCAGCGTGGACACCGCGGCCGGCGTACCGTCCGGCGGGTTCGCGATCCGTTGCGGCGGACCGGACAGCGGCACCGTCGTACCCGCCGCGGTCAGCCCCGGGTACCCGCCGCGGACGCTGAACGCGGTGGTGCGCACCGTCGCGTCGTACCGGTCGTAGCCGATGATCCGGCTGTACGTGAACGCGTCGGCGGGCGCCGCACCGCCCCGCAGGTAGTGGTCGAGCCACTGCGCGGTCAGGAACCGGACCCGGTCGTGGTCCGCGGCCGACCCGGTCCCGCCGTCGTGGCCGCCGGAGAACCACGCCACCTGTACCGGCGCGTGCGTGATGCCCCGCGCGTTCGCGTCCGCCTCGGACAACGGGAACAGCGTGTCCGCGAGGCCCTGCACCAGCAGCGTCGGCGCGTGGATCCGGGACAGTACCGGCGCCGGACTCGACCGGCGCAGCAGCGCGAGCGCCGCCGGCGTCGCCCGCCCGCTCGCCGCCACCTGCCGGTACATCGCGCACACGTCCGCGGCGAACCGCCCGCAGCCGGGCACCGCACGCGCCGCCGTACCGCTGCCGCCGAGGCCGTCGGCGAACAGCGCCCCCAACCACGCACGCTTCAGTACGCCGTCGGTGGCGGGCGCGCCGCTGGACTCCGGGAACAGCGCGCGGCCCAGGTCGTTCCAGGTGATCTGCGGGACGATCGCGTCCACCCGCCGGTCCTGCGCGGCGAGCAGCAACGCCAGCGCCCCGCCGTACGACCCGCCGACGGCGGCGACCCGCGGATCGTCCGCCCCGTCCCGGCGTACCTCCGGGCGGTGGCCCAGCCAGTCGACCAGCCGGCTCGCGTCGGTGACCTCCCAGTCCGGACTGTTCAGGTGGATCTGCCCACCCGACCGCCCGAACCCCTCCGCCGTCCACGTCAGCACCACGTACCCGCGGCCGGCGAGGTCCTTCGCGTCCGACGCGACGCTCGCCTTCGTACCGCCGAAGCCGTGGGCGAGCAGGACCGCGGGCGCCGGGGTGGTGTCCGGGACGTACAGCGTGGTGTCGAGCGGGACGGGCCGGTCCCGGTGCGGCCCGGTTCGTACCGTGATGACGCGGTTCTCGACCCGGTAGCCGGCCGGCGCCCGGACCGCGAACCAGACGCCCAGCCCGGCGGCGAGCAACAGGACGACGACCGCCGCCACCACCTGGTCCCGGCGTCGGCGGGGCAGCACACGCAGCATTCCGCCACCGTACGTGGGGCAGGGCTCGGATTTGCTGAGAGCCGCGCACGCCCGGGTCCGGCGCCGCGGCGGCCCGACGGAACGGCAGGTCAGCCGGTCGGATCGGGCGGCAGGTAGGGCAGCAGGAGGCAGCGCTCCGACAGACCCAGGTCGGCGAGGACGGCCCGCCACTCCGCCCGGTACGCGGCGGCGCCCGGCGCGTCGCCGACCCGGGTCGCCGCGATGTCCAGCCGGGCGAGCGTGCGCGCCACGTCGACCGGCGTGTCCGTCGTACGCCAGACCTCCAGGGAACGCCGCAGCGGAGCCAACGCGCCCGCCGGGTCACCCGCGCCGAGCGCCGCGTCACCCAGCCCGCGCAGGGCCTCGGCGATGCCGGCCGGATGACCGATCCGCTCCAGGTCCGCCAGGTTGGTGGTGAGGCGTTCCCGCGCGGCCGCCCAGTCCCGCCGCGCCACGTCCACCAGCCCCAGGCTGAACCCCAGGTACGCCATGCCGAGGGCGTCGGAGATCTCCCGGGAGATGTCCCACGCCTCGGTGAGCACCCGCTCCGCCTCGCCGATCCGGCCCGCGGCGCGCAGCGCGGTGCCGTAGCTGTGCAACCCGAGCACCGCCTGCCGGGTGCGCCCCTCGGCGCGCTTGCGCTCGACCACCTCGGCGAGCAGCGGCACCCCGGCGGCCGGATCACCGGTCTCCACGTACAGGTCGCCGCGGATGTTCTGGTACATGTCGAGCAGGTGGGTGACGGCCGGGTCGCCGTCGCGCAACAGTGCCAGCCCCTCGTCGGCGCGCGCCGCGGCCTCGGCGAGCCGCCCGGTCACCTTCGCCACGTACGTCGCGTGGTACAGCGCGTCCAGCTCGGCGTGCCGGTCGCCGAGCCGGCGCGCCACGTCGACCTCCTCCGCGACGATCGTCCCCAGGCTGGCGTGCCGGCCGAGCTGCGCGGACGCCGAGAACAGCGCCGCGAGTACCCGCATCAGCATGCGGTCGTCGGCGGTGTCGCGGGCGCAGTCGGCCGCGGCGGTCAGCACCCGCTCGCGCTCCACGTCGTACGCCCGGAGAGTCAGGTAGCCGGCGAGCCGCAGCGCGAGCGGGACGGCGAGGTCGGCGCGGCGCAGCCGGCACGCGTGGTCGACGGCGGCGACCAGGTTGCCCCACTCGGCGTCGAACCACTCGTTCGGCCGTTCCCGGGCGACCGGGCCGGCGGCCGCGGGCGGCTCCGGCGCGGCCAGCCCGTGCGCCGCCCGGCGACCGTGTTTCAGCAGCTCGTCGGCCACGCTGGCGAGCCCGAGCCAGTCCCTCAACGCCGCGGCGTACGCGTCGGGCACGGTGTCGTCGGTCCACAGCGGCTCGTCGTCGGCGGCCCGCTCCGCCGCGTACTCCGCGACGAGATCGTGCAGGCGGTACCGGTGCTGGCCGGCCGCGTCCCGGCCGACCGGCTCGACCAGGTGCACCTCGGTCAGCAGGTCGAGCGGCGCCGACGCACCGCCGGACAGCGCCACCGCGAGCCACTGCGGCCACTCCGCCAGCCCGAACGCGCCCAGCCGCCGCAGCAGCAGCCGCGCCGGCGCCGCGAGCCCGTCGTACGACAGGCCGATGCTGGCGCGGACGTCGAGGTCGCCGACGGCCAGCTCGTCGAGCCGCCCGCGCTCCGTCGCCAACCGGGTACGGAAGTCCGCAAGTGTCCACTGTGGACTGATCGCCAGCCGGGCGGCGGCCACGCAGACGGCGAGCGGCAGACCCCCGCAGTACCCGACGATGTCGGCGGCGGCGGACGGCTCGGCGGCCACCCGCTCCGCCCCGGCGATCCCGGCGAGCAGCCGGACCGCAGCGTCGTCGTCCAGCGCGGACGGCACGTAGCGCGCGGCGCCCACCAGACCGCCCAGCGGCCGCCGCGACGTCACCAGCACCGCGCCCGCCCCCGGCAGCAGGGGCCGCACCTGCCGCTCGTCGACCGCGTCGTCCAGCACCACCAGCGTGCGGCCCCCGGCCACCCGGCTCCGGTACGCCGCGGCCCGCTCCTCCGGGTCCGCCGGCACCTCCGCCCCCGGTACGCCGAGGGCCCGCAGGAACCGGCCCAGCACGGCGTGCGGATCCAGCGGACTGCGCTGGCTGCCGCGCAGGTCCACGTACAGCTGGCCGTCGGTGAACGTGTCGGCGGCGCGGTGCCCGGCGGCGAGCGCCAGCGCGCTCTTGCCGACGCCGCCGGGCCCGACCAGGAGTACCACCGGGCAGCTCGCGCCGGTGCCGCCACGCAGGTCGGCGCCGATCCGGTCGAGCAGCGCTCGCCGCCCGGTCAACCGCACCGCCTGCGGCAACTGCCGCGGCACGCCCGGCCCGGTCGCGGCCGGCTCCGGCGCGCCGAGCAGCACCTGACGCTCGATGTCGCGCAGCCGCGCCCCGGGCTCCACGCCCAGCTCGTCCACGAACCTCCGGTACGCCCGGCGGTAGACCGCCAGCGCGTCGGCGCGCCGCCCG
Organism: Actinocatenispora rupis; assembly: GCF_016861975.1. Classification (GTDB taxonomy): domain Bacteria; phylum Actinomycetota; class Actinomycetes; order Mycobacteriales; family Micromonosporaceae; genus Actinocatenispora; species Actinocatenispora rupis. The sequence continues at coordinate 68,783 of NZ_BOMB01000026.1, read as the reverse complement.
GCCGCCGCGTACGCCCGCATCTGGCGCGCGTACAGCTCCTCGTCGTACGGGTGCTCGGCGAGCAGCGGCTCCAGCTCGTGCAGTACCCGGTCGTGCTCGCCGAGCGCGAGCGCCGCGTCGAGCCGGGCGGTCAGCGCCGCGAGCCGCTCCGCGTGCAGCGTCGCGCGCGCCTCACCGACCAGGTCGTCGCCGACGTCGGCCAGCGCCGGGCCGCGCCACAACCCGAGCGCCTGGTCCAGCAGGCTCGCCGCCGCCGGATGGTCACCGCGGGCCGCCGCCCGCCGCCCCCGCCCCGTCAACTGCCGGAACTCCGCCAGGTCCAGCCCGTGCCCGGCGAGCCGCAGCGCGTACCCGGTGGGGCGGGTCTCGATCAGGTCCGCGTCGTAGGACCGGAACCTCCGGCGCAGGCTGCTCACCAGGTTGTGCAGCTGCGCCTTCGCGGACGCCGGCGGCGTCGGCCACAGCGGCGTGAGAAGCGACTCGACCGGGGTCAACCGGCCCGCGTTGAGCAGCAGCGTGGCCAGGACGAACCGCTCGCGTGCGCTGCCGCTGGGCAGTCGCGCCCCTCCGGCTCGCGCCTCCACCGGCCCCAGCAGCCCGAATTCCACGCGTACCTTCATACAGGAGCGGCGCACGTCTGCTAACAAATCGCTCATCGCATCCCCGGCCGACGTGCGCGCGTCGGATATCTTTCCCCGTTGATCCCCCCGCCCGCACGTGACGAAACGGTGAGCAGGTGCCGCAGGACCCGGATATCCAGTACGTCGGGCCGTCCGACGCCCCCGACCGGTACGAGATGGTGGAGCGCCGCGCCGCCGGTGGCGAGGGCGAGGTGTGGCGTGCGGTCGAGCGGCACGGCCAGGAGACCTTCGCGTACGCGGTGAAGCTCATCCACCTCGACGGTCCCGTCGACACCGACGCCTCGCTGGAGGCGCTGCGGTTGCAGGCGGCGCTCGCCACGCACGTCGAGCACCCGGCGCTGGTGAAGGTGCGGGAGGTGTTCGTCGGCGCGCCGCCGCACGCCGCCGGGCAGACCGACGCCGGCGCCGGCCGCCGGCTGTACATCGTGATGAAGTGGATCGAGGGGCGCAGCCTCCAGGAGGCGCTGACCTCGGGTGAGGTGCGCGGGCTCGACGTGCTCGGCCCGCTGCTGCCGATCGCCGAGGCGGTCGACTACCTGCACACCGGCCGGGACACCGGTGGCGCGCCCGTCATCCACCGCGACATCAAGCCGGCCAACGTGCTGCTCGCCGCGGACGGCCGGGTCTACCTGGTCGACTTCGGGCTGGTCCGGATGCGCAGCACCGAGGCCACCTCCCGGATCTTCGGTACCGCGCCGTTCATGGCGCCGGAGTCGCTGGCGCGCGGCGAGTACACCCCCGCCACCGACCGGTACGCGCTGGGTGCCACGGTCTACTACGCCTGCACCGGCGAGCTGCCCGTACCGGGCGACACGGAGGGCATGGCGCGCAAGCTCGCCGAGGCGCTCGGACCGGGCCGGGACCGGGAAGTACGCGGGATCGTCGCGATGCTCGCCGCGACCCCGGACGCCCGCCCGGCGAGCGGTGCGGACTGGGTACGCGCGCTGTCGACCGCGCCGCCCGAGACGACCGTCGGCGGCGCGCGCCCGGCGGCTCCCGTACCGCCGACGAGCGGTCCGCCGGCCGGACCGTTCCCCGGTGCGCCGTTCCCGGGCGGGCCGTTCCCGGGCGGACCGTTCCCGGGGGCGCCGGGGCCGCGCGGGCCGGTACCGCCGGGCGCGCGCGGGCCGGTGCCGCCGTTCACCGGTACTCCGATGGGTGGGCCGGCCGCGCCGTCGTCCGGCGGGCCGCAGCTGTCGCCGGTCGCCGGCGGTTTCCTCGCCACGTCCGGCGCCTCGTCGGAGCCGCCCGGCTCCGGCGAGCAGCAGAAGAAGAAGCGCAAGAAGTGGCCGTTCGTCCTCGGTGGGGTCGGCGTCGTACTGGCGCTGAGCCTGGTCGCGTGCTGCCTCGGCGCGAACAACTGGGCGAAGGGCATCGTCGGCAACGGCAGCGGCAGCGGGGGTACGGGCAGCGGGACGTCCGCCAGCCCGTCGTACGACCGGAAGCAGACACCGCCGCCGATCGCCGACCTCAGGCGGGCGCTGCTCACCGACGCCGACATGATGGCCGTGTTCCACACCGGCAAGGACTCCATCTCCGACGGCGGCACCAGTTCCCTGCACGGCGGCCTGACCGATCTGTCGCTCTGCGACTCGGTGGACGGTGGGGCGATCGGCTCCTCCGGCACCACCGGCAACATGGTCACCTCCGACCGGGGCTACCCGCACGTCGACTCGGCGGTCGCCGGCTTCTACGCGGGCGAGGCGAAGACGTTCATGGCCGCGGCCAGGAAGGTCGCCCACTCCTGCGACTCCTGGCACGACCTGTCCATCGCGAAGATCGGCGACGAGTCGTTCGGGATCTGGCAGGAGGACGGCATCGGGCGTACGGCGCTGGTGTTCGTCCGGCGCGGCCAGGCGGTCCTGGAGATCGCGGTCGAGGCGGGCAGCGCGTCCGACTACCAGACGCAGGCACCGGAGCTCGCGGCCCGCTGCGCCAAGCGCCTCCCGGGCCCGAAGAAGTGAGGCCCACCGGGCCGGCCGGACCGGACCTGCTGGTCCGCACGCCGGCCGGGGAGTACCGGATCGCGCCGGCGGAGGGTGTGCTGCGGGTCGGCCGCGACCCGCTGTGCCGCATCGTCGTCGCCGACTCCCGGGTCTCCCGCGAGCACGTCGAGATCGCGTACCACGGGGGGCACTGGCGGCTGCGTGACCTCGGCACCCGCAACGGCACGTACCTGGACGGCCGGGTGACGGGGCTGGACGTCACCGGTCCGGTCACCGTACGGCTCGGCGCCGCCGACGGCCCCGCCCTCGACCTCCGCCCGGACACCGCGGTCGCGCTCCCGGAGCTGCCGCCTGCCGTACCGACGGCCGGGGCGCCCCGGGAAGCGCAGGCAGCGGCGCCGCCGAACGCCGCTCCGCCGGCAGCCCGGCCCACCCCACCCCGGGCGACAACGGCAGCTCCACCCGCCGCGGCCCCGGCGGGTCCGGCGGTCACCCCCGAGCCACCGCCAGCGCCCGCTGCGCCACCTCCGGTCGCCGCGCCACCGGCACCACCAGCGCCGGCGGCGGCACCCGGGGACGCGGACGGGGCCGTACTGGGCGGTTTTCCGGCTCCGGCGGCGGCGCCGGCACCGACCGCGGGTCCGGTACCGGCGGGTGCGCCGCAGCTGGAGACGATGGTGACGCCGGGCAGCGTGCCGGTGCCGTTCGTGGGGTCGGGGGTGCCGTCCGCGACGTACCGGGTGGCGGAGCGGTTGCGGATCGGCCGCGCCCCGGACAACGACATCGTGCTGGACGACCTGCAGGTGTCGCGGCGGCACGCGCACCTGTTGCGTACGCCGGAGGGGTTGCGGCTGGTCGACCTGAGTACCCGGAACGGCAGTTTCGTCGACGGGCGCCGGGTGTCGTCGGTCGCGCTGGCCGACGGCGACGTGCTGTCGTTCGGGCGGCACCGGCTGGTGGTGGACGGCAGCCGGCTGGTCGAGTACGTCGACACGGGGCGGGTTTCGTTGTCCGCCAACGGACTCACCGTCACGGTGAAGGGCGGGCGGCGGCTGCTCGACGACGTGGCCTTCGACGTACCGGAGTGTGGTCTGCTCGCGGTGGTCGGGCCGAGCGGTGCCGGGAAGTCGACGCTGCTGGGCGCGCTCACCGGCTACCGTCCCGCGCAGCAGGGCACCGTCACGTACGACGGGCGCGACCTGTACGCGGACTACGACGAGCTGCGGCACCGGATCGGTCTGGTACCGCAGGACGACATCCTGCACGCGCAGCTCACCGTGCGGCGCGCCCTGCGGTACGCGGCGCGGCTGCGGTTCGCGACCGACGTGACAGCCGAGGAGCGGGACCGCCGGATCGACGAGGTGATCGCGCAGCTCGGCCTGACCGCGCAGGCCGACCAGCGGATCGACACGCTGTCCGGCGGGCAGCGCAAGCGCACGTCGGTGGCGTTGGAGCTGCTGACCGAGCCGTCCCTGCTGTTCCTGGACGAGCCGACGTCGGGCCTGGACCCGGCGCTGGACCGGGACGTGATGACGACGCTGCGCGGCCTCGCCGACAAGGGCCGCACCGTCGTGGTCGTCACGCACAGCCCGCTGCACCTGGCCGCCTGCGACCGCGTACTCGTGCTCGGCCGCGGCGGCGTCGTCACGTTCTTCGGCCCCCCGGCCGACCTCCTCCCGTACTTCGGGGCCGACGAGTACGCGGACGTGTTCCAGCGGGTGGCGGAGGATCCAGCGACCTGGGCGGCGCGGCACCGGGCCCGGGTCGGGCACCGCGCGCCGGCCCGTCCCGCCGGTGCCGCCGCACCCGCCGGGCCCTCGGCCGTACCGCCGAAGCAGCCGCGGCTGCGGCAGCTCGCCGTGCTGACCCGGCGGATGCTCGCGGTGACCCTCGCCGACCGGATGTACGCGGCGCTCCTGCTCGGGCTGCCGCTCGGGCTGGCCCTGCTGCTGCACGTGATCCCGGGCAACGACGGGCTGTCGAAGCCGGACGGTCCGCTCGGCCGTAGCGCGGAGGCGGCGCAGCTGCTGGTGGTGCTGACCGTGGGCGCGATCTTCTTCGGGCTCGCGGGCGGCATCCGGGAGCTGGTCCGGGAGCGCGCGATCTACCGGCGGGAGCGCGCGGTCGGGCTGTCGCCCGGGGCGTACCTGGGGTCGAAGATGCTGGTGTTCGGCCTGATCAACGCGGTGCAGGCGACGGTGTTCGTGCTGCTCGGGCTGCTGGGCCGGCCGGGGCCGGCGGAGGCGCTGGTGCTGGGCCGGCCGATGCTGGAGCTGATCGCCGTGGTCTGGCTGACGGCGCTGGTGGCGACGGTGACGGGCCTGCTCGTCTCGGCGTACGTGGCGACCGGCGAGCAGACCATGCCGGTACTCGTCGGCCTGGTGATGGCGCAGCTCGTGCTGTGCGGCGGGCTGTTCGCGGTGGTCGGCCGGACCGGCATCGAGCAGGCGTCCTGGCTCGCCCCCTCCCGCTGGGGGTACGCGGCGGCCGCGGCCACGGTGGACCTGCGCGCGATCATGCTCGACGCACCGCACGACGCGCTGTGGGACCATCGTTCCGGCGCCTGGCTGTGGGCGGCCGGCGTCCTCGCGGCGCAGGGGCTCGTACTGCTGGTCGCCACCCGCGTCGCACTGCGCCGGCACGAGCCCGGTCGCTGAACACCGAGGAGGGGTCGTGGCCCGCCGGAACGACGACGGACTGCAGGAGGCCCTGCGGGAGGGCTGGGCGAGCGCCTGCCACCTGTTCGAGCATCTTGCCCGCGGCGGCGAGCTGCCCGAGCTGCCGCCGGGCCCGGTCCGCCTGAACCCCAACGAGGTGCCGTACACGGACGGGGTGCTCGGGTACGCGCGCTACTACGGCACGTCCGTCACGTACCAGCAGAACAGCACGTTCCTGCTCGGTTCGGCGGCTTTCGTGGCGGCCGGCATGGCGGTGAACGCGGCGGCCAACGCGCACGCCCGCAACCGCGCGCACGCGCAGGCCGCGGCGCAGTGGCGGGACCACGCGAACGTGCGCACCCTGCTCACCGACCGGCGGCTGATGTGCGACTACGGCGGCCGCTGGCTGAACTTCTGGCACGAGGGCGTCGTCGAGTTCCACGGCGACCTGTCCCAGTGGCTGTTCATCCTCCGGTACGAGGTGGGCAACCCGATCATGATGCACGGCCCGGCGGCCCCGTGGTTCGCGGTGTGCATCGCCCGCATCGTGTACGGGCAGCGCGGGCTCCAGTTGCCGATCCTCGCGCCGCTGGCGCAGACGATCGCCCAGGCGTACCGGGCGCCGGAGCAGTTGCCGCCCGCCGATCCGGACCCGAGGGCGCTCCCCCCGGCCTGACCTTGGTACGCCCGGCAAATCGCCCACCGCTCCCCGGACCGTTCGGCGGTGGACGGTCCCGCGTGGCGCGCGGATAGGCTCGGTCGGGTGAGCAGTTCCCTGACGCTGACCGCGAGTCTGCGATCCGCCGCGCTGGACGGGCGGCGCGGCATCGTCCGCCTCCACCCGGAGGTACTCGAAGCGCTCGGGCTGCGGCCCGGCGCCCCGGTGCTGTTGACCGGTCGGCGTACCTCGGCCGGGGTGGCGCTGGCGGCCGAGGCCGGCGCGAGCCGCGCCCTGCTGTACGCGGACGATCTGACGCTCGGCAACCTCGGTATCCGGGACGGCGCGGAGGTGTCGGTGGCGTCCGCCCCGGTCACCGCCGCGCGTACGGTGACGGTCGCCGGGGAGGCGCAGACGGTCGCGGTCGTGTCGCCGGAGATGTTGCGGTTGGCGCTGCTCGGCAAGGTCGTCACGGCCGGGGACAACGTGTCGCTGCTGCCGCAGGACGTGGCGCCGCCGACGGCGACCCGCGGCCGGCTGGTCGCGGCCGGTGGCGCGCCGCCGGCGGAGGTGACGAAGCGCAGCCTGTCCAACAGCCTCGGCATGGGCTGGGTGTCGCTGCTGCTCACCGTCACCGACGCGACGCCGGCCGACCCGGGCGCCGGCCGCGACGCGGTGGTACCGGTGGTGGTCACGATGGACACCGTGGTCCGCTGGGACGGGGGCCCGGCGACGCACTCCAGCGCCACGCCCGCCCCGGTACACCAGGCGGCGGTGGACGCCGAGGAGGAGACCGCGGTCGGTGTCGCGGACCTGGCCGGGCTGCGCGCGCAGGCACAGGAGCTGACCGAGCTGCTCGACCTGGGCTTCCACCACGGCGAGATCCTGGCGCGGCTGGGCACCGACGCCTCTCTCGGCGTACTGGTGACGGGGCCGGCCGGGTCGGGCAAGTCGACGCTGGTGCACGCGGTGGCGCACGAGGTGTCGGCGCGGGTGGTCACGGTGTGGGCGCCGGAGGTCGCCGCGCTGGCGAACGATCCGGCCGCGGCCCGGTTGACCGACGCGGTGGCCCGCGCGCAGCGTCCCGCGGTGCTGCTGGTGTCCGACGTGGAAGCGTTGGCGCCCAAGGGATCCCCGGGCCCACTGTCCACTGTGCTCACCCGGGTGGTACGGACCGCGCTGGACGCCGGGATCGCCGTGGTGTGCACCAGCAGCCGCCCGGAGGACGTCGACCCGGCGCTGCGCGGACCCGACCTGCTGGCCCACGAGATCGCCGTACCGTTGCCGGACGCCGCCGGTCGTCGCGAGCTGCTCGCCGTCCTGACCCGGGACGTACGGCTCGCCGAGGACGTGCGGCTCGACGACGTCGTCGACCGTACTCCCGGGTTCGTGGCCGCGGACCTGCTCGCCCTCGTCCGGGAGGCCGGCGTACGTGCCGCGGTCCGGCACCGCAACGCCGACACCGACGCCGATCCGGCCATCGCCGCCGCCGACTTCGCCACCGCCCTCGACGTCGTACGGCCGACCACGATGACCGAGTCGGGTGTCGACATCGCCCGGGTCTCGCTCGACGACGTCGGCGACATGGCCGACGTCAAGCAGGTACTCACGGAGAGCGTGCTGTGGCCGCTCACGTACCCGGACACGTTCGACCGGCTCGGCATCGACCCGCCGCGCGGCGTCCTGCTGTACGGGCCGCCCGGATGCGGGAAGACGTTCCTGGTCAAGGCGATCGCCGGCGAGGGCCGCGCCAACGTGTTCTCCGTCAAGGGCGCCGAACTGCTCAGCAAGTGGGTCGGCGACTCCGAGCGCGCCGTCCGCGAACTGTTCCGCCGCGCCCGGGACGCCGCGCCCAGCCTCGTCTTCCTCGACGAGATCGACGCCCTCGCGCCGGTACGCGGCCAGGCCACCGACGGCGGTACCACCGACCGGGTCGTCGCTTCCCTGCTCACCGAACTCGACGGCGTCGAGTCGCTCCGCAACGTCGTCGTGGTCGGCGCCACCAACCGCCCCGACCTGGTCGACCCCGCGCTGCTGCGCCCCGGCCGGCTCGAACGCCTCGTCTACGTGCCGCCGCCGGATTCCGCCGCACGCAAGGCGATCCTCACGTCCGCGGCCCGTCGCGTACCGCTCGCCGCCGACGTCGACCTGGCCTCCTTCGCCGACGACCTCGACGGGTTCTCGTCCGCCGACTGCGCCGCCCTCGTCCGCGAGGCCGCGCTCTCCGCCATGCGCGAGTCCCTCACCGCCACCGAGGTCACCGCCACCAACGTCCGCACCGCCCTCGCCCGGGTACGTCCCTCGCTCGACCCCGACCAGGTCGCCTGGCTCGCCGCGTACGCCGACAAGCACCAGCCCACGTGACCCGCCGGCGCCGGTGAGCGGCCAGCGTGACGCTGGGACCCGGACGAAGAAGCGGTGACATCGCCCGAGCCGTACACGCTGCGCACCTCGCCGACCGCTCGTCGCGCCCTGGCGGAGCGGCTACCGGAGCCGGTGGCCAGCGCGGCGTACAAGTTCATCACGGGCCCTCTGGTCAGCGAGCCCTACCGCGTCGGCAAGCGACTCATGGCGCCACTGACGGGTCGTTTCAGCGCGCGGCGTGGTACCTACCGGATCATCTGCCGGGTGGATGACGAGACTCGTAGCGTGACCGTTCTCGACATCGACCATCGACGCGATGCCTACCATCGCTGACCCGCACCGCACGCGAGCTCCGCGGAACTCAACGAGGGCCGTACGCGACTCGAAGGATCCGGACGGGCCTGGCCTCGTGGTGTCCCCGGCAGCCTTCGTCGCGTTCGTCCGCAGCACCACCACGGACACGCTCAGCTGAACACGCCGTGCTGAACGGAAGCGCGCGTCAGTTGGCGGCGCGCGCGTCCGGGATGCTGTCGTACGTGGTGGGCTTGGACAGCCAGGTCATGCGCCCGAGCGGCCAGTACGTGGCGAAGGCGCGTCCGACGACGGACGACACCGGCACGGTGGACAGGCTGATGTTGTGGCTCTGCAGGTAGTGCTCGCGGGAGTCGCTGGAGTTGGAGCGGTGGTCGCCCATCAGCCAGAGCCGCCCCTTGGGCACGGTCACCTGGAACGGCGCCTCGCTGGGCGGGTCCTGCACCCCGCTGGCGCTGCGGTAGATGTACGGCTCGGTGAGTGCCTTGCCGTTGACGGTGATGCGGCCGATGGCGTCGTCGTAGGCGACCTTGTCGCCGCCGACGGCGATGACCCGCTTGATCCAGTCACCGCCGTCGCCGGTTTCGGCCGCCCACTGCTTGGGCGCCTTGAACACGACGACGTCGCCGCGCTCGGGCGCGTGGAAGTCGTATCCGAGCTTGTACACCAGGACCCGGTCGTTGATGTCGAGCGTGTGCTCCATCGAACCGGACGGGATGTAGAACGACGCCGCCACGAAGGTGCGGACCACCACCGCCACCAGCACCGCGACGACGACCAGGATGACCATCTCGCGCAGCCAGCCACCGCGGCGCTTCGACTGAGGCTTGGACACGCTGGGAGAATACGGCAGCGACCGACCGTGTCCCCCGCCGACCGGCTGGGAGTTGTCTGGGAGTCGGTGGGCGGTCACGCCGAGACCGCGACGACGTGACGCCGGGCCGGGTGGAAACAGGAGTGTTCCTGTTCGGTACCACCCTCGTGTCCGAGTTGCGGCCGCTCGGTACGGCACCGGTCGGTGGCGAACGGGCAGCGCGCCGCGAACAGGCACCCGTCGTCGGACTGGCTGTCCGCGAGCGGTTCGGTCGGGGTGAGCCGGTCGGGGCCGGGCCGCTCCAGGCCGTGCAGTACGGGGATCGCCGAGAGCAGGCACTGCGTGTACGGGTGGACCGGGTCGGCGATGACGGTCTCGGTGGGCCCGTGCTCGACGATCTCGCCGCGGTAGATGACGTACAGCTCGCCGTCGGCGCCGATGTACCGGGCGGTCGCCACGTCGTGCGTGATGAACAGGACGCTCACGCCGACGGTCTCGCGCAGTTCGCGGAGCAGCTTGAGGATGCCGAGCCGGAGCGATACGTCGATCATCGACACGGCCTCGTCGGCGACGAGCGCGTCCGGGTCGACGGTCAGCGCGCGGGCGATGACGACGCGCTGCCGCATGCCGCCGGACAGCTGGTGCGGGTAGCGCGGGAGTACGTAGTCGGGTTCGAGGCCGACGAGCGACAGTACTTCGCGCTGGCGTTCGGCGATCCACGACTTGGGCCGCCCGGTCTGCTTGGCGCGCAGGGTGAGCGGGTCGGTCAGGATCGCGTCGACGGTGCGCGTCGGGTTGAGCGCCGAGTACGGGTCCTGGTGGATCATCTGGATCCGCCGGAAGTACGGCTCGCGCTTCTTCGGCCGCAGCCCGGACAGGTCCACGCCGTCGACGCTCAGCCGACCCGAGTCGTACGTCTCCAGGCCGGCGAGGATGCGGCCGAGTGTCGTCTTGCCGCACCCGGACTCGCCGATGAACGACGCGGCGCCGCCGGCCGGGATGCGGAAGTCGACGCCGCGCAGCGCGTGCACGGTCTGGCCGGCGAGTACGTCACCGCGCGCCTTGTACGTCTTGACGATCCCGACGCCCTCGATGTCGCCGCTCACCGTTCCTCCTCCACCACATGACATGCCACGAGCCGCTCGGCGCCGATGTCGTACGCGGGCGGGTCGACGGTCTCGCAGTCCTCGCGCGCACCCGCCGCGTACACGGCGCAGCGCTCCCGGAACACGCAGCCCTGCCGGGGGATCGTGCCCAGCGTCGGCGGGCGTCCCGGCAGCGGCTGCGCCACGTCCGGGTCGCCGGTCAGCCGCGGGATCGCGGTGATCAGCCCCCGCGTGTACGGGTGGCTCGGCGCGCGCAGCACGTCGACCGTGGGGCCCTGTTCCACCAACCGCCCGCCGTACATGACGGCGACGCGGTCGGCGACCTCGGCGACGACGCCGATGTCGTGCGTGACGACGAGCGTGGTCAGCCCGTGCTCGGCGTGTACATCCTTGATGATGGACAGGATGTTCGCCTGCGAGATCATGTCCAGCGCGGTCGTCGGCTCGTCGAGGACGAGCACGTGCGCGTTGAGTACCAGGGCGAGCATGATGCCGACGCGCTGCCGCATCCCGCCGGACAGCTCGTGCTGGTACGAGTCGAGCACCCGCTCGCCGGACAGCCCCATCCGGGACAGCAGCTCCTTCGCCTGGCGTACCAGGGCGCGCTTGTCCTCGACGCCGTGCGAGCGGCCGAGGTCGAGCAGCTGCTTGCCGACGGTCTTCAGCGGGTTGAGCGAGTTCTGCGCGGCCTGGAACACGTAGCCGATCGAACCGCCGCGGGCCGCCCGGATCTGCTTGGGGGACAACGAGAGTACGTCGCCCAGACCGTCGATCTCGATGACCCCGCCGGTGATCCGGCCCGGCTGCTGTACGGCGTTGAGCATGGCCAGCGCCATCGTCGACTTGCCCGAGCCGGACTCGCCGACGAGGCCGGTGATCGAGCCCGGCGCGAGTTCCAGGTTGATGCCGGACACCGCGGGCAGCTCACCCGCCGGCGTCCGGTACGCCACGGTCAGGTCGCTGATGCGTACGCCCGGACCGGTGCTGGCGCCGTCCACTGTGGACGGTTCGGTGGCGGCCGTCATCAGTCCTCCCGCAGCCGTGGGTTGAACACCTCGTCCATCGCGTCCACCAGCAGCACGACCCCCAGGGTCAGCAGCAGGATCGCGATGAGCGGCGCCATCAGGTAGCTGAGGCCAGCGCCCGTCTGGGTCACGCCGTTGTTGACGGCGAGCTGGATCATCACGCCCCAGTTCGTCGAGTTGTACGGCAGGACGCCGAGGTAGAAGAGACCGACCTGCGAGTAGATGAACGTGGTGACGCCGATCAGCAGGTTCATCGCCACGTACGGCGCGATGTTCGGCAGCAGCTCGCGCGTCACCACGTGCGGCGTGGACAGGCCGAGACCGCGGGCGGCCTCCACGAAGCCACGTTCCCGCAACGACAGCGTCTGCGACCGTACCGAGCGGGCCAGGCCGCCCCAGCCGGTGAGCCCGAGTACCAGACCCATCTGCAGCGCCGACTCGAACTTCCACACCGTGGTGAGTACCAGCAGGAGCGGGAAACCCGGGATGGTCAGGACGAAGTCGGTGATCCGCATGAGCGCCGAGTCGGGACGGCCGCGGCGGTAGCCGGCGTACAGGCCGACGGCCACCCCGACGACGACCGTGACCAGCGCGGCGACGGCCGCGGCAGTCAGCACGTACCGGCTGCCGACGATGAGTTCGGCGAGCACGTCCGCGCCCTCGAAGTCGGTACCGAGCAGGTGCGACAGGCTCGGCCCCGCCAGCAGGTCCGCCGACTTCGGCAGGTTCTCCGGGTACAGCCACGGGCCGATGATCCCCAGCGCCACGAACAGCGCGACGATGAACGCGCCGACCATCCGGGAAGGCTTGCGGCGCAACACCTTCCACAGGTTCGCCAGGAACCTCGTCCGCCGCGCCGGCACCACCGGGTTCGCGACGGGCACCTCAACCGTCGTGCTCATGCCGGCTCCTCGCTTCGCTCCGAGCCGCCATGAGGCACAAACGCGCAACACTCATGATTCGCTCGCTCACGCTCACTCATGCGCCCTCCCCTCGGCGTACCCGGGGGTCGATGACCGTGTAGAGCATGTCGGCGCAGATGTTCGCGATGATGACCGCCATGGTGATGAGCAGGAACGCGCCGGACATCTCCGAGTAGTCCCGCTGGCCGATGCTGGCGACCAGCATCGCGCCCATGCCCGGATAGTTGAACGCGTTCTCGATGAAGACCGCGCCGCCGACCATGAAGCCCAGCGACAGCGCCAGTACGGTGAACAACGGCAGGATCGCGTTGCGCGCGACGTACCGGAAGATGATCGAGGGTCTGATGCCGCGCAGCTCCGACGCCAGGATGAAGTCGTCACCCAGCACCGACACCACGCTCGACTTCATCGACAGCAGGTACCCGCCGAACGACGACAGCGCGAACGCCACCGCCGGCAGTACCGCGTGCGCGACGATCGACGCGATGTACGGCCCGTTGAAGCCGGGTTCGAGCAGCCCGTCCACCGGCCCGGTGGAGAACAGCTTGAACTTCACGGTCAGGAACGTCACCAGGATCAGCGCCATCACGTACTGCGGGACGCCGTGCAGCAGGCTGCCCACGATGGACAGCCCGTTGCCCAGGTGACTGTTGCGGCGCATCGCCGCGACCACACCCAGCACCACGCCGAACAGGAAGCTCAGCAGGGTGCCCGCGAGTACCAGGCCGATGGTCCACTTCGCCGTGGACAGCACCTCGGTCGTCACGCTCACGCCCTGCGCCCGTACGGACCGGCCCAGGTCGAAGTGCAGCAGCTGCCACAGGTAGTGGCCGTACTGCGACCAGAACGAGCCGTGCGGCACGAACCCGTACGTGACGGCCACCTGCGCCTTCGCCTGGTCCGGCGACATGCCCTTCGACAGCAGCGTCTCGTACTGCGTCTGCACCGGGTCGCCGGGCATGAGACGGACCAGGACGAAGGTGAAGGTGGTGACGATCCAGATCATGACGAGCCCGCGGACCACGTGGCCCGCGAGCCGCCTGAGGAACTTGAGCACCAGGTTCCCTTACTTCTTCTTGATGTACCCGAGCTGCATCCACACGCCGGGCGAGAGCCGCAGCACGTCGGAGTCGTCCTTCGGGAAGTTGGTGAACCGGGTCGTGTTCGTGAACTGGACGTTCACGTAGTCCCAGATCTGGATGGCCGGCAGCTGGTCGTTGCTGTACCGCGCCAGCTTGCCCACCAGCTCCTTCTGCTTGGCCTCGTCGGCCTGGCTGAGCTGGTTGGTCAGGTCACCGGGGTTGACGGTGCCGAGGCCCGGCACGTTCGCCGTCTCGGTGCCGCCCATCCAGTTGCCGTCCTTGCCGGCCGCCGAGTGCTTCACCTGCGCACCGAACTGGGTCCAGCCGTTCGACGGGCCGTACAGCCGGGCGTAGGCGTTGTACGTGGACGGGCCGAGCGCGGTCAGCCAGAAGCCCACCTGGTACTTGCCCTCCGCGATCTCGCTCAGGTACGTGGCGTAGTCCGCCGAGGTCTTGACCGAGGACGCGATGCCGAAGTCGGTGAGCTGGCTGGAGATGGACTTCGAACCGGCGATCCAGTCCGAGAAGCCGGTCGGCGCCTGGATGTTCAGCGTGAACGGCTTGCCCTTGTACATCCAGGTCTTCCCGGACTTCGTCAGCCCGGCCGTCTTCAGCTCCTTCTCCGCCTTCGCCGTGTCGTGCGCGTACGGGTTGAGCTTGTTGACGCCGTCGGCGCCGAGCCACGCGTTCGCGGCGTCGCCGACCAGGCCGGTGGTGGTCTGCGACGCGGTGCCGCTCTCCGCCTCACCGATCTTCGTGGTCAGCTTCCGGTCGATCAGGTACGCCAGCGCCCGCCGCACGTGCACGTTGTCGAGCGGCTTGTACGACTGGTTGAACGCCAGCGACGCGGCCACCGGGCTGAAGCCCTTGACGGTCCCGTTCCCCTTGTGGCCCACGATCTTCTTGACCACGTTCGTCGGCGTCGACGTGTACGGCGCGGCGTCGAGCTGACCGGCGATCAGGTAGTTCCAGATCTGCTCGTTGCCCGAGTAGTTCTTCAGCACGACCTGCTTCGGGCCGATCTTGTCGGCGTCGAAGAAGTACGTGTTCTTCTTCAGTACGGCCTCGCCCGGGTTCACCCGCTGGAGTACGAACGGGCCGGCCGACACGTCCTTCTTCGGGCCGAAGTCGACGAGCTTCTTGCCCAGCGACGTGATCGTGTTCTGCGCCTTCGTCTGGTCGGCCTTGGCGGCCTTCGGGTCGGTCGCGGTCTTGATCGTGTCCCAGATGTCCGCGGGCATCTGCGGCCCGTACACGGACTTCGGGATCACGTTCATGCTGAGGATGTTGCGCAGGAAGCTGTTGTTCGCCGACCCGGCCGCCTGGTCGAACTCGATCGTCTTCGAGTCGACGACCTTGATGTCACCGAGCCCGCCCGCCGCACCCGGCGACACCGCGAACGCGCCGCCGCCCTGGGTGAACGACATCGCCGCGGAGGTCTTCACGTCCTCGGCGGTGACGTCCTTGCCGTCCGACCACTTCGCCTTCGGCTGGAGCTTCACCGTCAGCTTCAGGTGGTCCGGCGTCTCGGTCCAGCTCTTCGCCAGGCCGGGGTAGAACGCGTTCGGGTCGGTCTTCGAGTTCTTCGCCCACCCGAGCTGCATCGTGTTGTACCCGACGAACGTGTTGCTCGCCTGGTTGTACGGGTTGATCGGCGCGTTCACGTTGATCGGGTGGTTGCCGTCGATCGTGGTGAACACACCGCCGTCGGCGGAACTGGAGTCGGTACAGCCGGCCGCGGCGAGCACCGTGGCGAGCGTGCCGGCCGCCGTGAGTACGGCGACGACAGGTTTCCTCATGCGCATTCTCCTGGGGGGTACGGGCTGACTAGCGGTGCGCGCCGACGAGCAGGTCGGCCGCCGCGTCGAGGTTGACCCGGGCGCCACCCCGGGTCCCGAGGTATCTGCCGGGCGCCAGACCGGCGTCGGCGCTGGTTCCGGTACCGACGACCACGGCGTCCGGGCGGGCGCCGAGTACGGTCGCGAGCCGGGCGCGCTGGCCGGGTGCGCGGTGCGCGTCCCGTACCACCACGACCAGCGGTCTCCCGCCGGCCGCGGCCAGCGCACCGGCCAGGTCGTCGTCGCCCCGGTCCGCCGGGTCGGCGGTCAGCCGGGTGCCGGTGACGCGCGGGTCGCGCGCGCCCAGCAGCGCCAGCAGGCTGCCGGCGGTCAGCTCGATGCCCTGCCGTGGTGGGCTGAGTTCGAGCACGTACGGCGGGCCGTCGAGCGGCCCGATGCCGGGGTCCGGCCGCAGCGCGCCACGCGCCGCGGCGGCCAGTTCGGTGTCACCGGCCGGTGGTACCGGCTCGCCGACGGGTACGGGGGCGGCGAGCGCGCGTACCCGGGCGGCGGCCCCCGCCAGCCGGCCCGGGTCGGCGGTCTCCGCGAGCCGCTGGCGTACCTGCCGCTGCAGCTCGTACGTCCCGGTCAGGCACACCAGGTCGGCGCCGGCGGCCACCGCGCGCGCCGCGCCCTCGGCGACGCCCACCCCGTCCGCGATGGCGTTCATCGTCATCGAGTCGGTCACCACGGCGCCGGTGAAGCCGAGTTCGTCGCGCAGCAGCCCGGTCAGTACGGCCCGGCTCAGCGTCGCCGGCCCCTCGCAGTACCCGGGGTACGCGACGTGCGCGGTGAGTACCGACCGGACGCCCGCCTCGACAGCCGCGCGGAACGGTACGAGGTGTGGCGTCAGGTCACCGGTCACCGTGGGCAGCGCCAGGTGCGAGTCCAGCGCGGTGTCCCCGTGCCCCGGGAAGTGCTTCGCGCACGCGGCCACCCCCGTCGACTGCACCCCCGTCAGGTACGCCACGACGTGCGCGGCGACCCGCTCCGGGTCCGCACCGAACGACCGCGTACCGATGATCGGGTTGTCGGGGTTGGTGTTGACATCGGCGACCGGGGCCAGGTTGAGGTTGACGCCGAGGGCGGCCAGTTCGGCGCCGATGGCCGCACCGACCCGCCGGGTGAGCGCCACGTCGTCGACCGCGCCGAGCGCCAGGTTCCCCGGGTACGGAGCGCCTGTCGTCGCGTACAGCCGGGTGACGTCGCCGCCCTCCTCGTCGAGCGCGACGAGCGGGTCGTCACCGGCGGTGCGGATGTCCGCGACGAGCGCACCGAGCTGGTCCCGGTCGGCGATGTTGCCGGCGAACAGCACGACACCGCCGAGCCCCTCGGCGAGCCACGCCCGCAGGGCCGGCGACAACTCGTACCCCGGCATGCCGACGAGCAGGCAGCGGTCCACGGCGCTGGTCACGCAGAGATCCTTGCATCCGCCGTAAGCTTTGTCCCTTGATCAATGCTCACAAGAAAATAAATTTCTTGTTGCCCGGACGTCGCCGAACCGCTCCACCGGCCCCGCCCCGGGTACGAAGCGGTCAGGCCGGGCGCGCCGGCCGCGGCCGCTGCCGGGCGTCGCGGAGACGGCGGAGCCGGCGCACCGTCACCGGATCGGCGGCGAGCGCGGCCGGCGAGTCCAGCAGCGCGTTGAGCACCTGGTAGTAGTGCGTGGCGGTCATGCCGAACAGGTCGCGGATGGCCTGCTCCTTGGCGCCCGCGTACCGCCACCACTGGCGCTCGAAGTCGAGCATCCTGCGGTCGCGGCCGCTCAACCCGCCATCGGGCTCCGAGGTGTCCATCCCTCGCATTCAACCATGCGGGCGGACAGCGCCGCCGAAACCACGACACAAAAACAGCCCGCACGACGAGGGGGCCGCCTCGCCGTACGGGCTTGCGTATGCGTGTTCATAGTGCCGCAGTTTCGCGCACTCGTCAACGTCTGCCCTGCTTGATCAGCTGATCTACCCTCGGCCAACGCAAGATCACCGTGAATCCCCCAGGAAAGGAAACCCTCCGTGCGCCAGACGGTCACGCGTGGCGTCGTCGCCCTCGCCGCGGTCGCCGCGATCGGCCTCGTCTCCGGTTGCAGCAGCGCCAACAAGGACGCCTGCAAGAGCATCCAGAACGACCTGAAGTCCTACTCGTCGAGCGCCGGCACCGACGACCCGGGCAAGGGGATCAAGGACCTGGCCGGCAAGATCCGCGACGACGCCAAGGGCGCCGACGGCGACGTCAAGTCCGCGGCCAACGCGTTCGCCGACGACCTCGACTCGCTCGCCGACTCGATGGGCGGCACCAGCGCCCCCGACACCTCGTCGATGTCCAGCGACGCGCAGAAGCTCGGCAGCGCCTGCGGCACCTCGATGAGCATCCCGGGCATGTGAGCCACCGTGCGGGCCGGCCCCGGTCGGCCCGCACGCGCCTGCCCGTACCCCGACGGCAAGCGCTTTCTGGTACCTGCGTGTCGGGCCGCGCGCGTCAGACGCGGACGATCTCCACACCCGCCGTGGCGAACGAGCGGGTCTGGTCCTCCTCCGCGGACGAGTCGGTGACCAGCGTGTGTACCCGGTCGATCGGGCAGATCCGCGCGAACGCGTGCTGCCCCAGCTTGGACGAGTCGGCCACGATCACGATCCGCCGCGCCCGCGCCGCCATGAGCTGGTTGATCGCGGCCTCGCCCTCGTTGTGCGCGGCGGCGCCGAGCGCCACGTCGACCGCGTCCACGCCGAGGAACGCGACGTCCAGCATCAGGTCCCGCAGGATGCCGGTCGCGAGCGGCCCGATCAGCTCGTACGACTGGGGGCGGACGACGCCGCCGGTGACGACGAGCTTCACGTGCGGCCGGACGATCAGTTCGTTGGCGATGTTCAGCGCGTTGGTGACGATGGTGAGCGAGGTGCCGTCGCCGGTCGTACCGCCGCTGGCGAGGTCGGGACGGGTGGCCAGGGCGCGCGCCACCTCGGTCGTGGTGGTGCCGCCGTTGATGCCGACGACCATGCCGGGTGTGACAAGGGCCGCAGCGGCGGAGCCGATCCGTTGCTTCTCCGGCGCCCGCTTCGCCGACTTGTACCGCAGCGGCAGGTCGTACGACACGGCGCTGGCGACGGCGCCACCCCGCGTACGCGTGATCATCTGCTGCTGGGCCAACTGGTCGAAATCACGTCGAATCGTCGCCTGGGAAACGTCCAGCCGGGCGGCCGCGTCCTCGACGCTGACCCGGCCCGTCTCGGCCAGCACCTCCAGAAGCGCGGTCCAGCGTGCGTAGCGGTCCACCGGGACCTCCCTAGCCTTCAGTACTCAGCGCGTGCACAATGATGCGCGAAACCCGGGTACAACGTCGAGGGACATGCGCGAAGCTTACGCGCCGCGCGCCACAGCTCGACAACGTGCCGCGCCAACGTACTGGAGGGCCCATGTCGGACGCAGCACGCAACACCCCGGCGGTCGTCGCCGAGATCGCCAGCCAGCCCGACTGCTGGCGGCGCGCCGCCACCCTCGCGGCCGAGCGGGCCGGCGCACTGCCGCGGGACGGCGAGCGCGTCGCCGTGGTCGGGTGCGGCACGTCCTGGTTCATGGCGCAGGCGTACGCGGCGCTGCGGGAGGCTGCCGGCAAGGGTGAGACCGACGCGTTCGCCGCCTCCGAGATGCCGCTCGGCCGACGGTACGACCGGCTCGTGGCGATCAGCCGCTCCGGCACCACCACCGAGGTACTCGACCTGCTGCGCCGGCTGGCGCCGAGTACGGCGAGCGTGGTGATCACCGGGATCCACGACGCGCCGATGGCGAAGCTGGCCGGCGACACGATCGTGATGGACTTCGCCGACGAGACCTCCGTGGTGCAGACCCGGTTCGCGACGACGGCGCTGGCGCTGCTGCGGGCCAGCCTCGGCGAGGACCTGACCGCCGCGGCGGCCGACGCCGAGAAGGCGATCGCCGAGCCGTTGCCGCTGCCGGCCGACACGACCGAGCAGGTCACGTTCCTGGGCCGCGGGTGGACCGTCGGACTGGCGAACGAGGCGGCGCTCAAGTGCCGCGAGGCGGCGACGTTCTGGACCGAGTCGTACCCGGCGATGGAGTACCGGCACGGGCCGATCTCGATCGCGGCGCCGCACCGGGCCACCTGGATGTTCGGTACCGCGCCGGCCGGGCTGGCCGACGACGTGGCGCCCACCGGCGGCACGTTCGTGACGAGCGGGCTGGACCCGATGGCGGACCTGATCCGGGCGCAGCGGTTCGCGATCGCGGTCGCCGACCACCGCGGCCTGGACCCGGACAACCCGCGCCACCTGACCCGCTCCGTGATCCTGGGCTGATGGGTACCGGCGAGACCGCGGTCGCCATCGACGTCGGTGGTACCGCGATGAAGTGCGCGCTGGTCGCCCCGGACGGCACCGTACTGCACGGCGAACGGCACTCCACCGGACGCGAGCGCGGGCCGGCCGCCGTCGTGGACGCGATCGTCGACGTGGCCGCGGGTCTCGTCGGTACGGCGCGCGACCGCGGACTCGACCCGCGTGCCGTGGGCATCGTCGTACCGGGGGTGGTGGACGAGGCGAACGGCGTCGCCGTGTACTCGTCGAACATCGGCTGGCGGGACGTGCCGTTCGTGTCGCTGATCGGGGCGCGGACCGGGCTGACCACCGCCCTCGGCCACGACGTACGGGCGGGCGCGGTGGCGGAGGCTCGGCTGGGCGCCGGCGCGGGCAGCGACAACGTCCTGTTCGTGGCGATCGGTACCGGCATCGCGGCGGGACACGTGCTCGGCGGCCGGACGTACCCGGGAGCGCACGGCGCGCCGTCCGAGCTCGGACACGTCCAGGTGCGGCACGACGGCCCGCTGTGCGGCTGCGGCCGGTACGGGTGCCTGGAGGCGCTGACGTCCGCGGCGGCCGTGGCCCGGCGGTACCGGGAGGCCGGCGGGGACGGGATCGCGGCGGCCGAGGTGGTCGCGCGGGCGGTGGCCGGGGAGCCGCGGGCGGCCGAGGTGTGGGCCGAGACCGTGGAGATCCTGGCGGAGGGCATGACGACCGCGTTGCGCCTGCTGGACCCGGAGGTCGTCGTGGTCGGCGGCGGGCTGGCCGAGGCGGGCGACGCGCTGTTCACGCCGCTCGCGAAGGGCATGGAGGCGCGCCGCGCGTTCCAGGCGATGCCGCGGCTGGTGTCGGCGGACCTCGGCGACGAGGCAGGATGCATCGGGGCGGCGTTGCTCGCCCTGGACCGCTTCCACGCCGAGGAGTCGTAGATGTCCGCTGACCCGTCCGAACCGGCCCGGCTCGTGCTGCGCAACGCCCGCGTCGTCACCCCGACCGGGGCACTCGACCGCGGCCACGTCCTCGTCGCCGGCGGCACCATCACCGCGGTCGGTGCCGGCGACGGCCCGGCCGACGGTACGGTCGTCGACCTGGCCGGCGCGACGGTACTGCCCGGGTTCGTGGACATGCACACGCACGGCGGCGGGGGCGCGACGTACACGACCGGGGACGCGGACGAGGCGCGGCGGGCCGCGGCGTTCCACCTGGCGCACGGTACGACGACGACGCTGGCCAGCCTGGTGACCGCGCCGCCGGAGCTGATGCTCGCCGCGACCCGGGCGTACCAGCCGCTCGTCGCGGACGGCACGCTCGCCGGCCTGCACTACGAGGGGCCGTACCTGTCGGCGGCGCGCTGCGGCGCGCAGAACCCGGCGTACCTGCGGGATCCGGACCTGGACGAGCTGGCCGCGCTGCTCGACATCGGCGGCGTACGCATGGTCACGGTGGCGCCCGAGCGGGCCGGCGCCCTCGATGCCATCCGGTACCTGGTGGGGCGCGGGGTGGTGGCCGCCGTCGGGCACACCGACGCCAGCTACGAGCAGACGCTCGCCGCGGTCGAGGCCGGCGCGACCGCCGGTACGCACGTGTGCAACGGGATGCGCCCGATCCACCACCGGGAGCCGGGGCCGATCGTCGCGCTGCTCCGTTCGCCGTCGGTGACCTGCGAGTTCATCGCGGACGGGCACCACCTGCACGACGCGATGCTGTCGTTCGCCGCGTCGGCGGCCGGCACGGACCGGGCCGCGCTGGTGACCGACGCGATGGCCGCCGCCGGCATGTCCGACGGCGCGTACGAGCTGGGCGGCCAGGCCGTCACCGTGCTCGACGGCGTCGCCCGGCTCGCCGAGGGCGGTTCGATCGCCGGCTCCACCCTCACCATGGACGCCGCCGTACGCCGGGCCGTCGGCGCCGGGCTGCCCCTCGCGGACGTCGCGCGGATGGCCGCCACCACCCCGGCCCGGACGATCGGCCTGACCGACCGTGGCGCGCTCGCCGCCGGCCTGCGCGCCGACCTCGTCGTACTCGACGACGACCTGGCCGTACGGCGGGTCATGCGTGGGGGTGAGTGGCAGTGATCCTGACCGTCACGCTGAACGCGGCGCTCGACGTCACGTACCGGGTGGACGAGCTGCGGCCGCAGCAGACGCACCGGGTGTCGAGCGTGGTGACCCGGGCCGGCGGCAAGGGCGTCAACGTGGCCGCCGTCCTCACCCAGATCCGCGAGCCCGTGGTGGCGACCGGCCTGGTCGGCGGCCCGACCGGGGAGCAGATCCGGCACCGGCTCGCCGCCGCGCGCATCGCCGACTCGTTCGTACCGGTCGCGGCGGACTCGCGGCGCACGCTCGTGGTGGCCGACCGTACCGGGGCGACGGGGTTCTGGGAGCCGGGGCCGCCGGTGACCGCCGAGGAGTGGTCGGCGTTCGTGGCGCGGTTCCGCGGGCTGGCGACGGTGTCCCGCGCGGTCGTCCTGTCCGGCAGCCTGCCCGCGGGCGTGCCCGCCGACGCGTACGCGGAGCTGGTGACGATCGCGCGCGAGCTGGCCGTACCGTCCATTGTGGACGCCGAGGGTACGGCGCTGGCCGCGGCGCTCGACGCCCGCCCCGACGTCGTCAAACCCAACGCGCACGAGCTGGCCTCCGTCACCGGTGGCACCGCCCCCGACACCGTCACCGAGGTACTCGCCGCCGCCGAGGCCCTGCGTACCCGGGGGGCGGGCGCGGTGGTCGCGTCGCGCGGCGCGGACGGGCTGGTCGCCGCGACCCCGGACGGCGCGTACCGGGCGGCACCGCCGGCGGCCGTCACCGGCAACCCGACCGGGGCGGGGGACGCGGCCGTCGCCGCGCTCGCCCGCGGCCTGGCGTACCGGACGGGGTGGCCGGCGACGCTGACCGACGCGGTCGCGCTGTCCGCGGCGGCTGTCGCGGCACCCGAGGCGGGCCAGGTCGACGGCCGGGAGTACGACCGGCTGCGCAAGATCATCACCGTCGAGACCGTTACGGAGTAAGGGAATGCTGACGCCCACCGGGACTTTGGTCGCCGACGCCGCGAAGGGCGGACGCGGGCTCGCCGCGTTCAACGTCATCACGGTCGAGCACGCCGAGGCGATCGTGGCCGGGGCGGAGCGGGCCGGCCTGCCGGTCATCCTGCAGATCTCGCAGAACGCGGTGACGTTCCACGGCGGTCGGCTGGCCCCGATCGCCGCGGCCAGCGCCGCCGTCGCCGAGGCGGCGGGCGTGGACGTCGCGCTGCACCTGGACCACGTCGAGGACGCCGAACTGATGCGGCAGGCGCCCGACCACCGGTTCGGCTCCGTCATGTACGACGCCTCCACCCTGCCGTACGCGGAGAACGTGGCGGCGACGCGCGAGGCGGCCGAGTTCTGCCACGCGCGCGGGCTGTGGCTGGAGAGCGAGCTCGGCGAGGTCGGCGGCAAGGACGGCGCGCACGCCCCCGGCGTACGGACCGATCCGGCCGAGGCGCGCGACTACGTGGCGGCCACCGGCGTCGACGCGCTCGCCGTCGCGGTCGGCTCGTCGCACGCGATGACCGACCGGACCGCCGCGCTCGACCACGACCTCATCACCCGGCTGCGCGACGCCGTCCCCGTCCCCCTGGTACTCCACGGTTCCTCCGGCGTACCGGACGCGGAACTGGCCGCCGCGGTCGCCGCCGGCATGGTCAAGGTGAACGTCGGCACCGCCCTCAACATCGCCTTCACCGGCGCGGTACGCGCGGCGCTGGCGGACGAGCGGCTCGTCGACCCGCGGAAGTACCTGGCGCCGGCGCGGGACGCGATGGCCAACACCGTCGCGCACTTCCTCTCGGTCCTCGCCCCCCGCTGAACCCCCCTGACCGTCTACTGTGGACGGTCAGGGCCAGGGCCGCTCCGCGGGCTGCGGTACGGCCTCCAGCCGGCGCGACAGCGGGACGTCCGACCACGGGACGCGGCAGATCACCCGGAGCAGCAGCAGCCCGAGGGCGAGGCCGGCGATGTCGTCGGTCAACCAGTGGAACCCCAGGTAGACCGTACTGACCAGGACCAGCACCGAC
This sequence comes from Actinocatenispora rupis, assembly GCF_016861975.1. Taxonomy (GTDB): domain Bacteria; phylum Actinomycetota; class Actinomycetes; order Mycobacteriales; family Micromonosporaceae; genus Actinocatenispora; species Actinocatenispora rupis. The sequence goes on along the minus strand of NZ_BOMB01000026.1, from coordinate 45,057 downwards.
GGCAGTACGGCGAGCGCGCGCCGCGCCCGCGGCGCCAGGTACGGCGCGAGCAGCAGGGCCAGTACGCCGAACCAGACGACCGTGTTGACCAGGTGCCCCGACGGGTACGACTCCCGCCCCGGCACCGTGAACAGCTCGACCGGGCCGCGGTAGTGCGGCGCCGGCCGGGCGGTGAGCCGCTTGAGCGGCTCGATCACCACGGCGGTCAGCACCGCCGCGGCCGCCGCCGGGAACACCGGCCGCACCGTACGGCGGCGCCACGCCAGCAGCAGCGACACCAGCAACGTCACCGTCATCACCCAGCCGCCGTTGCCGAGCAGGTTCACCACCCGGGCCACCCAGTACGCGACGGTCGGGCGGTGCGCGTCGGCCACGTCCCGCAGCCAGACGTCCGCCGCGGTCAACGGCCCGGAACGGCTCAACAGCACCGTCAGCGCCGCGAACACCACGACCAGGGTCGCCTCCACCCACCAGCCGGCGGGTACGAGCCGCGGCCGGTACGTGACCGTCGTGCCGCTCAGCCCGTCCCCCGGTCGGCATCGCGCGGGCCGGGGTCCAGGGCCGCCGGCACCGGCACGCGCTGCCACGGCACCCGGGCCAGCAGCCGACCCAGGAGTACGCCCAGCAGCAGGCCGGCGAGCGTGTCCGTGAACCAGTGGTACCCGAGGTAGACGGTGGTCACCGCGACCACCGCGACCGGTACGACCCGCAGCGCGGTACGTGCGGCGGCCGGCAGCCAGCCCGACAGCAGCCCCGCGAGCACCGCGTACCAGACGATGGTGTTGACCAGATGTCCCGACGGGTACGACGTCTGGTGCGGCTCGGAGAACAGCGCGACCGAACCGTAGTGCGGGGCGCCGCGCTCGGTCCACAGCTTCAACGGCCCGACCACGCAGTACGTGAGGATCTCGGCGCCGAGCACCGGCAACACCGGCCGCACCGAACGGGCCCGCCAGCACAGCACCAGCGCCACGACGAGCGCCAGCACCGCGAGCGGGGTGCCCTGGCCGAGATGGTTCGCCGTCCAGGCCGTCCAGTACGCCACGGGCGGACGGTGCGCGTCGGAGCCGTCCCGTACGGCGAGGTCGAGGCGCAGCAGCGGCGGCCACACCAGCAACGCGCCGGTGATCGCGACGAACCCCGCCAGCAGCCCCACGTCCGGCCACCAGCCGCCGCGCGGCACCGACCGTACGGCGACGGCAGCGGGCCCCGCCATGCGCGCCCCCTCGCCGTCGACCGCCTCCCGACGCCACGACCGTACCCGCACGTCGGAGGGCCAGCGACAGTACGGCGCGGAAAGGGCCCGGATGTCCGGTTGGACGTCCGGGCCCGCGGCCGACCGGCTCAGAGCAGCGACTTGATCTGCGCGTAGATGAGGTCGATCCGTACTCCGCTGTTCGGGCAGCCGCCGAGATGGTGCAGGGCGATGACCCGGTTGGTGCGTTCGGAGATGACCGGCGAACCCGACGACCCCGGCGCCGTGTCGCACCGGTACGCGGTGTCCGAGTTGCTGGCGTACCCGTCGATCGTGGCCTGCTCGATCTCGCACGTCGAGTTCGGGTCCTGGTCCGACGAGATGGCGAGCTTCGTCGGGTCGCCCTCCGGATGCTGCGGGATGTAGACCTGCTCACCCGACCTCGGCGTACGGATGTCCAGCCCCAGGTATCCGAAGCGCTTCACCGCGTCGAAGTTCGACACCGAGAACAGCGAGTAGTCCAGCGTCTTGTCCGTACGCAGCAGCTTGTCCGCCGGTACCTTCGTCACCTGCTCCGTCGCCTGACCGCCGCACGCGCTGCACTGGTAGTTGAACCAGACCTCGGTGTTGCTGACGTCGCCCTGGTCACCCAGGCAGTGGTTGTTCGTCAACATCCGGTCGTCCGCGGTGACCCGCCACGCCGTACACAACGTCGTGCCGTTGATCAGCAGCCGCGCCACCGGCAGGCTGTGCTGGTACTCCACCGGGTGGCTCGTCCGGTAGCAGACCGCGTCCTGCGTGTCGTCGTTCCCGCACACGCTCTCCGGCTCACGGCCACCCGCCGCCAGCCGCTCGTCATGCGTACGCGCCGACCGCTGCGCGCTGGTGAACCCGTGCGCCACCCGGTCCACGTCCACACCGAACTTCCCCAGCGACGGCCCCGGCAACGCCTTGTGCAGCGCCACCACCGCCGTGTCACCGGTGATCGACATGGCCCAGAAGCCGTCCCGGCCGCTCTCCGTCGCCGGCGAATCCCCCGGCACCCGCACCAACCGCGGATCCGCCGTGTACGTGTACTTCTGCGCCCCCGACGGATCCGAGACCGTCACCGAGTCACCCGGACGTACGAGCAGGCGGGAGAAGTGGACCTTGACGTAGCTCGCGCCCGGGTAGCTGAACCGGACCGTCGGCTTCCCCGAGTACCCCACCGGCTGCGTGACCGTGTCCTGCCGGCCCGCCTCCTCGACCCCGCCCGCGGCCGGCTCCGTACGCGGTTTCGCCGCCGAACGGCGCTGCGGCCCCGACGCCCGCGCAGCCGCACCGGACTCCGCGCCGGACGTACCGGATGCGGCGGTGCGGCCGGATGCGGCGGTGTGGCCGCCACTGTCCCGCGCGGCCAACCGGGCCTCGGTGTGCCGCGCGGGCAGCAACTGCCCACTGACCGGTCCCCCCGCCACCGCGTCGCTCGCCACGGCCAGCGCGGCGACCGCGCACGCACCCGCGACGAGCAGGACGGTCCGACGACGTGTCATGTACCGCTCCTCTCTCCTCGGGCGTACAACGAGGCGCCCGCCGAGATGGATGCGGTACGTGTGCGACCACGTACGCTGAGGAGTCTTCATCATCGATTGTTCAACTGTTCAATTGTTCAACAATGGGACAGTTGAACAATTGAACAGTTGGGAAGTACAACCAACAACGCCGCACCCGCCCGGAACGCACGCCCGAACCGGACAGCGATCATCCTCACTGGCTCGATGGGCTGCCGCCCGACACGTCCGGGCGTCATGCTGTGAGGCGTGCAGATGACCTCCGCGCTCACCGATCCGGCCCTGCTGGACCTGCCGTGGGAGAAGCCGCTGACGGAGTGGCCGGCCGACTGGCTGGTCGCGCTGCCGCGCGGCATCTCCCGGCACGTGGTCCGGTTCGTCCGGCTCGGCGACGTGGTGTACGCGGTGAAGGAGACCGGTCAGCGCGTCGCGGAGCGGGAGTACGGGCTGCTGCGCGGGTTGGAGCGGTTGGACGCGCCGGCGGTCGAGGCGGTGGCGGTGGTGCACGACCGGGTGGATCCGGAGGGCGCCCCGCTGGAGCCGGCGTTGATCACGCGGCATCTGCAGTTCTCGCTGCCGTACCGGGCGCTGTTCGCGCACACGTTGAAGCCGGACACGATGAACCGGCTGCTGGACGCGCTGGCGGCGCTGTTGGTACGGCTGCATCTGACGGGTTTCTTCTGGGGTGACTGCTCGCTGTCGAACACGTTGTTCCGGCGGGACGCGGGCGCGTTCGCGGCGTACCTGGTGGATGCGGAGACGGGCGCGCTGCACAACCAGTTGTCGGCGGGGCAGCGGGACGAGGATCTGGAGTTGGCGCGGGTCAACATCTTCGGCGAGGCGCTGGATCTGGAGGCGGGCGGTTTCCTGCATCCGTCGATCGATCCGGAGTGGGTGTCGGAGCAGGTCGTCGAGCGGTACGAGGGGCTCTGGCACGAGATCACGTACGAGCAGGTGATCGGTCGGCGGGAGCGGCACAAGCTGGAGTCGCGGATCCGCCGGTTGAACGATCTGGGGTTCGACGTGGCGGAGATGTCGATGAGCACGGCGGAGGCCGGCGACTCGTACCGGGTGCGGCCGAAGGTGGTGGACTCGGGGCACCATGCGCGCCGGTTGCAGGCGTTGACGGGGTTGGACGCGGAGGAGAACCAGGCGCGTTCGTTGCTCAACGACCTGGACACGTACCGGGCGGCGAACGACATCGACGACGAGCAGATCGCCGCGGCGCACTGGCTGACCGACGTGTTCGAGCCGGTGGTGCGGGCGGTGCCGGCGGAGCTGCGCGGCAAGTTGGAGCCGACGGAACTGTTCCACCAGCTGCTCGACCACCGGTGGTACATGTCGGAGGAGGCCGGGCTCGACGTCGGCATGCACATCGCGCTGATCTCGTTCCTGGACAACGTGCTGGCGTACAAGCCGGACGAGCGGGCGGTGCTCGGCGACGACCTGGACGCGACCGGCTGACTCTCGACCGGGGGTCGTGGGGGCGGTAGGTTCCGTCGGCATGAGGAGACTCGGATCGTTCGGCGTACTCGCCGCTGCCGGCGTGGCGGTGCTCGCGGCCACCCCCGCCACCGCCCACCCTGGTACTCCGGAGTGGCGGACCGTCCACAGTGGAGGCGGTCAGTTCCGCGGGCTGGCGGCGGTGTCGCCGCGCGTGGCGTGGGTGGCCGGGGCCGGCGGCGTGGTGCTGCGTACGGTCGACGGCGGCCGGCGCTGGGCGGACGTGTCGCCGGCGGATGCCGCGGGGCTGGAGTTCCGGGACATCGAGGCGACGGACGCGCGGCACGCGGTGGCGTTGACGATCGGCGAGGGCGACGCGTCCCGGATCTACGTGACGGACGACGGCGGTGCGCACTGGACGCTGGGCTTCCGCAACACCGATCCGGCCGCGTTCTACGACTGCACCGCCTTCTACGACCGGTGGCACGGGCTCGCGATGTCCGACCCGGTGGACGGGAAGTTCCGCATTCTGTCCACTGTGGACGGTGGACACCACTGGACCGTACTGCCGTCCGACGGGATGCCCGCCGCCCAGCCCGGCGAGGCCGGCTTCGCCGCCAGCGGCACCTGCCTCGTCACCGCCGGCCGCACCGCGTACCTGGCGTCCGGCGGTGGCGCCGCGGCCCGCGTGTACCGGTCCGACGACGGCGGCCACACCTGGACGTACACCGACACGGGAGTACCGAGCTCCGCGTCGGCCGGGATCTTCTCCCTCGCGTTCCACGACCCGCGGCACGGCATCGCCCTCGGCGGCGACTACCTCGCCCCCACCGCCGCCCCACACTCCCAGGCCGGTACCAGCGACGGCGGGCGCAGCTGGGTCGGTGGCGACGGACCCGGCGAGTACCGGTCCGGGGCGGCCTGGCTGACCGGACGCACCGTGCTCGCCGTCGGCCCCACCGGCAGCGACATCTCCACCGACGCCGGCCGTACCTGGACCCGGTTCGACCACGACAGCTACGACGCCGTCCAGTGCGCCGGCGGTACCTGCTGGGCCTCCGGCACCGACGGCCGCATCGCCGTCCTCCGCCGGTAGGGCGTGTCTGCACAGGGTGCTGGCCGCGCATTCGCCGCCTCGCGTTGTCGGACGAGCGCAGACGACACCGGTGTGCCCCCTCCGACTTGCGAGACAACGAACGGAGTCCGGCTCGACCGGCCCTGTGCGGACACGCCCGAGCGGATCACAGGCGGCGGGCCACCGTCACGATCTCGGTACTCGCCGCCGTGACCGGCCCGCCGCCCCAGTCGCCGTACCGGGCGTCGACCGTGAAACCCGCCGCCACCAGGTACGCGTCCAGCGCCGGCTCCGACAGGAACCGCAGCCTCGTCCGATCCACGCGCAGCACCGTGCCGTCCCGCTCCGCCGTCGTCCCCGTGAACGTCACCACGTCACCCGCCACCGACTCCACCTCGTACCAGGAACGGAGCGGGCGGCGGCGCGCGTCCACCAGATCCTCCGCCCGCGACGGGTTCCAGTCCAACCACGCCCGCGCCTGCGGATGCCGCGTCTCGAACGCGAACCGGCCACCCGGCAGCAACGACCCCCGCACCGCCGCCAGCGACGCCCGCAGCTCCGCATCCCCCACCAGGAACTGGAACGCGTGACTCGTCATCGTCGCCAACTCGAACACGCCGTCCCACGCCGCATCCGCCGCCGTGCCGACACACCACTCCACATCCGTACGGCGCCGGGCCCGGTCCAGTGCGGCCACGTAAGGGTCGATCCCCGTCAACCGCCCCGCATGGCCCGACTCCCGCGCCAGCCGCAACATCCCACCCGTACCGCAGCCCACATCCAGTACGGAATCCGCCGCCATCACCAGGTCGTGATAGAACCTGTCGCTCGCGTACCGGTCCGGATCCCACGGATTCGTCACGTCGTACAGCGCAGCAGCGTCAGCATCGGAGTACACGGGGACAGTGTGGCCACGGACGGGCGCCGGGCGCAGCGCGTTTCGTACGTGTGCAGCTGAGCGGCGTTGGGGCAGGTTCCGTTACTTACGACGGTGGGGCGGTCGCCGCGTGGTCGTTTCGTCGACGCCGTACGTGACGCTGGCGTGCCCGTTTCGGTGGCGGGACGGTGGCGCTGGTGGACGGTGGGACTCGGAATCCGTTACAGCGCAAGCGGATGAGGCGTTGGCATCGCAGCGGACGCGGTCATGCGGGACCAAGTGGCGGGCGGCGGCGTGGCCCCGCCCGGTCGCGTGCAAGGAACGCGGCCCACGCGGGCAGCAACGCAAGGCCGCATCGCGAAAGTTGCGCCGCCAGAAGAGCTTCCCCCACCCACCCTGGGGGGCACCCCGGCGGCAATTCTAGTCGTTTCGGGGCGCCGATCGCGGCGCGCGCCACCGCCTGTGGACAACCCCCGCGTACCTGTGGACAACGCCGGTCACGTGAGCGCGCTCTCGGTCTGCGCGTCCGGGGTGGGCGGCTCGCTGCGGACGAGTACCCGTCCGAGTCCGGTCCGGGTGGAGAGCACGATGGCGCGTTCGCCGGGGAGGAGTACCCGGTTGGCGGCGGGCGCCCACATCCATTCGCCGTCGCCGGTACGCAGGGCGATGACGCGCGTCTCGCCGGGTTCTTCGACCATGTGTACGCGCTGGCCGGCGAGTGGTGCGCCGGTGTTGACGGGGATGTCGGCGATGACGAGGACGCGGCGGCCGACCGGGATGGTGTTGATGACCTGGCGTTCGACGAGGGCGGCGGCGAACGCGGGGGCGGCGAGGTACGCGACGCTGCGGGAGGTGGTGATGCCGAAGTGTTCTTCGACGCGGGCGGCGAGGTCGGCGTCGAAGAGTCGGAGGACGACGCGGAGTTCGGGTCGGGTGGCGCGGGCGTTGAGTGCGACTTCGAGGTTGGCGACGTCGTCGCTGGTGACGGGGACGAGTGCGCGGCAGGTGTCGACGTTGGCGCGGGTGAGGGTGCCGGCGCGGGTGGCGTCGCCGATGATGACGGGGATGCCGCGGCGGCGGCAGAGGTCGACGGCGGGGTTGTTCTCGTCGCGTTCGATGGCGACGACGCGTTCGCCCATGTCGTCGAGTTGTTGGACGATGCGGGAGCCGACGTCGCCGAGTCCGGTGACGATGACGTGGCGTTCGCGCGGCAGCGGGGTGGTGCCGCGGGTGGCGGCGAGCCGGGCCCGTACGACCCAGTCGACGAGCGCGGCGGTGATCGTGGGTACGAGGGCGATGCCGCCGACCATGGTGACGGACTGGATCACCATCTCCAGCCCGGAGTACTGCTCGCTGGGGTCGCCCGATCCGGCGATGGTGAGGACGGTGTCGTAGAGCGAGTAGCCCAGGGGCTGGTGGAGCAGGCCGACGCGTAGCGCGATGCCCGCGATGATGAGGCCGAACAGGACGGCGACGACCATGGCGAGGCTGCGTCGTACGGACAGGCGGAGGACGTGGCGCAGTCGGGTGGGGAGCCGGTGCGGGCGGCGTTCGGGGTCGCGCTGGCCGTCGGCCATGGCGAGGACCAGGTCGTCGGGCGCGGTGGTGTCGGGCAGCAGGTGCGGCTGGCCGGGCCGGTCGCTGGTACTCGCGAGCCCGCACACGACCAGCTCGGGCGGTACGTCGCGCCGGGTGGTGAGCATCAACGTACGGCTGGGCAGCCGTACGGGGGCGGGCTGGTCGAGCGCGGCCGCCACGAACGCGGGCGCCGCGGTGCTCGCGTCGTGCAGCGCCGTGCAGTCGGCGAAGAGTTCGTGGATGCGGACCCGCAGGTTCGCGTTGGACATCCGGATGACGAGCCGCAGCCGCCGGTTGAACTCCTGGGCGCGCAGCGCGGCGTGCAGGTTGCCCATGTCGTCGTCGGCGGCGAGCGCGAGGGACCGCGCCTCGCTGAGCCCGGCCTCCCGGAACGCCTTGCTGTCCAGGCGTTCGGCGACGACGATGCGGACGCCGTCGAGCGCGGCGATGTCGGGCGCCTTGTTCGCCTGCCGCGACGGCACGATGACCGTCACGTACTCCCCGTGCCGGGTGACGAGTTCCTCGACCAGCCGGTACGTGAGCTGGTTGGCGCCGCAGACGACGATGTGCCGACCGCGCGGGCGGCGCCACGGTCGGGTGGGCAGCTTGGGCGTGATGGGAGGCACGGCCCGATGGTAACGACCGATGCCGATGTCCTGACGAATCGCCGATGGCCGGCGGTTGATCGCGTGTGATGCGTAACCCTCCCCGGGCACTTGCACGTTATGTACGTGGGTAGGCACAATCCGTGCCCGGAACAGTCCGTACCGACCAAGGGGGTGCGATGGCTCGGAGGCGTACGACGAAGGCCCGCGGGCAGGCGGTGCCGTCGTCGTCCACACCAGCTCCGATGCCGGTACCACCGCAGCCGCGCCGCATGGCGACCGCGGACGGCCGCGGGCCCCGGCGGGAGGACCGGACGGTTCCGGGAGAGAAGGACCGCGGAGCGAGCAGATCGACGACCATCCCGTGCCATCCGGGCGCGGGCCGGGTCGGACGTACCGCGCCCCGGGCGCGCCGGAGCGGGCAGCCAGCCCGTGCCGGGCTGCCCCGCGCCCGGGAGGTACGACCTCGATCGGCACGCCGCACCACCGCGGTCACTCTCCACACCCTCACCCGGTACGCCGCGCGTACCGGAGGCTCGCTCCGCGGGTACAGCGCACGACTGACCATGTACCCGATGCATTGAGGACATAACGATGAACCGCAAGTGGATCCACCGCGCGGTCAGCGCCGCCGTCATCGCCGGAGGAATGCTCCTGTTCGGCGCGGGCGCGGCCAACGCGGCGGTGTCGGTACCGAGCAACGACCGGCCCGCCGTACTGAGCACCACGCCGCGTGTGGCGCACCCGATCATGGCTTCGCGGGACCTTGCGACCCAGCAGGGTGTCGTACGGCCGGGTGCGGTCTTCAACGAGTCCGCGACCGAGGACCTGCCGGGCGTCTCGACGGCGCCGGGCCAGATCCCGACCAACGGTACGAAGGTCGACGTGCCCCAGCTGACCGGCGCCGCCGGCCAGGTCGTGCAGCCCGTCAAGCAGCTCGCCGGCCCCGCGGCCGGCCCGCTCGACGGTCTGACCGGCGGGCACGAGGCCGGCGTCACCGACCCGTCGGGGCTGCCGGTCGTCGGGCCGCTCCTGGGCGGTGTGGGCCAGCAGGCGCCCACCGACCAGGGCGCGCCGGCGCAGCAGCAGCCGCCGTCGACCGACCAGCAGGCGGCGCCGACCGACTCGAACACCGGGCCGGAGAGCACCGTCGTACCGCTGCCGGTCGCGGCACCGGGCAAGGTCGTACCGCTGCTGGCGGTCAGCCGCTCGGAGGACGGTTTCACCGTCGGGCAGAACAACAAGCTGCCCACCGACGGGCTGATGACCCAGGCCGGCACCACCGTGGCCGGTACGGTCGGCAAGCTCGCCGGCGGTCCCGCCCTCGGCAGCCTGCCGAACCCGGGCGGCGAGTCGGCCTCGCCGGTCGACGGTCTGACCGGTGGCGCGAACGTCGCCGGGCTGCCCGTCAACCAGCTCACCGGGCCGGTCACCGGCCAGCTGAGCGGCGGCGGGCTGACCGGCCCGGAGGACGCCCCGGCCGCACCGGCCGACCAGTCCACCGGCGCCGACCAGCAGCAGCCGGCCGGCCAGCAGCCGACCGACCAGCAGCAGCCGGCGGGCGGCGACCAGCAGCAGCCGGGTGGCGCGCCGGGAGTGGGCAGTGACCCGCTGTCGGCCGTGACCGGTCTGCTGGGCGGCGGACTCGTCTGACCCGCACCACCACCATGCCGGCGCCCTTCCCGTACCCACGGGGAGGGCGCCGTCACGTGGCCGCGGTCAGGCGTGCCAGAGGGTCAGCATCATCGACTCGACGGCGATGCGGGGCTTGACGTTCGCGCCGATCGCCTCGCGGCAGTCGAGTACCGCCTCCAGCCGGCGCAGCGTCGACTCGGGTGTCCACCGCTCGGCGGCCGCCCGTACGGTGTCGGCGGCGTCGACGTGGACCGCCGGGACCGGGGCGCCGAACCGGGCCGCGAGTACGTCCCGGTAGAAGCCGGCCAGGTCGGTGAGCGCCCGGTCCAGGGCGTCCCGCTGCGCGCGGGTGGCTCGGGTCTTCTGCCGCTTCTCCAGATCCTTCAGCTGGCCGGCCGACCCGCGGGACGCGCTCGCCGACCCCTTCCCCGTACCGCCGGCGCCGAGTGCGGTGGCCAGCTCCTCGCGTTCCTTCGCGGCGAGTTCGGCCAGCTCGGGGCCGGACTCCTTCTCGGTCGCGGTGACCAGGTCGCCGGCCGCGTCGAAGCAGGCGGACAGGCTGGTCAGCCGGCGCGGGATGGCGAGCACGGCGTCCCGGGTGGCGCGCGCCTCCGGGTCGGTGGCGAGCCGGCGGGCGCGGCCGACGTGCCCCTGCGCCGCCGCGGCCGCCCACCGCGCGGTCGGTTCGTCGGTACCGCCCGCGGCGAGCAGCGCGGCGGACACCGCCTCCACGCTCGGCGTACGCAGTGTCACGACGCGGCAGCGGGAACGGATCGTCACGGAGATGTCGTCCGGGTGGGTGGACGGCGTGCACAGCAGGAAGACCGTGCGCGCGGGCGGCTCCTCCACGGCCTTGAGCAGCGCGTTCCCGGCGGCTTCGGTGAGGCGGTCGGCGTCGGAGATGACCAGCACCTGCCAGCGGCCGGACGACGGCGCGCCCTGCGACCGCAGCACCAGCGCGCGCATCTGCTCGACCCCGATCGACAACCCTTCCGGTACGACGAAGCGCACGTCGGCGTGCGTACCGGCGAGGACGGTGTGGCAGGACGGGCACTCGCCGCAGCCGCCCCGGTCGCACTGCAACGCCGCGGCGAACGCGCGCGCCGCGTCGGACCGGCCCGAGCCGGGCGGCCCGGTGAACAGCCAGGCGTGCGTCATCGCGCTGGCCGGCGCGCCGCCGGGGCGGCCGGCGCTCGCGGCGCGCCGCAGTACGGCGACCGCCTCGGGCTGGCCGACCACCGCGGCGAACACGTCGCCCATCAGCGCCGCCGGCGCGGCTTGCGCCGCCGCAGGTCACCGCCGCCGGACGGCATGATCATCGTCTCGTCGTCGTCGTACCGGTCGGGGACGGCGTGCTCGGGCACGGTGGGGAACATCTTCGTCTCCGCCGTGGTGTTCCACGGGTCGACCGCCGGCCGCAGCGCCGGCATCACCGTCGTCGGGTCGGAGCGTTCGCTGGGCTTGTCACCGCCGTCGGCGTCGACCGCCGGCAGCACTTTCGTACCGTCGGCGCCGACGGCTGGGAGCACGCTCGTACGGTCCGCGGGCGCCCTCCGATCGGCCGGCGCGTTCCCGTCGCCGGCCGGCGGCTTGCTGTCGTCGGCGGGAACCGCACTCGTCGTGTCGGCGGGGAGCACGCTCGTGGCGTCGGTGTCGGCCGCGGGCAGCACGGTGGTGTCGCCGGGCCCGGCCGCGGGCGCCGTGCTCTCGTCGGCGTCCGGGGACGCGGCGCTGTCGGCACCGTTCGCCGTCGACGCCGCGGTCGCGTCGGCCACGGGAGCGGCCACATCCGCGTCGGCCTTGACGAGGGTGGCCTCGTCCGCGCCGGCCGGCCGTACCTCGGTGGCGTCGTCGGTGGACGCCGCCGGGAGTACGGCGGTGGCCTGTGGGGTCTCGCCGTCGTGGCCGCCGTCCGGGTGCCGCTCGTGCGCGGTGGAGCCGAGCCGGCGGATGCTGATGCCGGGCCGTACCGCGGGGTCGGTCTCGTCGGCCGGTGCGGGCGTGGGCTCCGGCGGCGTGCCGGGCGTGGTCGACTCGGCCGGATGCTCGGGGTCGGCGGGGAGCAGCCGACCGATGCGCTCGCGTACCTTGCCGGCGATGGTGTCCGGGTCCTCGCTGGCGTCGAGCACCAGGTAGCGGGACGGATCCTCGGCGGCCAGGTCGAGGAAGGCGTGCCGTACCCGGTCGTGGAACTCCAGCGACTCGGACTCCAGCCGGTCGGCCGAGCCGCGATCGGCGACGCGGGCGAGGCCGACGTGCGGGTCGACGTCGAGCAGGACGACCAGGTCGGGGCGCAGCCCGCCGGTGGCCCAGTTCGACAGCCAGCCGATCTCCTCTGCCGGCAGCGTCCGCCCCGCCCCCTGGTACGCCAGCGACGAGTCCACGTACCGGTCGCTGACGACGGCGGCGCCGCGCTCCAGCGCCGGCCGTACGACGGTGGCGACGTGGTGCGCGCGGTCCGCCGCGTACAGCAGGGCCTCGGCGCGGGGGGAGACGCGGGAACCGGTGGGCAGCGCGTCCTTGTCGAGGACGAGGCCGCGGATCCGGGCGCCGACCTCGGTGGCGCCGGGCTCGCGGGTGACGACGGCTTCCCGGCCGTGCACCCGCAGCCAGGCGGCGAGCTTGATCACCTGGGTGGACTTGCCGGCGCCCTCGCCGCCCTCGAACACCACGAACACGCCGGGGCCGGGGTGCGGCACCGGGCGGCCGAGCGGGCGCCCGCGGATCGACGACCAGATGTCGGGCAGCAGCGGTACGCCGCGCTTGTCGTCCATCTGCTTGAGCGCCGCGTACCCGGCGAAGACGCCGACGACACCGGCGGCCAGCAGCAGGATGCGGGTGGAACTGATCGAGATCGGCCCGATGTGCCGGGACGAGCCGATGCCGACGAGCACGCTGGACAGCGACAGCGTCAGCAGCAGCACGCCCTGCACGGACACCTGGATGAACGAGTACACCCGGCCGCGCATGGCGTCGTCGATCTCGGCGCCCAGCAGGGTGATGCCGTTGAGGAACGCCATGCCGGCGCCGGCGCCGACCACGACGGTCAGCAGGCACGCGATCATCAGGTGCGGGGCGAGCGCGAGCAGGCCGACGGCGCCGGTGGCGAGGATGATCGACAGGCCGAACCAGCGGCGCCGGGACAGCGCGCCGACCAGCTTCGGTCCGGCGGTGATGCCGATGCCGAGGCCGACGAACAGCAACGCGAACAGCAGGAAGAAGCTGGCGTCGCCGCCGCCGAGGGACTTGGCGTAGAACCGGCCGGTACCGACGACCACGCCGGCCGCGGCGAACGCGCCGAAGATGCCGAGTACCAGACCGCGGGCGAACGGGAAACGCGCGATGTACCGCCAGCCGTCGACGAACTGCCGGAACATGCCCTGGTCGGCCTTCTCCGGCGCCTTGTCGCGCCGCCCGGAGATCTCCCGGATGCCGAACCACACCATGAGCGCGGTCGCCGCGTACGTCAGCGCGTTGAGGAACAGCGCCACCTTGTACGACGAGCCGAAGCCCATCGCGCCGATCAACCAGTTGAGCAGGGCCAGTACGAGGCCGGCGAGGATCGGCGTCACCCCGTACGTGGTGGCCATGCCGAGCTGGTTGGCCTTCTCCAGCCGCGCCTTCGGTACCAGGTTGGGCACCGAGGCCTCCTTGGCCGGCGCCCACATCATCTGGCAGGTCTCGATCAGGAACGTGGCGATCGCGGCCCAGGTCGCGGTCATCACCGTGGTGGCGAACGTGCCGACGATCGGGATCGACGCGTACAGCACGAAGCGGGCGGCGTCGCAGACGACCATGGTCCGTCGCCGGTCGAAGCGGTCGGCGAACACGCCGGCGATCGGCCCGAGTACGAGGGCGGGGATCAGCCGGACGACGATCGTGCCGGAGAACGCGGCGCCCTGCGCGACCGGGTTCTTGAACAGGCTGGACGCGAACGTGCCGGTGGCGAGGATGCCGAGCCAGTCACCGATGGAGGAGAAGCCGAGCACGATCCACAACCGGCGAAACGCCCGGAACCGGAGTACTGCCTTCAACTCGGCGATGCCCGACAGATCCGCCTGCCCGGTCGTGCTGGCCGCGCGTTCGTCGTCCGCGGGATGCGTGGCGATGGCAGTCTCCCCCCGTCCGTGAGTGCATTCCACTGTATCCGCGGGGCCGGACGGCCATCCGCACCGCACCGTACGACTGGGACGTGGCCGACTTTGTGAGTCCTGTTCGCGTTTGCCGTGCGCGCGGGCTAGGTTACAGCCATGACCGGCCACCGAGGTCCCGACGTGCAGGCACCGCGCGCGGCGGGCGAACCGGCGCCCCAGCTGCGGGCGCGCCTCGACGCCGCCACCGCCGACCTCGACCCCCCGTTCGCCGTGGTCGACCTCGCCGCGTTCCGGGCCAACGCCGCCGCGCTGCGGGCCCGGGCCGCCGGCCGCCCCATCCGCGTCGCCAGCAAGTCGGTCCGCTGCCGCACCCTGATCGACAAGGCCCTCACCGAGCCCGGGTACGCCGGGGTCATGGCGTTCACGCTCGCCGAGGCTGCGTGGCTGGCGCGTACGCATCCGGACGTGCTGTGCGCGTACCCGAGTGCGGACCGGGGGGCGATCGGCGCGCTGCGCGACCCGGAGCTGGCCGCCCGGGTGACGGTGCTGGTCGACTCGGCCGACCAGCTCGACCTGATCGACGCCGTACTGCCGGCCGACCGTCCGCCCGTCCGGGTCTGCCTGGAACTCGACGCGTCCTGGCGGCCGCTCGGCCTGCACCTCGGCGTACGGCGGTCACCGCTGCACACGCCGGCGCAGCTGGCCACCGCCGCCCGCGCCGTCGTGGCCCGGCCCGGGTTCCGGCTCGTCGGCCTGATGGCGTACGAGGCGCAGATCGCCGGGCTCCAGGACCGTCCCGCCGGCCGCCCGCTGTACGGGGCCGCCATCCGCCTCATGCAGCGGTACTCGGCCGCCGAGCTGCGGGACCGCCGGGCCGCCGCGGTCGCCGCCGTACGCGCGGTCACCGAGCTGGAGTTCGTGAACGGTGGCGGTACCGGCAGCGTGCACAGCACCGCGGCCGAGGCTGCGGTCACCGAGGTCGCCGCCGGCTCCGGCCTGTACGGTCCGGCCACGTTCGACGGCTACTCGGCGTGGCGTCCGCGCCCCGCCGCCTGGTTCGCCCTCCCCGTCGTACGCCGGCCGGCGCGGGGTGTCGTCACGGTCGCCGGCGGCGGTTGGGTGGCCTCCGGCGTACCGGGGCGGGACCGGTTGCCGCGGCCCACGTTGCCGGTCGGCCTGCGGCTGCTCGGTTCCGAGGGGGCGGGCGAGGTGCAGACACCGCTGGCCGGGCCGGCGGCCGACCACCTGGACGTCGGGGACCGGGTCTGGTTCCGGCACGCGAAGGCGGGCGAACTCGCCGACCACGTCACCGAGCTGCACCTGGTCGACGGGGACCGCGTCGTCGACACCGTGCCGACGTACCGCGGCGAGGGGAAGGCGTTCCTCTGACCCGCGTCAGTCGCGCACGTACCCCGAGAGGTACTGGCGGATCAGGGTCTTGGCCTCGGCGATGACCCCGGGGTCGCCGTCCGGCGCGCGGCGGAACGCCAGCTTGATCAGCGCGTCGCCGGTCTCCACGGCGACCGTGAGGGCGAAGTCCAACCGTTCGTCGGCCGTCAGCTCGAACTGGCGGACCAGCAGGTCGCGCAGCTCGCGGACGATCACCGCGTTGTTGTCCAGCTCCGGGTCGAGCAGGTGTACGTCGACGATGTCGCCGAAGTGCAGGCCGCGGAAGCCGGGCGTGTGCCGCTGCATCGTCACGTACTCGTCGATGACCGCGTCGACGCCGTCCCACCAGTGCGTGAAGCCGCCCTCGCCGAACCGGTGCCCGATCCGCCCCAGGTACGTCTCCAGGTTGCGCAGGGTCAGCGCCTGGACGACCGCCCGCTTGTCCGGGAAGAACTGGTAGACCGAGCCGATCGCGACGCCGGCACGCTCGGCGAGCAGCGTGGTCGTGAGCCCGTCGTACCCCAGCTCGTCGACGAGGTCGGCGCAGGCGTCGAGCATCCGCTGCACCCGGGCGGCGCTGCGCTCCTGTACCGGTACCCGGCGCAGGGGTGCACCGCTTCGCCGGGTCGCCGCCCGCTGCCCGCCTGCCACCGCATCGCCCCCTCGCTCCGCCCACCATCATGCCCGATCGGGTCGTTCACCAGCGTGGAGCCGTTGACGCGTGGCGTACATGAGGAGTATTCACATCGGATGAACGGGAGCGCGGGCGGCACGGTACGCCGGGGCATGGCGGCGGCGGGCACGGCGCACCATCATGTTCCGGTAGGCGTCTCCGGAGGAGGTGCGATGTCCGACCCCCGCTGGGCGAACTGGGCGGGCAACCGGCGGGGCGTCGCCGCCGCCGTCGCCCGACCGAAGACGGCGGCCGAGGTCGCCGAGCTGGTCGGCGCGGTCCGCGCGGCGGGCGGCACGCTCAAACCGGTCGGCGCCGGCCACTCGTTCACCGGCGCCGCGCTCACCGACGGCACCCGCCTGGAGCCGGCCGGACACGCGGGACCGTTCACCGTCGACAAGGACGCCCGCCGCGTCACCGTCCCCGCCGGCATGCCGCTGTACCTGCTCAACCAGGTGCTCGCCGCCGCCGACCTGGCCCTGCCGAACCTGGGCGACATCGACCGGCAGACCGTCGCCGGCGCCGTCTCCACCGGTACGCACGGCACCGGTGCGCGGCTGGGCGGGCTGGCCACGTTCGTCGCCGGCCTGACGCTGGTCACGGGCACCGGCGAGGTGCTGCACTGCTCCCCCACCGAGCACCCCGAGGAGTACGAGGCGGCGCGGCTCGGGGTGGGTGCCGTCGGCGTACTGACGGAGGTGGAGCTGGCCTGCGTGGACGCGTTCACGCTCCGCGCGGACGAGCGCCCGATGCCGCTGCCCGCCGTACTGTCCACTGTGGACGACATGGCGGCGGAGAACGACCACGTCGAGTTCTACTGGTTCCCGTACACCGAGCGGTGTCTGGTGAAGCGGAACAACCGGGCCGACGCGCCGGACCCGCTGCCCCGCTGGCGGGCGTACCTGGACGACGAACTGCTGTCGAACACGGTGTTCTCGGTGGCGTGCCGGCTCGCCCGCCGCGCGCCGGCGCTGGTGCCGCGGCTCAACGGCTTCTCCGCGCACGCGCTCGGCGCCCGCACCTACGCGGACCGTTCCGACCGGGTGTTCTGCACGCCGCGCCGGGTCCGCTTCGTCGAGATGGAGTACGCGGTGCCGCGGGCCGCGCTCGGCGACGCGTTCGCCGGGCTGCGGCGGGTGGTCGACACCTGTGGCGTGCCCGTCGCCTTCCCCGTCGAGGTACGTGTCGCGGCGGCCGACGACCTGTGGCTGTCCACCGCGCACGGCCGCGACACCGCGTACGTCGCGGTCCACCAGTACGTCGGCATGCCGTATGAGCCGTACTTCCGGGGGGTCGAGGCGGTCATGCGCGACGTGGACGGGCGACCGCACTGGGGCAAGATGCACTGGCGGGACGCCGACTCGCTGCGGGCCACGTACCCCCGGTTCGACGACTTCCTGGCCGTACGGGACCGGCTGGACCCGGACCGGGTGTTCGCCAACGAGTACACCCGTCAGGTCTTCGGCGACTGAGCGCGCGTCACGTCGTCGGCGGGCGGGCACGCCGACGGCGTACGACGACGACCGCGGTGCTGCCGGCGAGCAGGGCCACGACACCCACGACCAGCGCGGTACCGGCTCCGGTGACGGGACGGTCCGGCGCCGCGGCCGTACGACGGGCGGCCGGTGGGCGGCTCGGTGACCGGCTGGGCGTGGCGCTCGGCGTCGGCGGCACCGTGAACGCGGTGACGAACGCGACGCGCGTCCAGTGCGGCCCCGGCTCGTCCAGCCGGGTGTGCGCCCGCAGCGGCACCAGGTCCACGACCCCCTGCGTACCGTCGACGCGCGGGGCGTCCGCCCACAGCGGGAACGTGAACTGGCCGCGCGAGCCCGGCCGACCGAGCGGGATGTCGCAGCGCAGCCCGGACGGCCGGTCCCGGCTGCCGTGCCGCGCGCAGTTCGTGGCGAGGTCACCGAACGGCATGCCGAGACGTACCCCGCGCGGCGGCGTGACCTCCAGGACCACCCGGTCCACCGGGGTCGCGCCACGGTTGTCCACGGTGACCGTCTCGCTCCCCTCGTACCGGCCGCCGTCGCCGCGGGCGAGCGTCGCCCGGCTGCCGCGTATCCGGAAGTCGACGCGGCGCGCGGTCGTCGCACCCGGCGCGTACGTCAGGAAGTCGACGGCGGTGTCCTCCGGATGCTCGGCCGGGCCGGACAGCCCGCGCAGCGCCACCGTGCCGGCCTGCGCGTCCACCGCCAGCGGCACCCGTACGGTCAGCTCGAAGTGGACGGACTCGGCACGGCCCGGCCCGCGGTCACGTACCTGACAGGCCAGTCCGGAACGGCCGTCCGACATGGTCGGCACGCACTCCTCGATGCCGTCCGCCCGGTACGCACCGGTCAGCCGCCCCGTCGCCGGCGGCAGGACGACCACCGTCACGCGCTCCTGCCGTACGTCACCGGTGTTGCGGACGGAGACGACGAGATCCGCCGTACCGTCGCCCGGGCCGGTCGCCTCGACGGTCGGATCGTTCGCGGTCACCGCCATGTCCACGGCGCCCGAGCCGACCGGCTCGGCACCCGACCGCCCCGACCGCGCCAGGCCCAGCGCGGCCACGGCCAGTACGGCCACGAGACAGCCGACCACGTACCCGGTCCGACGCCCCATGTCGCCCTCCCGCGGGCCGGCCACCCGCCGATCGAGAACCGCCGCGCCGCACCCGGCGGACCCGGCTGCGGCGCTACGACCGTGGCATGCCGGCACAACCCGCGGGCCGGCGCGGGACCGTCAACCGACGGCGGCCAGGCGCGGCAGGATCGTGCTCGCGAGCGACTCGGCGAACCGCACCGGATGCCGGTCCGGCATCACCTCCAGCTCACCGATCCCCAGCCCCGCGTACGTCTCCGCGTCGGCGAGGAAGGTGTCCGGCGCGTCCAGCACCGGCCCCGTGTACAGGACGGTCTTGGTGATCGCGTCGTAGTCGCGGCCCTCGTCGGCGCAGTGCCGGCGCAGCACGTCGAGCTTGTGCGCGACCTCGTCCGGAGTCGTCGCGAACAGGTTGCAGGCGTCCGCGTACCGCGCGGCGAGCAGCAGCGTCTTCTTCTCGCCGCCGCCACCGACCAGGATCGGCGGATGCGGCCGCGTCAGCGGCGCCGGTACGCACAGCGTCTCGTCGAGGTCGTAGTACCGGCCGCGGAAGGGGCCGTCGTCGGCGCTCCACATCTGCAGGCAGATCCGGAGCGTCTCCTCCAGCCGCTCGAACCGCTCGGCCACCGGTACCACCGGGACGCCCAGGCCACGCTGCTCCCGCTCGTACCAGGAGGCGCCGATGCCGAGCCGGGCCCGGCCGCCCGACAGCACGTCCAGCGTGGTGACGATCTTCGCGAGCAACCCCGGATGCCGGTACATCACGCCTGTGACCAGCACGCCCAGCGTCATCCGCCGGGTCAGCCCCGCCACGTACCCGAGGGTGGTGTAGGCCTCCAGCATCGGCTCGTCGGCCGTGCCCCGGTGCTCCATCTGGAAGTAGTGGTCCATCACCGTGAACGAGGAGACGCCCGCGTCCTCGGCGATCCGCGCCGTCTCGGCCAGGGTCGGCGCTATCTGCGCCGCCTCCGCCGGGGTCGAGTACGTCCAGTAGTGCAGGCCGAGTCGCATGGCGCCCCTCCGATCACTCCGTCGTATCGTCGCACGCCAGGAGGGGTCGGCACGGCCCCGCCGACAACCCCGCCGCACCTCTCCGGTACGGGGTCGCCGGCGGGTCGCCGGTCAGGGCGTCCAGGTCGGCGTACGGCCGCTGAGGCCGAGGAGCCGGTCGAACAGCGGCGCGTCCTCCGGCACCGCGACCGCCGGGCCGAACAGCCCGTCCTGCCCCTTCCCCCCGGTACTCTCCGCCACCGACGAGGCGAACCCGTACGCGGTGTGCACCGCGGCCCCGTCCGGCTCGTACCGGGCGCCGACGGCACGGGCCAGATCCCAGCCGTGCAGGACCAGTTCGTTGGCGGCGACCGCGCCCGCCGCAGACCCCGGCAGGTCGACGCCGCCGACCCGGGTCATGCCGTCCCACGCGTCCGGCGTGCGCCACGCCTCGGCCAGGTCGTCGAGCAGGCCGGGCAGCCGCTCGCGCCAGTCGGCCGGCAGCTCCGCCTTCGTCGGCGCCGCGTTCTGCGCCGCACCGTCCGCCTTCTCCGCCGCGCCGCGGAACGCCACGCTCAACCCGAGTACGTGCGCCAGCACGTCGCGCACCGCGTACCCGTCGCAGGGGGTCACGCCGTCGAGCTGCTCGTCGGCCAGCCCCAGCGTGACGTCCCGCACCTGGCCGGCGACCGGCCCGAGGTCCACGATTCCCATCCGCCCAACCCTTCCGTCGTCGTACGTCACGAGCATGGACGACGGGCGCCGCCGGATCTCATCGGCCCGGGCGGTGATCACAGACGGGCCAGGTCACGGCGGCGGTCGAGTACGGCGTGCCGAGGTCGGTCACCGCCCGGTCGAACGCCTCCGCCTCGGCCGGGCCAGCGAATGCGGCCCGGTCACCGCGCGTCGCCGTGGATCCGGTGCGGGACCGGCAGGTCCACGACGGCAACCCGGTACGCGGTGGCCACGTCGTACCGGGAGAGGACCGCGGCGAGGTCGTCGCGGTCCGGCACCAGGTCAGCCGTCTGCCGTGGACTTCTTCGGCGCCGCCTTCTTCGCGGCCGTCTTCGTGGCGGCGGTCTTCTTCGTCGCCGCCTTCTTCGCCGTGGCCTTCTTCGCCGTCGACTTGGCGGCCGCCTTCTTGGCCGTGGCCTTCTTCGCGGGCGCCTTCTTCGCCGCCGCCTTCTTGCGCGGCGCCGGGCCCTGCGCCCGCTTGTCGGCCAGCAGCTCGGCCGCCCGGTCGAGGGTGACCGACTCGACCGTGTCGCTGCGCGGCAGCGTACGGTTCGTCTCGCCGTCGGTCACGTACAGCCCGAAGCGGCCGTCCTTGACGACGATCGGCTTCCCGGTCACCGGGTCGTCCCCGAGCGTACGCAGGGGCTCCTTGGCGGCGCGGCGACCGCGCTGCTTCGGCTCCGCGAGCAGCTTCAACGCCTCGTCGAGGGTGATCGTGAAGATCCGCTCCTCGGCGTCCAGCGACCGCGAGTCGGTGCCCTTCTTGATGTACGGCCCGTACCGGCCGTTCTGCGCGGTGATCTCCTCGCCGTCCGGCGCGGCGCCGACCACGCGCGGCAGGGTGAGCAGCTTGAGCGCGTCCTCCAGGGTCAGCGTCTCCATCGACTGCGAGCCGAACAGCGACGCGTTCTTCTCGCCGGACGACACGTACGGCCCGAAGCGGCCCGACTTCAGCATCACCGGCTCGCCGGTCGCCGGGTCGGTGCCCAGCTCGCGCGCGTTGGAGTTGCTGGTGAACAGCTCCTCCACCTTCTCCGGTGTCAGCTCGTCCGGCACCGTGTCCGGCGGTACGGACACGTTGCGGCGCGGGCCGTCCGGGTCGGGTGCGGCGTCCTCGTCACCCGGGGCGCGCCGCTCCAGGTACGGCCCGTACCGGCCGACGCGGACCACCACGTGCCGGCCCTCGTCGTCGTCGAACAGCGGGATCGAGTTGATGCCCCGCGCGTCGATCTCGGAGAGCTGGTCGGTGGCCATCCGCTTCAGCCCGCCGGCCGCGGCCACCGAGCCCTCCGCGCCGCTCGCGTCGCCGAAGTAGAAGCTGCGCAGGAACGCGAGCGTCTGTACCTGACCGGCGGTGATCTCGTCCAGCTCGCCTTCCAGGCCGGCGGTGAAGTCGTAGTCGACCAGCCGGGCGAAGTGCCGCTCCAGGAGCTGCACCACGGCGAACGCCACGAACGACGGCACGAGCGCCTGGCCGCGCTTGAACACGTACCCCCGGCGTTGGATCGTCTGCATGATCGACGCGTACGTCGACGGGCGGCCGATGCCCAGCTCCTCCAGCGCCTTCACCAGCGACGCCTCGGTGTAGCGCGCGGGCGGCTGCGTGGTGTGCCCGGACGCCTCCAGCCGGTCGGCGTCGAGCAGCTGGTCGCGGGTCAGGTTCGGCAGGCGGCGCTCGGCGTCCTCGGCCTCGGCGGTCTCGTCGTCCGTCGACTCCACGTACGCCCGGAGGAAGCCGGGCTCGGTGATCGTCCGGCCGCTGGCGCCGAAGTCGCACCGCTCGTTGGTGGTGGAGGTGGCGGACACCCGCACCGACACCGAGTTGCCGACCGCGTCGATCATCTGCGACGCGATCGTGCGCCGCCAGATCAGCTCGTACAGCTTGTACTCGTCGGCGGAGAGCTGCTTCGCCACCGCGCCCGGCGTACGGAACGTCTCGCCGGACGGACGGATCGCCTCGTGCGCCTCCTGCGCGTTCTTTACCTTGCGCGTGTACTGCCGGGGCTCGGCCGGCACGTAACGGTCCCCGTACAGCTCGCGGACCTGCTGGCGGGCCGCGGTGAGCGCGGTGTCCGACAGCGTCGTCGAGTCGGTACGCATGTACGTGATGTAGCCGTTCTCGTACAGCCGCTGGGCGACCTTCATCGTGGTGTCCGACGAGAACCGCAGCTTGCGCGACGCCTCCTGCTGGAGCGTCGAGGTCATGAACGGCGCGTACGGCCGGCGCCGGTACGGCTTCTCCTCGACCCGGGTGACCGTGAACTCGCGGCCGTCGAGCCGGGCGGCGAGACCGCGCGCGCCCTGCTCGTCGAGGTGGATGACACCCGAGTTGGGCCGCACCCGGCCGGTCGCCGGGTCGAAGTCGCGGCCGGTCGCGATCCGGTCGCCGTCCAGCGCGATCAGGTTCGCGGTGAACGTGCGCTGCCCGCCCGCGTCCCGCGCGGCCTCCGCGGCCCGGACCGCGAGGGTGGCCTGGACGTCCCAGTAGTCGGCGGCGTGGAACGCCATCCGCTGCCGCTCCCGCTCGACCACGATCCGCGTCGCCACGGACTGCACCCGACCCGCCGACAGCTTCGGCATGATCTTCTTCCACAGCACCGGGCTGACGTCGTACCCGTACAGCCGGTCGAGGATGCGGCGCGCCTCGTACGCGTCGACGAGGGACTGGTTGATCTCGCGCGGGCTGGACACCGCGGCCTCGATGGCCGGCTTGGTGATCTCGTGGAACACCATCCGCCGGACCGGCACCTTCGGCTTGAGCAGCTGCTCCAGGTGCCAGGCGATGGCCTCGCCCTCGCGGTCCTCGTCCGTCGCGAGGTAGAGCTCGTCGGCGTCCTTGAGCAGCGCCTTGAGCCGGGCGACCTGCGCCTTGCGGTCCGGACTCACCACGTACAGCGGGGCGAAGTCGTGGTCGATGTCCACCCCGTACTTCGCGGTGGACGTGCCCTTGTACTTCTCGGGCACCTCCTTCGCGTCCTTGGGCAGGTCGCGGATGTGCCCGACACTGGCTTCCACGACGTATCCCGGGCCGAGGTAGCCCGAGATGGTCTTGGCCTTCGCCGGGGACTCGACGATGACCAGCCGGGTGGTGCTCTCGGATCGCGGCACGGTACTCCAGTCAGACGATCAGGTGACGCGCGGGCGACGTCCAGCCGCCAGTGGGACAGGATGACACAGCGCCACTCGGTGGTGTGTCCACAGGTTGTCAAACGTAACGCGCCGCTCGCCAGCGGGTTGCGCGGGACACGCGTGCAGGGACATAGTTCGCGTACTGGTCATAGCACCGTCAGTCGGCAGGGCCGGTGCCCACCGGTGCGGCCACATCCACCGAAACCGGACGATCGTCCTGGCGCTGCGCCGGTACCGGGGTGGGAATAGCGGCCAGCCGCTCCGCCGCCAGGCACGCCCGGCCCAGCCCCACCCGGATCCCGACCGCCTCGATCCCGCACTTGACCAGGTACATCTGCGGAATGTTGCCCAGGATCACCACCACCATGTACACCGGGGTGTCGGCGAGGACCCCGAAGTACAGGAGCGGGGTGAGCAGCCAGAGGACGAACGCGTAGAGCAGGTTGCCGGCCAGCCACGACGAGTACCGGTCGACCCCGGGCACCGTGTCCGGGACCGTCGACAGGCCGGCGGCGCGGGCGGCCCGCAGCGCGCCCCGGGCGTACGCGGAGACGAGGACGTTGCAGACCATCACCAGGGTCATGCCGGCCGCGACGGCGATCAGCCACCAGCGGCGCTGCACGATCACCGGCAGCGCGATCGCCAGCGGCGACCCCACCACCGTCGCCCGCATCGCCACCTCGGCGGCCACCGCCGACACCGACGACCGGCCCGTCCGGCGGCCCAGCAGCGGCGTCAGCCCCGCGAACAACCCCTGGTAGTACTTGGCGCAGACCAGGACGAAGCTGAACGCCACCGCCAACATCAGCAGGTTGTGCGCCGGATCCGGCGCCGGGTAGTCGGGCGCGCGCACCGCGTCGAGTACCGGGATCCGGTCCGGGCCGGCGCCGGTGGCGCGCTGGGCGACCGACAGCAGCGGCCCGCCGAAGTCCAACCCCAGCTCACGCAGGGCGTACGTGACGACGAGCAGGCCGGCCAGGTAGAACAGCACCGCCGACAGCAGCGACCACATCAGCAGCCACCCGAGCCGCCCCGTCGTGTATGACTCCTGGCTACGGCGTACCTTGCGCAGCCGCCACTGCCGGCCCGGCGCGCCCGAGAACGGCAGCAGCAGCCCGCGCAGGTTGCCGCGCAGGTCCGCGCCCGCCGGCTGCACCCGCTCCGCGTACGCCGCGCGCAGCGCCCGCAGTTCCTCGGTGAACCGGCGGCTGAGCTGCGCGTACAGCGGGCGGTCGGGTTCGGGGCGGAACAGCAGCAGCCGCCGCGCCGGCGACGCGTCCAGCAGGTCCTCCAGGAACCGCGCCATCAGCGGCGTCTCGGCGTAGAAGTCGTCCGGCACGATCCCGCCCTCGGCCGGCGCGCCCGTGCCCAACGTCACCAGCAACTGCCCCAGCGAGTACAGGTCGGTGCGGTCGGCCGGGCCGTCGTGCCGCACCTCCGGCGCCACGTACGCCAGGTCGGGGCCCGCCTCGCCCGGCAGCGACTGGCTGTACAGGTAGTTCGCGCCCAGGTCGAGCAGGGTCATCGTGAGCGTGCCGTCCTCGGCGTCGGCCACCACGATGTTCGACGGCGACAGGTCCTGGTGCCGCAGACCCACCCGCTCCAGCTCGGACAGCGCGGTGAACAGCGCCGAACCGTACCGCTCCAACAGATCCAGGCGCAGCCGGCGGCCCGGGCGCGCGGCCGGCTCGGCCGCCAACCGCTCCGCCAACGTGCGGCCCGGGGCGAAGTCCATCAGGATCCAGCTCTCCGCCGACGCCCACAACCGCACCAGATGCGTGAGCCCCGAATCCTCCCGCCGGTACCGCGCCGCGTACCCCCGGGTCGCCCGCTCGATCGTCGGAATCTCCAGGTACGGCAGCAGCAGGCACTTCAACGCGAACCGGCGCCGCGCACCCTGGCTCACCCCGCGGCTGCGGCCCGTCACGATGAACGACGTCGTCCCGTGCCGGTGGAACGTCAACGTCGCCGGATCGATCCCCGCCCACTCCCGCTCCGCGTCCGGATCCTCACCCGGCGCGTACAGCTCCATCAGCGCCGCCCGTACGTGCGGGGCGCGCAGCAACGGCCGGCACAACTCGTCGCAGTCGTGCTGCCCCGACTCGCCCCGCCGACCCGACCGGTACCGCTGCGAATGGTCCAACGACAGCATCGTCAACAACAGCACCGCAAGCCGCCCGTACAGCCTGGCGTGCCGCGGCGCGTGCGGGGCCCGGCACCACGCCGACAGCGCCGCGAGCGTGTCGTCCCAACTCGCCTCGTACCTCGC
Organism: Actinocatenispora rupis; assembly: GCF_016861975.1. Lineage (GTDB taxonomy): Bacteria > Actinomycetota > Actinomycetes > Mycobacteriales > Micromonosporaceae > Actinocatenispora > Actinocatenispora rupis. The sequence goes on along the minus strand of NZ_BOMB01000026.1, from coordinate 19,231 downwards.
CTCGAACGCCCGGCGGTCCGTCGGCACCGACCGCAGCAACGCACGCCACGCCACCACCGACGCGGAACCCCAACCGGACAACGCCGGCGGCGACTCAGGAAGCTTCGACAGCAGCACCGTCAGGTTGACCCTCGCCAGTCTCGGCACCATCCCCCGCCCCCCTTCGCCCGACCGTCCCGGTACCGCTCCCCGGCCCACCGTTCCCCGGCGTGGCAACACGTCCCGGCCCGCCGAATCCCGTTGCGGCGCCGCTTCCCCGTCCACCGTCACCCTGCGGCTCGCCACTACTCCCTGGCCCGGCGCCGCTGCCCGTTGTGCCGCCGCTTCCCGGCCCGCCGCCTTCCGGTCCGCCGCTGCTTGCCGGCCCGCTGCCGTTTCCCGGTGCGGCGCCGCTTTCGGGTGTGTTGGTGCTCGCCGACCCGGCACCGATTCCCGGTGCGCCGTTGCTTCCCGGACGACCGACACTTCGTGACGCGGCGCCGCTTCCGGGTGTCTTGTTACTTGCCGAGCCGGCGTTACGTGCGCTGGTCGCGGGTGGGCCGTTGGCGGCGGATGTGCCGGTGGCGCACGGGATCGCGGGCCGGCCGTCGTCGTACGGGGGGTCGGCGGCGGGCACCGTGCGCCGGGAGTACGCGATGGGGCGGTCGACGGGGGTGAAACGGGGGACCGTCACGAAACCGTCGCCGGTGCGGCCGGACAGCAACCGGAACGCCGCCTCGTACGAGTGGCGGGCGGCGACGATCAGCCGCGCCGAACTCCGCTCGAACGGCGGCACACCGACCGGCGGCGCCACATCCAGCAGGTACGGCGGGCCGGTCGGTCGCCCGGCCTGCTCCGCCAGCATCGCCACGTCCCCGCCGTACTCCCGGACCGCGCGGCGCCGCGGGCCCACGAGCCCCGGCCCGAGCAGGCGCAGCACGGCCGTCACGGCCAACTCGGCCGGCGCGTACGGGCCGGTCACGGGGCCGGGACGGCGAGTGCTGAGCGAGAGTACGTGCGTGCAGCCGTCGCGCACCGCCAGCCGGTACGGATGGACGGTCAGCATCGCGCCGTCGACCGCCCGGCCCCCGCAGTCCGCCGTGCCCCGCGACACCACCGGCAGCCACGCGCTCGCCCGCAACGCGCCGACCAGCTCGCGATCGTCCGCGAAGCCGTGGCGCAGCTCCGTACCCGGTGGGTCCAGGCGCGTCACCGCGACGTGCAGCGGCGTGTCCGAACCCAGCACGGCGGCGAAATCCAACGGCTTGCTCCGGTACAACACCTCGTCCAGCGCCCAGTCGAGATCCATCGCCCCCGACCGCAGCCGCCACGGCGACAGGAACTCCGGCCGCGTCAGATCGTCGTAGTACGCGGCGAGGTTGCGCCACGAACCACCCGACAGGAAGTACGCGCCGTTCAGGGCACCCGACGACGCCCCGTACACACCGTCGAACACCGCGCCGAAACCCAGATCCTCCAACGCGGTCAGCATCGCCCCCGACAACACGCCACGCATGCCGCCACCCTGGATCGCCAGACCCACCCGCCAGCCGTCCGCGCGGTCACCGCGGGCCAGCCGGTCGCGCAGCACAGCCAACACCGGATGGTCGAGCCGGACAGCCACGCCGTCTCCCGACAGTCGGCGACATACGACGCAATCGAGCGTAGCGCCTCGGGGGAACAGAGATCACGTGGAAGCCGCGAGTTGAGTACGGGACGGGAGGGTTTGGCGACGCTACGCGATCTTGTTCAATTGTCTCATTGTTCAACTGTTCAATTGTTCAACAATGAGACAGTTGAACAATTGAACAAAAACTGGTGCGACCGATTCGCCTCGCCGCGTCCAACGCGACCCGTCACGCCGCCCAGAAGATCCGACGCCCCCTCACGCCGGCCACGCACCGTCCCCCGCACCGGGCGCCACCGGCCCCAGTACGTCCGCGAGCGTCGCCAGCTGCCCGCGCCCCACGATCCGCAGCGCGGGCCCGCTGGTCAGCAGTTCGGCGTCGAATCCGGCGACGCGGAGGGCGGTCCGCAGCGGCTGCCACGCTGATTCGGCGGAGGGCAGCGGCAGGAGGTACCCGAGGCGGTCGCGGCGTCCGCCGGCGAGCGCCCAGAGCCGGAGTACGAGTCCGTCGGCGCGGAATCCGGTCGGTGGCCGGGTGACGGTGCCGTGCAGCCACGCGTCGGCGACGGGGGCGAGTGCGGCGCAGAACGCGGTGCGTACGCCGATGTGGTCGTCGACGGTGGGTACGCGGCTGCCGGCGAGTCCGCGTTCGTCGAAGGCGGCGAGGAGGGCGGCGGCGCGCCATTCGTCGGTGACGACGACGGAGATGCGGGCGGTGCCGCCCATGCGTACGACCTGGCCGGCTCCGGCGAGGACGCCGGCGACGTCGGTGGGGCGGGGTTCGGCGAGTACGGCGGAGAACAGGGACGCCTGGGCGGGTGACGTACGGCGGCGGCGGGGTCGGGCGGGTCGCTCGGGTGGCTCGGGCGGCGGCTCGGGCAGCGGGAACAGCGGTTCCGGGTCGGTGCTCACCGGCACTCCGGTACCTCGTCGAACGCCTGCTGGAGTTGCTCCGAGCGCACCTTGTCGGTGTCGAGCGCGCCGGCGTCGTACTGCTTGTTGAGCTTGTCGATGGCGGTGGTGACGCCGCGGTAGAACGCGGACGAGTCGTCGGTGGGCAGTGTGCTGATGCTGTTGCGGGCCGTCGTGTACGCGTCGCGCGCGGAGCCGAGCGCGGCGGAGAACTCGCCGGCGATCTTCTTGCCGTCGTCGACGTCGGGTACCCCGGCGGCGAGCAGCTTGTCCCGTGCCCGGTCGCTGGCCTTGGCCTCGGCGTCGAGCAGGTTGACGATGCTGACCTTCGCGGCGTCGGGCGTGGTGACGTCCTGCATCTCCCGCTGGGTACGCCCGGTGAGGTCGTTGATCGTGGCGCTCCACGGTTTGACGGCCTGGCAGACGCGTTTCGCCCAGGTCTTCGGCGGTACTCCGGACGAGCCGCAGCCGACCAGCGCGGCGGCGGCGAGCACCGTGACCGCGGCGAGCGCGGCCGGCGTACCGGTGCCGGAACGGACGAGAGCCCCCATGGACCGGAACGGTAACCGGTCCACGGGGGCCCGTGCAGCCCAGCGGCCGCGGCGAGCGGGTCGCCGCGGCCGTCGGTGTCAGGCGGAGACCTCGGCGGTCTCCTTGGTGGCGGCGTCGCCGTTGGACTCGCCGACGGTGATGGTGCGGCGCTTCGCGACGACCATCGCGGCCACGATGATGGCGAGGGCCACCAGCGCGATCGCGAGCCGTACGGCGGTGTTCGCGTCGGTACCGATGGAGAACATCACGACGGCCGGCGCGATCAGCAGCGAGACCAGGTTCATCACCTTGATCAGCGGGTTGATCGCCGGCCCGGCGGTGTCCTTGAACGGGTCGCCGATCGTGTCGCCGATGACCGTCGCCGCGTGCGCCTCGGAACCCTTGCCGCCGTGTACGCCGTCCTCGACGAGCTTCTTGGCGTTGTCCCAGGCGCCGCCCGAGTTGGCCAGGAAGATCGCCATCAGGATGCCCGTGGCGATCGCGCCCGCCAGGTACGCCCCGAGCGCGCCGACGCCCAGCCCGAACCCGACCACGATCGGCGCGAAGATCGCCAGGATGCCCGGCGTGATCAGCTCACGCTGCGCGTCCCGGGTGCAGATGTCCACGACCTTCCCGTACTCGGGGCGCTGGGTGCCGTCCATGATCCCGGGGAAGTCCCGGAACTGCCGGCGTACCTCGAAGACGACGGCGCCGGCGGACCGGGACACCGCGTTGATCGCCAGCATGGAGAACAGGAACACCACCGCGGCGCCGATGATGAGCCCCACCAGGTTGCGCGGGTTCGCCACGTTCAGGATCCCCGTGTACTGCTGGAGATCCAGCGTGCCGAGGCCCTTCATGCTGTCCTTCGCCGCGTTCGTCACCGTGTCGGTGAACGAACCGAACAGCGCGGTCGCCGCGAGTACGGCGGTGGCGATCGCGATGCCCTTGGTGATCGCCTTCGTGGTGTTGCCGACGGCGTCGAGTTCGGTCAGGATCTGCGCGCCCTCGCCCTCGACGTCGCCGGACATCTCGGCGATGCCCTGCGCGTTGTCGGAGATCGGGCCGAACGTGTCCATCGCGACGATGACGCCGACCGTGGTCAGCAGGCCGGTGCCGGCGAGCGCCACCGCGAACAGCGACAGGATGATGCTGCCGCCGCCGAGCAGGAACGCCCCGTACACCGCGGCGGCGATCAGGATCGCCGAGTACACCGCGGACTCGAAGCCCAGGCTCACGCCGGAGAGTACGACGGTGGCGGGGCCGGTCAGCGACGTCTTCGCCACGTCCCGCACGGGCCGCCGGTTCGTCTCCGTGAAGTACCCGGTGAGGACCTGGATGAGGGCGGCCAGCACGATGCCGATGAGGACCGCGACGATCGCGATGACCCGGGGGTTGTGCGTGTTCGCGGCGATCGCGGGGCCGACACCGTGCAGCTCGTGGAACGTGGCCGGCAGGTACAGCAGGGCGGCGACGACGCACAGTACGGCGGAGATCCCGGCCGAGGCGAAGAACGCCCGGTTGATCGCCGCCATCCCGGACTTGTCGGTCTTGCGCAGCCGGGTGATGAACACCCCGATGATCGCGGTGACCACGCCGATCGCGGGCACGATCAGCGGGAACACCAGACCCTCGGTACCGAACGCGGTCCGGCCCAGGATGAGCGCCGCGACCAGCATCACCGCGTACGACTCGAACAGGTCGGCGGCCATGCCCGCGCAGTCACCCACGTTGTCGCCCACGTTGTCGGCGATGGTCGCCGCGTTGCGCGGGTCGTCCTCCGGGATGCCCTGCTCGACCTTGCCGACCAGGTCCGCGCCGACGTCCGCGGCCTTCGTGAAGATGCCGCCGCCGACCCGCATGAACATGGCCAGCAGCGCCGCACCGAAACCGAAGCCCTCCAGTACCGTCGGGGCCTCGCTCTTGTAGATGAGGACGACGACGCCGGCGCCGAACAGGCCCAGGCCGACCGTCATGAAGCCGACCACCCCACCGGTACGGAACGCGATCTTCATCGCGCCCTCCCGGCTGCTCCGGGCGGCGGCGGCGACGCGCAGGTTCGCGCGGGTCGCCAGGGACATCCCGGCCCAGCCGATGAACGCGCTGAACAGGGCCCCGACCACGAAGAAGGCGGACCGGCCGATCCGCACCCCCCAGCCACCCTCGCTGACCGGCAGTGCCAGCAACAGAACAAGGGCGACCACGACGAAGATGCCGAGCGTCCGGAACTGCCGGGTCAGGTAGGCGGACGCGCCTTCCTGTACCGCGCCGGCGATCTCCTGCATCTTCGTGGTGCCCCGGTCCGTGGCGAGTACCAACTTGACCAGGCCGGCCGCGAACCCCAGTGCGACGAGTGCGATGACCGCCGCGATGACCACGTACACGAGGTTCGAGCCGGTCAGGGGTACGTCACTCAGGGACAAGGTCTCGCCGCCAGTGGCGAGAGTGGTGTCCATCCGTCCTCCTGAACCGCGTCTGAGATCCGGTCCGACCGGGACGGCCGGGCCAGTGGACCCGCGTACTCTAGCGGGCCCAACGTGCTCATCCTCACATGTGTGGCCCGGTCGAAACTGTGGGCCATGCCACTGTGTTAATACGATTGGCATTACGGACGTACCTGGCCGGTCGTTCAGATACGTGACCGTCGATGTTGATCAAGGCGAATGGGGCGGCGGAAAACCCTGTGTGACAAGGGATTCGCCGTTCGGTGACCACGCCTTCGGACACGTACGACCCGCGCGACCGCATCCACCAGGAACGATGCGCCGACGCCGTAGAACGTTTTCACCGACATTCCGGAAGTCGGCGATTCATGCCGACCACTCCCACCGCACCGGCCCCGCTCACCCCTCGACCCCGCCAACCCCGCCCCAAAACCCATCTGGTACTCCCGCGCGAAGCACCGGCCCAGCTGGTACTCCTGCCCAGCGAGGTGATCGCGCGACATCGTGGACCTGCGTACGACCCGGCGCGAACGACGCGCTCCGAGCGCGCAAGTACGGAGGAGTTGGCGGGCGGAAGCGCAGGCACACCCGCGTGCGGCTTGTTCCACCCTTGCGAGGACGCGTGATCACGCGAGCGGCGCACGAAGTACGGGAGCGGGAGCGCGGGTTCAGCCGCACGTGACTGCTCCACCGGGCGCCGTGGCGGGAGACCGTACTGGAGCGTGCAAGCGCCGCGGGAGCGCAGTACGGGTCAAGCCGCACAGGGCTTCGCCATTGACCGTCATGACAGGGGATGCCCACGTGCCACGCGGAACGTGGGGCCGTGCGCACGTGTCCACTCCGTGGAGCGTCATGACAGAAGACGGCTCAAGATCTCCCAGTTGCCACGCGGAACGCGGGGCCGCCCGCACGTGGCCACTCCGCAGAGCCTCATGGCAGACGACGGCTCGGGATCTCCCCAGTGCCGCGCGGAATCTGGGGCGCTGCGGCGGGCTACTCCGCGGAGCGTCGTGACGGAAGACCCCGCGGAATTATGCAAGCGCCACGTGGGAACGCGGAGAAGGGAGGGCGAGAGCGGGAGCACAGGCAAGGCCGCGTCTGGCTACGCCGCCGGGCGTCGTAGCAGGAAACGGCCCGGGATCATCCAAGTGCCACGCGAACGAGGGCCGGCGTAAGTCCGCGCGTGATCACACGGCCGGGCGTCGTGGCGGTGGGATCGGGCGAGCGGCGCACCGGCGAGACGCGCAGGGCGTACGAGGGGCGGATCGTGCCAGCGATGCGGCGGCGGAGTGATGCGGTGGTGGGGCGCCGGTCAGGCGATGGGCCAGGACATGCGGACCGAGGTACCGGTGCCGTCGGGGCTCGGGGTGACCTCAAGGTCGTCGACCAGGCCGGTGAGCAGCGCGAGCCCCATGCCGACCGCGACCGTCGCGGCCGGGAACGGCTCGGCGGTCACGATGTCCTCGGAGTGCGCGACGAGTTCGACGGGATCGGGCAGGGCGTCGGCGCGGGACTCGGCGGGGCCACGGTCGTGCACCCGTACGGTGAAGCGGGGGCCGTCGGTCATCTCGACGTCGACGAGTTCCTTGCGGTGGTAGAGCTGGTGCAGCGCGACGGCACGGGAGCACGCTTCACCGACGGCGAGGCGTACCTCGTCGAGAAGTTCCTCGGGTACTCCAGCCCGACGCGCCACGGCCACCGCGACCAGTCGTGCGGTGCGTACGTGCGCTGGCGCGGGCGAGAATCCCAGCCGTACCGTCGGCATCCGGGCCGCTACCGATCGGTCGCCGGCGGGGCCGACTGGTCCCCCGTCGAGTCCTCCGCCGCCGGCTCCGCCGCGACCGCGGCCTCCTCGGTGGGCACGATCGTGAAGATCCCGTCCAGGCCGGTGATCTGGAAGATCTTGAGGATGCGCGCCTGCGCGCACACCAGCACGAGCGTGCCGCCCAGTGCCCGCAGCCGCTTGAGCCCGCCGACGAGGACACCGAGGCCGGTGGAGTCCAGGAACTCGACCTTGCTCAGGTCGATCACGAGGTGCCGGACCGGTGGCGGCGCGCCGTCCCCGTCGCCCCGCTCGATCAGGGCGAGGAGACGTTGCCGCAGCTCCGGTGCGGTGTAGACGTCGATCTCGCCCGTCACCCGCAGCACCGTGCGGCCGGCGACGGTGCCCGTCTGCAACGACAGCTCCATGCAGAACCTCCCGACGATCGACCGCGGACCACTCCCCTGCGCACTCTACCGATCGCGCGGGCGTGGCAGAGTTTCTGCCAGTGGATGCGATGGACCTGCTCGGGCGGCTGACGGCCGGTCGTCCGACGGACGCGGACGGTGCCGGTCCGATCACGCACATCCGTCGACTGCCGGCCCGCGCCGGCGACACCGTCGACTGGCCCGACTGGCTCCCGGCGTCCCTCCGCGACACCCTCGCCGAGCAGGGCATCGAGCGGCCGTGGCGGCACCAGGTCGCCGCCGCCGAATCGGCCCGTTCCGGACAGAGCACCGTCATCGCGACGGGGACCGCGTCCGGTAAGTCCCTGGCGTACCAACTGCCGGTGTTGGCGGACCTGCTCGCCGACCCGCGGGCGACCGCGCTGTACCTGTCGCCGACGAAGGCACTCGCGGCCGACCAGCTCCGGTCGCTCGCTGCGATCGTGCCGGACGGCGCGGTGCCGATCGCCCAGTACGACGGGGACACACCGAACGCGGAACGTGACTGGGCCCGGCGGTACGCCCGGGTGATCCTCACGAATCCGGACATGCTGCACCGCGGGATCCTGCCCGGGCACCGGCGGTGGGCCACGTTCCTGCGACGCCTGCGGTACGTGGTGGTCGACGAGTGCCACACGTACCGGGGGGTGTTCGGGTCGCACGTCGCGCAGGTGTTGCGGCGGCTGCGGCGTGTCGTCGGCCGGTACGGCGCGGCCGAGCCCGTCTTCGTGCTCGCGTCGGCGACCGTGGCGGACCCGGCCGAGTCGGCGTCCCGGCTCACCGGCCTGCCCGTACGGTCCGTCACCGAGGACGCGTCGCCGCGCGCCGGCCGTACCGTCGCGCTCTGGGAGCCGCCGCTGCTGCCGATCAGCGACGCGCGCGGCGAGCACGGCGCGCCCGTCCGAACGTCCGCGTTGCGCGAGTCCGCGGATCTGCTGGCCGATCTGGTGACCTGCGGCGTACGGACGCTGGCGTTCGTCCGGTCCCGCCGCGGGGCCGAACTGGTTGCGGCGATGGGACGACGCGCGGTCGCCGAGGCGGTACCGGAGCTGGCCGACCGGATCGCCGCGTACCGCGCGGGGTACCTGCCGGAGGAACGGCGCGCGCTGGAGAAGGACCTGCGCTCCGGCGAACTGCTCGGGCTCGCCGCCACGACGGCCCTCGAACTCGGCGTCGACGTCATCGGTCTCGACGCGGTCGTGCTCGCCGGATACCCGGGCACACTCGCCTCGTTGTGGCAGCAGGCGGGGCGAGCCGGGCGGTCCGGCGCGGGCGAGGCCCTCTGCGTACTGGTCGGGCGGGACGATCCGCTCGACACGTACCTCCTGCACCATCCGGAGGCGATCTTCGACCGACCGGTCGAACGGACCGTGCTCGACCCGACGAACCCGTACGTGCTCGGGCCACACCTGTGTTGCGCTGCCGCCGAACTGCCCCTGACATCGGATGACTTGGCACTCTTCGGCGGCGACATCGCACAGTCCACAGTGGACTCGCTGGTCGCCACGCGATCCCTGCGCCGCCGCCCCACCGGCTGGTACTGGACCTCGCACGAGCGGCCGCACGTGGACCTGCGCGGCGGTGGCGGCGAACCCGTCGCCGTCGTCGAGTCCGGCACCGGCCGGCTGCTCGGCACCGTGGACGCGGACGCCTCGCACAGCCAGGTGCACACCGGCGCGGTGTACCTGCACCAGGGCGCGTCGTACGTGGTGGACGAGCTGGACCTGGCCGACTCCGTGGCGCTGGTCCACCCGGAGGAACCGGACTGGACCACGCACGCGCGCGAACAGACCGACGTCTCGGTCGTCGGCGCAACCCGGTCCGTGGCGGCCGGTCCGGTCTCGCTCCACCTCGGCGTCGTCGACGTCACCAGCCAGGTCGTCTCGTACCAGCGGCGCCGGACACCGGGCGGCGAGTTCCTCGACGAGCGCCCGCTGGACCTGCCGCCGCGGCAGCTGCGTACCGTCGCCGTCTGGTACACGATCGCGCCGGACACGCTGGACGACGCCGGATTCACCGACGCCGACCTGCCCGGCTCGCTGCACGCCGCCGAACACGCCGCCATCGGCCTGCTTCCGTTGACCGCCACCTGCGACCGGTGGGACATCGGCGGCCTGTCCACCGCCGCACACCCGGACACCGGGCTGCCCACCGTCTTCGTGTACGACGGGCATCCCGGCGGGGCCGGCTTCGCCGAACGCGGCTTCGGCGCCGCCCGCGAGTGGCTGTCCGCCACCCGGGACGCGATCGTCGCCTGCGCCTGCGAGTACGGCTGCCCCTCGTGCGTCCAGTCGCCGAAATGCGGCAACGGCAACGATCCGCTCGACAAGGCCGGCGCGATCCGCATCCTCTCCCTCGTACTCGCCGGGCTTTCCACCGACGCCACGGTGTGACGCCGCGGGGACAACGGCGGCCTGCCCGTGCCGCGCTGCGGGAGATCGCCGCTGATGCATTCCCCCGGTAGAACCTTGCTCTCGTACACGCGGTGGCCGGTCCGGGCCACGTGCGCGCTCCATCGTCGGAACCGGGTCAGGTGGCTGATCCGGATGGGACGAGCGTTCCGTCATGGTCGGGGCCGGCCAATGCGGCCCTTCTGGGGCACGCGTGATCGGGCCGGTCCATGCGTCGCCTCTGGGGCACGCGCCTTGTGCGTCGGTTCTCGGGTACGGCGTCGGTTCTCGGGTACGGAGGCGCGCGTTGCTTCGCGGGTCTGGGCTGTGCCGTGCCTCGTCGTCAGGACGCGGAGGTACTTCGGTTCCGGTGTGCTGGCGCGCCCTGGTGCCGGGCTGTGTGGCGGATCTGGGCCGTGGGCGAGTCTGCCGGCGGAGGGGTGGGGTTACGGGTCGTGTGCCGGTCGGGTCGGGATGTGGTGCCGGCGTGGCTGTCGTTGGACGCGGTGGAAAGTTGCGCGCGGCGGTGCGGGTCGGCGTCAGGGGCGGGTTGTGTGGCGGGACACTTAACCCGTTACAGGTCGGGTGGCAGCGGCTACGGTCGTCGCTGTTTCGGTGGTCTCGGAAGGACGGTGGCCCATGGGCAGTCGCCCGGTGGCGGTGTTCGCGCTGTACCAGCACCTCGTCGCGGACATCTTTCCGGACGACCTGTTGGCTCGCCTCGACGCCGTGGTCGACCTCGACCCGACCGTCGTGCTGACCGATGTGGACGCCGGGCGTGACCTGCTGCGGACGGCCGACATCCTGCTCACCGGCTGGGGCTGCCCGCGCCTCGACGCCGCCGCGCTGGCGGACGCGCCGAACTTGCGCGCGGCCATCCATGCGGCCGGTTCCGTCAAGCACCACGCCACTCCGGAACTGTTCGCCGCCGGCGTCACCGTGTCCTCGGCGGCCGAGGTCAACGTACGGCCGGTCGCCGAGTACACCGTGGCCGCGATCGTGCTGGCCGCCAAGCGGACCGTGCAACGCGCCGCCGCGTACCGGGACGGGAGCGGCGGGCCCGGCGAGTACCCGACGGGCGAGGACTCGGGGTTGTACGGCAACACGATCGGCGTGGTGGGTGCGTCGCGGATCGGTCGGGTCGTGTTGCGGATGCTGGCCGGCTACGACGTCGACTGCCTGGTGTACGACCCGTACCTGACGGAAGACGATGCACGTGAGTTGGGCGCGGAACCGGTCGACCTGGACACGCTCTGCCGGCGCTCGGACATCGTCACGCTGCACGCGCCGGACCTGCCGGAGACGTACCGGATGGTGGATGCTCGGCGGATCGGGATGTTGCGGGACGGCGCGATCCTCATCAACACGGCGCGCGGGGCGCTCGTCGACACCGAGGCGCTCGTGCCGCACTGCGTCACCGGCCGGATCGACGCGGTACTCGACGTGACCGACCCGGAACCGTTGCCCGCCGGGCATCCGTTGCTGGAGCTGGACAACGTGCTCGTGACGCCGCACCTCGCCGGGAACCGGGGGCGGGAACTGCGCCGCTTCGGCGAGTTCGCGGTGAGCGAGGTGGAACGGCTGATCTCCGGTCAGCCGTTGCGCGGCCGGGTGGACCCGGCCGACCTCGCGCGGATGGCCTGACCCGGCCCCCGGTATCCGGATCACCGGCCCGGCCCGGGCGATCCCGGTCGCGGTACCCCAGCTGCCGACCGGGTCCGACGGGCGCACCGTCGTACGCACGGTGGCGTCGAGGCCGTCCAGCGTGCAGGCGGCGACGGTCGCATGGTTCGCCGCGGCGATGCGCCGGGCCGCACCGCAGGCAGGACCGGAACCCTCGATGGCATGCCGCGCAGCGGCGAGCGCGGCCAGATCGGCCGCGGACTGCGCCTGCGCGCGGGCCACGGTGGCCGCGCCGAGCCACGTTCCCGCGATGGCGATCAGGAGTACGGCGAGGCCGACGATGAGCAGGACAACGGAGGCGGAGCCGCGGTCCCGGGCCCGCATCACTGCCCCACTCCCGGCTCGGTGGCGGCAACGGCGGTGGCGGAGACGGACAGGGCGGGGACGAACAGTACGAGCAACCGCACCGGTGCCCGTACGGTGGCGTGGACGTCCTCGCCGCTGGTGTCGACCGACACCGCGGCGCCGCGGGGCGCGACCCGTCCACCGGCCGCACGTCCGTCGTCGCCGCGGGCCGCGGCACGGGCGGCCTGCCGCGCCGCGTCCACACATTCGAGCTTGGTCACCACGGCGGACACGGCGGTGAGACCGACGAGCAGCAACAGCACCACCGCGGGCATGGCCATCGCGAACTCGGCGGTCACCGAACCGCGGTCCCGTCTTCTCGACGCGCGAGCCGTGGGGGCCGGCCACCGGCTGGCCGACCCCGGGCCGCGACGAGTCCTCGTCACGGCCGACACTCAGCTCAGCGCCCGCTGGATGATCGCGGTCAGCAACGAGCGCACGGTGCCCGACGTCAGCACCTTCAGCAGCAGCCCCGCGAACGCGACCGCCGCGATGGTGCCCACCGCGTACTCGGCGGTGTTCATGCCGCCGTCGCCGCGCAGCCGACGACGGATCCGTTGCCAGATCATGACTTCCCCTCTCTGGGTCGGGACGGTCCCGACCCGGAACATGGCGACCGGCTCAGGGCAGGACCCGGCCGAGCATGGACGCGACCACCGGGATCAGGCCCGCGATGACGAACGCCGGCAGGAAGCAGAGCCCGAGCGGCAGCACGACGAGTACGCCGGCGCGGTGTGCGTTCGCCTCCATGTCGCTGAGCCGCGCGGAACGCAGGTCCTCGGCGAGCCGGAGCAACGCTCTGGCCTGGGCCGCACCGCTCTCGCTGCCCCGGGCGGCCGCCGCGGCCAACCGCTTTCCACCTGGTACGTCGGCGAATGCGGACCAGGCCGCGGTCGCTCCGCCGCCCAGAATCAGCGCCCGGCCAGCCTGGTCGAAGCGGGCGCCGAGCGGACCACCGAGCGCGGTGCCGACGGCCAGCGCCGCCTGCCCCGGGGGTACTCCGGAGCGCAGCGACGACGCCAAGAGGTCCAGCGCGAACGGAAGCTCGGCGCCCGCCCGCGCGTGGAGTTCCCGTACGGCGCGCGGCACCATGCGGCGGAGTACCTGGTCGACGACGACGCCGGCCAGGGCGCCGGCGACCAGTCCGGACCAACCGGAGACGACGACCGCGACGGCCAATCCAACGAGCGGCGGCAACGCGAGCCGTACGATGCGGCGGCCCTGCCGTACGCGAAGGGTCGGTGGACGGAGCCGCAGTCGGGTCAACCGGGTCGACGCGCGATGCACCGAGGGCACGGCGAGAAGTACCGCGACGAAGGCGAGCGGGATCGCCGAGAGGAGCGCGCCGATCATGCGGGTGCCCCGTCCATCGGGCGGGTCAGGCGTCCGGTCCACGCGACGCCGCCGAGTTGCAGGGCGAGCGCGACGACGGTGCAGAGCGCGCCGATCGTGGTGTGCCACAGGATCCGCAGCGGGTCGGCGCCGATGCCGTACCCGAGGGCGATGCCGGCCACGGGCAGCAGCGCGAGGAGCACGGCCGTCATGCGGGCGGCGGCGGTCTGCGCCGATGCCTTGCGGCGCAACCGTTCGCGCTCGACGAGGTCCGCCTGCAACCGGTCGAGCAGGTCGGCCAGCGGCGCCCCGGTACGCAGCGCCACGTCCCACACCGACGCCAGCCGGGCTGTGATGTCCGACCGCGCGGGATCGTCGGCACGGCGCAGCACCCGACCGGGATCCTCCGGTACGAGGGCGGTCGTGCCCTGGTCGCCGTCGCCGCCGGTGCCGACCAGACGCGGCCACGCGCGGCTGAGCGCACCGGCCGGAGCGAGACCGGCCCGCAGGTCGTCGGCGAGGGCGGTGACGGCATCGAGCGCGTCGGCGCGTACCTGGGCGGCGGTGCGCGCCGCGCGGTGCCGCAACACGGCATGGACCGCGAACCAGCAGTACGCGCCAGCGGTGAGGCCGGCGACCGGGCCCGCCAGCAGGGATCCGGTCAACACACCGGCCGCACCGCCGACCAGCCCGGCGAGTCGTGCCGACATCGCCAGCCGCAGCAGGTACGCCCGTGCGGTGGCGATCCGGGCACTCGCGCTGGTACGCGGGATCGCGGTCAGCCGGCGTCGAGTCCGGTACGGCAGGAGCAGCAGCACGGTGGCCACCACCAGTGCGCCCGACGAAAGGCCCGCGATCATGCCGTGATGTCCATTGTGGACGGACTGAGCAGGGCGGGTGGCACCACGCCGCGTTCGACGAGCAGCATCGCCAGTCGGCTGGCCGCAGGACGCCGGCCGTCCTGCCTCCGCCACACCGACTCGGCCGACACCCGACCGTGCGTACCGTCGCGGGTCAGGAGACAGATCTCGTCGAGCACCCGGCCGGAAGGCTGCCGGCTCAGGTGGAGGACCACCTGAAGCGCCGCACCGAGCTGGGCGTGCAGCGCGTCACGGGTGAGGCCACCGAGCAGACCCAGCGCCTCCAGCCGCGCCGGTACGTCCGCCGGCGCGTTGGCGTGCAGCGTGCCGGCGCCACCGTCGTGACCGGTGTTCAACGCGGACAACAACTCCGCCACCTCGGGGCCACGACACTCGCCGACCACGATGCGATCGGGGCGCATCCGGAGCGACTGCCGTACCAGGTCGCGGAGGCCGACCTCGCCGGCGCCTTCCGCGTTCGCCGGGCGGGCGGTGAGCCGAACGACGTGCGGATGGTCCGGGGACAGCTCGGCCGCGTCCTCGACCAGCACGATGCGCTCGCTGGCGGGAACCAGGCTGAGCAGGGTGGCGAGCAACGTCGTCTTGCCGGAGCCGGTGCCGCCCGTCACCACGTACGCCAGGCGGGCCGTGACGATCGCCCGGAGCAGTTCCGCGACGGGCCCGGGGAACGTGCCCGCCGCGGTCAGCCCGGCGAGCGTGAACGCCCGGTGCCGGAACGTCCGGAACGACAGGTACGGCCCGTTCGGCGCGACCGGGTCGAGCACCGCATGCAGGCGCGTGCCGTCCGGGAGACGCGCGTCCACGTACGGGTGGGCGTCGTCCAGCGCGCGGCCGCAGCTCGCCGCCAGCCGCTGTGCGAGCCGCCGTACCGAGTCCGGTGCCGGCCAGCGCACGACGACGCGTTCCAGCCCGCCGCCCCGGTCGCACCACACCGCGTCGCCGTTGACCAGAACATCGGTGACGAGCGGATCCTTCAACAGCGGATCCAACGGGCCGGCGCCGACCAGGTCGCGCTGCAGCCCCTCCGCCATCCCCAGAAATGCCTGGTCACCCAGCGCGCCACCGCGCTCCTCGCGCACCGCGGCGATGATGCTCGCCCGGTTCGCCACCCTCCCGGTACTCGCGAGCCGGTGCCGGATCCGATCGGTGAGCTGCTCGTCGACCGATGCCATCAGGCCACCTGCCGGGGTGCGGTCGGGGTGCGCAGCTCGGCCACCAGCCGCTCGCAGAACTCCGCGAGCGGGCCCTTGCCCGAGCCCGCCGGCGGTTCGCCGTCCTCCAACGCCACGGCCAGATCCGGCTCCGGGCGAAGGGATCCGGCCACCGGAAGCCCCAACGCCTGACCGACATCGGCGACACGCAAGCGGCCGGGCGCGGGCCCGCGTACGACGACGCGCAGCGCACGGCAGTGCGGTCCGATCTGCGCCGCCATCCGGGCCGCCGACGCGCAGCCGCGGATGTCCGCGGTGACCACCATCAGGACCTCGTCCGCCACCTGCGCAGCGCGCACGGCCGGCTCGTCGAGGTGCCGTGGCAGGTCCACCACGACCAGGTCGCTGCCGCGGCGGCCGGCCCCGAGCGTCGCCTCCATCGCCTCGACCGGCAGATCGAGCGTGTCACCGCGATCCCACGACACCACCACCAACTCACCACGCCGCGGCAGCTCACCGTACAGCGCGGCCACGTCGACCCGGCCGCGTGCGGCGGACAGCTCCGGCCACCGCAACCCCGCCGTACTTTCCCAGCCCAGCAACAGATCCACGCCACCACCGAGCGGATCCGCGTCGACCAGCATCGGGCGCCGGCCGACTCTCGCCGCGCTGATCGCGAGCCCTGCCGCCAGTACGCTGGCGCCGGCGCCACCACGCCCGCCGATCACGCCGATCACCGGGGCCTCGTCGCGTCGGGCCGTGCCGGCGGAACCGAACCGCTCGGTGAGCCACGCCGCAGCGGCGGGCAGCACGACCACGTGGTCGGCGCCCAGCGCGCCGGCTGCCTGGAACGCCGGATCGTCGGCACTCTCCGCCCCGTCCGAAACCCGCGCCACGAGCACGACATCCGACCGGTACGGCAGCTTCGCTCGCACGCACGAACTTGCCGCATCGACGCCGATCACCACCAACGACGCCGATCTCCAGTGCCGGCGCGCGGCCACCGCGTCGTGCGCGACGTCGACCTCGCCGCAGCTGGCGACGGCGAGCTGCAACAACTCGTCGAGCAGCCGCGCATCCGCGGTCACCACCAGAGGCCGCGCAAGGGACGGGGACGTACTCGGATCGGACGGGTCGGGTGCCATGGATGCCTCCGGGTCGGTGGGCGAACGCACCCACCGTGGCGCGGAATCCGACTGCGCACCACCGCCTGTGGACAACGGACAACCGCCCTGTGGACAACTCCCGAAAAATCAATCGGCGTGCTATGGCGGCGAATCCCAGGTTGTCGAATCCCTTGCGGCGCAGGCACAGTAGATCGATGCCTCGCCGCGGCTACGCCCGACTCGGTCCTCGTTGCGTTGCGCCGCGAACGAACTCAACGGCCGCCGTGAGCGCCTTCCCGCTCACCCCACCCGATCCGATCGACCGACTCAGCGCAACCACCCCGACCGACTCGACCGCACGCACAGCTCGCCCATGAAATGCAGTCATGTCCCACAACACGGCCCCAGTGCCAACGCCAACGCCAACGCCAAGGATCGGAACGGAGCCGATGAGCCTCGACGAGATACGGTCCCTCGCCATCCAGATTCACGACCGCTACGACGAACTCAACCGCCGCGAACGCGATCGGGTGTGGACGAACGAGGAGTACGCGCTGGGTTTCGTCGGCGATGTCGGCGATCTCGCCAAACTCGTGATGGCGGAGGAGGGTGCCCGGTCGATGCCGGGTGGCCGCGTCGCCCTCGAACACGAGCTGGCGGACTGCCTGTGGTCCGTACTGATCCTCGCCCATCGGCACGACGTCGATCTGGAGACCGCGTTTCGCCGCACCATGGCCGAACTCCGTACCACGATCGATGCTCGCCTCGACGCCCAACCACCCACGTGACCCGGCCACCGCCCGCCGGGCACTCGACCGCCCGCCACCGCTGAGGGACACGACGACCGCGGACGTCTCCCGTTGAACGTGGCAGGATCCCGTATCAGCGACTGGATCGGTTGCGGCGCAGTGAATGTGCGGCGGCAGGA
Source organism: Actinocatenispora rupis (assembly GCF_016861975.1). Classification (GTDB taxonomy): domain Bacteria; phylum Actinomycetota; class Actinomycetes; order Mycobacteriales; family Micromonosporaceae; genus Actinocatenispora; species Actinocatenispora rupis. The sequence continues at coordinate 1,714 of NZ_BOMB01000026.1, read as the reverse complement.
CCACACACCAATACCACGAGGGCACCTTTGACCCTGTCGATCGAGGCGTGATGCCACGCCTGTGACCGCACGACCTCAACTCCAGAGGAGCGTGATCCTTGGCCACCATCGCGAGGCGGGGCCGAGCGGCCGATGTCGCGGCGCTGGCCTACTCCCAGGGGTGGGAACGGTTCGCGGTGACCGGTTTCTCGGGCGGCGGCGCGCACGCCCTGGCCTGCGCCGCACTGCGGTCGGCGCGGGTGACGCGATGTGTCGTGGTGGCGGGCACGGCACCGCTCGCCCCACCGGGGCTGGACTTCTTCGCCAGCATGTCCACGGACAACGCCGGCGGGTTCCGGCTCGTCACGTGCGGCGCCGCGGAGTTCCGGGAGCGTACCGAGCGGGTCGCGGCCGGGGTCGTCGCAGAGCTGGATGCCGCTTGGTCGCCGGACGTCGGCAGGGTAGAGAGGATGCGGGCCATGCTGGAGGGACGGGACGGCTGGACCGACGACATGATCGCCCTGGTGCGCTTCGACATCCGGAGCATCGGCGTCCCGGTCGGCATCTGGTACTCCTCCGACGACGTCACCAGCCGCCCGGTCACAGCGCGTGGCTCCTGGCCAACATCCCGGGCACCCGGGCCTACCGGTACTCCGGCGGCCACGGCCCCGACCCCGGCACCACCGAGCAGGTGCTGCAATGGCTCCGACACTGAACACGGCCACCGTCGAGGCCGCCTCGCACGCGCCCCACACCGTGACCCGTGGCAGCATGACCGATCGTGCGAAACGAACAACTCATCCCGCGACGTACGCCGGAGTCGCGCGCCGCCACCGAGCGCATCCAGCTCGTCATGGATCTCACGTCACGCCTCAACGTGTTGCGCCACAACGACATCGAGGGCCGTACCGCCCTGCTCGGCGAGATTCTCGGCCGCCCGGTGCCGGAGACCCTCACGATCTACCCGCCGTTCTACTGCGACTACGGGCTCAACCTGGAGTTCGGCGAACGTGTCTTCGTGAACCAGAACTGCTCGTTCTACGACCTCGGCGGCATCACGATCGGCGACCACACCATGATCGGCCCCGGCGTCACGCTCAGCACGGCCGGTCACCCGGTCGAGCCGGGCGAACGGTTCAACGGCATCACCACGGCCCGTATCGACATCGAGTCGAACGTCTGGATCGGCGCGAACGCCACGATCACCCCCGGCGTACGGATCGGAACGGGATCGGTCGTGGCCGCCGGTGCCGTCGTGGCCAAGGACGTACCGCCGAACTGCGTCGTGAGCAGCACTGGCTACGTCAAGCGCCGCGATCTCAAACCAACCGAATAACCACTACCCCGCGGAGCCCCGCACGGAACAGCCGCGGACGGAGCCGCCGGGCCCCGTCCGCACCGCGACGCGTCCTCCATCGACTCAGCCTGCGGAACAGCACCGATTCCTTAGGTACCGCAACGGAAAGCGCACAGAGCCGGCCCGCCACCAATGGACGTCGGCAGCGGTCAAGGACCGCGCCGTCTTGGGCTCGGATGCTGCCGCAGCCCGGTCGAGATGGCCGGCGGCAACGTGCACGACGTCCGGTGACCCCCGGACTCGCCGCGCCCACAACAGCCAGCACTACACCCGCCACCGGCTCGCCGACGCGCTGCCGACGCCGACCTGACCTGCCCCGCACTGCGAAGCCGAGTAGAGCAAATGTCCGGGTTGCGTCAACAACCGGAACTGGCGCCC
>NZ_BOMB01000025.1 GCF_016861975.1 Actinocatenispora rupis | reverse complement strand
TCCGGCACTGACACGAGCGGGTACCTGGACATCCGGCAGCGAAGCACAGCGGAGCGTTGCGCGAGGTGCGCACGACTGCCGCCGAGCCGTACCGAGACGCGTAGTCCGTCAGCGGAGCGCCAGATCGTCCGTCACCGTGAGCCCGCGGGTCCTCGCCGAGCGCCCAGCACCCCGCACCGTCCACTGTGGACACAACCATCGAGGTACCGGCCGGCTCGACGTGCCCACCCCGCCGCACCGACGGTGCCGAGGCCGAGCACGAGCACCACTGGGCCGAGGCCGGTTCGCCGCTGCACGGCGCAGCACCGCGCGTCCACGATCCACGGCGTCCGTACGCGTCCTGCGTCATGCACGGCATTCCTCTTGCGCGACATACCTTGCAGCCGCACCACGCGCGACCGACGACAAGAACTGCGCGAGCACGCCCGCACGCGTCCTGCCTCATGCGCGGCATGCCTGATGGTGAGGACGACGGGCCGGAAACCCGCCGACCGCACCTCGTCGTACTCGGCATCGTGTTGGCGGCGGCCGATGTCGCCGTGGCGCCGCTGTTCGTCGTGTCGTGACTGGCGGCGGACCGGCTGGCGCCCGGGCACCAGCGCACCGAGTCGGTTACCGCCGCACCACGCGCGGCCGATGACAAGAGCTACGCGAGCACGCCCGTACGCGTCCCGCCTCTTGCGCGACGGGCCTCGCTGCCGCGCCGCGCGCCATTCACGTGCGCCGGGGTCTGCGTCGGGGACCGGGCCGGTGGCGGGTGCAGCGGCCCGGATCGGGGCTGCGGCAGCGAACCGTGGCAGGTCGGTGACCGCGCCGCGCGCCGCAGGGCACTCCTGTACGCGCCTGGACCCGGGAGCGAACTGACCCGGATCCGAAGCGCTGCCGGCAACGAGCGGAACGCGGATGACTCACCCGCACGCAACGTGGGTGCCAGACCAGCCCGGCCAGCGCCGCGTGCCGGATCGCGCGGAACGGCGCCTGCCCGCGCGCGGACGTGACTCGGGCGTACCGGCTCCGGGTGGCGTGGCTCCGAGGCACCGTGGCTCGCCAGCGGAACGAATCGGGAGCGACAAGGGGCCGCCAACCAGGTGCTGCGCCTACGAAGCCCGCGCCATGGCGAGCGAGTAGTCGCACGGCCAACCGGCACGGCGACACGCGCCCAGCTCCACGCAGGCCCGACCAGCACACGCACACCCACCGCACGCCGGCGTGCCGCGGGCAGCGCCATCGACCGGACCGCACGACACCACCGCAGATGCGGACGGGGCGGCGACATACGCGGACGGGTGTCGCCGAACGGGTGGGCCGCAACGGAAGCCGATCGACCACATCGTGGGGAATAGGGACGACCCCCGCCGGGGGTGGCGGGGGTCGTCAGGGGGGCCGGCTCCGGGGGGGTCGAGCCGGGCCCGCTCAGCGGTTACGGGGGGGTGCAACCGCCGAGAGCCAGTGGCGGCCAAGGGGCCGGTGGCACTGATGTAAGGATGCCCGAGAGTCGGGCGTGACGTCGAGTGGTAGCCGGAATCCGCACGGCGGATGTACGACATCCGTGTGTATCGCCGGTGGCGGGTGTCGGACGCCGCCCGTGGACCCGATCCGACGTGGCGGTACGCCGGTGCATAGACTCGCCGCGTGGGCCGGGCCGCCGCTTTTTTCGACCTCGACCGGACGGTCATCGCCACGTCGAGCGCGCTCGCGTTCGCGCGGCCCTTCTACCGCGATGGTCTGATGAACCGTCGCGACGTTCTCGCGAGTGGGTACGCGCAGTTGGTCTACAAGGTGGCCGGCGCGGGCGACGAGCAGATGGCGAAGATCCGGGACCAGCTGGCCTCGCTGTGCCGTGGTTGGCCTGTTGACCAGGTACGACGGATCGTCGCGGAGACGTTGGACGAGTTGATCGCGCCGTACGTGTACGCGGAGGCGGTGGCGTTGATCGGGCAGCACCGGGCGGCGGGTCGGGACGTGGTCCTGGTGTCGTCGTCGGGCGAGGAAATGGTCCGACCAATTGCGGAGCTGGTCGGAGCGGACGATGTGATCGCCACTCGCATGACCATCCGGGAGGGTCGCTTCACCGGGGACGTCGAGTTCTACGCGGCGGGGCCCAACAAGGCCGAAGCGGTGCGGGAGATGGCTGCCCGAAACGGGTACGATCTCGCCGCTTGTTACGCCTACTCCGATTCGGTGAGCGACGTCCCCCTGTTGGAGACTGTCGGATATCCGACAGTCGTGAATCCGGACCGCGCCTTGCGCCGGGCGGCCCAGCGACGCGCCTGGCCGCTCGTGACGTTCCGCCGTCCGGTGCCGACCCGGCTGGTACGGCTCGCCTCGTCGCTGCGTCGCCCCGCGCCCGGCTCGCTGCTCTCCCGCCCCGCGGTCCCGGCCGCGCTCGCCGTCACCGCGGGTGCCGCCGTCGTCCTCGCCATCTGGTACGGGCGCCGCCGCGCCACCGCCCGTACCGCTGGGTGATCCTGGGTCAGGGTGTCGCCAGGGGGTTGGGGACGGTGCCGAGCGCGCCGATCGCGTGCCGGATGGGCTGGTCGCCGTACCCGGTGACGACGAGTCGGTCGGCGTTGAGCCGGTAGCGGGGGAACGTCGGCGCGAGCAGGTCGTACTCGGTGAACCGCTCGGCGAGGTTCGGAAACCGTTGCTGTACAAGGAGAATCGCCTCGCGGGCGAGTGCCCAGAACGTGGCCGGCGGTACGTCGAGGTGGTCGGCGCACAGCGGCGCGAGGTAGCGCAGGTGGCCGACGAGGACGCTGTCGACGACGTGCTGCGCGATGAGCGCGGGCGGCTTGCGCGGGACGAGACCGGCGGGGGACGGCTCGCGTTCGGGTACGACGGTGGCGGAGAGTTCGACGTCGTCGATGAAGTCCTTGAGCAGCAGGCGGCGCGGCGTCTCGTCGGGGCCGTACGTGAGCAGGGCGTTCTGGCCGTGCGGGTTGAACGTGAGGCCGTGGCGGTAGAGCAGGTACGCGAGCGGGCCGAGAAGTACGTCGAAGAGGGTTCGGAGCCAGTCGACCGCGGGCCGGCCGGATGCCTGGACCAGTTGCGCCACAACGGATCTGCCGGCACTGTCCACATGCAACAGTGCGGACAGCGGCCGGGCCCGTTCGTCCTTGGCGAGCACCGCGGACACCGGCGTACGCCAGATGCAGCCGAGCGTCTCCAGGTGCCGGTACGGCACACCGTCCACATCGGACAGATACGGGTGGCGTACGGTGACCGACGCGACCTCGCCGAGCAGTACGGTGCCGGCGATCGCGGGGTCGCCGGCGAGCAGCCCGGTCAGCCAGGACGTGAGGGTCGGCGCACCGGCCGCGCAGTGCGGCGGGATGCCGCGCCACACCGAGGTGTTCATGATCGCCAGCGGCAGCTTCACGTCGTACCGGTGACGCGTGGTGAGGTTGGTCAGCGTCCGAATCGACTGCTGTGGAACGTATTCGTCGGGCGAGTCGCCGAGGAGTACGAGCCGGCGCTCCGCCACCTCCCCCGCGTACTCGACGCGCACGACCCGGTCCCACTGCCACGGGTGCACCGGGAACCACACGTACGCGTCGGGGTCGAGGCCGGCGTCGGTGAGCCGGGCGGCGAACGCGGCCGCGGTCTCGTCGCCGAGTTCGGCGGCGCGGACGGCGTGCTCGGACAGTCCGGGCGTGCCGCGGAACTCGGCCAGCCCGCGGTGCGCGGCCAGCCAGCGCACCCGGAACGGCTGCCGCGACTCGGGCGCGTACCGGTCGAGATCCGTTGCGGTGAAACCGATCCGCCCCTTGTTCGCGACCAGCCACGGGTGGCCGGTCAGGTGCCCCTCCAGGTCCGCGTGGTCGAGCGGGAGCAGGTCGGCGGCTGGCGGGCCGGCGGCGAGCGTGGCGTCCGCGGCGAGCGTCGCCGACAGTTCCGAGAGGTACGCGGCGGTCGTGGCGGGGTCGGCGCCGATCGTCTCCGCGGCGTCGACGAGGAACCGCCGCACGTCCCACGCGGGCTCACCGACCCGGTTGCCGAGCAGGCCGGTGCCGTACCGGAGGATGGTGTCGGGGTGGACGCGCAGCCAGCCGAACGCCTCCGGGGTCGCGGCGAACTCGTAGCCGACACCGGCGCCGAGCGCGACGCGGTACCGGTCGCCTGCCGGTTCGGCGGTCAACAGGCCCTCGTAGCACCATTCGCCGAGTGCCTTGGCGAGCAGCGCGCCGTTCACCTGCCGCCACCGCGCGGCGTCCGTCGGGGCGGTCACGCGGCACCGCCCGGGGAGCGTACGCCGCCGAAGGTCTGGAACGCGGTGCGCTTCGGCAGCCGGAACACCTCGGATCCGGTGACAGCGTTGAGGATCGTCGCCGACCGGTACGCGCCGATGCCGAGGTCGGGCGCGGCGGCGCCGTGCGTGTGCAGTTCCGCGTTCTGCACGTAGAGGCCGCCGGTGACCTCGGGCAGGGTGTCGATGCGGTGGTCGACGGCGATCCGGTAGCGGCCGCGGTCGTCCCAGCGGATCAGGTCCCGTACCGGGTCGAGCAGGTCCGGCACGTCCGCGCGGTACCCGGTGGCGGCGACCACGGCGTCGACCGCGAGTACGGAATGCGTTGTGGTGTCGGCGTTCTCGCAGCCGAGCAGCACGCCGGCGCCGGCCGCGGTGGCCGACGACACCGCGGTCGCCGGGTACAGGTGCACGGGCGGGCGGTCGCCGTCGAGCAGGTGCGCGTACAGCTCGGCGTGGATCGCGTCGATCGTCTCGCTGTCGATCCCCTTGTACAGCTGCCACTGCCGGTCGACGAGCCGGTCCCGCGTCTCCGGCGCGAGCCCGTGGAAGTACCGCATGTACTCCGGCGTCGTGTACTCCAGCACCAGCTTCGTGTAGTCCAGCGGCGCGAACGTGGCGGTACGCGTCAGCCAGCTCACCGCCCACCCGTGGCTCCGCTGCCGCTGTACGAGGTCTAGGAAGACCTCGGCGCCGGACTGTCCGGAGCCGACGACGGCGACGTGCCCGACACCGCGCCAGTCGTCCACTGTGGACAAGTAGTCGGCGGAGTGGATGACGCGCTCGCCGCGGAGCGGGTGCAGCGCGGCAGGCAGCGTCGGGCGGGTGCCGACACCGAGGACCACGTGCCGCGCGTCCTGCGTACTCTGCACGCCGGCGTGGTCGAGCGTGAGTGTCCACATGCGACGGTCGGCCGACCAGCGCAGCGCGGTGACGTCCGTACCGAACTCGCACGACGGCAACCGTTCCGCCGCCCAGCCACAGTAGTCGGCGTACTCGCGGCGCGGCAGGTGGAACCGTTCGGCCACGTAGAACGGGTAGAGCCGGTCCCGGTCGGCCAGGTACGACAGGAACGACCAGCGGCTCGTCGGGCGTACCAGGCTGACGAGGTCGGCGAGGAAACTCACCTGCACGGTCGCCCAGTCGAACATCAGCCCGGGATGCCAGTCGAACCGCGGTTTCCTGTCGTACGCGCGGAAGGAGAGCTCGGGCACCTCGTCGGCGAGGGCGGCCAGGGCCAGGTTGAACGGCCCGATCCCGATGGCCGCGACGTCCAGGGGTGGGGTCATGGTGCGTCCCGTTCCGCGACCATCAGGGCCGCTGTCTTGTCGGGCAGGGTGATGTCGGCGTGCCGGCGGAAACCGGCGGCGGTGAACGCGCGCACCGACGCGACGTTTCGCACGTCCGGCTCGGCGACCACCCGGTCGCAGCCGGATCCGTTGTCCAGCAACGCATCCCGTACCGCGCGGAGCAGCAACCGGCCGAGTCCGCGGCCGGTCGTCGCGGCGTCGGCGATCAGCACGTGCACGCCCAGATCGCCGCTCTCCGCCGGGTACGTCGCGCCGACCGGTTCCGCGACCGCCCGGTAGATCTCCCAGTACGACACGGGCACGCCGGCGAGCAGCCCGACGTACGGCCGGGACACGTCCCCCGCGTACTGGTCCGCGAGGTACGCGTGGATCCGGTCCACCGACCAGTCCTGCCGCCAGAACGGTACGACGTGCGCCCGGTGCATCCATCCGTGCACGAGGTCGAGATCGCCGTCCGGGTCGGCCGAGCGCAGGGTGAGGACGCCGCGGTCCGTGGCCGCCGACACGGTGTCCGGAAGCGGCGTCATCGGTTGCCCCGCAACGGATTCGGCGTGTCGTGGTAGACGGACTGGTGGTCGACCGGGGCCAGCACCTCGTCGATGCCGGCGACCCGGGTGGCGAGGTTCGCCTTGCGCGGCAACGTTTCCGCGGTCAGCCACCGCCGTACCAGCCCGCGCGGGGTGTCGTGGCCGCGGTCCACCAGCGCCGCAAGGCCGTCGCGTACCGCGGCGAGCAGGTCCTCCTCGGCCGCCACGCCGGCCCCGCCGAGGGCGGCGACGGGCGCCAGCGCCTGGTTGAGCAGCAGGTAGTAGGTGAGGCGGTCGTCGACGAGCGCGTCCGGCGCGACGGCCAGCGTGGAGGACGCCGCGCCGCCGAGCAGCGACAGTACGGCGGGGAGCGCCGAGGACGCGAGGTAGTACCCCTGATTGTCGCGGTACCAACCGGTTTCCGGCCAGCCGTCGTCGTCGAGGAGGACGAGGGTGTTCTGCTGGTGCGCCTCCAGGCCGACGCCGGTCGAGCCGTACAGGTGGACCATCGGCGCGAGGACGCGGTCGACGTACCGCCGCATCCACTCCGCGGCAACGGCGTGCTCCGGCCGGGCGAGCCGCGCGGCCAGCTCCCGCACGGTCGTCACGACCGCCGCCGGCCGTACTCCGGGCTGCGGCGCCACGAACCCGGCGAGGCAGCGCGCCCGGGTGATGCCGGCCGGCGCCTCGCGTACCGAGACGTCGAGATGGGTGGGGCCGCCGTCCGGGAACACGGCCGCCAGGTACGCGGGGTCCGCGACGATCCGGAACCCCGGGTACGCCGTGGTCACCGCGTCCGCGATCCCGGCGTCCAGCAGCCGGCAGACCTCGATGCCGCGAGCCAGTTCGGTGAGGGTGTTCTCGCGTCGGGAGTTGGTGATGCGCAGGCCGAGCGACAGCTTCAGCATCACCGGATGGCCCGGCCGGTAGACCGTACGCAGCGACGACGTCGGGTGCCACGCGGGACCGTCCGGCCCGAGCGGCGTGATCCGACCGTCCGCGACGAGTTCGCGGAAGCCGTTGCGGTGCACCAGATCCCCGGCCTGCCACGGATGCGCCGGTACGAGCACCCGCCCGGCCGTACCGGTCCGCAGCGTCGCCAACGCCTCCCCGAGTACGGGATGGTCGGCGTGGGCGGAGCGCACCAGCGCGGGGTCGACGGCGAACCAGTGCAGCGGGAAGCTGCCGCGCAACTCGGGCGCGTACCGCTCGTCCTCGGCATCGGTGATCCCGTCGCGGCTCTTCGCCGCCGGGTGCGTCAGGTGGCCGAGCAGCAGGTCCTGCTCCGCGGCGAGGAACGCATCCCCGTGCGGCACAACGGTTTCGGCCGCGCGCGCCGCCAGGTACCGACCAATCCGCGCGGTACTGTCGGCGACCAGCCCGGCGAGCGTGTCGTCCCCGATCAACCGCGCCAGCTCCACCGGCCCGAGCGGCACACCATCCACTGTGGACACCGGGCCGAACCGGTGGTGCCCGGTCGCCGACCGGTACGCCACGCTCGTCGACACCCGACCACCCGGTACCGGAATCGTGATGGTTCCGTTGTCCGGCAACGGAATTCCGCGCTCGGTGACCCAGCAGCGGAGCAGCGCGTCGGTCGCCGCGACCGTACCCCCGGCGGTCATGCGGCCACCTCCGCACCCGCCGCGGCGACCGCGGCCAGCAGCTCGTCCACGTCCTCCGGCCGCGCCGCCGGGTTCAGCATCGTCAGCTTCAGGTGCACGCCCCGCTCCGGCACCGCGGTCCGCCCGAGCAGCGCCGTTCCCGACCGCATCAGCCGCCGTCGCAGCGCCCCGTTCACCCCGTCCGTGCCGTCCCGGTACCGGAAGACGACGGTGGTCAGCGTCGCGCCGGCGGCCAGGTCGAACCGCGGGTGCGCGGCGATCCGGCGCTCCGCGTGCCGGGCCAGGTCGTGGCAGGCGTCCAGCATCCCGCCGAGCCCGTCCCGCCCGTACGCCAGGAACGTCGCGGCCACCTTCAACGCGTCCGCCCGGCGCGTGGTGGCGAGCACCGACCGGTCCAGCAGCCCGTCGTACCCGGCGGCGCCGTCGTCCGCGGGGTTCAGGTAGTCCACCCGGTGCGGCGCGAAATCGGCCGCGTCCCGGGACAGCAGCACGCTCGCCGCCGCCGGCTGCCACCCGACCTTGTGCAGGTCGAGGGTCACCGTGTCGGCACCGTCCACACCGGACAGCAGGTGCCGCAGCCGGTCCGAGAACAGCGCGCCCCCACCGTACGCGGCGTCCACGTGCAGCCGCGCCCCGTACCGCCGGGCCAGGATTCCGCACTCCCGCAACGGATCCACCGATCCGTAGTCCGTCGTACCGGCGGTGGCGACGACCGCGACCGGCACCGCGTCGTCCCCCAACGCGGCCAGTTCCCGGGCCAGCACCTCCACCCGCATCCGGTACTCCCCGTCCACCGGCACCGTGCGCACCGCGTCCGCGCCCAACCCGAGTACGGCGCAGGCCCGCGCGGTCGAGAAGTGCGCCGCGGCCGAGCAGTACACGACGGGTCGGGCCGGCCAGCCGCGCGCCGGATCCACGCCCAGCCGGCGCGCGGCCGCGTCCCGCGCGATGAGCAGCGCGTGCAGGTTCGACGCCGTACCGCCGGAGGTGAACACGCCGTCGCCGGTCGCCGGCAACCCGACCAGGTCGAGCAGCGCGCGCACCACGTGCCGCTCCAACTCCACCGCGTACGGCCCGGAGTCCCAGGTGTCGACGCTCGCGTTGAACGCCGCCGCCACCGCCTCCGCGGACACCGCAACCGTCAGCGCCGGCGGTTGCAGGTGCGCCGCCGCGGCCGGGTCCGCCAGGTCCACCGTGCCCGCCGCGTACCGCCGGACCAGGTCGACGACCGCCGCCGTCCCCCGCCCGTCCCGCGGGAGTACGCCACCGGCGAGGTCGGCGCGGACCTGCGCGGCGAGTTCGTCCGGGGTGAGCGGGGGCAGCGGCCCGGACCGGCGGCGCAGCCCGGCGCGCGCGGCCCGGGTCAGTTCGGTGACGAGCATGCCGAGCCGGGCGAGCCCGACCGGGTCGCCCGCCAGCAGGCCCACCTCGTGAGGCACCGGCTCGGTACGTCCGGGCGGCGACGACGTTGGTGACGTGATCATGACGGCAGCTTAGGGTAGCCTGACCTAAGCTCACAATCGGCCCCCGTGAACAGCGGAGAGTTGCCCGATCGACGGGTCATCCGCTCCGGACGCTGGCGTATCAGCGCAGGTCGGCGTAGAAAGGGGGTACGGACCTCGTCCAAGCTCGTGGGCGGACGTTCCCCGTCTCGGTCGAGCTCCGTGGCACGACACCGGGCACCCACGCGCGACCAGCCGCGGGAGGCGCGTCGACCGGGACCACAGGTCCCGCACCGACGAGAACAGGTGCACGCTTGGTAACCCGGCCGTCCGTGTCGAGGGGCGCCACGAGGCGCCCCTCTTCCATGTCCCCCTGGTTCCATGTCCCCTTGGGGAAACCCGACCGCAGCGGCCTGAAACACGGGGCCACCGCACCGATCCCCGCGCCGTACCGCCACGACCGCGCCCCTCGACCGTCGGCGCGAACCCGGAACGACCGGGAGACCCTGGCCGCTGCACGTTCTCCCAAGGACTCTGGCCGGTGAGGGAGGGCGTGGTCCTCGCCCGCATCCGCGCGGAAACACGAACGGCGAACACCGGGGAAACTCCACGCGCCCGCGCCGAGCTGGCCGAGTACCGGGGGATGTGCAGGTCGGGGGGCCGAGGCCGGGGGCACGGCGGCAGGGCCGGCCACCCCTGTCGCGGCTCCGATAGTCTGCAAAGCTGCCGAATGCGCCGACGTTGACGAGCAAGGAGCCCCCACCGATGCAGCCGACCGACCCGTCACAGGCGAATCCCCCCTCGCCGTACGGGCAGCCACCGCCACCGCACCCGTCCGCCGGATATCCGCAACCGCAGCAGGGGCAGCCGGTGCCACAGCAGGCGCCGGCCGCCCCGCATCCGTCGTCGGCGCCGCCCGGCCCGCCGCCGCAACAACAGCAGCAGTACGGCCAGCCGATGCCGCAACCGTCGGGTGCACCGTTCGCGAAGCTGCCCGGCCCGGGTTGGGCGCCGGAGCGGCGGATCCTGATCGGTGACGCGATGACCGCGTTCGGTGGGCTGCTCGTGTTCGTGTTCTCGTTCGCGCCGTTCGTGGGCTACTCGGACAGCCGGTTCAGCAACGACCTGGAGCGGCACCACCTGCCGACCTGGTTCAGCGCGTGGGCGACCGAGACGTTCATGGCGCCGCTGACCTGGTTCGTCGTACTCGGTGGGCTGGTCGCGATCAGCCTCGCGGCCGCGCGGATGGCGGTGCCGCGGGACCGCGAGGTCGCCGGCTTCCGTACCGGTCACCTGCAGATCGGCGTGACGATCTTCCTGTTCCTCGCCCTGTTCGGGTACGCGACGTCGTCGAAGAGCGCGATCTTCGGCCACGACTTCGCGGTGCAGTTCAGCAGCGAGACCGATTCGGCCGTGGAGATGTCGTTCTCCTGGGGCGGGTACCTGATGCTGTTCGGCGCGCTGGTCGCGGCGGTCGGCGCGGTGCTCAGCCATCTGGAGATCGGGCCGACGATCTACCCGCAGCCGCCGAGGCCGCAGGCCCCGATGCCACCGCAGGGCTACCCGCAGGCCCCGCAGTACCAGCCGGAGCAGGCCATGTACCAGCAGCCGCCGGAGGCGGCGTATCCGCAGGCCGGTGACTCGCCGACGGCACCGTACCCGGTGGTCAACCAGCCGGTGCAGCAGGCGCCGCAGGGGCAGCCGGCTCCGCAGCCGCCGATGCCGCCGCAGGGCCAGCAGTGGCCGAACCCGCAGTAGCCGGGCGGTAGCACGGACGCGATCCCTGGCCGCAGGCGATGGCCAGGGGTCGTATCCATGTCCTAGTCTCGGGCGACGCCGGCAACCACCCGGCCACACATCCCCCCGAGGAAGTCATTCATGAACCACACAGCGACTCTCGCCGTGGGCACGATCAGCGAGGGCGGCATCCGGGCCGTCGGGGTGTTCTACATCATCGCCGGTCTGATCTGCGCCGGCCTCGCGATCCTGGCCTTCGTGCGCAAGTCCGGCTCGGGCCGCACGGTGTTCACCGGGATTGTCGGCGTGGTCGGCCTGATCTACGGGCTGTACCTGGAGCTCGGCGACCCGGACAGCGTCTTCATCTCGTTCTACATCTTCATCCTGCCGATCATCGCGATCATCAACGGGATCGTGGCGCTGGTGAAGGGGAAGAACTCGACGGGCCCGGCGCAGGCCACGCCGTACGCCGCACCCCAGCCGTACGGCCAGCCGGGGCAACCGCAGCAGCAGTTCGGGGCGCCGCAGTACGGGGCGCCGCAGGGTCAGCCCGCGCAGTACGGGGCGCAGCCGCAGCAGCAGTACGGCGGCCAGCAGGGCCAGCCGGCGCAGTACGGCGCGCAGCCGCAGCAGCAGTACGGGCAGCCGCAGCAGGGCCAGCAGTACGGTCAGCCGGCGCAGCAGGGTCAGCCGACGCAGCCGCCGGCCGCCCCGTCGTACGGGCAGCAGCAGGCGCCGCCGCCTCCGCCGCCGCAGCAGACGAACCAGCCGCTCTGGCCGGGTCAGCAGTAGGTCACCGGGGTCGGGCCGGATCCACCGGCCCGACCCTCAGGTGCGGATGCGGTCGACGGCCCACTCGGCCCATTCGCGCCTGGTGTCGGTGAACCGCAGGCCGTACTCCAGGGCGAGCCGACCGTAGGTCGCCAGGTCACCGCCCTCCCAGTCGGTCCGTTCGAGAATCCCGACCAGCTCCTCGTGTTCCTGGCGCGCCTTCTCGGCGAGCCCACGCAGGTACTCCCGCGCCTGTTCCCGGTCGACCACCCCGAGGAAGAACACGCGCAGCAGGACGTCGCTGCGCTGCGGCCGGTTCGGCGGTATCTCGGTGAGCCAGTGCCGCAGCTCGGCGAGCCCGGCGTCGGTCAGCGCGTACTCCTTGCGTCCGCGCGGGCCGGCGTCGGTGACGGTGATGAGCTCGGCGGCGGCCATCTTGGTCAGCTCGGTGTAGATCTGGCTCTGGGTGGCCGGCCAGACGTTCGCGAGCGATCCGGCGAAGTCCTTGAGCAGGTCGTACCCGCTGGCGGGCTTGTCGACGAGCAGGCCGAGCAGTGCGTGACGGAGACTCATGCCGCACAGCCTACATTCCAACCTTGACATGTCGCCAGCGCACGTTCTAGTTTCGACATGTCAATGAAGGAGTGTTCAAGGAGCGCCCATGTCGTACCTGCTGGCCTTCGCCCCCTGGATCGTGTACGCGGTGGTCCCGTCCGCACAGTGGAAGTGGGCCGCGCTCACGGCGCTGGTCCTCACCGGCGCGACCCTCGTGGCCGGCTTCGCGCGACACCGCCCCGCCGCGTCGCTCATCATCGAACTCGGCTCGGTCGTCTTCTTCGCCGCGACCACTGCCTTCGCCTTCGCCGTACCGGACTCGGGCCTGCGGGCGTACATGCCGGCGATCTCCTCGCTGTGGCTCGCCCTGATCTCGTGGTTCTCGCTGGCGATCCGGCAGCCCTTCACGCTGGGCATCGCGAAGCTGAGCCAGCCCCGCGAGGTCTGGGACAAGCCGCTGTTCATCCGTACCAACGTGATCATCACGCTGGCCTGGGCCGTCGCGTTCACGCTCAGCGGCGCCATCAACCTCACGTGCGCCGCCGCGGGTGCCGGGACCACGATCGTGGTGATCGTGCACATCGCCAGCTTCGTCCTGCCGATGCTCTTCACCGTCCGGTACGTGGCGGTGGCGCAGGCCCGCGCCGCGCGGCTGCAGGCCGCGGCCGCCGAGCGCTAACCGACCAGGGTCTTCTGGACCGCCGCGGTCTCCTCGGCCGCGGCGGTCACGGCTGCCGCGTAGTGCCGCAGCCACGAGCGCACCCCGTCCGAGGTACCGGTCGCGTACGCGTTGGCCGCGCCCTGGTACTCGGGCTGGCGGGCGAGGTGCGCGACGTCGATGAGCGCGAGCCCGCGGGGGTCGACCCCGCGGGCCGTCAGCGTCAGCCGGGCGGCGGCGCGGGCGACCACCCCGTTCGGACCGGGGAACGGCGCGAGGGTCAGCAACTCGGCGTGTACGACGGCGGCGTGCAGCAGGCCCGGCCCCGGCTCGGGGTCGGCGATCAGGCCCAGCAGCCCACCGAACCTCAGCCGCGCGGACCCGGCCAGTGCCGGCCGCCCGAGCTGGTCCTCCGGCAGGATGTCGCGGGCGGCGAGCAGGTGCAGCCGGGCCAGCGCCTGCCCGGGCGCGCGTACCCAGGTGTCGCCGAGACCGGGCAGCGCCTCGGCCACCCGCAGCGCCCCCTGTACGAGGGGGTCCGTGACGGTGCCGGCCCGTACGGCGTCGAGGTCGGCCTCGGTGCCCTCCAGCTCGGCGGAGGCGTGCGCGCAGCGCAACGAGACCTCGGCGGCCAGCGGCCCCCCGGTACGGCGGAGCGCGCGATCGGCCAGGACGGTGTCGAGCGCGGCCCGGGCGGCGTCGAGATCCGTCGATACGTC
Source organism: Actinocatenispora rupis (assembly GCF_016861975.1). GTDB lineage: Bacteria > Actinomycetota > Actinomycetes > Mycobacteriales > Micromonosporaceae > Actinocatenispora > Actinocatenispora rupis. The sequence goes on along the minus strand of NZ_BOMB01000025.1, from coordinate 106,956 downwards.
GGGTAGGTCGAGCAGGCGCTTGAGCACGGTCATGCCTGGCACGGTACCTACCGGGCGCCCGTGGCGGGTGCCGGCGGAGCGCGCAGTTTCTGCACGCCCGATGACCGGTGATGACCGAAACCTACCCGTACCGATCAAGGTCCACCATGCGGTCAGGCGGACCCAGCACTCGCCATGTGTGGGTCGTCGCACTAAGTTGACCATCAGGAAACGTCGCCGGAATGGCACGTCGGAGAGGGAGTCGCGCTGATGACCGATACCGCTAGTGCAGGCGCCGCGCCAGAGGGCGGCGCCCTGTCGAACCTGCTGCACGAGACCCGCCGGTTCGATCCGCCGGCCGAGCTGGCGGCCAACGCCAACGTCACGGCCGACGCGTACCAGCGGGCCGCGGACGACCGGCTGGCGTTCTGGGCCGACGCGGCCGAGCGGCTGACCTGGACGAAGAAGTGGGACCAGGTGCTCGACTGGTCCAACGCCCCGTTCGCGAAGTGGTACGTCGGCGGCAAGCTGAACGCCGCGTACAACGCGGTGGACCGGCACGTGGAGGCCGGCAACGGGGACAAGGTCGCGTTCCACTGGGAGGGCGAGCCGGGCGACACCCGCACCATCACGTACGCGGACCTGCAGAAGATGGTGTCGCAGGCGGCGAACGCGCTGATCGAGCTGGGTGTGCAGACCGGCGACCGGGTCGCGATCTACATGCCGATGATCCCGGAGACGGTCGTCGCGATGCTCGCGTGCGCGCGGCTCGGCGCGCCGCACACGGTGGTGTTCGGCGGGTTCTCGGCGAGCGCGCTGCGGGACCGGATCCAGGACTGCGACGCGCGGATCGTCATCACCGTGGACGGGCAGTACCGGCGGGGTTCGCAGGCGGCGCTGAAGCCGGCCGTGGACGAGGCCGTCGCCGAGTGCCCCGACGTACGCAACGTGCTGGTGGTGCGGCGTACCGGGCAGGACGTGGCGTGGACCGACAAGGACCTCTGGTGGCACGACGTCGTGGACCGCCAGTCCACCACGCACACGCCCGAGTCGTTCGACGCCGAGCACCCGCTCTACGTCATGTACACGTCCGGCACGACCGGCAAGCCCAAGGGCATCCTGCACACCACGGGCGGCTACCTGACGCACGTGGCGTACACACACTGGGCGGTGTTCGACATCAAGCCGGAGACCGACGTCTTCTGGACCGCCGCGGACATCGGCTGGGTCACCGGCCACTCCTACATCGTGTACGCGCCGCTCATCAACGGCGCGACCTCCGTGATGTACGAGGGGACGCCGGACACGCCGCACCAGGGCCGCTGGTGGGAGATCATCGACAAGTACAAGGTGACGATCCTCTACACGGCGCCGACCACGATCCGCATGTTCATGAAGTGGGGCGCCGAGGTGCCCGCCCGGTACGACCTGTCCACGCTGCGGATCCTCGGCAGCGTCGGCGAACCGATCAACCCCGAGGCGTACGTCTGGTACCGGCACAACATCGGCCACGACCGTACGCCGGTCGTCGACACCTGGTGGCAGACCGAGACCGGCGGGCACATGATCAGCCCGCTGCCGGGCGTGACGGCCGGCAAGCCGGGTTCGGCGATGACCGCGATCCCCGGCGTCAGCGCCGACGTGGTCGACGACGCCGGCCAGTCCGTCGGCAACGGCCAGGGCGGCTACCTCGTACTCACCGAGCCGTGGCCGGGCATGCTGCGCACCATCTGGGGCGACGACCAGCGCTACGTGGACACGTACTGGTCGCGCTTCCCCGGGTACTACTTCGCCGGTGACGGCGCCAAGAAGGACGAGGACGGCGACCTCTGGCTGCTCGGCCGGGTCGACGACGTGATGAACGTGTCGGGCCACCGGCTGTCCACCACCGAGATCGAGTCCGCACTGGTCAGTCACGAGAAGGTCGCGGAGGCCGCGGTCGTCGGCGCGTCCGACGAGACCACCGGGCAGGCGGTCGTGGCGTTCGTGATCCTGCGCGGCGCCGTACCGAAGGAGGAGGCGCAGGGCGCCGAACTCGTCAAGGAGCTGCGCAACCACGTGGCCCACGAGATCTCGCCGATCGCCAAGCCGCGCTCCATCATGGTCGTGCCGGACCTGCCGAAGACCCGGTCCGGGAAGATCATGCGGCGGCTGCTCCGCGACGTCGCCGAGCACCGCACCATGGGCGACGTGACCACGCTCCAGGACTCGTCCGTCATGGACCTCATCTCCGCGGGTCTCGACTCCGCCAAGGGCGACGAGGACTGATCCGGTACCGCCGCGACGCGGCCCGCACCGACTTCGGTGCGGGCCGCTTTCCGTTGCGTACCAAACCCTTCCGGGTACTGTGGTCGCGTCGTCACCGGAGGAGGCGTGTCGATGGACCCGGACCACGGGGCGCAGCGCGCCGAGGCGTACGGCGCGGCCCGGCAGGCGAACCTCCACCACGGCACGCAGTACTGCTCGCCTCGACCGCGCCCGGCCCCATCCCCTACAACCTGCTCACCCGCGATCTGGCTCCGCTGCGTACCTCGGATCTCTTCGCCGCCGACATCGACCGGACGTCGTCACGGCGACCGCGGAAGACGGCCCGCCGCTGCTGCGCAGCGCTCGCATCCATCCACTCGTCCGGGCGACCACCCGGGCCGCCACCGGTGCGGCCGACGCCTCCCGGTACCGTGCGCTCCTGGTCCGGATCATGCGCGCCGTCGCGTACTCCCGAGCGGCAGGTAACCCGGCCAACGACCCCGAGGCCGTGGCGCCCTGGGCACTGCTCGCCCAACACGTCGGCGAACTCGTCGCCCAGATCGAAGCGGCACCGGACGCCGAACGGCACCTCATCCGCGCCCTCATCCCCGCGGGCATGAGGGCCGCGGACGCGCTGGAACAGGACGACGGCGTCCCGGGTACCAACGACGTGCCGCGGCGGGTCGGCCGGGCGGCGGAACTGCGGACCACCCTGCTCCGACATGCCGAGTACTGGCTCGGCCACGACGACTACCGCACCGTCGGCCTCCGCCGCGCGGTACACCCGAACCCGGGAGTCTGAGGCTGGCGCGGCCCGGCCGGCACCCGGTGCATCGAGGATTCTTCGACCGCGCTTTCGGCTCAACCGTACGGGATTCCGGCGGTGCTGTCCGGGGCGGTTGAGGGGCGGCGCCGTACGGGGTGGGCGGGGTCGGGCTGGGGCTGGGCGCCGACGGAGCTGAGCGATTACGCTCGGCCACACTGTTCAACTGTGTCATTGTTCGACAATTGGACAATGACACAGTTGAACAATGTCCAAAAAGCGTGCGTTTGAGCCGCGCGTCGCCCACGACACCAAGGTCGCCGCACGACCGCCCAGCGCCCCGACCGCCTGGCCCCCTGCCGTCCACGCGCCTCAGACCCACTTCACCGGCCGCCGCCGGCCTGACCGCGCGCCGCCACCGACACCAAGGTCCCCACGCCGACCACCCAGCACCCCGACCGCCCGGATCCCCGCCGTCCACGCGCCACCAGTACGACCACGTCCACGACGCGCGCCAGCCCCCATCCGTTGCAGTACAACGGACACAGACTGTCCTCAGTGGACGGTTCCGACCCGGCCACCCTCCGCACGTCCCAGACGGGCCGGGCGCCGGAAAGGTTGCCGGGGCGCACCCGCGAGACCCGTCACGCACGGCCGCCCGGCACCCCCCACGACCGTCCACTGTGTACGGACCGGGTCCGGCGCGGACGCGCGGTGACCTGCGGCGCGGGTACCGGCCGGGCTGCCTAAGCGGTCCTAACAGAAAGGACTGTCGGCGCCTGGCGGACTCAGGACGACGCTGCCGACGTTGTCGGCACAGTCGCATACAACACCGGTATGCGACTGCACCTCCGCCTTGGCAGCCCCGCCCTGAGCCTCGCCAGCCATCCGACGCCTTTCTGTCAGGACCTCTAAAGAGCGCCTTAAGCCGAGGTCTAAACCGGATTTCCTTTGCGGACAAGGGAAGTCGAGTGTGCCAGGGTGGGGCGGCGTGACCCCCTGACCCCAGGGGCCACCACCATCCGGCGACCCCAGCCCGCCGGAAGGACACAGAGGAGGAACTCGTGCGGAGAACCCTGGCCGGCGTCGTCGCCGGCGCCGCGGCGGGTCTGCTCGTGCTCGGCGCCGTCGGCTCCACGGCACTCGCCGGGCCGAACGGCAACACCGCCACGAAGGCACCCAAACCGGCCCGCGCCCATGCCGAGGACGACCTGCCCAGCCCGCTGTCGGACAAGCGGCGCGCGCTGATGCGCGAGGCGGCCGAGAAGCAGGCCGACGGCGTCGTCACCCCCAAGAGCATCGCCGGCTCCGATGTCGTACGGCTCGGCAAGCGCGCCGACGGCAAGCCGCAGTACGTGGAGACCAAGAGCACCCGCAAGGACCAGATCTTCACGATCCTGGTCAGCTTCGGCGACAAGACCGACCCGCGTACGGGCGGCGCCGCCGGCCCGGTCAACGGCCAGATCCCGCAGCCCGACCGGAACTGGGACGGCAGCGCGACCGACGACAACTCGACGTACTGGGTGCCCAACTTCGACACCCAGCACTACAAGGACATGTTCTTCGGCAAGAAGGACTCGTTCAAGGACTTCTACGAGAAGCAGTCGAGCGGCAAGTTCACCGTGGACGGTGACGTCAGCGGCTGGGTCACCGTGCCCTACAACGAGGCGCGGTACGGCAGCAACGAGATCGCCGAGTCCGACGGCTACTGGAACCTCGTCAAGGACTCCGTCAACGCCTGGTACCAGTCGGAGAAGGCGAACGGCGCGACCGACGAGCAGATCGACTCGTACCTGTCCCGGTTCGACCAGTGGGACCGGTACGACTACGACGGCGACGGCAACTTCAACGAGCCCGACGGGTACCTCGACCACATCGAGATCGTGCACGCCGGTGTGGGCGAGGAGGCCGGCGGCGGCACCGAGGGCGCGGACGCGGTCTGGTCCCACCGGTGGTACGCGTACTCGACGGACGCCGGCAAGACCGGCCCCGAGGGCAACCTGCTCGGCGGTACGAAGGTCGGCGACTCGCCGCTGTGGGTCGGCGACTACACCACCGAGCCGGAGAACGGCGGCCTCGGCGTGTTCGCCCACGAGTTCGGCCACGACCTCGGCCTGCCCGACGAGTACGACACGGCCGGCGGGGACAACGGCACCGGCAGCTGGACGCTGATGTCGTCCGGATCGTGGCTGGGCAAGGGCTTCGACTCGATCGGCACCACCCCCGGGTACATGAACGCGTGGGACAAGTACCAGCTGGGCTGGCTCGACTACGACGTCGTGCCGTACCGGGGCGCGAGGACCAGGCTGACGCTGGGGCCGGCCGAGCGGCAGGGCAAGAACCCGCAGGCGCTCGTCGTCACGCTGCCCGACCAGAACATCACCACCGACTACAACACGCCGGCCTCCGGCAGCTACGAGTGGTGGAGCGGCAGCAAGGACAACCTGAGCACCAGCCTGACCCGCGAGGTCGACCTCACCGGCGCCACGAAGGCCAGCATCGGCGCCAAGGCGTGGTACGAGATCGAGGAGGACTACGACTACCTCCAGGCGCAGGTCTCCACCGACGGCACCAGCTGGACCTCGCTGAACGGCGACGGGGTCACCGGCTCGTCCGACGGCACGTGGACCGACCTGTCCTACGACCTCTCCGCGTACGCCGGCAAGAAGGTGCAGGTCCGCTGGCACTACACGACCGACGGCGGCACGCACTACGCCGGTGCGTTCCTCGACGACCTGGCGCTGACCGTCGACGGCACCACCACGACCGACGACGTCGAGTCGGCCACCTCGGACTGGACCGCCTCCGGCTTCACCCGGATGACCGGCTCCACCACCGAGCAGAAGCCGCACTACTACATCGTCGAGAACCGGCAGTACGTCGACTACGACGACACGCTGCGCACCGGCCCGTACAACTTCGGCTTCGGTGACACCCGGCCGGACTGGGTCGAGCACTTCCCGTACCAGAAGGGCCTGCTCGTCTGGTACGTGAACGACGCGTACGAGGACAACAACACGCTGGCGCACCCGGGCGGCGGGCTCGTCCTGCCGGTCGACGCGCACCCGGCGGCCCTCAAGTGGTCCAACGGAACCCTTGTCGGCAACCGGATCCAGCCGTTCGACGCGACCTTCGGGCTGCACCGGACGGACGCGCTGAGCCTGCACCGCGCCGGTGGTCTCACCGCCAGCCTGCCCGCGCAGGCCGGTGTCGGGACCTTCGACGACAGCGACCCCGGTCGCTACTACGATCCGGCCAACGCCAAGGGCTCGGTCAAGGTCGCCGGCTCCGGTACGAAGATCACCGTGACCAAGGAGTACCAGGACGGTCGGCTCGGCGTCGAGGTGTCGTTCGCCAAGTGACCGGTGACGGTCGGAGGCACTGGCGGGTGCCTCCGACGCGCGGGGCGGGAGCAGTCGGATGACTCCCGCCCCGCACCATGTCCCCGGACCATGCCCGCCCGACACCATGCCCGCCCGACACCATGCCCGCCCTGGTTCCCTGCCACAGCCCCGTTCCCGGGTACGCCCGCGCCCGTCGCGGCGCGCTCGGCACGTACCGACGGCGGCCGGCGGGTCAGATACGGGTGGCGCGGGCGACCGCGGCGGGCAGCGACGGCGCGACCGGGAAACCGGTGCCGCGCAGGCGTTCCTCGTCGGTGAAGCCGCCGGTGACGAGTACGCAGTCGGCGCCCACCGCGCGCGCCGCCGCCGCGTCGTCGAGGGTGTCGCCGATCAGGACGCAGTCACCGCCGGACATCCCCAGCGCCGCCAGGTGACGTACCAGATGGTCGGTCTTGGAACCGCCGCCGACGCGGTCGCGCAGCCCGTCGATGCGGGCGAAGTGCGGGGTCAGCCCGAAACCGTCGACGAACGGGACGAGCTGGTCGTGGAACCACATCGACAGCAACGACTGCGTGCCCGGCCACGCCGCCAGCGCCTCCGCCGCACCCGCCGCGAGCCCGACCTCCCCGAGCCGCCCGTGGTACGTGTCGTGGAAGACCTTGTCCAGCCGGGCGAACTCGGCCGCGTCGACGGGCTGGCCGAGCACCTCCGCGTAGTACTCGGCGATCGGGCGGCGGAAGCGGCGCCGCAGCTCCTCCTCGTCGACGACCCGCTCCGAGCACGTCCGGAACGCGGCGTTCGTCGCCTCGGCGGTCAACCGGAAGTCGTCGAGGAGCGTGCCGTTCCAGTCCCACACCAGATGCATGGCCCGAGCGTACGAGAGCGCCGGCGCGCCGCGCATCGACGGACGTCGTCGGATGCCGGGGGTCACCCCGACGCGAGGTCGCGGAGCAGCCGGTCCTCCTCGACCCGCCAGTAGCCGTGCTCGCGGCCGTCCAGGAGGATCACCGGCAGCCGGTCCCCGTACTCCCGCTCCAGCTCGATGTCGCTCGCCACGTCGACCTCGCGCCACCCGACGCCGGCCGTGGCGGCCACCCGGGCCATCGCCACCTTCGCGTCGTCGCACAGGTGGCAGCCCTCGCGGGTCAGCAGCGTCAACCGCTCAGTCACGCCCACCAGTATCCCGCAGCACCGACTTGCGTACCTTGCCGGTCGCGCTGTGCGGCAGCTCCGCCACGAAGTCCACGCCGACCGGGCACTTGAAGTGCGCCAGGTACCGGTGGCAGTAGTCGATCAGGTCGTCCTCGCCGACGTGCGCCCCGTCGTACAGCACCACGAACGCGCGCACCGCCTGCCCGGTCAACGGATGCGGCGCGCCGACCACCGCCGCCTCGCGTACCGCCGGGTGGTCGACGAGGACCAGCTCGACCTCGCGCGGGTAGACGTTGAAGCCGGACACCAGGATCAGCTCGCCGATCCGGTCCACCAGGAACAGGTCGCCGTCCTCGTCCACGTACCCGACGTCGCCGGTGGCCCACCAGCCGTCCGCGTCCGGCCCGTCCACGCCGTCCGGCCAGTACCCGGAGAACAGGTTGGCGCCGCGGACGTGGATCTCGCCCGGATCGGTGCCCGGACTCGCGTCCGCGTCCTCCTCGTACTCCTCGGCGGAGATCGGCTCGCCGTCCGCGCCGACCAGCCGCAGCTCCACACCGGCCAACGGCCGCCCCACCGACCCCGTCGTACGCCGGGCCGGCGCGACCAGCGAACTCGTCACGACCGGCCCCGCCTCGGTCAACCCGTACCCGTCCCACGGCTCGACGCCGGCGTCCGCGAGCGCCTGCCGGGTCTCCGGGGCCAGCGGCGCCGCGCCCGTCACCGCCAACCGCACCCGCGCGAACCGCTCCGCGAACCCCGGCCGCCGCACCCACGCCGCGTACATCGACGGCACGCCGAGCACCGTGCTCACCTCGTACCGGGAGAGGTCGTCGAGGGTCGTCTCGGCGTCGAACCGCGTCACCAGTACGCCGGTCGCCGCGTGCCGGACGACCGCGTGCAGCCCCGGCCCCAGCCCGAACGCGTGGAACAGCGGCAGCGCCAGCAGCACCACGTCGTCCGGCCCGACCGGCGGCGGGTCGAGCGCGGCGAGCTGCTCGCCGTTGGCCAGCAGCGCACGGTGGCTGAGCATCGCCGCCCGTGGCGTACCGGAGGTGCCGGAGGTGTACAGCAGCACGGCGGTGTCCTCGCCGCCACGTACCGGTGCGGTCAAGTCGCCGTCGGCCCGCAGCTCGGCGAACGGCCGCGCCGCCGGGTGTGCACCACCCACCACGTACCGCGTGACGGTGTGGTCGGCGGTCGCCTCGTGCACCTCCGGCGTGCCGACGAGGACGCGGGCGCCGGAGTCGGCGAGCAGCCGCCCCAACTCCGCCCCCGTGTACGCGGGATTGCCGGGGACGACGACGAGATCCGCTGCCAGGGCGGCAAAGTACGCGACGACCCAGTCGATTCCGTTGGGTGACACCAGGGCGAGCCGGTCACCGGGACCGGGACGCAACTCCCGCAGTCCGTTGGCGGTGGCGCGCACCGCGTCGGACAGCTCGGACCACCGGACCGTCGCCGTACCGCAGCGCAGCGCGACGTGGTCCGGGCGGTCCCGGGCGGCCTGGGACAGGAGGTCGAGGATGTTACGGATGTCCTGCTCCACGGCCACCGAGTCTGGCATACGCGTGCCGCGCGGGGCGCCCCCGCGCGCCGTCCCGGGTATCGTGCGGTGATCCGCAGGACGTGGCGACCGAGGGGTACGGCCGAGGGCCACATGCAAAGTGAAAGTTGCTCGCGACAAATTAGCCCAACGGGACGGACAGCCTGTCCGTCACCGGCGGTAGGCACCCCGACACACTGTTGCTCGTAGTAGTCGAGTACACACATCAGTGTGATGTCCGGCCTATGATCATCCGGGTCGACTCACCTGAGCCTTGGGAACCGAACCCCTCGCCCGAGGAGGCCGCAGTGCCCGTCGAAGCACCGTCCTGTCACACCGTCACACCTGGCAGCGTCCGCCGAACCGGCGGGCGTCGCCATGAGGGGTGGCAGCGGTGAGCGCGAGCAGCATCCCGTACGGACCGGGCTTCGGGCCCGAACGGTTCAGCATCAGCGACGGGCTCAGGTCGCTGCGCAGCCTCGTCACCGAGATGGACACCGCCGACCGCTCCCCGTCTCTCGCCGAACGCGCCGGCCAGGCCATCCGCGGCGCCGCCACCCGGACCCGGCCGCGGCCCCGCCCGTCGCACGCCGCCGAGCGCCCCGCGGACAACACCGCGACCCAACGCATCGAGCGCGTACCGGCGCCGGACGAGCAACCGCCCGAGCAGGTACCGGAGTCGGCCACCGAGGTGTGGCGGCTGGTGCAGCGGGCGCAGGCCGGTGACACCGAGGCGTTCGGCCAGATCTACGACCGGTACTGCGACACCGTGTTCCGGTTCATCTACTTCCGGGTCAGTACCCGGCAGACCGCCGAGGACCTGACGTCCGAGACGTTCCTGCGGGCGCTGCGCCGCATCGGCAGCTTCACCTGGCAGGGCCGCGACCTCGGCGCCTGGCTCGTCACGATCGCCCGCAACCTCGTCGCCGACCACTTCAAGTCCGGCCGGTACCGGCTGGAGGTGTCGACCGCCGAGGTGCTCGACGCGGACAGCCCGGAGCGCGGGCCCGAGGGCAGCCCCGAGTCCGCCGTCGTGGACAAACTCACCAACCAGACGCTGCTGGAAGCGGTCAAGAGACTCAATCCGGAGCAGCAGGAGTGTATTGTTCTGCGGTTCCTGCAAGGGTTCTCGGTGGCGGAGACGGCGCAGACGATGGGCAAGAACGAGGGCGCGATCAAGGCGCTGCAGTACCGGGCGGTGCGGTCGCTCGCCCGGCTCCTGCCGGAGGGCTTCACCCCGTGACGTCCGCTCGTCGTACGCATCCTGTCCGGGTCGCGGCTCGCCGTCGGGCGGTCGCGACGTCCGGTGTCCGGCGGGGTGGTTGGCCGAACGGCCGACCCCCTGTCAGCCTGTCCGGGCGTAACCCGCTCGTACCGGTGCGCGTTGGTCCCCATGAGGTCGACGGTGTACGGCGGCGCATCGCTGGCTGCCCGGCCGGCTGCGTCGGTGGGCCCGGCGCGCTCTGAGACAGAAGGAGGTGCGCGCGGCGATGAACATCTTCCTGCGTCGGCGGGCCGAGCGCTTCGCTGTGCTCGCCGAGAAGCACGGCACCGCCCCGGAAGGCGGACCGTCGGGCCACCACCGATCGGGCCACCATACTCCCGACACCGACGACGCACTCGCACATCTGGTGTGTCTCGGGCAGCGGATTTCCGCCGAGCGGACGGCGTTCGAGGCGGGCACCGGCATCGATCCGGAGTTCCGGGCGAACCTGCGGGACCGGCTGATGGCCGACGCCGCGCTGCACGGCATCGGCGACGCCCGGCACGACGCGGAGCCCGACCCGACCGCACCCCGGCCCACGCACCACGCCGCGCCGCCGAACCGCCGGCCGAAGCTGCGGCTGGTCGTCGTGGGCGGCGTGGTCGCCGGCGCGCTCGGCATCTCCGGCGTCGCCGCGGCGAGTACGTCGGCGGTTCCCGGCGACCCGCTGTACGACGTGAAGCGGTCGACCGAGCGGGCCCAGATCGCCCTCGCCGGCTCCGACCTGAACTCCGGGGAGCTGTACCTGCAGTTCGCGCGTACGCGGGCGGGCGAGGCGGGCTCGGTGAAGGGCGATCCGCACAGCCTCGCGGGCGTGCTCGACGACATGGACCGCCAGACCCGCCAGGGTACGAAGCTGCTCGACTCGACCGCGGTGTCCCGGCGGGACGCGGCGTCGCTCGACGCGGTGACCACGTTCGCGGGCAACCAGCGGCCCGACGTGGTGTCGCTGCTGTCCGGGCTGTCCGGCGATTCGCGTACCCGGGCGTTGCGGTCGTTGGCGCTGGTGGACGAGGTGCAGCAGCGCGCGACGAACCTGCGCCGGCTGCTGCTGTGCACCGCCGGCAAGGCCGTCGACGCCGACGCGCTCGGGCCGATCCCGCAGACCTGTTCCGCGTTGCCGGGCGGCAGCGCGCCGGGCCCGGCGGGCAGCGGGGAGGGACGCGCGTCGCGCAGCGAGCGGCCGTCCCACGCCCCCACCCCGTCCGGTACGCCGAGCGGCCGGCCGTCGCCGAGTCCGAGCAGTTCCGGGCCGCTGTCGGGAGTACCGGGGGTGCCGCTGCCGACCGGGAGCGGGTCCGCGTCGCCGAGCCCGTCGTCCGGGTCCGGGGGCGGCGGTCTGTTCGGCACAATCGGGAAAATCCTCGGCGGTCTGCTCTGACCGGTTCCGCCGCCGGCGGATACCCTCGGCGGGTGGATGTGTTCGCCCGGCTACGCAGCCGGCGCCGGCGGCGTGCGGACCGCGCCCGGGTGGCCGGCGCGGCGAGCGCCGAGCTGGCCAGCACGGCGTACGCGGTGGGTGGGGCGCAGACCCCGGGCGTACCGCGACGGGTCAGTCCGGATCCGACGGCGGCGGCGTTCTTCGACGTGGACAACACGTTGCTGCGCGGCGCCTCCATCTTCTGGTTCGCCCGCGGGCTCGCCGCGCGCGACTACTTCACGGTCCGCGACCTGGCCGGCTTCGCGTGGAAGCACCTGAAGTTCCGGGCCACGAGTACGGAGGACGTGGAGGACATCTCGGGGGCGCGGGACACGGCGCTGGCGTTCGTGGCGGGGCGTCGGGTGGACGAGATCGTGGAGCACGGCGAGGAGATCTACGACGAGCTGCTGGCGGCGCGGATCTGGTCGGGCACCCGGGCGTTCGCGCAGCTGCACCTGGACGCCGGGCAACGGGTGTGGTTGGTGACGGCGGCGCCGGTGGAGCTGGCGGAGCTGCTGGCCCGGCGGCTCGGGCTGACCGGCGCACTCGGTACGGTCGCCGAGACCCGCGACGGCATCTACACCGGCCGGCTCGTCGGCGACCTGCTGCACGGTCCGGCGAAGGCGGAGGCGATCCGGGCGCTGGCCGCGCGGGAGAAGCTGGACCTGGACCGGTGCGTGGCGTACAGCGACTCGATCAACGACCTGCCGATGCTGACGGTGACCGGCGGCGCGGTGGCCATCAACCCGGACGCCCCGCTGCGGCGGCTGGCGCGGGCCCGCGGCTGGGAGGTGCACGACTTCCGTACCGGCCGGCGCGCCGCGAAGTACGTGCTGCCGGTGGGGTTGGCGGCGGTCGCGTTCCTCGCCGGGTACCGCTACCGGCGGCACCACGTCAGTAGGTCCTGAGCGCGATCGCGGTGGCGGCCCGGTGGATGGGCGCCACGACGCGGGCCATCATCCGGTCGTGGCCGGGGAGCCGGCCGAGGACCGACAGCATCGCCATCGACAGGCGCACCTGTCCCTTGCTGCGCAACACCATCCGCTTGACGTTCGCCGGTCCGAGCCGCTGGTTCGCGGCCACGTACGGTCGCATCGCCCGCTCGTACGCGGCGAAGCCGGTGCGGTGGTCGGGGGCCGCGGCAAGCTCGCCGGCGAGCACGTACGCGCCGACGAGCGCGAGGCTGGTGCCCTGCCCGGAGGCCGGTGACGCGGCGTACGCGGCGTCGCCGACGAGCGCCACCCGCCCGCGCGACCACGCGTCCATGTGCACCTGGGCCATCGCGTCGGCGTAGAAGTCGGGGGTGGCGGCCAGGCCGGCGAGCAGCGTCGGCACCTCCCACCCCTCCCCCCGGTACTCCTCGGCCAGCTCACGCCGCAGTTCCTCCGGGGTACGGCGGGACGCGTCGGGCGTGGCGTACAGGAACATGGCCTTGGCGCCGTCGTCGCGGGCGGTGCTGTACGTGAGCGCGGTGCGCCCGGCCCCGACGTACGTCAGCTCCTCGCGGTCCAGGTCGAGGTGGTTGGGCACGCTGTACACCGCGATCCGGTAGCCCATCGGCCGCACGTACCGCTCCTCCGGGCCGAACGCGAGGCGGCGGGTGCGCGAGTGCAGCCCGTCCGCGCCGACGACCAGGTCGTACGTCCGGACGTCGCCGCTGTCGTACGTGACGGTGACGCCGGTGTCGGTCTCGTCCAGGGCGGCGATCGCGTCGCCGAACCGGTACTCCACGTCGGTCGCCGCGCGCAGCAGGTCTGCCAGGTCGCCGCGGTGGATCTCGGCGTCGCCGTGCACGCGGCCGCCGAACGTGTCGCCGTCCATGCTGGCCACCCGCCGGCCGGTCGCGTCGACCACGTGCCCGCCGCGCACGTCGGTGGTGCGCGCGCGGATCTCGTCCAGCAGCCCCATCCGCGCCACCACGTCGAGCGCCGCACCCCGAATGTCGATCTTGTACCCGCCGGCGCGGAGGTCGGGGGCGCGCTCGACGACGGTCGGCGCCCAGCCGTGCCGGCGCAGCCAGTACGCGAGGGTCAGGCCGGCGATGCCGGCGCCGGAGATGAGGACGGTGCGGTGGGACATCGGGACTCCTCGTACGGGGGGATCGATGGCGATGACCATACAAGCGTGTCAGACGTTTGTGCAACACGTTCGTCTGACACATTCGTGTTAGGGTCGTTCGCATGGGTAACCGGGACGCGCTGCTCGACGGCGCCACAGCCTGCCTGTACGACAAGGGCTACGCGCGCACCACCGCACGGGACATCGCCACCGCCGCCGGCGTCAGCCTCGCCGCCATCGGGTACCACTTCGGGTCGAAGGAAGCCCTGCTGAACGCGGCGCTGGAACGCGCCATCGAGGAGTGGGGCGACGACCTCGCGCGCTCGCTCGCCGCACGGGGCGGCAACGCGGCAGGTGGCGAGGCGTTCGAGCAGGCGTGGACCGCGGTGCTCGCATCGCTCGCGGAGAGCCGGCCGCTGTGGGCGATCCAGTTCGAACTGATCGCGCACATCGAACGCACGCCCGAGCTGCGGCAGAGCTTCGCCGACGCCACCCGCCGCGCCCGGCTCGAACTCGCCGGCATCTTCGGTACGAGTACCGCGGACGAGGCCACCGCCGTCCGGGTCGGCGCGCTCTACCAGGCGCTGCTCGTCGGCGTCGTCGGACTCTGGCTCGTCGACCCGGCCGACGCACCGTCCGCCGCCGACCTGCTCGACGCGTTCCGTACCGTCGCGAGCGGGTTCGACGGCTGACGGGTCAGAACGTGGTGCCGCGGCGCAACAGGAGGCGGTGCAGGGTCTGCTGGATCGTCTCGCGTACCTGGTCGGCCAGGCCGAAGACGTCCATCGGATCGTCCGGGTCCACGTCCAGCGCGGACGTGTCGATCGGGTCGCCGAAGTCGATCAGCCACTTGCTCGGCAACGGTACGAGACCGAGCGGGCCGAGCCACGGAAACAGTGGCGTGACGGGAAAGTACGGGATGCCGAGCAGTCGCGCGAGCGGCTTGATGTCACCGATCAGCGGGTAGATCTCCTCCGCGCCGACGATCGACACCGGCACAATCGGCGTCCCCGTGCGCAGCGCCGCCGACACGAACCCGCCACGACCGAACCGCTGCAACTTGTACCGGTCGGCGAAGCGCTTTCCGACGCCCTTGAAACCCTCCGGGAACACGCCGACGATCTCGCCCTCACGCAGCATCCGCTCCGCGTCCGGATTGCACGCCAGCGTCGCACCCGACTTCCGCGCGAACTCCGACAGCACCGGAGTACGGAAGATGAAATCGGCGCCCAGCAGCCGCAGATGCCGGTGCGCGGGATGCTCGTCCAGCAACGCGAGCTGGAGCATCATGCCGTCCATCGCGATCGTCCCGGAATGGTTGCCGACCAGCAGCGCCGCACCGTCCGACGGCACGTTCGCCAGACCCGACACCTCGACCCGGAACCACTTCCGGTACAGCGGGCGCAACGACCGCGCCAGCACCTGCTCCGTCAACTCGGGATCGAACCCGAAGTCGTCCACCGGATAGTCGCCGGTGATGCGCCTCCGCAGGAACGCGAGCCCGTCCGCGACCCGCCGCTCCCAGACGTCCCCACCCGGTACGGCCGCCTCCCCGCCCGCGTCGCGTTCCGCACCGTCACCGGCCACGTCGGCGCTGTCCGCGTCGCCGGGCACCGCTGTGCTGTCCGTGTCGGCGCTACCGGCGTCGGTGCTGTCCGCGTCGGTGCTGTCGGTGTCGCCGGGCACGGTGGTGTTGTCCGAGGCGCCGTCCACAGCGCCACCGTGCTCGGCGGCGCTTCCCGCAGGATCGCTGTCCACGCGACCGACGCCGCTGGTCACGGCGCTGTCATCGGATTCCGTACGCTCGTCGCCCGGGGTCGCGCCGACCGGGTCACCGGCGCCCGATCCGGTACGGGACGCGTCCGGCTCCGGCGCGGTGCGGCCGACACGGCGCGCGCCGGACGACGGGTCGGCGGGTACGTCGGTCACTCGGCACCTCCCCCGCGCAGCAGTCCGCGCAGCCCGGCGACCAGCGCGCGGCCACCGGACGCGAGCGTGCGTTCGACCGAGTCGACGCTGCCCGGACTGACCGGGGCGCCCATGCCGTGCCCGGTGATGAAGTCGTCGAACGCGACCGGGGTGGAGCGCGGCTCGTAGCCGAAGTCGTCGACGAGCCGGCGGACGTCCACCACCCGCCCGTGTACGAGGAAGTCGAGCTGGTCGAGCGAGAAGTCGACGAGGCCGCTGCGGCGGGCGAGCCGGGCGACCGCGGTCATGCCCGGGTCGGGCACCGGGACCGGCACCCGGCCGGCGCGGCGGACCGCCTGCGACAGCAGCAGCACGCCCGGGCCCGCCACGTTGTACGCCCCGGGATGGTCCTCGACCACCGCGCGGCACAGCACCTCGATCGCGTCGTCCGCGTGTACGAACTGGACCCGCGGGTCGTGCCCGAGCACGGTCGGTACCAGCGGGAGCGAGAAGTACCGGGTGAGGGTGGTGTCGGCGCGGGAGCCGACGAACGGCGCGAACCGCAGCACGGTCACCGACACGTCGGGACGGCGCCGGCGGAAGCCGCGCACGTACCCCTCGATCTCGACGATGTCCTTCGCGTACCCGCCGCGGGGTAGCGCGCGCAGCCCGGTGTCCTCGGTGAAGATGGCCGGGTCGCGCGGGGACGCCCCGTACGCCGCGGTCGACGAGCGCACCACGAGGTGCCGCACCGTCTTCGACCGTTGACAGGCGGCAAGGAGCTGGAGCGTGCCGATGACGTTCAGCTCCTTCATCGCGTCCCGGCCGCCGGCCCCACCGGGACCGGCCACCACGGCCAGGTGCGCGACGGTGTCCACCGCGGCGTCCTCGATCAGCGACGCGATGGCCGGGCTGCTGATGTCGGCCCGCACGAACTCCGCGCGGCCGAGCAGCTCGGTCAGCTCGCCCGTCGGCTCGGCGACGTCGACGCCGAGCACCCGGTCGACCCGGGCGTCGGCGGCGAGCCGGCCGGCGGCCTGGGCCGCGAAGTACCGGCTGACGCCGGTGACGAGCACTGTGCGCGGATGCGACATGCGCGCCCCCAACGCGATGAGGAGTGGCCCTGTCGGCCAACGGCCGGACCGGTACGCCGCGGCGAAGCGGACGGCCCGGAACCGGGCCGCGCCCTACTTGCCCTGACGGCGACGCTGAATGCGGGTCTTGCGCAGCAGCTTGCGGTGCTTCTTCTTGGCCATCCGCTTGCGGCGCTTCTTGACGACGGAGCCCATACGTCAGTCCCCTTGTGTTGCGGTCATGCCGGGCCTGCGGGCACCAGCGTCGGGTAGTGAACACCAAACCTTAGCCGGGGGCGGCGGCGGCCGGCGCGGCGGCCACACGCGCGCGGACCGACGTCACACCAGGGTGCTCGGTCGGCCCGGCGAGGGTTGTCGAAGGTACAGCCTAACCGGCCGGGCGGTGCGGTGCCCGCGCGGCCGGTGGGCGACCGGCGGGGACGGGCCCACGACCGGCGCCGGAACACACGCTCGGGCACCAGGAAGGACCGGCGCCCGAGCGGCGAATGCGCTGGAAAATGCGAAGTCAGCTCAGGTCGAAACGACCCTCACGGACGTCGCCGAGGAACGACGTCCAGGCGTCGCCACCGAAAACGAATGCCGTACCCAGCCGATTCTTGGAATCGCGTACGCCCACGCCCGCCGACACGAACGCGACCTCGACGCAGTTGTTCCCGCCCCCGCTGCGGGTACTCTTGCGCCAGGCCGCGCCGGCCAGCTCGGTGGGGTACGCGGTGCCTACGTAGTGCATCACAGCTCCTTTGTCAGCGCGACGATGCGCTCCAATGCATTGTCCGGCTTGAGCGCCGCCGCGCGTAGGTGGTCGAACATCAAGTTATAACGACGGACCTCGACTTCGGTTTCCAGATAAAGGCCACCCGTGGCGTTGTCGAGATAAACGACATCCGGGTCCTCGGGATCGGGGAAACCGAGGATGACAAATGCGCCGTCCATGCCCGCGTGTTCGCCGCTGTCGAACGGGGCCACCTGAATCGTCACGTTGGTGTGCTCGGCGATCGCGGCGAGGTGGTGCAGTTGCTCGCGCATGACCTCGCGGCCGCCGACCCAGCGGTGCAGGACCGCCTCGTCCAGTACGAACCACAGCTCGGGCGGATCGCCCTCGGTGAGGAGTTGCTGGCGGGTCAGCCGGAGGTCGACGCGGCGCTCGATCTCCTCCGGGGTCAGGTCCGGCCGGGCCGCCCGGATCGCGGCCCGCGCGTACTCCCGGGTCTGGACGAGGCCGGGGATCAGCAGCGCCTCGTACGCGCAGATGGTGGCGGCCGCCGCCTCCAGCCCGATGTACGGCCCGACGGCGACGTCACTGTACGGGTGCCACCACGCCTTCTGCCGCGCCTCCCGGGCGATCTGGACGAGCTCCTCGCACTTCTCGCCGTCCATGCCGTAGATGTGGAGCATGAACCGGACGTCCCGGGCGGTCGGTGCGACCTGCGCGTTCTCGGTACGGGAGATCTTGGACGCCGAGCACTCCATCTTGCCGGCGACCTGGTCGATCGTGAGGCCGGCCTCCTCCCGCAACCGGCGCAGCTCCATCGCGAGCCTGCGGCGCCGCGCGGTGGGGCTCCGTCGTCTGAGGGTCATCGCCTACCTCCTCGGGCATACCGATTGGGGGTGCGGCGGCTCTCCGGCCGCGGCGAACCCCCGCCGATCTTGCACCTGTTGGTGGTCCCTGCCCAGACCGGAACGGCGATTCCCGTGCGAACCGCCGTCGGAAACCCACAACTCGTCGAGGAGTGACGACAATCGGCTACCGATCGCGGTTGCCTCGTTTCCATGGCAGAGGGGTGGTTACGGGACCTTCGACCGGCCTAACGACCCCGACCGCGCGAAGTCGCGGCCGTCCCACGGCGGAATGACCGCCGGACACCCCACCACCCCCGGGTACGACGGTGGCCGGCACCGGCGGACGGTGCCGGCCACGTGCCGGTACGAGATGGGGGGTCCGTCAGGAACGGGTGCCGAGGGACCGCAGGAAGAAGGTGAGGTTGGCGGGGCGCTCGGCGAGCCGGCGCATGAGGTAGCCGTACCACTGGACGCCGTACGGCACGTAGATGCGCATGGTGTGGCCGGCGTCGGCGAGGCGGCGCTGCTCGTGCGGCCGGATCCCGTAGAGCATCTGGAACTCGTACGAGTCGGGGGTGCGGTCGAACCAGCGGACCCGGTCCTCGGCGATGGACACCAGCCGCGGGTCGTGCGTGGCGATCATCGGGTGGCCCTCGCCGGCCATCAGGATGTTCAGGCACCGCACGTACGACCGGTCGACGTCGAGGCGGGACTGGAACGCGACCGACTCGGGCTCGGAGTACGCACCCTTGCAGAGGCGGACGCGGGAGCCGGGGCCGGACAGCTCGCGGCAGTCGGCCTCGGTGCGCCGCAGGTACGCCTGGAGGACGGCGCCGGTGTCCGGGAAGTCCTTGCGCAGCTGCATCAGCAGCTCCAGCGTGGAGTCCGTGGTGGTGTGGTCCTCCATGTCCACCGTGACGGTGGTGCCGGCGTTCGTCGCGGCCTGGCAGATCTCCCGCGCGTACGAGTACGCCAGCTTCTCGTCGAACATCTGGCCCAGCGCGGACAGCTTGATGCTGACCTCGGTCGGCGGGCAGAGGCCGGCGGCGGACAGCGCGGCGAGCAGCTCCAGGTACGACTGCCTGGTCTGTTCGGCCTGCTCCGGGCTGGTGGTGTCCTCGCCCAGATAGTCGAGGCTGACGGCGAGGCCCTGGTCCACCAGGTCCCGGCTGATGCGCAGGGCGTCGTCGACGGCGGCACCGGCCACGTAGCGCCGGACCACGTCGCGGCTCACCGGCGCGGTCTCGACGAGCCGCTCGACCCGGTCACTGCGGGCGGCGGCGAGGATCACCGATCGGAGCATGGCCCCGACTCTAGCGCCGTTCCGGGGTCCGGCGACAGGGGACCTGCCGGTGCACGACACCTCTGGTACGACGGGATCACAGGTCGATCACCGTTGATCTTTCCGTACGCCGTGCGGGGTTGGCATCGGATCGTCGGACCGGGGCGGCGGGACCGATCGGCCCCGCCGCCCGTACGGGAGTGTCAGCAGCGCACGCCGTCCGGCAGCGGCGGCCGGTCGTCCCGGCCCGCGGCCGGCGGCGGCACGTACGCCGGGGCCATGCCGCGCGCGTGCGCCGCCGTCGACGTGGCCCGCCCCAGCGCCGGCGGGTCGATCGTGCCGAGCAGCCGGACGTACCGGATGAAGCCCTCGTGGTCGAGGCTGTGCCGCACCGCGTCGGTGTACTCGGTCAGCGCCGGATACCCGTCGTACGCGAGCACGGTGTACGCGTTCGTCGCGATCCGGTACGTGGCGGCCAGGTCGATGGGGGTGCCGTCGATCGTCAGCGTCGCCGGGTCGATCCGCTGCCCCACCGGCTTCGTCGGGTCGTACGTGTAGCGGACCTGGTCGGAGACGGCGAGCGGGAAGAAGCCGACCGTACCGTTCGCCTGGGTCTGCCACTGCTGTTCCAGCCCGCGGTGGAACGCGTCGCCGGTCATCGACACCGTCACGATCGGCGAGTCGAAGCCGTACGCCGTCCACGCCTCGCCGAACAGCACCACGCCGTCGCCGTCCGCCGCGTTGGCGCCCTTCGCGTACGGCAGGTCGCCGCGCAGCGCGCTGATCCCCTTGGGCGGCTTCGCCGGCAGGAACGCGAACTGCGCGTGCCCCTGGTTGCTCTGCAGCGTGTCCCAGACGATGAAGTCGGCGACCAGGTTGCCGAACGCGCTCTCCCCGTCCGCGTTCGGTACGCGGGTCAGGTCGCCGGTCTGCCGCGCGATCGGCGTCGCGTACAGCCGGTCGGAGCTGCGGGACCAGTAGTCGGCGATGTCCTGGACCTCGGGGTCGACCGGGACGTCGCGGGTCACCGCGTGGTTGACCGAGGTGGTCAGCTCGCGGACGATGCGGCCAGTGTCCCGGTCCAGCTTGAGGTGGATCTCGTTGATGACCTGGCCGTAGTAGCCGGCCTCGACGACCGGGCGGGGCACGCCGTTCGGGTCCGGGACCATCATGTTGAAGCGGCAGTGCCAGTGGCCGGTGACGACCGCGGCGATGTCCGGGTCCGCCTTCGCCGCCACCTCGAACGCCGGCCCCGTCGGGTCGACACCCGAGTTGAAGTCCGGGCCCGCGTACCCGCCCTCGTGCATGACGATGACGATCGCGTGGACGTTGCGGCGCTTGAGTTCCGCCGCGGCACGGTTCGCCGCCGCGACGATGTCGGTGGTCCGCAACGTCGGCTGGTACGAGCAGTTGAAGCCCGGCCCCTCCACGCAGCCCTGCACCGTCAGGTGCACGAACCCGATCGGCAGCGTCCGCCCGCCGCCCGCGTCCACGTACTCCACGTTGTACGCCGGGACGATCAGCCGGCCGTTGTCGCGGTACACCACGTTGCCGCTGTAGTAACGGAAGTCGGCGCCGTGGAAGCGGCGACCCGTCGAGTCCACCAGGCTGTCGTACGGCCGGTCGATCGCATACGGCGCGCCGTGCTCCATGTGGTCGATCAGGAACGACGGGCCCTTGTCCAGCTCGTGGTTGCCGACCGAGGAGAACCGGAGCCCGAGCTTGTTGAGTACCTCGATGGTCGGCTCGTTGTTCTGCGAGTCGACGTAGTACGGCCAGCCGGAGAAGTTGTCGCCGGACGAGCAGAAGATGGAGTTCGCGTTGCCCTCGCGCAGCCGGTTCAGGTGCGTGGCAAGGTATCCGACGCCGCCGACGGTCAGCGTCACCCCGCCGGCGCCGGTGATGAGGCCGCCGTCGTTCGGCGCCGGCGGCTGGAGGTACCCGTGCAGGTCGGTGATGTTCAGCAGTTGCACGTCGACGTATCCGTTGCCGCTGGCCGGATCCGCCGAGGCGCGGGTGGAGAACGCGGTCGCGCCGACCGCCGCGGCGGCCCCGCCGGCCGCCAGCAGGGTACGGCGTCTGACCGGCATTCCGGTGCTGTCCATGGACTCTCCCGTCGTCGCGGGCGACCACACCACGACACACGGAGGGACGGTCCACAGTGGACCGCACGGGTCGGGGGGTGGTGTGCGCTGGGGACGCACGGACCGAACATAGGACCGGGCCCCCGCGTACCCCATGCATGCGCTGGCTGCGCTTTTGTCCGATCGCGCTGCCGGTGAACGGACGCGGATCCGTTGGTGTACGGCGGGATCAGGGCAGTTCGTGCCGGCGTACCCGGGAGCGGTAGTCCGACGGGGACAGCCCGAACCTGCTGCGGAACTGCCGGCTGAAGTAGTACGGCGAGGAGAAGCCGACGTCGGCGGCGATCCGGCCGACCGGCCGGTCCGAGAACTCCAGCAGCGACGCGGCCTTGCGCAGCCGGGTGGCGAGCAGCACGTTCACGATCGAGTCGCCGACCTCGCGGCGGAACAGGTGCGACAGCCGGGACGGCGACAGCGCCACCTCGCGCGCCAGGTCCTCGACGGTGACCTGCCGGGCGGGATCGGCGCCGATCCGGTCGAGTACGTGCTGGACGCGGGAGTCGGGCAGCCGCTTCTTGCGCTGCTCGTGCTCGACCACGGCCAGCAGCATGATCTCCTCGATCGCGTTGAGCGCCAGCTCGGTGGCGAACACGCCGGTCAGCTCGCGGGACGGGGTGATCTGCCGGCCCTGCGGCGCGTCGAGGGTGGACTGCATCGCGTTGCGGTGCACCCGTTCGAACGCGCCGACCGCCATGTCCAGCCGCTCGCCGGCGAAGCGGGTCAGGCTGAACCCGGGCGAGATCTCCGGCAACCGGAACCAGGTGAACCAGGCCGCGCGCGGCTGGAAGTGCGCCCACCAGTAGCCCCACGGGCCGCCGTCCGGCGCGGCGCGGTAGTGCTGCACCGCGCCGGGCGCGATCACCACGAGGTCACCCGGCCCGGTCGCCACGTGCCGGCCGCCGGCCCAGTAGTCGGCGGTGTTGGTGACGGTGAGGCTGATCATCCAGTTCCGGGCGCCGTGCTCGCGGTAGACGGTGAACCCGGGCTTCTCGTCGAACCGGCCCGCGCACAGCAGATCCGGCGCCGGAACCTCGGTGTACACGCCTCACCTCCGGCCGTACCGTGCCCGGACGCCGCCGCGGCGCCGGACGGCCGGCCAGCGCGGGCCCGCCGACCGGCCATCCTGCCAGTACCGCTCAGTGCAGCGGAACCACCGTGAGTTCCGCGAGACCCGCGCGGGGGACGGCGAGCCGGTGCAGGCCCGGACCGAGCCGGTCCGGTTGCCCCGCAAGGGTTTCGCCGCAATGATCCCGTACCGTGCGCACCGCGACCTCGGTGTCCGGTGCGATGTCGAGTACGACGCCGGCGACGCCGGTCGCGTTGACCACCACCGCCTCCGGGCCGTCCGCCGCGGCCACCGGCACCGGCACCGCCGCGTACGCCGCGGCGACGGTCCCGGCCGCACCGCGCGAGCGCACCAGCGGGTACGCCAGGTCGGGGCGGGACGGTTCGATCGTGCCGCCGACGAGCGTGTCCACGTGCTCCCGGTGGAACCCCAGCCAGTACGTGAGCATCCGGCGGTGTTCCGCCGGCAGCGCGGCCAGGTCGACCGACACCTGCGGCACGCTGAACAGCGCGCACAGCAACTGTTCCGCGGCGTACACGGCGGATTCGGCGGTGTTCCACAGGATCGGGTCGGAGTGCACGGTCCGGCCGGGCAGCAGCAGCCGTACGTCGACGGTGCGGGTGCGGTTGTCGACGATGTCCATCGGGCAGTCCGCCGCGCGGAACAGGTTGCCGAAGCGTTGCAGCGCCGGGCCCGTGTAGTTCTGCCGGAACTCCAGCAGTACGCCCGGGCGGCGCAGCGCCAGCTCGTCCCGCAGGTCGGTGAGCCACCGCGCGACCGCCGACTCGACGTCCGGTACGTCCGCGCCCGCGCCGGCCGGCGGCGGGTCGTCCACCAGCCAGGCGTCGAGGAAGTCGAGCTTGAAGCCGTCCACGCCCGCGACGTCGAGCAGCCGTACGCACACCTCGGTCAGGTGGTCGCGCACCTCCGGGTACCGCGGGTCGAGGATGTCGGCGTCCTGCGCGGACAGCGACCCGAGCGTACGGTCGGCGAACCGGGCGCGGGCCGGGCTGCGCCGGCCGAGCAGCGACGGCGCCAGCCACAGCAGGTACGTCAGGCCGGCGCGGCGTACCCGGGCGACGTGCTCGCCGAGATCGCCCATCTTGCCGGTGGCCGTCTCCCAGTCCCCGCAGTACCAGTAGCCGCGGGAGGTGTCGTCGGTCTGCCAGCCGTCGTCGACGATGATGGTCCGGAAGCCCAGCGCGTACGCCTGCTCGGCGGCGCGCTCGACCCGGTCCGCGGTCAGCTCCTGGTGCATCGCGTACCAGGTGCAGTAGGTGGGCATCCGGCCGGCGGGCGGTGCCGGCATCGGCGCCTCCGCGAAGAAACCGTCCCACCAGGACGCGATGTCGGCCAGCGCCGTCCAGTACGGCACCGGGCGCCGGTCGATCCGCAGCACCACCTCGTACTCGCCGGCCGGTACCGGAACCGTTGTGGTGCAACGGAACCGGGCCGACTCCTCGCGTACGCCCTCGCGCCGGACCTGGATCCGGCGCGAGGTCTCCGACAGCGCCCAGCTCGCCACGTTCCGGTCGGCCGCGTCGACCAGGCTGCCCACCGGTACCGACCGGAGCAGGCTGACCGACCGCCGCGACGCCCACTCCGCCGGCATGTGCCGCCGCTGCGCCCAGTCGGGCTGCCAGTAGACGGTGGCACCGTCGGTGGTCAGGTCCCAGTCGAGGGCGAGCGTCGTCGCCGGCTCGGGCGCCGTCACGTGGATCTCCAGTACGCCCGGCTCGGGCTCGACGACGTCCACCCCGGCAGGCCCGGCGTCGGTGTCGGCGTGCAGCCGGATCCCTTGCAGGTCAATCGAATCGGCCGGTGGAGCCGCGGTGGTCAGGGTGACCGGATCGGTGGGCATGCGTCCCTCTGACTTCCTTGCTACTGGGTGATGAGCTTGTTCAGGTCGCCGGCGAGCTTCTTCGTGGTGGGCCCGACCGGCTGGTCGCCCTGGAACATCGGCTTGAAGGTGTTGTCGATCTTCAACTCCGCCGCGTTCCAGATCGGGGTCACCGGCAGCAGCACGGTCTTGCCGGTCGCCGCCTTCTCGAACGGCGTCATGTCCTGCCCCTTCGCCTTCCAGTACTGGTGGTACGTCGAGGCGACGGTCTTGTTCGCCGGCCACGCGTACCCGCCGGAACCGATGATGCGTTGGGACTCCGCCGAACCGAACCACTTGACGACCTCCCAGGCCGCCTTCTGGTTCCTGCTGGTCTTCGCCATCGCGAACGACAACCCGTTGACGTTGTTGACCGCGCCGAGCGGGCCGGACGGCAGGTTGGTGACGCCGACCGTGAAGTTCACCTTCGGCACGATGTACGGCAGGATCGCGTTGACGCACGGGTACATGGCGATCTGGCCCCGGTTGAACAGATCCAGCGCGACACCGGCCGACGGCGGCGGCGAGACGTGCCACTTGGTGATGAGGTCGACCTGCCACTGCAACGCCTGTACGGCCTTCGGCTGGTCGAACGTGAACTTCCCGAACGGCTTCGACATGAACGACCCGCCGTTCTGCGGGATCCAGTTCACGTACTGCGTCTGGTTGTGGTTCTCGGCCATGAAGCCCCACTGCTTGACGTGCTGCGCGTCGAAGCCCGCCTGGTCGGGCCGCTTCCCGGTGCGGTCCCTGGTGAGTTTGCGCGCGGTCTCCAGCAGCGTGCCGGACCCGTCCGGCGCCCACGTCAGCTCACCCGGCACCGGTACGCCCGCGGCCTTGAACAGGTCCGCGTTGTACACCATGCCGGTGATGCCGAAGTCCGCCGGCATCCCGTACACGTGGCCCTGGTGCGTGTACGTGGCGAGGATCTGCGGGTAGAACTGTTTCGTGTCAACGGAATCCTGCTTGATCAGCGGGTCGAGGTTGACGAGCACGCCCTGCTGCACGAACTCCGGGAAGTACGAGACGGTGTTCCAGAAGATGTCCGGGCCCTTGCCGGCGGCCAGTTCCGTGGTGAGCTTCGACCAGTACGCCTCCCACGGCATCTGCTCGACCTTCACCGTGATGTCCGGGTGCTTGGCGTGGAACGCCGCCGCCGACTTCTTGTACCCGGGAAGCTGCTCCTCGTCCCAGATCCGGAAGACGACGGTGCCCTTGCCGCTGCCCTGACCGCCGCCCGCCGCACCGCCGCACGCGGACAGCCCGAGCGCCGCCGCACCACCGGCGACCGCACCGAGTACGGTGCGCCTGCGCATTCCAGTCATGTCTGACTCCTAGCGTCTACTGTGGACGGTCATTTCAGGCCGCTCAGTGCCACCGATCGCACGATCGACCGCTGGAAGAGCAGGAACACCACGATCAGTGGCACCAGCGCCACGAAACTGCCGGCCATCATCAGGTTGTAGTCGGCGCCCAGGTTCCCTTGCAGGGAGGCGATTCCGACCGTCACGACCTTCGTGTCGTCGCCGCTGGTGATGATCAGCGGCCACAGGAAGTTGTGCCAGGCGAACACCACGGTCAGGATGCTCAGCGTGCCGAGGATCGGCTTGCTCAGCGGCAGGATCACCCGGGTCAGGGTGGCCCACACGCCGGCGCCGTCGATCCGGGCCGCGTCCTCAAGGTCCCTCGGCAGTGTCTGGAAGAACTGCCGCATCAGGAAGATCCCGTACGGCGAACCGAACACGTACGGCGCGACCAGCCCCATCCAGGTGTCCACCCAGCCGATCTGCCGCATGATCAGGTACAGCGGGATCATCGTCACGACGTTCGGCACCATCAGCGTCGCCACGTACGCCCAGAACAGGAGTTCCCGTCCGGGGAACCGCATCCGGGCGAACGCGTACGCCGCGAGCGTCGTGAACACCAGCTGCCCGGCCGTCAGGATCGCCGTCAACAGCACCGTGTGCCACAGGTACGAGGGGAAGGCGATGTTGGCGATGGATCCGTTGAACAGCTTGGTGTAGTTCCCCAGCGTGCCCGGGATCGCCGGCAGCCACGGGGATGTGGAGTTCAGCTGCCGTCCGGTCTTGAACGACGTGAACACCACCATCAGGTACGGGAAGACGGACACGAACGCGCCGACCCCGAGCACCACGTACAGGATGGTGTTGCGAAGCCACCTCACGGACACCGTCTCCTAGCTGTAGTCGTACGTGGTGCGCTTGCGGAAATACAGCACCTGCGCGAGCGTCAGCAGCAACAGCAGGCCGAACAGCAGCATCGCCAGCGCCGAGGCGTACCCGTCGTCGAACAGCTGGAACGCGGTCTGGTAGATGGTGAAGTTCAGCACCGAGGTCGCGTCGCCCGGCCCGCCCTTGGTCATCGCGTACACCGTGTCGAACACCTGGAACGACCCGATGATGCTGGTGACCAGTACGAAGAACATGGTCGGCCGGAGCAGCGGCAGGGTGATCGCGAAGAACTGCTGCACCTTGCCGGCGCCGTCCAGCTCGGCCGCCTCGTACAGCGACTCGGGGATGCCCTGCAACCCCGCGAGGAAGAACAGCATCGTGTACCCGACGCCGCCCCACACCCCGACCGCCGCGGTCGACGGCAACGCCAGCGCGCTGGAACCCAACCAGTTCAACGGATCCACGCCGAACAGGCCGAGGAACGAGTCGAGCGCGCCGTTCTGCGTGTCGAAGATCCACTTCCACACCACGCCCATGACGACCGGCGTGGCCATCCACGGGATCACGAACAGCGCCCGCAGTACCCGGATCCCGCGCAGTTTCGTGTTGAGCAGCATCGCCAGCAGCAGCGCCAGGATCGTCTGCGTCGGGATCGTCAGCAGCACGTAGAACACGGTCACCGCGACCGAGTGCCACACGTTCCCGTCGCCGGCCATCCGGCGGTAGTTGGCCAGCCCCACGAACTCCGGCGGCGCCAGCAGGTTCCACTTGAACAGGCTGATCACCGCGACGACCACGACCGGCGCCAGCAGGAACGCCAGCACCCCGAACAGGCTCGGACCCAGGAAGAGGTACGCGACGGCCACGTCCCGCACCCGCCGTCGGCGCGGCCGTAACCTCGGCCCGGCATCGGGGTCGGCGACCGCCGGTTCGGCCACGGCAACGGGCATCCCCACCACCTCCTCGGGTACGCCCGGATGCACGCGACTGTTCCGCCGCCACGGGTCGCGGACACCGCGCCGACGCCGGCCGGCAGGCCGCCGCGACCCGGTGTTCCTGGGCGTTTGACCTCCCGAGGTTAGGTAGCCGACCGACTCTTCAGACATAGCGGCGACTGCCGCGAATTTGCACGATCCTGCTGGCCCGCCCGGTCTCGCCGCACCACCCCCGACCCGCCCCGGCGGTACCGAAGGGGCCGCGGCGGCTCGCTCTCAGGTAAGCGCCTGTCACCACGAGTGGTGGTTACGGGGGCCAACGGTGACTACCGTAGGGTGGTGGACTTCGACGCGTACGCACAGACGGCCGTCAACCTGGCCAACCTGCCACCCACGGCGCCGGTCGACCCCGAGATCGTCTTCGGCGAGGACAGCCACGCGGCCGCCGAGGTGACCGAGAAGGACCTCGGCACCCTCCGCCGCGCCGGCAAGAAGCTCCGCCACGTCTTCGAACTCGGCGCCGCCGGGGCCGACGGCGACGCGGTCGAGCAGCTCAACGCCCTGCTCGTGGCGTACCCGGTGCAGCCGCGCATCTCCGGCCACGACGCCAGCGACTGGCACATGCACGCCACCAGCCGCGGCGCCGGCGTGGCCGCGGAGTACGTGGCGGCGGCGGTGTGGGGGCTGTCGGTGTGGCTGTGCGCGCACGGCAGCGACCGGTTCGGCGTCTGCGCCGACGAGCACTGCGGCAACGTCTACCTCGACACCTCGTCGAACAACTGCCGCCGGTTCTGCTCCGAACGCTGCGCCACCCGCTCGCACGTCGCCGCGCACCGGGCCCGCAAACGCGCCGCCGCGGTCACCTGAGCCCGGTCAGCCGGCCGCGCGCTCCGCGGTCAGCTCGTCGATCAGCCCGTACAGCTCGTCGGCGGGCACGGCCTGGCGTTCCGCGTCGGCGAGCCCCGCCCGGCCCTCCTTCGTGTACACCGGCGGGTAGAGCGACAGCAGCCGGTCCAGCGGTACGCCGGGGGCCTCCGCCTCCCAGCCCGGCCAGCGCAGGTCGTGGTAGAAGTCGGCGACCGCGCCGCCCAGCATGAGCGACAACCAGTCCCGGTACGTCCACTCCAGCGGCTCCCACCGCAGCGTGTCCGGCCCCAGGTAGCAGATCTCGCCCGGCTTGCCCGGCAGTACGACACCGGCGGCGTCCGGCTCCGGGTCGCGGCCGCGGATCACGTACCGCCCGCCGAGGACGTCCGCGCCGACCAGCAGGTAGCCGGACGCCTCGGGATCCGGGTTGACCTCGGCCAGGTCGGGCAGCCGGCGGGCCGGACTGCCCCCGCCGTACACCCGGAGCCAGCCGTGGTCGACCAGCAACCCGCCGGTGTGCATGGCCATCGCGCCCAGCCAGCTGTCCACCGTCGCCCCGGTACGACGCAGGCACGCCTCGCCGGCGCCCGGGTCCACGGGTAACACCTCGACCGACACGGCGCTGTCCGACAACGTGGCCGACACGTCCGGCCACGAGGGGCTGCCCTGCATGACCAGGTCGCGGCGCGGCCTGGCCCGTCCGGTTACCGGCATCGTCAAACGTCCACGGTCGAGGAAACGGTCAGGTGCCTGCGGGCGAAGGCCAGGGTCTCGGCGAGAGCCGCCTCCCGGTCCGCCCGGTTCATCTTGCGGGTCGTCACCTCGACGCCCACCGACTGCAGATGGCCGTCGCCGGCCACCCTGCGGAGCACCTCCGCGCACGGCATCTCGCCGTGCCCGGGCACCAGATGCTCGTCGCGCCCCGCCGTACGCCCGTCGCCGAGGTGCAGGTGGGTGAGGTTAGCGCCCATCCGGTCGGCCATCGCCAGCGGGTCCGTGCCGGACGCCGCACAGTGCGAGATGTCGAGCGTGTAGTCGTCGAAGCCGGCCGCCACGGTCGGATCCCAGTCCGGCGAGTACGGCACGAACTTGCGGCCGGCCATGCGCACCCAGTACATGTTCTCGACGGCGAGGCGCACCGTACGGTGCTCGGCGCGCAGCGCGCGGACGCCCTCGCCGAAGGTGCGCGCGTACTCCCGCTGCCAGAAGAACGGCGGGTGCAGGATGACGGTCCCCGCGTTCAGCTCCTCGGCCATCAGGATGGCCCGGCGCAGCCGCTCCCACGGGTCGGGACTCCACACCCGCTGGGTCATCAGCAGGCACGGCGCGTGCACCGTGCCGATCGGGATGTTGTAGTGCTCGGACAGGCCGCGCAACGCACCCGGGTCCTGGCTGACCGCGTCGGTCCACACCATGACCTCGACGCCGTCGTACCCCAGCTTGGTGGCCAGCTCGAACGCGACGGCGGTCGGCTCGGGGTAGACCGCCGACGTCGACAGCAGGACCGGGACCGGGTGCCGACCGCGGTGGGAGTCGGATGTCACCTGTACAGCGTAATCGGCGGAGCGGATCCCGGCACCATGACCCCTCGTACGCAGATCACCGCAAAGAGCGATGTGGTACGTCTCAGGCGCCGTGCAGCCAGTCCAGCCGGCGCAGGATGACGCCCTCCCGCAGCGCCCACGGGCAGATGTCGACCCGGGACAGCTCCAGCCGGCGCAGCGTCTGCTCCGCCACCACCCCGCCGGCGAGCAGCTGGTGCGCCCGCGCCGGGCTCACCCCGTCCAGCTCGGCCAGCCCCGCCGCCGGGATCCGCCGCACGAACCCCAACACCTGGTGCAGCCCGGTACGGGTCAGCGTGCGCGGCGTCCACACGCCGGCACCGGACGGCGCCGCGCCCGCCAGCCGCGCCAGGCTCCGGAACGTCTTCGACGTCGCCACCGCCCGGTCCGGCCGTACGTCACCCAGCTGCTCGGCCAGCCCGTCCAGCGTCTTCCGCACGTACTCGGTCAGCGCGGTCAGCTCCTCGGCGGGCGGCGGGTCCGCCGACAGCCACTCCCGCGTCAGCCGCCCCGCCCCCAGCGGTACGGACAGCGCCAGGTCCGGCGACTCGTCGATGCCGTGCGCGACCTCCAGCGAACCGCCGCCGATGTCGAGTACCAGCAGGCGGCCCGCCGACCAGCCGAACCAGCGGCGTACCGCGAAGAAGGTCAGGCGTGCCTCGTCGGCGCCGGACAGTACCTGGAGGTCGACGCCGGCCTCGGTGTGCACCCGGTCGAGGACGGCGGCCACGTTCGTCGCGTCGCGTACCGCGGAGGTGGCGAACGCGAGGAGGTCGTCGGCGCCGATCCGCTCCGCCTCGACCCGCGCGTCCCGGACCGCGGCGACCAGGTTGTCGGCGCCGACGTCGTCCAGCCGGCCGTCCGGACCGATCCGCTCCGCCAGCCGCAGCGTCGACTTCACCGAACTCACCGGCCACGGGTGCGCACCCTGGTGCGCGTCCACCACCAGCAGGTGCACGGTGTTGGACCCCACGTCGATCACGCCGAGCCGCATACCGGAACCCTAGCGCCCGCGCCGGATCCGCCCGTACCGACGCCGTCGCGGCCGCCGGCGGAACGGCTCCGGCGGCGGGAACGCCGGCGCGTCGACGGCGGCCGTCGATGCCGGCGGTTCGGCCGGGTCGTGCGGCGGGACGAGGGAGATGCGGGGCGGCGACGCCGGCAGCCCAGCGACCACCAGGTACGAGACGGGGCCGGAACCGCGCAGCAGGCACCGGAACGTGGTGATCGGGACGTCCCGGTGCGATCCGTGCCGACGTCCCCCGCCCCGAACGGCGCGCCACACCACCGGTCCGCCACGCTCCCGGTACCGCCGGCCGCGGTCCCGCGCGATCTCCCGCAGCGCACCGGCCGTGCCCGGATCGTCCACCAGGCCGCCCATCCTCGGGTACTCCCGCCGGTCGGTGCCGCACTCCCCCGGTGCCCTGCGTACATTGGTGTGGTGGCAGGAAAACGCCCTCAGGTGCAGGTGACGGTCGAGGATCCGGACGAGCCGCGCAGTCGCGAGGTTCCGCTCGACTTCCCGCGCGAGTGGATCGAGTTCACCGACCCGTCCGACGACGAGCACGTCGTCCGGGCCGACCTGACGTGGCTGCTGTCCCGGTGGACGTGCATCTTCGGCAGCGGCTGCCACGGCATCGTGCCCGGCGGCGGGGAGAACGGCTGCTGCACGCACGGCGCCTTCTTCACCGACGCGGACGACGAGAAGCGGGTCCGCGCCGCCGTCAAGAAGCTCACGCCGGAGACGTGGCAGCACCACACCACCGGGTTCAAGAACTGGACCGAGGTCGACACCGTCGACGGCGAGACCGACGGCCGGAAGACCCGCGTCGTCGACGGCGCCTGCATCTTCCACAACCGACCCGGGTTCGAGGGTGGGTACGGCTGCGCCCTGCACGCCCAGGCGCTGCGCGACGGCGTGCACCCGCTGGAGTACAAGCCGGACGTGTGCTGGCAGCTGCCGATCAGGCGGCTCCAGGAATGGGAGGACCGCCCCGACGGCACCCGGGTCCTCGTCGACACGCTCGGCGAGTACGACCGGCGCGGGTGGGGCGAGGGCGGCCACGACCTGCACTGGTGGTGCACGTCCTCGCCGGAGGCGCACACCGGCGGCGAGGCCGTCTACCAGTCGTACGAGCCGGAGCTGACCGAACTGATCGGCAAGGAGGCGTACGGCCGGCTCGCCGAACTGTGCGCCCAGCGCGACAAGCGCGGCCTCATCGCCATCCACCCCGCCACCGCCGCCGCCCCCAAACCCCGCCGCCGCCGCTGACCCACCCCGCCCCCGCAAGCCAAAGCGAAGCAAGGCCCTGTCGGCCGAGGCGAAGCGAGGCGACACGGGGTTGAGGCGGAAACCGTGCTGCGCAGCCGATGCGAAGCGAGGCTGTACCGGCCGAAGCGAAGCGAGGCCACCCGGTCGGCACGGAAACCGTGCAGCGTAGCCGATGCGAAGCGAGGCTGTACCGGCCGAAGCGAAGCGAGGCCCCCACATCGTTTGCCCTGACGGTGATGTGTGGGGACGGGAGCGAGGCGAGTCCGATTCGTTCGCTCGCAAGCCGAGCACGGCCGCCGTGTGCGTCAGCACATAAGGCCGGGATCGGCGCCGCGAGCGGGCGAATCGGTTCGCCGCAGCGTCCTTGACGAGAGAGCGGGCGAATGGGTTCGCCGCAGCGTCGCAAGCCTCAGGATTCGAATTTGTATCCCAGGCCGCGGACGGTGACGATGAAGCGCGGGTTGGACGGTTCGGGTTCTATCTTCGAGCGCAGCCGCTTGACGTGTACGTCGAGGGTCTTGGTGTCGCCGACGTAGTCGGCGCCCCAGATGCGGTCGATGAGTTGGCCGCGGGTGAGGACCCGGCCGGCGTTGCGGAGGAACATCTCCAGTAGCTCGAATTCCTTGAGGGGCAGGGAGATGCCGTCGCCGCCGACGGTCACGGTGTGCCGGTCGACGTCCATGCGTACGGGGCCGGCTTCGAGGGTGGGCGGCGCGAGTTCTGCCGGTTCGGTACGGCGGCGGAGCACGGCCCGGATGCGGGCGACGAGTTCGCGCGGTGAGTACGGCTTGGTGACGTAGTCGTCGGCGCCGATCTCCAGGCCGACGACCTTGTCGATCTCCGCGTCGCGGGCGGTGACCATGATGATCGGCACGTTGGAGCGTTGCCGGATCTGCCGGCACACCTCGCTGCCGGACATCTCCGGCAGCATCAGGTCCAGCAGTACGATGTCGCCGCCGGTACGGTCGAACTCGGTCAGGGCCTCCGTTCCGGTGGCCGCGACGGAGACCTCGAAGCCCTCCTTGCGGAGCATGTACGACAGCGCGTCGGAGAACGACTCCTCGTCCTCCACGACCAGCACGCGGGTCACGGTGTTCCTCTCGTCACGGGCGCCGGGCCACCACCCACCGCACCGAGTTGTACCTCAGCTTGTCCGATGTCTTCGGCGATCTCACCCGGGTTGTGCTCCACGGCGATGGCCCGCGATGGACGGGCCGGTAACCGGAGGGTGAAAGTCGAGCCACGCCCGACGGTACTGGTCACGTCGACGCGACCGCCGTGGTTCGTGGCGATGTGTTTGACGATCGCCAGGCCGAGCCCGGTGCCTCCGGTGGCCCGGGAGCGTGCCTTGTCCGCACGGTAGAACCGCTCGAAGATGCGGTCGAGATCGTGCGGCTCGATCCCGATGCCCTGGTCGGTGACGGAGACGAGCACCGCGTCCCCGCCCCGGCGTACGTCGATGGTGACGGTGGTGCCTTCCGGCGAGTACGCGATGGCGTTCTCGACGAGGTTGGCGAGGGCGGTCGCGAGCTGCGTCTCGTTGCCGTACACGATGAGGCCACGGCGGCCGGCGGTGGCGACCGTGATCTCCTTGGCCTGCGCGGTGGTCCGGGTCCGGTCGAC
Organism: Actinocatenispora rupis; assembly: GCF_016861975.1. Lineage (GTDB taxonomy): Bacteria > Actinomycetota > Actinomycetes > Mycobacteriales > Micromonosporaceae > Actinocatenispora > Actinocatenispora rupis. The sequence continues at coordinate 72,799 of NZ_BOMB01000025.1, read as the reverse complement.
GACCTCGGCGACGATCCGGTCGGCCGCGACGGGCAGCGGGTCGGGCAGCGGTTCGGCGCCCTGCAGCCGGGACAGTTCCAGGAGTTCGGTGACGAGGCGGCCGAGGCGGCTGGACTCGTGCGCGATGCGTTCGGCGAAGCGGCGGGCGGCCTCGGGGTCGTCGAGCGCGTCGACGAGCGCCTCGCCGAGCAGTTGCAGCGCGCCGACGGGGGTCTTCAGTTCGTGGCTGACGTTCGCGACGAAGTCCCGCCGGACGCGGGCGACGCGGTGCGCCTCGGTGACGTCCTCGGCCTCCATCGCCACGTACCCGCCGGCGAGGCCGACGAGGCGGACCCGGACACCGAACCAGTCGGGTCCGTCGCCGTCGGCGGCGCCGGGCAGGTCGCGGCGGTTGAGTTCGAGGTCGACGTCGCGCTGCTGGCCGGGCTGCGTGACGCGGCCGCCGAGCGTACGGAGGACGGAGTGGGCAGTGAGCCCGCCGGTCTCGGTACGGACCAGGCCGAGGCGGTGCGCGGCCGGGTTGGCGAGTACGACCTGGCCGTTGCGGTCGAGGACGAGGACGCCGACGCGGAGCGCCGCGACGCTCTCCTCGGCGAGCTGGCCGAGCTCGCCGCCGGACCGCTTCTGCACTGGGGACGCTGGCATCTCCGGCACCTCGCTCGTCGGGTGGACAGCGGCGACAGGACCGTCTCCGTGGCGGGGGGTGTCGGTCGCGCCGTCGACGTGCGCACCGACCGCGGCCGGCGTACGCCCGGAACGGCGGACCAGGCCGGTGCCGATGGCTGCGCCGAGGCCGCCGCCGACGATCACCCCGGCGACCCCACCCAGGGCGAACGCTCCAGCCGGATCCACGCCGCGATCGTAGGACGGGTTACGGCGGGGTGAATAGACAATCGGGACAAAAGCCGCGCCGTTTTGCCAATGTTCACACCCAGGGCAGGCGTCGTTCACCACGGTTCACCGGGGCGATGCCCTTCCCACTTAGCGTCGCCACCGTAAGCGGGCACGACGCCGTGAACGTCGTACGCCCGGCAGGGCTCGGAGGCCGTACGTCGGGACCGCCCGGGCCGGTGAACCGAGGAGCTGGACGACGATGCGGGACGAGTACCGGGTGCAGTTGGCGGTGGTGGGCGAGCTGCTGTCGGCCATGGCGGAGCACGTCGGCCAGGCCATGCGGGAGGCGAGCCGCGGACTGCTGTCCGCCGACCGGGCCGCCGCCGACGGGGTCCTCGCCGACCACGCCGAGGTCGGCGCCCTGCGCAGCCAGGTCGAGGAGCGGACGTACGAGGTGCTCGCGCTCCAGGCGCCCGTCGCCTCCGACCTGCGCGTCGTCCTGACCGCGCAACACGTGGCCGCCGACATGGAACGCATGGGCAACCTGGCCCGGCACGTGGCGCGCGCCGCGCTGCGCCGGTACCCGGAGAACGCGGTGGTGCCGGAGCTGACCGAGGTGTTCGCGCAGATGTCGGACATCGCGGTGCGGATGGCCGACAAGATGCACACGGTCGTCGCCGAGCGCGACGCCACCCGCGCCGCCGAACTGGACCGCGACGACGACGAGCTGGATGCGTTGCACCGGCGGATGTTCGCCATCATGTTCGCCCCGGACTGGACGCACGGCGCCGAGGCGGCCGTCGACGCCGCACTCCTCGGCCGCTACTACGAGCGGTACGCCGACCACGCGGTCAACGCCGCCGCGCAGGTCATCTACCTGGTGACCGGCGAGGTCGCCGCCCCGTAGCGTCCGGTGCCGTGACGGCACCACGCATCCCCGACCCGACCGGGCCGCCCCGGCGCGCGACGGCGGGGTTCGATCTGCCCGGACGCGGGCACCACTGGTTGCTGGGCGCGACGGCGGGCGGCAGTGGTGGCCGTACGCCGTCGACTTCCACCGCCGCAGCCTGACCCGGAAACCCTTGCCACACCACCGAACCAGCGCCGGTGGATCCGCGGACGGACCCACCGGCAGCAGGTCAGCGGCCCTGGTTGGCGACCGCGGCGGCACCGGCGGCGGCGGCCTCCGGGTCCAGGTACTCCGACTTGACCTTGCGCAGCTCGTCGTCCAGCTCGTACACCAGCGGGATGCCGGTGGGGATGTTGACGCCGACGATGTCGTCGTCGGAGATCTGGTCCAGGTGCTTCACCAGCGCGCGCAGCGAGTTGCCGTGCGCCGCGACCAGCACCGTACGGCCGTCGAGCAGGTCCGGCACGATCGCGTCGTACCAGTACGGCAGGAAGCGCTCCAGCACGTCCTTCAGGCACTCGGTGCGCGGCATCAGCTCGGACGGCAGGCCCGCGTAGCGCGGGTCGCCGGCCTGCGAGTACTCGGCGTCGTCGGCGATCGCGGGCGGCGGCGTGTCGTACGACCGGCGCCAGATCATGAACTGCTCCTCGCCGAACTGCTCCAGGGTCTCCTTCTTGTTCTTGCCCTGGAGGGCGCCGTAGTGGCGCTCGTTCAGCCGCCAGGAGCGGCGCACCGGGATCCAGTGCCGGTCCACCCCGTCGAGCACGATCTGCCCGGTACGGATCGCGCGGCGCAGCAGCGACGTGTGCACCACGTCCGGCGCGATGCCGTGCTCGCGCAGCAGTTCACCGCCGCGCGTCGCCTCGGCCACGCCCTTGTCGTTCAGATCGACGTCGACCCAGCCGCTGAACAGGTTCCTGGCGTTCCACTCGCTCTCGCCGTGCCGTACCAGCACCAGCCTGCCCACCGGCCGACGCTCTTCTCGCCGCGAAGGGCGCAGGATGCTCGTCATGCCCCCATCTTGGCGTACCGCCGGGGCCGTGCTCGACAGGGGCGGCGCGGGTCCATCAGGCGGTCAGGACCACTGCCCGGAGTCCAGCTCGTACGAGGTGCCGCCGCCACCGACGCGGCGCATGACCACGCCGACGGACTCGCCGTCCAGGTCCCACGCCGCGGGCTCCCAGCCCTTCGTCTCCAGCATCTCGACGGCCCAGAACAGCCGCGCCGCGACGAGCTGCCCGCGCCCGAACGACGTCGTCATCTCCCCGTTGCTCCGGGTCACGACGAAGACGTACTTGTGCGGGTAGTCGTCCAGCGCCTGGGCGTTCTGCTCCAGGGTCTCGACCGGCAGCCAGCGCTCCTGGTGCAGCGGGTTCGCCGGGTTGGCCTGTGGATACATGGGCAAAGCCTTTGCGATCGGTACGCGCCGGGTCAGGACGGCTCGCAGTATCTCCCATCCGGGCCACCCGCGGATCGCCGCCGGTCGATGCGGAACCGGCCGCGTCCGCGTACGGCGCGGCGGCCCGGGATCTGACAAGCTACGGGCATCCGCTTTCGTCAAAAACGGAATGCCACCCCGCGGACCGTCGTTGACCGGCGGTGACGCCTGACCCCGAATGGTGACGGATCGTCCGGACTTACATCACGGCCGGTTTCCTGACACTATCCGGACTCGGACAACCTGCAACAGAAGGACACCATGACCGACGGCAAGGACTACGAGCAACTGCTCGCGCTGCATCACGCCATGCAGCTCCGTCGGTCCCTGCGCGACGGGTCACCGATGGCCGCACCCGCGCCGCGCCGCCCCACCGAGTACCGGGAGAGGTTGGCGGACCAGCGGTTGCTGGTGGCCAGCCTGGAGGCGGTCACCTCCTCGGCCGACGAGGTGGTGCGGTCGTTCTACGCGCAGCTGTTCCTCGGCCGGCCGTACCTGCGGAACCTGTTCCCCGCCGGGCTGCGGGCCGACTCCGACCGGCTGTTCAGCGCGCTGATCGGGCTCGCCGAGGCGCTGGAGAAGATCCACGAGCTGGTACCGGTGCTCGAACAGCTCGGCCGCGACCACCGCAAGTACGGCATCCGACCGGCCCACTACGACGCGGTACGCCAGGCCCTCATCGGCGCACTGGAGGAACACGCCGGGGCGAACTGGCGGCCCGAGTACGCGACGGCCTGGACCCGCGCGTACGACTACGCCGCCGGCGTCATGCAGGCCGCCGAAGCCGCCTCCACCGACCCGCCGTACTGGCAGGGCACCATCGTCACGCACGAACGCCGCTACCCCGACATCGCCGTACTCCGGATCCGCACCGACGTCCCCTACCGCTACCGCGCCGGGCAGTACGCCACCGTCGAAGTGCCGAACCAACCCCGCGTCTGGCGCCCGTACTCGATGGCCACCGCGCCACGGCCGGACGGCGTCCTGGAGTTCCACGTACGCGCGCACGAACTCGGCCAGGTGTCCACCGAACTCGTCCACCGCGCCCGGGTCGGCGACACGCTGCGCCTCGGCCCACCCATGGGTACCGCCGTCGTCGACACCGACGAGGAACGGCCACTGCTCGTCGTCGCCGGCGGCACCGGACTCGCCCCCTGCCGGGCCGTCGTCGAACAGGTCCTCACCACCCAGCCCGGCCGACCCGTCCAACTCGTCTTCGCCGTCCGCCACACCCAGGAGCTGTACGACCTGCCCACCCTCGCCGCGCTCGCCGAACGGTACCGGTCGCTCACGCTCGTACCGGTCGTCACCGAGGACCCGGACTTTCCCGGAGTCAAGGGCGAGGTACCGGACCTGATCGCGCAGTCCGGACCGTGGCACGCACACGAGGTGTACCTGTCGGGGCCGCCGGGGCTGGTGCACGCGCTGGACCGGGTGATGCGGCGGATGAGCGTGCCGCCGACCCAGGTGCATCACGACCCGGCGCCGGCTTGATGATCTTGATTGATTGTTCAATTGTGTCATTGTTCAACTGTTGAACAATGAGACAGTTGAACAATTGAACAATCAGGGTCAGTCGGAACTCTCCGTCGGTGCATCGACACGCCCCGCACCGGAATCCCGCGCAGGATCGGCGAAGTGCGCGAAGGCGCGCAGGTTCGCCAGCGACTCCCCCCGCTTGACCCGCCATTCCCATTCGCGCCGGATCGCCGTGCCGAAGCCGATTTCGAGCATCGGGTCGAAGCTCTCGTCGGCGTACGTGAGGACGGCGCCGAGCAGCCGGTCGATCTCGTCGGCGCTGACTGCGGAGAGCGGCAGCCGCCCCATCAGGTACACGTCGCCGACCTGGTCGATGGCGAAGGAGACGCCGTACAGGCGGGCGTTGCGGCGCAGCAGCCAGGCCCACAGTTCCTCGCGGTTCTCGTCGGGTTGGCGCATGACGAACGCCTCGACCCGGAGGGCGTGCTGGCCGACGACGAGGTTGCAGGTGGTCTTGAGCTTGTGCGTACCGGGCAGGGTCACCGCGTACGCGCCGTCGCCGGTGCGTTGCCAGTCGAGTCCGGAGTCGGCCAGGGTCGCCTCGATCACCGCGGTGGCAGTCATGGCGACATCACATCACGCGCTGAGCGGGCGGCGCGCCGCGTACTCCGTGATCGCGTCGGTGTAGACGGCGAGCAGGCCGTCGGCGGTGCGTTCCCAGGAGAACCGGGCGGCGTGGGGCCGGGCGGCGGCGGCGAGTGCGGCGCGCCGGGCCGGTTCGAGGAGCAGTCCGTGCAGTACCCGGGCCCAGTCGGCGGGGTCGTGCCCGTCCACCAGCGCCCCGGTACTCCCGTCGGCGACGGCGGTGGTGAGGCCGCCGACCGCGGCGGCGACGACGGGCGTGCCGCACGCCTGCGCTTCGAGCGCGACGAGCCCGAACGACTCGTTGTGGCTGGGTACGCAGACCAGGTCGGCGCACCGGTACAGCTCGGCGAGGCGGGCGGCGGGCTGCGCGGGCAGGAACCGGACCGCGTCGGCGATGCCGAGCGTTCCGGCCAGTTCGTGCAGGTACGTCGGGCGGGCGGTGCCGCTGCCGCTGGGGCCGCCGGCCACGACGGCGACGACCCGGCGGGCCAGTACGGGGTCGCGGTCGCGCAGCGCGGCCACCGCGCGCAGCAGTACGTCGGGGGCCTTGAGCGGCTGGATCCGGCCGACGAACAGCAGGATCAGCGCGTCGGTCGGCAGGTCGTGCCGGCGCCGCAGGTCGGCGGTGGTGTCCGGGCCGGTCGGCGTGAACCGGTCGCCCGGGCTGAACTGCGCCAGGTCGACGCCGGGCAGTACGACGCTGACGCGGTCGGGGTCGGCGTCGTAGTACGTGACGAGGTCGCGGGCTTCGGCGTCGGTGTTGGCGACGAGCCGGTCGGCCTCGGCGACGACGCGCTCCTCGCCGACGATGCGGGCCGCGGGTTCGGCGACGTCACCGGCGGCGAGCTGGGCGTTCTTGACCTTGGCGAGGGTGTGCGCGGTGTGCACCAGCGGTACGCCCCAGCGGTCCCGGGTCTGGTAGCCGGCCTGGCCGGACAGCCAGTAGTGCGAGTGGACCAGGTCGTACGGCCGGGCGGCGTGGGCGCGCAGGACGCCGGCGGTGAAGCCGCACAGCTGGTCGGGCAGGTCGAGTTTCGGCAGCCCCTCGAACGGGCCGGCGAGCACGTGCCGCACCCGTACGCCGGGGGCGAGGTCGGCGACGGGTGGTTCGTCGGACGAGGTGGCGCGGGTGAAGATGTCGACGGCGGCGCCGTGGGCGGCGAGCCGCTTGGCCGCCTCCACGATGTACACGTTCATGCCGCCGGAGTCGCCGGTGCCCGGTTGGTGCAGCGGGGAGGTGTGCATGGACAGCAGCGCGATCCGCTGCGGTACGAGCGGGTCGGCCCGGTGTGCCCAGCGCGGACCGTAGCCACCGCAGCTGCGAAGGCTCCGCGAGACCATGCGTCCTCCTTGTCCGGTCCCCCGGTCACCATCCTGCCGCTTCGTACGATGAGAGTCGAACGACAGTGACCGATCTCGCCGTGGCAGGATCGGGCCATGGCTGACGAGGTACGACGCCCGGTCGCGGTGGTGACCGGCGCGTCCAGCGGGATCGGCGCGGCGAGCGCGCGGCACCTGGCTGCCGCCGGGTACCACGTTGTGGCGGCGGCGCGGCGGGCCGGGCGCATCGCCGAGCTGGCCGCCGAGATCGACGGTACCGCGGTGCCGTGCGACGTCACCGATCCGGCGCAGGTGACCGCGCTCGCTGCGGCGGTCGACCGGATCGACGGCGACTGCCGGGTACTCGTCAACAACGCCGGCGGGGCGTACGGGTTGGACCCGGTGGAGACGGCGGACCTCGCCGACTGGGACACGATGTACCAGGTCAACGTGGTGGGGACGCAGCGCGTGACGGCCGCCCTGCTGCCGGCGCTCACGGCCAGCCGGCGCGGCACGATCGTGATGATCACGTCGACCGCGGCGCACGGGGTGTACGAGGGCGGCGCCGGGTACACGGCGGCCAAGCATGCCGAGCAGGCCGTGACGGAGACGCTGCGGCTGGAACTGTCCGGCCGGCCCGTCCGGGTCGTGGAGATCGCCCCGGGCATGGTCGCGACCGAGGAGTTCTCGCTGACCCGGTTCCACGGCGACAGCGACCGCGCCGCCAAGGTGTACGAGGGGGTGCCGGAGCCGCTGACCGCCGACGACATCGCCGAGTGCGTCGCGTGGACGGTCGGGCTGCCGCAGCACGTCAACGTGGACCGGCTGGTCGTCCGGCCGCTCGCGCAGGCCGCCAACCACAAGGTCTTCAAGGGCCGGATCGGTTGACGTGACCGGCCGGCGCGCGTCGCCGCCGGGACGGCCGTGACCCGGCCGCTCGGCACCGTCACCCGCGGCACCACCAATCCCAACCGGTTGCGGCGGGTCGACCGCTGGCTGGCCCGCCGGTACGGGCGGCTGCTGCGGTCCGCCGCCGACCCGCTCGTCGTCGACCTCGGGTACGGCGCGAGTCCGGTCACCACCGTCGAGCTCGCCGACCGTCTCGCCGGTACCGGCGCGCGGGTCGTCGGGGTGGAGATCGATCCGGACCGGGTGGCGCGGGCCCGTCCGCTGGCCCGGCCGGGCCTCGACTTCCGGCTCGGCGGCTTCGAACTGGCCGGCCTGCGCCCGCTGGTGGTCCGCGCGTTCAACGTGCTCCGCCAGTACGAGGAGGCGGAGGTGGCGGGGGCGTGGGCGGAGCTGCGGTCGCGGCTGGCGCCGGGCGGGGTGGCCGTGGACGGTACGTGCGACGAGCTGGGCCGGGTGGCGACCTGGGTGTGCCTGTCCGCGGCCGGCCCGACGACGCTCACCCTCGCCGCCCGTTTGTCCACTTTGGACAGTCCGGCGGTGTTCGCGGAACGGCTGCCGAAGGCGCTGATCCACCGGAACGTACCGGGTGAGCCGGTGCACGGGTTCCTCGGCGCGCTCGGCGAGCAGTGGCGGGCGGCGGCACCGTACGCCACGTTCGGTACGCGGCAACGGTTCCGGCACGCGGTCGCCGCGACCCGCGCCGCCGGCTGGCCCGTCGAACCCGACCCGCGCGCCTGGCGGCGCGGCGAGCTCACCGTCGCCTGGTCCGCCGTCGCGCCACGCTGACGTACCGCGTCTCGTGCGGTGAGTTCGGGTGGTGTTCGCGCCGCGCTCGTCCGCCGGAAACCCGGAACGGACCAGGATGTCGGCGGGTCACGACCGAGCCGACGGAGGTACGAGGTGCGCAGAACGGTGACCGCGGTGGCCGCGGCGGTACTCGCGGTCGGTGTCGCGGGGACGACGTGGGCCGCGCCGCAGCACGGGTACACGGTGCGGCCGGGCGGCGCGCTGAGCGTACCGGCGACCGGTGGGCAGGTGGTCGGGCACAGCGATCCGGCGCACGGCACGGTGTCCGTCGGCGACGACGGCCGGCTCGGCTACCGGCCCGACCCGGGCTTCACCGGCACCGACACGTTCACGTACACCAGCAGTGACGCGGTCCGGCTGTACCGCTCGGATCTGCCGCCGCTGGCCACGATCGGCGGCGTACGGATCAGCGCCGAGGGGTACGGTTCGGCGCTGGCGCCGGTGCCCGGCCACCGCGACGAGTACTACGGGCTGACCGACCGCGGGCCGAACGTGGACGGGCCGGACGGTACGAAGATCGAGCCGCTGCCGGGCTTCGCGCCGTCGATCGGCCGCTTCCGGCTGGCGCACGGCACGGCGACGCTGGTCCGTACGATCACGCTGCGCGCGGCGGACGGCACGCCGTACAACGGGCAGGTGAACACGCAGGCGTCGACCGGCGAGACGATCACCGGCCTCGACGGGAAGCCGCTGCCCGCCTCGCCGTACGGCTACGACCCGGAGGGTCTGGTCGCGGCGAAGGACGGCACGTTCTGGGTGTCGGACGAGTACGGGCCGTTCGTCACGCACTTCGCCGCGGACGGCCGGCAGCTCGGCCGACTCTCGCCGTACGACGGGACGCTGCCCGGGGAGCTGCGGCACCGGGAGCCGAACAAGGGCATGGAGGGGCTGACGGTCACGCCGGACGGCCGGACCCTCGTCGGCGTCATGCAGTCCGCGCTGCACCAGGACGACCTGACGGAGAAGGTGAAGAACGTCGCGCTGGTCCGCATCGTCACGTACGACCTGCGCAGCGGCGCCACGCACGAGTACCCGTACCTGCTGCACGACCCGGGCGACAACGGCACCGCGGTCAGCGAGATCACCGCGCTGTCGGCCACGAGGTTCCTGGTGGACGAGCGGGACGGGAACATGGAGCCCGGCGCGTTCAAGCGGCTGTACGCGGTGGATGTCAGGCACGCCACCGACATCGGCCCGGCCGCCCGCGTCCCGGGCGCCACGTACGATCCGGACCGCGGGCTGGTCGTCGCCGGTGGCACGCTCGAACGCCTCGTCGGCCGCGCCGACACCGCCGACGCCCGTACGATCCTGGCCGGCGCGCACGTCACCGCCGCCGGCAGCGACCTGGCCCTGGATCTCGCGAAGCTCGTCACCGGCCTCGACCCGCGCGGGTACTTCTTCGGCCACGACAAGGTCGAGGGCGTCGCCGTACGCGGGCACACGCTGGTGATCAGCAACGACAGCGACTTCGGCCTGGACGGCGTCAGTACCGACAGCGCGCCGTTCCGGTTGCACGCCAAGACGTTGCCGGACGGTACGCAGGACGACGGCGAGTACCTGGCGGTCGATCTGTCCGATGTGGACGGTTCGGTCGCGCCGACCCGGACGACCACGGTGACCGTGCACGTCCGCTGACCCGCGACGCGGGGCCCCGGCGCCGGGGCCCCCGTCGTACGGGTGCGGCTCAGCCGACCCCGGCGTACGAGTGGAGGCCGGAGACGACCAGGTTGACGCCGAACAGGTTGACCAGCATGACCGCCCAGCCCAGCATCGCGATCCAGCTCGACCAGCGGCCGCGGATGCTCGGCGTGGCGCGGGCGTGCAGGTACGCGGCGTAGACCACCCAGGCGATGAACGACCAGGTCTCCTTCGGATCCCAGCCCCAGTAGCGGCCCCAGGCGTGCTCGGCCCAGATCGCGCCGCACATGATGCCGAACGTCCAGATCGGGAACCCGAGGGCGTGGATGCGGAAACCCAGTCGCTCCAACGTTTCCGACGCGGGGAGCCGGTCGCCGAGGGTCAGCGGGAAGCGCAGCGGCCGGTCCGCGGCCAGCCACGCCTCGCGCCGCTCCTGGATCAGGTACAGCGCGACCGTCACGAAGCCCACCAGGAAGATGCCGGACGCCACCGTCATCGCCGACACGTGGATGACCAGCCAGTACGAGTTGAGCGCGGGCACCAGCGGGCCGGCCGTGGCGTACAGCTTGGCGGCGTCGACGCAGAGCAGGATCGCGACCACCAGCGACACGAACAGCCCGAGGTGCCGCACCGCCGGCCGCCGCCACGCGACGACCAGCCAGGCCACCGTGGCGATCAGGCACGCCGTCAGCACGTACTCGTACATGTTGCCCCACGGCACGCGGTGCGCCGCGAGCGCACGGAACACCAGGCAGGCGGTGTGCGCCGCGGCGGCCAGGGTCTGCACGACCAGCGCGATCCGGCCGATGAACGCGGCGCGCCCGGCGTCGATCGGCCGGTGCGGCTCGTCGTCGTCGCCGGTGTCGTCGGCCGCCGTCTCGACGACCTCGTCACCACCGGCGGTCACCAGAACCCTGCTGGCGCGCGGCTTCCGGGCCGCGATCCGGGCGACGACACCCTGCCGGCCGAACGCGTACTCGACCGCGTAGCCGATCATCGCCAGCATGTAGCCGAGGACCGCGGCCACCATCAGGCCGTCGGAGATCGAGGAGTACACGATCGTCAGTCCTTCCCTCGGGGTGTACCGGAGTCCGGTGGGCGCGCCGGGCCGCCCGCGGCATCGACGATCCGGTCGAACTCGGCGCGGAACCCGGCGTACTCGGTGCGGGCCAGGCCACCGGCGCTGACCGTGCTGCCCGAGCCGTCCGGGGTGAAGCGGAACCAGATCCGGCGGCGGCGGATCGTCAGCGACCCCATCAGGCCGAGCAGCAGCGCGACGCCGGCGACGAGCACGATCCGCTCGCCCGGGTCGTGCCGGACCTGGATCGTCGCCCACCGCTGCACGCCGACGAACTGGACGGTCGTCCCGTCGTCCAGCTTCCAGCAGCTCTGCGCCGTGCACTTCGTACTGGGCCGCAGCAGCTTCGGGTTCTTCCCGATCTGCCTGAGCTGCTTGTTCTGGATCTGGCTCTGGTCGAGCGAGTAGACCGAGTGCGGGACGCCCGCGTCGGTGCCCGTGTTCCCGCGGTACGCGAAGAGCAGCACGGCCGGGTCGCGCAGCCCGGGGAACGTGGACCCGTGCCCGCCCTGCTTGGAGACGGTCGGGAAGAACACGCCCTGGAACGCCATCTGCAGGTCGACGTTGCGCTTGCCGGTCTTCGGGTCGATGTTCGCGTCCGGGAAGATCGCCACACCGTCGCTGGTGAAGTTGCTGTCGCTGGGGATGAACGGGGAGACGACCGTCTGCGTCTGCCCGTACCGGTCGGTGTAGCGGAAGACCGGCGAGTAGCCGTTGCCGACCAGGTACACGGAGGCGCCGTCGACCCGCAGCGGGTGGTTGACCTCCAGCTTGTACCGCTTGCCGCCGGAGCCGCCGTCCGGCGAGTACGTCACGTCGGCGGAGTAGGCGAGGGGCTGGCCGTTGTCCTGGAACTTCGCGTGGAACCGATCCAGCGTCACGCAGAACGGCGGCAGGTCACCGCCCGACACCCGCGACCCCAGGCTGTACTCGTCGTACTGCTGGAGGTTGTTGCAGAAGGCGTTGTCCTTGCCCGCCATCAGCAGCCGCCCACCGTGCCAGCCGTACCCCGCGCCGACGGCGACCCCGACCAGCAGCGCCACCAGCGAGAAGTGGAACAGCAGGTTGCCGGTCTCGCGCAGGAAGCCCTTCTCCGCGCTGACCGTGACCGTACCGTCGTCGTGCCGGCGGGTCACCGTACGGAACCGCCTGCCGCGCAACGCCTTCCGCGCCACCTCCGCCGCGTCCGCCGCCCCGCTGCCGCTCGCGTACTCGGTGTGCACGCGCAGCCGGCGCAACGCCCGCGGCGCGTCCGGCGGGGTGCGGCGCAGGGCGCGCAGGTGTACCCGGATCCGCGGCGTCAGGCAGCCGATCAGCGACACGAACAGCAGCAGGTAGATCGCCGCGAACCAGGGCGACGAGTACACGTCGAACAGGCCGGCCTTGTCCATGGCCGGGGCCAGCGTCGGATGCTGCGTGAAGTACGTGTCGACCTTGTCCGCGTTCAGGTTGCGTTGCGGCAGCAGCGAACCGGGCGCGGCGGCCACGGCGAGCAGGAACAGCAACAGCAGCGCGGTACGCATCGAGGTCAGCTGGCGCCACCAGCGGCGGCCGGTGGCTAGCACGCCGTTGCCGGCGACGCGCCGGGCCGCGGCGGCGTCCGGGCGGCTGGACAGCGCGTTCTCGTCCTCGCGCCCGGCCTCCTCCAGTACCGGCCGCGCGCCGGCAGCCGCGCCGTCGGTCGCCCGGTCGGTGGTGTCGTCGGTCGACGGGTCGTCGGCGAGCACCGGACCGTCCCCGTCGGTACGTCCGCGGTCGCCTGTCTCGCTCATGCCACCTCCGCCGTTCCGGTACCGGCCCCGCGACGCGCGGCAGCGGTCGTGGCGACACCACGCGCGGCTGCATCGTGGGGGCGGATCGCGTCCGCGGTGCTCATACCGCAACCTTCCCGGCGCCGACCTCGGCCTGCAGCCAGATCGTGAAGCTGTCCCAGGCGCCCGTGGCGAGCGCCAGACCCACCAGGATCAGCAGGACCCCGCCGACCCGGGTCACCCACACGCTGTGCCTCCGGATCACCGCGAACACCGTCAGCAACCGGCGGAAACCCAGCCCGAAGGCCAGGAACGGCAACCCCAGGCCCACGCAGTACGCCACGGCGAGCAGGACGCCGCGGCCCACCGAGCCCTGCACCGTCGCGAGGCTGAGTACCGCACCGAGGGTCGGGCCCACGCACGGCGTCCAGCCCAGCGCGAACACCGCGCCCAGCAGCGGCGCACCGACCAGCCCCGTCGCCGGCATCCGGTGCACCCGCGCCTCCCGGGACAGCCCCGGGATCAGCCCCAGGAAACCCAGCCCCAGCACGATCACGAGGATCCCGACGATCCGCTCGACCAGCAGCCGGTGCGACAGCAGCGCGTGCCCGATCCCGGCCACCACCACGCCGGACACCACGAACACCACCGTGAACCCGGCGACGAACAGCAGGCTGCCCGCCAGGATCCGACCCCGCACCCGGGTACGCGACGCGCCGGACGACGCCACCGCCCGCCCCTTCGGATCGGTACCGAGGGCGGCGTCCAGGTCCGCCCCCGCCAGACCCGTCACGTACGAGACGTAGCCGGGGACGAGGGGCAGGACGCACGGCGACAGGAAGCTGACCAGCCCCGCGATCAGGCTCACCACCAGGGCCACCAGCAGCGGTCCGGAGGTGGCGGCGTGCGCGAAGCCGGTGCCGTTCACTGGCCCCGGACCACCTTGTCGACCATCGGCGCCAGCTCGGTGGCGAGCACCGCACGCCGCAGTACGACGGCGACCCGGCCCTGCTTGTCCAGGATGATCGTCGCGGGGATCGTGTTCGGCGGCACCTGCCGGAACGACAGCGCCACCCGCCCCGGCGGGTCGAACAGGCTCGGGTACGTCATGCCCCGGCCCTTCACGAACGCCCGCGCCTGGTCCTTCTGGTCGCGGATGTTCACCCCGACGAACCGGACGCCGTCGCCCTCCGTCTGCCGGTACACCTTCTCCAGGTCGGGAGCCTCGGCGGCGCACGGGTTGCACCAGGACGCCCAGTAGTTCACGACGACGACGTGGCCGCGCAGCGAGCGGAGGTCGAACCTTCCGCCGTCGAGCAGGTCGCCGGTCACCGTCGGCCCCGGCGTGCGGTCCTTCGGCGCGAACGTCTGCGACTCGCCGTTGCCCGCCACGTACCGGTTCTGGCCGCCGGAGTTCTGGTCGACGGCGTCGTTGCCGGTGGAGCAGCCGGCCAACGCGATCCCCGCGACGGCCAGCAGTACCAGGAACCTGCGCATGTCAGGCACCGTGCTCGGCGGCGACCGGCGAGTCGGCGACGATGTCCGCCGCGGGCTCCGAGTACGAGATGCCGGACAGGCGCTCGCCGTCGAAGTGGAACGAGGTGAGGCTGGCCAGCGAGCACTGCCGCTTCCGCGGGTCGTGCCACAGCTTCCGGCCCTCCGCGTACCGCCGGAGCAGCCAGATCGGCGACTGGTGCGAGACGCACACCGCCTCGTGCCCGGCGGCGCGGTCGCGCGCGTCGTGCAGCGCCGCCGTCATCCGCCGGGCGATCTCCACGTACGGCTCGCCCCAGGACGGCCGGAACGGGTTGCGCAGCTTCGGCCACACCGACGGGTTCTTCAACGCGCCGTCGCCGACCCCGAACCGCTTGCCCTCGAACCAGTTGCCCGACTCGATGAGCCGCTCGTCGGTGTCGGTGTCCAGCCCGAACGTCGCGCCGATCGGTGCCGCGGTCTGCTGCGCCCGTTCCAACGGGCTGGCCACCAGGTACGTCACGTCCCGGCCGGCGAGCGCGGCGGCCACCACCTCCGCCATCCGTACGCCCCGGTCGGAGAGCCGGTAGCCGGGGAGCCGGCCGTACAGGATCTTCTCCGGGTTGAACACCTCGCCGTGCCGGAGCACGTGCACCGTGGTGGTCAGCGACATGATCGGCTCCTCAGACCGCCGCGGCGGCACGCGCCGCGTACGGCAGGGCGTCGGCGATCCGGTCGAGTGCCGCCGCGTCGTGCGCGCCGGACACGAACCAGACCTCGAAGGCGCTGGGCGGCAGGTAGACCCCGCGCTCCAGCATGGCGTGGAAGAACGCCGCGTACGCGGCGGTGTGCTGCTGCTTCGCGCCGGCGAAGTCCCGCACGTCGGCGTCGGTGAAGAAGACCGAGAACATCGTGCCCGCGAACGACACCCGGTGCGGCACGCCCGCCTCGGTCAGCGCCTTGTCCGCCAGGTCGGCGACGGTGTGCGCGGTCGCGTCGAGCCGCTGGTACAGCTCGGGCGTGCAGCCGAGCAGGGTGGCCAGGCCGGCGGCGCAGGCCAGCGGATTGCCGGACAGCGTGCCCGCCTGGTAGACGGGGCCGGTCGGGGCGAGCTGCGCCATCACGTCGGCCCGCCCGCCGAACGCCGCGGCCGGCAGACCGCCGCCCATCACCTTGCCGAACGTGTACAGGTCGGCATCGACCGGGTCCAGCTCGGACCAACCGCCGCGGGCCGCCCGGAACCCCGTCATCACCTCGTCCAGGATCAGCAGCGCACCGTACCGGTGGGCGATCTCGGCGAGCCGCGCGTTGAAGCCGTCGCGCGGCGCGACCACGCCCATGTTGCCGGCCGCCGCCTCGGTGATCACGCAGGCGATCCCGTCCGGATCGGCCGCGAACGCCGCCTCCACCGCCGCCACGTCGTTGTACGGCAGCACGATCGTGTCCGCCGCCTCCGCCCCCGTCACCCCCGGCGAGTCGGGTACGGCGGACTCGGCGGCGACGGGTTCGTGAGCATCGTAGGGAGCGCCAGCGACCGAGGAGCGGAGCGGTTCCGGAGCCGACGCGGCGGCACGGGCGCGCTCGGCCGCCTCGGCGAGCGTCGCCACCCCGGAACCGGCCGCGGCGAGCAGCGCGTCCACGTGCCCGTGATAGCAGCCGGCGAACTTGATCACGCGGGCCCGCCCGGTCGCGCCGCGCGCCAGCCGGATCGCCGACATGGTCGCCTCGGTGCCCGAGTTGACCAGCCGCACCTGCTCCACCGCCGTACGCGCGACGAGTTCCTCGGCGAGGTCCACCTCACCGGGCGTCGGCGTACCGAAGGAGGTGCCGCGGGCGGCGGCCGCGGTGACCGCCTCGACGACGGCGGGGTGCGCGTGCCCCAGGATCAGCGGACCCCAGGAGCACACCAGATCCACGTACTGCCGGCCGTCGGCGTCGTACAGGTAGGGTCCGTCGCCCCGGACCATGAACCGCGGCGTGCCGCCGACGGCCTGGAACGCGCGGACGGGTGAGTTCACCCCGCCCGGCACGACGGTGCGGGCGCGGTCGAACAGGGCCTGGGAAACGGGGGCGTCGCTCGGGTACCCGGCGCCTGCCGTCGAGTTCGGTGAGGTCACAACCTCGTCATTGTGGCAGGTGCTTCTACGTCTTGTCGGAGACCCCCGGTACGGGCCGCCGACCTCACACGACGCGTTGTCCACAGCCCCTGCCCGGACCCGTACGCGCCCCTGTGGACAACTCCGCCCGGGACGGTACGCCGGCGCATCATTGCGGGATGACACCGACACATCGGGTGAGCGTGCGGGATGCGGTCAACGCGCCGCGACCGGTTCGCCGAGCGTGCGCGGCGCCGGCAGCCACCCGCGGTAGCGGTCCCGGGTCGCCGTCAGTTCGCCGCTCTCCGCCGCGAGCCGGCGGGCCGCCCACCGCACCGGGTCCGGCAGGCGATATCCCGCGCTGTCCTCCGTCAGCTCCGCCTCGACCAGGGAGGCGTCCACCAGTTCGGCCAGGGCCGTGCAGGTCGCTGCCGGGTCCAGCCACTCGCCGGCCAGCCACTCCACCGCCGCCAGGTCGAACCGGCCCGGCCACGCCGCCAGCGACCGCAGCAGCCGCGCCGCCGGCCACTCCAACAGTCGGTACGACCAGTCCAGGCTCACCGCCAGGCTCGCGTGCCGCGCCGGCGTCGGGCCACCCGACGCGGTCCCGCCCGGCCCGGCGAGCAGCGCGTCCGGGTCGGCGTCCGGCGCGGTCAGCCGCTCGGCCAGCAGCCGGGGCGGCATCACCCGCAGTCGGGGCAGGGCCAGTTCCACCGCGAGCGGCAGCCCGCCCAGGGAGCGGGCGAGCCGGTCCACCCCGGTCGCGGTCGGTGCACCGGTGAGCCGCCCGAGCGGCACGCCCCCGAGTACCTGGCGGGTGGGGGCGGTGCCTGCCGCCGTGCCGAGCCGGTCGGTGAGCAGTGCGGCGGCCTCGGTCGCGGACGGCGCGAGCCGCCAGACCACCTCGCCCGGCGGACCCAGCGGCACCCGGCTGGTGGCCAGCACCCGCAGCCCCGGGCAGGCGGCGAGCACCGCGGACACCAGCGTCGCCACCGCGCCGCGCCGCGGTTCGCAGGTGTCCAGCAGCAGCAGGCACTCCCGGCCGAGGAGGTGTTCGGTGAGCGCGTCGGTCACCGACTGCCCCGCACCGGGGCGTACGCCGAGGCTCCGTGCCACCGCGGCGGCCGGGTCACCACCGGGCGCGGCGGCCAGGTCGACGAACCACACGCCGTCCGGATACCGGGGCTGTGCGCCGGGAGTACCGGGGAGGAGGTCGTGGGCGACCTGGACGGCGAGCCGGGTCTTGCCGACCCCGCCGGTGCCCCACAGCGTCACCAGCCGGTGTTCGCGCAGCAGCAGCGCCACTTCCAGCCGGTCCGACGCGCGGCCGACGAACCGGGTCAGCGGCTGCGGCAGGTTGTGGCAGCGGTCGTCCGCGGTGCGTACCGGCGGGAAGTCGCGGGCCAGCCCGGCGGCGGTGACCTGGAAGATCCGGGTCCGGTCGTCGAAGCCGCGCAGCCGGTGCAGGCCGAGGTCGACGAGCCCTTCCGGGCCGATCAGGCGGGCGGTGGCCGCCGAGCACAGCACCTGGTCACCGGCCGCGGCGGCGGCGACCCGGGCGGCCCGGTGCACCTCGACGCTGGCGTACTCGCCGTCCCGCGGTTCGGCGTGCCCGGAGTGCAGACCCATCCGTACGCGGGGGCGGGCGGTCTCGTCCGGCCAGCGGTGTGCGGCGAGCGCTCGCTGCGCGCGCACGCAGGCGCGTACGGCGGCGTCCGCGTCGGCGAACACGGCGAAGAACGAGTCGCCCTCGGTCAGCAGTTCGGCGCCGCCGGCGTCACACAGGCAGGCGCGCAGCAGCCGCCGGTGGTCGGCCAACACGTCGCGGTACGCCGGGCCGAGCGCGTGCGCCAGCCGGGTCGACCCCTCGATGTCGGTGAACAGGAAGGTGACCAGACCGCTGGGCAGGCTCTCGTGCCTCATCGTCGTCTCCGCTGCTCGGCAATGGCCGTGCTCCGAGATACCGGTGACCGGCGGCGGTCCGGGCCGGCCGCGGCCGGACCGACGAGCCCAGTACCTCCTGCCCCCACAGTTGATCTCACGACCGATCGGTGTACGCAACGAGGCCCCCCTGCACGAGTTGCGTGTCCGGGCACTGTCCGGGAGTCTCCCGCGTCGTCGCGGTCCGCCGGGCCGACACGGCCGAAGACGGGTCGGACGGTCATTGCGTCAGGTCCATCCGCACGCGACGATCGGGTACGTGCCGGCCGTCCCGTGTGCCTTCACCGCCACCAGGGCGGATGTACGGGCCGACCGTGCGTCGTCCGACCCCATCATCGCCGCCCGGCCCGGCCGCGGCGCGGGATCCCGCCGCTCCACCGGGCGTCCGGTCCGCCGTGCCCGGCGCCGTCCGGCCACGCCCGCCAGGTCCGTTCCCACCACCCCCGCCACCTCCGGTACGACGCCGGCCGGCGGGTCCGGTCCGGCCGGCGACACGCCGGTGAGTACCGGGACGGCCGGGTGCGCCGCACGGGACATGCCCTAGCAGGGAGAGAAGATGCCGACCCGGATCGAACAGATCGTCACGTCTGGGCTGTTCGAGGTGGACGACGCGCGCTGGCAGGTCGACAACAACGTGTGGCTGATCGGCGACGAGCGGGAGTGCCTGATCGTCGACGCGCCGCACGACGCGGAGGCGATCGCCGCGCTGGTCGGCGGCCGGGACGTCGTCGCCATCGCGTGTACGCACGGGCACAGCGACCACGTCGGCGCCGCCGTCGAACTCGCCGGTCTGGTGGACGCGCCCGTCCTGCTGCACCCCGACGACCGCGTGCTGTGGGACCGGGTGCATCCGGACCGGCCGCCGCACGCCGAACTGGCCGACGGCGAGTCCCTCACCGTCGCCGGCGTCGACCTCTGGGTACTGCACACTCCCGGCCACACGCCCGGCAGTTGCTGCTTCCACGCGCCCGGGCTCGGCGCGGTCTTCACCGGCGACACGCTGGTGGCGGGCGGCCCCGGCGCGAGCGAGGGACCGTACGGGGACTTCGACACGATCATCCGGTCCATCGGTACCCGGCTGCTGACGTTGCCGCCGCAGACCACGGTGCACACCGGCCACGGCGGCCGTACCACGATCGCGGCGGAGGCGCCGCATCTCGCCGAGTGGACCGACTGACCTCGCAGTATCCAACCTAGTCCGCGGGCCGGCGGTGGAATCGGCAAACGCGCCCGGCCACCGCATCCGGCTGGTAGCACACAGGAATGTCAGCGAAGCGTTTCGTGTCATTCGCGGTGCCCGCGATCCTGGTCACCGCGCTGGTCGCCGGCTGCACCGGCGGCGGTGGCGGATCCCCGAAGGCGACCGGTTCGGCCACCGCCACGAACGGCGGCGCGACCGGTGGCGGGAGCGCCGCGTACGAGAAGGTCGTCGCCAACGTGTTGAAGTCGGTGGTGCAGATCAACACGTCGAGCGGCCTCGGCTCGGGCGTGGTGTACGACGACAAGGGTGACATCGTCACCAACGCGCACGTGGTGGGCGACGCGACGTCGTTCGAGGTGACGACGGCGACGAGCAAGACGCCGCTGGCGGCGAAGCTGGTGGCGAGCTACCCGCCGAACGACATCGCGGTGATCAAGCTGTCCGACTCGTCGAACGTCACGCCGGCGACGTTCGGCGACTCGGGTGATCTGCGGGTCGGCCAGGAGGTACTGGCCATGGGCAGCCCGCTCGGCCTCTCCGGTTCGGTGACGAACGGGATCGTCTCCGCGGTCGGCCGTACGGTGCAGGAGCCTCGTACGGAGACCGCCCCGGCGACCACGATCACCGACATGGTGCAGACGTCCGCCGCGATCAACCCCGGCAACAGCGGCGGCGCGCTCGTCGACCTGAACAGCAAGGTCGTCGGCGTACCGACGCTCGCGGCGACAAACCAGGAGCAGGGTGGCGCGGCGCCGGGGATCGGGTTCGCGTTGTCCAGCAACATGGTGAAGCGCATCGCCGACCAGATCATCAAGGACGGCAAGGTCACCAACTCCGGCCGCGCCGCGCTGGGCGTGACCGTACGGCCGGCGGTGGACGAGAACTACCAGCCGGCCGGCGCGCTCGTCGTGTCGGTGACGGCCAACGGCCCGGCCGCGAAGGCGGGCATCCGGGCCGGCGACGTGATCACCAACGTCGGCGGTACCCAGGTGACGGACGTGACCGACCTGACGACGGCGCTGGCCGCGCACAAGCCGGGGGACACCGTCGAGGTGACCGTCGACCGGAACGGTTCGAGCCAGAAGGTCCAGGTCACGCTCGGCGAGCAGTGACGCGGGCGGGTGGTGCCGGCACGCTGCCGGCACCACCGCGACTCAGCCGAAGTACGTGTCGAAGTTGCCGGCGAACTCGCCGCCGCCGTACAGGTCCCAGTTGATGGACCAGGCCATCAGGCCGCGCAGGTCGGGGTGCGCGCCGCCGCGAGGTTGGTACCCGCCGCACGAGGTGCCCTTGGTGAGGCAGTCGAGCGCCTCGTCCAGGGTGGCGGGCGGCACGTAGCCGTTGCCGGCGTTGGCGGTGGCGGGCGCGCCGATCGCGATCTGGTCGGGCCGCAGCGCGGGGAACACCGTCGTGGTGTCGCCGGCGACCGGGAACCCGGCGAGCAGCATGTCGGTCATGGCGATGTGGAAGTCCGCCCCACCCATCGTGTGGTACTGGTCGTCCAGGCCCATGATCGGGCCGGAGTTGTAGTCCTGCACGGTGAGCAGGGTGAGGTCGTCGCGCAGCGCGTACAGGACGGGGAGCCAGGCACCGGACCGCGGGTCCTGCGCGCCGGACGGACCCGGTCCGTAGTGCTGGTAGCCGAGCTGCACGAAGAACGTCTCGGGCGCGGCGGTGAGCACGAAACCGTTGCCGTACTTGGACTTCAGCGTGCGTACGGCCGAGATCAGGTTGACGATCGACGGGGTGGTCGGCTTGGTGAAGTCGGTGTCGCCGGCGTCGAGGGACAGCGACTGGTTCTCGAAGTCGAGGTCGATGCCGTCGAGGTGCCAGCGGTCCACGATCGCCGACACCGAGTCGACGAACGCGTCGCGCGCGGCGGTCGTGGTCAGCCGTACCTCGCCGTTGGCGCCGCCGATCGACAGCAGCACCTTCTTGCCCGCGGCGCGTTTCGCGTCGATACCGGCGAGGAAGTCGGCGTCGCTCTCCCGGTTCGGGCACTCGGTGGCGGGGCACCGGGTGAACTCGATCTGCCCGGACGTCGCGGACGCCGACTCGCCGAACGCCAGGTCGATCACGTCCCACGAGTCGGGTACCTCGCTGACTGGTACGTACCCGGAGCCGTTGGCGAAGCTGGCGTGCAGGTACCCGACGAGCGCGTGCGCCGGGAGCGCCGCTCGCGTGGCCGCCGAGGCGGGCGGAGTTGCTTGGCTGGCAACGGTTCCCGCCGCGAGAGCGACCGAAGCCAGCAGTACGCCGAGGCGTCTCATGTCGTCTCCTAGGGCAGCGTGTCGAGGTGCGGGGCGACGGTGTTCGCGAACGCGTAGCCCTTGCTGGCGTCCCAGTTGATCGACCAGGTCATGGCCCCGCGTACGGACCAGTGCGACGGCGGCGTGAACGATCCGCAGTGCGTACCGGTGGCGAGGCAGTCGAGGGCGTCGTTCACCGCCGACGGCGACTGGTATCCGCCGCCCGCCGCCGATCCGGACGCCGGCAGCCCGAGCCCGACCTGGCTCGCGTCGAGCCCGCCCTGCAACTGGATGCACGCCAGCGCGGTCAGGAAGTCCTCCGTGCCCTGGCTGTAGACCTTGCCGTCGCAGCCGTTCATCGAGCCGGAGTTGTAGTACTGCATGTTGTTGATCGTCAGGACGTCCTTCGCGGCGAGCGCGAGCTTGAAGTACTCCATGCCGGTGGACTGCATGTCGATGGTCTGCGGCGCCATCGTGATGATCGTGCCGGTGCCGCCGGCGGACGCGATCCGGTGCAGCGCCTGCGCCAGGTACGTCGCGTTGACGCCGTTCTCCAGGTCGATGTCGACCCCGTCGAAGCCGTACTGCCGCATCAGCGCGGTGACGCTGTCGGCGAAGTTGGTGGCGGCGGTGGAGTCGGCGACGCTGATGGTGCCGTTCTGCCCGCCGACGGACAGGATGACCTTCTGGCCGCGGTCGTGCGCGGTCGCCACGTCGGCGGTGAAGTCCGCCGCCGTGTACCCGCCGAGCTGCGCGGACAGCCCCGAGTCGACGCCGAACGTGACCGCGCCCGGCTTCGACGGGTCCGCGTCCGCGAACGCCACCGCGATCAGGTCGTACGTGGTGGGCACGTCGGACAGCCGCAGCGCCTTGGCGCCGTTGTAGAAGTTCTGCCAGTACCCGGTGAGGACGTGTTTGGGCAGGTCACCGCTGCCGGGCGGGACGCTGCCGCCGGAACTCGTGGTGACCGGCAGCGCGGCGGAGCGCGGCGACTCGCCCACCGCGTTGTACGCCGAGACGGTGAAGTCGTACGCGGTGGCCGCGGTGAGCCCGGTGACCGTCGTCGAGGTGCCGGTGACGGTGGCGACCTGGCTGCCGTCGGAGTACACGTGGTAGCCCTGCACGGTGCCGGACGGCGCGGTCCAGCTCAACGCCACCGTACTGGCGGTGACGGTGCCGGCGGTCAGCCCGGTCGGCGCGGCCGGCGCGGTACTGCCGCCGGCGCAGCCGCCGTCGTCCCGCCACGGGCCCCAGTCGGCTGCGCCGGGCGTCTCGCCCTGCGTCCACCACTTCGCGGTCCACTGGTGCCCGCCGTACGTGGCGGTGTCGCCGCCCTGGTACACGGCGCTGGCGCTCCACGCCGCCGCGGTACAGGTGGCGGCGGGTGCGGGCGCGGCGGCGGCGGGCGCGGCGAGCAGGCCGGCGGCGAGCAGCGCGCCGGCCGCGACGGCGAGGATCCTGGTGCGTCTCAACGGTTCTCTCCGTTCGGACGTAGCGGGCGGCGCCCCGCCGGACCGGGGGGACCTCCGGCGGGGCGCCGACCATGGAGGGGAGCAATGTCCACTGTGGACGGTGGGCTACCGCCGGTTGCCCGGCCGGATGTCGCGCGGTCCGGTCACGGCAGCGGGCGGCGCGCCCGAGCCCGCGCCCCGGCCCGTACCGTCACGGTCGGGTGTGGCCTGGGCACCGTTGCCGACGTGCGCGGCGACCGTCGGCGGGCCGTACGTGCCCCACGTGTCCGTCGCGTACTTCGAGCAGTCGGCCGGCTTTCCCTTGTCCGCCTCGGAAAGGATCTTCTCCAGCAGCGGCTGGCTCGCCGCCGCCTCGTCGTACGCGGAGAAGATCATCATGCCGCCGAGACCGTTGCACTTCGCGTACGCCACATGGTCCACAATGGACTGTGGCGTGCTGCCGGCGTAGAACGTCGACCCGTCGTAGTACCAGCCGGCCATGCGTACCGGGTCGTAGAACTCCTTGCCGGGGAACATGCCGAGCGACGCGAGTTCCTTCTGCAGCGCCACTCCGGGCACGTTGCCGGACAGTGCCTGCGGCGCCGACGGCCCGGTCGCCGTGCCGTACTCCCCGTTCGCCGCGCCGGCCGGCACGCCGGTCCAGCCGCGGTAGTACATGGGGATGCCGAGGGTGAGCTTCTCGGCCGGGAACCCGCCGGGGATCCCGTACATCGGGTCGCCCACCGTGTACGCCTTGAGGATCGTGTCCGCGTCGTACTGCTGGGTGCCGCCCGGTACCGGCGTCGACGGGTCGTCCGCCGACGGGAACAGCGGATCCTGGAGGTTCGTCGGCCCGGTCGCGTCCCACGCCCCGTGCATGTCGTACGTCATGGCGTTGCCGTAGTCGAGGTACTGGCCGATCTTGTCGGTCTGGATCTTGTTCAGCTTGTCCTGGCCACCCGGCAGCGCCGAGGTGAGCAGGTAGTGCTTGCCGTCCGCCGTACCCTGCGCGTCCAGTTCCGACCGGAACTCGGCGAGCAGCGCGGTGAAGTTCGCCGTGTCGTTCGCGCTGTAGTGGTTGCCGACGTGCCCGCCGTCCGACCCCGGGTACTCCCAGTCGACGTCGATGCCGTCGAACAGCCCCTTGGCCGTCCCGGCGCCGCCGTACCCGCCGGGCGAGGTGGGCAGGTTGCCCTTGATGAACATGTCCAGGCAGGAGCCGACGAACTTCTGCCGCGACGTGCTCGTCGCCGCCGCGTCCGAGAAGTACTTGGAGTAGGTCCAGCCGCCGATGGTCAGGAGCACCTTCAGGTTGGGGTGCCTGGCCTTCAGCTTCCTGATCTGGTTGAAGTTGCCGGCGATCGGCTGGCCCCACGCGTCCGCCTGACCGTCCACACTGGTCGACGCGTCGTACGTCTTCTCGTAGTCGGCGAACTGGTCGCCCGCGCCGTCACCGGCGTTCGGGTCGCTCTCGCCACCCGGGTCGGGCGTGGTCGCCTTCGTCGTCTCGAAGCACGTCAGGTTCGTCGGGTCGATGTTCTCGAAGTCGTAGTTGATGACGTCGATGTCGTCCGCGTACTTGTCCAGATCCTTGAGGTAGTAGGCGTTCTGGTAGATCGACCACTGGTCGAAGTAGATGATCTTCTTGTCGCCGGCGCCGGATCCGTTGATGTAGCCCGAATCCCCGCCGTCCGACCCGCCGCCGGCCGCCGTCGTCACCGACAGCGCGTCCGACTTCGGGCTCTCACCCGCCGCGTTCACCGCGCTCACCTGGAAGCTGTACGCGGTGTTCGCGGTCAGCCCGCCCAGGGTCGCGGACGTCGCCGAACCCGACGCGACCTTCGTACCGTCCCGGTAGACGTTGTAGCTGTCCACCGCGCCGCTCGGCGCCGTCCAGCGCAACGACACCGAACTCGACCCGACGGCCGTACTCGTCAGACCGGTCGGCGCACCCGGCGCCGTCGTACCGGTGCCGCCGCACGCGCCGTCGTCCGTCCACACGTCCTGCGCGTTGTTGCCCGGCACGTCGCCCTGCGTCCACCACTTCGCCGTCCACCCGTGCCCGCCGTACGACACGGTGTCGCCACCCACGTACGCCTTCGTCGAGTCCCACGCCGCCGGGCACGCCGTCGCCGCTTTCCCATGCGCCGCAACGCTTTCGTACGCCGGTGCCGCCGTGCCCGCCGGTGTTGCAGTGCCCGACGTCGCCGCCGGGCTCGACACGACCGTGACGGTGCCGCCGGACGACGCGGTCGCGCTGCCCGACGCCGTCGAGGCCGTCGACGCGGTGCAGGCGCCGTTGTCGGTCCACACGTCCTGCGCGTTGTTGCCGGGCACGTCGCCCTGCGTCCACCACTTCGCCGTCCACCCGTGCCCGCCGTACGTCACCGCGTCCCCGCCGACGTACGCCACCGACGAGTCCCACGACTTCGCCGGGCAGGTACCCGGATCCGTACCGCCGCCGCCACCGCCGGTCGGCGGGTCCACCACGGTCGTCCGGTTCGCGAACGCCGTGGTGTACGTGGTGAACTCCCACTTCTGTTGCGCCACACTGGAACACTCGCCGGACAGCTGCTGGTTCTCCGGCGGATCGCACTCCCGGTCCCGGTTCGCCGACCAGTACGTGTAGCGGCCGAGCTGGTGCGCCAGCGCGTAGTCCAGCACCGTCTGGAAGTCCGCCTGCCGGAAGTACTCCGCCGCGTCGGTGCGGCCGTTCATCCCCGACACGCCCTCGTGCTGGTACGCGAAGGCCGAGTCCCAGCCCATGTGCTGCTCCAGCAGCCCGTGGAACGCCTCCAGCGCCGCGGTCTGGCTCGCACCGCCGCCCGAGAACCCGCCGTCGAACGGCATGATCGAGAAGTTCGACGGGGTGAAGCCGATCGACTTCGCCTGGTCCAGCAGCTGCGTACCGAACCAGCCGGTGCCGGCCGACGTGCCCGGCATCGTGACCGACACGTACAGCCCGGAGTTGTTCTGCTGCAGGATCTTCGCGGCGCCCAGCTCGTTCGCGATCGCCGCCGTGTTCTCGTACTCCGGCTCCTCCAGGTCGAAGTCGATCGCGTGCAGCCCGTACTTCGACACCACCTTCTGGTACGCCGCCGCGGTGGACGCGGCGTCACCGCACACCTGGCCGAGCTTCGTCCCGTTGTAGCCGCCGACGGAGACCGAGACGTCGCCACCCTTGCCGCGGATCGCGTTGATCGCGGTGTCGATACTGGTCGCCTGGTCGAGCGGGGTCTTGCCGTCCCACGCCGGGTTGCACCCGCCGTCGGACAGGATGAACGCGAGCTGGAACGCCTTCTGCCCGGTCGCGTCCATGATCTCGGTGGGGTCGGGCGGATTGTTGTCCGCCGGCATCAGGTACGGCGCCGCGGCGTACCAGTTCGTGGGGAGGGCCGCCGCGGCGGCGAGGTCCGGGGTGCGCGCCGCGTACGCGGCCGTGGTGGTGACGCCCGCGACGAGCAGGCCGGCGACGGCCACGCCGAGCGCTCTGATCGGTCTGTGCACAGATCCTCCTTGCGGGAGTGGGGGCGAACGCGGCCTGGGGTACGCCGCGCGATCTGTCGCAACCGAGCTGCGTTCCGTACGACGGATCGCAACTTTTAGGAAACTTTCTTTATAGTCCGTGGACCTTAATATGTTGATCTTCCACCGTCAATCACCAGTTCCCTGCCCTATCGGACAAGCACCCCGAGACACCCGTTCAACCCCACCGGTACGCCCCGCGGCCAGCCACTGGGCGCCGCACTCGCGGCCGGGACAGCGGGCACCGCGCGTCCAACCATGTGTGGACTCCGAGCACCGCACAGCCGGGAGCCCTTCGTGGCCAGCCACGTGGCCGGCAGCACGCGGCGACTCCGGACACGCGCGGGGACAGACGGGCGGCGCGCAGGGATTCGGGCACGCGCGGCCGGCAGCGCTCGGGGACCGGACGCATCAGGGAACCACGGCGCTACCGATGCTCCGAGCCACCCGGCCAGTACGAACGATGCGCAAGGGCGCGGGCGGGGGAGTTCGAGGTGCGGATCGAGGTCGAGGGGAGACGCCGTGGGCGGGCGTCAGGTGGCGCAACCGCAGGCGCCGCCGCAGCAGCCACCGCCGCCGGCAGGGGCCGCGGCACCGGCGCCGCCCCGGGCGAGGGCGATCGTGGACAGCAGCTTCACCGTGTCGGTATGACCACCGGGGCAGGGGGCGGGTGCGGCGGAGTCCGCCATCGGCCGGTCCAGCTCGAACGTGCGGCGGCACTCGCGGCAGCGGTACTCGTACCGGGGCATCGGGCGCACGTCCTTTCCTCTGCTCGGGTGAATCGGGTCGACTCTACCGGTTGAGCCGATCCGGTCCGACCCGACATACTCGACGCGTGGTAAGGCTCCCTATCCCATCGGCCCGGTTCCTCCGCTGGCCCGGCTGGCGCCGCCCGGCCGCCCGCCTGGGCCTGACCAGCGTCGCCGCACTGGCGGTGCTCGGTGCCGTCGGCACCGTCGGTGGGTACGTCGTGCCCGCGCTCGCCGCGCAGGGCGACACGCCACGCCGGGACACGGCGGACGCCGGCAAACCCGTACCGTCGCCGTCGGACGGCGGGGTGCCCGGTGGCGGTCCGATGACCGTACCGAGCCCGACGCCGTCGACGAGCAGGTCGCCGGGGCCGGCGTCGACGTCGGGTCCGGGCACGCTGACCGCGTGGGCGGGCGGGCTGTCCCGGCTGGGCATCTCCACGGTGGCGCTCCAGGCGTACGGGTACGCGCAGGTGGTCACGCAGCAGACGACGCCGGCCTGCAACCTGAGCTGGACGACGCTGGCCGGGATCGGCAAGATCGAGTCGAACCACGGCACGCACGGCGGGTCGAGCCTGAGCGACAAGGGCGAGGCGGAGCCGGCGATCTACGGCCCGGCGCTGGACGGTACGCACGACAACAAGGTCATCCGGGACACCGACCAGGGCCGGCTCGACCAGGACACCACGTACGACCGGGCGGTCGGGCCGATGCAGTTCCTGCCGGGCACCTGGGCGCGCTGGGGGACGGACGCGGACGGCGACGGCACCGCGGACCCGCAGAACATCAACGACGCGGCCCTGTCCGCCGCGCGGTACCTGTGCGCCGACGGGCACGACCTGGCCACCGGAGCCGGCTGGTGGCAGGCGATCCACTCGTACAACAACCTCGACAAGTACGCCTCGGACGTGTACGCCGCGGCCGACGCGTACGGGTACGCCTCGAAGGGATCATGAGCCGCCACGAGCCTGCGATTCGTGGCATAATGTCCGAATAGCCCCGGTAGCCCGAGGAATGCGTTCCCTCTCGCACCGGCCCTCGACGAACGGGTAGGCAGGACTGGTGCGGATCAGAGAGTGGAACCCGGCGACCGCGCCGGACCGGGAGATCGACGCCTGGCTGCGGGTGTTCAACGCGGTCCTCGCCGCCGACCTTCCCGGCGAGCCGCTGTGGCGCCACGACCGGCTCCGGGAGTACCTGTCGGTGGCGATGCCGGGCGAGCGCCGGGCCGCGTGGATCGCCGAGGTGGACGGCGAACTCGTCGGGTACGTCGGCGAGCTGCTCCTCGGGTACGACCTGAGCGGCACGGCCGTCATCGAGCTGTTCACCGATCCGGCGCACCGGCGTACCGGGGTGGGGCGGGAGCTGCTGGCCACCGCCGCCGAGCACGCCGCCGCGCAGCACCGGCAGTCCGTCACCGCCGAGGTCGTCGAGGGCACGCCCACCGCGGAGTTCTACGCCGCGCGCGGCTTCGCCCGTACGGTGGTCGAGGAGAGCAGCCTGCTCGATCTGTCCACAGTGGACTGGGACCGGATCGGCGGGCTCGCCGGCCGGATCGGCGCCGGCTACCACATCGAGAACTACCCGGGTGGCCCGCCCGACGAGCTGCTCGCGTCGTACGCGGACGCGAAGCTCGTCATCCGGCACACCCCCGTCGCCGACGTCGAATGGAACCCGGGTTTCGAGGCCGACCGGCTCCGCGACAGCCTGCGCACGCTGCGGGCCCGCGGCCTCCGACCGTACGTCGCGGTCGCGCTGCACACCGCCAGCGGCGAGGTCGCCGGCCTCACCGAACTCGTCATCCCGGCGCACCGCCCGCAACGCGCCGACCAGTACGACACGATCGTGGTGCCCGCGCATCGCGGGTACGGGCTCGGCCTCGCGATGAAGGCGCGGATGCTCGCCGACCTGCGCGCCGCCGAGCCGCAGGTACGCGAGGTGCAGACCTGGCAGGCGGTCGAGGACGAGCCGATGCTCCGGGTCAACGCGGTCCTCGGCTTCCGCCCCGACCACCTGTGGTGCGAGTACGAGGCGCCGCTGACGTCACTCCCCCGCAACCTCCGCACCGCCTGACCCACCCCCGTCGGGCGACACATCAGGGTCGCCGACGCTTCGCCCGGCGCGTCGCCGCGTTGCCGGCCCGAGGAGTACGACGAGCGCCGGGTGCAGTGCCCGTACCAGTCGCTGGTCCGGCTCCACCGGCGCGACGGCCTGGGAGTACGTGATGCTGCGGGCCTCCGGGCGTCTCCTTGCGCGGGCGTACCGGAAAGCGCTCGTCATGGCAGCGCGGGGCGAGCGGGGCGGGGTCAGCCGGTGGGCAGGTCGAGGTTGTCGGCGACGGTCGCGAGGGCGGTACGCAGCGCGGCGCGGTCGGCGGCGGACAGCCCGGCCAACAGGTCCCGGTCGAGGGACCGGGAGATGTCGGCGCAGGTGGCGAGCAGGTCGCGGCCCCGGTCGGTGAGGCGGAGCGCCTGCCGCCGCCGGTCGCCGGGATCCCGTACGCGTTCGACGGCGCCGAGGTCCTCCAGGTGGTCGGCGAGCCGTACGACGAGGCTGGGGGCGATGCCCATGAGCCGCGCCAGGTCGAGCTGCGAGGCGGCGGGCGCGGTGGTGAGGGCGGCGAGCAGGCCGACGTGTTTGGGCTTGACGTCGTGGTCGGCGATGCGCGCGGCGAACCGGTCGCTGACGACCGCGCCGACGGTACCGAGCCGGAACGCCGTGGTGGTGAACAGCGCTGCGCCCTTGACGTCGCTCATGTCCCGCATGCTACCGTCGCGAAATCATTCACAGCGTGAACGATTCACGGAGGAAACCATGCTCGACCACACCACCGTCCAGGTACTGCTCGCCGAACTCCAGGAGGACATCCTGCCGCTGAGCGTCACCAACGACCCCGGCACGATCCGCCGCTCCGCCACCGCACTCGCCACCGTCTGCGGGCTGCTCGACGTACCCGTGACGCTCGCCGCCGCACCACGGCCCGGCGGCCCGGCGATCATCGGCGAGTTGCGACACCTCGGCGCGCCACACCTCCGCGGTACGCCGGCCTGCTGGGACGACCCGACCCTGCGCGAGACGATGCTCGGCCACCACCGGCGCACCCTCGTGATCGGCGGCGTCACCAGCGAGATCGTCGTCCTGCACACCGCGCTCGACGCGCTCGCCGCCGGCCTCGACGTCCAGGTACTCGCCGACGTGAGCGGCGGCCTGTCCCACCGCACCGAAGACGCCGCGTACCGGCAGATCGAGGCGGCGGGCGGGCGGATCACGTCGGTGCCGAGCCTGGTCAGCGACATGGTCCGGGACTTCACCACGCCCACCGGCCGCCAGACGATCACGGCACTGCACGCCGCGATGGCCTGACGGCACGGACCTCGTCAGTACGCGGCGCGGAGCAGTGCGGCGGCCTCAAGCGCCCAGTACGTGAGGATCTGCTGGGCACCGGCGCGGCGGATCGACGTCAGCGTTTCGAGGATCGTACGGTCGCGGTCGAGCCAGCCGTTCACGAACGCGGCCTCGGCCATCGCGTACTCGCCGGAGACCTGGTAGGCGGCGACCGGCACGTGCACGGCGGCCCGCACCGCGGCGACCACGTCCAGGTACGGCAGGGCCGGCTTGACCATCACCAGGTCGGCGCCCTCGGCGACGTCCAGCTCCACCTCGCGCAGCGCCTCGTGCAGGTTCGCCGGATCCTGCTGGTACGTGCGGCGGTCGCCCTCCAGCGACGACTCGACCGCGTCCCGGAACGGCCCGAAGAACGCCGACGCGTACTTCGCCGCGTACGCGAGGATGCCGACGTCGGTGTGGCCGGCCTCGTCCAGCGCCTCCCGTACGACGCCGACCTGGCCGTCCATCATGCCGCTCGGCCCGACCAGGTGCACCCCGGCGTCCGCCTGCACCACCGCCATCTCCGCGTACCGGGCGAGGGTGGCGTCGTTGTCGACGGTGCCGTCCGCGGCGAGCACACCGCAGTGGCCGTGCGAGGTGAACTCGTCCAGGCACAGGTCCGACATGATGACGGTGGCGTCGCCGACCTCGTGCGCCACGTCGCGGAGCGCGACGTTGAGGATGCCGTCCGGGTCCGTGCCGCCCGAGCCGACCTCGTCCTTCCGCAACGGGATCCCGTACAGCATCACGCCGCCGAGCCCGGCGTGCGCCGCCTCGGTCACCGCCTTGCGCAGCGAGTCCCGGGTGTGCTGCACGACCCCGGGCATCGACGGGACCGGCCTCGGCTCGTCCAGACCCTCCCGGACGAACAGCGGCAGGATCAGGTCCGCCGGCCGTACGACGGTCTCGGCCACGAGCCGCCGCATCGCCGGCGTCGTACGCAGCCGCCTGGGCCGCACGTCGGGGTACATCATCGGTCTCCTCACGTCATCGACAGCGAGGTCTGGACATCGTCCAGGCCGAGTGTGGCGGCCGGGGCCCGGAGCGGTCGCGGGGGCCCCGGGCCGGGCCGGTCAGCGGAAGCGGAGGGCGGTGGGGCCCTGCACCTTGGAACCGCGGCGCTGCTTCGGCGGCATCTGCGCGAGCTTCTCCTTCAGCTCCACCGCGTACGCCGCGAGCGCCTCGACCTCGTCGAGGATCGACGCGTGCTCGGGCTGCACGTCCACCCGCAGGCCGAACTCGACGGCGGTCTCGGCCGTCTTCGGCCCGATGCAGGCCACCACCGTACGGGTGTGCGGCTTGCCGGCGATGCCGACCAGGTTCCGTACGGTCGAGGAGGACGTGAACAGCACGGCGTCGAACCCGCCGGACTTGATCGCGTCGCGGATCTCGGCCGGCGGCGGCGCCGCCCGCACCGTCCGGTACGCGGTGACGTCGTCGACCTCCCAGCCGCGCTCGGTCAGCCCCGCGGCCAGCGTCTCGGTCGCGATGTCGGCGCGCGGCAGCAGCACCCGGCCGACCGGGTCGAGGATGTCGTCGTACGGGGCGAAGTCGGCGAGCAGCCCGTCCGACGACTGCTCGCCGCTCGGTACCAGCTCGGGCTGGATGCCGAACGCGCGCACCGCCTCGGCCGTCGCGTCGCCGATGCAGGCGATCTTGACGCCGCCGAAGTGCCGCGCGTCGAGCCCGTGCTCCGCGAACTTCTCCCACACGGCGCGCACCGCGTTGGTCGACGTGAACACGATCCACGCGTACCGGCCGTCGACGAGGCCCTTGATCGCGCGCTCCATCTGCGCCGGCGTACGCGGGGGCTCGACGGCGATCGTCGGCACCTCGCACGGGATCGCGCCGTACACCCGGAGGCGGGCGGACATCGCGCCGGCCTGCTCCTTCGTCCGCGGGACGAGGACCTTCCAGCCGTACAGCGGGCGGTTCTCCCACCAGCCGAGCTTGTCGCGCTGCGGCACACCGGAACCGAGCGTCAGCACCACCGGGCCACCGAAGCCCAGCGCCGCCTCCACGAAACTGTCCACAGTGGACGACGTCGTGTACTGCGTCTCGCCGGTGCCGTCGCCCGTCACCGCGACCGGCATGGCGCCGTCGACACCCGCGGCGAGCAACCCGTCCCGTACCTGGGCGAGGGAGCCGGCGTCGACGGTCAGCGCCAGCGACGACTGCGGGCCCTTGCCCAGCGCCGCGGCGACCGCGTCGAAGTCCAGGTTCACCACGTCGTCGGCGTCCACCTCGGTACGCACCGGGCCGGGCGGCATGCCCGCGTAGCTCGACACCGCCGAGGCGTGGCTCACCCCGGGCACCACCTCGAACGGCACGTTGGTCCGGGAGATCGCCTGGATCTCCTTCACCACCGAGTCGTGCCCGTACGGGTCGCCGGCCACCAGGCGTACCGCCGACAGGCCCGACCGGGCCGCGGACAGCAGCACCTTGGCGATGTCGCCGGGCGCGCCCTCCGCGGGGCTGCGCTCCAACTGCTCGCCGGCCTCCGCGAGAACCGCGGTCAGCAACACCTCGGGCACCGACCGGTCGTAGACCACGTGGTCGGCGGCGGCCACCGCCTCGACGGCACGCCGGGTGAGCAGCCCCGGGTCGCCGGGACCGGCCCCCACCACGGTGATGCGGCCGACGGACTTACGCGCGCGGGTCATCGTGCACTCTCCAACAGGGAATCAGCGCCAGCGTCGAGCAGCTCGGCGGCAAGCCGCCGGCCGACCGACTCGGCGTCGGCGAGCGTTCCGGTACCGGAGCGGCGGATCGACGTGCTCCCGTCGACCGTGGCCACGGCACCGCGCAGGAAAACTGCCCCGTCCGCCACCGTCGCGTACCCGCCGACGGGCGCGCTGCAACCGGCCTCCAGGGCCGCGAGCAGGGCACGTTCGGCACGTACCGCCGCGCGGGTCGACGCATCGTCCAGCGTGGCGAGCGCCGAGACCAGCTCGGCGTCGGTGGTACGGCACTCGACGGCCAGCGCGCCCTGCGCCGGAGCCGGGAGTACCAGGTCGGGGTCGAGAAACTCGGTGGCCTCGGCGATGCGGCCGAGGCGTTGCAGACCGGCGGCGGCGAGGACGACGGCGTCCAGCTCACCGGCGGTCAGCTTGCGCAGCCGGGTGTCCACGTTGCCGCGGATCGGTACGCAGGTCAGGTCGGCGCCGAGCGCGTTGAGCTGGGCCATCCGCCGCGGCGCGCCGGTGCCGACGCG
Source organism: Actinocatenispora rupis (assembly GCF_016861975.1). GTDB lineage: Bacteria > Actinomycetota > Actinomycetes > Mycobacteriales > Micromonosporaceae > Actinocatenispora > Actinocatenispora rupis. Next base: position 38,704 of record NZ_BOMB01000025.1, on the reverse strand, counting down.
GGCGCCGGCCGGCAGCTCCGCCAACGGCAGCCCGCTCGCGGAGACGAGCACGTCCCGGGCGTCGGCCCGCGGCGGTACGGCGGCGATCGTCAGGCCCTCGGCCGGCGCCGTCGGCAGGTCCTTGTACGAGTGCACGGCCACGTCGATCTCGCCCGCGGCCAACGCGTCGCGCAACGCGGACACGAACACACCCACGCCGAGCCGCCGCACCGGCGCGCTGGACCGGTCGCCCGGCGTGACGACCTCGATCAGCTCCACCGGCCGGTCGATGACCGAGCGCAGCGCGTCGGCGACGGTACCGGACTGGGCCACGGCGAGCTTGCTGCCGCGGGTGCCCAGACGTACCGGTCGGGCCATAGTGGCGGTCACTTCTCCCTGCCTTCGGTCGGCGTGTTCTCGGTGGGCGCCACCCGGATCGCCTCGGCCGCCGCCCCCTCGGCGACGTCCAGGCCGAACAGCTCGCGCAGCACCGCCGCGTACCGGTCACCGCCCGGCTCCGCCGCCAGCTCACGCACCCGTACGGTCGGTTGGTGCAACAGGCGTTGTACCACCCGGTGCACGGTTCGGGCTATGTCGGCGCGCTGCGCGTCGGTCAGCTCCGGCCGGCGCTGCGCCAGCCGGCGCAGCTCGACGCTGACCACGTCCTCCGCCCGGCCCCGCAGCGCGGCGACCGTGGGCGCCACGTTCGCACTGCGCAGGAAGCCGAGGAAGGTGTCCAGCTCGTCGGCGACGATCCGCTCCGCGGCAGGTACCGAGCCCTCGGCCGCGAACGGCGCCGGGCCGGTACCGCCCGACGGGTCCAACGACGAACCGAGCTGTTCGATGTCCACCACGACCACACCGGGCAGCTCGGCCACCCCGGCCTCGACGTCCCGCGGTACGGCCAGGTCGAGCACCAGCAGCGGACGCCCGGCGCGCTCCGCGGTCGCCGCGGCCACCAGGTCGGCGGTCAGTACGTGCCCGTGCGAGGCGGTCGCGGAGACCACCAGGTCGGCCGCGGCCAGCTCGCCGACCAGGTCGGACAGCCCGGTCGGGCGGCCGCCGTGGTTGGTGGCGACCCGCGCCGCGCGGTCCACCCCGCGGTTCGCGATCACCAGGTCGGCCACGCCGTGCCGGCTCAGCGTCGCGGCGGACAGCGCGCCCATCGCGCCCGCGCCGACGACCAGCGCGTTCTTCTCGGCGAGCCAGGCCGGGGCGGCGCCGCCGACCTGCCGGGCGCCGAGGTCGAGCGCGGCGGTCACGACGTTCTGCCCGGCCCGGTCGATGCCGGTCTCGCTGTGCACCCGCTTGCCGACCCGCAGCGCCTGCTGGAGCAGCTCGTGCAGCAGCCGGCCCGGCGCCTCCGCGTCCCGCGCCACCGTGTACGCGTCGCGCAGCTGCCCGAGGATCTGCGCCTCGCCGACCACCATCGAGTCGAGCCCGGCCGCCACCCGGAACGTGTGCCGGACGGCCTCGTCGTCGTAGTGCACGTACAGGTGCTCGGCCAGGGCGGCCACGTCGTACCCGGAGCGGGCGGCCAGCTCGCCGCCGATGTCCGCCAGCGCGCCGTGGAACGCGGAGACCGCCGCGTACACCTCGACGCGGTTGCAGGTGGACAGCACCACGGCCTCCGACAGGTACGGCCGGGCCAGCAGCCGGTGCAGCAGGTCCGGGAGTTCGCCCCCCGGTACGGCCAGCTTCTCCAGCAGGTCGACCGGTGCGGTCCGGTGCGACATGCCGACGACGAGCAGGTTCACGTGCCGATCGCCTCCCCTGCCCGGCCGTTGGGTGCTGGCCGCGGGACGGGCAGTGCCGTGAGCGCCTTGCGGTGCTCGTGGAACGACAGGATCTGCATCTCCACCGCCAGGTCCACCTTGCGGACGTCCACCCCGGGCGGTACGGCGAGGACGCAGGGCGCGAAGTTCAGGATGCTGGTGACGCCGGCGGCGACCAACCGGTCGGCGACGTGCTGCGCGGCATGCACCGGGGTGGTGATCACGCCGATCGAGATGCCCTCGGCGGCGACGACCTCGGCCAGCTCGTCGATGTGCCGGACCACCAGGTCGCCGATCCGCTCGCCGACCTGCGCGCGTTCGGCGTCGAACAGCGCGGCGACGGAGAACCCACGGCTGGCGAACCCGCCGTACCCGGCGAGCGCGTGACCGAGGTTACCGATGCCGACCAGCGCGACCGTACGGTGCTGGGACAGTCCGAGGACCGCCTCGATCTGGGTGATCAGCAGGGCCACGTCGTACCCGACGCCACGCGTGCCGTACGACCCGAGGTGGGAGAGGTCCTTGCGCAGCTTGGCCGAGTTCACCCCGGCGGCGGCGGCCAGCCCTTCGCTGGACACCGTGTCGTGGCCCTGCTCGGCAAGCGTGTGCAGGGCGCGCAGGTACTCGGGGAGGCGGGCGACGGTGGCCTCTGGGAGATCCGGGAACGCCGGGCTCGCCGAGCTGTCGGTTCGCTGCTGACTCATCTGACTCTCGAAACGACGATATCTTCGGCACCCGCCCACGAGCCAGCCAATGATCTTGCAGGTCAGGCGGGTCGTCGGACTGGCTCGTACGCCGGTCTGCCCGGTGTGGTAGGAGCCGCGCCGTGTGGTCAGCGTATGCGTTTGTGAACGCACGCACAAATCGCGATCTTGACAATCGGTGACACGGCCGTCACGAACACCGCGAACGGCGGGGCCTCGTACGGCAGGTTTCCGGCCCCAGGTTCCAAACCCCACAATCCGCCGCCGAGTGGCGTGGGCCACGCGTACCGACCGCAGGCGCGCGTACTGGGGCTGGCCCCACCCGTGCTTGGCCGGCACGCCGCATGGGCGTGTCGTACGCGGGGCCATACCGTCGAGGCATGACGACCGCCGTACCCGCCGCCGACCGCCACCCGCGGCAGCGGAGCCTGCTCAACCAGCTCGGTGTCGACACCGGCTACTGCCTGCTCGGCCTGCCGCTGTCGATCGCCAGCTTCGTGGTCGTCCTGGCGATGTTCTGCGTCGGCGTCGGCACCGCCGTCACCATGGGCGGCATCTTCGTCCTGATCGGCGGCATGTTCGTCGCGCGGGCGTTCGCCAACCTGGAGCGCCGGCAGATCAACCGGGTGCTGCGCCGACCGATCACCGTCCCGCGGTACAAGGACCGCACGAAGCGGACCGGGCTGCGCCGCGTGCTGATCCCGCTGACCGAGGGGCAGAGCTGGGCCGACCTGCTCTGGGGCGTCTTCACCCTCGTACCGGCGGTGGTCGCGTTCTCGGTCACGGTGACCTGGTGGGCCGTCGGCCTCGGGTACACGCTGAACTTCGCGTGGGAGTGGGCCGTCCTGCCGTACGAGCAGGGGTTGTCGGACCTGATGGGCCTCCAGCACACGTACGGCAACGTCGTGGCGGTCAACACCGCGGTGGGGCTGTTGTTCCTGGTCAGTGCACCTTTCGTGGTACGAGGGATGGCGCTGATGCGGGCCGGGTTCGCGCGGATGCTGCTGACCCGGGAGCGGGTCACCGCGCTGCAGGAGCGGGTCGAGGAGCTGACCGAGAGCCGCGAGGCGGCGCGCTCCGCCGAGGCGTCCGCGCTGCGCAGGCTGGAGCGCGACATCCACGACGGGCCGCAGCAGCGGCTGGTCCGGCTCACCATGGACCTGAGCCTCGCGCAGCGCCGGATGCGTACGGATCCGGAGGCCGCGGCGCCGCTGCTGGCCGAGGCGATCGAGCAGACCCGGGAGACGCTGGACGAGTTGCGCGCGCTGTCCCGCGGCATCGCCCCACCGATCCTCGCCGACCGCGGGCTGGCCGCCGCGCTGGCCGCCGTCACCGGCCGCTGCACGGTGCAGACCGAGCTGGAGGTCGACCTGCCCTCGCCGGACCGGCTGCCCACCACCGTCGAGAACACCGCGTACTTCCTGGTCGCCGAGGCCCTGACGAACGTGGCGAAGCACAGCCGCGCCACCTGGTGCCGGGTCCGGGTGACCGGGGATGGCAGTGTGGTCTACGTGACGATCTCCGACAACGGGGTGGGTGGCGCCCACTCCGCCAAGGGCCACGGCCTCGCCGGCCTCGCCGACCGGGTCCGCGCCGCGGACGGCCGGTTCGACCTGGACAGTCCCGAGGGCGGCCCGACCGTCCTGACCGCGGAGCTGCCATGCGGGTCGTAGTCGCCGACGATTCCGTACTGCTGCGCGAGGGCATCGTCCGGCTCGTCACCGAGGCCGGGCACGAGGTCGTCGCCGCCGTCGGTGACGGCCCGTCGCTGGTCACCGCGATCACCGAGCACCGCCCCGACGTGTCGATCGTCGACGTCCGGATGCCGCCCAGCCACACCGACGAGGGGCTGCGCGCCGCGATCGAGGCCCGGCGTACGGTGCCTGGCACCCCGATCCTCGTCCTCTCCCAGTACGTCGAGGTCTCGTACGCGGACGACCTGCTCGCGGACCGGGTCGGCGCGGTGGGATACCTGTTGAAGGACCGGGTCGCGGACGTGGACGAGTTCCTGGACGGACTGGTCCGGGTCGCCGGCGGCGGCACGGTGCTCGACCCGGAGGTCGTGTCGCAGCTGTTCGTGTCCCGCAAGGACCCGGTGCGTACGTTGACGCCGCGCGAGCGGGACGTGCTGCGGCTGATGGCCGAGGGCCGCACGAACACGGCGATCGCCCGGGCGCTGGTGGTCACCGAGGGTGCCGTCGAGAAGCACATCTCGAACATCTTCGGCAAGCTCGGCCTGGCGCCCAGCGACTCGGATCACCGTCGCGTTATGGCCGTTCTGAGCTTTCTGAGCAGCTAGCGGCCGGTAGGGTTGGCGCCTGGGAGCGCCGGGAAGTCGGGTCGGCACGCGTCGACCCGACCCCACAGCCCAGGAGACCGTCCGTGACCCGAGGTGACCGTCCCGCTCCCATCGCCCGCACCCGTACGGCGGCCGCCACGGTGGCCGGCTTCCTCCGTACCGAGACGATCGGCGGGATGATCCTGCTCGGCGCGACGGCCGCCGCGCTGGTCGCCGCGAACGGGCCGTTCGCCGGGGCGTACCGGATGGTGCGGGACGCGGAGGTCGGGCCCGCCGCACTGCACCTGCACCTGTCCGTCGGCGCGTGGGCGACCGACGGGCTGCTCACGCTGTTCTTCGTGGTCGCCGGCCTGGAACTGAAACGCGAACTCGTCGTCGGCGAACTGCGCACCGTACGGCAGGCGCTGCTGCCGGTGTTCGCCGCGGTCGGCGGGATGGTCGTGCCGGTTCTGGTGGCGCTCGCGGTCGGCGCGGGCGCCCCGGGCATCGGCGACGCCTGGGCGGTTCCGGTCGCCACCGACATCGCCTTCGCCCTGGCCGTACTCGCGATCACGGCGAGTGCGCTGCCGCCGAGCGTACGGGTGTTCCTGCTGTCGCTCGCCGTCGTCGACGACCTCGGCGCGATCCTGCTCATCGCCGTCCTGTTCACCGCCCACCTCGCCGTACTCCCGCTGCTCGGCGCGGTCGCCGCCCTCCTCGGGTACGCGGGGCTCCAGCGGCTGCGGATCCGCGGCCGGCGCCCGCACCGACTGTGGCCGGCGTACCTGGTGCTCGGGGTGTTGGCGTGGGCGCTGCTGCACGCCTCGGGCATCCACGCCACCCTCGCCGGCGTCGCGATCGGCCTGCTCACCCGGGTACGCCCGGATCCCGGCGAGTCCGCGTCACCCGCCGAACGGCTGGAGCACCGGTTACAGCCGGTCAGCGCCGGGTTCTGCGTACCGCTGTTCGCGTTCTTCGCCGCCGGGGTCGCGCTGTCGCCGGCCGCGCTGCGGGCGTTCGCCACGGACCGGGTCGCGTGGGCGGTCGTCGCCGGGCTCGTCGTCGGCAAGACCCTCGGCGTACTCGGCGGCGCCGGGCTCGCCACCCGTCTCCGGCTGGCGCGGCTGCCCGCCGGGATGCACCGGCGCGACCTGGCCGCGGTGAGCGTACTCGCCGGGTGTGGCTTCACCGTCAGCCTGCTGATCGCCGAACTGTCCTTCGGGGTCGGCGCCGAGGCCGGCCGCATCAAGGCGGCCGTACTGACCGGTTCGCTGATCGCCTCGCTGCTGGCCGCCGCGCTGCTCCGGCGACGTGTCCGCGCCCACCGGGCCCGGTCCTGACCGTTCTCTCAGGGGCCGGCGCCTACCCTGGACGCATGGTCGCCCCGCCCGATGAAAGCTGCGTACTGGTCGACGGGCCGTGGACCCACCGGTTCGTCGGGGCCAACGGCAGCCGGTTCCACGTCGTCGAGGCCGGCGCCGGACCGCTCGTGCTGTTCCTGCACGGCTTCCCCGAGACCTGGTACGGCTGGCGCCACCAGCTTCCCGCCCTCGCCGACGCCGGCTACCGGGCCGTCGCCGTCGACCTCCGCGGGTACGGCGCGAGCGACAAGCCACCCCGCGGATACGACGGGTACACGATGTCGGCGGACGTTGACGGGCTCATCCGCGCCCTCGGCGAGCGCGACGCCGTCCTCGTCGGCCACGACCTCGGCGGGCTGCTCGCCTGGATGACCGCCGCCTTCCACCCGCCACGCGTCCGCCGGCTCGTCGTGCTCGACGCCGCCCACCCGCTGCGCCTGCGTACCGGACTGTTCTCCGACCCGCGCGGGCAGCTCTCCGCCAGCCGCCACCTGCTGAAGTTCCAGGTCCCCCGGTACGAGCACGTCCTCACTCGCGACGACGCCGCCATCGCCGGCGAACTGCTCGCCGACTGGGCCGGGCCGTGGCGCACCAGCGCCGAGTTCGCCGAGTACGCGCGGCACTGCCGCGACGCGATCCAGATCCCGCCCGCCGCGTTCTGCGCGCTGGAGGCGTACCGCTGGGTGTTCCGCGGCGCGCTGCGCCCCAGCGGCCGGCGCTTCGTGAAACTGATGCAGCAGCCCATCACCAGCCCCACCCTGCAACTCCACGGCGGCGACGACACCGGCATGCTGCCCCGCACCGCGCAGGGCTCCGGCCGCTACGTCGCCGCCCGGTACGAGTGGCGCCTCGTCGACCGGGTCGGCCACTTCCCCCAGCAGGAGGTCCCCGACCTGGTCACCGGCGAAATCCTCCGCTGGATCAAGGAGTAATTAGCCCCGGCTCGGGCGGACATCGCGCGTCGGACCGGTACCAGCGCCAACAGGCTCGGGTCACATGGCCGCCGCGGCAGCGGTAGGTCGTCCCCGGTGGTCGACGGTTCGCGCCGGCGGTCCTGTGCGGCTGGTTGACGACGGTCACCAGGTACGACGCGGTCAGTGTGCGGCCGAACGCGGGTCCGGCCACCGGTTGCCGGCAGACGCTCCGCGTCGACACCATGCGCCGCCGGACACCGCCCACCGGCTCAGGTGACCGGCAGCGGTCGTCGCCCGACACCGTGCGCCGGCGGACTCGCCGGCAGGTTCAGGTCAGCGGGTGCCAGCGGTGGTGGTCGGCGTTGAACACGGCCAACACCGTCGTCGTACCCTCCGCGTCGATCCGGTACAGCTCCGCGCCGTGCGGCAGCCGCGTCGTCGCGATCCGGTACTCGACCAGCTCCGGGTCGGTCGGTGAACGCAGCACGCCCAGCTGCGGCAACAGCCGCCCGGACTCGACGTTCCACCGGATCGCGTGCACCGGCTCGTCCTCACCACCGAGCAGCACCGCCGTGCGCAGATCGGCGGCACGCACCGGACCGTCCGCGACACGGTGCACGTACCCGCCGACGCGGTCGAAGTGCCGCTCCAGGTAGAACGCGACCTGGTCGTCCGGCACCGGCTTCTGCAACATCGCCGGGAACGTCAGCGCGGGCAGCGGCTCGGGCGTCGGGTCCGGCTTCGGCCGCGGCGGCCACTCCGGCGTCTCCTCGTCGTCGACGACCGGCGCCGCGTCCGCGCCGACCGCCGCAGCCGGACTCACGCCCTCCGCCGCACCGGCGCCTTCGCCGGTACCAGCGCCCGCATCGGCGTCAGCGCCGTCGTTGGGACCGGCGCCGGCGGCGGCACCAGAATCCTCACCGGAGCCAGCGGCGTCGTCGGAACCAGCGGTCGCGTCAGTCCCGGCGCCGACGCCCGAATCAACACTGTCGTCAGAACCCGCGGCCTCATCGGAACCCGCGGCCTCGTCACGACTCGCGGCGTCCTCGGAACCCGCGGCCTCGTCGGTGCCCGCAGCGGCCTCGGTACCTGCGGTCTCGTCGGAACCTACGGCGTCCTCGGAACCCGCAGCGTCCTCGGTACCTGCGGCGTCGTCACGGCTCGTGGCGTCGTCGGAGCCGGTGGTCGTCTCGGTGCCCGCGTCCGGGTCGGTCTCGTCCGCGGAGGTAGCCACCGCCTCGGGGGCCGCCTGCTCGGACGGTGCGGCCTCCTCGACGGTGACGGGATTCGTCGTCTCGACCGGAGTCGCCAGCTCCGCGGAATCCGGCGTCGCGGAATCGGCGGCCTCGGCCTGCGTGCCTGCCGCGTCTTCAGCCGATACGCGGTCGTCCGACCCGTCGCCCGGTGCCGGCGCATCGTCGGCGGAATGCGCGTCGTCCGCCGGGGCCGTGTCGGCGACGGGCTGGCCACCGTTCGACTCGGCAACGTCCGTACCGTCGGCGGCGACGTCGGCCACCGGCTCGTCGACCGCAGCCTGCCCGTCGGCCGCGCCGTCCGCAGCCACGGAACGCGCCGGCTGGTCCAACGTGGCCCCGCCCGTAGCGGTGGCCTGATCGGCGGTGGGCACCGCCTCGTCGACCTGCCCGTCCGGTACCGGATCGGCGGAGGCCGCCTGCTCACCGTCCCCCGATGTCGCGGGCTCGGCGGACGTCGCCGCGGCGGGCTCGGCCGGCTCCACCGACGGGTCCGCATCGGCGACCGACGGGTCCGCGTCGGCGACCGGCGCGGCGTCGGGCTCGGCGGGCACCACGGCCGGTACGCGGACGCCGAGTCGTTCGGCGAGCTGGGTCTGGCGGGCCCAGTCGGCGAGTTCGCCGATGCGTTCGCCGTCGAGGGTCGCGCCGATCGGGGTGTCCGGGTTGAGGGCGAGCGACCAGTCGCGGTGCGGCCAGTTCTCCAGTACGAGGACGAACGGCGCCACCGCGTACGGCGCGTCGCCGACGCGTTCGCGCATGCGTTCGGTGGAGGTGAAGATGGGGACCTGCACGTATCCGCCGCGGTCGATGCTCGGCCACGGGAACGACGGGTCGGTGACGGCGGGCTGGGTGGTCACCCCCGGTGGCACCGGGATCAGCGTGTACGCCGCGAGCAGCGCGTCCATGAACGTCTTCCGGTCGCCGGCCGCGGCGGAGCGCAGCAGCGCCTCCTCCGCCTCGTTCGCCGGCTGGAACTCGCCGTTCTGCCCGGGCGCCGGGCCGGGCTCGCTCGCGGCGGGCTGGTCCGCGACGCCCTGCTCCGGTACCGCGTCGGTGGTGTCGGCGGCGGGCTGCTCGGCCGCCGGCGCCCACGCGGACGGGTCGGCGGGCTGCGCGGGCGGGTCGGCCGCCGGCGTCTCGTCCGGCGGCGCCTGGTCCGCCGACTGCCCCGCCGGTACGCCGGTGATCTGACTCACGAAGTTCGCCGGGAGGTAGCCGGCGATCGGCAGGCCGAAGTCGATGGCGAGCCACCACGACTGGTCCGGCCAGCGGGCGGAGATCTCACCGAGCCGCGCCGTGCGGAACTCCCCCGCGTACTGCCCGAGGGTGGAGGTCATCGCCTCGCGCGAGGTGAACGCGAGCAGGTAGGTGCGCCCCTCGTACGCCCAGGTGGCCCAGCCGGTGGGGTTGGGCGCGCCGTTGGCGTCCATCGGGATCGGGAGGAGCAGGTCGGTCGCCCCGAGCACCTGGAAGTACCGGTCCTGCTCACCGCGCTGCATGGCGTCGAACAGTTGCTGTTCGAGATCGTTCGCCGGCTCCCAGCCGTCGGCCATGCTCGCCTCCTTGCCGCCTCGACACACGGGGTTCGGACACCGCGCCGCTGGTCAACGTACCGGTCCGGGTCTACCCGGGCACGGGCGCGTCGTCAGCCGCGCTGCTCGCTGATCTCGCCGATCTCGGCGCGCCGCGCCCACACCTGGTGGACGTCCCGGTCGTACGCCGCGAGGCCGAGGTCGGACGGCGCCGGCAGCTCGCCCAGGTACTCCAGCCGGAGCCACTGCCCGTGCTCGCCGATCACCTGGAACGGCTGGCCGCGCCACGTGCACCGGCTCGTCACGTACGTCAGCTCGGCGACGTCGGTCCGCGGCACGACCCGCAGGTATCGCTCGGCGCCGATCTGTTCGAAGCCGGCGACGGGACCGCCGCTGTAGAGCCGAACACGGTCGCCGTCCGGGCTCGCCTCGTACTCCTGGTCCCGCCAGCTCGCGTAGTAACCGTCCCGCACGACACACCTCCCGCCGGTCAGCTCATGCAGCGGATCCAACCTACAAGAGCGCACCAAGATCGGTACTCCTCGATCCCGGGCACGACCTCTCGTCGTCATTCCGTCACTGCCCGGGGTGCGGCGCTCGACTAGTCTTTCTTTCGTGCCGAACGGGTCGAGTATCCGGGTTGCCCTGGTCCGGGCGGGTGTCGCCGCAGGGCTCGTCGTCACGCTCGCGGCGGTGGCGGTGGCGGTGGCGGTGGCGGTGCCGGCCGCCGCGGCGCCGAAGAAGCACCACGTCGCCACCGGCAGCGGCACCGTCGCCGCGCAGCAGAGCTGCCACGTACCGGCCGGCGCCACGCACGACAACCCCCTCCAGCGGACGCCGTGGGGGCTCGACCGGGTCCAGCCGCAGCGCGCGTGGCCGCTCAGCCGCGGCCAGGGCGTCAAGGTCGCCGTCATCGACTCCGGCGTCTCCCCCGACAACGTCGTCCTCAAGAACGCGGTGTACGAGGGCGGTCACGACTACCTCGCCGACGGCAACGGCACCTGCGACCAGTACGGACACGGCACCGTGGTCGCGGGCATCATCGCCGGCCGCGACGACACCGGCACCCCGTTCTACGGGGTGGCGCCGGACGCCGAGATCCTGCCGTACCGGGTGCTGGTGAACGATCAGAAGGGCAGCGACGCCACGCCGGGGTACATCGCCGACGCGATCCGGCGCGCCACCGACGCCGGCGCCAGGGTCGTCAACATGTCGCTGACGACGGTGCCGACCGACGCGCTGCGCAGCGCGGTGAAGTACGCGCTGGCGCACGACGTGGTGCTGGTCGCCGCCGCCGGCAACGAGGGCAACACCGACGCCAACGGCGAGGCGCAGTACCCGGCGGCGCTGCCCGGCGTGCTCGCCGTGGGCGGCATCGACGAGAAGGGCGGCCACGTCGGCTCCTCCAGTACCGGGAACTATCTGGAACTGGCCGGTCCCGGCAAGGACATCGACGGGCCGGCGCCCGCCGGCGGCGGCTTCATCACCTTCCCGGCCGGCACCAGCTTCGCCACGCCGTACGTGGCGGGTGTCGCCGCGCTGATCCGGGCGTACGAGCCGAAGCTCAGTGCGGAGCAGGTGCGCGAGCGCATCCTCCGCACCGCCGACCACCCGCCGCAGGGCTGGAACGCGACCGTCGGATACGGCGTGGTCAACCCGTACCGGGCGCTCACGGCGACGCTCAAGGACGACGCGGGGGCGGCGCCGGCCGGGTCCGGCGACAGGTCGATGGCCGACCCGCGGACCCGCGCCGACCCGCTGCGCACCGTGAAGCTCGCCGCCGGCATCACCGCCGCGGCACTCCTCGCCCTCGCCGTACTGGCGCTGATCGGTTCCCGGGTCGTCCCGCGCGGTCGGCGTCGCGACTGGCGCGCGGGACGGGCGGCGTTCGTACCGGACGGCGCGGACCGCCCGACCGGCCGGCGGCCCGCGGCACCCGACGACGGCAGGCCGGTTGCCGTCACCGCGCCGAGTTCCCGCAGCAACACGCCGAGCGGGCCCGGCGGTTCACGTACTGGCCAGGGCGGTTTCGCCGGCACACCCCGCGCACTCCCCGGCGGGGCGCGTGCACTCCCGAGCGGCGGTCGCGGCTGACCGCCGCAGATGCCGATTCCCTTGTACCCCAACGGATCTGGCGTACGCGTGACCACGGGCCGCCCGGCGTGACGCCGAGCGGCCCGTAACGGGTCCACAGTGGACGGTCAGCGTCCGCGTACGGATCGGCCGCGCCAGCGCGGACACCAGCACCATCGGGACGGCACCGTTCCGATCAGCCGGGCGTACCGGAGGGGTCCGTGCCGACGAGGGCGCGGGGTCACGCATCCGTGCCCTGCGCGTCCTCGACGTCGTCGGCGTGAGACCCGCCAAGGGCCGCGGGTCAGTGCGGCGGGTTCGGGGGATGTTGCGGCGGTGGCGCGCCCGGGTATCCGGGCGGCGGCGCGTACGGCGGGACGGGTCGGCCGGGGTCAGGGAAGGCGCCCGGTGGTGGACCGGCCGGCGGTTGCGCGCGCCGGCGCCGGCGGCGGCCGGAGACGACCACCATCACCACCACGAGGACCACGACGAGTACGCCGACCCCGCAGAAGATCCCGCCGTACGTGAGGTACGTGCCGGTGCGGTCCTTGAGTACCAGGGTCCTGCCGCCGTCCGGGGTGGCCGCGCCGGAACCCGTGCCGCCGGCCAGCAGCGGGTTGCGGCCGACGTGTGGGATTCCCTTGGCGGTCAAGGCTTTCACGACGTCGAGCCGCCCGAACCCGTACTGCGTGTCGCGGCCGCTCGGGCCGGCGTCGTCGGCGGTCCTGATCAGCCGCTCGATCACGTCCGGCGCGCTGAGGCTCGGGTACTTCGACCACACCAGGGCGGCCGCACCCGACACGAACGCGGCCGCGTCGCTGGTGCCCTCGTCCCTCGTGTACCCGGTGCGGTTGCCGGCCGCCTTCGACCCGGTCGACACCACACCGTCGGCGGGTGCGGCCAGCGCGACGGGCGGACCGCCGACCGACCCGGACCAGAACGCCCCGCCCCGTGTCGTGCCGGACACCGCGACCACACCCGGTACGTTCGCCGGATAGCCCACGCCGTCCTGGCCGTTGCTCAGGTTTCCCGCACCGGCCACGACGACCGCGCCCTTGCGCATCGCGTACCCGATGGCGTCGACGAGGCCGGACGGCGCCGTGCCGTTGGCGCTCAGCGAGACGTTGACGATCCTCGCGTGGTGGTCGACCGCCCAACGGATCCCGGCGGCGATGTCGCTCGGCTCGGCGGTCCCGGTGGAAAACACCCGGACCGGAAGGATCTTCGCGCCCGGCGCGATGCCCAGCGCGTGCTCCCGGCCGCCGCCCTTCGCGGCGATGTCACCGGCCATGTGGGTACCGTGCCCGGCGGCGTCGGTACGGCCGTCGTTCGCGCCGCCCTTGCCGCCGCCGATCGCCGTACCGGAAAGGATCTGCCCGGACAGGTCGGGATGCGACGCGTCGACGCCGCTGTCGACGACCGCGACGGTGACCCCGGAACCCCGGCTCAGCTGCTGCGCCCGGTCGATGTGCAGCGCGTCGAGCTGCCACTGCCCCGCCCGTACGTCGATGGCGAGGGCGGGCCCCGGCACGGCGAGGACGCCCAGCACGGCGGCCGTCGCGGTGGCCGCCAGCACGAGTACCGGCCGGCGGCGGGAGTGGGTGCGGCCCGCGGGGCGGGTCCGGAAACGTCGCACGGAAGCCATCTCCTCCTGTCGCCCGAGCGTGCCCCCGCCCGGACGACGACGAAGTGCGCGATCAGGAACCGAGTACCGACGGGTTGGCGTCGCCGTCGGCGCCCCAGGGATCCTCGTCCTCGGTCAGCCAGGTCTCGTGCTCGTCACCCTCGCCCTCGCCGTGGCCACCCCGGCCCATACCGCGGCCCATCATTCCGGCGGCACCGCCGGCGCCGGCACGTGCCGCATCGGCGGCCGGATCCGCCGTCGGCCCCAGCGGCGGTACACCCCGGGTGCCACCGCCCAGCCCGCCACCACCGGTACCCGCACCGAGCGGTCCACCGCCCGCGCCCGCCAGGCCCGATCCGGCGCCGCCACCGCTCGGGTCGCCGCCGGGATAGTCCGCCGACGGGTCCTTCCACGGCGTACTCGGATCGGTGGTGTGCGGCGGTTTCGGCGTCGGGCTGGTCGGCGTCCTGGTGTGCGGCGGCGTCCCCGTTCCGGTCGGCGGTACGTGTCCGCCACCGCCGCCACCCGTCGGCGTGTCGCCGTAGTCGTCGTCCTTGTCGACCGCGCCGGGGTTGGACTTCGTCCCCGCGGGCACCGCCTGGATGTCCCCGTTGTAGTCGCTGATCAGCTGGTTGTACGCGGCCTGCGCCGTGTCCTCCTTGCCGCCCACCCAGCCGGCCAGATCCTTGACGCCGGGGATCCCCGACACGAGGTCGCCGTCGATCGCCAGCGCCTCCTGCGCGAAGGAGCCGGGCGAGAAGCCGGGCACCGACATGCCCTTCGCGTACGCCGCCTGCGCGTCCTCGACCTTGTGGATCATCCAGGCCGGGATCGGAATCTTGTTCACCGCCGTACTCAGGTGTTCGCTCGCACCCTCCAGCGCATGGACGATCTTGCGGTGGTTGGTGTCGAGGTCCTCCAGCGCGTCGGAGCACTTCTTCAGGTGCTTGCGGAAGTCGTCGGCCGCCTGGCCCTTCCACGGCTTGCTCTCCTTGGCGAGCCGGTCGACGTCGTCGCGCAGCGTACCCATGTGGCGGAAGATGGCGCTCCAGCCGGTCGCGGCGTCGTCGATGCCGTAGTAGTTGCTGCAGATGACGATGTCGGTGACGATCTCTTCCCAACTCGGCACGACCCGCCCCCTACCCGTTCGTCCCGCTGGACTTCGCCGCGCTGAACGCCGTGTCGAAGTCCTTCATCGACGCGTTGTTCCGGTCGTCCGAGCTCTTGTACTTCTCGGCGATCGACGAGATCGCCGAGCCGGAGGCGTCGAAGTCGCCGGCGATCGCCGTCAGGCTCTCCTTCACCGCCGTGTACGCGTCGCCCACCTTCTTCCCCAGGTCGGCGATCGTCGCGATGTTGGGCGAACCGAACGCGGAGGCCTGCCCGCCGCCGTCGCCCTGGATCATCTTGACCCCGCCGTACCCGAAGGCCACGTCACGGTTGACCTCGTCCAGGTACGGCAGCAGGTCGTCGTTGATCGAGTCCGACAAGACCTTCAGGTACTTGGTGATGTTCTCCAGATGCTCGGTGTCGACCTCGATCTTCTTCGTACTACCGAGATCGACACTCCAGTCGTGTCCCATCAGTACTCCAATCGGCGGTGCGGAACGGTGCGCGCCCCACACCTCGTCCCCCGTGGGAATCCTGCGGTGTCTCCTGGCGATCTGCGCTGGCACCAGCGATCCGGCGCGGTGCCGACATGGCTGTGGCCCTGACCCGAGGGGCCAGGGCCACGATGGGTGGTCTGCACCCCGAAGCCGTCAGCCCCAGAGCTTGCTGTTGCTCATCTCGGTGTTGACGTAGTTGTCGCTGGCGATGCCGACCGCGGCGCCGATCTGGTTCAGCACCGCGTTGAGGTCGGTCACGGCCTTGTCCCACTTGGCCTGGTGCTCCTGGTACGCGGTGCGGTCGCTGCCCTCCCACTCCATCCGCTGCAGGCCGGAACGCAGCGTGTCCAGCTTGCTGTCCATGCCCTGCGCGATCGACTTCATCTGCGCGTGGGCTTCCTGCAGTACGTGCGGGTCAACCTTGATCATCGACATGCTCGAACTCCCCGTCCCCGTCAGCCCAGCGCCTGATGGATCTTGTCCAGCATCTGCTGCTGGTTCTCGTCGTTCTGCTGGTGCTGGGTACCCGACTTGTCGAGCAGGTCGGCGATGTCGGCCATCGCCTGCATCAGCGTCTTGCTGTCCTCGTGCCAGCGCTGCATCAGAGTCTGGAACGACCCCGCGGCGGTGCCCTTCCAGGCACTCTCAAGGTCCTGCTGCACAAGCGATTCCAGCTTGTTCAGGTCGCCCTGGATCTCGTCCCGGGTCGACCGGACGTCATTGGCAGCGGTGTGCAGTGTCGCGTGGTCAACCTGCATGGGCCCGTTGCCCATGATCCACCTCCCAAAGCATTGGAGGACCCCGTGTCCCGGCCGACGCACCGGAACGAATGCCCGGTGTACCGACGGCCATACCCAACGTGGAAAGAACGGTATCGGAACCCCGCAACGCTCCGCGAGGGCCGAACCTGCTCGGGCCGTGACAGATGCCCGACCGATACGGATTTCTGACGAGCGGGACGGGTCGCCCCACCCGGCGCCGGCCGACGCAGCGTCACGACGGCGGCAGGTACGCGAGCTGGATCAGCTCGTTGCCCTCCCTGCGGCGGACCAGGGTGCCGCGCCCCGGCGGCTGCGGGCTGGGCTTGAGGCTGCCGAACAGCGCGCCCTCCTCCCGGTTTCCGGACATCAGCAGCGCCGGACTGTCCAGCTCCTTGAGCCGCTGGACGACCTGCTCGTACATGGCGCGGGCGGCGCCGCCGCACCGGCGGGTGAGGATCAGGTGCAGGCCGATGTCGCGGGCCTGCGGCAGGAACTCGGCGAGCGGCGCGATCGGGTTGCCGGACGGGCTGGCGACCAGGTCGTAGTCGTCGACCAGTACGTACAGGTCGGGGCCGCTCCACCAGCTGCGGTCCCGGAGCTGCTCGGGCGTGACGTCCGGGCCGGGCAGCCGCCGTTTCATCGAGCCGACGACCGAGCCCATCATCTCCTGCAACGCCTGCCCGGACGCCGCGTACCCGAGGAGGTGGTCGCCGCCGATCGCGCCCAGCAGCGAACGCCGGTAGTCGGCGATGATGATCCGCGCCTGCTCCGGTGTGTACTTCGCGACCAGCTGCTTCGCGATGACCCGCAGCAGCGTGGACTTGCCGCTCTCCGAGTCGCCGAGGGCGAAGAAGTGCGGCTCGGTCGCGAAGTCCAGCGCGACCGGCGCGAGCTGGCTCTCGTCCAGGCCGATCGTGACCAGGCCGGACCGGCTCTGCGGCGCCTCCTCGACGAACCGCTCCGCCGTGAACATCCGCGGCAGCAGCCGTACCTTCGGCGCGGGGTCCTTCGACCAGCCGTCGCGGATCCGTCGTACCAGGTCGGCGACGCCGTCGGACAGGTTCTCGTCGGTGGCGTGCCCGTCGATCCGCGGTACCGCGGACAGGAAGTGCAGCTTCTGCGGCGACAGGCCGCGCCCCGGCGTACGAGCTGGCACGTTGGCGGCGGAGCGCCGGTCGATCTCGGACTCGGCCGGGTCACCCAGCTTCAGCTCGAACCGGGTACCGAGCAGGTCGCGCATGTTGATCCGTACCTCGGCCCAGCGGGCTGCCGTGATCACCAGGTGTACGCCGAAGCCGAGGCCGCGCTGCGCCAGGCTGGCCAGCTTCTGCTCGTACTCGTCGTAGTCCTCGCGGACGGTGCCCCAGCCGTCCACGACCAAGAACACGTCCCCGAACGGATCGTCGGCGAACTCGCCCGCCGCGCGCCGCCGCCGGTACGTGGCGATCGAGTCGATGCCCAGCTCGGTGAACCGCGCCTCGCGCGCGTCCAGCACCCCGATCACCTCGGCGACCGTACGGCGGACGGCCTCGGCCTCGCGGCGGGTGGCGACGCCGGACACGTGCGGCAGGTCCTTGAGGGTGGTGAGGGTGCCGCCGCCGAAGTCCAGGCAGAAGAACTGCGCCTCGCGCGGGGTGTGGGTCAGCGCGAGCGAACAGATCAGCGACCGCAGCATGGTGCTCTTGCCGGTCTGCGGGCCGCCCACGATGATCACGTTGCCGCCGGCGCCGCCCAGCTCCGCGGTGAACAGGTCGCGCTTCTGCTCGTACGGCTTGTCGACGACGCCGACCGGGGTGGTCAGCGTGCCGAGCCGGTCCGACCCGGCGGGGCACAGGCCGCGCTCCGGGTCGACCATCAGCTCCGGCAGCAGCTCCGACAGCGGCGGCGGCGCGGACAGCGGCGGCAGCCACACCTGGTGCGCCGGCTTGCCCTGGCCGGTCAACCGGTCCGCGATGACCTCCAGTACGGAGGTCTGCTTGCCGCCCTGCTCGTCGTGCTGCGGCTCCGGCTCGTGCTCCTCGGGCAGGTCCGGCACCGGCGTGTGGTCCACCGTGAACCGCACGACCTTGCCGGACACCAGCGCCTGCTCCCGCTCCTTCGCCGCACCCTGCTTGTACGGACCCGACACGTACGCGCCGCGGAAGCGCAGCATCGTCGACGTGTCGACCTTGAGGTAACCGTGGCCCGGCGCGTTGGGCAGCTCGTACGCGTCGGGGACGCCGAGCACGATCCGCGACTCGACCGCCGAGAACGTCCGCAACCCGATCCGGTAGGACAGGTGCGTGTCCAGTCCGCGCAGCTTGCCCTCCTCCAACCGTTGGGAGGCAAGGAGAAGGTGCACCGCGAGCGACCGGCCGAGCCGGCCGATCATCACGAACAGCTCGATGAAGTCCGGCTTCGCGGCCAGCAGTTCGGAGAACTCGTCGCAGATGATCAGCAGTGCGGGCAACGGTTCCAGCGGTTCACCGGCCCGCCGCGCCTTCTCGTACTCGTACTGGGAGACGTAGTTGCCGGCGGCGCGGAGCAGCTCCTGGCGGCGCACCATCTCGCCGGCCAGCGCGTCCTTCATCCGGTCGACCAGCTCGATCTCGTCTTCCAGGTTGGTGATCACCGCACTCGTGTGCGGCAGTACGTCGAGGGACGCGAACGTGGCGCCGCCCTTGAAGTCGACGAGGACGAGGTTCAGCTCCTCGGACGAGTGGCCGATGGCCAGCGCGGACACGATCGTGCGCAGCAGCTCCGACTTGCCGGACCCGGTCGCGCCGATGATCAGGCCGTGCGGCCCCATGCCCTCCTGCGCCGCCTCCTTGATGTCCAGCTCGACCAGCCCGCCGTCCGGGCCGCGGCCGAGCGGGATGCGCAGCCGCTCGCGGTTCGGCTTGTTCGGCCGCCACGTCCGGTGCGGGTCGAAGCCGCCGGCGTCGCCCACCCCCAGCAGGTCCGTCAGCTCGTACGCGGTGGCCAGCGTGTCCTCCGGCCCGGCCTGCGCGGACATCCGGTACGGCGCGAGCTGCCGGGCGACCGCCTCGGCCTGCTCGCGGCTCATGTGGTCCGGCCGCCCGATCGGCGTACTCCGGTCCCCGCGGTACACCTCCGCCTTGTCCGGCCACAGGTCGAGGCACAGCAGCCAGCGGCCGGCGTCCCGCGGCACCGTCCCGTTCAGGTCCAGCACCGTGGTACCGAGCAGGGCGGGGCCGGTGAGCTGGCAGTCCGCCGTGACCTCGCCGCCGTCGAGTACGACGAGGAGGTGGGGTTGGTCGGTCAGCGGCTTGGCGTCGGGCGAGTGCCGCGGGCGGGCCGAGATCTCCTCCGCCAGCAGCTCCTCCAGCTCGGCCATCGTCTCGAACACCATCCGCACCGGACCCGCCGCGTCCGTACGCCGGGGGTACTGGTTGTGCGGCAGCCACTTGGTCCAGTCCCAGAGCGCGAAGTTCTCCGTCGGGGTGACCACCGCGATGCGCAGGTCGTCGGGCGCGTGCAGGGTGGCCGCCTGGCACAGCAACGACTGCGCCGCGCCCAGGTCCGCCTCCCGGTCGCCGCGCAGCACGATCCGGCTGAACGCGCGCAGCGACACCGCCGTCGGCAGGTTCGGCACCGGGTTGAACGTACGGACGAAGCGGCGCAACGCGATCGCGCTCATCGGTTCGAGGTCCTCGACCGGCTTGGTCTCCGGCGTGACGATCTTGACCGCCAGCTTCTGCGGCCCCACCGCGACGCGGATCTCGCCGAAGTCGTCGTCGGATATCCGACGCTCCCACATCCGCCGCGACGCGGCGATCGACCACAGCGCGTCCGGCTCCGGGTGCTTCCACGTCAGCGCCGCACGCTGCGCCTCCGACGCCCGCCGCACCCGCTTACGGATCTGCGCCAGGTAACGCATGTAGTCGCGGCGTTCCGCGTTCAGCTCGGCGGTCTTGTCGCCGCGGCCGCCGCCGAGCTGGCCCACCGCCATGCCCAGCATCGACACGCCAAACATGCCACCCGCGACGTACGTCATCATGCCGCCGCCACGCCCCGCGTACATGAAGGCCATGGCGCCGGCGCCGGCGAGCATCGGCAGGACCATCAGGATCTGGCCGAGACCGCGGGGCAGCTCCTCCGGTACCTCCGGCGGCGACTCCAACAGCAGCTCACCGCGCGGCAGCTGGGGCCCGGGACGCCGGGGCGGGCGGCGGAACACCACGGTGCTCATGGCGCCTCCGCGGTCGTACCCCTGTCGATGGTGGCGGGTCGCCTGCGCGGCCGTGGCCGCTGTACCGGTCGTTCCACTTCGGCCCCCTGCGTACCGAATTGGGACATGACACAGCTCGCGTATCGTTCGCGAGCCCGTCGCCCATCTTGTCGAATCCGCGCCACCTCGCTGTCACACTGCCGACACCCACCGAGAAACCGGATCTTCCGTACCAAGACGCCTTGACCGGGCCGCGATGATGGATTGATTCGCCAACCGGCCGGAGGGCTCAGAGGAGGCAGAGGTGGTCAACACCGTCGGCAGTGGACTGTGCCGGGTCACGGTCGTCGCCCCGAAGACGCGCATCGACCTGGCCCTCCCCGAGGACGTACCGCTCGCCGACCTGCTGCCGACCCTGCTGCGGTACGCCGGGGAGGACCTGGCCGACGACGGCACCACCAAGGGCGGCTGGGTGCTCGCCCGACTCGGCGGCATGGTCATCGACAGCACGCGGTCCGCCGGCCAGCTCGGCATCCGCGACGGCGAGCAGCTCTACTTCACACCCCGCGCCACGTCCGCGCCCGACGCCGTGTTCGACGACGTCGTGGACGCGATCGCCACCGCGACGCAGGACCGCGGCGGGCGCTGGCGACCGTCGCTGACCCGACGGTTCGGCATCGGCTCAGCGGTCGGCACGCTGCTGCTCGGCGTCGCCCTGACGGTCCTCGCCGGCCCGCCCCAGCTGCCCGGCGCGCTCGGCGCGCTCGGCGTCGGGCTCGCGCTGCTGGTCGCCGCCACCGTCGCCGCGCGGGCCCTGGCCAACAGCCAGACCGGACTCGTCCTCGCCCTCCTCGGCATCACGTACGGGGCGACCGGTGGCCTGCTGGTCGCCGCCGGCGGCCACGGCGTCGGCGACCTCCGCGCACCGCACGTACTCCTCGCCGGCGCCGTCGCCGTGCTGTACGCGGTGCTCGGGGCGAGCGCCGTCGCCGACTACGCGCACGTCTTCCTCGGCGCCGCCATCTGCGGCGTCGCGATCGTCGTCGGCAGCCTGGTCAGCCTGCTGTTCGGCGCCAGCGCGGCCGGGGCGGGCGGCGTCGTCGGCGCCGTCGCGCTGGCGTGCACGCCGGTACTGCCGTCGTGCGCGTTCCGGCTCGGGCGGCTGCCGATGCCCACCATCCCCGCCGGCCCCGACGAGCTGCGCGCCGACACCGAGACCGTCGACGGGCACCGCGTCCTGCACCAGAGCGACGCCGCCGACCGGCACCTCACCGGCCTGCTCGGCGCCACCGCCGTGGTCGGGCTCGGCGCCGAGGTGGCCCTCGCGTTCGGCGGCACCGGCTGGCCCCGGCTCGTCCTCCTCGGCGTCCTCGCTCTGGTACTCCTGGCCCGGTGCCGGTCGTTCGCCGGTGGCTGGCAGCGGCTGCCGTTGATGACCGCGGGGATGCTGGGGCTCGGGCTGACCGCCGTCGCCGCGTTCACCGAGGTCGGGCCGGCGCTGCGGCTGCTGGTGATCCTGCCCGCGCTGCTGGTCGTCGCCGTCGTCTGCCTCGTCTCCGGACTCGCCCTTGCCGAAACCAGGATCATGCCGGTGTGGACCCGGCTCGTCGACATCGTCGAGGTACTGCTGATCGTCTCGGTGATCCCGCTGGCCATGTGGATCTGCGGGGCGTACGCGTTCATCCGCTCGATCAAGGGCTGACCGCACGACGGTGCCCCTCCGGTACGGCCGGAGGAGCACCGTCGTCGGTCAGCGGTGCGCGGCGCCGAACTGCGTGTTCTCGATCTGCGTAGGGTTCAGCCAGAGGTACCGGTCGGCCTGGCCACCGAGTACGGCGAGCATGTCGTCGCGGAGGAGTTGCAGCAGCGACACCGTCTCGTCGGTGAGCTTCAGGACGGACGCGGCGGCGTGCGCCTCGTTCGGCGCGAGCCGCTGCATCAGTACCATGTTCGACGCCTGCACCGGCGGAAACCCGTACGCCGTCAGCTGGCGCAACACCGTGAGCTGCGTCTGCCACGGGCCGAGCGCGGGCGGCTGCTGCGCACCGTTCAAGCCCACGTCGTACAGCAGGAGGGCGGGTGAGGTGGCCGTCGCGCCCACCGTCACCGCACGCTCGCCCGACATCACCGCGACCCGGTCGTCCCGGCCCGTCGCCCAGCGGCCGAAACCCTTCCATTCGGTCGGCTGACCGGTGAACACCACGACGCGGGCGCCCATCGCCAGCGCGCGGAACACCGTCACGCGGGCCGCCCACAGCCCACCGATCAGCGACAGCCGGGTCGGCTCGTCACGGAACATCCGGACCAGCACCGGGACCTTGTTGCCGTCCTGCCCCAACATCAGGCCGCTGCTCGACCCCGGCACCTCGATCTGCTGCAACGCCGTCCTGGACACGCCGTGCATGCCGATCCGCATCGGCGAGAACGGTCGCAGCCGGCGCGGACGCGACCGCTCCGGCAGGGTGGCCGGCTCGACCGCGCCGTACACGGTGCCCGCGCCGAGCGGCGGCTGCGCCTGACCCGGCCGTACGATGCCCGGCATCGACGCGCCCGACACCGGCGCACCGGACACCGGCAGCACGGTCGACGTACCCCCGGCGTTCAGCGGGCCGGACGGTCCAGTCGGGACCGGCCGTCGCGGCTGCTGCGGTGCGCTCATCGGCGCCAGCACCCCCGCCGTACCGGGTGGGCCGCTCACCGGCGGTCCGCTCACCGGGTTCCGGGGTGGCGCGCTGACCGGCGGCCCACTCACCGGCGGGCTGCTGACGGGGGCGTCCGAGCCTGGCGTACGCCCGGGCCACGGCGCCACGCCACCCGTCGCCTGCCCGGCGTACGTGGACGGTCCGGTACCTGGTTGCCCGGCACCCGGCTGGGCGGGGAGGGACTGCCCTGAGGTCGCTTGACCGAGCGCAGGCTGCCCTGGGTTCGGCCGGCCAGGTGGGGCCGGGATCGGTTGCGCGGGGCCGGATCCAGGCCGACCGGCGCCCGCCTGTACCGCTCCAGGCTGAACGGGAGCAGCCTGCCCCGGGATCGGTTCTCCGGGGCCTGGCTGAGCCATGGACGGCCGAGCGGCCGCCGGTCGGCTCGGGACCGGCTGCCCCGCGACGGGTCGCCCCGGGATCCGTTGTGCGGAGCCAGGTCCTGGCGGGGCGGGCTGGACCGGCTGCCCGGTACCAGGTTGCCCCGAGGCCGAGCCAGATCCGGGGGAGGCTGACGCGGGCGGTTGCCCCGTACCAGGTTGGCCCGAGGCCGACTGCGCAGAGCCAGATCCGGGCGGGGCGGGCACTTGCTGTTGACCCGAGCCAGGTTGACCCGAGATCGGTTGGCCGGCGGCGTACTGACCCGGCATCGGTTGCGCGCGCCCAGTTCCGGGCTTGACGGAAGGTTGCCCCGCGGCCGGCCCGCCCGGTGCAGCAGGTTGACCCGGAATCTGTTGCGCAGAGCCAGATCCGGGCGGAGCCGGCCGGGTGGGAGCGGGTTGGCCCGGGGCCGGCTGCGCGGATCCGGGCCGCCCCGCGGTCGGTTGGCCAGCGCTGCCTGACATCTGCCGGGCGCCACGGGATCCGGCGGGCTGGCCCGTACCGGGTGGGTCCGGGGGACGCGGCGCACCACCACCGACCGCCGGGTACGAGCCGGTCGGCGGCCGGGCGGGTGACGTGCCCTGGCTCGACGGCGGGTCGGCGGGTGGCCGGGCGGACCCGTACGTGGTGCCGGGAGTACCGGGGCCGGGGGCCAGGCCGGGGATCAGCGGTGCCGGGCCCGAGGTGGGTGGCACGGCACGGCCGCCGGCCCCGTCGGCGGGTGACGCGACGCCGGTCGCCGGCTGGTCCTCGTCGTCGGGCTGCGCGTGTCGGCCGTGGGGCGGGTCGGGATCCTCCGGCGGGCGACGCGATCCGTACACGCTCACTGCGGGCCACCTCCGCTCGGGGCCGTGGCGTACACGGAGGGGGCCTGCTCGCCGTTGAGCCGGAACAGCCGGGCGCGCGAGACGCCGGCGAGGCGTTGCAGCGCGCGGCAGTCGGTGGCGAGGTGTTCGGGTTGGGCGGCGACGCGGACGAGGACCCGGAAGTCGGTGCCGTCCTCCTGCGGTGCCATGGTCAGCGCGACGCTGGTCATGACCGCCGGGGTACGCGCGAGGCGGCCGAGCACGCCGCTGACGTCGCGCAGCCGCGGCCAGGACCGTACCCAGAAGGACGCGTGCGCGAGGCCGCCGGCGCGCCAGCTCGACCACTGCTCGCCGATGGTGCCGACCGAGCCGGGGTCGACGTACCCGGTGACGCCGCAGGACTGGGCCAGCGCGTCGCGGACACCCTCCGCGTCGAGCAGTTCGTAGTCGAGGCCGGCGCCGCTGACGGCCTTCCCGAGCCGGCCGACCGCGGTACACAGGGCTCGGTGCACGCCGTCGAGTCCACCGCCGCGGGTGGCCGCCGCCTCGGACGCCGCGGCGGGGTCGAGCCGGACCGCGATCCAGCACCGCTGGTCGATCGGCTCCACGCCGGTGTCCCCCGAGGCCAGCTCCCGGTACGAGCGGGCGGCGGGCGCGGTGTCGTCCAGCAGCGCGGCCGGCCCGGGGATGCTGTGCACGACGACCTGGAGTACGGAGACGCGCAGGCCGCCCTCGTCGAGGACCCGGGCGAGCGCGTCCAGCGGCAGGCTCTCCGTCGGGTCACCGCGCAGCCCGGTACGCGGGGCGATGGCGACGACGGCGAACCAGCCGGACTCGTCCTGCCCGATGCCGATGCGGCTGCCCCGGTCCTCGACCGTACGGATGGACAGCTCGGGTACCAGCCGGCGCAGCGCGGCGAGCCGGGCGTCCTCGGTGGCGCCGCCGAGCGCGCCGCGACGCCTGCGGTACCGCCGGCGGAGGGTGATCCACTCGGTCCACCAGCGGCCGCCGCTGCGCCCGAACGCCACGAACAGCAGCGCCAGCGCGACGACGCCGGCCGCGACCAGCCAGATCGGCCGGGGTTCCCGGTTCGCGGCGATCACCAGCGCGGCGAGCCCCAGCTCGGCCAGGACGAACTGGGTGACCCGCACGCCGCCGAACCGGCGCCGGCCGCCGCGCGGGGCGAAACGCACCTCCCCGGCGCCCGCGTCGTCGACCCGGACCGCGGCACGGGCCCGCGCGGGCGGGGCCTGCGTCATCACCATGCCTCGCCATCCTTCCCCGTTCAGGACATCCGAGTACGGACGCCGCAAGTACGCATCGGTCCGCGGCGGCCACCCATCGTAGGGCCGGCACAAAACCGGCACGGGCCACCGTTGCACGCCGGTCATACGATCGTCCTCCGATCGACCAGGGATTGGCATCAATGCGACACACGGGGAGTTCGCAATGCCGACTCGGCGGGAACAGCTGCAGGGATACCGGTTCGTCACCCGGAGGATCGTCGGCGCGATGCTCTCGGGCGAGCCGGAAAGCACCGTGTTGCCGATGCGCCGGCTGGGGCTCGCGGCGTTCGCGAGCCTCATGGTCGGCGTGATCGTCTTCGCCGGCGTCGGGGTCTACGGGGTGCTGCGTCCGGGCGGCGCCGACTCCTGGAAGAAGGAGGGCTCGTTCGTCATCGAGCGCGAGTCCGGCGCCCGCTACGTGTACCAGAGCGGTGAGCTGCACCCGATCCTGAACTACGCGTCCGCCCGGCTCATCGTCGGAAGCGTTGCGCCGCAACAGGTCTCGGCGAGTTCGCTGCGTGGCGTACCGCGCGGTGCGGCGACCGGGATCGTCGGCGCGCCCGACTCGATTCCCGACCCGTCGGCACTGCTCGGCATGCCGTGGATCGTGTGCAGTTCCCCGAAGTACGCGAGTTCGTCGAGCACGCTGGCGACGGAGCTGATGGTGGGTCGGGCGCTGCCCGGCGGCGCCGGCCCGGGGCAGGACGGCCTGCTGGTGACCGAGGGCGACACGCAGGGCACCACGTACCTGCTGTGGCACGACGAACGGTTCAAGGTGCCCGACGCGACGGCGCTGACCTCGCTGGGGTTGACCGGCGCCGACCATTCGGTGGTGGGCACGGCGATGCTGAGCGCCATCCCGTCCGGCCCGGACCTGGCCCCGCCGACCATCCCGGGCAAGGACGAGCCGGGCCGTACCGTGAACGGCGCGGAGCACAAGGTCGGTGACGTCTTCGAGAGCAGCGGCGTCTACTACGTACTGCTGCGCGACGGGCTGGTGTCGATCCACGAGGTGACCGCGAAGCTGCTGCTCGGCGGGGCGCAGCCGACGCACGTACCGTCCAGCGCCGTCGCCGGCGACCTGAACAGCAAGAACACCATCGAGGCGACCGGCTTTCCGCAGCGCGTACCGAGGATCGCGGCGCCGAGCGGCAGCCAGCCCGCGGTGTGCGCGGCGTACGAGGGGACGAGCGGGTCGGTCCGGCTCCGGCTCTACCCGCAGACGCCGGCCGCGCTCCGCCCCGACCCGAACGCCGCGCAGGAGGCGAGCGGCCCGGCCGACGACGGACCGGTCGCCGACCGCATCGTCGTACCGGGTGGGCGGGGCGCGCTGGTCCGCGAGGAGCCGCAGCCGGGCGTCACCGCCGGCACCACGATCTACCTGGTCACCGACCAGGGCCACAAGTACGCGCTGGTCGACTCGGGCAGGAAGAAGGCCGCCGACCTGCTGGGGTACGGCGGGAAGAAGCCGGTGGCGGTGCCGAAGCCGCTGCTCGACCTGGTGCCGACCGGGCCGGCGCTGGATCCGGACGCGGCGCTGAAGTTCTCCTCGGCCCCGGCGCCGTCGCCGACCGCGAGCGCGCAGAAGGCCGGCGACTGAGTCGGTCATCCGACAACCGACGTTCTGCAACAGAGCCGACAGACATGCGAAGCCGTGTCCCTAGGCTGGTGTACGGCTGTCAGGGGTCGATCACGCCGCGCGGCCCCGATCCGGATCGACGAAGACGTAGC
Source organism: Actinocatenispora rupis (assembly GCF_016861975.1). Taxonomy (GTDB): domain Bacteria; phylum Actinomycetota; class Actinomycetes; order Mycobacteriales; family Micromonosporaceae; genus Actinocatenispora; species Actinocatenispora rupis. The sequence goes on along the minus strand of NZ_BOMB01000025.1, from coordinate 11,766 downwards.
GGACGAACGGGGCTCTTCGATGACCACGGAGTACGGCAGGACCGTCGTGGACGTGCACTCGCTGGCGGACTTCACGACGGCACTGGACAACCACCACAGCGCCATCGCGTCGATGCTCAAGACGATCGACGACAAGCTGCTCGACGTACCGCCGAAGCTCGGCGGGTTCCCCGACGCCACCGACACCGAGTCGTACTACGCGTCGATGGTGTCGGACTACCGCGCCCGCGTGCAGCGCTTGCGGAGCGCGGTCGAGGCGGCGCGGAAGGCGACCACGAGCATCCTCGACACGTACGCGACGGCGGAGGCGCGCAACCACGCGAACAGCAGGGACATCGCCCGGACGATGGGCCCGGTCGGTACCGCGTTGAAGGGGTCCTGATGGGTGCGCCGCCACCGGTCGACAACCAGGACCTGGTCGAGAAGTACGGGAAGTACAGCCACGACGAGTTGTACAGGTGGCTCAAGGCCGGTGACCCGGAGCAGGTCGACGACCTGCTCGCGGAGTGGAAGAAGATCGTACGGGGCGCCCACGACCTGCACACCAACCTGCGTACCGAGCTGGCCACGTTGGGCGCGCAGTGGTCGAGCGCGGCGGGCGACGAGTTCCAGCGACGGATGGCGCTGGTGTCGCAGTTCGCCGAGGACCTGTCCACGGACATCGGCACGTTCCAGACGACGATGGCGGACCTGTCGGCGGACCTGCGCGAGGCGCAGAAGCAGAACGAGAACCCCGACCGGACCGACGACAACGACTCCACCATGGGTGGCGCCGTGGCCGGGGCCGTCGTCGCCGGCCCGGTCGGCGGGCTCATCGGCGGCGTGATGGGCCACAACCGCGACAAGCACCAGCGCGAGCAGGCCAGGAACCGGATGGTGGCGCTGGTCGCGGGGCTGGCCGGGAAGTACCAGACGGGGGCGCACCAGTGGTCCGCGCCGGACTGGAACCACGACATGCCCGGCGACGACACGCACGACAGCGACCCGGACGTACGGTCGGCGACGTCCACCGGGACGTCGGGCGTGCCGGCCACCGACCCGGCCGCGAACCGCCACGACAGGCACGGGACCTTCGACGTACGCCGGCCGGACGGGCCGCAAGCGGGCGACGGCAACCGCGGCGGTACCAACGGCGACGGCGGAGCCCACCCCGACGTACTCGGGTCGACGGCGCTGGCCGGTGCGGGTGCCGGGCCGACCGGTGCCGGAGTACCTGGTGACACAAGTGGCAGCGCGCTCGCGTCGGCGCCGCAGGGCGCGGGCGGGGTCGGTGCCGGGGTCGGCCGCTTCGGCCCCGCCGCGGACGGTACGTCGAGCGTGTCGGGCCGGGGCGCGCCGGGCCGGCGCGGTGGGGGCGAGGACGAGCCGGCGGAGTACAGCACCTGGTTGACGGAGGACGAGCAGGTCTGGGGCGGCGACGAGGAGGCGGCGAGCGGGGTGCTCGGCGGCCGGCCGAGGGCCAGCGGCGACGACGCCTGACCGCACCGGATCGCGGTGCAGGGGCCGGGTGACTCCCCGGCCCCTGCGCTGTCACCGGAATGCTGCCACCGGAGCCCCGGTCAGGGACTGCGGGGCGGGCCGCTCGACTGACCGACCGGTACCCGAGCGGGCTGCGCCGGTACGGGTGGCTGTTGGGGCGGGTCACCGTACCCGGTAGGCCCCGGGCCGGGACCGTACGGCGGGGGGCCGCCCGGGCCGCCGCCACCACCGCCACCGCCGTCACCGGGACCGCGGCGGCGGCGCGCACGTACCACGAGGATGATCAGGACGAGGGCGGCGACCAGCACGGCCGCCACCAGGACGCCCGCGAGCAGCACGACCGTCGACACGCCCGGGACCACGGAGTCGGACCCGGCCGACGGCGACGCGGTCCGCAGCGGGTTGCCGCCGGCCTTCGGTACGTCCCGGGTCAGCGCGGCGGCGGCGTCGGCGGCGCCGAACCCGTACACCGGGTCGCGGCCCCTGGCGCCGAGGTCGCGCGCGGTGCGGACGAGCCGGTTGATCGCGTCCGCGGACGAGATCCCCGGGTACTTCGCCATGATCAGGGCCAGCTCGCCGGAGACGAGGGCGGCGGCGCCGCTGGTACCGCTGGCCGTACCGGTCTCCTTGCCGGGGATGCCGGTGGGGAACGAGAGGGCCTCGGCCGGCGCCGCGACGGCCGCGGCGGCGCCGGTGACCGAACCGGACCAGGCGCCGCCGTCCCGCGCGAGGCCGGTCACCGCCACGACCCCCGGTACGTCGGCCGGGCGGCCCATGCGGGTCATGCCCTCCGTACGGTTGCCGCTGGCGGCGACGAGCACCGCGCGGTGGGCGTCCGCGTACGAGACGGGGTCGCGTTTCCAGCCGGCGGACGCGGGTGTCGCGTCGGGCGCGGCGAACGACATGGTGACGACGCGCGAGCCGTGATCGATCGCGTGGTGCACGAGCCGGACGATCGTCGCCGACGGGACCGGCAACGGCTGGCCGAACGCGTACACCGGCAGGATCGTCGCCCGTGGTGCCACCCCGAGCAGCCGGTCTCCGCTGCCGCCGGCGCCGGCGATCAGCGCCGCCATGCTCGTACCGTGGCCGGTGCGGTCACGGCGACCGTCGCCGCCGCCCGGGTCGTACCCGGGGAGGACGCGGCCGGACAGCTCGGGGATCTCGTTGACGCCGCTGTCCAGCACCGCGACGGTGACCCCACGACCGGTCGCGATCCGCTCCGCGGCCGCGAGGTGCAGGGATTCCAGGTACCAGCTGCGCGCGCGCAGGTCGGGCGCGGCGGCCGCGGACCCGGGCAGCAGGACCGCCGCCGCCGTGCCGAGTACCGCGGCGAACAGGGCAGGCCGCGCGAGGGCGGATGTTCTCCGCACGACGTCCTCCCTTTCTGGGCCGATTGCGGCCCACCATAGCGACTTCTCCGCACTGTCGAGGTTCGTCGCGCGCCGCGGACCGGGGCGCTGACAGCCGCCTGCGGCGGGTACGCTCCACCGCGAGCGACGCACGCAGGAGGGCCGGCCGAGGTGAAGAAGCAGGCTGGGCAGGCAGCCGAGCCGGCACCGTCGCCGGACGAGCAGGTACCGGCGGAGCCGACCGAGGCACTCGCCAGCGTGGTGGCCCGGCTGCGCGACGAGCTGTCCGGTATGCGACGGGCGATGCGTAACCGCGCGGTCATCGAGCAGGCCAAGGGCGTCCTCGTGGAACGGCTGGGCGTCACCCCGGACGACGCCTTCGACCAGCTGGTACGGCTGTCGCAGCGGACGAACATCAAGCTCGCCGAGGTGGCCGCCGCGCTGGTCGGGGCGACCGCGCCGGCACCCGACCCGGAGCACGGCGCGTTCCTCGACGACGAGCTGGGGCAGTACCTGGCGCGGGCCCGCAGCGGTGCGCGCCGGCACCCGGCACCGCCCGCCCGCGAGCCCGCCGCCGAGGCGCTCCAGGCGCAGCACCAGCTGCTCGCCGCCCGCATCACGACGGCGCGGGAGTACCCGCAGATCGCCGAGACGATCGCGGAGGCGTCGACGGGCTGGCCGCACCCCGACGCCGTCCTCGTACTCCTGCGCGACCCGGCGGACGCGCTGTCCCCGGTCGGCGGGTACGGCACGGTCGACGCGGCGCCGCTGGCGCGCGCGGCCGGCGACGCGTTCGCGCGGCACGACACGGTGTGGCTGGCCGACACCGGCGACACCGCGCTGCGGTCGGTGCTCGCGGTGCCGCTGCCCGCGTACCGGGGGCCGGAGTCGCGGCCGGAGGCCGAGCAGGTCGGCGTACTCGCGATCGGCTGGGCGAAGCCGGCCACGCTGACCGACGACGCGCACCGGTACCTGGTGGCGCTGGCGGAGCCGATCGGGCGGCGGGTCGGCCGGCTGTCCGCGGCGGACCTGGCGGGCGCGGCCGACGACCCGGTCCGCACCGTACTCGACAGCGTGCCGGATCCCGCCGCGCTGCTCACCGCCGTCCGGGACGACGAGGGCCGGGTCGTCGACTTCCGGTACGAGTACACGAACACGGCGGCGGCGGGTGAACTGACCGGGCTGGCCGGGCCGGACGCCACCGAGCGCACGCTGCTCGCCGTACTGCCGGACACCGGGAGCCGGCTGCTGCTCGGCGAGTTCGCGAAGGTGCTCGCCGACGGGACGCCGTGCCACCTGGGCGACGTGACCGTGGACGCGGCGGCCGACGGTACCGAGCATTCGCTGGTGGCGCAGGTGAACGCGGCGCGGGTGGGCGAGAGCGTCCTGGTCGTGTGGCGGACCCGTACCGACGCGGACCTGCTGTACGACCAACTGCTCCAGGCGGAGCGGATCGGCCGGATCGGCTCGTTCTGGTGGAACCTGCGGACCGGCGAGGCGCGCTGGTCGCCGGAACTGTACCGGCTGTTCGGGCGTACCGAGGCGGAGGGCGCGCTGCCGCTCTCCGACGGCGAGGCGTACGTCCACGACGACGACTGGTACGCGGTGCAGGAGGCGATCCGCGGCGCGCTGCTCGCCGGGCGGGCGTTCACGGTGGAGCACCGGCTGGCCGACGCGCCCGGGCGGCGGCTGCGGGTCAGCGGCGAGCCGGAGTTCGACGCGGACGGTGCGGTGTGGGCGATCCGCGGCACCGTGCAGGACGTCACCTCCGAACGCGCGGTCGAGTCGCAGCTGCGGCGCGCGCAGGAAGCCCTTGCGGCGCAACGACAACGGCTCGCGGCCGAGTCGCGGGCCGCGGAGACGATGCGGGACGCGCTGCTGCCGACCGACCCCGAGCTGACCACCACCCCGGGCGTCGCGGTGGCCGGGCTGTGTCGTTCGCCGGAGTCCACCGGCCGGGTCGCCGGCGACTGGTACGACGTGTTCGCCACCGGGACCGGCACGTACCTGGTGGTCGGCGACGTGACCGGCAGCGGGCTGGCGGCGACGGTCGCGGCGGCCCGGCTGCGCAACGCCGTCCGGGCGTACGCGGTGCTCGGGATGGCGCCCGGCGAGCTGCTCACCGCGCTCAACCGGATGGTCGGCGAACTCGCCGGCGGCCAGCTCGCCACCCTCGTCGTCGCCCGCTACTCGCCCGACGGCCACGTGCTGCAGTGGGCGGCGGCCGGCCAGGCCGCACCCGTGCGGTACGCGCCGGACGGGCGTCCCGCGGTGCTCACCGGGCCGCTCGGGCTGCCGGTCGGCGCCGCGCCCGACATCGCGTACGAGGAGACGACGGTCGACCTGGGCGCCGGCGACCGGGTGCTGCTCTACACCGACGGCCTCGTCGTACGGCGGGACCGGACGCTGGCGAGCGGGCTCGACGTCCTGCTGCACGCCGCCGAACACATCGACCTCGCCGACCCGACCGCGCTGGTCGACCACGTCACCGACTCGCTCGGGTCGGCGCCCGACGACGACCTCTGCGTCATCGTCGCCACCCGTACCGTGTGACCGGACACACGCCGGATGAGGAGTCGGACACCGGGGCATGTTCCGGCAGACTCGGCGACGTGAACGGAGTACGTACCGACGCGGTCCTCGCCGGCCGGTACCGGCTGCGACGCCGGCTCGGCGCCGGCGGGATGTCCGTGGTGTGGCTGGCGTACGACCGGGTGCTGGAGCGGCCGGTCGCGATCAAGGTGCTGAGCGGCACCGGGCACACCGACCGGATCCGTACCGAGGCCCGCGCCGTCGCCCGGCTCGTACACCCGCACGTGGTCAACGTGTTCGACTACGCGGAGACGACCACACCCGACGGCACGGTCCTGCCGTTCGTCGTGATGGAGCTGGTCGACGGCGAATCCCTGGCCGAACGCCTGCGCACCGGCCCGCTCCCCTGGCCCACCGCCGTACGCCTCGCCGGCGAGGTCGCCGACGCGCTCGCCGCCGCGCACGAACGCGGCATCGTCCACCGCGACGTCACCGCACGCAACGTGCTGCTGACCGATACCGGCGCCAAGGTCGTCGACTTCGGCATCTCCGTCGCCGCCGGTACTCCCGACTCGGAGCCCGGCGAGAACACCATCGTCGGCACCCCCGCGTACCTGTCGCCCGAGCGGCTCGCCGGCCTGCCCGTCGAACCCGCCGCCGACGTGTACTCGCTCGGCGTCCTGCTGCACGTCCTGCTCACCGGCGACAGCCCGTTCGGCGGCGAGACGACCGGCGACGTGGCGCTCTCCCACTGGTACGGGCCGCCCGCGCCGCTCCCGGCCATCCCCGGACTGCCGCCAGAGGTGGACCGGCTGCGCCGGCGCTGCCTCGCCAAACGCGCCAAGGACCGGCCCGCCGCCGCCGAACTCGCCACCGCCCTCGCCGCCCTCGCCACCGCGTCGCCCTCCGGCACCGCGTCCCCCTCCGACACCGCGTCATCGGACGTGCCGCCGTCTCCGGAGGTGGCGGCGCCGGGCGGACGACCGGCGCCGGACGACAGGCCGTCGCCGGAGCCGGCGGTGCTTTCGGAGCTGCCGCCGCCGACCCGTGTCGAGGGATCGGTTCCGCAGCCTGCCGGGGCCACGACGGCGCGGCCGGAGGACGCCGCCCGAGCGGTTCCCCCGGCGGTCGAGGACACTGCTGCGCCGTCCCGGCCCGTGGTCGACGGTTCGGCGCCACCCGCTCGGTCCGTCGACCACACAGCACCCGGTACGGACGGCGCCGTGCCCGCGGGTGCGGCGGCGCAGCGGGTACCGGCCGACGCGACGGTTCCGGGCGGCCACGTGGAGGTCACGCGGGAGCTGCCGGTCGTACCGGCGAGTCACCGGCCGGCGCGCCGCGGCCGCCGCCGGACCCTCGCCGTACTCGGGGCGGTGACGGTGCTGGCCGCGGCGGGTGGCAGTGGCGCGGCCGTACTGCTGCGGTCGGAGCCGGATCCGGCGCCGACGACGGCGACACCGGTCACCGACCGGCTCGTACCGTCGCGCGGGACGGAGCGCCCGAGCCGGCCGTCCCGCTCGGCGACCCGGTCGGCCGCACCGTCGCCGAGCCGTACTCCGGTGGCGGAGGGCTGCCGGGTGCGCGTGACGATCGGGTCCACGTGGGACACGGGCTACAGCGCGACGATCCGCTTCACGCCGAGCCGTACCGGGTGGACGCTCGGTTTCCGGCTGCCACCGGGCCAGAAGATCGCATCACTGTGGAACGGCCGGTACACGACGCGCGGGCGTACCGTCACGGTCCAGAACGCGAGCTGGAACGCGCGGGGGGACGCCGAGGTGGGGCTGACCGTCTCGGGACGTACCGGGGCGGGCGGACCGGGCGCCTTCACCCTCGACGGCACCGCCTGCCCCGCCTAGCCCCGACACCGCCGCAGGGGTCAGCGGCGGGAGTGGTTGTCGAGGACGAGCAGCCAACGGCGCAGCGGCGGCAGGTGGGCCAGGCCGGACAGGAACACGGTGGCGCAGACGCAGGACAGCGCGCCACCCAGGGTGTCCATCGGGTAGTGCACCCCCAGGTACACCCGGGACGAGGCGACGAGCGCGACGAAGATGCCGCCGACGATCGTCATGGCCCGTTTGCGGGCCGGCCCGGCGAGGATGATCAGCATGACGGCGACGGCGCACGCCGCGGCGGTGTGCCCGCTGGGGAACGACTCGCTGCTCGGCGTCTCCAGCCACAGGTGCTTCGGCGGCCGGTGTTCCTGGACGACCATCTTCGCCACGTACGTCACGGCGGTGGTGCCGATGAGGACGCCGAAGACGCGCAGGGCCTGGCCGCGCCGGCGCAGGACCACCAGTACGACGGGGATCACGAGGCCGAGGACCGCCCACATCTCCGGAGTCGCGATCAGCGTCACCGCCTTGGCGCCCAGGGTGAACAGTCCGTTGCGGAGGCCGGCGACCGCGCTGTCCGCGCCGGTGCCGACGGCGGTCAGCGGCCCCGACTTGATCGCGAGCCCCAGCACCAGCAGGACGACGCCCAGGCCGAGCCCGCCCAGTACGCGACGGGCACCGACCCGCGTGGACTGCCCGTACGTGCCGGGATCCGACTGCTCTTCGGGCTGCTGCACCCGCGGTACGGCGGAGTAGACGCGTCCGGCGCTCATCGGGTGAACACTAGCGGTCCGGGAAACGAATCACTGCGACGCCCGCGGCGACATGACGCTGCCCACGGTCACCCGGCGGTGTGCACGGTCACGTCACCGTTGTCGGTCGACGCGGACAGTTGCCGGCCGCTCGTCGCGGTGTCCGCGACCGACGACCGCACGTCCCCGTACTTCGTGTGCGTCGTGACGCGGTACTCGCTCCTCGGTACGGTCAGCGACAGGTCACCGAACGTCGAGTTCAGCGTCACTCGCTTCGGCACCGTACGGAACGCCAGGCGGATGTCGCCGTTGTCGCTGCGGGCCAGGACGTCCGTCGAACCGAGCCGTTCGCCCCGGACCTCCCCGTACGCCGACGACACGCGCACCGGGCCGGACACGCCCGACAGGTCCACGTCCCCGTGGTGCGCGTCCACCTCGACGCCGGCCGTCAGCCCCCGCGCCGACACCTCCCCGTACTCCGTGGACACCCGCAGCCGCGTCCCCGCCGGCACCGCCACCTGGTACCGGGAGCCGCAGTTGAGGTTCACCCCGGTGCACGGCGCGCTGAGCGTCAGGGTCTTGTCGTGCAGCGACCAGACCGGGCGCTGCGTGGCCTTGCCGGTGAGCCACCGGTTCACGGTGATCCGGCCGGCCGGCCCCGGCACGACTTTCACGTCGTTGTCGACCAGCAGGGTCAGCGTGTCGCCGGGCGCGGTGAAACCGCGGCTGCTGTGCTTCGTCGCCCCGTCGAGGCCGATGTTCGCGTCGCAACCGGCCAGCGCCATCCCCGCCAGAGCCAGCCCGCCCGCCACGACCGCCACCCGTATCCGCACCGACGCCCCCTTGATCCGTTGTCGGACCAACGGTATGGCGAGGGGTGCCGCCGCCGGATCCGGGAGCCACCCCGATTCCCGGCCCGGGTCACCCCTAGGCGACCCCGGTCCCGGCGGTACGTGCCCGGTCCCGCCCACCCGGCGGAACCGGTGCCCCGTCAGCGGTCCAGTACCTCGTCGGCCTCGCCGAGGATGGCGAGCGCCTGCTCCGTCGCCGGCCCGTTCGACCCGGCGGTACGCAGGGTCTCGGCGGCACGGTCGACGACCGAGACGATCGCGGACAGCTCGGCCTCGCGCGCCTTCGCGGCCTGCGTCTGCTCGGCGAGCTGCTGGTTCTTCAGCCACAGCTCCACGAACACGCTGACCTTCGCCCGGAGTACCCAGGGGTCGAAGGGCTTGGTGATGTAGTCGACCGCGCCCGCGGCGTACCCCCGGAAGGCGAGGTGCGCGTCGCGGTCGACCGCGGTGAGGAAGATGATCGGCACGTGCCGGGTACGTTCGCGCTGCTTGATGTGCCCGGCCGTCTCGAAGCCGTCCATCCCGGGCATCTGCGCGTCCAGCAGGATGACCGCGAAGTCCTCGCTGAGCAGTCGCTTCAGCGCCTCCTCACCGCTGCCCACGGCGATCGGGTCGACCGGCATCCCCTGCAGGATGGCCTCCAGCGCGACCAGGTTCTCCCGGCGGTCGTCGACCATCAGTACCCGGGCCCGACGCGGAGCTGTCATCTATGTGTCCTTCCCTTCATTCCCACCGTCGGTCCCGGTAACCGGAGTGTTACTCATCCGTCTTGGCGTTCGGCAGCCACGACGCCATCAGGTCGAGCAACTCGTCCAGGTCCACCGGCTTCGCGATGTAGTCGGAGGCTCCGGCGGCGAGACTCTTGTCCCGGTCGCCAGGCATGGCCTTGGCGGTCAGGAACACGATCGGCAGGTCGGCGAACTCCGGCGACTCGCGGATCGTGCGGGTGGTCTCGTATCCGTCCATCTCCGGCATCATCGCGTCCATGAGAACGATATCGACCGGTGCCTCCTCGGTCAGCTTCCGTACCCCGTCGGAGCCGTTGTCGGCATAGACGACCGTCATGCCGTGCATCTCCAGCGCGCTGGACAGCGCGTACACGTTGCGGATGTCGTCGTCGACGATCAGCACGCGGATGCCGGTCAGGTCGGGCGCCGAGTCGCGCTCCTTGCGCTCGCCGGTGGGCAGCTCCGGCGCCGGCGCCATGATCGGGACCAGCGCCTTCGCCGCCTCCTGCACCGACACCGGCTTCCACGGCTCGGACGGCCGGGCCGACAGCGCGGCCGCCGTCTCCGCCGGCAGTACGGCGGGGATGGTGAGGGTGAAGGTGCTGCCCTCACCGGGCTCGCTGCGTACCGTGATCATGCCGCCGAGCAGCTTCGCCGCCTCCCGGCTGATCGACAACCCCAACCCCGTCCCGCCGTACTTCCGGCTCGTGGTGCCGTCCGCCTGCTGGAACGCGTCGAAGATCAGCTGCAGCTTGTCCTCGGGGATGCCGATGCCGGTGTCCGACACCGCGAACGACACCGTCTCGTCCGCGTCGTCCAGCGACGGTACGCCGAACATCGTGTCGGCCGGCGTCGGCGCCACCGTCAGCGACACCCGGCCGCCGGGCTCGGTGAACTTCACCGCGTTCGACAGCAGGTTACGCAGGATCTGCTGCAACCGCTGGGCGTCGGTGATCAGCCGTTCCGGGATCGCCGGGTCGACCACGACCTCCAGGTCCAGCCCCTTCTCCTGTACCTGCGGGCGGAACGCCTGCCGTACGTACCCGGTGACCTCGGCGACGGGGACCTCGGCGGGCTGCACGTCCATCCGGCCCGCCTCCACCTTCGACAGGTCGAGGATGTCGTTGATCAGCACCAGCAGTTCGGAGCCGGACGAGTGGATCGTGCGGGCGAACTCGATCTGCTTCTCCGACAGGTTCCGCTCCGGGTTGTCGGCGAGCATCCGGGCCAGCAGCAGCAGGCTGTTCAGCGGCGTACGCAGCTCGTGGCTCATGTTCGCCAGGAACTCCGACTTGTACTGCGAGGCCCGCGCGAGCTGTTGTGCCTTCTCCTCCAGGCCCAGCCGCGCCATCTCGATCTCGCGGTTCTTGACCTCGATGTTCTGCTTCTGCTCGGCGAGCGCGGTCGCCTTCTCCTCCAGCTCCGCGTTCGTACGCTGCAGCTCGGCCGACTGGTCCTGCATCTCCCGGGCCAGCCGCTGCGACTGCGCCAGCAGCTCCTCCGTACGCCGGTTGGCGAGGATCGTGTTGAGCGCGATGGCGATCGTCGTGACCAGCCGGTCCAGGAACGTCAGGTGCAGGTCGGAGAACGTGCCGAAGGACGCGAACTCGATGACGCCCAGCGGCTCGCCCTCGAAGATCACCGGCAGCACCACCACGTCCGACGGCGGCGCCGTACCGAGGCCCGAGCGGACCGTCAGGTAGCCCTCCGGCGTACCGGTGATGCGGATGGTGCGGCGGGACAGGACCGCCTGACCGACCAGCCCCTCGCCGGGCGCGAACACCACCTCGGTACCGGGCGAGACGTAACCGTACGACGAGGTGAGGCGCAGCCGGGCGGTGCCGTCGGCCGCCAGGTCGTGCATGAAGAACGCGCCGACCTGCGCGTTGACCAGCGGGGTCACCTCGTTCATGATCATGCGGCAGACCTCGCCGATGTCCCGCTGGCCCTGGAGCAGCGCGGACACCCGGGCGAGGTTGGAGTTCATCCAGTCCTGTTCCGCGTTCTTCTTCGTGGTGTCGCGGAGCGTGACGATCATCTGGTTGATGTTGTCCTTCAGCTCCGCGACCTCGCCCATCGCCTCGACCGCCACCGTACGGGTCAGGTCGCCGCGGGTCACGGCCGTGGACACCTCGGCGATCGCGCGCAGCTGCGTGGTCAGCGTGGACGCCAGCTGGTTGACGTTCTCCGTCAGGTCCTGCCAGGTGCCGGACACGCCCTTGACGTGCGCCTGACCA
>NZ_BOMB01000024.1 GCF_016861975.1 Actinocatenispora rupis | reverse complement strand
AATCGGTCCCGCGGGTGCGTGGCGGCCCGACCGCCCACCCGGTTCCGTCCGTACGGGTCAGGTCAGGCCGGGGTTGAGCGGTCCGCGCGTGTCGGGGATCTGGGGCAGGTCGCTGATGAGACATCGGGTGTCGGGGTCGCCGTGGAGGCGCCAGACCGGGTCGGCGGGGTGCTGGCCGTGGGTGGCGGTGGCGACGATGACGCCGAGTGGGGGTGTGAGGATGCGGTGGAGGTGGCGTTCGCGGGTGGGGCTGGGGAGCCAGAACAGCACCGGCCAGCCGGGTCCGCCGGCTTGGGTGAGCCGCGCGTAGGCGTGGAGTTTGGTGGTGAGGCGGGTCAGGGGCCGTTCGGTGCCGGTGTCGTGTTCGAGGAAGAACCCGACCGGCCCGTCGGGTCCAGTCCAGACGCCGTGCCCGTCCGGGTGAATCTGACTGGCGAAGGCGCGGTGGGCGTGGGGTTCGGACCACCAGCGGGTCAGCCGGCCGATCGCGGGGTGCTGCCGGCCGTGTGCGGTGAGGTCGGCGAAGAACTGGTTCACCCCCACCAGGTGGCGCAGGCGAGGGCTGGCGGCGAGGGACTCCTGCCGCCGGTACACGGCCGCCGGTTGTGGTGGCTCCCGCTCCTCGGCGTACGCGGCGAGGCGAGCACCGAGTACGCCGAGGGTCCAGTGGTTGCAGCCGCGGGCTCCGGTGGGCAGCTGCGGCCGGAACGCGGCGATCAGGTCCAGCTGCCGGAGCCGGTCGAGGCGGTGCGCGGCGGTGTGCACGGAGTTGAACAGCAGGGCGGTGATCTGACGGGTGGTCAGGGTGCCGTGCTCGTCGAGCAGGGCCAGCAGTTCCCGGTCCCGGTCGGTGACGCGGTGGATGACCTCGCCCACGCGAGCGGAGCGGGTGGACCGCTGACGCCGCGCACAACGGCCCCCTGGGAGTCCCCCCAAGGGGAGTCGCGTTTCACCGCGGCCGCCAATACACGCGCTGACCTGCGCTGTTAGTGCCCTGCGGGCGGTGGCCCGGTTGCCGGGCTCCCTGCTGGGCACGCTGCTGGGGATACTGCTGATCTTGCTGCTAGGACATATCGGACTCATGACTTCTCCTTGGATGACGACCTCACCGGCGGGCCGAGGTACGGGACGCGGCACGTCCAGGCCAGGTGTCCCGGCCTGCGCCGGTCATGACGTGCAGTAGTGGTTCAACGCGGGGCCGCGGATGTCCCACGGGATGCTGACCATGGCGAGCTGCCTGCGCACCCCGCGACATCAACCGGGTGCGGAGTGCTGGAGCGGCAGCAGGGCGCGGGGTGGCGTGTCAGTGCGGACAGTGGAGCAGCGCTCCATGCGTCGGGACATGTCGTCCGGGAACCGGTGAGCCAGCCGGGCACGCCGACCATCGACCGGCACCGGGCCGGACCGCAATACGCATCGGCGCCCCAACCCGCGGCCGCGGGCTGATGGATCCGACGCCAACCAATAGCCGCCGGCACGGCTGACAACTCACAGCCGGGCTCCCACAGCCGGCCAACAGTTCCCAACAACGACCAACATCGCAGGTCAGAGCGGTACCAGCAAGCAACTAACAGCGACTGACACCTGCCCCGAGGGGGTGTGGACAACCGGTGTTGGCGCTCCAGCGACACCGGAGACCGCTAGCCGACGCCGGCCGGGTCGGCGTCGGGATCACGCAACAGCCCGTCGATACGGCCGGCACGGATCTGCGCCACGAGCCGGTACTCGGCCCGGCGGCGCCGCATGATCGCCGCATGGGTCGCCACCCCGAGCGCGGCGGCCCGTACGGCGATCGGTTCGCCGCCCAGCCGGGTCCGGCCGATCAGGTCCGCCTCCGCCGCGGTGATCACCCCGGCCCGCACCGCGCGGCCCAGTACCAGGTCGGGATGCCCGTAGGGCCGGTGCGGCGCCTGTGACTCCGGGTAGTCGCCATGCAGGGCCACCGCCGGCACGCCGGCGTGCCGGACCCGGCGGGCGGCGCTCGCCGCCGCCCGGCACAGACGCTGACACAACCGCGGCAGGTCGGGGTCCACGCGGCGCAGCGCCGTCAGGAAACCGGTGAGCAGCTCCGCGTCGATATCGGCCGCGTCGCCGTGCCAGCGGAACGCGATCCGGCCGGCCGCACGGCGCAGCGACGGCATCGCCATCCCAGCAGCGGCGATCACCCACTCCGGCTGCCCGGACTGGGCGTGAACGACCAGCCGGCGCCACACCGCGTCGCGCGACTGACGGCCCGTCGCCGGGTCCAGCAGCAGCCGCCGGAGCCGGACCAGCGGCACCGGCCCGTCCGGTAGATCGGGCTCCTCGGTGGTGTCCAGGCTCAGCGGGCGCGGACCGGCGCACAGCAGACCGAACGCGGAGTCCACGGCGTCCAAAGGCGAGGTCGCCGGTTCGGCGGGCCGAGCCGGAATCGTGGTTGTGGAGGTGGCAGAAGCGACCGTTCCGGCCGGTACAGCGGGCGCGGTGGTGGCCGATGTGGTGATGGTGGTGGATGTGCTCATCGCGGTTCCCCTGTCGTGGTGGGCCACCCGTGGCGGCCCGGTTCGCTGCGAACCGAGCCAGTTGGCCACGCCGCTCTCACAGACCATCGACAACGACTCACAAGCGCCAACAGGCGCCGGCCAGAGCGATCCGGCGCTGACCTGCGAATCGGACGGAACAGCTGCAGCAGGCAGTGTGGGCCGTCTGTGAGGTGGTGCGAGGCGACGCGGCCGGCTCACCAGGAACCGGACAACTGCGGGCGCCCGGGTACAGCTCGCGACATCGAGCAACCCTGTTGGCCGTCTGTTGGAAACTCGCACCAACAGTTCCTCACAGGCCGGTGATCTGGCCCTCGTCCGGTCGCTATTGGTAGGTGTGAGGCTGACCTAGCGGCACGGCAGGCGCCACCCGCCGCTCCACGAGCCGTCGTCCTGTGACGCACCACCACACGCCACGTCGAGAGACCGGTACCGGTCGGCACCACGCCGCCCAGCGCGGGCACGGAGGTACCGCTGGCGGGACGGGCGACGTGGCTCGGACATCGGGGGCGATTTATGGTGTTCGCTGGCCAACGGCGTACGAGGGAGCGAGGTGGCATGTCGAGGCAGCGGCGCGCCCTACCCTGGCGGTCCTGGCTGACCCGCGACGCGCGGCGCGCGATCGGGGGCGTGGCCGGCATGGTCGTGCTGCTCACCGCGGCGTACCTGTTGCGCGCCGACGACCTGTTCCACGACCGCGACCTGTACCGGAAGCTGCTCGCGGTGGCGGGGGCGCTGCTGTTCCTGGCGGTCGGGGTGTTCACCGTACGGCACCTGGCGGCGGTGGCGGCCGAGCGTACGTCCCGGCGGTTGACCATCGGGCACGGTGCGGCGCTGCGCCTCGTCGTGCAGCTCGGCGGGTACGTGGCGCTCGTCATCTTCACGTTCAACGCGCTCGGCGTGAACCTCGGTCAGCTGCTGGTCGGCGGTGCCGTCACCGGCGTCATCATCGGTATCGCCGCGCAGCAGTCGCTCGGCAACGTGTTCGCCGGGCTGGTGCTGGTCGGCGCCCGGCCGTTCGAGATCGGCAGCCGGCTCGTGGTGCACTCGGGCGCGCTCGGCGGCCCGCACGAGGGCTGCGTCATCGAGATGGGCCTGGTGTACGTCACGCTCGACACCGACGACGGCCCCATCAACCTGCCCAACAGCGCCGTACTCAACGCCGCCGTCCAGCCCGTCACGAGCACGCACGAGACCCCGGACCCGAACCAGCCCGCGATCCCGGGCGTACTGCCCGACAGCCAGCCGCCCGCCCCGGGTGTCGTCACCACCAACCACCACCACGAGACGCCGGCCGCCGACGCGGTACCCGCCGCGCACGTCGCGCCCGCCCCGCGCGAGACGCCGGACCGTACCGCCGACACCGACGCGGTACCGGTGGCGCACGAGGTACCCGCTGACCGGGACGCCCGCCACGTGTGACGTACCCGCAGACTACGACTCTCAGCTGGGCCGGGACTCATCTCGGAAGGCGATGACCTGGTCGCCCTGTACGGAGAAGTGAGCAGGGACGGGCCGATGGCGTTCCTGAGCGAGTCGCTGGCACCACCTCTGTGGCACCTGGCAGGTCGTGCGGATGCCCGCCAGGCGAAGCGGGTGCCGGTGCGCGCGGGGCACCGGCGTGGGCTCCGCCAGTGACCCGCGCGTTCACACCTGCGGTGTCGGTGCAAGCGCCGTTCGGTGCTCCTGCGGCCGCGCGCGCAGGACGGCGCGGGTGAGCATGGCCCCGGCGACTGCCGCGGCCACCGCACTGACCAGCAGTACCGGGCCGGGCTGTGCCTTGTTGCTGAGCAGGACGTGTGTCGGCCCGGCCAGGACGCTGACGCTGGTGCCGATCCACACGGCGACCAGCCGCCATCGCCCCGCGATCCACGGGCGGAAGACGGCGATGACCCCGACGAGGGTCAGCACTCCCGTGGCTGCGAGCGTGGTGCGCTGCGCGGCGGTGGTGAACCCGGCGGGGCCGCCCCACGCGGTGCCGCCCACGGACCAGGCGCACAGTGCGACGCCGTAGCAGCCGACGACGGCCGCCGCCACGACCGCTGCCGGGGTTCGCGGCACGGCGTGCGCGCGTACCTGCGGCCAGCGGGCGCGGGCGTACCGGATGAACAGCAGGGCCAGGCAGGTGCCGAGCGCCGCGAATCCACCGTAGACGAGGGCGAAGACCCATCCGTATAGGCCCTGATCGGCCGGGATCGGTGAGCCTCCCGCCGCGCCTTGGACCGCCAACCCCACCGCCAGGCCGAGCGCGATCGGCGCGAGTAGCCCGGTGGCCACCCACATCGGCAGCACAACGACCGCCGCCGGCAACCTCCTGCCCCAGCCGCTGGAGAGCGCGGCGGCCAGGACGATCGCACACAGCTCCAACCCCACCGTCACGACATTGCCGACGACGTGCCGGGAGTCCGCCATCTCGGCGACCCCGGACGCCCCGCGGATGCCGATGGTCTGGCCGCTCAACCACAACAGCTTGAGCACCAGGTACGGCGTGCAGGCGGCGATCGCCAGCCACATCAGCGCCCAGGCGCCCCGCTCCGACGTCAACACCAGTCACCCCTCGATTCAGTCATCGTCATCTAGAATGCCTTCTCTAGAATGGAGTACGGTGTCAAGATGCCGAGGCAACCCAAGTTCAGCAGGGACGACGTGCTCGACGCGGCGCGCGACGCCGTGTTCGAACACTGGCGCTCGGCCACCGTCTCCCACGTCACGAGTCGACTCGGCGCCCCGTCCGGATCGATCTACCACCGCTTCGCCTCACGGGAAGCACTGTTCGTCACGGCCTGGATCCGGTCGGTGCGACGGTTCCAGCAGGCCCTGACCACCATCGTCGAGATACCCGATCCGACCGAGGCCATCGTCGAGACGGCGCTGCACATCCCGCGCTTCTGCCGACAACACCGCAAGGACGCGCGGATGATGACGCTGTACCGCCACGCCGACCTGCTCACCACCGCCCCGCCCGAACTGCGGGAGGAACTGGCCGGGCTCAACACACCGGTCGCCACCGCGATCGCCGCCCTGACCCGACGACGGTACGGGCGCGTCACCAACCACGGTCTGGCCGTCATGCGCCTGGCCTGCCGCGACTCGCCCTACGGCATCGTGCGCCCCATCATCGGCGAGGCGATACCCGCCTGGATCGACGACGCCGTCCGGGCCACCACCGGCGCGCTCGCCGGCCTCCCGGACCACACCTGACCCCGCCAGGGACTGGCCCCGGTTATGGTCGACTCGCGGGGTCAGCGATCTTCAGGCCGGCGTGTAGTGCCTCAACGCGATCGGGGTGAGGCGTCCGAGGCGGCGTTGACGTCGTCGCCGGTGGTAGGTCCGTTCGATCCAGGTCACGGTCGCCAGGCGCAGGTCGTGGTGGGTGGCCCAGCGTTGCCGGTCGAGAACGTTCTTCTGAAGCAGGGCGAAGAACGATTCCACGCGGCGTTGTCGCCACACGCGCCGACGCGGCCCATCGAGCCGTGGAGACCGTTGCGGCGTAAGGCTTTGACGAAACGTGTGAGTTCGGAACTGGCTTGGAGAACCCGAGCACCCAGCACCGTCCTGCATGTCGGCGTCCAGTGGTTGTACGGGTCCGCGTGCGCGCGGACCCGTACGCGTAGTCGCGCAGGGCTCTCACGACCTCGTCCACGTAGGGGGTCTGTCAGGAGACCGGTCGGACCGAGAGCGTGTCGGGCCGCACCTGCGCCCGCCAGATCGACTCGCAGCCGGTCATGAGGTCGGGGTGGCCGCCGGGCCAGGTCTCGTGCAGTGCGGCGACCGCGGTGGTGTCGTTGTCGTCCCAGTACGACTGGCAGGTGTCGCCGGTCTGCCAGATCGTCACGGCACCCGAGCGCGGGTCACTTGCGTGGTAGGTGAACGACCTGAAGCCGGGCGTGGTGTTCTTGAGGTCCGCCGCGTCGCGGCTCAGGCCGCGCGCCGCGGAGCTCTGCATGTGGTCGAAGTCGACCACCCAGATGTCCTTGTCGGCCCTGCATTCGATGGTCTCGGTACTCCGGCCGGAAGGGGGCTTGGCGCGGCAGGTCGAGGCGTTGAGCCACGGCGCGGCCAGATTGAGCAGGTCGGTGGAGTCGAACAGCGCGGCGTTGGTACGGCCGTGCTCCGTGAAGGTGACACCCGCCGCACGGTCCGGGGCAGAGGGCGGCAGGAACCGCCACAGGCCCAGGGCGACCACGAGCACCACCACCAGCCCGCCGGCCGCGATCAGTACCGGCGGGCGTCGCCAGACCGGCACGGCCACCGCGCCGGGGAGACCAGCCGACGGCCGGATGCCGGGCGCTGATGTCCCGGTGGCGGCGGGTCGGGTAGGCGCCGGCCCGGTCGCGCCGACAGCGGGTGTGTGCAGGCTGCCCTGAGCGACGACCAGTTCCGGCTGGTCGAGCACGGTGGGCGCGATGCCGAGCCGCTGGTGCATCACGGTCGCGACCAGCGGAACCCGGCTGGAGCCGCCGACCAGGAAGGCCCCTGCCACCTGCTGGGCCGGTACGGCAGCGGCGCGCAACGCGGCCACGGCAAGGTCCATCGTGCGATCCACATGGCCGTGGATGGCCTGCTCGAATTCGCCGCGGGTAACGTGCACCTCCCGCTCGACCAGCGGTACGTGCAGCGTCGCGGTGCTGTGCCGGGTCAGCAGCTCCTTGGCGCCTTGGGCGTTGCGCCACAAGGCCTGCCGGGCGCGCTGGTCTGCTGGAGATGCGGGCCTGCTGAGCCGGCCCCACTCCTCCCGCGCTTCGGCGGTGAGGGACTGCGCGTGGGTCAGCAGGACGGCGTCGAAGTCCACCCCTCCCACGTCGGGCAGCCCGTCGCAGGCCAGTACGTCGAACCCGCCGGGCGTGCGGCGCACGAGGCTGCAGTCGAACGTTCCCGCTCCGAGGTCGTAGACGAGCAGGCAGGTGTCCACTGGTACCACGTGACCCAGCACCTCCGTGAAGTACGCAGCGGCGGCCACCGGTTCCGGCACGAGACGCGCCTCGCCCAGCCCGGCACGGTGTGCAGCCTCGCGCAGCACGCCTGTCCGGGCAGACCCCCACGCCGCCGGGTGGGTGAGGACGACCTCGTCGGCAGGACCGCCGAGCACCCGGTGCGCCTCGGTGGCGATCCGGTGCAGCACCCTGCCCACCAGGTCGACCACCGCGACGTCCCGTCCGCCGAGCCACACGGTCTGGTCGTCGATGCGACGCTTCGGGTTGGGCTCGTATCCGGTGGGCTGCCCGGAGCCGGCGCGTTCGGCGTCCGCGCCGGTCAGCACCATTCCTTCGGCGGTCACGAAGACCGCGGACGGCAGCAGCGGCGAGGCATCGAACAGCAGCGGTGTGGCCGGCCCCTCGTCCCGCGCCAGTACGGCGATGGTGTTCGACGTGCCGAAGTCGATGCCCAGACGTCTCCCCATGGGGGCCATTTCTATCGCACCGCCCAGCCCGCTGGTGTCCGCGCCGCGTGGCGGCACGCGCACCGGCCGGCCCTGCTGGTCCTGCTCGTACTGGCCCTCCTGCCGCGGCGGAAGGTCGCCGACCCGGTCGCCGCCTGACCGCCGCGCGCGGAGTGGCCGCATCACCGCTCCGGCGTCGGCGCGTCAGAGGGTGGCGGTGAGGAGGGCGACGGCGGACTCCTGGCTGCCGATCGACGCCCCGTCGTACGGTCCGCACCAGCGCACCCCGTACCGGCCGGTGCTGTCGCGGTCGTCGGCGTACGCCCGGTCTGCTTGCACGGCAAGGAATCCACGGTACGGACGGCCCGGGAGTACCCGGTCGAGCGTGGCGAGGTTGCGCGCGAAGACGCCCTTGAACGCGGCCTGGTCGGCGTTGCACGACCCGGCCGGTTCACACGGCTCGGTGAGTACGCCGTCGTGGGTCAGCTCGGGTCCGGAGACGACGGCGTCGGCGATCCGGCGCGCCTGCGCCAGCAGCGTCCGGTCGCCGGTGGCGCGGTACAGCTCGGCCAGCCCGCCCAGCACCACCCCCTGGTTGTACGTCCAGGTGGTGCCGCCGTTGTTGGCGCAGCCGGACGTGAGCCCGTCGTTGACGAGGCTGCCCGGGCCGATCATGCCGCTCGCCGCGAACCAGCGCCACGCCCGCATCGCCCGCGCCAGATGCGCACGGTCGCCCGGGATCCGGTTGTGCAGCGCGGCGGCCAGCTCGATGTACAGCTCCGTGCTGATCGCGTTCTTGTACGTTTGGGTCGGGATGTCCCACCACAGCCCGCCGCCGCAGACCGGATCCCAGTACCGGCCCATGTAATCCTCGTCCTCGGCGGCGATGTCGAGGTAGCGCTGGTCGCCGGTCAGGTCGTACATGCGGACCAGGGCGAGCGCCCACCAGCCGGTGTCGTCGGTGGAGTCGGCGCGGAAGTCGCCGCCGCCCTCCGGCCACCACGGCAGCGGCGCCCGCTGCACGTCGATCGTATGCGCCGCAACGGAAAGGTACCGCCGGTCGCCGGTGGCGGCGACGTAGTCGAGCAGCGACTGGAGCGCGTTGCCCGACTGCCACCACGGCGCGTCGCGGTCCCAGCGACCGGAATCCGTGTCGTACCAACCCATCATGGCGGTCACGGCCGCGGCGGCCCGGCTCCGCGCCTCGCCGCCGTGCGCGGCCGACACCGGCGCCGCCCCGAGCATCAGTACCAGACAGCCGGCGACGGCACCCACCACGAGACGGCGACCCGCACGAGTCCACATGCGACGGAGCCTGCCCCAGTCGGACGATCCCGTCAACGGCCCGGTTTCCGGCACCTGCGCCGGAGTCAGACGAAAACCGGGCCCTGCTCGGTGACGCGAACATGCCGGCGCACCGCCCGATCCGGCCCCATCCGGTACGTGCACGCGTAACGCGTGACCTCGTCGTACGCCACCATGCCGCGCTCCGGCAGACCCTCGTCGCAGTGCACCGAACCGGGCTCGGGCATCGTCGCGGACGGATCCACGGCGTACGCGTAGCGCGCGAACGCGTCGTGCACCCCGGCCCGGGTGATCGGCGCCCGCCGCTGCGTCGCGGTGAACCCGAAGACCATCCGCCCGCCGCGCACCCGCACCGCGAAGTCCACCCGCAGATCCTCGTACCGCACGGTGCAGGTGACGTGCTGGTCCCTGCTGCCCGGGATGTCGGCCGCGCAGTGGCCGGACGCCACGCCCGGCGCGCCGGCTTCGGCCAGCACCCGGGACTCCAGCTCGTACAGGATCTGGTCGCGGGCGGACGCGTCGGCGCCGGGCGACACCGTCGGCGTGGGCGTCTCGTACGGCATGGTGGGGCTGGGGATCGCGCCCGCACCGGTCGGCCCGGCACCCGCGCCGGAACCGGCACCGCGGGCCGCGCCGGACGTGGTGCAGCCGACCAGCGCGCCGAGCGTCAGCAGGGACAGCAGCACCGACCCGGCCCGGACCCCGCCGCCGCGTCGCATCACGCCATCCCGTCGCCGCCCCACACGTACAGCGTCAGGCTATGCCCTCACCGCAACGGTAATAAAACCGTCCACAGTAGACAGTCAGTCGGCGAACCCGGTCAGCCCTCGGCGCGCGGGGTGGCCTCGCCGTCGATGGTCTCGGTGTCGCCGATCTCGTCGGCGAGCGCGTTCTCCACCGACTCGATGAACTCCTCCAGCGCCTCACCGGACAGGCGCATCTGCAACGCGCCACCGGGGTTGATCGCCAGGTCGTACGACGGGTCCGGCCAGGCGACCAGCACCAGCATGAACGGCGCGGTCAGCGTGGGCGTGTCCGCGTCGTACGCCGCCTCGAACCGGGCCCGGGACGTGAACAGCTCGATCGTCGGCGACTCCATACCCGTCGCGGGGCGCCACGGAAAGCCGGGCTCGCCCAGCTGCTCGACGTTCAACACCGGCCAGGCCACCGGTACGAGCACCTCCGCGCCGAGCAACGCCTCCATGTACGCGGGCAGGTAGCCGGCCTGGCTGGCGGCCAGCAGTTCCCTCTCGGTGTCGTTCGCCGGGGCGATCGGGTCGTCGACGGCGTCCGCCTGCCCAGGGTCGGCCGGCGTGGGTCCGGCCGGTGGCTCACCGACGGATAGCGGCTGGGCGTCGGGCGTCGTCGGCGGCGCGCTGGCACGTTCCTCGGCGAGAGCGGCCGCGCGCTCCTGGAGCGCCCGCAGGTCCGGGGCGAGATCGGGGTCGGCGACGGCCTTCTCGGTCGCCTCCTCGACCGTCGGCACGGTGAGTGTCCCGTCGGCCGCCTTCCGCACCGCGTCGATCGGCAGGTAGCAGTCGAGCGCCAGCGTGGGGTTGACCGCGAGCCACCACTCCGGGTCCGGCCACTTGGCGGACAGCTCGGCGTAGTCGGTCTGCACGTACCCCTCCACGCCGGGGCCGGCCATGGCCATCAGGCACTCCGCGGAGGTGTAGACGACCAGGAAGGTGCGGCCGGCCATGTCCCACAGGGCGAACCGTTGCGGCTCCGAGGACTCCTCGCCCGGCTCCGGTATGTCCGTCAGCGGCAGGAAGAGCGGGGCTGTCGACAACAGCCGGAAGTACTCCCGGCGGTCGTCGGCGTCGCGTGCCGCGGCCATCGCCAGTTCGGCGTCCGTACCGGGCTGCCAGTCCACCATGGTCGCCGTTCGCCCCTTCCGTCCCCGACGTCACAACGGCCGGCTCCGCACGGAGAGGTCCGGCTACCCTAGTGTGTCAGTTGCCGGTCAACCCGGCGGTATCCAGCCTCGACAGCGGACTTGCGGAGCCATGGCGCGAACGATCCTCGTCTCGACCCAGCAGCACGGCGCGTACCCGACGATTCGGGACGCGCTGGACGCCGCGCCCGACGGTACCGTCATCTCGATCTCCCCCGGGGAGTACACCGAGTCGCTCGACCTGCGTAACCGGCGGGTGACGCTCCAGTCGGCCGGCGGCGGCGACGTGACGCTCAACGCCGCGTCACCGATCGAGTCCGCGGTCCACATGCTGGGCGGCCAGGTTGAGCTGCACGGGTTGATCCTGCGGTCCACCGACCGGGCGACCGTCGAGGTACGTGCCGGTCATCTGGTACTCGACGGCTGCGAGCTGCACGCCGGCTACGCACCCGGGCTGAACGCGACCGACGGGGCGGTGGCCGACGTGACGGGCTGCCGGTTCACCGGCGGGCAGTACGGGATGGTCTTCGAGGACGCCGACGGCACGGTCAACAAGTGCGAGATCCGGGGCATCGCCGACGATGCGATCATCGTCCGACTGGGTGCCAAGCCGACGATCCGCAACTCGACCATCGAAGGCTGCGGCTTCCGCGGCATCTACATCTACCAGTCCGGCAAGCCGACGATCGAGCTGTGCGAGATCTCCCAGACCGGTGACGCCGGCATCTCGGTGGCGCACCAGAGCGCGCCGACGCTGTCCGCCTGCTGGGTACACGACACCCAGGGCGTGGGCATCATGTTCGGCCGCGGCTGCGGCGGCCTGGTCGACGAGTGCCGGATCGAGAACACCGCCTCCCCGGGTCTGTTCCTCGACGAGGGCGCCCACCCGGAGGTACGCGAGCGCGACCCGCACTCCGACCGCCCCAAGGCCGGCGCCAGTGCCGTCAACCGCTCCACCCAGCAGGATCCCGAGCAGATGGAGCGGCTGCTGCGCGAGCTCGACGGCATGGTCGGCCTCGCCGGCGTCAAGAGCGAGGTCCGTTCGCTGATCGACGAGATCCAGGTCAACGAGTGGCGCCGGGACGCCGGACTCGCTGTCGGTGCGGTCAGCCACCACCTGATCTTCACCGGCGCCCCCGGTACCGGTAAGACGACGGTGGCGCGCGTCTACGGCCAGCTGCTCAAGGCGCTCGGTGTGCTGCCGGACGGGCGGTTCAAGGAGGTCGCCCGGCGCGACCTGGTCGGCCAGTACATCGGGCACACGGCCGAGAAGGCGACCACGGTGTTCGAGGAGGCGCTCGGCGGTGTGCTGTTCATCGACGAGGCGTACACGCTGTCCCGGTCCTCCGGCGGTGGCGCCGACTTCGGCCAGGAGGCCATCGACACGCTGGTGAAGCTGATGGAGGACCACCGCGACGAGGTGGCCGTCATCGTCGCCGGTTACACAAACGAGATGTTGGACTTCCTGAACGCCAACGCCGGTCTCGCGTCGCGGTTCGCGAAGACGCTGGAGTTCGAGAACTACAGCCCCGAAGAGCTGGTGCTGATCGTCAACCGGATCGCCGGAAACGACGACTACCTGCTGGGAGAGGGACTCGACGACGCGTTGCTGGAGTGGTTCGGCACGATCGAGCGCGACCAGAACTTCGGTAACGCCCGTGAGGCGCGGCGCCTGCTGGAGAGCATGCGCAAGGCCCAGTCCGGCCGGTTGCGCGGTCTCGGCCAGCGGCCCACCCGCGACGATCTGCGTACGCTGACGCTCGACGACCTGTTGGTCGCCACGGCCCGCTGAGACGCCCGGCCCGGTCACGGGGCGCGGTTGTCGCACCCGTCGGGCACCATGTGCGTACCGATCAGCCGAAGGAGACCGACGATGGCCACCGTGCCGCTCACCGTAGATGCCTTCCCGGAGACGGTGCGGAACAACCCGATCACGTTCGTGGTGTTCTGGGCCAACTGGTGTCCCGGCTGCCGCGAGTTCATGCCCATCTACAAGTACGCGGCGCAGCGCCACCGCGATCTGCTGTTCGGTACCGCCGACACGGAGATCACCGAGCAGCACCAGATCTCCGGCTACTTCGGGCTGCAGGTGATCCCGACCGTCGTCGCCGTCAAGGACGGCCACATGGTCCGCTACCAGCCGGGCGGTATGTCGCACCAGGAGTTCGCCGACATGATCCGCGACGTGCGCGCGCTCGACGTGAGCGAGGCCGTCCAGGCCGCCGCCCGCGCCGCCGCGCAGCCGGCCCACCCCGGCGTGATCCTCGGCGGCTCCCGCCTTCGCTAGAGGCAGGGCTGCCGAGCACGAACCACCGCGCCGGCCGGGTCGTTGGTTACCGACGGCCCTCCGCCGCTTAACCCCTTACGGTGCGCCGTTGTTCGATGGTCCGGTCAGGTCTGCCGCGCGGGTGCCTGCCGGGCTGCCGGCAGCGCGGCGCCGAAGCTGGGATCCTCGACCCGGCGGGCGTGGCCGCCGTCGACCGCGATCGCGGCGAGCCGCACCAGCCGGCGCGGCACCGGGCGAAGCGCGCGGAGAAACGACCACAGGTCGTCCGCGCACCGCGACAGCAGTCGCCCGCGGAACGCCTCGGGCTCCAACGCCTCGACGTCCCGGTAGTCGTCGTCGTCGGCGTACCAGACGGATCCGGCGTCGTCGCCGAGTACCTGGAGCGCGATGAGCCCGCCCTGGACGTACCCCACGGCGAGGAAGTCGCCGGTGAGCCGGTCGGAGAACCACGCCGGCGCGTACGTCAGGTCCTGCGCGCGGTCCGGGCGGGCCAAGCCGAACATCGGCTGGTCGGCGACGAACCCGTGCTTCGCATGTACCGCCGGGGTGCGCGGCCGGCCGCCGTTCGTCTCGGCCAGGAACTCCCGGTACGCGTCCGGCAGCCGGTAGCCCAGGCCCTCCTCAAGCTTGGCGAGCGCGTCGTCGGCGACCCGTTCGGCGAAACCAACCGGGACCGGATCGCGCTGGTCGACCGCCACTCCCCGGCGCCCGCGATCGACCCGCAGCGTACTGAGCCCGCCCAGGTGCCGGAACGAGCCGTGCAGCTCGGCCGGCACCAGCGCGACCCGACGCGTCATCGCCTGGTACGCCCAGGTCCAGCCGGCCGGGGTGGCCGGCGGGCCGTCCTCGACCGGCTGCCACAGCGGGTCGCCGGCCCGGGCCATCAGCTCGTTGGCCACCACCACGCCGAGCACGCGAACCTCGTCCATGGTCAGCCCGGCGAGCGGCGGCGGCAGCTCCACCACGGCCCGCGCATACTGGTCCCACTCCGGGAAACCGTGCGGTCCGATCACCACGCCCTCGCGGTACCGGATGCGCAGTGCCGGCGCGGCGGCGTGGATCTGCTGGAACGCGTACCGGGCGGAGGGCAGCGGGGTGGTCACTGGCCCGGCTCTCCGAACACCAGGCTCGCCGCCAGCAGCACGTCCGCCGGTACCTCGGGCACCTGGTATCCGTGCGCGGCGATGTGCAGCTGCAGGTCCGGCTCCGGCGCGAACGCGTAGTGCTCCAGGTAGTAGGCCAGCTCCTCGGACCACACCCAGGTGCCGTCGGTACGGAAGCTCATCGGCACGGCCTGCCCGCGTTCCGGCTGGAAGCGGTCGGTGTCCCGGTTCGGTACGAGGATCGCGACCGGAGCGCCCCGCAGGTACGCCAGCAGACGTTCCCGCTCGGCGGCGTCCGCGATCCGCTCGTGCGACGGGCTCATGACCGCGGAGCCGTCCGGCGCCTTCGCGTCGAACACCTCCGCGACCCGGAAGTCGGCGGGCGACCCGGCCTCACGCTCGGGCGCGTCGGCCAGCGCCGCCGCTTCGGCCACCGCCGCCGCGGCCGCCCGCGTGCCCGCGCCCGACCCGGCGGCTTCGTCGGCGAGCCGGCGCAGCTCGTCGCGGCTGTTCTCCAGCCGTACGCGGCGGAACCGGCTCGGCTCCTCGGCGTACACCGCGCGGCCGCGGTCGCTGACGAACGCCGAGAACGGCACCAGGTCACCGCCGGCCGGCAGGAACTTGAGCGCCTCGTCGACGGCCGCCGCGGCGGTCCGCAGGTCCTCGATGGCCGCCTCGCGATCGGACGGCGGCAACCCACCGGTGTCGGCGGGTACGGAGGCGGCGAGACGGTCGGCGAACCACAGCCACTCGCCCGGGTCGATCAGCGCCGAGGTCCGCTCGCCGCCGAACACCACGCCGGCACCGTCCGCGGCGGGATCCTCGTCCAGCATCCGGAACGCGAACTCGCGCCGTACGCCACAGTTCGGGCAGTTGCCGGCATAGCGGACCAGCAGCTGGTCGCCGTCGGCGCCGGGCGCCGCGTCGGGCTCGAACTCCACCTCGCCGCAGCGTTCGCACGGGTGCAGCAGCAGGTACAGCCGCGCCTCGGCGACGCTGCGGGCCAGCAGGTACTCCATCGGGCCGCCGGTCAGCCGCGCTCGGCGGTGGCGTCCGGCGCGTCGGCGTCGTCGGACGCCCCGTACCGCTGCTCGAACTCGGCGACCCGGTCGGCGATCTCGGCGCGCTCGGCGGTGAGCCGGTCGCGCTCGAACCGCTCCGCCGAGGTCTCGTACACCATCCGGCCGGCCTGGCTCCAGAACGCGCCTTCCGGCACCTCCGCGGCACCGGCCGGCAGGAACTTGAGCACCTCGTCGACCGCCGCCAACGACGAGGCGAGCAGGTAGTACGCCCGGGTCACGGCCTCGTCGTCGGCCGGGTCCAGGTCGCGGGTCTGTTCGTCGGCGGCCACCCCGTACAGCTCCGAGACGCCCAGCCACTCGCCCGGGTCCAGCAGCCGCGACGGCTCGTCCCCGCCGTACGAGATCTCGAACGAGACCTCGGGCGGGCCCGGCGGCATCCGGAACGTGAACTGGCGCGGTCGACCGCAGGACGCGCACTGGCCGCTGATCCGCTCGGCCGGTTCCCCGTCGACCACGACGGAGGTCGACACCCGCTCGTCGAGCTGGGTCTCACCGCACACGCAGGGACGCAGGTCCAGGTACAGGTAGATCTCGTCGAAGGTGCGGGCGTAAGGCAACGACATCGTCAACACCGATCGGTCAAGGCAGGTGGTCAGGAAACGAAACGGTCGGAAATGTCCCGGTAGGTGGTCTGCACGACCTCCAGCCGGCCCCGCCGGAAACGGCCCGGCTCCTGGGCGTACACGGCGCGTCCCCGCGGCGACCGGAACGCCTCAGACGGTACCTCCTCGGCACCGTCCGGAATGAACTTCAGCACCTCGCCGACCGCCGCCGCCGCCGTCCGCAGGTCGATCAGCGCCTCCTGCCGAGCCTGCGCCGACAGGCCGTCCGGCTGCGCCGGCGCCGCCCCGGCCGAGGCGTCCGCAAGCCACAGCCACTCACCCGGGTCGAGCAGCTCCGACGGCTGGTCGTCGCCGAACTCGGGCTCCTCCTCGTTCGGGAAGATCACCTCGTCCGGCAGCAGGAAGGTGAACTCGCGGACCGTGCCGCACTGCGGGCAGATCCCCGTGTACCGGCTGGCCAGCTCGCCGTCGACCATGACGACCGAGCTGTCCGGCGAGAACTGCGTCGCCCCGCACACCTCGCAGGCCTGCAGCCGCATGTACAGATGGGCCTCCGCGCTGGAGCGCGCCCGTGACAGCGTCATGCGCCGAACCCTATCCGCCGCGCGCTCACCTAGCGCCCCAGTACCAGCCGGGTGGCCTCACGGACGGCGTCGTCGGAGACCTCGGCGACCCGGTAGTCCTGCGCGCCGGCGTGGTCGCGCAGCTCCCGCTCCGGCGCGATGCCGTGCTCCGACACGTAGTACGCGAGGGCCTCGGACCAGACCCAGTCCCCGTCCGTACGGAAGCTCATCGGCACGACCTGGCCACGCTCCGGTACCAGACGGTCCCGGTCGCGGCCGGTCGTCGACAGCACCATCCGGCCGCCCCGCAGGTAGCGCACAAGGCTCTCCCGCTCGTTCTCGTCGGACAGGCGCTCCCGGTCCGGTCCGAACACCGCCCGGCCCGTCTCGTCGTGCGCGTCGAAGATCTTCGCGATCTGCATCGTTCCACTCCCTGAGATTCGTCGGCGCCGTGACCGCCCCGCGCGGGAGGCGGTCTCCCGGCGCCGGCCGGGTCGGCGAACTCCCGTCCATCATCCTTGGCCGAGTACCGCGGCGCCGAACCGGGACCGTCAGCATGATCGGTCCGGTCAAGCGCCGCGCCGTCACGGCATCGGGTCGGTCACCGCCCGCAGCCGCACCACGTAGTTGTCCAGGTCCACCACGTCGACATCGTCGACGAGCCACCGGACGCCACCGATCGCCACCCGCTCCCCGACCGACACCTCCACGTCGTACTCCTCGCCGTCGGCCGGCAGGACCGCCAGTTCCACCGTCAGCGGACCCTCGTCCGTGCTCACAGCCACGGCGCCCACACGTGCCGTGCCGAGCACGGCGACAGTGCCGTGCGCCAGCTCGACGACGATGTCCGCCATCAGGCGTTCTCCTCCGCGTACATGCAGGTCGGGTCAGTCATCGTCCGGATCCGCCAAGGTCAGTACGCCGGGTTTGAACAGCGTGAAGAACGCCGGGATCGGCATCGGCTTCGCGTGCCTGAGTCCCCACGGATTGCCCGTGACGATCTCACTATCCTGGATGTTCCGTACGAAATGGCTGTGGTTCCCGACCACCTTGTACTTCTTGAGCTGCCAGAGGCGCCGCGTGTCCAGGCGGCTGGCCAGTTCCTTCTTCTCCCAGGCGGACGCGATCACCGGTCGGCGCTCGGCCAGCAACTGCCCGATCCGGCGTTCCGCCCCGGCGGGGTCGCTCGCCGACAACCAGAGCCACGTCGAGGCCCGACCGGTGATGGCCGAGAGCACCGTTCCGGCGTTGTCCTCGCGCGCGCCCGTGACGTTGCGCCACTCACTCTCCCGGTCCTTGCCGGACTCCAGCCCGGAGTAACCGGCCACGCGCGGTCGCCAGTTCGTCAGATCCCAGCCGGCGAGGGCCTTCTCCAGCACGGACGCCCACAGCGCCGCCTCCCGGCCGGCGAACCGCACCACGCCCCCGGTCAGCGGCACCTCCGGCGTGACCCGCAACTCCACCGTTTCCCCCGTCCGCTTCTTGCCGCGCATCCGGTACAGGCGCACGGTGTACGTGCCGTCCGGGTTCTCCCACACCGCGTCGACGAGCGCCTCCGGCATGCTCTCGGCGATCGCGGCCAGGACGGCGACGAGCCAGCAGTCGCCCAGATTGCCCTGCGCGACCTGATCCGGGTTCGGTGCGCCGTCGAACAGCGGCGCAAGACGACGCTCCACGCCGTACTTCGCCCGGACCTCGAACGGCACCCGCGGGCGGTCGACCTCGGCGCGCACGACCGTTGCCGCGCCGTCCCGGTCGGCATCGGCCGTCCGGCGGGTACGCCGCGTGGTCAGCTCGACGTCGCCGCCCGCAAGGACGTCGGTGACCGCCCGGCGGCCCAGCCGGGTCGCCAGGAACTGCGCCGGCGTTGGCCGTTCCGGGTCGTCGAACCGCAGCCAGACCCGGCTGTCCAGTAGGACGTCGCCCGCGGTCCGGTCCGTACCGTCGGTCCCGACGAACAGCTCCCGGTACGCCCGGGCGAGGCGCGCGTAGTCCGCCTCGGTGTCGAAATCCAGCACCGGCGCCCGCTCGGGGTCCGCGACCAGACCGGACAGCGTGTACGTGCCCGCGTCGCGACCGTCGGCGGCGACGGGTGCGGCGGGCCCGGGCGCCTGCTCGGTCGCCAGCCGGCCCAGTTCCTGCTCCAGCTGCTCCAGTTCACGCCCGCGCCGGGTGCTGTCGGCGCGGGCCTCCGCGAGCCGGTCGTCGAGAGCCTCAAGCGCGGCCTGGATGGCGATGACCGCATCCACCTCGCTGGTCCGGGCGGCGAGCGCCAGCGCCTCCACCGCGGCGGCGCGGGCGTACCCGCACTCGGCGAGTACGCGCGCCGCGTCGATCGCCCGGCGCGACGTCGAGACGTAGGCGTCGACGTGGGTGAGAGTCCGGCCGGTGAACGCGACCGCCGTCGCCCTCTCAGCCGAGGACGCAGCCCGGGCCGTCTGATCCGCGAGAGCCGTGGCGATCCTCTGGCGCAGCGCAGCGATGTGGGCGTCGTCCTCGTCGGACTCGCCGTCCCCGTGCGGGGCGGGTATTGCGGTGAGAGCGGTACCGATCAGCTCCGCCACCCCGGCCGCCCGGGGGTACTGCTTGACCACCGGCAGCAGGTCCCGCAGGGCATCGGCCGCCTGCTTGCCGTACGCCGGTCGCTCGCCGGCAGCACGCCGACGGTCGCCGACCGCGGCGACCAGACCGGTGAGCGCCGCGGCCAGTTCCTCCGGCTGGCCCGCCTCCGGGCCGAGCAGCGCAGCGTCCTGCTCGTGGTCCGGTTCGCCCTGCCCGGTGAACGTCAGCTCGCCCACCGACGGCGCGTCGCCGCCGGGCGCCTCGAACACCACCGGCACGCTCGGCGGCTCGATGCCGTGTCCACCGGGCAGCCCGTCGACGGTGGCGCGGATCGGCCGGATCGCGGCGGGTCCGTCGTCACCGGACGCAGCGGTGTCGAGCACGTCGGCGCGGGACGCGCCGGTGTAGCGGGCGTCGACCTCGGCGCGGGGGCCGGTGTCCGGGCCACCCGTACGCGGGATCCCGGCGTACCCGGCGGCGAGGTCGGTGTGCTGGGCCAGCGAACGGCGGGCCCGTACGGCCCAGAACTCCCAACCCCGCCACTCCGCCGAGTCGACCTGCTCGGCGTCGCGGGACGCCTCGAACTCCCGCAGCTTCGCGGCGTGTACGGCGGCGTTGGCGCGGGCCTTCGCCCCCAGCCGATCGGCCCACGCGTCCCGTCCGGGGCCCGCCGGCTCGTTGGCCAGCAGCGCCGGGGACGGGTCGATCCCGGTCCCGATCCGGCCCGGCTCGGCGCCGTCAATCAGCAGCGGCGTGCCGTCGACGGCGTACGCCTGCGCGTCGAGCGCGGCGATCCGTCCCGCCGAGAAGTCCGCCGGGCGACGCAGACCGTGCGGGTGGGCCTCGTCGTAGTACAGGATCCGGCCCTGCTCGTTGACGGCCACGACGATGTGCGCCGAGCCGTCGTCCCGCCCGATCCCCACGTACGCATGGCGACCGTCCCGGTCGAGGGCGGCCTCCAGCGCGTCCAGGCCAGCGCGAACCAGGGCGGTCCGGGCCTCGCCGGGGGCCGGACCGGGCGCGACGAGGGACTGCGAGCGCTCACCGGTCAGCGCCTCCCAGTCGGTCGCGTACCTCCCGATCGGGAGGGAACCGTCGGAGCCACCCAGGCTCGCGTCGGCCCGCCTCGGCCGTCCCCGCAGCGTGTCCACGAAGGCCGAGGCCCAAGCCGTGCACGACACCGGTGGCTCGCCCGGCAACCGCCGCGGCGCGATCGTCTCCGCGACGCAGCCGACCATCTGGTCGGCAGCGGCGAGGCCCGCCAAGTACCGTTGCTCGACGGCGAACGGCGGGCGGACGCCGTACCGGGGGCCGTACTTCGTGAGCGACCACCGGCCGTCGAAGTAGGCGTCGCGCGGCCGCTCCGGGCCGCCGATCGGCCCGTCCGGCCCGGGTGGCTCGGGAGTCGGCAGGCCCATCAGCTCGTGCAGCTCCGCCAGCTGCGCGGCAGCCCGGTCCCGGTACTGCTCGCTCGTGCCGCCGTCCGGCGGAGCGCCCATGTACAGCACCCGCATGGTGCCGTGCAGGGCCATCGCCAGCCCGCTCGCCCGGAAGAACCGCAGGGCGTCCGGCGGCAGGTCCGGGCCGCCGCCGTCGCGGTACCCGGTCTCGATCGCCGCACGCAGCTCCGGCAGGACGTCCGACACGTCGAAGTTGTACGCGAAGGCCGACAGCACACCGAGAAACACGCCGAGGTCGAACGCGGCGGATCCGATCGGGCGACCGGCAGGGTCGACGGAGGCGTCCATCGTCGGCAGGTCGATGACGCGGACCCGACCGGTTGCGAGGTCCCGTACGAACTGCCCCGGATGCGGGTCGCCGTGCACGAGTGCGGCGGGCCCGAGGTCGGCGGCGGCCCTGTCGGCGAGCTCCATGTAGCGGTTGACGAGGCTCGTCCCGTCGAAGCCGAACTCCTGCTGGAAAGCGGGCAGCGTCGCCCACGTCCGGAGCCGTCGCTCGGCCCGCAGTGCTGGCTGCGCGCGGAGCCAGCGGGCCGCCACCGGTCCTCCGGAACCGGCCGGTTCGGTGTGCATCGCCGCGAGAGTGGCACCCGCCCCCTGGTACGCCGCGACCGCGTCGGCGATCGCCGCGTCCCTCGCGGGTCCCGGCGCCGCGTCCTCGATCGCCGCCAGGAACTCGTCCAGCGACCGCCCCCCGTACTCCAGCAGCAGGACGGCGTCCTGCCCGTCTCCCGCCCGATGCCCGGCACCCAGGCCGAGGATCGCCGGCGACAGGTCGTACTGGCGGAGCCGGGCGAGTGCGGTCACCTCCGGCCCCACCTCGTACACCAGGCCCCAGGTCGATTCGTCCCCGGCGTCCAGACCGAACGCCTCCTTGTTCGGCCAGAACACCTTCAGCGCGGCGACCGGCGTACCGGCTCGCTCCCTGATCAGGAAGACCTGGTGGTCAGACGCGCCGCCCGCGCCCCTCGCCGGATCGAACAGGACAGGCATGGCCAGGTCGGTCTCGTCCCGGCCCATCGCCTCGGCCGCGAAGCGGCGCAGCAGCGCCCGGTCGGCGGCGCCGTCCTCGGGATCCGCCAGATGGTCGGACAACGACCGGAAGGGCGCCCTGCGCTGCGGCCACCCCGCGATGCGCGGCAGCCGCCCGACGAACTCCCGTTCCTTGCCACCGTCCCAGTTCCTGCCGTCGGTACGCATCGCGGACACCAGCGCGAGCAGCTCGGGCAGTGGTGTCGCCGGCCGTACCCGGGCGGGCGGTGGCGGCTGCCGCGTCAGGCCGATCAGCTCGTGCAGCTCGGCGAGCTGCCGCTCGGCCCGCTCGCGGTACTGCTCGACCGTGCCGCCGTCGGGTACTCGCCCGGCGTACAGCACCTCGCGGGTGCCGTCCAGCGCCATCGCCAGGCCCAGCGCCCGGAAGTACCGGAGCGCCTCGGGGGTGGGCTCGACACCGCCGGCGTCCCGGTAGCCGGCCTCGATCGCCGCGCGCAGCTCGGGCAGGACGTCCACCACGTCGAAGTTGTGCGCGAACGCCGACAGCACGCCGAGGAACACACCCAGGTCGTACCCGACCGGCCCGATCCCCCTGCCGTCCCGGTCGAACGACGGGTACATGAACGGCAGGTCGATGAGCAGCATCCGCCCCGTCCGCGGATCCCGGACGAACTGTCCCGGATGCGGGTCGCCGTGCACCACCGCCGCCGTGTCCCCCGGGTTCGCCTCGAACGCCGTGGCCAGCTCGTGCATCCGGGCCGCGACGGCACCGCCGTCGAAGCCGAAGTCCTGCTGGAACCCGTCGTGCGAGCACCATGCGCGGAGCCAGCCCCAGGTGCGGAAGAGCGACGTGGTCATGTTCCACGAGC
This sequence comes from Actinocatenispora rupis, assembly GCF_016861975.1. Lineage (GTDB taxonomy): Bacteria > Actinomycetota > Actinomycetes > Mycobacteriales > Micromonosporaceae > Actinocatenispora > Actinocatenispora rupis. The sequence goes on along the minus strand of NZ_BOMB01000024.1, from coordinate 279,143 downwards.
GCCCGGGCATGGGCGGACCGTCGGTGCCGAGCCGGGCCAACAAGCCGCCGGCGTCCCGGTACGCCTGGACCGCGTCGGCGATCGCGGCCTGTCGCCGGTCCGCCGGTGCGTCCCGAATCGCGGCGAGGAACTCGCCCAGTTGCTCGCCGCCGTACTCCATCACCAGGACGGAGACCCCGGCGGGCTCGACGGTCGGAATCCCGGCGACGCCCCGGATCTCGGGGGTCAGGCCGCTACCCTGCTGCCCCGCGTACGACGCGAACTCGCTGACGAAGTCGTGTACCCGGTCGAAAACCTTCACCGCCACGACCGGCCTGCCGCTGGTGTCCGCGGCCAGGAACACTGCCTCGGACGACATCCCGGCGACCGCGCCCGTACCGCGCACCAGCGTCAGCGGCCCCAGCGCTGCGACGGGCCGACCCACCGCACCGGCGACGAACCGGTGCAGCGCGGTCCGCTCCGGCCCGTCGTGCGCGTCGTCCCGCAACAGCCGGCGCAGTCGACCGACCGTCAACACCGGCATGTCCGGGACCATCGGCATCCGGTGCCAGAACTCGTGCGGGCCCAGGTCGCGGGTCAGGTCCTCGTCCTGCCAGAGCTGCTCGGCGAGGCTCAGCAGCTCCGGCACGGACAACGGCGCCGCGCCGGCGGGCTCGGAACCGTCCCCGTACGCCTCGTCGAGTTCGGCCGATCCGCCGACGAACTCCCGGTACCAGTAGCGGGTGAGCAGCTCGTCGGTGTCGTCGATCCCGGCGATGATGGCCCGAACGTACCCGGCGAGGCCGGCCGGGTGGTTCCGCGCGGTCTCGGTCGCGTCCTGAACGGACTCCGGGTCGGATCCGCCGGGCAGCGGCGGCAACGGCGGGGCGCCGGCCTCGGCGAGCACGCCCCGCGCCACGTCCCACAGCACGGCCAGCCCCGCCAGCCGGCCCGTCTGCTCGGTACGCTGCCGCGCCGCCAGCGCCGCCTGCTCCTCGTGCGGCGCGATCAGGTACCGCAGGGTCGTGACCTCGTTGGTGTGCTGGAAGTTCCTGCTGCGGCGCTGCCACCAGCGGTTGGCGACCGTGCCGCCGTACGTGTTGAGGACCACCGAGCCGGAGACCGCCGCCGCCGTCGCGGTGAAGTGTCCGAGGCCGAACCCGAGCCGGGGCAGCGCGGACTCGACGTCGTGCCGGAGCGCGTTGTCGACCTGGCTGCGCAGCGGGGCCAGGCCGTCCGGGATGGCTTCCAGGTCCCGCGCCAGTTCGTACAGCCGGGTCGTGAGGCCGTGCAGCCCGTTGGACAGGTCGCCGTCCGGGACGGCGAGGACCATGCCGGTCATCCCCCGCAGGTCACCGAAGGCGCCCCAGTCGGTGACGACGCCGCGCCCGCCCGACAGGTCGCCACGGACCAGCCGCACGACGAACTGCCGGTCGGCCCTCCCGCGCCACAGCGAACGCGAACCCGTCAGGGTCAGCAGCAGCATCCCGTCCCCGCGCAGGGACACGGTCAGCCCAGGGATCCCGTCCAGGCGGCCGGCCCGGATCAGCGCGCGTACCCGGTCGTCGAACTCGCGCTGCGTGACCGGCCGCACGACGTCCAGCGCGTCCAGCAACTGCCGGACGCGCTGCCCGACCGCGCCGGGCTCCGCCGCGTACGGCGCGAGTCGGCGGGCGAGCGCGTCGGTCGCCGCCGCGATGTTCTCGGTACCGGCGGCCACCGCGCGGTCGAGCTTGCTCGCGGTCACGCCGTCGGTCTTGTTGTTCTGTGTGGCGGAGGCGTTGTTGCGGCGGACCTTGCTCATCTCCTGCCACCGCTCGATCGGCCCCTCGGAGACGCCGTCGGCGAACTCCATGCCGTCCCGGGCGAGGACTGCGGCGACCGAGCCGCCCTCGACCCCGGCCACGCCCGACGCGAGGACGTGCGAGAGGGTCCGAACCAGGTTGCGGAGGACGTACGAGCGCAGTGGCCACGGCCAGCCCTGCTCGGCCGCGCCGGCCAGCTCGTCGACGGCCTCGGCCATCCGCCGCGCGGCAACGTCAGGTGACGAGAAGTCGGCCAGCCGGAACTGGAACCGGCCGATGCCGTACGAGTAGAGGTCGATCAGCTCGTACGGACCGGTGACGCCGTCCTCCTCGGGTGCCTCGACGAACACCAGGTCGCCCACCACTCGCCGCGGCGCCGGCAGCCCGCTCTCCCGACCGAACGTGATCGTCACCTCGGCCGTACGCGCCGATGTCCTGGTCACCTCGACCGTCAGGTCGTCGCGCTGCCGCAGCACGTCGAGCGCCGCGTCCAGTACCAGCTCGGGATCGGCGTGGCCGGCGGGCTCGGTCCCGTCGGCCAGCATCGTCGCGTCCCGGGCGCTGGCCGCCAGGGCGTGCAGGTCGGAGAGCAGCACCGCAAGGTCGGACTTCTCCAGCTTGCCGACGTTCAGCCGGCGGTTCTGGGAGGACAGCGAGGCCCGGTCGGCGACCTTGTCCGCCAACACCGCCGCGGGCTGCACCACGCAGTCGCTCAGTCGGGCGGCGACCTCGGCGGGAAACAGCGTCCACGCCAGCTGCGGGTCGTGCCAGATACCCAGCGCGACCGTGAACAGCATCGACAGGCTCAGCGGCGCGCTCGCCCAGGCGCCGAGCAGGATCCGCAGCATGCTCGGCATACCGCCGAGCAGGTTCACCAGATCCCGGACGGCCTCCCAGGCGAGCTCGCCCGCGATCGTGTCGGCCAGTTCCGCCACGGACTGCTCGACGTGGGCCGACGACATGACCAGATCGCCGTGGTAGCTGTTGCTCAGCAAGTCGTACGAGGACGCCCGGAAGTGACTGTCCCCGCTGATGGCGATGTCGATGCCGTCCAGGACCACGGTCCGGCCGCCCCGCCCCGGACCGAACCGGATCTCCAGCCCGGGACCGTGTGCACCGCCCTCCACGAGCTTCACGTCGCGGAAGTCCGGAATGCCGCCGTGCTCCGGATCCGCGCGCAGCAGCTCGGCGGCACGGCGCATTGCCTGAGCCAACCGCTCGGTGTACTGCTCGCGCTGAGCGGCGGTCAACGGCCGCGGCAGCTGGTACACCGGCGGCTCGCCCGCGCGGCGACCGTACCGGCGGAGGGTGGGGTCCGCGGTCTCCGCCGACGCCCGTACCAGCGCCGTGAGCAGCGGACGCGGCAGCGGCGGGACGATCCGGTTCAGGGCGCGCTGGGTGCGGTACCAGCCCTCCACGCTGGCGAGCCCGAAGTCGCGGTTGACGATGCCGGACACCGCCATCCGGAACACCGCGCCGAACAGGACGCCGGGCAGCAGCTGCGGCGCGCCCACCATCAGCGCGGCCAGCACGCCGGACGCGCCGCCCATGGCGGCCGGCATCCCGTCGCGCACGGTGTGCGTGGCGAGATCGGCGACACCGGCACGCCACCCCGCGGCCGTCTCGGACAGCAGCTCGCGTACCAGCAAACGGGCGATGGCCGGGTCGATGCCGGCCGCGACCGTCACCCGGTACTCGGTGAGCGACACCGCCTCCAGCGCGATGCGCTCGCCGTCGGGCAGCGCGGCGGTGTCGAACCAGACCAGGAACCGTTGCCCCCGCCCGATCTTCAGATCGCCGGCGTGCTGCGGACTCGGCACGATCTCCCACACGCCGTGGAAGCCGTCGTCGCCGTCGGCACCGACGACCGCGGTCCGCCCCCCACGGTGACCCGGGCGGTTCGGCCGTACCGGCGGCTCGTGGCTCGGGCGGATGCGCGCCCCGTCGACCTCGTCGGCGCCCAGTTCGGCCCAGATGGCCGCGACGACCGGGTCCGGTGCCATCTCCACGGCGCCGACCGTCGCGATCTGCGCCGTCACGTACTCGGCGACCTCGGGCGCGGCGTTGCGCCGCAGCCAGGAGGCGACCGCGGCCCGGCGCGCCGCGTGCCCCGGGTGGTACTCGCCGAGCGCCATGCCCTGGCGGTGCGTCATGTCCTCGCCGACGAGCAGCGCGCGTACGGCGACCGACAGCGGGCGACCGGCGCGCTGTGCCTCGACCGCATCGTCGAGCAGCGCCGTGAGCGACGGCAGGTCGCCCTCCGCCGGCTTCGTCCGCGCCTTCGACTTCGGCATCGCGCGCAGCGTGCGACGCGGCTCGGCCGGCAGCGCCTCGTACGCCGCGCTCAGCTCGTCGATCCGCACCCGGTACCAGTCGAGCCAGCCCGCGAGTTCGGCGATGCGTTCACGGGCCTGCCGGGCGGCGTCGGTCAGCAGGCCGTCCCGCCGCTCGGCCAGCGCGACCAGGGCGGCCGACTCGGGCGAGACGGCCGGGTCGTCGTCGACGGCCTCGACGCGCTCGACCGTCGCACGCTCCGCCGCCATCTCGTCCAGCGCCCGCGCCATCTCCGCGTGCGCGGCGGCCAACCGCCGGGCCAGCTCCTGGCGCCGGCCGACCGGCTCACCCACCGGCGCCACGGCCTCGGCCCGGAACCGCGCGGCGAGCGCCGCATGCTCGTTCGCCGCCGCGTCCGCTTGCGGCAGGCCGACCGGGTCCTGTTCGTGTACCGCTCCCCTGCGGACGCCGCGCATCTCCCAGTCGCCGCCGGCGGACACCCGCGGCGACCGTTCGCGGGCCACCTCGGCGCCACGCTCGTCGTACGTGACGAAGTCGCCGTCGGTGCTGCCGTCCGGGTCGATCGCCGGCCGCGCCTCGGCAGAGGACTGGTCGAGCGACGCGCTGATCACCGTCCCGTCGGCGCCGGTCCACGTGAACTCGGTGCCACCGGTGACCCGCACCGGCGCCGGCTCCGCCGGAGTACCGAGCTGGCGGCCCAGCACGACCGCGGCCCGCCGCGCCAGCCCCGCGGCAGGGCAGGCCAGCAACCGCACCGGCGCCCCGGGGGGCACCAGCGGCGCGACGACCTGCCGGAAGAACGCCTCCGGCTGGATGCCCTCCGGATCCGACTTCCCGGCCCGGATCAGGTCCAGGGCCGCGTCGTAGTGCACGTCCACGTCGAAGACGGGGGCGCCGTCCTCCGTCGACGTACGGCGGACCAGCCGCGCAAACCGCTCGGAGCGTGACCCGGCCCGGTGGAACGCGACGCCGCCCGCCGGTACGCCCCGGACCCGGTGCCGCTCCGCCCAGGCGGTGATGTCCGCCGGGTCGGTCAGGATCGTCACCCGCGGGTCAGCCGCCGGCAGCGCCGCCCGGGGACGACCCGCCCCGCCGTCGAGCGTTGCCATCGACGACACGTACCCGTGCATCTCACGCGCGAGTACGTCCAGCGCTCCGGTCGCCGCGGCCCGCTCCGCGTCGAGCCGCTCCCCCGCCAGAAGCAGGTCGGTCCGGTACCGGCGCAGCCCGGTGAGCACCGCCCACGCCTCGTCGGTACGTCGCGGCGGGCCGCCGTCGGTCGGTACGGCGGTGACCCGCTCGACCTCGGTGACGGCCTGCTCCGCCAGGTCCAGGCGCCGGTCGTTGCGCGCCGTCCGGGTCAGGATTCCCAGCAGCAGCTCGTGCTGGGCGAGATACCGGTCGGCGGTGCGCAGCACCGATGCGGCCAGTTTCCCGTGCTCCCCCGCGCCGTCCGTCCAGTACGCGGAGCCGGTGACGCGGGCCGCGGCCAGCCGTACGGCGCGCAGACCGTCCTCGGTGTACCAGGTGTTCTCGCCCAGCACCTCGACGACCGCGGCGCCGTCCGCGACCTCCGCCGAGACGGCCTCGTACAACCGATCGAACACCGCCGCCACCGGCCCTGGCAGGCGCCCCACGGCGTCGCGGGCGGCCCGGCGCATGGCGTTCACCGCGCCGACCGCTGCCTCGTTCTCGGCCACCGAGCCGGCCCGGCCCAGCGTCAACCGGTCCGCCTGGGTCGCCGTGGCCCGGTCGATCAGGTCGCGCACCGCCCGGGCCAGGGACCCGTCGGCGTGCGGCGGTGCGGCGTCCAGCAGGGCGAGGACGACACCGAGCCAGTGGTCGGTCTCGCGGCAGGCCGCGGGGTCCGGTGTGCCCTCTCCGCGCTCGGCCGCGAGCGCCGAGATGAGCCGGCCGACCGCACCCGGCAGGTCCGGCGGTACGTGCCCGCGCATCAGTGCCCGCAGCGACTCCGGTGCGCCCGCGTGCCTGGCGATCAGCCGGTTCAGCCCGCCGAGGATGGGTCGTCTCGTCGACCCGCCCGGCATCCGGGGTGCGAGCGGGTCGGCGGTGATCGCCCGCTCGGCTGCGGCGAGCCGGCCCCGGCCGATCTCCGCCTCACGCAACGCCCGGATCTGGTACCAGCGGTTCTCGTCGCGCAGCGCGGTCCAGAACCCCCGGTACCGCTGCGGGCACCCGTCATCGGCCGGAGGGTCGCCGTCGACCAGGTGCGTCGAGGCCGACACCGCCTCGGCGAGGTCCGCGAGCCGCCCGTACCCGACGGCCGACGACGGCTCGGCCAGGGCCGGGGAAACGGCGGCGTACCGCTCGCTCCACACCGCGTAGGCGTCCGCCTCGGCCCGGGGACCGAACGCCGCGTACGCGTCCTTCAGCTCCCCGACGAGTGGCCCGAGATCCATCATGGTGTACATGCCGTCGTCGGCGACGTCGCCCACGGCGTTGTGCCGTTTCGCCACCGCGGCGCGCAGGCCCACCAGGTCCTTACGCAACCGGTCGGCGCTCGCGTGCGCGTTCTTGCCGGTCGAGTAGCGGGCCAGGTCCTCGATCGCGATGCGCAGCTCGCGCTCCTGCATCGCGAAGCCGTCATCGGCCTCGCCGATCCGGTATTCGGCCGCCGCCTGTTGCTCGACCCGCTCGTACTCGACGATCAGCGCGGCGATGCGCTCCGCCGGTGTCGGCCCGTCGGGTACGTCGACGGCCGGTGCCTCGTCGCCGACGATGAGTCGGGGCTCGTCCCCACCGCCGGGTACCGCGCGCCGGGTCTCGCCCGCCTCGTTCCGGAACCGGACCGGCCGACCGGTGCCGTCGGCGAGGCGCTGCGCCTCCGCAGCCGGGAACCCGTCCGCTTCCAGCCGGATCTCCGTACCGTCCGGCCCGAGATCCAGCTCGTCGGCGAGCCCGATCAGCTCGGTCACCGCGTCCGCCACCGGCATGCCCGACGGCCCGAACCACACCCGCCCGTCCCGCAGGTCGAGCACGACCAGCCGGTACCGCTCGTCGGCCGGCTCCGCCACGGCCCGCGCCAGCGCGTCCCCGCCGACGGCGACGAGGTAGCCGGCCGGTACCGGGGTGAGCGCCGTCCGCACGCTCGGGTCGTCGATCGCCTCCAGCCCGGCGGCCAGATGGCGGACCGACCGCAACACATCCGCCAGCGTCCGCCGCAGCCCGGCGGTCTCGCGGATCGCGATATCCCGGCTGTTCCGTACCGCGGTGAGTCGCAGCTGGCCCGCGTCGTACGCGACGCGCGCCTCGGGCGTGTCCTGCTCCTCCAGCGCGCGGAGGACGTCCTCCAGCTCCGCGATCCCGATCTCGGCGCGGACCGCCTCCCGGTGCCGCTCCCGGTACGTCCGCACCAGGTCACGGATCTCGTAGGCGGCCTTTGACAGCTCCGACGCGACGGCGTCGACCTCGTCTCGTCCGGGTTGGCGTTCCCGACGCAGACCCGAGTGGTACGCCGCGAGCAGACGCAGGTCGTTGGACGCGTCGGTGAACGCGGCGTGTGCGCTGCGCAGGGTCGCTCCGGTCGTGGCCGCCGCCCAGCGCGCGCGCAGTCGCCGCTCGTGCCGGTCGAGCATCGCGGCGACGGCCCCGCGGTTCACCGCGGCGACGGGGTTGAGCCGGCGCAACCCGCCGCGACGGTCGGCGATCGCCGCGGACACGTCGGCTTCGATGCCACGAATCGGGTTGTCCCGGTCGAAGTCGTCGACGGCGTCGAGCCCGTCGGAGAGCAGCGCGATGTCGGCCAGCAGCTCCTCGGTGGCCGTGACCAGTCGGTCTGCGGCCGCACGCGGTCGGGGCGGCAGGTCGCCCCACGGCGAGACCGCGCCGTGCCGCGCGAGCGCCTCGGCGAGGCGGAAGTCCAGCTCGGCGTCCAGCTCGGCGCGGCCGAGGTAGCCGGTCGCGGTCTGGTTGCCGAACGTGCTGCGTTGCGCGATGTCGAGTACGAGCGAGGCGAACATCCACAGGTCCACGCGCCCGTCGGCCTCCGCCAACCGCTGCCGGAGGACCCGTACGCGCTTGCGGGTGCCAGCGTCCTCGGGCTCCGCCGCGTCGTCCCGGTCCTGCGGGCCAGCGGTGTCGTCGGCGTGGGGCATCACCTCGCGTACCGCGTCGAGCAGCGGGAAGAGGCTCTCCAGCCCTTCGACCTCGGCGCGCCCGTCGAACCGGGCAGCGAACGGGTCCGCCTCGAACGCGGGCCGGACCCGCGCCGACAGCCCGGTGGCCAACCGGACGATCCGCTCGTGGTGGGCCAGCTCGCCGCGCCACTGCGCCTGCCGCGCCGACCAGTGCGCGCGCTCGTCGGCCGCATCGTCCGGCAGTACGCCGGGGCCGAGGAGCCGGCCGGCCATCTCGACGAGCGCCCGGTACTCCGCGGCGTCGCGTGCGTGCGCGGCGAGCCTCTCCTCCGCCGTGCCCAGCACCTGCCACAGGTCGGGCGCGCGCAGCAGCGTCATGAGGTCCGTGGGCGCCTCGCCGAGCGTGTACAGCGTCCGCGCCGCCTCGCTGGCTGATGCCAGGAACCCCGCGCTCGCGGCATGGGCGCTCTGCGCTGCCCGGCCGGCGGCGCGGACCGATCGCCGGTTCGGCTCGTCCGGCGCCGGTCGATTCCGGTACTCGGCACGGACCGCGGCCAGCGCCCGGCGAACGTCGGCGTTGAGCCGGAAGCGTCGCCGGGCATCCAGCTCCGTCAGCGCCCTCCGGTACCCCGCGGCCGTCGCCGAGAGCTCGGTGAGTCGCCGCCGTTCGCCATCCGCCGCCAGGTACTGCGCGACACACTCGGCCACGATCGCGCGACGCTCGTCCAGCGTGGCTCGTACGGCGTTGGGATCGCGGCTGCCGTCGATCCCGCGGGGCGCCCAGGTCGTGTCCCGGCGGGCGCTGGTCGAGTCCTGGACGTCGACCACCGCGCCCGACTCGTCGTACACCACGAAGGTGCCGGGCGTGCCGGGCTCCGGGAGGCCGGCGGGAGACGTACGGTCCGGGCGGGCGGTGACGACCTCACCGTCCGCGCTGGTCCAGGTCCATTCCGTACCGCCGATGACGCGGGCCGGGCCGACCCACGCCGCACCGAGGAGGATCGCGGCGCGGCGGGCGAGAACGTGCGCGGGGCAGCCGAGCACGCGGACCGTCGCGCCCCGCGGTACGAGCGGAGCGACGGCGCGGAAGAAGTCCTCCGGCCGGATCCCCTCCGGATCGTCGGCGCCGGCGCGGATGAGGTCGCGTTCCTCGTCGTAGTGGATGTCGATGTCGAAGACCGGCTCGCCGTCGCGCTCGTCGCGCCGTACCAGCCGGGCGAAGTCGGCCGTCGGGCCGGGCCGGTGGAACGCCACACCGCCGGTCACGTCGGACACCCGGTTGCGGGCCAGCCAGCCGTCGATCTCTCCCGGCTCGGCCAGCACCCGTACGACCTCGCCTGCACCGTCCACAGTGGACCGGAAGGCGGCGCGCGGATCCCGGTCCGTACCCGGCCGCGATGCACCCTGGCCGGCGCCGGGCCGACGATCGGTCCGCGGGCCCCGATCCGTGCCCGGTCGGGCATCGCGTCGTGGCGCCAAGTCCGTGGGGTTTACGCCCGGGCCCGTGCCGGACGGTCCGTTCCCACCGGGCGAGAACCACTGCATCGACCGTACCGGCGAGGCGTCGAGGATCCGGGCGCCGAGCAGCGACAGGTCGTACGCGACCTCGGGATCCTGGCCGGCGGCGAGCAACTCGGCCATCGTGAACCGGCCGGCGCGCAGCATGTCCGCCAGATCGACCGCCTCCCGGTACCGGTCGGCGAGGTCCGCCCACGACTCGCCCGCGGGGTCGCGTGGCACCGGGAGCGCGCCGGTCAGCTCGGACGTCCCGTCGACCAGCTCGTACACCCCGGCCAGCACCTCGGCGCGGTCGACGGACCGGCCGCGGGTGTCGGTGAACCGGCCCGCCGTCTCCCCGCGGCGCAGCACGGCGGCAAGCGCCGCGATCCCGCCGACCACCCCCGGGTACGCCTGGCGCAGCTCGCCCAGGTGCCGGTCGGCCCAGCCCGCCGTGTGGTGGAACCCGAGATCCGCGAACGCGCTGCCCGCACCGTTCGCGTACACCGCGGCCACGCCCTTGCTCCGCAGGTACGTGGCGAAGCCCTCGTCGTGGAAGGCGATCAGGAACTCGTTGCGGTCCCCCACCGTCAGGTCGAGGTCGATCTCCGAGTACTCCACGACGTAGCTGCCGCGCGGGTCGGCCGCCGGCCCCGGGTGGTACGTGATCGTCAGGCGGAGCAAGCCGACGTGCCGACCGTCCGGCCGGCCGACGGCCAGCTCGACCGTGGTCCGGCCGACGCCCACCTCGGCCGACCGCAGCGCCAGCGTGAATCCCAGGTCGACCGGGCCGCCGTCGAACAGCTCGCGCAGCCGCGAGCGGATCAGCGCGCCGTACCCCTCGGCGTCCTGCGCGGTCAGGGCGACCAGCTCGGAGATGTCCGTGAGCTCGGCGGGATCCACGCACCACACCCCGCCACCGATCTCCCGCCCCGGCACGGTGACGAGGTCCGGTGCCTCGGCAGGAACCGGCGAGGGCAGCTCAGTCGCCTGATCCCGTTGCGCGGCAAGGGAAAGCATCGCCCGACGGTCCTCCGCACCGGGCGGCACCTGATACGGCGTCTCGGTGCCGGTCCCGTCGTACTGCCGCCACAGCTCGGGTACGTCCACGACGTGGCGGCCGGGGCCCTCGCCGTGGTCGTCGTGCCGCAGCTCCGCCGCCGGGACGACGACCGGGACGCCCAGCGCCCGCGCCAACCAGGGGACGGCGATCGCGTCGGCGGCGGCCGGGCCCACGTCCAGCCGTAGCGTCCGCCCGGCGAGCGGCAGCAGGCCAAGGTCGGCCAACCGGCGCAGCGCCCAGGCCAGGTCGGTGGGCTCGACCCGAAGCCCCGACAGGTCGAATCCGAGCCCCCCGGCGGCCAACGCGACCGGCAGTACGATCTGGTGCTCGTCCTCCCGCCACCGCGGGCTGATGCGCGCACCCGCCGCACGGTGCCGCAGCAGCGACGCCACGATCCGGTCACGGACGGAACCCTCGTGCACCGCCCCGGTGCCGTGCGCGAACCGCACCCAGGCTTCGGGGGTGTCGGCCGGCAGCGTCACCACCCGGTCGTGCACGGCGACGTCGACCACTACCGAGCCGTCGGCGGTGACCCGCCACTTCCCGATCGGTCCCGCCACGTCCGGGCCGACCATCGCCCACGCCATGGCCGCTGCGGCGGCACCGCGTCCGACACCCGCGTCGTCGGCGTACAGCCGGACCAGGCCGGAGGCCCCGGTGACCGGGTCCGCGGCGTACGGCAGGTCGATCACGTCGTCGGCGGACAGCCGGCCCAGCTCGTCCGCCAGTTCCACCGGCTCCACCGATCCCGCGGCCACGACGGCGACCTCGTTCGGGGTTGGCGGGAGGGACAGCGCCGCGTCGGCCAGCCCGGCCGGCCCACCGACCACGTACCCGGCGGGCACCGGACGCAGCGCGTTCCAGATCGCACGGGTGTCCGAGCCGGGCGGCAGCGCGGCGCGGGAACGGCGGGCCACCTCCGATGCGGCCGCCGTCTGGTCGACCGGGCCGTCCTCCTCCAGCTCGTCCCGGTTCGTCTGGGCGTCCAGGTACGCCCGGAGCAGGTCCGCCACCGACAGCCCGCCCGCGTCGTCGGTGCCGACGCCGAACGCCGACAGGTCGACCGGCCCGAGCAGGTCCTCCTCCGGCGCCGTCTCCCGGCCGTCCGGCCCGTACCAGACGTCGCGGCCGCCGACGAGCCGACCGGCGTCGACGTCGAGGTACCGGACGTGCCGGATCCCGTTGTCCTCCCGGAACACCAGCCCGTACGGCGCGCGCACCCGACGGCCGCTGGCCACCGCGTACTCAGCGGCCAGCGAGGTGACGGTGGTCGACGGCGCGGCGGTCCGGGCGCTGTCGTGGCCTTCCAGCTCCACCACCGCGTCCGCGGCCGGGAACGCGATGGCACCGGCCGCGGCCAGGCGTTCGAGCACCGCATGCAGTTCGACACCGGACAGGAGGAAGTCGCCCGCCCGGAACAGGTCGTCGTCGATGTCGACCACCAGGAGCCCACGACCGTCCACACCGGACAGCTCGTCGTACCGGTGCCACCGGGTGTCGTCGGGTGCGGCGAGAGCCAGACCGCACGACATCGGATGCACCCAGCCGTCGGCGATCAGCGCGGCGGCGACGCGGTCCATCCGCCACCCGAAGGCTTGCCCGAGCACGGTCCCCGCCCCGGTCTCCGCGTCGTACCGGTGGCCGGACGGGAACAGCGCGGCGTCCCGGTCGATCGCGTGCCGGGCCAGCGGTTCGTCGGTCACCAGCAGGGTGACGCCCAGCGCCTGCGCGAGGCCCGACCAGGTGACGCCGGTGTCGGCTGCGCCCCGCCGTGGGTACACCACGATCTCGTCCACAGTGGACAGTTCCGCGCCGTGGGCGGCGTGCAGGTACGCGGCGAGGTCGGCGGCGTCGATCCACCGGCCGGCGACGTTCACACCGCGGTCGTCACCGTCGAGCACCAGCGTCAGCCTGCCGGCGACCACCGGTAGCCGGTCCGCCCTCTCCCTTCGGGTCTCGTCACCGATCACCAGCCCGGTGACCGACCGCCTCGTGTACGCGTCCAGGGCACGTGCCGCCAACGGGTCGCGCTCCCCGCCCGGTGCCGCTCCGCGGTGGACCGGCGTGCCGGGTCTGGGCAGGGCCTGGCGCCGAGCCGGACGGAGCAGGGACGGGTTCGGCAGCAGACCGGTGTCCACCACCGTGCGTGTCCCATCCGGTGACACGAGCCACCAGCGCCCCTGCGCGCCGGGACGTGCGTAGCCGTCCGTCAGGTCGATGGCGGCGGCGTAGAGCAGGCCACGCTTGCTCTCGTCCCACCACTCGGCGTTCCACACCTCGGTGTCTGCCGCGATCGTCTCGACGCCGGCGGCCCGCGCGTACCGCTGAGCCGCGGTCAGCGCTCCGCCCCCGACGCGCATCTCGGCCGCACAGCCGACGAGAACGTGTCGGACGCCGGGCTCCTTCGGCACTGCCCTGGCGAGCTGCTCGGGCGTCACCAACCGTCCAGCGACCAGGAAGTTGCGCCCGACGCCACGCACGTCGACGACCACCGCGTCCGGCAACGGCCCGATCCGCTCCGCGTCCGAGGCGAGCGGGTCACCCTCCTCGTGGAAGGAGAACCCGCTCCGGGTACGGCGGATGTGCTGGCGCAGCCACCGATCCGCCTCGTCGTCGGGCATGAACGGTTGCCGCCAGGCCCGCTCGGCGGGCAACTCCCGCGGGTGGCCGCCGTCGTCCAGGACGTACACCCGGTCGGAGCCGTCCTCGCCGTGCACCGGCGCACCGACCGGGCCCTCGGTGACGATCCGCAACCGGCGCCCCAATTCGTGGGCGAGGGGCTCGGGCCTCGCCGCGTCGCCCAGCCGCTGCGCACCCGCCGCGGGCGCGAAGACCCGGAGCACCGGCTGCTCACGGCCGGCGGGTTCCAGATTGACCAGCCCGTCCCGCTCGGCATTGGCCAGGATCGTCGCGAGCTCGGCCGGACTCAGTCGGTATCCCAGCGGCCGGAACCCGTCCTCGTCGGCATCTACCACCACCGTGTACGGCTGGCCCGGGTTCGAACCACGCCCCTCCCACAGGTCACGCCGCGGGTCGTCCGGCGCCAGGATGCCGAAGCCGTCCGCGAACCGAACGATCGCCTGCCGGATGTCGTGCTCCACCGCCGGATCGACCGTCGGTCCGTACACGCCGGGCCGGTGCTTCACCGCCACATACGAGCGCGGCACCTCCTCGCCCGTGAACGCCCGGAAAGTACGCCACGCCAGCGGCGACCGGGCCGGCAGATCCTCGAAGCGGCCGCGGGAGTAGGTGCGGATCCACAGCGACCCGTCCTCGTGCGACACGAACTGGCCCACCGAACCGACGACGTCGAGCCCGAGCGCCTGTGCCAGGACGCGGGCGGGCGGAACGTGGCCGAGCCCCCCGTGGTTCAGGTACAGCGCGACGGGCCTGCCGTCTGCTTCCCGGTCGAGCTCCAGGATGCCCATCCGGGCCAACTGCCCGAAGAACGAGGCCACCTGCTCGGCGTCCGTGGGCTCGCCGTCGACCGCGATCCCGACCCGGCCGGTGTTCGGATCCTTCGTCGACTCCAGCACCAGGGCGAGAGCGTCCGGTACCACCTTGCCGACGGCTGCCAGCAGGGTCTGGTAGTCCGTCCTCCCGAGCCGGTACTCGCCGGTGTCGGGCAGCGCCGTCAAGGTACGCCACGGCCCGTGCCACACCGTGTCGGCGTCGTCGGCCAGCGCCGCCTCGACGGGGTCCGGGCGGGCGTCCGACTCACCGTCGTGGGACGGGCGCTGGTCGTCGGGCGTCCGCGCGCCGTCACCGTCGTACCAGTGGAGGCGGCCGGCGGGCGCGGTTTCCCCGGTGCCGCGCAGCAGCGCCTCGAAGGACGTGTCGTCGAACGTCACCACGGACTCGGTCGTGCCGTCCCGCAGGACGACGCCGTCCGGCCCGGCGGTCGGCCGGCCGACGCGGCGGGCGAAGCGCGCTGCCCACCCGGTGTCACCGCCGGTCTCGTTGCCCTCCAACCGGATCGTGCCGCGCAGCGTGACCCGGTCCGCCGGGTCGCGCGCCACGGTCAGCGCCAGTACGACGTCGGCCACGTCCTCCGGCGCGGGCCGCAGCACGGTCTGGGTCGACGTCGGGACGGTGCAGCCGTCCCGGTCGGTGTCCACGAACACCCAGAAGTCCTCGGACGAACGCGCCAGGCGACGCCACTGCGGCAACCGGGGATCGTCCGCGGCGCAGAAGGCCACGCCGCCCGGGAACACCTGGGCGCTGTCGGCGAGATGCGAGAGCTGCAGCTCCGCGAGTGCGTCGTCCGGGGTGGCGTCCCGCGGACCGATCGGACCCGGTTCGCTGCCCAGCGACTGCTCTCCGCCGGTACGGCTGCGCCGCCACCAGTAGCCGTACTGGCCGTCGGGACGCACCGGGGCGGGGCGGCCCGACGGGGTGTCGTGCCGGACGAACAGCACCCGGCCACCGACCAGGGCCGGGTCGACAGCCGAGACCAGCACGTCACGTACCGGCAGAACCGGCAGGAGCTTCTCCGCGAATGGCGCGTCGG
Organism: Actinocatenispora rupis; assembly: GCF_016861975.1. Classification (GTDB taxonomy): domain Bacteria; phylum Actinomycetota; class Actinomycetes; order Mycobacteriales; family Micromonosporaceae; genus Actinocatenispora; species Actinocatenispora rupis. The sequence continues at coordinate 263,897 of NZ_BOMB01000024.1, read as the reverse complement.
ACGTGTACAGCCGCAGGTCCCGGTCCGCGAGCTGGGCGCCGTACTCCGCCGCGAGGAAGTCGGCGAGATCCTCGGCGGTGAACGGCCGCCCCGCGATCTCGAAGCCGTCGAGTACCACCCGGAACTCGTCGCCGTCGGCGGGCAGCTTCTCCGCCTCCGCCAGCCGCGCCGGGTCGACGGTGATCGCCACACCCGCCGGGATCTCGCGCGCCAGCAACCGCATCGCCTTGCGTACCAACGGATCCGGCTGCGACGCGGCAGGGCCGCGGTGCGTCGGGGTGGCCGTCGCACCGTCGTTTGCACGCGACACCAGCCGGTCCGGGATCGCCGAGCTGGTGCCGGCGTACGTCCCGTCCGGGCGCCACTCGTGCACGTCGGGGTCGATCCGGCCCGGGCGGCCGCCCAGGTCGGACTCGTCGATGTCGGCGGCGATCAGGTACCCGCGCGGCAGATCCGGCGACACCTGCTCGCTGTTCCACACCGGCCGCGCGAACGCCTGGGTGCGCACACCGGCGCTCGCCGCGTACCGTCCGGCGGGCGCCGAGTCGCGGCCGACGCCCATCGTGCAGCCGGCCAGCACGTGCGTCTTGCCGTCCCAGTCCTCGGTGAGTCCGTTGCGCCGCAACCATTCCCGTACCGCGGAGGCGAGCTGCGCCGGGCTGATCTCCCGGCCGCCGACCAGGAACGCGTGGCCGTCGCCGGCCACGTCGACGACCCGCTCGGTGTCCGGGCCAGGACGGACCCTGTCGCCCTGGCTGCTGCGGACCCGCCACGCCTCGGTCCGGCGCGCGTCGTCGGTCGTGGTCTCGCCCCGCGCGCCGTACAGGTGCACACCGGCCGGGGTGCGCTCCATGAACCGCAGGCACCACTCCACGGCCTCCGCGTCCTCCGCCGGCAGCACCTCCGGCTCGGTCCGCGTCGCGGCCGGCTCCGGCAGCTCGGTGTCGACGATCTGGGAGTGGATGTAGCTGAAGTCCGGCACCTCCTTGTCGACCAGCCACTGCCACCGACCGGTCCGTTCGTACTCGCGGCGGCCGGCGAGACGGCGGTCGTACGTCAGGCCCTGGTCGGTGAACCAGGTACGCAGCCACGCGTTCAGTTCCAGGCCGAGTGCCTCGCGGCGCCGACCGGCGCCCGCGGCCCGGTAGTCCCGGACCAGCAGCCGCAGATCGCGCAGGGCCCGCTTCTCGCTGACACTCGGCTGGTACTCCCCGTACCTCGGAAGCGCCCGGTCGCGGAACATCTGGCCGGGCGAGTCGCCGGTCCGCGGCGCCAGTCGCCCTGCCCGGTGCTCCGCCTCGGCCGCCAGGAACAGCAGGGTCCGTTCGACGAGGCGGTCCAGCGCTTCGGGGTCGCCGACGAGCCGGTCCTGGACGACGATCTCCTGCACCCGGCGCAGGCCCATCCAGCGGCGCCGGAACGTCGGGTCGGTCGGTACGAAACGGGCGACCTCGTCCTCGGCCAACCCCTCGACCGCCACCCGCAGGAGTACCCGGGTGCCGCGCTCCGGTGCGACGAGTACGGCGTCGTCGCCGTGTTCGGTGACGGTCCACTCCGCGTCCAGCCGGCGGAGCACCCGGTGCACCGACTCGGCGACCGCCGCACGGTTCGTGGCGGTGTCGACCCGCACCGGCGTCGGCGGTGGCGCGCTCGACACGACTCGGGCGATCGCCTCGGTGAGCCACTGGCGCGCCAACAGTTGCGACTCGTCCCACCAGAGGTTGCGGGCGACGATCGCCGGCACCGGACCGAACGCGTCGATCTCCACCGACTCACGGTCGACCAGGTCGATCCGCACCCGGAAGTCGCCCAGGTCCTCGATACCGCGGACGGCCGGATTCCCGGCGCCGGCGAGGATGTCGCGGGCGAGATCCTGGATCGCGCGGCCCAGCGCGTCGCCGGCGCTGCGGACCTGGTCGTCACTGATCTTGCTGAGGTAGGTCCGGCCGTCGAACGTGGTCATCAGCGCGAGCTGGTAGCGGTAGTGCACGCCGCCGCGGTCGAGCCGGTCCAGCGTCGGCGACGTGTGCGAGAGGCGGTTCGGCTGGTAGTGGCCGCTGGAGTCGTCCAGGTAGGCGAGCCGGCCGTCGTGGATCTCGAACTCGCCGGCCGCGCGTACCGGGGCGCCGCCGAAGAACGACCCGTGCGTGACGGGCTCGCCGCTGTCCGGCCAGCCGTCCGCCAGGAAGTACCAGTGGTCGTCGGCGCCGAGGACGTACCTGATGCGGCCGGAGCCGTACGGGTCGACGTCGCGGCTGTCGAACCGCCTGGTCGGGTCGGACCAGTAGTAGAACAGCCCGTCGCGCAGGATCAGCCGGTGCCGGTCACGGTCCGCGTCGGTGAAGACCCGGACGCCGTCCCAGGCGTCGCGCGGGATGTCCATCGGCGCCGAGGCGACCAGGTCACCACGGTGCGCCACGTCGTACGCCCGCCACTCGCAGCCGGCCTCGCGCGCCAACTCCTCGATCGTACGGACGAGCGCGGCGGCCCGCGCCGGCTCCCCGTCGCGCAGCGCCGTCTGGTAGACGGCGGCCACGTAGTGCAGCTGCGCCAGGCGAGCCGGGACGTGCGGCGCGAGCTGGCGGCTGTCCGGCCGTCCGACCGCCGGATCGCGAAGGTACCGGGCGTCGCCGGTGACCGCCACGACCGCCTCCGCCGCGGCGGCACTCAACGCCGCGCCGACCGCGACGTCGAGATGCAGACCGTCCAGGCCGATCGCGTCGGACACCACGATCCGGCCCAGCACCCGAACGCGCCCGCCCTGGACCGGGTGGTCCACGTAGTGGAACTCGGCGTCACCGCCGGCCACCGGGCCGACCGACACGTCGAACCGGAAGGCGTTGGCCCAGTCGTTCGTGCCGGCCCGGCGGACGAACAACGACAGCGCGCCGTCGGGGCCCGACTCGACAGACGCCTCGGAGAAGCCGATCGCGGCATCCGGACCGGCCGTACTCGGCTGCGGGGTCGAAAACCAGCCGCTCGGCCGCCAGAACGCCCGGTTGATCGCGCCCCGTACGGCGTCGGGATCGGAACCCGTGCGCTGCCGGTCGAACAGGCTCCGCACCGCGATCACGGACGGCACGGGATGCGTGCGTTGCCGTCGGCCCTGCACCCACTCGGGCGGCGCCGGCTGCAGGAACGGCGCCGCGATCTGCTCCGGCCGCCGCTCGTCGCCTCCCACCCCGAGTACGTCGAGGACCTGGCGGATCGCGCCGTCCACGACACGGTCGCTGGCGGCGAGCTGGCGCGCTGCCGGGGCCAACGCATCCACGGCGTCCATGTCGAGCCGGTCGAACGTGAGCTCGGCGACGGCGGCGCGGACCGTGCCCAGGCGAGCCTCGTCGAAAAGCCCGACCAGACCGCGGAGGGCGTCGGCGAGCCCCGGAACGCGCAGCGTCGCGCGGGCCAGGGCATCGAGCCCCGACACGGCGCGACGGTACCGGTCGCGCGCCGCGTCGGGATCGTCGCGGCGCTCCGTGAGCCCGCGCTGTACCGCGATCTCGGCCTGGGCGAGGTCGGCCAACGCGTCGAGCACGCGCCGTACGGTCCCGAAGTCCGGCGCCGCGCCGCGGAACGGATCGGCCAGCCACTGGTCCAACAGCTCGTGGTACCGCCGGTACGCAGGCGCCAGCCGCGCGGCGTGCCCGGCCTTCAGCAACCCGGACGTCTCCACGGACGCCCAGATCGCCATCTCGTTCTCGATGTACTCGATGCGGGGCAGCTGGGCCAGGACCTCCGCGCCGGTCTGTGCGGCCAGGATGCCCTTTGCCGCGATCCGTTCGAAGAACCGCTGCCGCTCGGCGGCCGAGGCGCGCTCGCGCCAGGCGTCGGCGATCAGGCGGTACCTCTCGGCCATCGGGCCGTCGGCGCGGTCGGCGGCCGCACCGGTCGCCGCCTGCACCGCCGCGACCAGCTGCTCGTGCTCGCGTTCGTGGCCGGCGATCGTCTCGGCCGCGGCCATGAGCCAGGCGCCGGTCCCCGCCTCACCCGACGGGTCCCACGCCGCGATCTGGCGCCAGGAGGCCACGATGGCCCGCTGGTCCGCGGACCGGAGCATGATGCTGCCGACCGCGTTCGGCCGGGCCAGGAGCTGGCGTCGGGCGAAGGCGGCGCGGGCGGTCGCGTGCTGCCGGTGCGCGCTGCGTTCCCGCGACCGCAGCGCCGCGTACTCCGCCTGGTAGCCGTCCAGGATCTCGGCCGGCGTCGGGGGAAGCGCACCCGCCGGCGGCAGCGGCCCGCGTGACTGATCCGTCAGTACCGCACGCATCAGGTCCCGCAGTGGTCCGAACCTGCCGGACGGGTCCGGCGGGAAGACCGGGTCGATACCGGTCGGTTCGGGCCCGTCGCCGATCCACCGCGGCGGCCCGGTGACGCTCGGCGAGTCCAGGCGCACGCCGTCCAGCAGGTGCGGGTCGAGGCCCGGGTCGAGCGGCACGAGCAGGTGCCCGGACTCGTTGCCCGGCACCATCTCGACCGGCAGCACCAGGGCGGTCACCGTACGGGCCAGCTCGGGTATTTCGACATTGACCGTCCACGACGCGGCGGCTGGCCAGAGCTGCTGGCTGCCCCACGACAGCTGCGGGTCGGAGCCGTCGTTCTCCCATCTCGGCTCACCGACGCCCAGTCCGAGTCCCGCGAAGTCGGCCAGTGCCGCGTCGACCATCGCCCCGACGTTGCGCTCACCGGTCAGCGCGTCGGCCTCGTCCACCACGGCGTCCAGCTCACGCCGCAGACCGCGGACGGAGGCGAGCACCCCGTCGAGGCGCTCCACCAGCGCACCCAGCCGATCGTACGAACCGGTCCGGGCGATCGCGTCGAACGCGGGCTGGACGTCGTCCAGCATCGACCATGCGGAGTCGACCAGCCGGTCGGCCCGCGCCACGTACGCGGTGGCCGTCGACCGCAGGCCCGGGTACAGGCCCCACGGGGTGGCGGGCGAGCCCACTCCGTGGAGGTGACTCGCGGCCATCTGTACCGAGCTGACGGCGCCGCGCAGCCCGACCGGCCCACCGATCCGCCCGAACATGACCGACTCGAATGTCGCGTCGTCCGGCTTCCCGCCGGGTCGGACCAGCAACCTCTTGAGCTGCACGAGCGTCTCGGTCAGCGCGCCGTCGGCCTTGCGGGCGAGTCCGGCCCCCGCCACGGCCAGGGACTCGATCCCCCGCAGCTCGTCCGCCAGTACATCGACGATCGCCGTCCGGTCCGGGTGGCCCACGAGCAGCCGGTCACGTACCTGGGCGCCGACGCGGCCGAGCCGGGCTCGTACCGCCTGGGGGTCGGTCCATCGATCGCCGTGTCGCGACTCGCTGTCCGGGCTGGTCCCCTCGCCCCCGGGTGTCCCACCGTCAGGTAGCGGCGCGTCTTCCGCGGACGCACCATCGCCGAACATCTCGTCGGCGATGTCCAGCACGACGTCCCACCAGTTCTGTACCGCGCTCCAGTCGTCCGACGGGAACACCAGCCGCAGTCCGTACGGGGTGTGGACGTCCAGGACACCGGCAACGCCGGGCAGCGCCTCCAGCGAGCGTGAGCTGTTGAACGTGACCGACAGGCCCTGATCGGACACGGTCGCGAGGCCGGTCACGCCGGCCACCGTGAGCTTCATCGACGTGGCCAACTCGGCGGCGGAGCTTGGCTGATCGCCAAGCGCCATCGCGTTGCACGCCACCAGCAACAGGCGTTCCCGGCGTTCGATCAGACGCGGTAGCAGCCTTCCTGCCTGGCCCCACGAGACGGCGAGCTGACCGCGCCCCGCCCCGTTGACGACAAGGCTGTTGGGGTTTCCGTGCACGTCCACCGCAGTCCACTTGGCACCGAGCGGTACGGATCCGCCGAGCAGGAAGTCGGCGGATCCGAAGAATCGACCGCCGCCGGCACCGAACGGTGACTTCACCTTCTCCAGTTCGCGGAGCGCGGCGTCGTCGTCCAGATCGGGTGCGGTCGGCCAGGACTCGGCCGGGTACCACGTCGGCGGTCCGTGCACGGCGTTCGAGTGCAGGTCCACGTCGTCGAGCAGGTCCGGGGCCAAGCTCGGATCGGCCGGGACCAACCGATGGCGAGGTTCACCGCCGAACATCCACCGTGGCGAGAGCACCAGAGCGGTGATCGGCCGACCGGTCGTCGGCGAATCCACGGTGACCATGTGGTGGCCGTCGGAGGGCCGCCAGACCAGGGTTTCCCCCCAGCACAAGACATCCCGGTTACCCGCCGGACCGGTCGTCCGCATCCAGCGGAACTCGCCATCGCCCAGGCCGAAGCCGAGCGTGGCCGTGCGGTTCAGGAACGTGCGCAGTCGGTCGGTCGGGACATCCTCGGGGGTGATCGCTTCGCGGACGCGAAGTATCGCCGCCGCCTTCTGCATGATGTCGTCCGCGTCCGCACCAAGTGCGCCGAGCCGCTCGTAGAGGCGCTCGAACTCGGGGTCCTGCCACGATGTGCGACGGCCGGTATCGGCCAAGGTCCGAAGTTCGTCCGACAACGCCTCGAACTCGCCGGCCAGGACGCGCGTGAGCCGGGCTGCCTCCACGAGATCGGCCGGGCCGTCCTCCGGCAGGCCGAGCTCTCCCTCCTGGGTACGACGGACGAAAGCGTCGGCACCGGCCAGTTCGTCGAACTTCCCCGCAGTCTCCGCGAGCATTGCCGTCGCGTTGGGAAGCAGCTGAAGGATCAGCTGGCCGGCCTGCCGGATTCGCCAGTCGGAGAGGTACGCGTCCGCAAAGGAGCTCACGGCGTTGTGGAGCTTGGCGTACGCGCCTTCGCGCCAGAAGGTCCGGAACGACTGGTATGCGGCCGTTCCGCTCTTCACCCATCCGTTCAGGTCGGGCGCGATGTCCGGCGGTGCCAGTCGACTCGCGGCGACCTCGCGAACGCGGTCGGCGAGCTTGCGCAGGCGTACGAGATCGGGAGCGTCGGGGGCCCACTCGGTGCCGTGCCACCACGGCTGTCCACTGTGGACAGTAGGGCCGGCGGCGACCGGGACCGCAGGTGTCTCGACGCTGAACGGCCGCACGAGCGTGACCGGGTCGGCCCAGCCGAGGTCGGCGCCGGTCAGCACCTCACCGTCGTGGCGTACGGCGGCCCAGGTCTCACGCCCGTCGGCGTCCAGGACCAGCGCCGCCACCGCGTGCACCTCGCCGCGCAGCGCAACGGCCAGCTCCGACAGCATCTCCGGGGTGATCGTGCGCAGGTACCCGTTGCCGGTGTTGAGCCGCAGCACCGTGTCGCCGTCGAAGGCGATCCGGCCGGCGTCGCGCAGTGCCAGCAGCGTCTCGCCCAGTTCCCCCGGATACAGCGGGTACGCCCCGTCGGCGGCGGGCACGTGGAACCTCGGGTCCCCGTAGGCGGCGCGGCGGATGTCGATCGTGACGGCGCCCTCCTGCTCGGGCAGCCGCGGTGCGGTCGGGTCGAACGAGTAGCCGTCCGCCCGCTCGGTCAGTGCCTCGGTGAGGGCGTCGGCGTTCCAGCGGGTGCGCTCGGTCCACCACTCGGACGTGTCGAACAGGGCACGCTCACGGCTCGGCAGTACCAGCCACCAGCGCCCGGTGGCCGCGCTCGTCGGCCGTGCGTACGGGCTGGTCTCGTCGACGGGCGCCAGGTGCCGCTTGCCCGCGCTGTCCAACCAGGTCAGGGTGTCCGGGACGACGACCGGTAGGTGCGCCTCCGCGGCCATGTCGTACGCCAGGTCGACGGCCTCGCAGCCGTCCACCACGATCGCGCGGCCGGCGTTGACGGTGCCGAGCAGTTCCCGCAGCACCATCCCGGCCTGGCGTCCGGTGATCGTGAACCCGCCCTGCCGGACCGGTCGGTGCGCGTCGTCCCGACCCCAACGGCCGCCCAGGTAGATGCGCTCGCCGTCGGACTCGACGCGGATCACGGTCCGGTCACCGGCGCGCAGCTCCGACCGCTCCGGCGCGGCGCCACCGGGCTCGTCCGGACCGACCAGCCGGTACTCGCCGTTCGGCAGCTGCCGCAGGAACGCGGCGGCGGTCGGGAGTACCTCATCGTCGGTGAGCGGACGCGGCTCGCCGGTACGCGGGGCGCCGGCGACGAGCGCGTCGGCGGTCCGGTCCACCAGCTCGCGCAGCGCCGCCCAGCGGGCCTCGCTCGCACGCCGCTGCGCCAGCAACAGTTGCAGGTGCCACTGGGTCGGGCTGTACCCGTACCGGTTGCGGGTCTGTTCGGCGGTCATCAGCGCCTGCCGCGCCTCGACCGAGTTCGCCCGCCCCAGCACCATCCCCGCGTACGTGTGGGCGACCATGCTCGGCGTCGTGCCGAACAGCGCGATCCACATGTTGTGGCCGTGTGTCAGGCCGCTGACCGCCTGGTTGGTGACCGCGGGCATCCGGGTCCGCAAGGCGTTGTCCACGAACGCCCGCCGGTCGGCGATGCCCAGCGGCAGCTCCGACCACCACGTCACGTACCCGTCGAGAGTGGTCAGGAGGGCGGCGAGGCCCGACTCCGGGTCGCCGCCCGGCACCGCGAACGCCACGTCCGCGTCGCGCTGCAGCGGCCACATCGTGACCGTGCCCGGGTCGTCCGCCGACAGGTCGCCGTGGAACACCCGGAACGTCAGCTGCACCGGCGGCGCGCTCTTCAGCAGCCGGCCGGTACCGGACTCGATCGGACTGATCAGCGCCCGGTACGTGTCGGTGCCGACCTCGGTCAGCGAACGCAGCCGCTCGATGCGCTCCACCAGCGACCCGTCGACGACCATCCGTCGGAAACCACGCGTGATCGACTCCGGCGCGAACGCCGACAACCCGCGCACCTCGTCCCGCAGCGGACGCAGCAGGTCGGCCAGCGCCGAGTCCTCCATCCGGGACTCCAGGAACTGGAGGTGCCGGGCGGCGGCGGCGCGGAACTGCCGCTCGTCGTACGCCGGGTAGGCGAAGACGTCGTCACACGTCGGGTCCGTGTCGGCGGTGTGGAACTTGAGGTACGAGACCGTCTCGCGGGCCAGCTCGTTGTGCGCGAGCGCCGTCTCGGTGACGCCCTCGGTGCCCGCGTTCGCCGCCGACTGCGCGTCGTACGCGATGGCGTTGCGGTTGCCCTCCGCCAACAGGATCGGGGTGACCGCGGCGTCCATCAGCGCGTCGCCGAAGGACTTCTTCATCGGCCCGCGCAACCGGCGGGACCGGAAGGCCCGCGCCACCTTCCCGATCACGTCGCCGAACCCGGCGATCGTCTCGTGCAGTTCCTCGACCGAGGTCCAGGTGTCGGACACGGTGAGCTGGAGCGCGTCGTACCCGGTGACGACAAGCTTGGCGTAGCCCGGCTCGATCGACGGGGAGATGCGCAGATCCAGGGAGAACCGGCGCCGCTTGACCCGGTACTTCCCGGAACGCAGCGCGACGGAGAGCCGCAACCGACCGTCGTCCAGGGTGCTGACCGTCAGGTCCGGATGCGACCCCAGGACGAAGGACACGACCGGCCGGACCTGCTTGGGCAGCAACTGCGGCGGCTCCGGCTCGCCGGCCAGGTTGCGGATCTGCGCCGCGATGCCCGCGCCGCCCCGGATCTGCCGGCGCAGCAGGTCGACCTCGATCTTCGCCTGCTTCTTCGTCCACCCGGTGAACGGGTTGGAGCGGAAGCCGAACGTGTGGGTCTGGTTCTTCTTGCCGGCGATCGTGTCCATCAGCTTGTCGAGCGGTTCGAGCGCGCCGCGGGTGAGGCGCCGCGACGCGTCGTTCGCGATGACGATCCGGGCCAGCTCCGGATCGTGCATCAGCACACCCGCGACGTACCAGACGGCGGCCACGACGATGGGGGCGCTGAACCACTGCGACAGCATCGTCCGCACCGGGCTCGGCATCATCGACATGATCCAGTCGCGCTGCTGCATGATGTCCTTGAACTGATGCAGCGTCGATTCGGCGATGACGGCGGGATCGGCGTCCCCGGTGACGGGGTCGAGCATGTTCGGCGAGAACAGCAGCTCGAACTGCGCGGTGCGGTCGCTCAGCGGGAAGTCGGTCAGCCGGAAGCTCGGCGTGCTCAACTCGCCGACCCCGCCCCGCAGCGCGAACCGCCGCGCACCGAACCGGGTCGGGACCGCGACGGTGACGACTCCGGTCTCCTCGTCGTATCCGATCTGCGCGTTCGTCAGCAGCTTCTGCAGGAGCATCTCGTGCTGGACGTGCTCGTCGTCCTCGGGCAGCCCCTCGTACCCGGCCGGCAGGCGCTTCGCGACGATGTTCCGCAGCCGTTCGGCGAGGAGCGGCATCGCGTCGCCGACCCGACGGAGCAGGTGCGCCTCCTCCTGCTCGTTCAGGGTCCGTACGTGCGGGTCACCGTCGCCGCGGCCCAGCTCGTTCAGCAGCTGCCACTGCGCGGGGTTACCGGACAGGCGGGCCAGCTCGCGGTCCCGGCGCTGCGCCTCCAACACGTTGTCCCGGGTGAACACGTACGCCAGCGGGCCGGAGACGAGTGCCTCGATCACCGACCGGGCGACCGGACCGGCCCACATCGCCGGGCCGCCACCCATCGACATCAGGACCGTGACGATGCCGGCGACCGTCGCCGGGCTGGCGTCCCGGCGCCAGTGGCTGACCACCGTGGAGATCACGGACTTCCACTCGCCCGCCAGCCGCTCCACCTCGGCGCGGGCGGCAGCGGCCACCTCGGCCGGGTCCGCGTCCGCGCGGGCCGTCAGCCGGAACTGGCTGCCCATGATCAGTTCGCTGTGCACAAGACGGCCTGCCGGGGTACGGCCCTGCGTCAGCGCGACCGTGAACCCGACCGTCTCGAACGGCCCCTCCTTCGGCGAGACCAACAGGACGTCCTGGTACAGCGGATCGGTCAGGTCGACCACCGGCGGCGTCGCGTACGCACCGGCGAGGACGTGGTCGTTCAGTACCGGCGGCTCGTCGGTCGCTTCGATGGAGCTGCCGTCGATCCCCTCGCCGAGCAGCGCCCCCCGCATCGCGGCCACCGCGGCGCGGGGGCTGTCCACCGGCCGCCCGAGCCGCGTGACCAGCTCCGTCGCGGCCGGCTGGTCGGCGAGCTCGTCGGTGATCCAGCCACGCCGCGTCCCGGCCCCGGGAACGCTCTCCTCGACGGCCATGCCGAAGTCCCGGCCCACCGCCGTGCCGTGCAGCAGGTCGCGGACCTGTTCCTCGGCCGACTGCCACCGGTCAACGACGAGCCACACGTCCTCGGTCGCGGGCAGCTCGGCCAGTGGGACGTCGCGCAGCAGCGGCCGGCCGTCCGGCACCAGGTCGCCGACCAGGACACGCAGCCGGACCCGCAGAACGTCGAGTTCCTCGGCCAGCGCCAGCAGCCGCGCCAAGCGTGCCCGATCGTGGTCGGTGAACGCCGGCCGCTTCCCCGGGTGCAGCTCGGCCCGCAACGCGTCGGCGTCGTCCGGGCGCTGCGTCTCCTGCACCGCGGCGTCGGCACCGGTCGAGACGACCTCGCCGGTGAGTACCGTCTTCGTCTCGCCCTCGCCCGACTCCCCCTTGGCCGCCTCGGGCTTCGCGGTCTCGGGCTGCGCGGACTCGGGCGTTGCCGTCGTGGTGTCGGGGCGGGGTTCCGTGTCGGGAGTGACCGGCGGCGGCAGGGCGCCGATGGTCGGCCCGGGCTCGCCGTCGGGCCGCGCGTGCCGGGGCGTACCCGAGCCGGTCAGTCCGGTACCCGCGGCGTTGGGTCGAGCGTGCCGCGGTCCCGGACCCGCCGGCAGCGCGGCGGCCTCCTCCGGCGTGACCGTACCGAGGGTGCGCGGCGACACGTCCTGCGGCGCCGACTCCTCCTGCATCTCGCGTACCACGAAGGGGATGGCGCGCAGCGCGTTGGTGAAGCTCGCCGGGCCGTTGTTCGGGTCCGGGTCGCCGGGGTTGATCACGACCAGCGGGTGGGTACCGCCGAGCGCGAACGCGGCCATGTTGCGCACCGCGGTCGGGTCGTCCCAGTACGACGGGTGGCCCTGCGCGTCGCCGGCCGACAGTCGCGTGACCCCCGGCTGCCAGGCGTTACGCCCGAACGGATGGATCTGCGCGGTCATGTCCCGCGCGTTGAACATCGTGTACACGTCGCTGCCGGGCACCGACACGGGCGGGCCCATGGTGAGTACCGGGATGTTGGCGAACGTGTCGGGGCGACTCTCCCGCAGCTCGCGGGCGACCCGGTTGGCGTAGCTGTGCGACTGGATCGTCAACCGGGTGCCCGGCCGGACCTCCAGCTGTACGGCCAGGGTCAGCGCCTCGGCGGTGTCGGCGACGGCGCGGACCCGGGACTGCGGCACCGTGCCCGGCACGCCCTGCGGCAGGTTCGGCGGCAGCGCCGTGAGCAGCGCCAGCCGGGGGTCGCCGCCGACCAGCGCCGCCGCAGCGTCGTGCACGATCTCGGTGCGGCGGACCTGGTACGGCAGGGTCCGCAGGCTCTGCCAGGTGCCGGCCCAGAACTGCATGGCCGCGTCGGCGTCGGCCAGGTCGGCGCCGACGAGTTCCACGACATGACCGGGCCCGTCCGGATCGATCTCCAGGTGGATGAACCGGCGGCGCTGCATGACGACCCGGACCGTGCCATCCGGTTGCCACACCTTGCGGGCGACCGGCGTCGCCATGAACACCAGCGTCTTCAGCAGAGCCGACAGCGATCCGAAGTCCGGGTCGTCGTCCTCGGCCAGATGAAGGTCGGCCAGCTCGGCGGCGCGGGTCGCCAGCCGGGCCCGTACGTCCTCGATCCCGGCGTCGAGGGTGCGGTCGCTGGCACGGATCGCGTCCGTGCTCAGCACCCCGGGTACGGCGCTGACCAGCTGCGGGCGTTCCTCGATCGCGGCGTCACGGACCGCCGGGTCGGCGCCGGCCCACAGCGCGTGCACCGCGAGTACCCGGGCGCTGGTGGTCAGGTCGGGGTCGTCGCGCAGCTCCTGGAGCCGGGCCAGCAGGTCGGCGACCGGGTCCGGCGCCGGTGTCGTCGGCACCGATGCGCCGTCACCGGGGCCACCCGACGGCGGCGCGGACGCGGGATCGGAAGGGGTCGACGGATCACCGGACGGCAGCACGGGCGCGGGCTCGGGCAGGGCCACGGGCGCCGCCGGGTCGCCGGGTGTCGCCTCCATGCCTTGTACCGGCGCCGGGCTGGGGGGCGTGGGCGGCGTGCCGTCGGGCCCCTTCGGACTGTCCGGGTCGTCCGGGTCGTCGGAGTCCCTCGGGTCGTCGTCCAGGTAGTCCGGTGGCAGCTTCTCGCCCTGCCACGCCGGCCACTCCGGCCGCGGTCGGCCGGTGAGCTCGGTGAGGCGGGCTTGGCGGGCGTCGAGCCGTTCGAGCCGGATCGCCAGGCTGGCCGTCAGGAACGCGCCCAACTGCACCCGGAACGGCGACACCGAGTAGCCGTAGTAGTCCCGGATCCGGTTCGCCATCCACCGGGAGATCTCGTGACCCAGGTTGTGCCAGTTGCTGGCGAGCGCGCCCAGGTAGATGCTCAGCATCGCCACGGGGATCTGCTCGGCCACGTGCGCGGGGGTCAGCTCCGTCAGCGCCATCGTCGTGAACCGGTTGAGGATGGCGCCACCCTGCCAGAACGTCAGCTGGGTCAGGTGGTCGCCCAGCTCCGGAATGCCGGTGGCGCCGCGACGAGCCATCTCCGCGACCCGCCGGAAACCCTCGGCCGTTGCGGCGAACCCGTGCTCCGCGTCCGCCGTCCCGGACACCGCGTACCAGTCGGCGTCGTCCTCGCCGCGCATGAACAGCGTGCGGTCCGGGAGCTCGTCCGGGTCGTACTCGGCGCCGGTACGGTCCAGGATCTCGGGCAGGTCCTCGACCATCTCGCCGGGGACGTACCGGACCAGCAGTATCTCCGGATGGCGGCCCCGACCAAGCGCCTTCATCCGGGAGGTCGACCGCTCGACGACCACCTTGTACAGGTTGTCACCGAGGTACTCGGTGTCGAGGTCGCCGAGACCGCCGTCGGCGACGAAGCGCCGGAACCGTGCGGACAGCTCCTCCGGCGACAGCGTCCGGTCAGCGGCGGCATAGGCCGCGAGGGCCGTGAGATCGTCGGCCACCGCCGCATACGCGGGATCCGCGGCGTCCCGCTCGGCCTGCGCCCGGATCAGCTCCGCGCTCTCCCCGAGAGTCCGGTAGCCAGTACCGGTCAGTTGGTCGTAGTCCGCAGGCACCGCGTGGGCCAGCTTGGTGGCCGCGGTGTAGACGTCGCCTTCCTTGTCGAACTCCTTCCGCACGGTGAACATCTGGCTGACGCCGTCCACCGTCGCGGACGTCGCGGCGCCCGCCTCGGTCGGGACGGCGGTCGTGTTGCCCTGCGCGATCGCCGTGATCAGGTTGATCGCCGCGGTACCGAAGGCCGGTACGGCCGCCCGCTTCGCCAGCTCCGCCTTGCGGCGCGGCGCCATGTACTTCTCGGCGGACATGACGTCGACGAGGACCCGCCGGACGACCGTCGACAGCTCACCGTCGGTCCAGTCCGGCGAGACCAGCATCGACATCTCGTGTGTCTTGGTCCGAACCACCCGCACCGAGTTCGGCGGCACCGACGGCTCGACGCGGACCCGGAACGTGAGCGTGGGCCGACGCAGGTACGCGGCGCGGCCGACGGCGACCGGTGCGCGCCGGATCTGTACGACCCGCCAGACCGGCCCGGTCTTCGCCTCCTGGATGTCCCAGGCACCGGTGATGCCCGGCGTGGCGTCGATCGCGTCGGCCAGCGCCCACGACGCCTGCGACGCGATGCTGCCCGGCCCGTCCGGGATCTCCTCGGTCTCGACCGGCCCGGCGGGCTGCGCCGCCACCGGTCGGCCGGTCAGTTCGCCGTGCAACCGTCCGACGGCCTCGATCACGGCGGCGAGCTGCTCGCGCTGCTGCATGCCGATGCGCACCCGCTGCGGCAGCGCCGTCACCTGGCTGAACCCGGTGCGGAACTTCATCTGCTCGGCGTTGAGCCGCTCGGAGAGCTTGACCGTCAGCGTCTTCTGCGTGTCGGCGTCCGCCGAGGCGATCCGGTACGCGATCAGCCGCGCCACCAGCGGGGGCAGCAGGCCCGGGTCGTGCAGGACGAACAGGCTGATCCACACGTTGACCAGCAGTTCGAACGACAGGGACATGCCCTGCGCCTTGCCGTGCGTACCGAAGCCCGAGATGCTCTGGAAGACCCAGGACGCCTGGTACACGATGTCGGCGAACTGGTCGGTCAGGCTGCCCCAGATCTCGGCGTCCGCCTCGTCTCCCTCGGGAAGACGGGCGGTCGACCTGCCGAGGTTCATCTGGAAGTCGAGGGTCTTCTCAAGCCGGCCCGCACTGCCGCCGGTCTGGTACTGCGTCCACTCCTCGTTGTCGCCGATCTCCGGCCGGATGGAGATCTTCTCCCCGTTGGGCAGCGCGAAGGTGAGCACCCGCTCGTCGGCGTCCCACTCGACGTCGGTGATCCCGGCCATCGTCTCGGCGGTCTGGTTGGTCATCGCGGTCGGCCGGACCGCACCGGGCCGGGCGGCCGGTGCGCCGGCGTCCTCCGCCGGCATCGCGGCGACCGGGACGCCCTTCTTGTTCCGGGGCACCAGCGTGTCGTCCCGGAGCCGCTCGACGAGGCGGACGATCGCCGCGTCGACCCGCGCCCGGTACGCCGCGCTCTCCGCCTCGTCGAGCGGCGGCGACGTGACGTACGCCGGGACGGGGGTGGTCGTGACGCCGAGCTCGGCGACGATCGGGGCGAGGAGTTCCGACACGGCGTGCATGTCGTCGGCGAGCTGGCGCACGGTCGGCTTGAGGCTCGTGTCCATCATCCGGCGGTGCCGGTTGCGCTCGCGCTGGAAGTCGACGCCGAACGTGTACCAGTGCGGCCCGCTGAACAGTGCGTTGAAGAGGGCGTTCGCGGCGATGCCGAGGAGCGCGACGCCGCTGACCTCCAGGCCGCTCGGGTGCGCGGTCTGGTCCACCACGTACGGCACGGTTGCCGCGGCGAGACCGGCGATCGCCGGTTCCGCGACCTGCTTGACGACGGCGCGTGCGGCGACCAGCGGGGAACGCCACTCATTGATGCTGGCGGCGACGGCGGCGTCCCAGGCGCGTTGCTTCGCGGCCTGCGAGCTGCCGCGCGCCACGGTGAACACGGCGACCTTGCCGTCGGTCGACCACCGGCGGCGCAGCACCTCGCCCGGCGCCAGTAGCGCCGGGTTCGCCTCGGCGGCCGCCTCGTCGGCCGCGACGTCGGCGGACTCCAGCACGATCGCGAATCCGGGCCGCTTCAGCTTGATCAGGTCGATGCCGGCCCGGTGCAGCGCGGCCATGCCGGCCGTCCACCCCAGCTCGTACACGTTGCGGAAGGTCGGTACGTCGAACACGCCCGCTTCGAGCGGCCGGTGCTGGTGGATCGCCATCGACCGCTGAGTGATCGGCTTCTCCGGTACGGGCACCAGCGAGGTCTTCGCGGGGGTGCCCTTCCACGTGACCGTCGGCGGGTGGTGCTTGGCCAGCATCCGCAGGCCGGCCAGGTCCGGATCGAGGGCCTGCCGCCAGCCGCGGAAGTGCTCGATCATCGCCCAGCCGGACTCCGGCATCCGCAGCCCCCGGCCCGGCTGCGCGAACGCCCAGCGCAGCCGCTCGGCCAGTACGTCGGCGCCGGGCAGGCTCTCCTCCAGCCCGAGCGTCGCCATCGCCCGCCGGATCCGCGTCTCGGTCGCCTGCACCGTACGGATCAGCTGCCGGATGTGGCCCGGCGCGTCACCGCGGCCCAACCGCCACGCGAAGGCGTTCGCCAGCCGCCCGGCGTACCCGGCGGCGTTGAGAGCGGTGACCGCCTGCTCGTGCTCGAACAGCAGGCGGTTCAGCGCGCGCAGCAGCCGCCAGTCCGCCTCGGTCAGCGGGGCGTCCTCCTTCGGCACCATGCCAGTCCGGAACAGCGGCGGCTCCGCGTCCGACGCGGTGGCCTCCTCGTACACGGTGCCGTCGGGGCCGATGCGGTGGCCGTCGACCGCGCCGCGCGGGCCGGTCGTACCGAGGTGGATCTCGGCGCCGAGCGCCCGCGCCAGCAGCCGGGCGAACTCGACCGGCAGCAGCTCGGTGCCGTCCGCCGCGACCGGTGCGCGCCCGGTGCCGGCAGGATCGGTGTAGAGCCGGACCACCGGGTACTCCCGCGGGTCCAGCCCGGCGCGGTCCCGGATCAGCGCCGCGACCGCGTCCACGTACTGCCAGGGGCCTGCGGCGAAGTCGAGCGCGGCGTCGACCTCGGCGGTCAGCTCGTCCAGCATGAAGCCCGGCGCGTCGGTGGACCGGCGGGCGAGCCGGCGACGCATCCCCGCCACCAGGCCCGGCCGTACGCCGGCGACGTGCACAGCCTCGGCGCCGGTGTCCGCGCCGACCAGCGCGAGCGGCGTGCTGCCGAGATCGCCGTCGAGCAGATCGCGCATCGCGGCCAGCGACCGCTCCGGGACCCGGAGGTACACGTAGCCGGTGGGACCGTGCGGGAGCCGCCGGGTCGTCTCGGTCCGCGCGGCGTCGTCGTCCACGCGCGTCGCCTCGAACGCGCTGTGCGCGAGGAGCCGCACCACCACCATCTGCCCGTGCGGCCCCGTACCGGCGGACGGGTTGACGACCCGCAGGTCGGAGAACGTCGACCAGCCACGTACCGAGACGCGCCGGCCGCCGTGGTCGGACAGCCAGAACCGGCCCAGCACGGCGCCCTCCGGCGTCGCGAGCTGCGTCAGCAGGTCCGCCACGTGCGACGGCGTGGTCGCCGCGGCGATGCGCGGCTCGTGCCGGGTCACCATCCGCCGCCCCACCAGCTCGGTCAGCAGGGTGCGCAACGCGTCCGGGTAGCGGTCCGTGTCGACGGCGAGGACCTCGGTGCCGGCCGGTAGCCGCCGCAGCACCCTGGTGTCCGGCACCTCCGTGGCCGGGGCGGGACGCGGCAGCGCCGGAACGACACCCGTCGCGGCGGCGGTCGCGGACCGCGTACCGCGGCCACGGAACAGGTCGGCGGCGGTGATCGCGATGGCGCTCAGCGGCCGGCCCACCGGACGCGACCGCTGCACAGCCACCCGTACCCGGACCTGGTGCGGCACGCGGTCGGCGTCGCGCCAGGCGTAGGTGGTGCTCGGCTCGGTCGGCGCTTGGTCCGGGTCGACCAGCTCGGCGGTGACGACCACGTCCAGGTTTTCGGTCCACAGCGACCCGACCGGCAGCTCGTACCGCATCCGGACGCCTTCGGCGCCGAGCAGGTCGCGCAGCTCGCCCCACCAGGCCGTACCGCCGAAGCGGCGGGTCAGTTCGGCCCGCATTTCGGGTACCCGGTCGAAGGCACCGGGTGCCACGGCGGCGATCTGCGTCTCGATCAGGTTCAGGACCTCGACGGTCGCCTGCCCGTCCGGCACCGGGTCGAGGTCGGCGTCCGGTGTCTGCGGGGACGCGCCGGTCCCGGTGCTCTCGGCGGCCGCGGGTTCCGCGCCGGTCAGCGACGGCGGCAGCACGCCGATCGTCGGCGTCGGCTCCGGCGACGCGCCACCACGCGGCCCCGAACCGCCGCCCGGCCCGGCGTCCGGTCCGGGGCCATCCCCGCGGCCCGGGTCCTCGCCCGGCAGCACGGCACGGCACCGCACGAGGTACTGGAGGCCGTACCGGGTCACGACGCGGCGCACGCCGACGATCCGTACGGTGCCCGGAGCGGTCAGGAACTCGTTCAGCCCACCGCCGCGGTACCGGCCGATCCAGGCCAGCGGCGTGCCCTCCGGAGTCTCCAGGTACATCTGGACCTCGCGGGCCGCGAACCGCTCCTGCTCGGGACCGCCGTCCACGACCCCGGAATAGCTGTCCACAGTGGACACATCGACGTCGGTACCGACCAGCGACAGCAGGTGATCGACGCCCTGGAACTTGTGGCCCTGACCGAACGTGGTTCCCCGTCGCAGCAGCATGGCCCGCGGCGCCGGGTACATGCTGTCCAGCACCCTGGCAGCCACGGGCGCGAGCTCGGGGTGTTCGACCCCGCCGCTGCGCAGGTGCTGGCTGAGCTTGTTCGACCACGCCCACCAGCGGTAGTACAGGTCGCGGGTCTCCTGGTCGTACGCGGTGCCGTGCGCCTCGTGTAGCTGCTCGGCCTCGTCCGCCGTGGGCAGCCGGTACGCCGGGTCCTCGGTGAAGTCGACGGCGGCGAACACCGCTTCCCGGGCCTCGGCCGCGCGGTGGTGTGCGATGCCCTCGGGCGTCGTGAGCCAGTCGGTCAGCTCGGTGGCCGCACGTGACGTCCCCGACCGGGCGTCGAGCGCGCGGGCCAGGTCCAGCACGGTCATCCCGTCGTACCCGGCGGAGCGCGCCTCGGCGGCCCGCGCGGCGAGGATGTCGTAGAGCCGGCGGCCCCGTCGTCCGGCGAACTCCAGCAGGTCCCGGTCGACCAGCGCCGTCAGGTCGTCCACGGTCAGCGTGCCGAACACCGGCGACGGCAGCTCGACGGGCGGTTCCTGCGTCGCGCCGAAACGCGCGACCAGATCGTCCCGGCCCGCCCGGAACCACGCCTTGAGGCGGTCCGCCTCGTCCGCGGCAAGCCCGGCCTCGTCGACCAGCTCGTCCAGACGTTCCGGTGCGACCGCGGCGATCCGGGCGACGCCGGCCATGACGTCGGCGTACCGGGTCTGATGCAGGGCCATGGCCAGCATCCCGCTGGCCGACGACCACACCAGGTGCAGATCGCCGGTACGGGCGGGGACGGTGGTCCGGTTACCGAGGCGCCACACGACGCTGCCGTCCGGCCGGAGCACCGACCCGGACCGGTCCCGGAGCGCGCCCGGGTTGTCCAGCAACGCATGGACGGGCAGGCTCTCGCCCACCTGCCGTCGCGGATCCGCCTCGCCGGGGGCGGCCGGTTCGTCGATCCACGTCCGTACGCCGAGCTGACGGTCGCCGAAGTGCCCGTTCAGGTCGAGCAGTTCGGCGCGCTCGGCGTCCTCGCCGAACTCCCGGTACAGCCGGCTGCGCAGGACCATCATGCGGGCGACGCGCGGATCGGGCGGCGCGACGACCCGGAACAGCCGGCCGTCCGGATCCCGCCACACACCGTCGCCCGGTCCGGAGTCGTCGACCAGGACGTACCCGTCCATCACCGGCCGCCCGCCGCCGGACGTGTCCGCGCCGGGCCCACGGGGCAGCCAGGTCGTCGCGGCCGGGTCCGGGTGCTGCGTGGACGGCTGCACCCACTCGTGGTCGTCCGGGTCGCGCCACACCCAGTGACCCGGCGTGCCGGGCAGCATCGTGTCACCGGCCTGGAACAGGTCGGCGACCGTCACGTCACCGAGCTCGCTGGTGAACGCGTAGTCACTCGCGCCGCCGACCGTGACCCGCAGCTCCCGTACGGCGAGGTCGAGCAGTTCGGCGCCGTGGCAGGCGATCAGCCGGACCTTCGCCGTACGCCGGGTCAGGTCGCCGCCCTCGTCGATCATCCCGTCGACCAGCGGGCGCACCGCGGCGAAGAAGTCGGCCGGCGTCACCCAGGCGCCGGCGACCTGGACCAGCCCGTCCTGGTAATGGATGTCCAGCGTCCGCTCGCCGCGCGTGAACGGCACCGCCGCCGCGAAGCGGCCGTCGTCGGACCCCGCCTCGTGGAACGACAGGCCGGAGGCCGTCACCTGGGCGTGCTCACCCACCCACGACAGTGCCTCGTCGCGGGACAGCAACACGCGCGGCTCACGGGTGACCGGATCCGGCCGCTGCAGCCCACGGACCTCGTCGAGGACCGCGCGGTATTCCGGCACCTGGTCCAGAACGTAGGCGTGCCACATCCCGTAGCGCCGGGCGCTCCAGCCGTTGGGCAGCTCGGTCAGCCAACGGCGGGTCCATTCCTGGATCTCGACCGCGTGGCCCGCGCGGCGGCCGGGCGCCGCACCGCGGTACCGCTTCACGAGCAGCCGCAGGTCGCGCAGCGCGCGCTCCTCGACCGCGGTACGCCTCGTGTATCCCCGGCCGAGGAGCTGCTCGTCGTCGCGCGGCAGCGCGGTCGGGTCGTACAGCCGGCCGAGCCCGCGGCCGGGCAGGCTGTGCAGCTCCGTCTCGACCTGGTGGAACAGCAGCACCCGGTCGATCAGCGTGCGCAGCAGGTCGGGCTCGCCGACCAGCGCCTCATGGACGAGTACGACCGCGGACCGGGCGGTGCCGGTGACGAGCGGCTCGGTCGAGTGGGACCGGGACACCTCGTCGTCCCCGAGCCCGACCATCGCGAGACGCAGCGTGATGGAACGGGCGCCGGGCCGGCTGATGACCACGTCGCGGCCCGCGCGACGCACGCGCCACGCCGGGTCCCTCGACATCAGCACCCGGTGCACCATGTCGAGCAGGTCGCCGGTGTTGGGCGACGAGCCGATGCGTACCGGGTCGGCCGGGGTGTCGTGCCGGGCCCGGTTGACGGCGGCGGAGACGCTGCGCTCCAGCCAAGCCGTCGCCGCCCGGTCCAGATCGTCGCGGGTCAGGTCACGGACCGCCATCCCTGGCACCGGCGCGTACGCGTCGATCCGCACCGTGCCCGCGTCGTGCAGGCCGAGCTGGATCTGCTGGTCCCCGACGCCCTCGACCGTGGCGAGCGCCGGATGCGCGATGCCTGCCTGCACCGCCAGCGCCAGCCTGTCCACCGCCCGGTGCACCGCGTCGACCGCGGCAGCGACTCGGGCCGGGTCCAGCGGATCGACGTGCGTCGTACCGTCCGGATGCGCGGCACGCACCGTGGCGCGGTAGGCACGGTGCACCCCGCCCACCGCCAGCCGGTCGAACACGATGCCGGCGACGGGTGCCAGCGGGCCGTCCTCGACCTCGATCGCCACGAGTTCACCGGCGTGCACCTCGACGCTCGCCCGCGCCTGGTACACCTCGCCCGTCGACCGGTCGGGCGCGAGGACGTACCAGTGCCCGTCCGCTCCGAGCTCGACGCGGGCTCGTCCGCTCGGGTCAGCGAGCCGGGAATCGAAGCTGCGCGCCGGCTCCGCCCAGTACGTGAAGTGCCCGTCGCGCAGCGTCAGCCGGGCCGCGTCCAGCTCGTCCGCCCGGTACGGCCGGACGCCGTCCCACTGGTCCGTCGCCAGCTCCACCGGGTCCGGCGAGACCAGCCCGCGCCGGTGCGCGACGTGCGCGGGCAGCCAGTCGACGCCCAGCTCGGCGGCGAGCCGCCGGATCGTCTCGGCCAGCCGGCCCTGCTCGTCGATGTCCGCGCCGAACGCCAGAGCACGCCGGTACGCGACGCCCACGTGCGCCAGCTGCGCCAGCCGTACGACGGTCGCTGGCGTCAGGTCCAAGGCCACCGACCGGCGCACGTACGGACGACGCAGGTGGCCGGCGGTGCCGGCGAACTGCGCGATGCCGGCCGCGACCGCGCCGGCCAGCGTGGCGCCCACCGCGACCGCCGAGTCGTACCGCGCGGCCAGCACGACCGAGCCGTCCACCGAATCGTCCGGCGTCGGCTCGAACCGCGCCGACGCGCCGCCGGGTACGTCGCCGACGACCAGGGCGAACGTCAGCCACCGCCCGTCGATCGTCCGAACCTCCAGCAGCTGCCCGCGGTCGGTCTCGACGAACCGCACGTCCTGGGCGTTGAGTACGCCGTGCCGGACCATCAGCTCGCTGCCGAACACGTCCCGCACCGCGTCGAGCACCGGTACGGAGCCGGTGTCGTCGGCCGGGACGGGCGGCGTCGCGACCGTAACCGCGCCCGGGCCGCCGGCCGGCAGCTCCGCCGGGAAGTCGGCCTCGGCCCACCACCGTCGCGCCTCGTCCAGCCACTCGTCCTCGGTCCGGTCCACGTCGGTGGCGTGCAGGCCGACCGCCGCCAACATCGCGCGGACCGCGACGTCGACCTCCGGCTCGACCCGCTCGTCGCCGCGCTCGTACGCCCGGGCACCGCGGACATACTCGAACAGCCGGGTCACCCGCTCCGGCCTCAGCTGCCGGAACGCCCCGTGCATCGCCGAGCGCAGCCCAGGTACGTCGGTGTCGGCGGCCCGGGACAGGTCCAGCAGCAGGCGGTGGCACCAGACCCGCGCGTCGCCCTCCCGGTATGTCTGGTCGGTCTCCGCGCGGTGCATGGCCGCCGCCTCGGCGGTGGCCACGTCGTCCAGCGCCGCGAGCACGGCCGCCTGCGCGTCACCGACCCTGCTCGGCGCCGCCAGCGGATCGTCACCCAGGTGCCGCAGCAGCTCCGCGCGCCGCGCCCCGTACCCGACGGCCAACCGGTTGGCGTGCGCGCCGGCCGCCTCGGCCCGAAACGCCACGCCCTGCCAGTACGCCGCGCGGTCCGTCCCGCTCTCCAGCGCGGCCCGCGCGGTCCAGCGCAGCACCGCCGCCCGCATCGCCGCACGCTGCCACGCGCGCTCCCGGTCGCCCGCCTGGTGCAGCTCGCGCCACAGCGCGGCGGCCCGCTCGTATTCGAACGCGCGCGTGTGCTCGCCGTCCCGCCGGGCCGCCGCCGCGGCCGCCTCGAACAGGGCGAGCGCCCGGTCGAGCACGGCGATCCGCGCCTGGTCGGCCCGCTCCGCGTCGGCTGCCGTCGTGGCGAGCCAGGCGCCGTCGCCGAGCCGGTGATCCGTCGCCGACAACTGCCCGGCCCCGTCACGGTCCACGTCGAGCAGCCGGTACCGCTCGGTCACCGCGTCCGCGGCCGCGTGCCCGGCCGCCGCATCGACACCCGCGCCCCACGCCAGCTGATATTCCTCGGCAAGGTCCGTGAGCAGACCCGGCAGCGCGGGCCCGGCCGCGATGTCCAGCACCTCGACACCGTCGGCGTCGAACACCCGGCGGTACGCGCCGGTGTCCGGCGGCGTCCAGTCGGGCGCCGTCAGGTCGTACCCGTGGTGGTCGCCGACCACCGACACGACCGACATCCCCAGGCCGCGGGCGAGCTCGCGGAACAGCCGCCCGTCGCCGGCCGACGGGCGCCCGACCACGACGACGAGCCGGTCGCGCAGCGCCACGATCCCCTGTCGTTCCAGTGCCCGCAGCAGCACCGCCAGCTCGGTACCGCCTCCGACCCGTACGCCCGCGACCTCGAAGGCGGTGCCGTCGTCGGACACGTCGACACCGAGCACCGTCCCGTCGACGGACTCGGCGAGCGCGCGCCACCGGGTCACCCGCGGGTCGTCCTCGTGCGCCAGCACCAGCCCGTTCGGCACCGACCAGGCATGGTCCCGGGCGTACTGCGCGGTCTGGGCCGCGGCGGAGGCGGCCTGGCTCTCGACACCGACGCCACCGACGAAGATCCGCCACGCCTCTGGGGCTTCGATCGGCAGCGTCACCTCGCGTCCGCCGGCGTGCTGGACGACCACGTACGCACCGTCGACGATCCGCAGATCGCCAACCAGCCCGGCGACGTCGGTGCCCAGGAAGCGCGCGAGGACGGCGGCCAGCGGCTGCTGGCCGGAACCGGCCTCCGACACGTACAGACGGAGGAGGCCGCCCTCGGACTCTGGTGTGTTGTCCGGCAGGTCGATCACGGACGCTTCAGCCAGCTCGCGAAGCTCGGCCACGGCGTGGTTCAGCCGTATCCCGCGGCCGCCGATCACCAGGTTGCCCTGGACGTCGGTGTCCGCGAACAGGGCCACCTCGCGTGGCCAGGCCTGCACCCGGTTGGCCGCGGCCAACCGGTCCGCGTCGTGGAACAGCGCGTACCCGGGAGCGACCTCGGTCAGGAAACGCCATACCGGATGCACGAAGTTCCAGAGCGGCGGCTCATCCGGCCGGGCAACCGGGCGAGGCCGGGTGGCCGGCCGCGCCGCGCGCCCCGCCGGCAGGTGGGTCGACCACGCCTCAGCCGCCGACACCGGCACGGTCATGGGCGCGCCGTCGCCACGGACACCGATCCGGACCGCCAGGGCGGTCGCCGCGCCGGACGCGCTGTCTGCGTCGGCCACCAGTGGTCCGCGTGGTACCAGCAGCTCGATGCCCGCCTGCGCCGCCAGGTAGTCCGCGGCTGCCGGCAGCCAGGCCAGGTCGGTGTCCGCCGTTCCGGCATGCCGGACGTACAGCCTCAGACGTGCCCCTTCACCCACCTCGTACGCCAGCACCGCCGCGGTCTCGCGCAGGCTGAGCCGGCGACCGAACGCGACGAAGCCGTACTCGTCCGCCTCGATCGCGATGCCGAACTGATCATCGTCCGGCTGGACCGCCGGCATCCAGGAATGGACCAGCGAGAGCAGCGGCCCATCCGTGTTGAACTGCCCGTCGGCGCGCGCGTTCGCGGTGACGAACTCCAGCAGTCCCCGGTGCAGTTCCTCTTCCTCGGTGACGTCCTCGGGATCGCGCTCCACCGTGATGCTGATGCCGACGCCGTCGTCCCGCGACTCGCCGGGGTCCGGCTGGTCATCGGACTCCGGTGGCGCACCCCACGGATGGGTCGGCTGACTGTCGACCAGCTCACCACCTGGCAGGTACTCGCGCCACCACTCGTTCGCCGGCGCCTGCTGCCACTCCCCCGTCTCGCTCCGGCGTACCACCTCCAGGGTTTCCGGTCCGGTCCGCCTGACGGAGCCCACCGGACCGAAGACATGCACGTTGTGGACCCTGGCGAGATCCTCCGCGAACGTGGGCGGGCCGAACATCGCGGTCTGGTGCGCCTCCAGCACGATCGCCTCGGGCCGCTCCGGGAACAGGTTGCGACGCGCCAACTCGTCCAGCACCGCGCTCAGCTCGGCGCCGCTCAGCGGCTCGTCCAGCACCACCGGCTTGCCGTCGACGGACTCGCCGTTGTCGCCGGCGCTGACGATGGCGAGCAGCGTCAGACCGGGACGCTTCTCCATCATTCGGTAGTGACGCAGCCGCGGATGGTCCGCTGCGCACAGCGCGAAGCCGGCGTCCACCCGATGCCACAGGTCGCGCGCCACGATCTCGTCGACGATCAGCGCGACCCGCTCCGCGACCGGCACCTTTTGGTCCGTTCCCGGTGTCTTGACACCGGTGCCGCCCGCGTACCGGCTCCAGATCGGCTGACCGATTCTCCCTTCCGGGTAGACCGGCGACGACCCCTCCGTGACCCACACGTCGAGCCCCGTCTCGCGGGCCAACAGCGCCCACGTCTCCTCACCGGAGGCGGCCCCACGACGCGTGTGTACCCGGATCGCGGTCTTGTCGTCGAGCAGGCCCGGGTGATCCAGCCGGATCGACTCCGACAGGACCGCGGCGGGAACCGTCCGGCCGGGTGTGTAGGAGTAGTGGTTGGGGCGACCGCTGGAATAGAGCTCGACGCCGTCGGCATTCGCCTCGACGACCAGCGCCAGCTCGCCCATCTCGAACGGGACCTGCCGCTCGATGTGCTCCCGCGCGTGGACGTCTCGTCCTTCGAGCGTGAGGCCGCCCCGGATCTGGTACGACGCATGCCGCAGTGCGCGGCGGTCCAGGGGGTCGCGCGCCGGTGGGTCGTCGGCGCCGCGGTGGCGGAGGAACCTGGGCTGCACCTCGACCGGGAACGGCAGCCAGCGCTCGGTCGAGTCGAGCACGCCGTGGCCGCGGGTCGCGCCGACAGGCCGGCCCATCGTGTCGAGCACGACCCAGTCGGCGCCGACCGGACGGGTCGGCCGTCCGTACTCGTCGGTCTGGTCGATGTCCGCGGCCAGCAGCGTGCCCGGCTGACCGACCAGGTCGCCGTTGTACACGAAGGTGGTGGTGGCGACGGTGCGCACCCGACCGGCGGCGGCGAACTCGGACGCCACGGACCGGCCGCTCCGGGGCGAGTAGGCGTGGCAGCCGGTCAGGACGTAGGTCGTGCCCGCCTGCAACGGCAGCGCGGCAGCCACCTGCGCACCGGTGAACGCCTGGCCGTCGATCCAGAAGTACCCGTTGCGGGTGACACCGTCGACGACCTGCATGCCGTTGTTGAGCGGCTCCACCCGGTGGGCGAGATCGCGCAGCTCCCGGTCGTACACGGTGGTCGTGCTGCGCGTGGCCGGGTACCGCGGGTCGCCGGGCTTGCCGTACAGGTGCCAGCCGGCCGGGGTGCGCTCCGCGTACCGGCGGATCGTCTCCGTCGCCTCGGCGTCCGGCAGCAGCTCCGGCTCCGTCGGCTGGTGGTCGATGACCGCGACGGTGATGTTGTCGGCACCGCCGGCGTCGCGCGCCTTCTGGGTCAGGTAGTTGGCCAACGACTCCGCGCCGGCGCGCACCTCGGCCGGCGCATCGGCGATCAACGCCGCCACCGCGGCCGGATCCGGGTAGTACCTGGTGAAACCGTCGCTGCACACGATGACCCACCCGGCACCGGGCAGGCTCTTCTGCCGGACGGTCAGCGGCGACTCGCCGTCGCCCGCGCCGAGCCCGCGTATCACGCGATGGGGATCGGCCAGCATGCGCGCCTGCTCGGGGGACTTGCCGCGGGATGTGACGAGGTCCCACTCCTCGTTGTGCGGGAAGGTGAGCAACTCCCCCGGTGAGCCATCCTTGGGCAGCCACATCGCCGGGCTGCCACCGGCCCAACCCACCGTCAGCACGTCACGAACGATCGCAGCCGCGACATAGCTGGCAGCACCGCTGAACCGCGCGAAGCTGGTCGCCACCGCCTCGCGGGCGTCGTCTCCCGAGCCCAGCACCGCCTCGCGACCCGACTCACCGGCCGCCAGCCGCCGCGCCAGCCCGGCACTGCCGCCCATCGCCGCCTTCCGGGCGACGTACTTCGAATCCGGGAACGACGACATGCCGTCGGTCACGACCGCGGCGTTCGCCGCGATCCCGTACGCGTCCTCGTTGACCGGTCGGCTCCTGCTGCTCCCCCGGTCGGTCGCGGCACCGACGTTCCCCGCGAATTTGCTGATCCGGTCGGGGAACTCGTACGGGCTCAGCGTCTGGTTGCAGCCGTCGGCGACACACTGCTCGTCCGGCAGCCCGGGCTTCCCGCACAGGGGGCAGTACCGCTGCGCCGAACTGACCGACGTCGTCCGGGCCGGGCGATCGGTCCTCGCCCGCGCTTCGGCATCGACCAGCCGCTGTTCCAACTCGGCGATCCGCCTGGCCAGATTCACCATCGTCGAGAACGCGGCGATCAACCGGACCGGCGACGACCCGAACGCCAGGTTCCCGTACGCACGGGCGAGCTCGGCATGTACGCCATCCGGGTCGTCGCCGGCCGCCAACCGGCCGTGCACCTCGGCGCGTTCGCGAGCGAACCGGTGCAACGTCGACTGCGCCGACTCGTCACCAGGACCACCCGAACGCCAGGACTCGTACGCCGCCACCAGCTCCGCCCGACGCCGTGCCACCGCGGCGAAGTCGAGCTCCTCACTGCCGGCGGACCGCCGCTCGGGCTCCGCCGGCGGCGCGGCGGGCGCCTCGTTCGTACGTGCCGGCGCGGGCGTGCCGGTCCTGGTGGCCGCGCCGCGCGCCGCACGCGGCTTCGCCGGTGGCGTACCGAGCGTCGACGGCTCGTACTCCAGGACCGTGACGGTGATGTTGTCGTGGCCGCCCTCGTCGAGCGCCGCCTGAGTGAGGTGGTTGGCCAACGCCTCCGGATCCGCACGGACCTCCGCGGGCGCGTCGGCGATCAGCCTGGCCACGTCGTCCGGTTCCGGGTAGCGGTCGGTGAGGCCGTTGCTGCACACCACCACCCAGCCCGCGGTGGACAGTCGCGTCTCGCTGACCGCCAAGGGCTCACGGTCGTCCAGAGCGCCGATCCCGCGGGCCACGATGTTGTGCCGGGCGTGCCGGGCTGCCTCCGCCTCGGTCATGCCGCGCTTGTTGACCAGATGCCAGGCGTGGTCGTGCGGGAAGGTCAGCATCGTGCCGGGCGAGCCGTCCCGCGGAACGAACATCGCGAGGCTGTTGCCGGCCCAACCGACAACCACGCCGTCCCGCGTGGTCGTGGCCGACACGTATGTCGCGAAACCGGTGTCCGCGGCGACGCTGCGCGCCACGGCGGCACGCGCATCCTGACCCGCACCACGCACGGCGGCAACAGCCGGCTCGCCGGCCGCCAGCCGGCGCGCCAAGCTGGCACCACCGACCATCGCACCCATCCGCGCGATGTACTTCGACCGCTTCGCCCCGGAGATGCCGTCGGACACCACGGTGAGCTTCGGCCCGATCGTGTACGAGTCGTCGTTGGTCGGCCTCCGCACGCCCCGGTCGGTGGCCGCACCGACCCCCGGCGCCGCGTTGCTGATCCGGTCCGGATAGCTCTGCGACGGGACCGTCGCGCCGCACTCCGCGACGAGACACCGCTCCTTCGGCAGCGCCGGCGCGCCACACCGAGGGCAGAAGACCTCCGCCGAAGAGTACGTGCCGGTCTCGTCCCAGCCCTCGATCGGCGACGGCGCGAGCAGCGCCTCCTCCAGCTCGGCGACCCGCTCGTACGCTCGGTCGAGCGTCCAGCGGTGCGGGAGGACGCCATCGATCGGTGCGGTCGCCTCGGCGAGGTCGCGGTACGCGCGCTGCAACCTGGCGTGCAGCCCGTCCCTGTTCCCCGCTGCCAGTAGCGCGTGCAGACCGGTGCGCTGGTTCGCGAACCGGGACAGCGCCTCTGCCGGCGCGCCCGCGGCCCGCGCCCGCTCGAACGCCTCGTGGAGCTGGACACGACGCCCCGCGGCAGCGCGGACGTCCAACGCGTCGGGGCCGTACATCAGCAGCGCCGCGCGTTCCGCCTCGCGCCGTGCGGCGGCCACCTCCCGCTGCCGCTCCACCGCCTCCCGCGGGAAGGTACGACGGACCGGGCCGGCCGCGCGGCCCCGGCGGGTTGCAGGAGCCGGCACCTCCCGCGGCGCAGGTGCGGTGGCCGGATCGGCCGACGCGTCGGCGACCAGCTGCGCCTCCAAGCCGGCGATCTGCTCGTAGATGTGGCGAACCGTCGACGGCAACGGGAGGTGGCCACCCGGCTCCAGCGCGAAGGCCAAGTCCTCGTACGCCCCGGCCAGCCGGGCGTGCACGCTGCCGCCCACGTAGCCCGCCGCCAGCGTCTGGTGCACGGCGGCGCGCAGCTCCGCAAACTCGTACAGGTCGGCGCGCGGCGCGCCGTTGCCGGCGGCACCCTCGTACCTGTCGTACCGCCCTTCGCGCTCCGCCACGACGGCAGCGAAGTCCAGCGCCGCCTCGCCGTACATTGATCGCGCCGTGTCCTGCGCCCGCAGGACCTCCGCGGGCACCACACGCGGCCGTGGCCGCTCGTCAGGCCCGCGCGCACCGTCCGTGCCGGTCGACGGGGACCGCGGCTCGCGCGCCTGGCCCGGCGCCTCGGCCTCCTCCGGCGTGTCCGGCGACGCCGGCTCGGGAGCCAGGGACGCGGCAGCGGAAGGCAGGCCGGCGACCGGTGCAGCCGGATCGTACGCCATGACCGCGACGGTGATGTTGTCGAAACCGCCCGCGTCGTGTGCGGCCTGGGTGAGGTGCTCCGCCAGTCGCGCCGGGTCGGCCCGAACCTCGGCCGACGCGAAGGCGATCGCCTCGGCCACCTGGTCCGCCTGCGGGTAGGACCGGTTCATGTCGAGGCCGTCGCTGCAGACCATGACCCAGCCGGGCCCCGGCATCGTCATCTCGTACGTGTTCAGCTCGGTGCCGTCGTCGCCGCGGCCGAGCCCCCCGGATGTCGTCCTCGGTGCCACCAGCGGGTCGGTGAGCAGGATGGCCGGCGAGCCGTCCGCCGGGACCCAGATCGCGGGACTGTCACCGCGCCACCTGACCCGGACCTTGTCGCCGACGATCGCGGCGGACACGTACGTCGTGACCCCGTCGGCGCCGCCGACGCTGCGCGACACCGCGCGGCGGGCCGCCTCGACCGCAGCACGGCTCGCATCCTCGGCCGTCTCACCGGACGCCAACCGCCGCGCCAGATCGACGCCGCCCGCCATGGACGCCGCCCGCGCGACGCGGTCCGCCATGTACGCGGTGCTCACGCCGTCGCACACCACCGCGACGTTCGGCGCGATCGCGAACGCGTCCTGGTTGCTCCGCTTCGTACGGCCCCGGTCGGTCACCGCCGCGACGTTCCCCACGGACCGGCTGATCCGGTCGGGGAACTCGTGCGCGGGCAGGGCGTGGTCGCAGGTTGGCGATGCGCACGGTTCGCCGGGCAGCCCCTTCGTCCCGCACTTCGCGCAGAACCGTTGCGCCGAGCCGATCACCTCGACGAGCGGGGGCGGCTCCACGTCGTTCCACTCACCGGTGACCCGCGGGTCCTCCCCGATGAGGCGCCCTTCCAGCTCGGCAACCCGGCGGTTGGCGTCGGTGAAGCGGCGAAGCTCCCCGCGCTCCTGGGTCTCCGAGTCCGGATCCGCGTTCTCCGCGGCCGCTTTGCCCAGCTCCAGGTACGCGTCGGCCAGCTCCGCGTGCGTCGCAGCCCCCGCGACACCGCCCGCCGCCAACCGGGCATGCACGTCCGCCCGCTCCGCGGCCAGTCGTACCAGGGCGAGGGCACGGAACGGAAGGCGCACCTGGCTCCCGCTCGCGCGATCGGTGAGCTCCGAGAACAGGGCCGCGCGCCACTCCGACACGTAGGCGATGTCCAGCGCCGGGGCGCCGTGCCGGATCCGGATGACGTCCTCGACGGGCAGCGGGTCGCCGGCCGGCGTCGTGGTCTCGGTGGGGAGTGCCAGGACCGGGCCGCTGCTGGCCGCGTCGCCGTTCTCGGTGATGTCGACGACGATGACGGACTTGTTGTCGTCGTTGGTACTCAGGGCCGCGTTCACCAGCCGCTCGGCGGCGACCTGCCGGTCCGGTGTGGTGGTGAGGATGCGCGCGATGACGGTCTCGTCGGCCCGGGCCTTGTCGCGGGGCAGCGTCGGCAGACCGTCGCTGGCGATCAGGAAGCGGTCGCCCGGCCGGTACGGGCCGGAGACCAGTTCCGGGGTGGCGGCCGTGTCGTTGGACAGCATCGCCACGAGGGCCCCGGCCGTCTGGTACTGGCCGCTCAGGTCGAACAGTTCACCGTCGCGGAGCAGGAAGACCCTCGCGTCGCCGATCCGTACCCCGGTGAACTGCCCCTCGGTGAACAGCATCGCCGCCAGCGTCGTACCCACGCTGCTGACGCCCAGCTCGTCGGCGAGACGTTCGAGCGCGAACTTGGCCACGGCGACGCGGTTCAGCAGCGCGGCGTCCGCCCCGGCCGCGGTCAGCTGCTGGTCGTCCAGGTCCGCGAGCGCGAGGCTGGCCACCGCGCTGGCCAACGCGCCGTGCGCGCGCCCGGCCACGCCGTCGGCCGCGACGGCGAGCTGCCGACCCGCGAACGCGGAGTCCTGCATCGAGTCCCGACGGCCCTGCCGGACCTGCACCGCGGAGGCCGGCACGCCCCCGCCCGGCGACTGGTCGACGAGGCTCACGCGGTACTTGCCGGTCGGCGGCACCACGCCGAACCGGTCGAGCTGGTAGTCGGTCAGCCCCGTCCCGACCTCGGCGCTGGCCGCGGCAACCATGCGCCGCAGGTCGGCCACCGACTTCCGGCCCTGCCCCGCATCGCCTCGGGTGCTCGCCACGGAAGCCGCGGTCTCCGCCGACCGCTGGTCGTCGCCGGTCCGCTGCTCGGCGACGGACGGGGAGCCCGCACCGGGTACCGGGGACTTGTTCCCCGCCGGATCGCCGGTCTCGGCGGGCGTCTCACGTCCGTCCGATGTGGAATCCAGGTCGTCGTGCGCGGGCAACGACACGTCGTAGCCGAGCCGGCCGGCCTGCTCCTCCAACCAGATGATGCGGTTGTGGCGGCGGATCACCGCGCTTGGCTCGATCTCGCCGGCCGGGCGGTCCAACAGCTCGGTCAGCTTGACGTAGTCGCGCGACAGGGCACGGTGGTACGGACTGTCGTCCATCACCCACGCGTACGCGGTGCCCTGTAGGTCGGCGAAGTCGAACAGCTCCTCGGCGCGGCGACCGAACTCGACGGTGTCCGCACGGTCGACCGACAGCAGGGCGTCGAGAAGCGCGGCCCGCTTCCGCGCCACGGCCAGGTCACCGACGGGCAGCGGCGCCGGCTCTGTGCGGTCCCGCACCACGGCGTCCAGCTCGGCGGACGGGAGCCCGGCCGCGTCTGCCGTGCCGTCCGGCAGCACCCTGATCGTGGTACGCAGACCCTGCACCGGCTCGCCGGCCCGGCCGACCCAGGCGACGACCACCGTGACGTTGTCGCCGTTGCCGTACGGCGCGATCCGTTCGCGTACGACGTCGTGGATCCGGTCCGCGGCGGCCTGCGGGCTACCCGCCAACCGGACGAGCTCGGCCAGTTCCCGGCGGGTCAGCACCGGGCGGCCGTCGGGCAGGGGTTGGAAGACACCGTCGCTGACGTACAGCACGACGTCGGAGGGCCGCAGGTCCACCGTGACCAGCTGCGGCGTGACCGGACGGTCGATCCGACCGGGGCCGGAGAGCGTCTGCTCCAGGTACCCCCACTCGTCCTCCTGGTCATCGGTGAGCTGGATCGCCTCCGGTTCGCCCTCCCGCACCAGGTACGCGCGGGAGTCACCGATGTTGACGACGGATAGCACACCGCGGTGGACCACTCCGGCGACCAGCGTCGTCGCCGAACCCTCCGGCGCTTGTGCGAGCAGCTCGCCCTTGGCTGCGACGACCCCCTCGAAGAGGTCCACCGGACGGGCGCCGGCGGAAGCGTGGTCGGCCAGCGTCGTGACCGTGAGACGGGAGGACACGTCACCCGCGACCTCACCGCCGAGGCCGTCGGCGACGCCCGCCACCGGGCCGGTCAGCGCCGCGTCCTGCTGGTAGTCGCGGTCACCCTGCCCGGTCCGTACGCCGAAGGTCAGCTCGCCGACCGCGGACGGCCGGCCGCCCGCGATGTCCAGCGTCTTGACCGTCGGCGGTTCGATGCCGTTGCCGCCGGTCCACTTCGAGACGTCGACCGAACGGGCCCGGTGGCGCGCGGGCTCGTCCACCGGCAGCTCGGG
Organism: Actinocatenispora rupis; assembly: GCF_016861975.1. Classification (GTDB taxonomy): domain Bacteria; phylum Actinomycetota; class Actinomycetes; order Mycobacteriales; family Micromonosporaceae; genus Actinocatenispora; species Actinocatenispora rupis. The sequence goes on along the minus strand of NZ_BOMB01000024.1, from coordinate 230,122 downwards.
CGCCGGATCGGACGTCGGCTCGGTGAGGTCCGGCAGCAGCACGCCGTCCCACCGGTCCAGCTCGGTTCCGACCTCGTCCCGGTACACCCAGGCGCCGGTGAACGGGAACGCCGGCCGCCCGTACGCGTCGGTCGCGTCGACGCTGCTGCTGACCAGCAGGCCGGTGCCCTCGATGCCCGAGCCTGGCGGCGCGAACTCGCTGTTGAAGACCAGCTCGGTCGGCGCGATCGTACGTACCTGGGCGGCCGCGCCGAGGTCCAGCTCGTCCACGGTGCAGCCGGCGATGACGTACGTCCGGGTCAGGTCCCAGTCGGTCGCCGCCACGAACTGCTCGCGCGTCACCGGCATCCCGGCGACGTCCAGCCACGGTTCCCCGGTCCGCAGCTTGCCGCCGGCGCCCGTCCAGTCCCGGACCACCGGTACGTCGACGACCACGAGCCGGCGCCCGTCCAGCTCGCCGACGAACGGTCGGACCCGCTGCGCGTCGATCAGCCTCGGATCGCTCTGGTGGTAGAACGCCAGCGCCCGCCCGGCCCCGGCGCGCGTCTCGTGCCGGTTGTGCGCGATCCAGTCGGCGGCCTCGCGGTCGGACAGGACCAGCGACTCACCCGTCCCCGTGGCGTGCGCCGCGAGCGCCTCGACGCGCGCCATCATCGCGTCGTGCGCCGCGGCATTGCCGCGCTGTACGAACTGGTCGCGCAGCCCACCGAGATGCCAGCGCAGCAGCTGGATGTCCTGCGCCGTCAGGCCGTTGTCGCGCCAACCCTCCGGGCCGTCGGCACCCCACGAGGCGTAGTGCCCGGTGTGGTCCCGGTCCGCCGGTACGGCGAGGACCGCGCCGAGGTCGAGCCCCGCCGTCTCGCGCAACAGGCCGGCCAGCCAGTGCAGTTCGTCCGCGTCTCGCGATCCGAGCAGCACCTCGAACAGGCCGCGCAGCCGCTCCAGCCGATCCCCGGTCTCCCCCACGGCCACCGGCACCGTCGGCGCGGCCAGTCGCTCGACGAGACGCAGGATCGCGGCCGCCTCGTCGGTGAAGTGCTGGGTCGGGTACACCTCGTCGGTGGCGCCGTCCGCGGCCGTACGCAGGATTGCCAGGCCCGGCTCCGCGGCGGCGAGGGTGGCCACCTTGGGAAGCTTCTGCTCCAGCTCTGCCAGGACGGTCCCGGCGAGCGCGCCCGCGGCGGCGGCACCCGTCGCCGCGACGTGCCTGGCGAGCGCCGACCGGTACGCGGCGATCCGCGTGAAGACCTCGGCCGCCATGGCGGCGCGCACCGTGTCGCCAGCCCTGTCCCCGGCCACGAGTCCCGCGACGGCGACGGCGAACTCGCTCAGCAGACCCGACACCCGCTCGGCCTCGTCCCGGGCGACATCCCCGGACGCGGTACGCCCCACGCGCCGCTCGGCCAGCGCCTCCCGCATGCCGGCGATGCGCTTGAGCAGCTTCTTCACCTGGCTGCTCTCGGCCCGCGGCAGCACACCCCGGTCCAGGTCGTACCACGGTGGCAGGGCCTCCACCACCTCGCCGAGCGTGGCGTCGACCTTCTCCAGGTCGGCCGGCGCCGCCTCGGCGTGGTGCCGGTACAGCTCGGCGCCGTCCAACAGGTCGGCGACGATCTCGTACGGTGCCCGGGCGTACGACTCGGTCGGGCGCAGGCCGGCGAGCGCCAGCACCGCCCGCACGTACTGCAGGAGCGTCTCGTCGGAGTGCAACATCCGGTCGGTCGCCGCCCGGACCCGCCCGACCCGGTTCGGTGGCGGGCCGAACTGGAAGCGGTCGATGGTCGGCGTACCGGACAGCCGCAACGTCTCCAGCCGCTCCGCGCCGAGGTGCGCCACCAGCGCGTCGACCACGGGCACCAGCGCCGCCGGGCCCTCGACCGTCCTGGCCTGCGCGGCGAGCAGGTCGCGAAGCTCCGCGTACTTCGCCTCGGCGAAGGCGGTCTCCTTCCGGGCCCGCTCCTTCGGTTCGAGCCGCCGGTCCGGGTTCACCTCCATGGCATCCGCCGCCACCGCAAGGATGGCCATCTCGGTGTCGACGATCGCGGTCAGCGCCTCGACGATCGCGGCAGCACTGTCCAGATCGGGGGCAGCGGTGGCGAGCGGGTCACCGCCAAGCCACTCGTCGAGCGCCCGGAACTGGGCACCGAACAGTTCCACCGCCATCCGGTACGCGGCCAGTTCGCCGCGGACCGTGCCACGTGTCGCGACGGTCGGCGCCGTGATGTCGTCGAGGTTGTCGAGCTTCCTGATGCCGGCCAACCGGACGAGCGTCGCGTCGGCAGCGGCGAGCTTCGCGGTCTCGGCCGCCGCCAACCGCTGCGCGTCACGCCACTCGTCCTGCAGGTCCTCCCGCGCCAGCCACGCATCCGCGATCTGTTGGTACCGAACGGCTTCCGGCGTGCCCGCAGCCGCGGCAGCCCGCTCCCGCCACGACTCGGCGACCGTCTCGGCCCAGCGTCGGCTGGCATCCCGGGCCGCCGTGTACGCCGCCTCCGCCGTCTCGGCCCGCTCGGCGAGACCGGACAGGTTCGGGTCGGCCGCGGTGCGCGACTTGTCGATCCGCGACTCGGCCTCGTCGGAATTGTCGAACCGGCGCGCCCCGTAGACCGTCGGTTCGAGCGCCTCGACGCGCGCGGCGGCCTCGCTGGCCCCCACGTACTCCCCGAACGCCCGTTCCTCGGCGTCCCGCGCCCGCGCGTACTCCAGCTCCAGCTCGGTCGTCTCCGGGCGGGGAGTAGCCGTCGGTACGTCGACCACTGCTACCAGCGGGGTGTCGGTGCCGTCGGACGCCGCGTCGGCCAGTTGCTCAGCGGCCGCCTGCGCGTCGGGCGCGAAGCCCAGGATCCTGCTGATCGTGGACTCGCTCAACCGGACGCCGAACGGACCCGACACCAGCCCGGCGCTGGCCACCACGTACCGGTCGCCCGGGTGTACCGGGCCGAAGGCGATCTCGGGGGCGGCATCCGCGCCGTCGCCGACCGAAGGCGCGGAGAGGAGCGTGCTGCTCTGCAGCCGGCCGGACAGGTCGTGCAGCTGACCGTCCCGGAGCAGGTACACGCGGGCACCGCCGACGACGACACGCGTGGCGAACAGTCCACCGTCCGGCTGCGGGGTGAACAGCAGCGTAGCCAGCGCGGCGCCCATACCGCGCACCCCGAGCCGGGCCGCCTGCCGCTCGATCGCCCGCTTGGCGATCGCGATGCGGGCGAGCAGCGCCTGCTCGCCGAGATCGTCACCGGCGACCGGCCCGTCCGCGAGGTCCGCCAGCGCCAGGACGGCGAGCGCGGCGGCCTCGTCCCCGAACGTCCCGTCGACGCCGTCGGCCACGGCGACGAGTCGGCTGGAGGCAAGGACCGGACCCTCCACCGGGTCAGCGGAGCGGGTCGACACACCGACGACCGGCGTACCGACCGGGCCGGCCGCGTAGCCCGGCAGCTGGCTCCGGTACTCCCGCGCGGGCGCTACGACCCCGGCCCGTTCCAGATCGTCGGCGGACAGCGTGTCCCCGAGCTCGTCGCGGGCCTCGTCCACCGACGCTTGCAGGTCCGCGCCGGTCGGGCCCGCCTGCACCACATCGTCGTACGAGGACGGCCTGCCGGTGGTGCCGACCGACGTCGTGGCCTGCGGATCCGACTCCGCACCCGAGGCGGGCTCGGAGTCGCCGACCAGCCACGCCAGCCGCGCGGTGAGCGCGTCCACCACGCGGCTCACCCCAGGGCGGTCCTCTCCGTACGTGATGTCCTCGACCGCGAAGCTGAAGCGTTCGGCACCGTCGGGGCCGGGGGCGTCGCGGCGGATCCGCACCGTGGCCGCACCGTCTCCGCCGAACAGCGGGTGCAGCGACAGCCGCACCGTCAGCTCGTCGACCTGGAGCCGGACGTCCCGTACGACGACCCAGAAGTCCCTGTCACCGCCGCGGAACCAACCGCCGACCTTCTTCGTGATCGGAGTCGTCTGCTTCTCGATGTCCGTGGTGGCACCGGGAACGACCGCACCGACCGGCAGGGGCACCGCGGAGTCCAGCCACAGGTCACCGATCCTGCTCCGGATGTCGATACGCGAGAGGTCCACGGCGCCTCGCCGCAGCACGTCGGTCACCTGGATCTCGGAGATCTGACCGCTGTCGAGCGACGACCAGAAGGCCAACTCCTCGATCAGACCACCGTCGTCGAAGATCCACGTCCCGGCCCCGGCCGCCGCCTGATCGTCCGGCAGAGCCCGCAGGAGCTCGTCGTGGCCGACGAACTCACCCTTCTTCAGGCTGTTGATGTGGTCGGTCGTCCAGAACGTGCCGCGGGTCGTCAGGACGAACGGCCGTTCACCCTCCATGACCCCGCCGGGGTGACGATCGACCGGGGTGCCGTCCATCCGCAGCACCTTGCTGCCAACGACCTGCACCTCGTACGCCCGCGTCTCCCGGGTCGCCGACGACCGCTCGCCGAGCCACTCCGGCCACGGGATCGGCCGGTACGACAAGCCCTCGGGCAACGTGCCCGCGGGTGCCGTCGGCTGGGCCGCGCCCGCCACCGGTCCGGCGGGGGTACCCGTGGTGTCGGCGGACGAGTCCGCGGGAGCGCCCGCAGACGCCGGTCCACCCGAGGTGTCCGGGCCGGGGCCGCGGCGCGGCTCGACGTCCCCGCCGGCCGGCGGATGGCCGCCGACCAGCCACGCCAGCCGCGCGGTGAGCGCGTCCACCACGCGGCCCATCCGCTCGGCGTCCTCGCCGTACGTGACGTCCTCGACGGTGAAGCCGAACCGTTCGGTGCCGTCCGGGGTCGGCGTCTCGCGGCGGATCCGTACCGTGGCGGTGCCGGAGCCGCCGAACAGAAGGTGCAGCGACACCCGCAGGGTCAACTCGTCGGTCGTGACGTCGGTGTTCTCGACGACGACCCAGAAGTCCGTGTCACCGCCGCTGACCCAGAAGTCGACCTGGCGCGCGATCTCGTCCGCCCGCCGCCTCGCCTCGTCGTCGTCGCGCGGAACGTAGTCGCCGAGCGACGGCCGGGCCACACCGTGCTGCCAGATGTCGCCGACGAAGTGCACGACGTCGACCGTGGCGAGGTCGACGCCGCCGCGCTGCAGCGCATCGGTCGCCTGGATCTCGGACATGTGCACGTTACGGAGCGACGAACCGAAGGTGACCCTCTCGACCTGGCCGCCGTCGTCGAGGACGAGCACCCCGGCCGCGGCGGGCTCGTCGTCCGGCGCCGCCTCCCGAGCAGCCTGTACGAGCAGCTCATGGCCGACGAACGTGTCCTTCTCCAGGCTGTGGACGTCGTCGGTCGTCCACCACCTGCCGCTCGTCGTCAGGACGAACGTCCGTCCGCCCTCCAGTGCCGTGCCGGGATGCCGGCCGACCGGAGTGCCGTCCAGGCGCTGCACGCGGCCGCCAACGAACCGCACCTCGTACGCCCGCGTCTCGGGTGTCCGCGACACGCCGTTGTCGAGTCGCGGCAGCCCAGGCATCGCCTGGTACCGCAGGCCCGCAGGCAGGCCCGGCGCCGTCGCCGGCTCCGGCACGGCCAGCTGACCAGGCCGGCTGAACATGCTGCGGAACCGTCCCGCCATTCCACCGAACCGCGGTCGGCGCGGTACGACGACGCCGGAGTTGCCGCCCGTACGCGGGCCCTCCAGAGCGAGTTGGCTGGCAAGACGCGCGGAGACGGTGTCGAGGACTGCGTCGAACATCTCCGGGTCGTCGCCCGGGTGGAGATCGGACCACTCGACTCGGAACGCACCGTCGCGGCGGGTCAGCGAGAGCGTCGCCGTACCGGTGCCACCGCGAACCCTGTGCGTGGACAGCCGTACGGTCAGGGCGTCGGCGGCGGCGCGGACGTGCTCGACCTCGATCCAGAACTCGTCCGTACCCCCGGTGAGCCAGTTCGCCACCCAGCGACGGGTGCCCGGCAGGGCCGCCGCCGCAGCCTCGTCCGTGGGGCGCAGGACCGAGGAGAGCCACACCGGCTCCTGGTCGACCTCCCACAGCGATCCGTACTGCGAATGGACGGTGGCCCGGGACAGGTCGGCCCCCTGCTGACGCAGGCTGTGCCGACCCTGCGCCTCGAACTTCACGCGCTCCTCGAGCGTGAGGCCGTGCGTGACGCCCATCTGGTACGCGATGCCGTCGACCATGCCCGTGTCGTCGTGGGACCAGGCCCCGTAGGACACGACCGGGCCCCCGACCGCCTGCACGAACGTGGCATGGCCGATGTTCCGGTCCGTGGTCCAGTACGTTCCGTCGGCCGTGACCAGGAACGGCCGCAGGTCCTGGTACTCGGCGTTGTCGTGCCTCCGGACCGGGCTGCCGTCGAGGCGCTGGGCCCTCCCACCCTCGAACCGCACGGCGTACACGCTGGCCGCACCCGCCGGATCGGCAACCTCCGCGGGCTCCTGCTCGGGGACCGTGTCGTACGGCCGGAGCGGGGTCGAGGGCCGCTCAGGGCGCTGCCGGCCCCAGTGGCGCAGTTCGCCGTCGTTGCCAACCGGGGGCGCCTGCCAGTACGGGTCGGTCAGCTCGGGCAGCAGCGCACCGCCCCGGTACACGCCGACGACGGAGCCGTCCTCGGCGCGGTGCACGAAGGTACCGGTGAGCGGGAGCATCGGCCGGCCGTACTCGTCGTTCTCGTCGATCGAGGTGGTGAACAGCAGACCGGACGGCCCGCCGCGGGCGGTACCGGCGAGGGCGTCGGTCTGGTAGACGAGTTGGTCGGCGGTGATGGTCTCGACGCCGGCGACGGGTGCGAGCCCGAGCGCGTCGGCGCCGCAGCCGGTGATCGCGTACACCCTGTCGGGGTTCCAGTGGCCGGCGGCGACGAACTGCTCGCGGGTGATCGGCAGGCCGGCGACGTCGAGCCACGGCACGCCGACCAGCAGATCGCCGCCGCTGCCCACCCAGTCGCTGACCGTGGGTACGGCGACGACCTCGACCGGCTTGCCGCGCAGCGTGCCCACGAACGGCCGGATCCGGTACGCGTCGAGCACCCGCGGATCGTCGGCGCGGCCGTACGCGGTGCCCGAGTCGGTCTCGAACCGGTGGGCCGCGACCCACTCGACCGCCTCGGCGTGGGTCAGCAGCAGCGACTCGCCCCGGCCACGGGCGTTCTCGGCGAGCGCTTCGATCCGCTCCATGAGGACGTCGTGGTCGCGGACCGCGCCGCGCGCCGCGAAGTCGGGGCGCAGCGCGCCGAACTGCCGCCGCAGGATCTGGATGTCCTGCGCGGTCAGGCCGTTGGGTGCCCACGCGGGCCGGCCGTCCGGTCCCGTCTGCACGTAGTACTCGACGAACGACTCGCGGTGCGGCTCGTCCACGACCGTCTCGACGGCGGCGAGGTCGTAGCCGGTCAGCTCGCGGATGCGGTTGACGAGCCAGTGGCGCAGCCCGGGTTCGCGTTCGCCGGTCAGTACGTCGAGCAGGCCGAGGAGGCGGCCGGCGCGTTCCATGTCGGGGTCGGTGGCGGCGACCCGCAGCGGGAACAGCCGCCACGGACCCTGCGGCGACGGGTCCGACACGCCCACCCGCCGGGGCCCGAGCGGGGGCCGGGTCCTCTTGGGACCACGGGCGGTGGCGACGGCCGCGCTCAGCCCGCGACGCAGGCTGGCCGGGTGGTTGTTCGGCACGTCCGCGCCGTACGGCACGACGATCAGCGGCCGCCAGCCGGTGGCGAGCGCCGTCAGGTTGGACAGGCCGACACCGTCCGGCGTGTGCCAGTAGCCGCGGTGGTCGACGGCGTCACCGGCCGACAGCCGGATGATGGCCTCGTCGGCCGGCCTGCCCGCCGGGTCAGGCGCCGGGTCGCCGCCGAGCGGGTGCAACTGCGCGACGACGTCGTGGTCGGCGAACATCGCGTACGAGTTCGGTCCCCGCACCGCGGTCACGGGGCCGGTCGTGGCCACCAGCATGTTGTCGAAGGCGCGGGTGCGGTCCCGCATGACCGCACCGATCTTGGCGGCGAAGCTGTGCAGGACCAGTGACGTGCGCGTGCCGCTGGCGACGCTCGTCGCGAACGGCCGCGGCAGGTCCAGCTCCGCGCTGTACAGGATCGATTCGAGCTCGATGGCGGCGTCGACCGCGCGCTGCGGATCCCGGGTGGCCGCGGCGCTCTGCGGCATGTCGAAGCACATCCAGGTGAGCAGGCTGTACCGCGGGTCGCTGCCCCCGGCCCAGGCGATCGCCTGCTCCCACATGCGCTCGGCGCGCTGGTTCTGCCAGCTGAGGGTGTCGATGTTCTGCCAGGTGCCCGGTACGAGCACCGTGAAGTAGTCGGCGTCCGACAGCGCGGAGCCGATCCGCTCGGCCACCTGACCGATGCCGTCCGGGTCGAGGCGCAGCCGGTAGAACTGCCGCTGCACGGATTCGAGGCGCTTCGTGCCGTCGGCGTCCCACACCGGCCGGGTCACCGGCTGTGCCATCCAGTGCGCGGTCTGCAGCCGGGTCGTCAGGGCGACCGTACGCGGATCGGTGGCCCGCGCGCGGGGCGTCTTCCCCTCGGCCGTCAGCCGGGCGAGGTGGTCGGCCAGCGCCTGCTTGACCGCCTCCGTACCCAACACGAGGTTGCGGGCGTTGGCACGGATCGCGTCCGGCTCCGGAATGCCGTCGGTGTTGCCGACCAGGTCCGGGTACCGGTGGGTCAGCGCGTCACGCATCGGCTGCGACAGCCCGAGCCAGTACTCCCGGACCTGCCGCGAGCGCTGGGCGAGGGTGAGCGCGCGGTTCTCGCTGAGCTGGACGATCCGACCGCGCGCCACGGCCAGCTCCGTCGAGGAGACCAGGGTGGCCGGGTCGGGCGGCTCCGGCGCCGAGTCCGGCGACGTCGTCCCGGCCAGCACCTCGCGGATGGTCGCGGCGTCCCGCTTCAGGAAGCCGACCAGCCAGCCACCCTTCAGGTCGTCCGCCGCCAGCACCATCGGCTTCGCCAGCTCACGCATGTCGGCCGCAGCGTCGGTGTCGCCCCGACGCAGCAGCTCGGCCAGCACGGACAGCTGGGTGAGCAGGCCCTCCTGGTGCCCGGTGAGCTGGTACTCGTGCGCGGGCAGCGCCGACGCCGTGTCCGGCAACGGCGGCAGGATGTGGGTCACGAAGTCGGAGGTCACGCGCGCGGCCTCGACCAGTTCGTGGCCGAGTGCCTGGGCGAGCACCCGCCGCAGGTGCCGCTCGTTCGTGATGGTCGTGGTCTCCGAGATGACCACGTCGAACTCCGGTACGCCGTCGGCGCCGAGCGTGCGGCCCGCCGTCACGGCCACCACGTCCTCGGGCACCTTCCGGCCGGGCGGGGTGGCGCGACGCACGATCGGGTGAACGTCGCCGACCCGTACCCGGACCCGGGCGCCCTTGCCCCACGAGTGGGTGCGTACCGCGAGGTGGGCGACGACGTCGTCCTCCCGCGGCTCGCCCAGCACGATCCGGACGTCGGTCAGCCGCCGGGACGCGGCCCGCGCCACCAGCGGTACCACGTCGGCGACCGCCTCGCGGACCCGCGCGGCGTGCAGCGTGCCGCCAAGGCCGGAGAAGCCCGGGTGACCGCCGGTTGCGGTGATCGCCCCGTACGTGGGGTTGATGGTGTACGGCTGCCGCTCGCCGCGGATCAGGCTCACCTTGGCGGGCGGTGGCTCGGTCGGCGCGGTGAGCTGGATCAGGTCGGTGGCCTTGCCGCTCTCCAGCAGCTTGAGCACGGTGACCGGCGCGTACACGAAGACCCGGCCGCGCGGCTGCTGCGGGGAGATCTCCGGCCGGCCGTCCCACAGGGCGATCTCCTGCCGGTCCTCCCAGACGCCGCCGCGCAGGACCTGCCGGGTGAGGGTCACCTGGACGCGGAAGCTGACCAGCGCCTCACCGACGATGCCCTGCCGCTTCGAGGTGCGCTCCTCGCGGCCTCCACCCTGCGCCGCGAGCGTCGCTCCGAGCGAGCGGGAGTAGTCGTACCCGACCGGGCCGACGCTCGGCACCGGCACGGTGGTCCCGGTCGACTGCACCGTACGGTTGGCCGCGACGTTCTGCTCGGCGGTGCTCTGGCTGCGGCGCAGCCAGCCGGTCGACGCCTGCGGCACCCACCGGGTCGCCCCCGTCGTCGGGTCGAACTCCTGGCGCAGCGGGATCTCGTGCAGCTGGCGTACCCGGGTCGGCTCCAGCGAGAGCCGCACGGCCACCCGCTGCCGGCCCCACCGCTTGTCGCCCAGGACGTTCGCGTACCCGATCGTGCGGCCGTTCTCCGCGACGAGTGCCGGGAACGACGCGGTGATCGCGTCCTGGCCGAGCCGCTCCTCGATGTGGTCCAGGTCGAGCTGCGCGCCCAGCGGGGCCGTCACGCCGAACAGCCGCGACATCGTCTCGCGGGACTGGATGGCGGCCAGGACCGGCGTGACCAGGTCGGTCTCGGCCGTCAGTCCGACCGGGAAGATGTCGGACGAGAACCGGCCGAACGTGTCCAGCGGCAGCCGCTCCGGCAGGTCGCCCTCGTTCTCCGGCTCGGTGAGGTCGGGCCGCTCGCCGGAGCTGACCAGCACCCGTGGCGCGGTCAGCCTCGTCGTACCGTGCAGGACGGTCCGGCCGACCTTCGGCAGCGGCGGCTGGGTCGTCAGGCGCCCGTCCACGAACCGCGTCAGGTCACCGACCGCGTTGCTGATCGGACGACCGGCGATGTCGACCCAGCTGAGCTCGATGTAGTAGTCGATTTCCTGCTCATAGACGTACTCGCCGTCGAAGAACTGGACGAGCTGCCCACTCATCCGCTGCCAGGAAGCGGTCTGCCCGGTACTGCCGGCGGCGCCGCCCGCGTGCGACAGGTTGACGACCGGGGTGTTGACCGTCCGCTTGGTCGCGCGCGACTTCCCGAACGAGACGCCGTACGTCTCGTTCATGTACCCGTAGACCTGCCCTTCCTCGTTCGAGCCCGGGTCGGACAACACGATCTGCGGCTTGCCGACCGGCCGCGCCTTGATGCGGACCTGCAGCAGGTTGTCCCAGCGGCCGGCCACCGGCACCGGCAGCCGGAAACGCCACCCGCGGCCGTGCAGCATCCCGTTGATGTGCCCGTGGTACCGGGTGCCGGCGAGCTGCGTGCCGAGCAGCTGCGCGGCCGAGCTCGGCAGCTGGTGGCCGACGAACTTCCGCATCAGGTGGAGGGTCGCCACGTAGAGCGACTGCTCCTCGGTGTGTTCCTGGTCGACGAAGGTCCGGCTCTCCTGCACGCCGCCGATGCCGGCGCCCTGGAACAGGTGCTCGGGCGGGTTCAGATCGCGCAGGTAGCGCGGGACGATGCGGTTCGCCACGACGTACGCGAGTCGCTCGTCCGGATCGACGACCTCGGCGGGGATCTCGTCGTCGCCCTCGTACGCGGTCAGGATCTCGTCGCGGAGCCGGGCCCGGTCCGGCTCGCTGATCGCGTCCTGGGGAAGCGCGGCGAGCACGTCGGCGACCAGGTTCGCGTCGAGCTTGAGCTCACCCCACTCCCAGCGGTCGAGCACGGCGCGGGCCAGCTCGGCCGGGATGGCCAGGCGGTGCTGGCCGAAGTAGTACAGCGACTCCGGCTCCGGGAGGTAGCCCTCGAAGCTCGTGTCGAGCAGGGCGACCTGCCGCTTCTGCGGCTTGCCGGTGATGCCGTTCCGCCGCTCGACCACGTCGACGGTGATGTCGGCGAGGCCGGTCACCCGGTGCAGGTGGTTGGAGACGCTGATCGGCAGCGTCTCCCGACCCACGATCTGCAGGCTGCTCTGCGTGCTGCCGCGGGTCTTGCCGCGGCTGTGCTCCACGCCCGGATCGGTGACGGCCGTGATCGCGTCGTCGCCCGCACCGTGCCCGGTACTCGACTTCTCCGCCGTGGCCGAGTACCCGTAGGCGTGCATGGTGAACCGGATGTGGCTGAGCACCTGCGGCTTGACCACCTCGGTGACCGCCGTGTGGTGCAGCAGCACCCTGACCCGGATCTCGGCCACCCGACCCGGGCCTTCCGGGTCCATGCGCGGCTTCCCGTCGACCATCTCCGGCAGGTTCGACCCCGGCCGCAGCACGATCTCCAGCGAGTACTGTCCGTCGGCGGCGTCGGCGATGTTGGCGCGCATCGCGTTGTTCGTGAGTATCGCCTGGACCGCGGCGGTCGACGGCGCGCCCTCCTCGTACATGTCGCCGAGGGCCAGCCGCACCGCCTCGACCAGTCCGTCGGTGTGGATCAGGTCGAACGCGATCCGGTTCGCCACGTGCGGGTCGACCCGACCGGGCGGCGGGACCAGGACGGCCGGCGGCTCCTTGACGATGCGCGGCGTCGGCAGGGTGTCCCCGATGTACTGGTTGCGGACCGCGTCGTGCCCCATCAGCTCCGTGGCCAGGTGGACGACGGACGACTCCTCCGACTGCGCCGACCGGAGGACCTTCACCTCGCCCGCGTCCTCACCCTCCCGGACGCTGACGATCTCCTCCAGGATCGTCGTGTCCGGCAGGAGGAAGTCCGACATCTCCTTGACCGGCTCCAGCAGGGCCCGTACCACGTTCGTGGTGTCGCCGCGCGTGGTGTTCACGCTGACCTTGCGGCCCCACTCGTGCTTGTACCCGGCGGTGAAGCCGAACAGCTTCAGCTTCGCTCCGACCGAACCGGACCAGGACCGGTCCGAACCCTGCGACTCGGTACGGGTGCCCGACGAGATCGCCAGGTCGGCCTTGCGCAGGTCGTTGTTCTGCCTGAGGTGCCGCGCCCGGTCGGCGTGCAGGACCTTGCGCACCCGGTAGGTGACGCGCTCGACGGTGCCGTGCGGGCCCGGCTTGGTCAGCGTGATCGGCACGCCGTCGGCGGCGAGCTGGTTGAACGCGCCGTGCAGCGCCTTGTCCGTGGTCAGCCGGTTGACCGCCTTGACGTTCTCCCGCTGGAACGTGCGCAGTACCGGGTCGTCGGAGAAGCCGAGCCAGTCCGGCCGGTTCGGGTCGCTCTCCGGCAGGAAGCCCAGCGGCGTGCCCCACTCGTACAGCTTCCGGCGGAGGAACAGGTGCCCGGTCGCGTCGGTGACGAGGTCGGTCGCGCCGACCCCGGCGGCCAGCTCGGGGTTGCCCGGCTTGCGCAGCCGCGCAGGGTACCGCTTCTGCTCGTCGGTCAGCTCGTACTCGGTCGGGTTGGTCTTCGGGACGAGACGCCCGTTCTCCTCGACCATCGCGTCACGCGCGACCGGGAACCCGGCGGCGAACGCCTCCGTGACCGGCGTCGCCGTCATCAGGCTGCCGTCCATCAGCGCCCGGTGCATCTCCCCGGTGTCGAGGTCCTGCGAGCTGGCCACGAGCCGGTACGCGACCTCGTACTCGTGCATGTGGCCGATCTTCTTCGGCACACCGGGCCGGATGCTGCTCAGACCGCCGGAGACACCCAGGGTCTTGGTGGCGCTGCGGTTCACCAGGTCCAGCGACGCGCCGATGTTGACCGGGAGGCTGTCTGGCAGCAGCGTGTCGTCGCCGAGCGGCAGGCCCGCGGACGACGAGCTGGACCGCGTCCAGGCCACGCCGTACTTGTCGAACGAGATGTCCAGGCCCCACTCGAGCTGGATCAGGTTCGTCGACGCGCCCACCGGCCGGACGACGGGGCGGCCCGAGCCATCGAGGATCGGCTCCATCCGCAGCGTGATCATGCGGATGTCACGGCCCTCGTGCGCCACCCAGAACTGGTAGCCCGCCGGGTCGTTGAACGCGCGGTTCGCGTTCTGCCGCAGCGCGGCCATACCCACCCGGACGTCGTGGTACGCCTGCTGGCCGGGGGTCGCGGCCTCGGGCGGCAGGGTCGACAGCGCCCACCGGGTCGCCGGGTCGATCACGCTCACCGCCGACGCGGAGCCGACCGGGAACTCCGCGTCGCGGTCAAGCTGGTCGTCCTCGGCGACGACGACGTCGCCGGTCGGCTTCGCGAACGGCTCCGGTACCGCGAACGACTGCGGGTCCGGCGTGGCGGCGCTCGGCGCGTCCGCGACGACGCCGAGCGGCACGACCTCACCCGACGGCAGCTCCAGCCGCACCGTGTACTTCAGCCCGCCGCGGCCCACCAGGTAGAGCCCGCGATCGTCCACCACGTACGCGGTGGAGACGTTCCGGTAGGCGTCGACCCCCCGCCCCTCGGCCACGTGCCAGCCCAGCGGCAGGCCGACCAGTCCACCGGTCAGCGGGCGCATGACGGAGTCGACGTTCGGCCCGGTGGTGCGGCCGGCGGTGACGCCCGCGTCCGGCCCCTGCACCTCGAACTCGCCGGCGATCTGCTCGCCGTTCAGCCCGGTGAGGCCGGGTACCGGCCGCACACCGATCGGTTCGGCGTCGAGCAGCAGGGTCGCCGCGTGGTCCTGCCCGACCGGGATGCGCAGCCCCGTCGAGACGAGCGAGTCATGCCGCGAACGGATCAGGTTGTCCAGGTCGGCGTACTCGAACTCGTCGTCGATGCCGTGCCGGGCCATGCCGTCGTTGCTGACCGCGACCACCGTGCCGAGATGCGCCAGCGGCCCGACCAACGAGATCGTCGAGATCCCCCGGCCGATGAGGTCGTCGAGCACGCCCTCCGCAGCGGCCGGGTCGGGGGTCGGCGCCAGATCGGCCCACAGCTCGGCCAGGTCCCGCTGCCGGTCGCTGAGTCGCTCTACCGCCTCGGCGATCGCGGCCCGCGGCCCGACGGCCACCTGCCGGTGTGCGCCCTGCCCGGTCCCGGGCTGCTCCCGGTCGATCGCGGTCTGGTGCGCCACGGCGATCTCGTCCGCCAGGTCGCGCAGCTCGGTGTACCCGTCCCGCAGCGTCGTCAGGCGCAGCCGATCGTCCTCCGCCTCCACGAGCATGGCCCCGAACAGGGCGACGGCCCCGTCGTACTCGGTGCGCAGGTCGTCGAGCGCCGCGCGGAAGCGCTCGTCGGCCCGGGCGCGACGGGCGTCGAAGTCCGCTACGTCGGGCTCGGGGAACCGGTCGTGCATCACCTGGAGTCGCTGCAACTCGGTGTACGGCAGCTGGGCGCCGGCCGACGGTGTGGCGTCGACGTCCAGCCACGTACTGCGCAGGGCGTTGGCCAGCCGGCCGACGGGCCCGGGCAGATCCGGCGGTACGACGGCCGGGTCGCCGATCAGGTCCCGCGCCGCCCGCAGCACCGCGGCGCGGGTCCGGGTCGAGTCGGCGATCTCGTAGTAGCGGGCCAACCCGTACAGCGAGGTGAGGACCGCGGTGTCGGCGCCGTCCCAGTCGATGGCCTCCGGCGGCAACGTCAGCCAGGCGGCGGCCTGCGCCCGCAGTGCGCCCAGGTCCGCACCGTTGGCGGACATGGCTTCCATGACGTTCAGCGCGGCCCGGCTCCGGACGTCGAGAAGCGAGTGTGTCGGGAAGGTGGCCGCGTGGCGCGTGGCCTCGGCGGCGAACAGGCCCATGACCTCGTCCCGTACCAGCCGGGCCTGACGCCGGTCGAGCACCTCACGCAGCTCGGCGGGCAGGACGCCACGGGCCACCCGGACCCGGAGCATCTCCACCAACGACGGGTCCATGCCGGCGAGCAGGTCCTCGAAGACGTCGGCGGTGAACAGCAGGGCCGTACCGGCGCCGCGGCCCTGTGTGCCCAGGTGCGTCGCCCAGTGGCCGAGCGCGACGGCGGCGGCCAGGCCCGGATCGCGCTGTGCAATGCCGGGCAGCTCGTTGCGTACCTCGGCGACCCGGGCGGTGAGCAGCCGTACCGCGTGCGCCGCCAGCAGCGCGCCGCCGTGCCCGGTGCGGGCCAGCCGCAGCACCAGGTCATCCAGCGGCACCTCCGTGAACCCGTGCCCGTACGTCGTCGCGATGACCACGTCGCCGTCCGGGCTGAACTGGATCTCGGCGTCCTCGACCAGCGCGTTGACGCCCCGGCTCAGGTTCTCGGTGGCGATCGTCAGGGCGTCGCGCGCCGCGGCGAGCGCACCGGCCGGCGGGTTGTGCCGCCAGTCCGCCGTCGCGTGGGTGAGCGGCTCCAGCTCCACCACGGCCTCGTGCCCGAAGTCGAGCGACAGCGTCCCCCACCGGCCCCCGCCGTACTGGTAGCCGAGGCGGTCGAGCAGCTGGCCCAGCCGCCACCGGATCACCCGCTGCTGCTCCCGCGCCCAGTCGACCCGGTCCGGCTCCCCGGCGGCGCGGCGGGCCAGTTCCATCCGCTCGACCCGCTGCGCGGCGCGCAACGCGAGCAGCTCGGCGTCGACCTCGGCGAGCAGACCCGCCCGCGGCTCGTCCGCTCCCTGCGCCTCGGCCCGGCCGATCGTGGAGCGCAGCCGCTGCCACCAGGAGGGCCGCTCGTTCTCCGCCGCCGCCGTCCGGACGATCTGCCCGAACGCCCGGGCCAGCGCCATCCGTACCGTGTGGTTCCGGCCGCGCGGCAGGATCCGGGCGTCGACGACAATCCGCGTGTACCGCCGCCCGTTCGCGTCGACGTAGTGGTGCACGCCGGCCTCGTCGTACCACCGGTCGGTCGTGGCGGCCAGCTCACCGTTCCGGTTGTGCCCGGCGACGACCTCGACCATCACCGGCTCACCGCCGGCCGGGATGAGCTCGGCGTACCGGATGTCGCCGTCCCAGCGCATCGTGAACGGCCGCATCTCGAAGCCAGACCCGTGCTCGGCCAGCCAGGCCAGCGCGTCGTTGATCGCCGCGTTGATCGCCGCCATGTCCGTCTCGGTGCCGAGCCCGCTGACCGCGATCTCGTCCTCGGGCCGCACGACCGGGGTCGCCGGGCGTACCGCCGGTGCCGTCGCCGCGGGGTCGGGGCCGGGCGGTGGCGTACCGGGGTCCGGGTCGCCCGACGGCGCGGCGGGATCCGCGTCGGTGCCATCACGGTGGTGGCTGACCCACGTCGTCGTAACGGGGATGAAGCCAGGGCCGGCCGGCCCGCGTGGCGGCGTCCCGTCCGGTCCTGAGGTGGGCGCGGGCGGCGGTTCAAGGCCAAGGATGCGGGTCCGCGCCTCGTTGGCGGCCCGCGCGGCGGCCAGTCGGTCGCGCAGGTGCCCGATCTGCTCGTCGGTCAGCAGGATGTTCTCGCCGGACGGCGCGCCACCGAACCGGGCGTGACTGGCCTTCGACTGCTGCCGGTACTGCCGGCGGTCGGCCGTGCGCTCCGTCCGGGTCACCGCCTCGACCCCGACGCGGAATCCACGGCCCAGCACGCTGATGCCCAGACCGGCCAGGTGGTGCCCTGTGGCCAAACCGCGCACCAGGCTGCTCGCGTACGCGCTGGCCTGACGGCCCGCCGAGTAGCGCAGCTCCGGCCCCAGCGCGCCCGGCGTCCGCGCCGCGGTGATCTGGTCCTGCATGAACCCGCCGAGCGCCCGCGGCAACGCGTCGGCGATCTCGGCGTTGCTCGCCCGGTGGTCCACCACGAACACGGTGTGCGCGTAGTCGCCCGCCGGGATCCGCTCCACGACACCATCGGTGACCGTGCCGGTGGTGATCACGATCCGGGTACGGATCGTGTGGTGCCCGTGCAGCCACCGCTGCCACGGCGCCGGCCACGGGTCGATCGTGATGTCGTGCAGCACCTGCCCCTCGTGCGAGCTGCGGGTGATGGTGCCGGGCAGCTTCGAGACGGCGCCGTACGGGTCGTCCAGTACGCGCTGGACGGTGCCCATCAGCTCGCGGTGCGGGCGGCCGGCGTCGAGCCCGGCACGCACCGCCCGCAGCTGCTCGCGCTGCTCGTCGGTGACGTCGGGGTTCGCCTCGATGTCGTACGCCAGCAGGGTCAGCGCGTCCCACTCGGCGGTCTCGACGTTGTTGCGGGCCTGCGCCGACGAACGGGGCAGCTCGTTCGGCGGGAAGTGGTTGCGCGGGTCGAAGCCGGCGCTGCGCGCGTTGCTGTCGGCGCGCTGGCCGAGCAAGTCGGCGCTCCACCTGCCCAGCCCGCTGCCGGACTTGCCGGCCCGCGCCGAGTCGCTGGCGTACGCGTGGTCGTCGCCCTCAAGATCGGCGGTGAGCATGTCCAACCCGGACGGCACGACGTATCGGGCGCTCTCGGAGAGCAGCGCGCGCCACAGCGGGCGCGGGCCGTATCCCAGCTCGCTGGTGATCACGTCGGCGAGCGCACGCCGCGCGCCGCGATCGACGGCCGACACCGTGCTGTCCCGCATCACGAACAGATCCCAGTCGGCCACCCGGGCCAGACGCGGCAGTACCGCCGTGCCGTCCCATGCCTTGCCCGGCTCCCGACGCTTCTCGGCCAGGGTCAGGGTGACCTTGCGCCACGCCAGCGGGCCGCGCCGCAGCCGCAGCTTGAACGTGATCCGGTAGCGGGAGCGCTCCCACTCGATGTCCTTGACCTGGCCCGACTCCGCCAGCGCCTGCAGCGAGTCCAGCACCACCCCGTACGCGCTGGGTACGGCGTAGGGCAGGACCTGCTCGCCGCTCGACGCCAACCCACCCGGGCGCCTCTCCCGGATCTGCTCGGAGACCTTCTCGGCCTCCTCGCTCAGCCGCATGGCCCGCTCGGCGACCTTGCCCGCCGACTTGCCGCGGTCACCGCCACCCGGCCGGTCCGTCTGCGTCTCCTGCTGGCCCTTCAGGATCTCCTTCGCCGCATGCCGCTGGAACATGTAGCGCCACATGACCGGCACCATCGCCGTCACCGATCCGGCGGTACTGGCGGCCAACATGTCCGCCAGCGCCGGGTCGTGCAGCAGGAACCGGCCGACCGCCTCGGCGAGCACGATCGATCCGGGCAGTGCCAGCAGGTTGCGGACCGCGGGGACCGCGATGCCGGGCACCCGGGCGAAGAACTGCTTGCGGTCGTCGACCGCCTCGCCCACCATCCGCAGCAGTTCGGCGCGAAGGACCGCGCGGCCCAGCGCCGGATCGAAGGTGCGGCCGTCCACGCCGATCCCGGACTCGCCCTCGCTCCACCGGCGGGCGGCCTCGGGCAGGCCGATCTGGATCCGGTAGTGCACCGGCGCGGAGCGCGGATGCCCCACGCCCGGCCGGTAGTCCACCGGAACGACGAACGACGAGTCGAAGTCACCGATGACGACCTCGTCCACGACGACCGTGCCGCCGCGCAGCCGCGTGCCGAGGTCGACGACCAGCCGGCCGTTCTCGTACTCCACCGAGCGGGCGTCGGGCACGTCGCCGGCAGCGATGCCGGCCACCAGGTCGTCCAGTACGTCCTGGGCGGCGTTGCGGGCCTCGCTCCAGTCCGCGTCCCGCTCGGGCATGGGGCGGACCGGCCGTACGACCGGCTGCGGCCTGGTACCGGTCGCCGCCTCGTCGTCGTCCGCCCACCGCTCGGCGGCCGCCGCCAGGTCGGCACGGGTCACGGGGCGGGCCGTCCGGCTGTTCTCGCGTTGCTGCCGCTGGCCCATGGAGAGCCGGTCGCGCATCCGCTGGTACAGCACGACCGCTCCGACGCCCCCGCCCCACAGCAGGAAGTGACCCAGCGTCGGGATGGCCCCCGCGAGACCCGCGCCCTCCGCCGCCGCGACGACGGCCGCACCGGCGGACCCGGCCACCGCCGGGACGCTCGCCAGCGGGAAGTGGTCACGCAGCCGCGCCATCCCCGACCGCCGCGCCGCCATCGCGTCCGCGAGCGCGCGCCCCAGCTCGTGCGCGACCTCCTGAGGGCGCAGCCGCGGCGACAGCCTGACCCTGGCCTCGGTCACGTCGACGCTCCAGTCGACGTCCACCAGCGCACCGTTCGCCGGCTCCTCGACCACCGCGTACACGGCGACCGGGCTGCCGGACAGCCGGCCGAACCTGCCCCGCTGCTCCGGTGCCAGCAGCACCACGCCGCGGAACCTGCCGTCGGCGCGCACACCCGGCCGGTGCTCCCCCGGCGCCAACCCGGTGTGGTCGATCGGAACCTCGTCGGTCGGTGTCCCGCGCAGCCAGTTCGCGCCCGGCTGGTCCGGCGTGCCGCTCAGCCCGGGGAACCCGTCGATGAGCGTCCGGTACGCACTGCCGAGCACCGCCGACCGGTTCACCGCCAGGTACTCGGTGCGCAGGGCGCGGGCGGTCTCCGGGATCCGCGGATCGGTCCAGTCGAGCTCGGTGTGGTCGGGCACCGAGTGCGGCCGACCGTGCACGAGCTCCACGCCGGCCGTGGCCAGTTCCTGCGTGAGGCGCTCGTGCAGGCGCTCCTCCCGCGCGGACAGGCGAACCAGCCGCGCCATGCCCGCCTCGTCCCGGCGGCCCATGACGAGACCCTCGTGGGCGGCGGCCGGCCTGACCCGGCGCGGCAACCGGAGCCGGAACCCGCGCCGGCCCTGCGGCGTGCCGCCCGGACGGGCGGGGACGTCGAGCTTGACCCACTGCACGGACCGGCGGCGTACCGGCTCCGCGGACGGCTCGACGGTCCGCTGGCCGTACCGGTGGCGGACGACCCACTCGCCGCCGGGCGTACCCGGGTCGGTGGGGCGCGGCAGCATCCGGTCCGACGTCGGGTCCAGCGCGGCGACGATCACCTGCCCGTCGGCGCTCGTCATCGCGTAGGTCTCGATGCCGTCGTCCGCACGGCTCGCCGCACCGACGACGGTGATGTCGAGCGCGTCGCCCGCAACGTCGAGCAGCGCCGCGCTGTCGCAGCCCACCAGTCGGATCCGGCCCGTCCCCTGCTCCAGGTCGGTACTGCTCACGAGCTCGCCGTCGACCAGCGTGCGCAGCGCGGCGAACACCGCCGCCGGCTCCACCCACCGACCGTCGGCCTGGATCCGGCCGTCCCGGTGATGGAAGTGCAGTGCCCGCTCACCCTCGGTGGGCTGGACCTGCGCTGCGAACTCGTGCTCGATCGACCCGCGCTGGTGCAGCGACCAGCCGGACGCGACCGTACCGCGCCGCAGCACATCCAGTACGTGCGCGATGTCGTCGGCCGGTGCGGCGCCGTCCGGACCGCCCGTCGCCGGAACCGCCGGGGGCGGCGGGGTACCCAGTGACGGCATCGGGTCCACGGACGCCGGCGCGAGGGCGACCGTCGTCGCACCGCCCGCGGGTGCCACGTCGGTGCGAGCGGCGTTCACCTCGCCCCGGAACCAGGTCGCGAACCGGCGTCCCGCCAGCAGCCCGACCGCGGCACCGAGCGGCGCGACCGACTGCTGCTTCGGCGACGTGGCCGTCGGCGTGGCCGGCTTCTGCGGCCCGGTGGGTGTGGCGCCGGGCTTGGCACCGGCCGGCCTCTGCGGGACGGGGGCGATGTCCCACCCGGTCTCGTGTGCCTGCGCCGCGGTGAGCACCACCCGGGCCTTGTACATCTCCCCGCCGGGCACCTTGTACGTCCGCTTGCCGAGGCTGACCACGTCGCTGGACCAGTCCCGGACGCCGACGCCCTTGCCGACGAGCGTCATCGGCTCGCCGTTCGGATCGATCGTGTACGCCTTGACGCTGCGCACCGTCGCCGTCTGGGTGATCGTGAACGTGGGCTTCGACAGATCCACCAGGTACTTGCCACGGGTAGCGGTGGCGACCAGCCGGTCCGGGTTGGTCAGGTCGGGTTCGAGATCGTGGCCGAGACCGTTGAACGTCAACGGCTTCCCGTGCGGCACGAACTTGGTCCCGGCACCTCGCCCGGTCACCCGGAACGGCTGGAGCTGGTTCCTGCCGATCGCCCACAGCAGCTTGCGCTTGGTGTCCCACAGCACGCCGTGCGCACCGTCGAAGGCGATCCGCTGCACCTCGCGCAGCTGCTCGACGTTGTCGGTGCTGGGCGCCCCGTACACGGTGAGCATGCCCTCGGCGGAGGCCACCACGACCGCGCCGTTGTCCGGTACCCGCTCGATGGCGTGCGGGTTCGCGCCCGGCGACGCCTCCCACAGCAGGTTGGACCGGTCAGGCCGGCGACCGCTGTACTCGACGATCCCCGCCGCGCCACCGGACGCCGCCACCAGGGCGATCCGCCGGCCCGAACCGAGCGCGCGGAACTTCACGTCGGACACGTTCGCCCAGTAGCCCCCACCGGGGCTGAACCGCCAGGCGGCGTCGTTCCGGTTCAGCGTCGCCGGCGCGCCGTGCAGGTTCCAGACGAGGATCTCGTTGACCGACTGGTCGGCCACCGCCATCTGGTACTGCATCGGCGGGCGCTGCGTCTTCGTCGGCTTGGGCGTCGCCTGCGGTGTCGGCGGCACCTTCTCCGGCGTCGGGGCGAGCTTCTCGACCCCCGGCTCGGGTTGCTTGCGCTCACCGGGCAGGCCGACCGTCACCGCCGCGGCGCCGAGACCGATCCAGCCCAGCATCGCGCGCCGGGACGGGCCGCTGCGCTGCGCCTGCTGTTCGAACGCCTTCGTCGCGGCCGGCAGCCCGGAGTCGGGTCGTGACCCGCCACGGAGCGCTCGCAGCCACCGCGCTGCCGCATCCCGGCTGCCGAGGGCGATCCACCGGCGGTCCCTGACCCCGGCCGGCAGGTCGGTCCGCTGGAGGTACCGCTCGCCGGTCGGCAGCTCCCAGACGATGCCGTACCGCTCGCCGTCGCGGCCGGGCAGCGCCGGCCGGGGCAGCATGCTGCGGTTCGTCGGATCGGCGGGCCCGACGAACCGGTCACCGAACTCGCTGATCCAGGTGAGCGAGTTCGCGCCACCAACCGCCACGCCCAGCATCCGGCGCCCCAGCTCCACGATCGGTTCGCTGTGGCAGGAGTCCAGCTGGACCCGCGCCGAGTCGGGAGTCAGGTCGTCGGCTTCCCCGATCTCGACGTCGAGCACCTCGCGCAGCGCGGTGAACAGGTCCGCCGGCGTCACCCAGCGGTCCCAGACGAGAATCAGACCGTTCTGGAGGTGGAAGTTCACCGAACGCTCGCCCGGCTTGAACCCGACCGCCCGCGCGAACCGGGCTTCCTCCGAGCCGGGCGCGTGCAGCGACCAGCCCGCCGGGACACGCCCCTGCCGCAGCGCGCGACGGACGTACTCCACCGCGGCCTCGCCCGCCAGTACGTTCCGACCGTCGGGTCCGACCACCGCGCCGCCCGGACGCCGCGCCGCCACCAGATCCGGCGCCGCGCCGACCGAACTGACCGGGCCGTCCATGACGAGCACGTCGATCTGGCGGACCGGCGGAAGGGGCTCCGCGTCCGGCCGGAACGGTTGCACCCCGCCAGCGAGCAGCGCGTTGAGCGGCACGTCCTCGCCGGCACGCCGACCGGACCGCACCGAGCGCCCCGTACGCAGGCTCGTGGCCGAGGTCCGGTCGCCGTGCGCGGCCACCCGCCACAGCTCGGTCCGGCCGTCGGCGTGCGTGGTCTGCACGTACGCGAGGGCGGTCGGGGAGGTCGCGGCCACCGCACGGTCCACCAGCTCGACCGCCGCGCGCACCGCGGCACGACCGCGCTCGCCGGGACCACTGCGCCAGTGGGTACGGAACAGGCGACCGGTGGCGCGTTCCAGCGCCGCACGGACCGCGTCGACGGCCGGCGCCCAGTCCTCCGGCTCGCCGTCGGAACGCGCCGCCAGGTCGTCCAGCGCGGTCTCAAGCGGCCCGTACACGGGGGACGTCGACTCGAACATGACCGGCGGCAGCTCGTGCACGTCGTGCGTCGGCGCCGGGCCCAGCCGGAACCCGGGGCTG
Organism: Actinocatenispora rupis; assembly: GCF_016861975.1. Classification (GTDB taxonomy): domain Bacteria; phylum Actinomycetota; class Actinomycetes; order Mycobacteriales; family Micromonosporaceae; genus Actinocatenispora; species Actinocatenispora rupis. The sequence continues at coordinate 206,649 of NZ_BOMB01000024.1, read as the reverse complement.
TCCGCGGCCAGCGGCGTGCCGTCCGGTACGCCGACCGCGGTGCGCAGCCGCACCAGCAGGTCGCCCATCGCCATCTTGACCCGCAGCCGCTCGGCGAACACCCGGGTCTGCCGCTCGTACGCGATGAGCCGCTCCGGCGACGGCGTGAGGTCCTGACTGAACGTGCTGTGCTGGACCGTCTCGTCGTGCTCGAACATCTCGTTCATGCCGGACGCGCCAGCGGGACCGTTGTGCAGTGCCCGGACCGCGTAGCCGGCGATCGCCGCGAGCGAGCCGCCGATCGTGCCCAGCGTCAAGGCCTGTGTCACGCCCTGGGCCAGCGCACTGAGGACCAGCCCGCTGGAGACCGCCGTGGCCCACGGCACCATCGAACCCGCCGAGTTGCGCATGAACACCGAGGTGTCCGGCCGAGCCGGCCGGGCGCTGCGCGACAGCAGGCTGATCTCGGCGAGCCGCGAGGCGAAGCCCACCAGCCGGTCGATCTCACTGACCGCCGAGCTCATCTCGATGACCCACTTGTTACCGGTCGGGAAGTCGATGAACTCCAGGCGGGTCGCGGCCTCGGCGCTGTCGGTCGTCGCCATCGAGACCAGCGCGTTGTGGGTGTTGCGCCCCTTGCCGAACCAGATCCGGTACTTGTCCTTGTCGATCCGGGTGACCTTCGTGATGCCGAGCAGGTCCCGGAACTTCGGGCCAGGCAGCCCGAGCAGGGTCGCGTCGGGGTCCTCCAGCAGCCGCCGGGATCCGCGCAGGGCCTCGGTCACGCCGGGGCGGGCCGTCATCGCGTCGTACCCCGCCCGGGCGGCGTCGCCGACGGCCTGGTCGTTCAGCAGCTCGGTGAGGCCCGAGTCGATCGCGTCGTCGTAGTACGCGAGCGCGTCGAGGAGCGCCTCCAGCTCGGCCTCGATCGCGGCCGGGCTGGTGTTGGCGAGCAGCCCCTCCCACTCCACGTCCTGGTCGAACGTGAGCGGACGACGCTGGCCGTCCCGCAGCCACGAGTAGCGCCGCGCGTTGCGGGCGCCGACGAACGAGCCGATCGTGCCGCCGGCGCCGGTGGCCTCGGCCGCCGGCAGCGCGTTGGTACCGAGCCCGGCCGCGAACGCACCCGCCGACCGCACCACACCGGCGATGGCGGCGGCCGCACCACCCATCTCCCACTGGTACTTCCAGTACGGTCGGAAGTCCTTGCGCTCCAACAGGTTGATGATCCCGTTGACCAGCCGGTCGATGTCGGCCATGACCTCGCTGGGCAGCGCGCTCTTCGGCACCGCGACGAAGACGGTGCCGTTGTCGTGCACCTCCATCGTGCGGTGCCCGCGCGGCCCCTTGAACTCGCCCGGCACGAGCACGATGCGGATCGCCAGCTTCGGGCGCAACGTGCCCTGCCGCTGCGCGGTCGCATCCGCGATGGCCGCGATGATCTCGATCGGGGCCGCGGGGGCGTCCGGGTCCGCGGGGCGGAGCGAGCCGGCGGAGCCGCCGTACAGCGCCCGGCGCGGCTCGCCGTTCAGTTCCGCCTCGTGGCTCCGGTCGATCTCCCGGAACCGCAGTTCCACCACCGGATCGGGGCCCACGAGCTTGCGCAGCCGGCTGCTGCGCGCCAACCCGGCCGGCAGGTTGCGCTCCAGGCCGAGTGCGGTGGCGCGCATATTCGGCCAGTGCGGGTGCTCGTTGATCGAGTCCGGCGTCACCCGGCCGAGCTTGACGTTCAGCTCGTCCGTCTTGTCGTCGGCCAACGCCAGCAGCGCCTGGTTCTGCTGCCGCAGGTAGAGCGCCGCCTCCTTGACGTACCGGGCCGAGACCATCTCGTCGTCCCGGTCCTCGCCCTTCTCCTCGTACGCCCGGTCGGCGTTCCGGCCGGCGACGGCCACCTTGTGCCGCAGGCCGGTCAGGTCGACCAGCTCGCTGGCCGCCGCACCCGCCGCGTACACCGCGGCGGACCACGGGTTGCCGGTGGCCACGAGCTCCGCGATGCCCCAGGTGACGCCGCCGGCGGTGAACCCGAGCAGCGAGTTGGTCAGCTGCATTCTCGCGGTGGGCAGCCGGTTGCGGTGGCTGAGCTGGATCCGGGTGGCCCGCGCGACCGCGTGCGCCACCACGTCGTCGATCCGGGCCCGCGGCGCGCGCGCCACGTCGACCGGTACGTACACGGTGTAGGAGTGCTCGGTGTCCCCGGAGACGGGACTCAGGTCGACGTCCTCCGGACGCAGCGTCGCCGCCATCTCCCCGACGATCGGCCTGCGGTTCGGGCGGCCCGGCGCGAGTGTCACGTCCATGTGGTTGATCAGGTGCATCCGGGCCATCGTGGCCAGCCGCTCGGTGCTGATGCCGGCCGGAGCGCGGCGCGGATCGGCCATGTTGCGCAGGTAGACCCGGACGACGCCGGGCCGCACGACCTCGGTGCCGAGTACCTCCGGCAGGTCCGGCGCCGGCACCGTGTCGCCCGGCCGCGGCAGCTCGGCGACCAGCGCGGCGGCCAGCTCCGGGTCGATCTCCCTCGGACGCGGTGGCGGCAGCACCGGAGCCTCGCCCGCCACGCGCCGACCGGCACCGTCGAGCGTCGTCTCGGTGGCACGTCGGGTCTGCTCCAGCTCGGACAGTACGTCCTGCTCGCGCACCCGCCGGATGAACTGGAAGTGCTCCTCGAAGAACCGGTCCGCGTACGCGACCGCCGTCGCCCGGACCATCTTGTACTTGGAGCGCGGCGCGATGACCGAGGTGAGGCCCATGGCGATCAGGTACGGCGCCACCGCCAGCCAGGGCAGTACGCCGGTGACGCCCATCAGCGCAGCAGGGGTCGCGGAGGCGAGCGGCAGGATCGCGTCCCGAACGACGAGCACGCCGGTGCGCGGTACGGGGGCGCGCGGCGTCCGGTAGAAGTCGAGGAGGATCTCGCGGGCCGCCTCGGCGAACCGCTGCCGCACGTACTCCGCGGGCAGCTGCGCGACCTCCGGCGCCACCTCGACGCGATAGGTGCCGGGGATCCGCCAGTGCGTGGCGGAGCGGCTGAACCGGAACAGCTGGCCCGGCGGCAGGTCGACGCCGGTCGTCGGCATCACTCGGATGCCCTCGGTGATGTTCCCCCCACGACGCAGTGAGCCGAGCAGCGCGTGGTCCGGGAAGATCCGCAGCCAGCCCTGGTCGACCCGGCGCGCGTGCAGGTCCTCCGGCCCCTCGACCTGGGTTGCGTCGACCCGCACGTCCCGGTCGGTCGCGGCCATCGGGAACTTCTCGACCAGCATCCCCGGGGTCCGGTCGCCGAGAAGCAGTGCCTCCAGCCGGTCCAGCTCGGCGCCGCGTACCTCGTCGGGCCGGTTGTAGTCGTGCAGCAGGTCCGCGGTCCCGGCGTCCACGCCCTTCTCGAACCGGCGGGCCACGTTGGGGTCGACGATCTCCGGCGCGCGCAGGTGTGGCTGGAGGTGCTGGCGGGTGGCCGGGTCGACGCGGTCGTGCATCCGGGCCGCGGCCAGCCGGGATCCGCGGTGCGCGGCGTCCCCGACGCTCAGCGGTGCCCTCCGCGGGTACGGCAGCAGCGGTACGAGCATGTCGGGACGCTTGCGCGTGCCGTGCAGCAACTCGTGCCGGGCGGCGGCGAACGCGCGACCCACCCGGACGACAACCTCGGCGCGGCGGGCGGCGTCGTCGGCCGGCAGCCCGCCGAGGTCCACATCGAACTCGACCTGCGTACGGCGGCGCAGGCCCCGCCGGCCGAGCGGACCGTCCGCCCGGACGCGGCCGTTGGCCAGCAGGGTCAGCCGGTCGGTCAGCGCGCCGTCGTCCGCGCCGGACAGCTCGGACAGCGCCCAGCGCAACGCCTCGTAGCCCGCCGTCTCGGCGCCGGTCGCCGCACCGGTCGTGGCGGCCAGCTCCGCGTCGGTGGCGTGCCCGCCGGCGACCGCGACGTACGCGTCGGAGCCCAGCGGCGCGCCCACGTCCGGGACGGTCCGGCCGGCGGCACGGGCCTCGATCCGGGCCCGCAGCGCACGGGCCGGCGGAGACAGCAGCTCGGCGGCCGCATCGGGCAGCCCGGCCCGCAGTACGTGCGCGAACTCCGTCTCGGCGGCGGCGCGGTCCACTGTCGCTGGGCTGAGCAGATGCCACCGGCCGAGCCCGTGCAGCGTCACCACCCGGGCGTCGAGGGCGGGAGCGGCCCCGGCCTGGGCGTGCGCCGCCGCGATCCGCAGGCCCAGCAGCCGCAGCAGCCACGCCAGCGCCCCCGGCGGGGTGAGGCTGCCGGCGGCGAGGTCGGCGCGCGCCGTCCCCACCAGGTCCGCGGTGTCGAGGGTCAGCTCGACACCGTCGGCCGCGACCACGTGCACCCGGCCGTCGGCGAGCTGCTCCGCCCGGAGCCCGCCCGGCCCGGTGAGCAGTCGTACCGCGTCGGTGAGCGCCTGCTCCGCCACCACGTCCGGAGTACCGGTGAGCTCGCCCAGTGACCGGTCCCGGCCCAGCCGGCCGATCAGGTCCCGAAGCCCGTCCGGCAGCGCCCGGAGCGCGGCCGGATCGGCGACGGTCCCGTCCGGTCCCGGGAGTACGCCGGCGCGGCGCGCCGCGGTGCGGAGCGCGGCCTCGACGGCGCGCCGCTCCGCGGTGACCTCGGCCAGGCTCTGCCCGGTCAGCCCGGTCGTCGCCGACAGCGTCCACAGCTGGTGTTCCACCGCCCGGATCCGCGGTGCGAGCGTGTCGGCGGCGGCGGTCGCCAGGGCCGCCTGCTCGTCGATCGTCACCGAGCCGAGTGCCTGCCAGAACGCCTGCTCGGCGGCGGACATGTCGGCGATCAGGCCCGGATCGCCGAGGCTGGCGTACAGCTGGCTCTCGGCCTCGGTCAGCCCAGAACGCTCCGGCGCGGAGCCGACCGCGGACAGCAGCGCGCCGTCGGCCGCGACGCGCCGGTACTCCGCCTCCCGGGTCCGGAGCCGGTCGTACACGCCGGTGATCGGCCCGAGGCGGCCGGCGACCAACGCACGTTCGTCGAGGCGGTGCCAGCGCTCCCCGAGTGCGTTCAGTTCGACGACGTGGGCCGGCTCGCCGATGTGCGCGGCGATCTGCCCGGCGAGCCACGGTCCGAGGACCGCCAACGCGGCGTCCACGTCCCGCTCGCGGCCGGCCGGGCTACCGACGACCGGACCGTCCACAGGAACCGCCGGCGCGGTGGCCACCCCGGTCGTACCGTCCGGCCAGGTGATGCCGATCCGGCCGTCCGGGCGCAGCTCCACCCACCGGACGACCGACACCGGCAGCGTCGGTACGAGCGCGGCCAGCGCCAGCTCGACCGCGGCGAGCTGCCGGTCCCTCGACGGGTTCCGGTGCGGTGCGGCCATCTCCCGGTCCGCGGGCCGGGCTGCCAGCTCCGCCAGCACGTGCTCCTCGTACGGCGAGAGCAGGAACGCGGGCGAGCTGCCCGCCTCGCGCAGGTCCGCGTTGCGCTGGCTGGTCTCGCCCGCGACCTCGGCCAGCCGCTGCTCCGCCGCGGCCCGCTCCCACCCGGTGAGCAGCTGGCGCACCCGTACCAGCAACTGTGGTCCGGTGAGCAGGTACGCGTTCGGGTCGTCGTCGGCGGTCTGCCGGGCCCGGCCGAGCTGGCGGCCGACCGACTCGGCGAGCATGGCCGGCAGCCGCTGCCCGTACACCCCGGCACGGTCCGGCGGCAGCTGCACCGGGATCTGGTGGTGCTCGCCGTCGACGGTGGCGACCACGATCGCGTCGACGGTCGGCATCCACGCGGCGACCACGTCGTCCAGCGCGGTCAGCGCCGGCAGGACGTACCGCTGGGCGGCGTCGGCGGTCGTCTCGGGATCGGCGAGGACGGTCGTCGGACCGAACCCGTCGGCGAACGGGGCGTTCGCCACGGACCGCGGCGGGGTGTAGATCTGGCCGAGCACGTCGCGGACCGCCTGCGGCAGGTCGTCGTGGCGGACCAGACCCAGCCCGTACAGGTCGTCGGCGACGTCGACGATCCAGCCGTCGAGCTGCGGTGTGCCCCCGCCGAAACTGGCGCGCCAGCGCACCAGCGTCTCCAGCGCCACGACGTTCGGGTCGGCGCGCCGTCCGAGGACGGCGCCGATCCTGCGACCGACCAGTACCGCCGCGGCGGCCTGCCGCTCGACCGCGTCCTCGATCGGCCTCAGCGTCGCCAGCACGTCGTCCACCGGAACCGTGGTGACGGTGCCGGCGTCGGTGACGACCAGCCCGTCCGGCCCCAGACTCAGCTCGGTACCGGTCGCCTGTCCGATCGCGGGCAACACCACGTACACGCTCGCCTGCGCCCGCCGGGCCGGGTCCTCGCCGGCCGGCGGAACGGCCGCAGCCGGGGCCTCCTCCGCCGGCGCGACAACCGCCTCCGGAACAGCCGGTGCGGCGGCGACCTGGGGGCCGGCCGGCGCAGGCGCCGGCTCCGGCTCGGCCGGCGCCTCGATGGCCGACTCCGGCCACGCCAGCTCGACGGTCCCCTCCTGCCGGATCGTGACGAGCGGGGTGTCGAGCGCCGGATCGTCCAGCGTCTTGCGCAGGTGCGCGAAGCGGGCCGGGTCGGCGAGCGCCCCGTACGAACCCAGCGCACCGACCACGTCCGACAACAGCGCGTCCCGGGCGGCGATCTCCCGCTGCTGCTCGGCGTCGACCGCGGCGATCTCGCCCCGCTTCTGCCGCTCCAGCTCGTCCCGCCAGGTCGCGGTGGCCGACTCGCGCCGCTTCAGGTCCTCGTACCGCGAGTCGAGCGCGTCACGCTGGTCGGCGAGATCGGCGATCCGCGCTTCGATCTTCCGGTACTGCTGGAGCAGCCAGCGGATCCCTTCCGCCTCCGCGTCCGTCGCCGCCGGCCCGAGCCGGACCAGCCGCGCCAACGGGTTCGGCCGCGGCGCGCGACGTACGGCGATGTCCGCGAGCAGGGGCACCAGCCGCTTGCCCAGCCGTTCCAACGAAGGGGTGCCGTCCTCGCCGTCGGCCGCGTGGTGGTCGATCAGGACCACGTCGGGCCGGTCGGGGTCGTCGCCGTCCTTCGGCGGGTGCACCGTCGTCGAGCCCGACTCGGGCAGGCTGACGATCCGGACGTCGACCCGGAACGTCGCGCCACGGCGCGGCTGGACGGTGACCATGCCGTCCTCGTCGACGCGGACCGCGAAGTTCGGCGTGTCCACTGCGTTCAACGCCTGCACGGCGAGCTGCGCCACCTGGCGGTGGCGGACGAACGGGTCGACGTCGCCGCCCACGTCGTCACGCAACGCGGACAGCACGCCCGGCTCCTCGTCCGGCCCGCCCGACAGCGCCTCGTCGTACGCCCGGAGCAGGTTCTCGGCGCGGTGTGCCGCGTCGAGGCTGAGCAGCGCGAGCCGGCGCGCCGGCTGCGCCTCCGGCGGCGTGTCCGCGGTGGACATCCCCGCCCGCTCGGCCACCTCACCGGCGCGAACGGCGCGGTCGAGGGTCCGCTCCGCCCGCTGCCACGCCGACCAGAACATCTCGTCGTCGAGCACCGCCCGGCGCGCCGCGATCAGCGTGCGGAGGGCGAGCTCCTGCCGCGCCACCGCCTCGTCGGTACCGGCCGGCACCGGCTCGCCGGCGCGCTCCGCCCGAACCCGCACCGCCGTGTACTGCCGGATCTGCTGGCGATGCAGGTCGATCGCGGTGTCCAGGCAGTACAGCAGGGTGTCGCGGCCGTTCTCGGCGTGTCCGGCCGGAACCGCGCCGGCGAGCTGGCCGAGGTGCTCCAACGCGGCGGTCTGGCCGTCGGACCGCGGGTCGAGGTAGCCCTCCCACACGGAGTTCCCGTGGAAGGCGCGGGCCGCAGCCATCTCGGCGGCGTTCGCCGAGACCACGTTCCGGGCCGCGTGCCACGACCCCAGCACGGGGACGAACGACGACGCCGGCACGGCCGTCGTCGCCGGCGCCGCGGGTGGCGCCTCCGGCGCGGCAGGCAGGCCGTCGGAACTCTGCAGGCGCGCCTCCGCCTGCCGGTACCGGTCGGCCGCGGCGAGCAGCTCCGCCACCCGGTCCACGAACTCGCCCAACGGCGCCGGGTTGCCCGTGCCGTCGGCGTCGCGTATCGCGGCGAGCCATTGCGCGTCGACCTGCTCGACCATCGCGGTCAGCTCGGCCAACGCGTCACGGGCATCGGTACGGTGCTCGGCGAGCCGTCGCAGCTGCACCAGCCGCCGTTCCGACAGCGTGAGCTGGTCGGCCAGGTCGGCGCGGTTCGGGTCGGCCTCAACCGGGTCGGTACCGAGCAGCTCGGCCAGCATCTGCCGGACCGCGAGCTGCCGGCCGATCACCTCGTCGAAACGCTCGTCGTCGGCCCGCTGCTGCCCCGCCACCAGCCGCAACCGCTGCTGCAGTACGTCGAGGGCGGCGGAGGCGCTGCCGACCGCGTCGCCCAGCCGGGTCGCGATCGGCCGCTCGACGCGCTCCGCGACCAGCTCGACGGAGTCGGCCAGCGACTGCAACACGGTCCACTCGCGCCACAACGACGCCGGGTCGGTCGGCCCGACGGTCTGCTCGGGCGCGGCGCTGCGGGGCCGGGAGTCCGGGTCGTGCACGAGCAGCGCCTGGTAGCCCCGCAGCGTGCGTTCGACCGTCATCTGCGCCGGCCCGGACCGGGACGGATCCAACCGGAACCGGTGCGCCTCATCGCCGGCGGTACGCGCGGCCTGCAGCAGCCGCGCGGCCAGCTGCCCGACCGGACCCGACCGCTCGTGCCAGGCGATCAGCGTGTCCAGCCGCTGCCGGTACACCGTGGCCACGAACTGTGCGGCCAGCGGAATCTGGAACAGCCGGCTCTCCAGCAGCTCGATGCGATCGTCGAGCTCGCGCCGTACATCGGGGTCGGTGGCGCTCTCCAGCTCCCACCGCGCCTGGTCCAGCGCATGCGCCCGCTCGATCGCCTCGTCGTCCAGGCCGCGCCATGCCTCGGCCGCGGCCAGCGCCTCGGCGGCCAGCCGCACCGGTACGGCCGCCGGTCCGCTCCCCGGCACCGCCGTCGGCACGCCACCGTGCAGCTCCGGCAACGCATCCGTGCCGCGGGCGGCCAGGTCGAACCAGCCGATCGCACTCAGCGCACCGGCCTCCGGCGGCAGCTCGGCGAGCAGCGCGCGCAAATCGTCGGTGCCGAGGCCGGCGACCGCCCGGGTGAACCGGTCCCGCAACTCCTGCCGCTCGTCCGGATCGGTGAGCGACGGATACCGCGCGGCGAACGCCCGCGCGATGGCCGTCGTCGTCTCCACCGGTGTGCCGCCGCCGAGCTCCCCGACGAGCTGCCCGGCCAGTACGTGGATCGCGGCCAGCTCCAGCGGCAGGCCGGACGCGGAGCCACGCGCCAGCTGCTCGATCAGGTCGGGCAGCGACTCGAACCGGAATGTGCGGCCAGCGTGGGTGAGGACCGGCACCTCGCCGTCGTAGTGCAGCGGGAACACCGTCGCCAGATGCGACAGGGCCGACGCCACCCGTTCGGCCACGTGCGCACGCCGCTCCGGCGGCAGGTACGTGCGCCACCGGGCGTCCGGCGCGGCCAGCCGCTCGTCGATCAGGCGCAGGTCCGCGGGCGGCAGACCGGCGATGCCGCGCCGATGCTCGACCGCGGCCAGATGATCGGGATCGGACGCCCGCACCGGGTCCGGCAGCAGCCCGAGGTTCGTGGCCGTGTGCCCCAGCCAGTACTCCAGGTCCTGCGCCAGCTCGTCGTCGTCGCGTTCGATCGCCCGGTGCAGCCACCGGGCCAGGGTGTGCGCGTCGTTGCGGTGCGCCTCGGCGTGCGGGGTGAGGACGGTGAGGGTCGGGTCGGCGTCCGGGGTCAGCGGATCGGGGACGGCATGGCCCTGCGCGTCGTGCCACAGCTGCGCCAGGTGCTCGGTGGCGCGTACCTGCCAGCTGCCGGCGCGGCGGCCCATCAGTTCGGTCCACTCGTGGGTGGCCGCCACCCGCAGCAGGTAGTCGCCGCGCGTCATCCCGTTGCCGTACCGGCGGCCCGGCTCGAACCCGGTGCCGAGGACGATCTGGTCCACGACCCGGCCGTCCCTGTACCGCAGCCCCTGGCGGTTCTCGGCCCGCTGGTGCAGCCCGATCCGCCGCACGGTGAACACGACCGGCCGGCCACCGCCGCGCGGTACCACCAGCGCGTCGCCGTTCGGCTGCCACTCGACCGAGTCGAACCGCCGGTGCGCCTGCCGGATCCAGCGGCGCAGCGCCTGCCGGGTCCACGTCGCGTTGTCCGCCTCCCGCGCCGGAAGGCCGGGCTCCTCCTCCGCGTACCCCCGGCCGCGCCGGTCGCGGGTGATCTTGTTGAGGATCGACTCCAGGTGCCGGCCGGACGGCATCGTCGTGACGAAGTGCTCGACGATGCGGCGCCACTCGCTCTCGCCCGGAGTGCTGTCCGAGACGGCCTGGAAGAGATCCCGGAGCTCGCGGACCTGCGCCTGCCGGTGCTTCTGCGCACGCCGCGAGTACGGGTCCTGCTGGGCGCCGCCCCCGTCGGACGGCGGCATCAACGCCTCGGACAGACCGCGGATCGTGACGTACACCGAGGGCAGCACGCCGGCCGGCATCGGCGGCGGCGCCGACCCGTCGGACCGCGGGAAGAGCGCCTCGACGTCCGCGCCGAACAGGTCGGTGAGAACCCAGGACAGGTCGCCGGCCGCGATCGGGTCCGAGCCGCGCAGCAACGCCTGCCAGTTGTTCAGGTCGGTCAGGCCGTACCGCCGGATGAGGTCGGCGATCTGCTGCTTGACCCGCCAGTAGTCGTCGCCGCGGGCGGCACGGAGCTGGTTGGCGAGCCCCTCGAGCTCGTCCGCCGCCGGGTGCCGGGCCGGCGGTGTGACAGTGGCCGGGTCGCGCGGCGCGACCCCGCCGGGCCTGGTGGGCTCCGTCGGCGCGGTCGCCGTATCGCGGGCCACCGGCGACCCGAACGGCCACAGCGACGGGTCCACGCCGGACGGATCGGTAACCGGACGGTACGACGTCGGCGTGGTCGACGACCCCGGGATGTCCGGCATGCTCCCGGCCGGGTCCCGGAACGGCCAGGCGGCGGCACCATCCTGCTGCGGCCGCTCGGCGACCGGACGGCCGAGCACGGTTCCGACGATCTGCTCGATGGTGCCGGCCGGCCACGGCCTCGCCGCGAAGTCCGGGTCGACCTGCGGGATCGGCCGCCCGGACTGCACGTAGTGCTCGGGGTCGGCGATCAGGTCGAGCACGTCCGCCAGGTACGGCGAGACGTTCCACGACGGGCCGTACGGCCGGAAGTCGCGCGTGATCACCATCGGCAGGACGCGCGGTGTGCTGTCGTCGAGCTGGCGGTCGACGTTGCCGGCCCAGTCCAGGATGTCGGCGAGCTGGCCGGACGCCTGCGGGAACTGGCCACCCCGGATCAGCTCCAGCAACCGACCACGATGCTCCGGGTCGGCGTCCTTCGCCAGCTTGGCCATCCGGTCCAGCCGCCAGAACTGAAGCTGCGGGTCCGTCTCGCCGCCCTGCAACTGTCGGTCCAGCTCCAGGATCTCGCGGATCTGGCCTTCCCGGCGGGCACGGGGTGCCTGGTCGACGACCTCGCCGCGGGTGCGCCACAGTTCGAGACCCTCGTGGATCCGACCGGCCAGGACGGCGGCGAGCCGGGCGCGCAACTGGTCCGGGCTCCACGCGTCGCCGTCCGGCCGCGGGATCCGGACCGAGATCCGGTACGGTTCCAGCGCGACGACCGGGTCGGCCGTCGGGTCCAGTTCCTCGTCGACCTGTACGTCGAGGACCGCGGTCGCACTGCCCTTGGTGGTGTAGACGTTGCCGACCTGCAGCACCTCGGGGAAGTGCTCGGCGACGACGTCGGTCATCGCCTCACGGGCGGTCTGGCCGGCGGCGCCCTGCGCGTTCGCCTTGAGGCCGTTCCACCACCACATGGCCGTCTCGTACGCCTGGGGGCCGCGCAGCCGCTCGATCTCCGGCCGCAGCTCCTCCTCCAGTCCCCGCTGCACCTGCTCGACGTACTCCGGGGTCAGGTCGTTCGGCCGGAACACGACCTCGTTCGGGCCGACGACCTCGATGAGACTGGCCACGAACGGGTTGTCGCGCAGCCACATCACGTCCCAGTCGAGGACGTTGACGCTGTCGTACGACTGGATCCTGGTGTTCTCGGGGACGACGTCGTGCTCGCCGGCACCCTTCTCGACGACCCAGTTCGACTCCCGGTCCAGCACACCGAGGACGAGGTCGAGAACACCCTGGTTGCGGCCAGCCGTGGTCCGGTGGTAGCCGTGCCGCACGAAGTCGCCGTCGGGATGCTCCTCGTTCGGGTCGACGCCCTCCGCCAACTCCTGGTACGCCTCGGTCTCGCTGATGCGGTGCACCGGCACGCCCGGGCTGTCGAACACCCTCGCGGCCTTCGCCGCGAGCTCGTCCCGGTCCAGGTCGTCGGGGATCCCGTAGTCCTTGTGGATCGCGCGGAGGCCGGTCTTGAACTTCACGACCTTCACGTACGGCGTGTCGCCGACCGGCTCCGGCTCCCCGTCGTACGGGTCGTCTTCGGCCAGCGCCTCGGCCAGCGCGATCAGGAACGGCTTGTCCGGGGCGGGCTTCGGTGCGGCCTCGGACGTACCGGTGTCGCCCGGCGCCGGCTGGTCGAGCTTCCGGAAGTCGAACGTGCCTTCCCAGGGCTCTTCGAGGAGGGTGTCCTTCGCCAGCCGGTGGGTGGTCTTCCGCTCGCCCTCGTGCCGGTCGACCGCAGCGAGCCGCTCCGCGGTCGGCTCCTCGCTGAGCGCGCGTGTCAGGGCGACCCACTCGTGCGTCATGCCGAGGATGACCTTCTGAGGATCGGCCTCCTCGCCGTACGTCTCCTGGAAGACCTGGCGGTACGCTGCCGCGTCGCTGGCGGACAGCCGGCCCTCGGCCCACTGCCGCATCCGCCAGATCTGCTCCGCGTACTCGTTCGCGCGCTGCGTGAACCGGCCGATCACCCCTTGAGCGATCTCCGGAGTGGCGAAGTCGTAGCCGTACCGCGCCCAGCTGTACGCGCCCCGGTCGGCGGCGTTGAGGCTGCCGCGCACGATGCCCAGCGCCCGCGCCTTGACATGCAGGTTACGCATCCGGCGGGTTCCGAAGCCGTGCCCCTGCTCGGCATCGTTCAGGCGGATGTCGTGGTGGTGGATCTCGACGCCCGACCCGTCCGCGATCCACCGGATCTCGTCCTCGGTCCGGCCGATCCGCTCGCCGTCCTTGCGGATCTCGCTGAACACCGTCACTCGGCCCGGGCCCGGCCGGAAGTCCACCGGGGTCACCGACCGCCCGTCGATCTCCTCGGTGAACAGGGGCGCCAAGGCCGCCGCGATCTCGGCTCTGCGCGTCTGCGCGTCCGCCTCGTCCGTCGGCAGCCAACGCTCGATCTCGGCCGGCTGCTGCGGCGTGTCGAGCTGGACCCAGGTCTGTTGCGCCGGCTCCGACGGCACGGCACTCGGTGCGGTCGTCTCCGCTCCGGACCGGTCCTGCCACACGACGTGGCCGGTCACGTCGGGCAACATGCTCTCCGACGCGGGATCGACCGCCGACACGACGACCTCGCCGGTGAGGGCGCTGATCCAGCCCAGGTCCGACGTACCGCCGACGGCGACGTCCAGCATCTCGCGACCGAGACCGACCAGACCCGCGCTGTCACAACCCGCGACGAAGACACGCGCGGTTTCCCGTGTCAGGTCGGCGCTGCCGGCGATCTCGGCGTCGACCACCGGCCGCAGGCCGAGGAAGAACTCCACCGGCGGCACCCACACCCCGTCGACCAGGATCAGGCCGTCCCGGTGGTGCACGTGGACCGACCGCTGGCCGGGCAGCGCGCCGGACCGCGAGGCCGCCTCGGCCTCGGCCGTACCGGGAGCGTGCAGCGACCAGCCGGAGTCGACCCGGCCGTTCCCGGCGGTGCGCCGCACGTGCGCCACCGCGGCGTCGCCCCGTAGCACCCGGGTACCGTCCGGCCCGGTCGTCGGTATCTCGGCCGGGGTCGGCCGCTCGCCCGCCGGCCGGACGGGCGGCGTCGCCCGGGACGGGTCCATCAGCGCCGGGTCCGCGCCGGCCGAGCCGAGCCGGACCCAGCCGATCTCGCCGGTTCGCTCCCTGCCCAGGCGGTACGGCGAGCGCTCGGACTCCGGCATTGCCGGTCCCCGCGGCGAGGTCCAGAGGAAGCTGCCGAACCGCCGCACCGTACGGCTGGGCAGCCCGGGGTCGGATTCGGTGACCGCGTACATCCCGTCGGAACTGAGCCACATCGTGCCCATGGCGCCGGCCGTCTCGACACCGAGGGCGTCGGCCGCCGTCCTGGCGAGCACGGTCGAGCTCGGACCGATCAGCCGCACCTTCACGTCGGACGGCAGCACACCGGCCGCCTCGTCCAGCAGCGATCGCAGCGCCGTGAACGCGTCGACCGACGGCACCCACGCACCCGACACCAGCACCAGGTCGCCGTCCTGCCGGTGGTGCAGGTGGATCACCAGCTTGCCTGGCTCGGCCGGCACCGCCGCGGCGTACCGGGCCTCCGTCGAGCCCGGGACGTGCAGCGACCAGCCGGACTCCACCACACCGCGTGCGGCGGCCTGGCGAACGTGCGCCACCGCGGCGTCACCCTGCAGCATCGGCAGGCCGTCCGGGCCGACCGCACCACTGTCGGACGGTACGACGCCCGGGGCGACAGTCGCGCGGGCACCGGTGGCGAGGTGCGGCATCAGCTCGGTGTGCGCCTGGGCCGTCCAGCCCGCGTCGTCGATCGTCGACGCGACGAGGCCGATCGTGATCTCCTCGTCGTCATTCCGCCTCACCTGGTACGTCAGCGTGCCGAGCGGCGCGCCGTCGCCGGTGACCGCGACCTCGAAGCCGATCTCGTTCGGCGCCTGGGTCACCCGATCGACATGCAGGGCGGCGCCGCCCACGGTGAGCGCCCCGACGACGCGCGGCAGCATCTGGCTGAGGGCGACCTCGCGGTGGCCGAGCTCGTCGGCATTCCGCGGTACGAGCAGATCCCAGTGCGGCAGCTTCGGTGTGGTGAGGTTGTCCCGCATCGCCTGGTCGATCGCGGTGCGCAGGATGTCCTGGGTCGTCCAGGCCACCAGGTCCGCGCCGCGGGACCGGAGCTGCGCGCCCGCGTACCGGTACGCGGCGGACGCGTCGACCACGAGGGTCCGACCGTCCGATGTGGACACCCGAACCCAGGCCACGGGCAGGTCGCTGGGCGACGTGGTGTGCACGGGCGGCCCGACCAGGCTGAGCTCGGTGACGCCCGGGATCTCGCCCGGCACGGCCAACTCGGCCAACGCGGCGCCGAGGATCTCGGCGGCGCGTTCGGCGGAAGCCTGCCGCATGCCCCGGAAGTCCAGGAACCACAGGTCGGAGGTGTCGTAGCCGTGGCCGATCAGCAGCACCCGCAGCCGGTCCAGGAACCAGCTGGAGTCCGTCGCCTGCCACATGTAGTGACCGGAGTGGTCGTCGATCCAGACGATGCGCCCGCGGTAGGCGTAGAACTCGCCGGACGCCTCGACAGGTCCACCGGCCACGAATGACGCGTGCGTCCCCCCGATCGGGCGGAGATCCGCGGCGCGCGCCGCATGCAGGTCGTCCGTGCCGTGCGGCACCACGTACAGGTACCTGCCGTGCAGGAGCTCACCGTCAGCGCTACGAAGCAGGCCGTCCTGGCTCGGCGGCACCAGCGTCCGCGCCAGGTCGTCGCCCTCGAAGTACGGCGTGCCCGCCCGGCGGTCGTCCGCGGCCATCGTCGGGGCGCGGTCCGCCCGCATCGGCATGTCGGAGGTGCGCTCACCGACCACCGTGACGCGGGCGCGTACCGCACCCTCGGCGGTGACCGGGGCGCGCAGGTGCTCGATGGCGAGCGCGTCCCGGGCGGCGATCCGGGGCAGGCGGATCTCGATCCGCGGCGTCCGGTCCTCCAGCCGGGACGCTGCCTCGATCAGACGCTGCGCATGGGTCGTCAGTGCGAGCACACCGTCCGGGTCACCGGCGGCGACCTTCTCCGCAAGCTCGGCCGGCACCTCGAACGTCCAGAGCCGACGGTGGTCGGACACCTCGACAGGGGTGCCGATCGGCACGCCGCCAACACGGTCCGCCGGCGTCGGGTACGCGAAGTGGGCCGTGGCGTCGAGCACCGTGGTCGCGCCCGGCACGTACCGCTCGACGAGTTCGCGCTGCGCAGCGGCGCCCGGCTCGCCGGCGGGGCGGAGGATCCGGGGGCGCAGCCACGCCAGCTCCGAGTTGATGCCCGCGGCATGGTCGGCGTGCGTTCCCCGGTACTCCTGGACCAGCAGGTTCAGGTCGTACAGCAGGCGCAGGTCGTCGACGGTGGGCTCGCCGCCCGCGCCGTGCGGGCCGAGCGCCGGCGCGTCGGCACCGGTTGCCTCAGCAGGCTCCGCGGCGGCCAGACCTCGGCGCAGCAGCCGCTCCAGGGTCCCCCGGTCGGCGAGGTGGTGGTCGTTGACGACCAGCGTCCGGCGCCACGTCTTGGTCAGCCACGGATCGGCCTCGGTCTCGCGGTTCAGCACCGGCTCGGTCGACCAGCGCTCGCCGAGCTCGTACCGGTGCTCGCCGCGGGAGTACTCGCGGATCCAGACCCGCTCGCCGCTCTCGTGCACCGCGTGCAGGTGACCGTAGCCCGTGCCCTCGGCGTGCCAGCCGGGCACGAGGTCGACCGCGTCGGCGATCGGTTGCATGTCCCGCGGGTACCAGACGTGCGCCTCGGTCGTCGGCGTCGGCGTCTCGGGTTCGGTGGGTTGCGTGCTGCCGGAGCCGCCGAACAGCCGGGCGAGGAGGCCGCCACGGCGGGTACCGCCGAGCCCGAGCATGCCGAGGATCCCGCCGACCACGGCGTGCGAGGCCGAACGGCGGTCGCGGGGTGCCGCGGTGCCCGGCTTCTTCGGCGCCGGGTGATGCTGGCGCGCGGGCGCCGGCCTGGTGGGTGCGCCGGCGGTGATCGGCGAGGTGGGCCGCCACTTGCCACCGAGCACGTCGGTCAGCGGGATGTGCGCGACCTGACGCTGGTTCGGGTGCTCGGCGAGGGTCCAGAGGGCGTTGTCCCAGCCGAGCGCGAAGTCCTCCTCGCCGACCCACGGCGAACGGTCCTTCGGCCGGACCGGCATGCGGTCGTGGTGCGGGTCGAACGTCCAGATGTAGCCCTTGCGGTGCTCACCGTCGCTGCACGACAGCAGCACCTTGCCGTCGACGAACGCGGCGCCCTGCACGCTCTGCACGCTGACTTCCCAGGCGTCGGAACCGTGCACGTAGCCGTCCGCCGACGCCCGCAGCTGGTCGCCCCAGCTCGCGCCGAGCGGGAACAGCACGACCCGGTTGCCCTGGCCGTGCTCGTCGTACTCGGGGACCACCAGCGCCGGGCCCGACTCCGTCATCGCCGCCGACACCGCGCTGAACCGCAGCTTCTTGTACGCGTTGACGGCGGACGACTCGTACCGCGCCGTCTCGACGAGCACGTGCTTGTAGCCCGCCGCGGTGTACGACCCGTCCTTCTGCCGGCCGACGTTCGGACCGTCCTCGACCCGCACGATCTTGCTGAGGTCGAAGATCCGGAAGCCGCTGCCGGTGACCGGCACGTAGGCCAGGTTGCCGTAGATCTCCAGACCGCCGGCGTGCACGTCGATCGTGCGGAAGCTCGCGTGCCCCTTCGCGTCCACGAACGGCTCGACCAGCAGCAGGTCCTCGTACGGCAGCGGCTTCTTCGGATCCGAGTAGTCGACCAGGGTCAGCTCGCTGCCGACGGTCTTGCTCGGATGCTTCGAGTACCAGGTGACGCCGACGACGCGCTTGCCGCCGAACGTGCCGTCGGGCGACGCGTTGACGCTGGTTGCGACGCCCTGCGGGTACCGACCGTGGTCCGCGCCGACCGAGTGCGGCCAGTGCCAGCCGTGCGCGGTCGGCGTCGCGTGCTCCTTCGCGCCCGACAGGACCTTGGCGACCGCCTTGCCCGCGTCCGCCGGCAACTTCGCCTTGTCCGGCAACGCCTTCCACAGCGCGTCCGCCGCCGGAGTCTCCCGGTACTTCAGCCGGAAGTTGTCCGCCACCAGACCCCGCGGGCCGACCGACTTCTCCCGCGAACGCGGCTCCGACACGGGCTTCGCTGCGGCCTTCGGCGGAATGCCGTGCTTGCCGTAGAAGTCTCCCGGCGGCTGCGGGCCGCCCTGGTCGCCGCCCACCAGCTCCGCCGCGGCGGCGGTCGCCGCCACCGCCGCCGTCCACCGCAGGAACTGCCGCCGGTCGATCCCGTCCGTACCACCCAGCCGGGCCCACCGCACGGTTGCGGCGTCCCGGGGCTGCTGCGTCGGCCTCGCAGAGACCTCGCCCGACGGCTCCCGCCAGATCTCGTACCCGTCGGCGGGGAAGCTGGGCGCCATGGTGTCCGACATCGGGTCGACCGACGAGATGACGACCTGACCGTCGGAGCCGAGCCACGACGTCGTCGAGGCGCCGCCGACCGCGACCCCCAGCGTGTCGCCCGCGAGGTGCAGGAGGTCTGCCGAGTCGCAGCTCGCCGTGAGCGACACCCGGGCCGTCTCCGGCGTCAGGTCGGCGCTGGTCCGGATCTCCTCGTCCAGCACGGCCTTCATGCCACGGAAGGCGTCCGCAGCGGGCACCCACGCGTTCCCCACCAGTACCAGGCCGTCCTGGTGGTGGAACGTGATGCTCCGCTCCCCCGGCACGGCCGGGATCGCCGCCGCGAACTCCGCCTCCTGCGAACCGGGCGCGTGCAACGACCAGCCCGCCGGAACCCGCCTGGCGACCTCGCGTACGTGCTGGACAGCGGGTTCGCCGGCGAGCAGCTCCCGTCCATCCGGGGAGACGGCCGCGCCGCCGGTCGGCTCCGGGTACAGCTCGTCGAGATTCGGCGGGACGTCGCGGCCCACCCGCCTCAGCGTGTTCGCGACGATCTCGGCCGCGCTCTCCCGCCCCGGCACCGCGGCGTCCAGGTTCGGCAGCGACATGTAGATCCGCGGCAGACCCTCGACCCGCACGGCGAAGTCCGGGATCTCGACGCCGTTCTCGTCCTTGATCCGCAGCGCCTCCAGCTCGACGAGCGCCACGGGATGCACACCACGCGGGAAGTGCAGAACGATCTGTGGCGGCCGGCCGTCGACCTTGTTCTGCCAGGCGATCTCCATCTGCCGCGTGATCTGGTTGGCCAGCTTGTTCGCGAGCCGCATCCGCCCGCCGGTCACCTCGACCTGGATGCTGATGAAGGTCGCCTTCATCTCGTGCCAGGTCCGACCGTCATCGGTCACGACGTCGATCTCGGAACGGACGTCACGCTGCACGCCCTTGCGGATCACCGTGGCCGACACGTCCATGCTGAGGCGGGTGATGCCCTCAAGCCGGGACGCCAGATACAGCTCGCCGCCCAGACCGTCGATGGCGCTGAGGACCTTTCCCAGCTCCTTGAGGGTGTCGTCGATCTGCTCATCGGTCATGGGCTGACCGTCGGCCGTGCGTCCGAGGTAGTACTCCGGCGGCACGTTGCCCAGGTAGTCCTCAAGCTCCTGCGCCGTCTGCCGCCACTTGTGCCCGCCGATGCCCTCGAACTCCGGGTTCTCGGCAAGTACCCGGTTCATGACGGACCTGACGGTTGCGAACCGGATCTCCCGGCCAGCGAGGTAGCGCGCGAGCCGTTGCTGGTGCGGGGTGAGCACCATCCGGGAAACGACCCAGCCGACGCTGGTGTTCGCGTCCTCCAGCCATTGCTCGCGAACGTGCAACTCCGCAACGCGCAGGGTGATGTCGGCGTTGTCGGCGTGCGCCCTGACCCTGGTCTGCCTCATCCAGAAGTTCGTCCGGGCCACCGCCTGCTCGGTGGCGATCGACCGTCCCGGCGCGGTCCCGACGAACTCGTCCGCCTCCCGCTCGGCTTCAGGCTCGCCCTTGCCTTGGGCGACGTACTCCCGCGCCTTCGCGGTGCGCAGCGTTGCAACGGCCTCCTCGTACGCCGAGCGGAACCTGTTGACCACGGCGGCCGTGGCGGCCTCGACGACAGCGGGCTGGTTGTCGCTCCGCTCGAACTCGTCGACGACCGCGCGAACCTCTGCGGGCAGCATTGCCGCCGTGAACGGGCCCGCCGAGAGCACCGGTGTCGCCGGACGGGACGGAGCGGCCGGACGCGGCGGCGTAGCAACCGATCGCGCGACGACCTGCCCGGGCGTGGGAGACGGAGCCTGGCCGTTGCCGGCAACGCGGGCGACGAAGTCAGCCGGGTCGGCAGCCTTCGAACGCACCCGACGGATCCATGCCTCGACCGGCGCAACGGCCTGCCGCGCCAAGCGGCCATGGATCGCGTCCGACGCGAGGTGCTCGGCCAGCTCGCCTTCCGCAGCGCTGTCCGGCTGGCTCGGCGACGTGTCCTCGCCGAGTTGGCTCAGCCGCTCGTTCCACCAGTGCTTGCGCTCGCCCTCGACCTGCTTGGCGAACGCCTCACGGTACCGGCGGAGAACGACGTTGCGTGCGTCTTCGACCGGGCCACCGATCTGGGCGATGTCGTCGAGGATTCGCTGGACCTCGTCCGGCACGGTGATCGGCTCGTCGGCCACCGCCGTCGGGGCGGCGGCAGCCGTGGTCGTCGGCTTCGGCGTGGTAGAACGCGCCGGTGCGGCCGGGCGGGCCGGGTTCTTCGGCAGCGCGGGACGCGGCGGAGCCTGAGTGATGACGGTGGGGCCGAAGTCGACCTCGTTGCCGTCGTCGTCCCGTGCCCGCAGCGCCGTGAGCTCGCGCTCGGCGACCGGGTGCGCCCCGTTCGGGAACGCCACGACGACACGCGGCCGATGGCCGTTGATCCGGGTACGCCAGGCGACGTCGAGCTGGTTCTGGATCTGGTCGGCCAGATCGGGCTTCACGTGGGTCTCGCCGTCGCTGACCGCGACCTGCTTCCGCGGACCGGCGGTCTTCACCTCGTACCAGACGGTGTCGTCATCGGTGAGGACGTCGACGTCGACGATGACGGACCGCGGCTCTCCGTTACGCATGACGACGGCGTTGTAGGTTTCGCCGAGCCGGCTGATGTTGTCCAGGCTCGCCGCGAACCGGATCTCGCCGGTCAGGCCGAGGCAGTTACCGATGACACTCGTCAACTGGTACTCGGCGAGCACGGCTTTCCGGTAGGCCGGCGCCTCGTCCTGTGCGCCGAACTGCGTCGCCTCGCGCTCCAGGGCGCGCGTCGCCGAATCGAGCCGCAGCCGGAGCGCGGCGATACCGGGCACGTCCTGGCTGTCCAGCTTCCGAAACTCCTTGACGGCCTGCTGGTGCAGCGAGCGTGCACGCCGCAGCGCCTTCGTCGCCTTCTCCTGCGCCTTGGCGACATCGTCGGGCGACGGATCCGAGAGCGGGGTCGGCGCCGACTGGCGGTCCTTGCGGGGGCGGTTGCTCGGCGGTTCTTGATCGTTGCGGGCGACGCGCAGGACGAAGTCGTCGTTGGCGGCGGCGGCCCTGCGATCCACCCGGCGCACCCAGGCAACAGTCTGATCCGCGGCCTGACGCAGGCTCTGTGTCAGGCCGCGGTCGCTCTGGGCGTACGTCAGCGCCTCGGCACCCGCCCGCTCCGCGGCGTCCTCCGTGCCCGCGTACGCGGCGAGCTTGTTGTCCGCGTAGTTCTCGTACCCGCTGGTCGCCGCGGTGCGCGCGCGCTCCTGGAACAGGTCCACCACGACCTGTTGGGCCTCGGCCACCCCGTGGGAACCGCGGGACGCGAGCTCGTCGAGGACCTGTCGCACGGCGTCCGGGATCGGGAACTCGCGTTCCGGCAGGGCCGGCCATCCCGAGGGACCGCTGGGCGTGCCGAGGCGTACCCAGTCGGTGGGCGGCGTCTCCCACTGCTCGGACGGCGTGTAGGACAGGTTGCCGTCGGGGCGGCGCCAGATCATGTAGCCGTCGGCCGGGAACGTCGGCAGCATGCTGTCCGACGCCTGGTCGATCACCATGAAGCGGCCGTCCGGGTCGAGGAACCCGGGGCCGGTCGCGCCGCCGACCTCGACGCCGAGCACCTCGACCGCGCGGTCGAGGATGTCGGCCGTGAAGCAGCCGAGCAGCGGGACCCGTACGGTCTCCGGCGTGAGCGAGCTGGCCCGGATCGCCTCGTCCAGGGCCGGTTTGAGTCCGGCGAACAGCTCGGCCGGCGGCACCCACGCCCGACCGACCAGGACCAGGCCGTCCTGGTGGTGGAACGAGACGAACAGTTCGCCCGGCGTGCCGTCGACGTTCGCGGCGTAGGCGGCCTCGTCGGTGCCCGGGGCGTGCAGCGACCAACCGACGACGGCGCCGTCCCGCTCGACACGGCCGTTCTCCGCGACGGTCTGCACGTGCTGCACCGCACGCTCGCCGGTGAACACCGGCCGACCGTCCGGGCCGAACCGCGGGGCCGGGTCGGACTGCGGCGGCGTCGTGTCCAGGTCGGCGGGCACCGGGTCGCCCTGGCGCTGCAGCGCGTTCGCGATGATCTCGCCCGGGGTCTCGCGGCCCGGTACCGCCGCCGACAGGTTCGGCAGCGGCAGGTGAACGCGCGGCGGACCCTCGACGCGGAGCCGGGCGTCCGGGATCTCGACGCCGTGCTCGTCGGTGATCCGCAACGACTCCAGCGCGATCTTCGCGATCGGATGGATACCGTTGACGTAGTGCTCGACGACCTGGGCGCCGTTCCGCCAGGCCAGTTGCAGCTGCCGTTCCGCCTGGTCCCGCAGGTACGGCGTGAGTTCGAACCGGCCGTCGACGAGGACGACCTGGGTCTCCACGAGGGTCGCCTTGACCTCGTGCCAGGTCCGTCCGCCGTCGCTGACCAGGTCGATCTTCGACGTGACCACGTCCTCTTCGCCGTCCTGGACGACGACGGTGGCCACACTCATCTCGACCGCATGGATGTCCGGCAGTGTTCGCGCCACGGCCAGCTCGCCGAGGATCCCGCTCAGCTGGCTGTTCACCCGGTTCATCGTCGTCAGGATGCGAACCGCGCCGTCGTCGCTCAGCGGCTGCCCGTCCGGAGACTCACCCACCAGGTACGAGGCGTGAAGGCCGTTGACCACCTCGGCCAACGAGTCCCGGGACGACGCCCAGTGGTGGGCCCCCCGCTCGATCAGCTCCGGGCGATCGGTCAGCAGGGCCGTGATCTGTTCGTCCGCCATCCGCAGCCGCGCCTGCACGCGCTGGATCAGGCGAATGGCGGCCTGTGGGGCGGCCGGCAGCGACGCCAGGCCCGGGGGCAGCGTCTGGCCGTGCTCCAGCGCGAAGTCGAAGACGTACCGCTCGGCCAGGCGCAGGACGAAGTCCGAACCGTCCAGGACGGCACGCGCCCGCTGCTCGTCGAGCCTCTGGTTGGCCAGGTCCTTCGCCAGCTGTGCCATCCGGTCGGCGGTGGACTGCTGCCGCACGTACGCACTCCACCGGCGGCCGACCTCGGCGGGATCCTCGCGCGTCGGGGCCTGCTCCACCCCGTCGAGGAAGTCCTCCCGGACGAGCTTGACGGCGTGCCACCGTTCCAGCGCGAACACGGCGACGATCTGCTTCTTCGCGTACTCGATGACAAGCCGCGAGTGGCCGCTGCGCTCGATCTCGTCGACGACCAGCTGCAGCTCCGGCGGAAGCTCCTCGTCGACGATCGTCGCATCGGCCCCGGTCGCCTCGTCCGGCTGGCGCCACGCGTCGGCGACCTTCTTGACGTTCTTGTTGTTGCGCGCCACCCGCTCGACGAAGTCGTCGCCGTTCTGCTCGGCCAGTCTGCGGGCGTTCGTCACCCACTTGATGACCTGCGTGGTGGCCCGGTCCAGGATGTCGGCGGTGATCTCGGGTGACCGCACCTTCTCGGCGGCGGTCCGCTTCGCCTCCTCGGGCGAGGCGCCGGCCCCGGCGGCCCGCTTGACCTCGCCCTTGTACCGGCCACGGACAAGGTTCTCGATCGACCGGTGGTAGACCCCGCGCAGGATCTCCTGGGCCTTCTCGACCGGCCCGTCCGTGGATCGGGCGATCTCGTCCAGGATCTGCTGGACCCCGTCCGTCACCGGGAAGTCGCCGACCTCCGGCAGCGCCGGCTCGGACGAGCTGCCGAGCACCAGCTCGCCGGCCGGTCCCTCGGCCCAGCGCGGCGGCGCCGCGAGGTCGGGGACCCAGGCGCCGCGCACTCCGCCGTTTCCGGCGTAGGGCAGTTCCTGACCGTCACTGCCCCGGATCAGCCGCCATCCGTTGCTGCCGTGCAACCCGGCGCTCGCGCTGGCGCGCTGGGAGGGCGCGAACACGATCTCGCGACCGTCTGGCGTGATGCCGAGGACACCGAGCGGCGCGAGGGTGTCCATCCCGGCGTACCGGCCGATGATGCGCTGCGCGGCGTCCGGTCCGACACCGAGGTCACAGCCGGCGAGCTTGAGCACCCGGCCGGCAGCGCCGATCCGGACCACGTGACCGGCCGAGGTGCCGACACCGGCGGTCAACCGGCGGATCGCCTCACCGAACTCGGCGAGCCCGATGTTGCGCCCGTTCACCTCGACGTAGTTCTCGTGGCCGTGCGCGACGACGGTGAACACCGACCGCGCCGCGCCGTCGGGAGTGACGACGGACAGTCCCCGAGTCGCCATCCGCCCCGCGAACGTCGCGGCCTCGGCCGGGCCGGTGAAGAAGACGACGTCCGGATGACCGTCGAGTACGAGGGCGTTGTCGATCGCCCACTGGACCGCGGCCTCACCGGACGGCAGGTCGGCGACCGCGTCGAACGCCGCGGCGTGGTGCTGCGCGGGCTGGCCGTTGACGTACCCCTGCCAGGTGCCGTCGGGCGCCGTGCGGCCGGGCACCTGCGAGGAGACCGCCTCGTAGTGCCCGACGGGGTTGAGGTGGATCGTCTCGGTGGCGCCGACGACCAGCCGGCCCGGCATGGCGGCCGACAGGGCACGCGCCAGCCCGACGCCACGGTCGACGTTCAGCTTGATCGGCCGGGAGTCGGTGCCCAGCACCTGTTGCAGACCGCGGGCGAGCTGCTCGACCGTGACGACCCGCCCCGCCACGACGGGGAACCCGTTGGCTACGCCGTCGACGTCGACCGTCACGTACCCCTGGACAGGGCGGAAGAGAGCGGCGAACTCGCCCCGGGTCGGCGATCCCGGGGTGCGCTGCTCGGGCGGCACCACCGTCCCGACGAAGAGGCCCGCCCCGTGGGGGAGGGCGTGGGCGTGGGCAACGACATGGGTAACCGCATCCATGTCGGGCAATGCCGGTGCCACCGCGACGTTGTCCGCGGCCCGTGGCTGGTCCGCCGTCGTCGGCGCGGACTGGTCGGGTCGCAGCACCAGTCTGGTACGCACCGCAACGGCCTTGAGCGCGTCCGTGCCGACGTCGGGCCGCGGCAGCGGGTAGACCGAACTACTTCCGCTGTACCGGATCTCGTACGGCGTGGGGAAGTCCGGTGAGCCGAACGGCACCTTGGACGCGCGGACCAGCAGGTCCCGGATCCAGGGGTCGCCGGCACCAAGGCGGTTGAGGTCGCTCTGGTACCGCGCGGCCAACTCGCCGAGCGGGGTGCCCGGCGTGAAGACGACCTCGCCCCCCGGCCCGGTACCCACGCCCGCCGAAGCCGCGTCGGCGAACCCGAACCCGAGGTCGTACGCCACGTCCTGGTCCGGGAGTGCCGAGGTCGTGACATCCACCGCCGTGACGCCCGCCCAGCGACCCAGTTCGACGAGGGCGCCGAGGACCGGTCCGGACGCGCTGCTGTGCGCACCCGGGGGAAGAAGGATCTCGTCGACGAGCAGCGTGTCGTTCGTGAAGCGGAACCGTGCGCGCCCGGGTTCCGCGCCGTCCCCGACGATCGCCAGCTCGACGCCGAGGGTGTCCGTCCCCGGCAGCAACCTCGCCGGCGCCAGCCGGAACCCACCCGGCCGGAGGCCCGCCACCGCGCC
Source organism: Actinocatenispora rupis (assembly GCF_016861975.1). Lineage (GTDB taxonomy): Bacteria > Actinomycetota > Actinomycetes > Mycobacteriales > Micromonosporaceae > Actinocatenispora > Actinocatenispora rupis. Next base: position 180,772 of record NZ_BOMB01000024.1, on the reverse strand, counting down.
CGCCAGCGCCTGCCCCACGGCGTTCCATCCATCGGGCGCGGCCGACCGTGGATCCCGCAGCGCGGCAGAGACCGCGTCTGCGGCGGTCGTCGCAGGGACAGCGGCAAGGGCGTGCTGGATCTTCGCGGTGAGCCAGTCGGCCGCCGCCCAGCCGAGATCCGCCACGTCCCGGTCCAGCCACGGGGCGGTCAGATAGTGGAACACGTTCGAGGCGTCGACGTCGACGGACCGGCCGTCCGCCGTCGTCACCCTGAGCCATGCAACGGAACGGTTCTCCGCCTGTCGCCCGGGGATGACCGGACCGTGGACCTCGACCCCGCTGACGCCAGGGATCTCACCCGGTGAGTTCAGCGCGGCGACGGCCCAGTCGAACACCTCGTGCGCGCGACGAACCATCTCCGGCTCGCCAGCGCCCAGCGAGACGAACCAGACGTCGCTGGTGTCGTATCCGCGCGCTCGAAGAACCTGCAGAAACTCGTCGAGATACTCCGCGCCCTTGTCCGCGCCCTGCATGAAGTGACCGCTGTGGTCGAGCATGACGAACGGCTTGCCGGGCACGGCATAGAACTCGCCGGCGGCCAGGACCTCACGGGCAAGCGACGAGTGCGCGTGGCCCTTCACACCCTGAGCGCGCTCCTCAGGGGTCACGCTCTTCCAGTTCCGGCTCTCCGGGGTGGCGTGGACCGCCTGCCGCGGGTCGACGGTGAACATCATCCGGCCCTGGAACGGCGTACCGCCGGCGTCGACGATCTCCCCATCCCTGACGAGGACCGCGGTGCGCGCGAGGTCGTCCGGGTTGGTGAGGTAGACGATGTTGTTGACGGGATCGGTGTCGAGGTCCTCCTGGCTGATGCGCACCGGCACCGGGAACCGGCGAACCCGGTCGCCGACCACCGTCACCCGGGCACGCGCCACCGGCTGGCCGGCCGCGTCGTACGTCGGGCTGGTCGGGCGGATGTGTTCCAGCCCGGACGCGACCGACGCGTCGATCTCCGGGATCCGCACCTGGAGCGGTCTGGGCTGCCCGTTCACCAGGTTCTCGGGCCAGGACGCCGCGTCCACCATCTGCTGGACGTGCCAACGGATCGCGGTCAGCGCGCCGGGGTCCAGGTCCCGCAGGCCCCGAGCGAGCTCGACCGGTACCGGGAAGATCCACGTCCGGCCGTCCGGGTCGAGGCCCAACGGCGTGCCGTCGGGGATGCCGGGCCCAACCACCGGGGTGAGGGCCGCTTCCTTGACGGGTGCCGCCCCCATCACGCCGCTCATCAGCGGCGACGACGGCTGGATGGTCGGGGGCTCGGCGAGCTTCGGGAAGTAGAAGTCGCGGGCCTGCTTCAGGGCGGCATCGACGTCCGGCATGCCGCCTTCGGGCAGCCCGTCCTTCCGCCACGCCTCCTGCAGGTACTGCTCGGTAAGCCTGCGCTGGGTGAAGGAACCCTGCCTGCCCTCGGGCTTGAAGATCCGTGCCGCGACACGAGCCAGCTCGGCATTGATCGCCGCGGCGTTGCCCGGAGGCGTCGCCTGCTGCTCCTCGATCAGCAGCTTCAGGTCGGCCAGACGCTGCTTGTCGCGAGTGGTCAGCTTGAACGCGTTGCCGTTGTGCCCCAACGCATCCGACGCCTGAGCCTGACCGGAGAACGCGGCGGTCCAGCGCTTGAACCGACCCACCGCGTTGTCGGCCTCGACCTTCTGGAAGATCAGCGTCCGCGTCACCAGGCGGTGCAGCGCGGCGGGATCGTTGAGCACGGTGTCGTTGACCGTGACGGTCGGCACCGAAGTGCCGTCCAGCGGGGTGTCGGTGAAGACCGGTTCGGTGGCCCAGTTCCGCGCCAGGCCAGGAGCATCGCGGCCCTCGACGAATCCACGGAACGCCACGGGCGCTGCCCCCGGCCGGGTCACCATGACAAGGCCGGGATCGTCGGGGTGCGGTGCGGCCTGCGCTCCCGGTACGAAGGTGAGTGCGTGCTGCACGACCGTGAGCAGCGGTGCGTACTGCGGCTTCGGCGGCGTGCCGATGTGCGGCGTGGCTGCGCTGGGGATGGCGGACGCCGAGACGTATCCGCTGGCGGGGAGGACCATCACGTCCCCGTCGCCGGCCGGACCGGCTTCCGCGGACGTCTGGTCGGCCAGGTCCAGGATGTCGTTCCAGCCGGCGTTCTGGCCGACGAAGCCGGTCGCCGGCAGGGCAAACCAGCTGCCGTCGGGACGCAGCACCTGGAAGAAGCCGAGCCGTCCCGGCTGCTTGTTCGCGCTGGTCCCAGAGTTCTCCGCGACGTCGACCTGCGAGCGCTGGCCCGCGGCGCCGTCGCCCCAGATCGTCTGGGTCGCCGCGACAACCGTGCGCCCGGGTGCGGCAAGCCACCCTGCCTGCGGATCCCGCCGCCCGACGGATGTGGCGTCGCACGACCACAACAGCACCCGGTCGGGCAGCTGCACCAGATCGGCCAGCCGGGGCAGGACGCGCGCGAACTGCTCCCACGGAATCACGACCGCGCCGGGCTTCGACGCGGCAGGGCTCTTTCGCCAGACCTCCAGACCCTCCGGCGTGCCGTGTCCGCCCAGCAGACCCCAGTCCATGCCCAGGTCCAGCGGGCTCAGGTTCGTCGGCTGGGCCCTTGGCTCGTACTTGCCGAAGAACTGACCGCCGGTAGGAACGGCGGCGAAGACCTCCCGCAGCAGGCCCTCGACGTCGTCGTCGGTCATGGTGCTGGCCAGCGGGGCCGGCCTTTCGGCGTGCCAGACGGGCGCCGCCGGGATGTCGGACGACGACAGCGACACGTCCTGGAGCGCGTCCGCCGGGATGCCGGCCCAGTACATCGGGACGACGACGTGCCGAGGCTGGCCGTTCAGCATGAGGCCCGCCGGAAGGACCATCGCGTCGACCGGGTCACCGGACGGCTGGGCCACACTCGTCGACCAGTATCCGTCGCCGCGCCGCCACAGGATGGTGTCGCGCGGCCCGGCCGGTCCCTGGGTACGCCAGAGCAGCGCACCGTCCTGGTCCCAGTGCAGCGAACCGGCACCCATCCCGAGCCCGGTCACCAGACCGGCGTTCGCCGCCAGCCAGTCACGGTTGTCTCGCACCGCCTCGACCCCGGCGCGGACGGCATCGAGGGCCCAGCCGATCTCCGCCAGCCGCCCCCGGAAGGACGTCTCCGCCTCGCGTACGCGTTTCGCAAGGTCGTCGGCGGCGCGAATCGACCCGGCGCGTCGGGTCAGGTCCTGGGCAAGCCCGCTCATCAGGTCGGGCAGGGTGCGCAGGCGCTTGGCGGCTCCCCAGACCACCGCCGCCCCTGTACCGCGGTCCGGCCGGGTACCCACACCTCGAACCAGGTCGTGGTTCTCCAGCCCTTCGACCAGACCGACGAGTCGGGGGAAGTCGGTGGCGAACGTGCCGTCCGAGGCGACCAGGTCGTTCAACACCGTCGCGATCCGCGTGAACTGCTCAGCGACCGCGGCCGGGTCCGCACCCTGTGCCGATCCGACCGCCTGCCCGATCCCGTCGAGCGCCGCGCCGATCTCGTCCACCGCCCGCGCCAGGCGGGCCGGCAGGCCCGTCGACTCCGCCGTCCCGAACTCCGCGACCCGTCCCGCGACCGCGGCGGTGGCAGCTTGGGCAAGCTGGACCAGTCCAGTGACCTCCGACGCGGCCGGACCCCAGTCCGCGCTGTCGGCCCACCACGTGTTCGGCTCGGCGACAGGTGCCACAGTGGCCGGGGTGGACGGAACGGAGGAGTCGGCCCAGCTACGGACGTCGGCGATGGCGTTGGCGAGCTGGTTGCGCACCTCCGGAAGCTGGAAGCCCGTGACGTCGTCGAGCCACGCCGGAAGGTTCGCGGAGCCACCCGCCTCCAGCAGGCCGACGCCCCGCTGTACCTCCTCAAGGAAGTCGTCGAGGCCGTAGCTCGCCTCACCGACCCGCTGCATCGGGAAGCTCAGCGAACCCTGCTGGTCCCACAGTTCAAGCTGGTCGTTCAGCACGCCGAGCCGCCCACGCAGACCCTGCCCGACGCGGGCGACCTGCTGCCAGGCGGCGACCGCCGCCTGCTGCGCGTCGGCCGACCCGGACCCCGCGTACTGCCCGGTGGCGTCCACCGCCGAGGTGACGGCCTGGTTGAACGCGTCGGCGAACGTGGAGCCGCCGCGCAACAGACCCGCGATCCCCGGCCGCGACGAGTACGACGGGGCCGGGGCGAGCGTCGGTGCCACCCGCACGTTGAGACCCGGCGCGATCGCCTCGACCGCGGCGACGACCCGACCGGCGTCGGGCCCCTCAAGCAACGCCTCGTACCGCTCCTGGAGGTCCGTCGTCTCGTCCGGCTGGTCGCTGTCCCGGAACAGCTCGGCGATCGCCCGCGCCAGATCCGCCGCCGATGGGGGAACGGGCTCGGCCGGCGTGTTCTGCGTGGCCGACTGGGTCGACGCCGCAGGCCGCGCGGTGTCGGCGGCGTCGAGCTGGTCGGCCAGGTCCAGGATGTCGTTCCAGCCGGCGAGCTGCCCCGCCCGCCCCGATACCGGCAGCACGAACCACGAGCCGTCCGGCCGGACGACGTGGAACACACCCGAACGCCCGGTCGTACGGTCTGCCGACCCGTACTCCGGGAGCCCTATGCTCTTGCCGTCCTCGTTGAAGCCCACAACCTCGGTACTGCCGACGATCGTGCGCCCCAGCGCTGCCGCGAACGGACCGAACGAGTGCCCCTGCTGGCCGACCGAGGCCGACTCGCACGCGGCCACCACGACACGGTCCGTCAGGTCGACGAGGTCGGCCAGCCGCGGCAGCACCCGGGCCAGCTGCGCCCAGGAGACCACCACCACCTGCGGGTTCTGGTCGGGACCGGGAGCGGGCGGGTACCCGACAAGCCCAATGCCGCCGGCAGTGCGGGAGCCGTGCGACTCGATCCAGGTCCAGCCCGATCCGAGCCGGACGTCGCTCTTGCTCGTGAACTCGTCGAACGGGCTGAACAGCTGCGCCCCGTCGGGATGCGGTACGAACGCGTGCCGGAGCAGGTCCTCGACCTGGTCGTCCGACAGACCGCTCTCGCGCGTCGGCCGCTGGTTCTCCGCCGGTGAGAACACCGGCGGACCGGTCACCTCCGCCGACCACAGGTCGATGTCGTGCAGGAGCTGCGGATCACCGTCCGCAGCGGTTCGCGGCACCAGTCGAGGGCGGGGGACTCCCCCGATCATCAGCTCAGCCGGCAGGATCCGGGCCTGGATGATCTCGCCGGTCTCCGGCGAACGCACCGGAACCCACCAGTGCGCGTCCGGCGCGCGTGCCACGACCGTGAGCCCGGCCACCAGGACGGGAGTTCCGTCCGTCTCTTGCCACGTGAGCGCTCCGCCCGGGACGCCGAGGCCCATCCAGTCGTCGACGCTGGTTGTCAGCCAGTCCTGGTGGCGGTCGATCCCCTCGGTCAGGGCCGCCTGCAGGGCACCTCTGACCGCGTCGACGGACCCGGAGACCTCCCGAATCTGGCGTGCGGCCGGGATCACCACCTCCCGCACGTCGTTCGATCGGACGTTGCCGTCGGCCGCCGACATCCGGTCCGCAAGAGCCGTGAGCTGCTCCGCGTACCGACGTGCGTCGGTCGCTTGCCCGCGCAGGAGGTCGGTCGCCCCCAGCAGTGGAGTCTCGTTCGAGCCCGGCCCCTTGATCGTTGCCAAGCGCGGGGGTACGAAACCGGGGCCGGCAAGGTAGTCGATCATCTTGGCGACCCGTGGAAGGTCGGTCGCGAAGTCGCTGCCCGGACCGATGAGCCCGTCGAGGGTCGCCGCGGCTGCTTCGACCTTCGCGGCCCACTCGCGCAGGTGGTCCGCCAACGCAACCACGCCGTCAGCGTCCGGATCCAGCCTCCCGGCGCCCAGTTCCATGATGTCGAACGTGCTGTCGCCCAGGGCGCGGACGACGCCGTGAAGGCCATCGGTCGCCGCGGTCATCGCCTCGAACGCGCGCTCCAAGCGGTCGAGCAGGTTCCCGGGCTCGCGACCGCCGAGCTCCGCCAACCACTGGAGAGCCATCGCGCGTGCCGCCGCGTGGAACCGCTCCAACTGAACCTGACGGGCCGAGTCCGGCGCCCACGTCGGATGGCTGTGCCACCATGGCGCGTCCGGCGCGGAAGAGGTGTCGGCGGCCGGCGCGGCGTCACCTTCGGGCGACGCCACGGTTGGCGAGTCCTGCTTCGTCGGCACGGCAGTCTTTGCCGGGGCGGCCGCCTTCGTCGGCGCGGTCAGCTTGTGCAGCCGCGCTTCGGTGAGCCGCTGGAGTTCCGGTGCCGCGAGCGCACTGGACTCGTACCGGTCGAACACGGTGATCAGGAACCGAAGGCTGTGCGGATCCAGGTGTTCGATCACCTCCGCGAAGCGGTTCTGTGCCTCGATCCGCTCCGCCGCGCCCTTCGCGTCCCGCGCGTACAGCGCGGCGATCGTGATGGCCACGCGCTCGTCGACGTCGCCGGGGCTCATCTCCCGACCGTCCAGCAACTTCTCCGGCATGGCCCACGGCGCCTGCGCGAGCTCCGCCGACGCGTGCCGGACCATCGCCTCGGCGGCAGCCAACATCAGGCTGAAGCCCGTCGCTCCGCTGGCGGCCAAGTCGCGCATCAGCTCGGGCAGCGTCGCCACCGTACGGCTGCCGGACTCCCACACTCCGTCCGACGCGTACGAACCCTCGGTGTTGCTCGGCACCATGAACTTCAGCCCGGCCGGCGAGACCGCCAGGCCGGCCATCGGAAGGCTCTGGCTCACCGCGGCGGTGGCCGCCCGCATCGCCTGCTGAACGGCTGCCGCCTGCTCCGGCTCAAGGTCCGCCGTCGCACGACGCGGCGCCGACGGCCGCTTCCCCGTCACAACACCGATCTGCTTGCGTACCGGCGGGGCCAACGCCGGCGCCGTCCCGGCCAGCGCATCTGCGAGCTCGGCCAGCTGCGTCGGATCCAGCCGCGGGAGCAGATCCGTGAACCGGCTCCTGATCTCGGTACGCACGGCCCGGGCCGGGTGTCGGCGGAACAGCTCGGCCAGTCCTCGAGCAACCGCCAACTCGGCGTCGCCTGGCAACGGCGTTCGCCCCGACGCCAGATCACCGGGCGCCGCCGGCCGCTGATCCGGCAGCACCGCCAGGGCGTGCCGGATCATCGCCTCGGCGACGTCCACCATGAGCGTGACGCCCGACGTGCCGGCCGCGGCCAGGTCCCGCATCATCGCAGGCAACGAGCCCACCGGGATGAGCTCGGTCGCGAAACGTCCACCGACCCGGAACGTGTACTCCCCAGAGTCGGTGCGCTTCAGCACCGACACGGCCGACGCCCCCGCCAGCACCGCCGGCAGCGCGTGGAGCATCTGCTCCCACACCGCCAGCAGTTGCGCCGGCTCCACCGGAGCGACCTGATCCACAGCAGGTTCGGCAGCGGCGGCCGGCGGAGCGACCACCGTGGTGTCGGACGGCGCGGTCGGTGACCGCGGTTCGGCGGGCTTCGGCGCCGGTTGCTCCGTCGTGGGCTCGGTGGCCGGGGCCGCGGCGGCGGCCCATCCCTCGTCGGGCTCGGCGCCGACCTGGGGGTCCTCGACGGCGCTGCGGCCGACACCACCCAACTGGGCCAGCCGCTCGTCGATCTCCTGCTGCGTCAACGGCCCCCGGTCACCGTCCTCCCCGGCAGGGACGAGGTGCCGTTGGGCCAGGGCGCGCAGAACCGGAGGCGCCTTCGGGTCGAGCATGGCGGCGACCCGGTCCGGCGTGATCAGGCCGATCTCCGGTGGCAGCGACACAGCCATCTGGACGACCTTGCGGACCTGCTCCGCGGTGATCGTGGACACCTGGTCCGTCTCCGGCACCAGCGGCACCTGCGACGTCTCCTCGGGTGCCTCGGCCGCCGGAGCCATCGCGGGATCGGTCCGGTCCGGCGCCTGCGCAGCCGGGGTCTCCGCGGCCGGTGTCTCCGCGGGGTCCGCTGCGGCGGCGTCCGGCTCCACCGGACCAGTCCGAGGTACGAGGACGGTGCCGAGCCGGTCCGCCACGAACTGCTGCATCTGGCGGAACCAGAGCCGGACGATCGCGTCGTGCGTGGCCGGATCTTCCGGCAGTTGCTCGGGGAACAGGAAGATCGCCGGGTCGCCCGGTGCCTGCTCCCAGCCCGTGCCGTTCCACACAAGGTCCGGCAGCCCCACGTACGGCTGGCCCGGCTTGAGCGGCGGCCGGTCCGGGCTGAGGTCGTGCCGGTCGACGAGAACGGCCGTCTCCAGCTGTGTCCCGTTCGGCAGCGTGAGTAGGAGGGTCTTGCTCGCCGGGTCGAACGGCACCGGCTCGCCGTCCGCCCCGTTGACGAGGTCGCTGATGAGCCGGTCCGCCGCGGTCTCGACGGCCGACGACTGGGGCTTCCACGCCGACGTGTACGTGTCGTGAGCGGGCAGCGCGGCTGGCGCCGGCGCGCGCCGCACCGTACCGACGCGCGTGAGCGTGCTCGGCTGCGCGGGCGCCGAAGCCGGGCCAGGCTCCTGGGTAGGCGCGGCGGGGTCGGCGCCCTGCTCGGGCGCCGCCGGGGCCGGGGCCTGGGCGGCCATGGCCTGCTCCAGCAACCAGGTCAGCGCTTCCATCTGCTGCGCCTGCTCCGCCCGTGCCGCCTCGATGTGCTCCGGGTCGGCGGTTGGTCGCAGCGTGACGTGCTTGTGGATGCCGGCGGCGAGCTCGCTCACCTGGGGTGCGGTGAGCCGGTGCCGGTCGCTGACCATGATCCGTACCGGACCCTGCGGCGTGCCGGCGCCGACGGTGCCGAACCGCACCTCCGGGTACTCGACCCGCACGGTCACCGGCAACCCCGGTACCACGACGATCTCGACGGGGACCTTGAGCCCGTCCTTGAAGACGAACGTGCCCGAGTCGAGCGTGCCCTCGTGGTTCTGGAGCAGCGTCGCGTACGTCTGCTTCGGGGTGTACGGCCTCAGCGCCGCCTTGATGGCACTGGTCGCGGCGTTGGTGTCCGGCGGTGGCGGCGTGTTGAGTCGGCGCTCCTCGGCCAGCCGTTCGAGCCGCTGCAGTTCCCGCTGTTCGGCGCGCTGACGGTCCCGCTCGGCCTGCTGCTCGTCGGCCTCGCGCTGGCGTTCTGCCTCGGCCTGCTGCCGCTGCAGGTCCTTGTCGAATCCGTACAACGACCAGAGCTGCGCCTGTACCAGGGACAGGACGAGGTCGTGCAACTCGGTGGGGTCGGTCCGGTTGAGCCCCCTGTTGACGGTGATGTCGAAGACCGGGCGGGGCACCCCGTCCGCATCGGTGATGATGCTGATCGTCGGCACGACCAGGACACCGTCGGGCAGCAGTTCCGATCCGATGCGCACCCGGACCGCGTGCCCGTTCGGCATGACGACCACCGTCGTACCGTCTGCGCCCTGCTGGACGCCGCGGATCGCGGTGTTCGGGTCGGTGGGCAGCTCGCCGTTGTGCAGTTCGTCGACGACCTGCCGGACCGCCGTGGCGACCCGCTGCTGCTGCCGCTGTCCGTGCCCGAACCCGCGGACCCCGGGGCGCCGCCCGGTCGGCGAGTCGGGATGGCCGTGGTTGGTGTCGACGACCGGGTTCGGGTCGGTCTGCGCGTACGCCCCGACGACGGCGCGGTAGAGCCGGGTCGCAAGGCTGCTCGGCGGCGTGTTCTGGCTGAACGTGTTGTCGACGTTGACCTGGATCGGCGTCGGCGTCTGACCGGCCTCGGCCTGCGCGGTCGTACGCGGCGGGACGGTGTAGGTGGTCGTTCCGTTCGTCGCGTCCGGCGTGAACTGGAACGTGTGCTGCGTGCCCCCGGCGAACGTGATGCGCCACAGCCCCGGTTCAAGCTCCTCAGCGTCCTGGATCAGCGGGAACGCGTTCGGGTTGACGAGGCGGCCGAGCGCCTGCCGGATCAGCGGCGGCATCTCGCCCTGCGGCACGTGGTACCGGCGGGAGCCGTCCGCGTCGGTGGGCGTGTCCGTGCCGAGGTCGCTGATGTGCGAACCACCGGGGCGCCGGTGCGGTGGGCTCACGCCGGCGGCTCGGAACAGCTTGTTCGTGGCCTCCTGGTCGGGGGTGAGGGGCTTCGGCGCGCCCGACGGGATGCTCTCGACCGTGCCGGTGCGCTCCGGCAGGGCGGTCTGCTCGGCGGCCGCCCCATCGGCCGGCGCCCCCGCGGACCCGACCTCGTCAGTACCCCTGACGACCAGCTCTCCGCCCGTCCTCGGACCGCCGCCCAACAGGTCGTCGAGCGACACCCCGGTCGTCGGCTCCGGCTCCTTGAACGCCAGGCCCGGCCCGTCCGCGCCGCGCTGACGCGGAGGCGCGGGCCGCGGCCCGTCGGTGCCACGCGGACTGCTCGGCCGAGGGGTGGTGGTCCTCGCAGGCGGCGGATCCTTGATCTCCGGACCCGCGTCGAACGTCCTCGCTTCTGCGGTCTCCGGCGGTCGCGGCGGCTCAAGGGAGGTCGCCGCCTGGTCCAACGCGTCGAACACCGCGCCCTCGGCCGCCCCGACCGGCAGGCGCGGATCGACCTCCACCTCGATCGGCTTGGACAGCATGACGCCGTCCTGATCGGCGGCGCGCGCCGGGACGGTGGCCCGGGCGCCCACGCCGTCGGGCTGCTCCTTCCAGGTGACCGTCACCTCGGCGACCTGCTCGCCCCCTTGCGGATCCCGGAACAGGCCGACCGCCCGTCCCTCGCCGCGGGGCAGCAGCCCGGCCACGCCACGGGTGGTCTGGGGCGGCCGGGTGGCCAGTCCGTGCGACACGTTGCCGATGACGTCGTCGGTACTGCGGTCGGTCGGTTCCGCCGTCCGCGTGCTGTCGTCCTTCGCCTCGACCGTCTGTGCGTCGACGCGTGGCCCCGTGGAGTTCGGGAACGCCTCGTACCGCTGGTGCAGCCAGCGCTCGGCCTGCCGTACGGCGACCTCGTGTTCGGTGGCGGGCGCCAGGTGGCCGCCGACCTCGTCGAGCGCCGCCCCGGCCTCCTGCGTGGGGTGCGCGCTGCGCGGGTCGAGCGTGACCTTCGTCGGGCCGGACGGCACCGCCTTGCCGTCGACGTACTTCATCGGTGGGTGTTCGACGAGTGCGCCGGCGCCGTCGACCTCGCCCCAGGTCACCGACAGCTCGGCGGTCGTGCCGTTCTTGAACTGCACCGCGACGACGCCGTCGCCCTCCGACTGGACGGTCTCCGCCGACTCGCTCGCCGAGAACCTCCCGGCGTCGGCGAACGCCTGACCGGCCGAGCGCTTCGGAAGATGAGTGATCGGGCTTTCGCGGGGCTGGAACCCTTCGCTGCTGACCGGCACGCTGCTGGCCGGCTCGGTGGTGCCCTCCAGTTCACCGAACCGCGCGTGGTCCGCCCGTACGTCGCCGAGGTCGACCGGCTCGGGGCCCTTGGCGCGCGGAGCCGGCCGCGGCGCCTCGGGGGCGGGTCGCGGCTCCGGTGGCGTCGTGCGCAGCTCCGCCGGACCGGTACGGTCCACCGCGCCAAGGGCCTCGGTCCACGCATCGTGTGCCTGACCGAGGACGCGCTCCGGCGGCACCGTCGTACCAGGGCGGTTGAGCAGGGCGTTCGCGAACTGCGTGCCGTGCGCCGCGTCGAAGACCTGGCGGCCCGCCTGCTCCAGGGCGGTGTCGCCGCGGCTCTGACCGAACCTGTTCAGCGCGTCGGACAGTTGGCGACCGCGGTTGGCCAGCTCGGTCAGCGCAGCGGGCCGCTCCCCCGGCGGCGTGTCCGGGCCGAACGCGCGGTCGACCAGCTCCGGCAGCCCCTCGACCAGCTGTGCCGGGGAACCGAGCGCTGGCGGCGGCGACGCCTGCGGCATCGCCCGACCGATCTCGTTGAGTGCGCCGCGCAGGTGGTCGCCGATCGCGCCGTCGCCCTCCCGCGGGTCGACGGTCACGTCGATCGTGCCGGTGGGCTGCCCGTCGACCTGTTCGGGCAGGTGCACCACCGCGCCGACGTCCCCGGTCAGCGGCGCGGTACGGACCTGTACCTCCACCGTGCCCGTCGGGTAGTCGACGACGATGCGCCCGCCGTCGCGCGGCTCCACGGCCGTGTACGAGTCGCCGGGCGTCGTGTCGGTGGCCGGCCGCGGCTGCAGGTCGGGCAGTACGCCGTCGAGCGGCCGGGTCACGTCGGTACGGGCACGCACCGGGTCGCCCGACACCTGGACGACCTGGGCCGGCCGGCTCGGGTTGCTGACGGTGTGGACGTCGCGCGGGCCGACCTCCAACTGCCCCGGCCCCTGCTCGCCCTGCCACGCGACCGGCTCGCCGCGGGCCGGCTCGACAGTCGGTCCGTCCGGCGCGTACTGACCGATGCGGGAGTTGTCGGCGACCTCTCGGATCGTGTCAGGCAACGTCGCATCCGGCGCCTCGAACCCGAGCTGCCGCATCAGCTCGCCGCCGCCGTCGACGTCCTTGCTCTCGGACAGCCTCGACAGGTCGTTGTGCAGGTCCTCCGGCTTCTTCAGGACCGTGTTGCCGTCCGAGTCCCGGTAGGTGAGGAGGTCGTTGACCGCCTTCGTCAGCGCCGGATCGGCATCCGGATCGCGGGTGACCTCCGTGTACAGGTCGCGGGCGGAGTTCTGCAGGTCGCCGCGGGCGGCACCGGACGCGTCGGTCCGCATGCCGTCGGCCGGCAGCCGGTCCAGCATCCGCCCGACCGCGTCGGTCTCCGGCGGCTGCAGGCGCGCTGCCTGGTCGGCGGCCTCCTGCCGGGCCGCGGCCTGGTGGATGTCGCTGCTCCACCGCCCGATCTCCGAGTCGGTCGGTCCGGTACGCATACCGTCCGGTCCCGGCGTCTGCGTGTACTGGAAGACGCCGTTCGCGTCCGGCACCGTGTACTGCAGCCGGACCGCGGTGACCAGGCCGGAGTCGTACTGCTCCGGGTGCTGCAAGATGTGGTCGACGCGCGAGCGGTCCAACGGCGGCGCGGTGTCGAGCGCACGTGCAACCTGCGGCGCGTACCGGTCCGGGATCGCGTTGGGCCGGTCGAACGCCGAGTCGCCGCGCGGCAGCTCCGGCCGGGAGAAGTCCGGCGCGGGTGGTGTGGCGGGGCCGTCCGGCCCGGGCGCGCCTGGCGCTTGGGGCGTGCCGTCGGGCCCGGGTCCACCAGGCGCTCCGCCAGCGCCGGGCTGATGGCCCGGTGCCGCACCGCCGTCGCCGGGCAGGGCCGGCTGACTGGAATCCCCACCACCCGGTACGACGGGGCCACCACTCGGGGTCGACGGGCCGCCACCCTGAACGGCGGGAGCCGGATTGCCGAGTCCCGACGGTGCGGCGGCCGTGGCCGCGTCGTGGGCGGCCGGAGCCGCTGGCGTGCCCGAGTCGCCACCGCCGGGCGGCTGGCTGTAGTCGGGCCCCTGCGGCCGACCGGTCCCGTACGGGTCGAGCGCCTGCTGCCCGCCCTCCTGCCGGACCGGTGGCGGCGGCGGGTTCTTCGGGTCGTACGGCACCGGTTGGTGCGCACCGTCGGATCCCTGCGTACCGGGCTCGACCCGGACGTATCGCGGGTCGCCGGGCTGGGGACGGCCCTGGTTGGGCTGCCCCTGGTTCGGCTGGTTCGGTTGGTTCGGCTGGTTGGGCGACCGCGTGTCGGGCGGCGGCTGGTCCGGCGGACGCTGGTCCGGCGGCGGCTGGTTCGGCGGCGGGTTACCCGGCGGCAGGCTGTTCGGCGGCTGGTTCGGCGGCTGCTGGTTGGGCGGCGGTTGCGGGAAGGGCATCGACTGCCCGGCCGCGTCGACCCGCCCCTGGCCAGCCGGCGAATCCCAGATCGCACCCTGGACGTCGCTGACAACGACGCGGATCGGGCCGTCCTTCGTGCCCAGCTCCGACAGAATGCCGGCGCTGCCGTCCTTGAACCGGACGACACCGTCTACCTGGCCGATCCGCGCGCTCCGATCGACCATGTGCACGCGCGTGCCCTGGTTGTCGAAGCTCATGCTCATGTTGGCGTGGTCGAACCGGAGCGTGTGCAGACCACCGAGTACTCCACCGAACAGCGCGCCGCTCGCCGCGCCGTGCGTGATGTCGTCGCCCCAGTTCTGCGGGTTGCCGGTCTTCATCCAGTCGAGGGCGTCGGTCAGGGCCGCACCGGCGCCACCGCCCACCGCGCCGCCCATCGCACCGAAGACCATGCCCTGTCCGGCCGCGCCGGCGGCCGCGCCCATGACCGCACCGCCCACGATCGCCTTGCCGACCTGCTCGAAGTGCATCTGCGACAACGGCACGGCACCGGTGGCCAGGGCGTCCACCCGGGCGATGATCGACGGGGCGGCCATGTAACCCGCGCCGAACGCCGCTCCCCACAGCATCCGGTGGCCAAGGTTCTCGGCCATTCCGTGGAACGTCGCGTCCACGAGCCCGCGAGCGCCGGTACGGATCCCCGACTCGTAGATGATGCGGGCGGCCATGTCCTCGGCGGTCTCGGCGGCGCCACTCCGGGCGACACTTGCCCCGCCGCGGACAGCGAGGGCGCGCCCACCTTCCTCGGTCAGGTGCCGGAAGAGCTGGCGCTCCATGATGGTCTGGAACTCGCGACGCATCGACATCGCGCCACGGCGGGCAACCCGGGCCACCACCTTGGGCGCGACGCGCTTGGCCATGAACGGGATGTTGCGGCGGGCGACCGCCTTGAAGGCGTCGCTCCCGAGGTACTTTCCGAACTCCTTCTGGGTCAGGGTCCGCGCGCCTCGGCGCGCCACCACCCGCACTGGCGCGGTCTTGATGGTCTTGACGAGGTTGCCGAGGATCCGGGGCAGGTTCCGGCCGAGAATCTCCATCGCTTCCCGCAGCCCGGCCCGGAACTGCAGCTTCGCGATGTTGGTGATCGCGGCGCGGAACGCGTTTCCGATGGTGGTGGAGAACTCGGCGATCGCGCCGCCGATGCCGGCGCCACCGAAGATCGAGCCGACAACGGTGCAGATGGCGATGACCGCCATGACCAGCTCGACGCCGAGCATGACGAGGCCCAGCATGACCGCGATCTCGTCGGTGACGAGTTCGAGGCCGAGCCCGGCGGTCGACTCCTCCAGCCCTGCGGCGAGTTCGGAGAGGGAGGCGGTCGCGTCGAGGTAGTCGCTGAAGTTCGACTCCCAGATACCGGACGACTCACTCGCCCAGGTCCCGGACAGGTCGGAGTACGCCTGGGCGACGACCTTGTTGTACGCGTCGATCGACGCGAGCAGCTCGCCCCACGCGTCGCTGAGTCGGTACGCGTCGGCCGAGTCCATCTTCGGGACCTTGCCGATCAGCTTCTCGCCGATCCAGCTGTGCGCACCGGGAATCCACGGCTCGACCTCGGTGTCGACCCAGGTCATGAACTCGTGCAGATAGTGGGCGAATGAGTAGCTGCCGTCGTCACTCATGCACGGCACCTCCCACTTCTCATCGCCCTTCCATCAGAGATCGGGGCGGTTCACACCGCCCCGATCGTGTACGACTGGTTGTTGCCTGGACTGTCAGGCGTTCTTGGTCTCGGTGTGCACGCTGTGGATCGCCCGACCGCCTTCGGTGTCCTGGTCCGCGTAGTTCATCATGGCGTTCGCGTACACCTCGAGCAGCGCGTCGGCGTTCTTCGCCATCATCGTCAGGGCGCCCTTGTCATGGCCGCTGCCGAAGAGCAGGTTGCGCGCGGCGTCGTAGCCCTTGTCCCCACCACGGAACGTCGTGGTGAACTCGTCGGGCTCTCCCCACTTCTCGTGGTCCATGACCTTCGCGACCTTGGACATGATGTCGCCGTGCAGACTCGTCAAGTGGTCGCGGTACCCGGTTGCCTTGAGGGACAGGCGCTCCGCGCCCCCGACGACGTCGACGTACTCACCCATCGTTCTTCTCCTCCCGCTCACGCAGGTCCGCGTCGGTGCTGGTGAGGAACTTCGAGATGTCCATGCCGCCGATCCGGCCGAGACGCAGGTCGCTGGGCAGTGCCTTGTCCATCAGCTCCTGACCCTTGGCCATGGCCTCCTCGGCCGCGGCCCTGGTGGTGGCGACGATCGCGGCGGCCAACCCCTTCGAGTCGGGCTTACGGAACAGTCGCGGGTCGAGCTCCAGTTCGAGGAGCTGTCCGCGCGGGCCGACCACGGCCTTGATGAGCCCATCGCCGGACCAGGCCACGCCGGTGATCTTCATCGACTCGCTGTGGATGTCCTCCACCCGGCTGGAGGCGCCCTTCAGGTCCGCCAGCATGCCGCCGATGGCTTCCCAGTCCGCGCTCTTACGTTCCGTCACTGCACACCTCCCCACACCGGCCATCGTGCATCAGGCGGTCAAGAACCACATTCCATGACGCACGCCCACGCTGAGAGTACCCAGTCCTGCAAGGATTGCAGAGCATGATCTTGGGCGCCAGGAGGGGTACGGGCGGCGGCGGACGACCACTACCCTGATCGATGCGGCAGCGAACTGGCAAGGGGACACGATGACAGACCGTCGGCAGGGCCGAGTTCTACGGCGAGTGATCGCCGCCACTCTCAGCGTGCTTGCGATCGGGTCGGTGGCAGTTACCTCAGCGAGACCTGCCGACGCCGAGGAGCGATGCGTCGCCCCCGGAAAGACGTACAAGCCGTTGCCGTGGGCGCAGATGACCCTCGACCCGCAGCGCGTGTGGCCGTTCGCCACCGGCCGCGGGCAGACCGTCGCGGTGGTGGACACCGGCATCGACGGCAACCAGCCGCAACTGTCCGGGCGGGTGCTCACCGGTACCAACGTCGGCGACGGCAAGAGCGCCGGAAACAAGGACTGCGCGGGCCACGGTACGCAGGTCGCCGGGGTGATCGCGGCGAAGTCCAGTGCCGGAGTCGGCTTCCGGGGGATCGCGCCGGACGCCCGACTGCTGCCGGTCGCACTCACCGCCGCCAACCAGGTCCCGGACTCGAACGTGGATCCGAAGCTCCTGGCCAAGGGCATCACCTGGGCGGTCGGCCACGGCGCCACCATCGTCACCGTGCCGTACGCCACATACACGGACGATGCCGGGCTGAAGTCGGCGGTGGCGGCGGCGCACCGGCACGGTGTACTCGTGGTCGCAGCGACCGGAGACCTCGGCACCGAACAAAACCCCGTCCCCTATCCCGCCGCGTACCCGGGAGTTCTCGCTGTGGGCACGCTCGCCGCGGACGGGACGGTGTCGGAGAACTCCGGCAGCGGCGAGTTCGTAGGGCTGGTCGCGCCGGGCGCGTCCGTGGTGACCACGCAGGCCGGGTCCGGGATGGTCCTGGTCGACGGGTCCGCGTTCGCCGCCGGCTTCGCCAGCGCCGTCGCCGCGCTGGCCTGGAGCCACAAGCCCGACCTCAGCGTCGACGAGCTGGTACACCGGCTGGAGGCCACGGCCGCGCCGGGCGGCGAGGCGGCCCCAGGCCGGCACTACGGGTGGGGCATCGCCGACCCGTACCAGGCGGTCGTCGGACGGACCGCCGACGGACCCGGCCGGGCGCTCCCCTCGGCGCCCGCCAAGCACATCGACAAGGCCGCCCAGATGCGCGCACACGCCTGGGCCACCAGCACCAACCTCGCGCTCATCGGCACCGGCTCCGGCATCGCCGCCGCGCTGCTGATCATCGCCGCGATGGTGTACCTGCCGCGTGGCCGGCGTCGCCGCTGGCGGGCCGGCCGGACAGCCGGGCCGTACGACGATCCCGAGGCCGACATGCCGTCCGTACCGGTGCACCTGTTCAAGGAACCGGAAGCCGACAGGTCCTGACGCCGGACAGCCGGCCGGACGCTCGTGCTGCGCCACGAGCGTCCGTCTTCCCTACCATGTGACGTGAGCGACGACGCCGGCATGCGGCGGCGTGGAGCCGAGAGGGGTGCGGCACGGCGATGGCCAGCAACCAGTCACCGCCGCCGGGTGTACGCGGGAGCGCACGCATCGGCGCCGATCCCGTGGCAGCCCGGCAACCACCGCTGATGCGCACGCGTCGCCGGTCCGGCCGGATCGGCGGCGTCAGCGTCCTCCAGCTGCTCTTGGCCGAGGGCGTACTCGTGGCCGTGGCGCTGGTCTTCGTGCGCCACCCGCTCGTCGGCGCGATCGCGATCGTGCTCGGCGTCCTGCTGCTCATCCTCGCGTTCGGGCGCAGCGGCGGCCGGTGGTGGACCGAGATCCTGGCGTTGCGCTGGCAGTTCCGGCGCCGCCGTTCGGCGCGCCGGGTGCCGGCCGAGGACATGCGACTGACCGCGCTGCGCGCGTTGGCACCCGACCTCGTCGTACGGGAGCGCGTGTTGCAGGGTGACCAGGACCGGATCGGCGTGGGGCAGGACGGCGCGGGCTGGTTCGCCGCCGCCGCCGTCCTTCCGCCCGCCGGGATCCGCGCCCAGGCCCCGGCGCCGTTGCCCGTGGACAAGCTGGTCGAGGTCCTGACGGAGGCCGGCCAGCCCGGCACCGTACTGCAGGTCGTGACGCACACCGTGCCGGCGCCGGGGATGCTCGTCGCCGGCCCCGCGTACGCGGACTCGTACCGGGAGCTGGTGTCCCTCGCCGGCGAGGCGCCGCCGCAGGAACAGGCGCTCTGGGTGGCGGTACGCGCGGACGCGCAGAGCCTGGCGCGCACCGTGGTGGACGGCGCGACCGCCGACGACGTACCGACGCTGGTCGCGACGCTCGCCCGGCGGGCCACCAAGCTGCTGCGGCGCGACGGCTTCCGCGCCTCGCTGCTCAGCCCGGACGAGCTGGTCGACGCGCTGGTCACCTCCGCAGGGCTCGACGAGTACGACCCACACCACTCCACCGCGCGGGAGGAGTGGACCGCCTGGCACGCCAACGGCCTGGCACACGCGACCTTCTGGGTACGATCCTGGCCCGGCCTGTCCGCGGCCAGTTCGATGCTGGAACGACTCGCGGCCACACCGGCGTCCTTCACCAGCGTCACGCTGATCCTGGAACCCCAGGGCCAGGAAACCACCCTGCGATGCCTCGTCCGGGTCGCCGCACCCGCGGAGGTACTCGCCATGTCGTGCCAGACGCTGGAGGCCGCTGCCCGGCAGTACGGGGCCGAGCTGTTCCGGCTCGACGGTGAGCAGGCACCCGCCGCGTACACGTCGGCACCGAGCGGCGGAGGCGCCCGATGACCACACCCGCCCCGGACAGCGGCTCCGCGCCGCAACAACCGCCGACCGCTCCCGTACTCGGGGCTCCCGCGCCCGCCACCGAGCAGCGGCCCGACCGGACCGCCCGGCCCGAGCAGCAGGCCGAGGAAGCCACCGACGGCCGCGGAACCGTCCTCGGCCAGCAGTCGGCCGACGCCGCGTCCGGTGCCCGCACCGCCGCGCAGGCCACCGCCGACCCGCTCGCCGCCGCGGCACCGCAGGCGCCGCCGCACCCGCCGACGTTCACCGAAACGCCGCAGGCCGGCAAGATCTACTCCGCCGGCACCCTGCCCCGGGACGGCAAGGAGCCGCCCGCCCCGAAGGCGCGACCGTTCTCGCCCCTGCACATCGGCGCGCACGTCGTGAACGACACGGCCGTCGCCGAGATCCGACCCACCGCCGCGCGCAGCGGCCTCGTCCTCGGCATCGACCAGCAGCGTCAGCCCGTCACCGTACGGCTGTTCCGGCCGGAACCGACCCGTGTCGTCCTCGTCGGCGGGCTCTGGGCGACCCACCTGCTCATCCTGCGCGCGCTGTCGGTCGGGGCGCGGGTCGCCGTGTTCACCTCCCGGCCCGAGGTCTGGCAGGGCTTCAGCCAGTGGGCCACCGGCGACTCACGCCAGGTCGCCGTACTGCCCCCCACCCAGTACCTCACCGTGCCGGCCGGCCGCCGGGCGCCCGCGCTCCTCGTGTACGACGAGGGCCCCACCGGCGCGACCCAACCACTGACACCCACCGGCTGGCAGACGCGGCTGACCGTGCTCCCCGAGCTCACCTCGTACGGGTTCGCCACCGTCCAAGAGGCCGACCTCGTCGCGGTGCAGCGGCTCACCCGGTCCGAGACCGACGCCGCCGGTTCGGTGATCGGTCTGCCCGCGGAGACCACGGGCCTGCTACCGACCTTGCGCGACGACATGCTCGCGCTGCTCGGCGGCGACGGCGCACAGTACGTCTGGCTGTGCCCCACCACGGTGGAACAGCAGCGACTCGGCGCCGCCCGCCGCTGACCGGGCTCGTTCGGCATCCTGGCCTGCGCCCGGCATCGGTGTCACGGGCTCGGAGGCGCCGAGACTGACGCGGCTGGATAAGGCGCTCGGCGCAGCGTGCGCGACCTCCCACCGGACCAGTTCGGGGAGCGGCGTTGCGCCCGCTCATATCACGCAGTCCGGAACGCCTACTCGGATCGCCCAGGTCGTCAGCTCGGCTGTCGACACGTGCAGCGGTCGGGATGGCCCCGTGGCAGGTCGCCAGCGCCGGACGGCCGCGCTGCGACTCGGAGTTGTCCGGTGCGACGCATCAGGCGGAACACCCGTGCGCCGCAGGGAAACGATGCTGGGTCGCGGTCGCGTTGCGGCGGACCACGACCCAGCCGTATCAGTGACCGCCGCCGAGCTTCGGCGCCGGCTCCGACCGGTACGCCGGCTCCTCCGACTGGGTCTCCCGGAGCACGGAGCCGCCTGGCGTCTCGACGCTGAACGCCTCCTCGTCGGTGACCACCCGCGCCGCTTCGTCCCGCCGCTCGGACTTGTCCTCGTTGCGTCGAGTCCTGCGCGCCGCGGCATCGGCCGAGACGCGAGGCGGGCCGCTGCGCTCGCTGACCGGCGAACCGGCCGTGGGTCGTCCAGTCGTGCCACGCAGCGACTCGGGCAACTCGGCGAGCCGGGATGCGGTCGGGTCGATGGGCAACTCGTTCGCGTCGAGCACCGGGTTCGTGGACGACTCCAGAGCCGACTGGGCACCCGCCCAATCCGTACCAGGAACCGGCGGCAGGCCGGAGCGCTTGTCCTTACGCTCGGGCTTGCGACCCGCCGCGGGCGGCTGCGCCCCACCGGCCGGCGGCACGTTGCTCCCCTTGTTGAGGACAGGCGGGGTCGCCCCGTTACGTGCACTGCGCGGTGGGCCTGCCGGCGTGCGCTCGGCGTCGGTACCCGCGATGCTCGGGCCGCGGTTGTTCAACACCGGTGCAGTCGCGCCCGGCGGCAGCGACTCACTCAGGTCCGAACCGGGCAGCGCGCCACGTGGCGGCTCGCCCGCGGCCGGGCGGCGGTTCTTGTTGCCGCCGAGCACCCCGGCGGGCGGCGTACGGCTCGCGTTGGGCCCCTCACCGCCCAGGCCGGGCGGCCGGGATCGGAGGCCGTTGGCGTTGCGGCCCATCGACGATGGCGACACCGGTGGCGTGCGGCCGACGCCGCCGCTGCCACCACCAAGACCGGGACTGTCCGGCGCGCTGCCGGGGCCCTTGCCGCCGAGTACGCCGTTGCGCATGCCGGGTGGATTGCTCACCGATGCGTTGCGTGCCGAGGTGGGGCTCGGTGGCGCGGCCGGGTTCGGTCGCTGACCGCCGAGCACACCACGGCCGCCGCCCGGTGCGGTCGGCGGTGGCGCCACGGTCGGTGCGGTCCTCGCGAAGGGCGTCGGTGCCGGCGCTGGCGCCGTGGGCGGCGGCGCTGGAGCGGGAGTCGGCGCGGGCGCCTGCCGGAACTCCTTGCTGAGCGGCGGCGGCTGCTTCGGGTTCGGAGCTGGGGCCGGGGCCGGCGCGGGTGCCGGAGCCGGCGCAGGAGCGGGGGCCGGCGCGGGTGCGGGGGCAGGAGCAGGAGCCGGCGCGGGAGCCGGACCGGCCCCGATCGTCGGGAAGGCCGGGTGGTTCGGCTGGTTGAGCACCGTGTCCGGCGGCAGGAACGCCGGACCGTACCCCGAGCTCATCTTGCTGATGGCGTCGAAGTAGTCGTTGCCCATGTTGTAGGCCAGCTGCTGGGCCTTGATCGTGTATTCCTTCTTCTTCTCGTTGATGGCGTCGATGTGGTCCTGCTTCTCGTCCGGCCCGAAGCCCAACGTGAACGCGCTGGCGTAGTCCTTCAGCGGGTCGGTCCACTTGAAGCCGGCAGCGTCCTTGACCGCGTTGTTGTAGTCGGTCCAGAGCTGCTTCATCTCGCCCTGGCGCTGCTTGATGACGTTGACCAGGTGCCGCAGTGCGGTCACGTTGTTGCCGATGGCCTCGTTCCACGCGTCGAGGTTGGCGAGGACCTTGCCGGGCCCGTACTTCATGAAGGCGTCGCGGGCCTTGCCCGCCTTCCACGCCTCGTTGTAGAGCTGGTTGGACTGCGCGTACAGCTCCCGATGGAAGTGACTGAGCAACTCCTGCGCGTTCTGCCACTGGTCGGCGAGCGCAGCCACGTGCGCCGGCTTCTCCCCCATGATCTGGAGGTAGAGCGCCTCGATCGACGTGCCGCTGCCGTCGGTGCTGGCCGGGCCGGTGAACTCCAGGTCGGACAGGTACTGCGAACTGTCCAGGTACGACCCGCCGCCCTGCGGTCCTCCTCCGATCGGGTCCGCAGAGGCGCCCCAGTAGTCACTCATCGCGCAAGCCTCCCCGCCGCCCTCACGCCTACTTGACCGACTTGATCGCCCCGGGTACTGGGGACTCGGGCCGCTCCGGCGTCGGCGCGTCGGCACCCACGTGCAGGGTCTCGCCGTCGTGCTTCTTGCCGTCACTGCTCCACGTGCTGTGCGTCGTCGAGGTGCTGCCGTCCGAGTTGGTGGTGACCGCGTTGGCGGAGACGGGCTTGCCGTCCTTGTCGTTCTCCGTCGTGGTCACCGTCTGGCTGCCGTCGGCGTTCTGCGTGTGCGTGACCGACTCGCTCCCGGTCACCGTCTCCTTCGGGTGGTCGCTGAAGGGATCCGTGACGGTGGTCGTGGTCGTCGTCGTGTCGTAGAGGTTGGTGAAGCGCCGGCTCTCCTTGGTCTGCGTGGCGTGGCCGTTCTTGTCGATGAGCGTGGTGACGATCGTCCCGTCGGGCTGCGTGGTCACCGTGCGGTGGTTGCCCATCTGGTCGGTGAAGTAGTGGTTGACAGTGCCGTCCGGGCTGGTGCTGCTGCCGGTCTCCGACCACTCGGACAGCTCGGGTGCCTTCTCCGCGTCGTTGGCCGCCGGGCTGTTGAGCTGCTCGACGTAGGCGTCCATCCAGCTCTTCACCTTGAAGCCCGCCGGAAGACCGTCGGGTCGGGCGGCACCAGGCTGGACGGTCGCGAAGTTGACCGCGTCGAGGGTGACGGCGCTGAAGTCGTCCTCGCCGCCGACGCTGTCCTTCATCGTCTGCAGCATCATCCGGATGTTCTCGACGGACGCCTCGAAGAACGCCGCGGCCTGGTTGAAGTTGGCCTCGTCGAACATGATCAACTTCATCGCGGCGACGCCGTCCTTGAAGCCCTTGGTACCGAGGCCCTGCCGGGGCAGGTCACGCAGGGGCGGAAGGACCTGGTTCTTGCCGTTGGTGAAGTTGTCCTTGACGATCCCGAGGTTCGAGATGACGTCGTGGACGCCGTCGGGATGGAGATCGACGTCCTTCTCGCCCGCATCGAACCCGTCGGACCGGATGCGGCCGTCCTCATCGCGCTTGACGATGAGGTTCTGGCTGGTCTCGGTCCCGTAAGGATTCGGCTCGCCCACGACCCCTCCAAGCGTCTCGACAGGTGCCTGTCAGGCCGCGCCTCCGGCCAGCCCTCTGTGTGATCGAGAGTAGTCGGAGGCGGCAAGAACGAAAACCCGATCTTCTACTGGTCCGGTGGCAGCCATGCGAGCTGGACCATCTGGGCACCGTGCCGGCGGGTCACGAACCAGCCCCGGCCAGGCGGGAGGATCTGCGGCCGGACGTTGCCCAACAGCGGCCCCTCGTCCCGCGGCCCGGACATCACGATGCCGGGCGAGGCCACGTCACGTATCCGGCTGATCACAGGATCGAACATCGCCCGGGACGCTCCACCCGCCCGCCGGGTCACGAGTACGTGCAGGCCGATGTCCCGGCCCTGCGCCAGGAACTCCAGCAGCGGCGCCACCGGGTTGGTCCCGCCGGTGGCCACTAGGTCGTAGTCGTCGATCAGGACGTACAGCTCGGGGCCGCGCCACCAGCTCCGGTTCCGTAGCTCCTCGGCTGTGATGTTCGGGCCGGGCAGGCGGTCCCGCATCGCGGCCACGACCTGCCGGATGAGGTCCGAAGTGGACTCGGCGGACGAGCCCAGGCCGATCAGGTGGTCGCCGCTCACCGAGCCGAGCAGGCTGCGGCGGTAGTCGACCATGATGATCCGCGCCTCGTCCGGCGTGTACCGCTGCGTGATGCCGCGCGCGACCGTACGCAGGAACGTGCTCTTGCCGGACTCGACGTCGCCGAACAGCAGGAAGTGCGGGTCGGCCGTCATGTCCAGGTAGACCGGCTGCAGGTCGGTCTCGGCGATACCGATCGGCACGCCCTGCCGGCCGTCGGAACCCGGCGCCGGCAGCGACGAGTACGGCAGCTCGTCGGGCAGCAGACGCACCTGCGGCGCGGGCGGAGCCTGCCAGTCGTTACGCATCTGTTGGACGAACTTCATCACGCCGTCGGACAGGTTCGTCGCGTCCTGCTGGCCGTCGATGCGCGGCAGGCCGACCAGGAAGTGCATCGCGTCCGGTGTCAGACCGCGGCCGGGCGTCTGCTCCGGCACGTTCAGCGCGGCCCGGCGGTTGATGGCCGAGTCGCTCGGGTCGCCGAGCCGCAGCTCCAGCTTGGTGCCGAAGCTGTCCCGTACCGCGGGGCGCAGCTCCATCCACCGGTTGCACGTGACGATGACGTGCACGCCGTACCCGAGGCCCTGGTTGACGATCTCGGTGACCGTCGGCATCAGCGACTCGAACTCGGTGTTGAGCGTGGCCCACCCGTCGATCACGAGGAACACGTCGCCGAACGGGTCGTTGCCGAACCGGCCCTGCCGCTTGGCCTCGCGGTACGCGGCCATTCCCTCGACGCTGTTGTCGGCGAAGAGCTGTTCGCGCTCGGACATCAGCCCGCGGACCTCGGCGATGGTGCGGCGGACCTGGTCCAGGTCGCGGCGGTTGGCCACGCCGCCGACGTGCGGCAGCGAACGCAACGCGGCGAGCGTGCCGCCACCGAAGTCGAGGCAGTAGAACTGGGCCTCGCGCGGGGTGTGGGTGAGCGCCACGCTGCCGAGCAGGGTACGGATCGCGGTGCTCTTACCGCTCTGCGGACCGCCGGTGACCGCCACGTTTCCGCCGGCGCCGGCGAGATCCAGCCACAGCAGGTCACGGCGCTGCTCAAACGGCTTGTCGACGATACCGACGACGCCGGCGAGCCCGCCCTGCAGCTCCGGGTTGCTCGTACCGAGGCCGCGCTGCGGGCTGCTGACGATCGGCGAGAGCATCTGGTCCAGCGTCGGCGGCTCGTCCAGCGGCGGCAGCCAGACCTGGTGCGCCGGGACGCCCTGGCCCTCCATCCGGGCCACCATCACGTCGAGCAGGGTCTCGCCGACCTCCTCGTCGTCCGGCTTCACGGCCTTGGCCGCCGCGTCGGGATCCTCCCGAACCTGCGGCGCGTGGTAGAAGCTCGAGTACGCCTGGACGGGGTCGACGGGGCGGCCCTCGGTGTCGCGCCGGGTCCGGATCCCCTTGTGGTACACGCCGGACACGTACGCGGCCTTGAACCGCACCATGCCCTCGGTACCCATCTTCAGGTAGCCGTGGCCGGGTGAGCGGGGCAGCTCGTACGCGTCGGGGGTGCCGAGCACGACGCGGCTCTCCATCGCCGAGAACGTCCGCAACCCGATCCGGTACGACAGGTGGGTCTCCAGGCCGCGCAGCCGGCCCTCCTCCAGCCGTTGGGACGCCAGCAGCAGGTGTACGCCCAGCGACCGGCCGACCCGGCCGATCTGCACGAACATGTCGATGAAGTCGGGCTTCGCGGTCAGCAGCTCGGAGAACTCGTCACAGATGATCAGCAGGCTCGGCAACGGCGACAGCGGCACGCCGGCCGCCCGCGCCCGCTCGTAGTCCCGCTGCGAGGCGTAGTTTCCGGCCTTCCGCAGCAGCTCCTGCCGGCGGATCAGCTCACCCTGGATCGCGTCGAGCATCCGGTCGACCAGGGAGAGCTCGTCGGCGAGGTTGGTGATGACCGCGCTGGTGTGCGGAAGCCGGTCCAGCGTGGTGAACGTGGCGCCACCCTTGAAGTCCACCAGTACGAAGTTGAGCACCTCGGAGCTGTGCGTCACCGCGAGCGCGAGTACCAGCGTCCGGAGCAGCTCGGACTTGCCGGAACCGGTCGCGCCGACCAGCAGGCCGTGCGGGCCCATGCCGTCCTGCGCCGACTCCTTCAGGTCCAGATCCACCGGCCGGCCGTCCGGTCCGACACCGATCGAGACCCGCAGCCGGTCGCGGGTCGGCCGCGGCACCCACGTGTTGGCCAGATCCAGCTCGTACGGGTCGCCCAGCTCCAACAGCTCGGCGAGACCCAGCTCGTTGCTCAGCGGCTGGTCGCTGCGCGAGGCCACGGACAGCCGCAGCGCGGAGAGCTGGCGCGCCAGGCCCTCCGACTCGGGCAGCCCGAGGGTGTCCGCGTGCCCGATCGTGTCGTGCCCGTCGATCGTCGTACTGGACAGGGTGCCGTCCGGCGCGAGGTCCAGCACCAGCGTCGACTGGTCGAGTACGCGAGGCGGCGGGTCGGTCAGGTTGAGGATGGTGACACCCTCCATGCCACCCTCGGTCATCAGGTGGTCCGAGCCCGCCACGTCACCGCCGTCGATGATGGCGAACAGGTGCGGGCCACCGACCAGGGATCCGTTGGGGTCGAAGCGACTCCGGGACGACAGCACGTCACCGAGCATCGCTTCGAGCGCGGTCACCGACGGCGTCACGAGGCGGAGCTGGCCGACCGCGTCGGTCTTCTCCGGGTGCAGCGCGTGCGGCAGCCACTTGACCCACTCCCACTCGCGCCGGCGGTCGTCGCCGGTGCAGCAGGCCAGCAGCGCGTCGTCCGGCGCGTGGAACGTCACGTACTGCGCGATCATCGCCCGGACCAGACCGCGCACGTCGTGCTCGGCGCCGCGCAGGTAGATGCGCGAGAAACCCTTGAGCGCCACGGCGACCGGCAGGTCCGGCACGATCGAGTACGTGGTGACGAAGCGGCGCAGCGCGGCGGCGCACAGCGGCTCCAGCTCGTCCACCGGACGGGTCTGCGGGGGGACGAGCGGGGTCGCGATCTCCTGCGGCCCCACGCCGATCCGGATGATGGCGAAGTCCCAGTCGCGGACCCGCCGCTCCCACAACCTGGTACTCCCGATCGCCGACCACAGCGTGTCGGGCGTCGGATGCCGGTAGTGCATGGCCTCCTGCTGCTGCCGGATCGTCTGGCGCACCTGCGCCCGGATCTGGCTCAGCTGCCGCATGTACTGCCGGCGGGCCTCGATCATTTCCTTCTTGCTCTTGCCGCCACCCTGGCTGACCAGCATCATGCCGAGCATGCCGAGCACGGACACGCCGTACATGCCGCCGGCGAGGTAGCGCAGCGGACCGCCACTGCCAGCACCGATGAGCAGACCCATGGCCGCCGTACCGGCGAACATGGGCAGGATCATCAGCATCCTGGTCCAGTTCTTGCCGGTGGGCTGCGGTGCCTCCGGCGGCGGTTCGAGAATCACCTCGCCGGCCGGCAGTTCGGGCGCGGGGCGGCGGGCCGGGCGCTTGATGATCGTCGTGCCCACGTTTCCTCTACTTCCTCGCTCGGCCTTCCGCGGTGGAATGACCGCGCGCAGGATCGTCGGACTCACGCTCCGCGCATCCTGCGCGCGCAGCGAAGAACGGCATGCTTCGTCACCCTAGGCACGGGCGCCCGGCGGCACACAGCCCGGGTCACGGGCGCTGACTATCGTAGGCGCGTGCTTGCTAAGTTGAGGCCCGCGGGCGCGCCTGGCGGGCGGGTTCGGCTCCTCTCAGACTTCCTCGCGACCGAAGGCGGCGCTGCATGACGTCCCCAGTCGACGCGCTGGTCCGGATCACCGTCGCCGCGCCGCACCGGCGCATCGACGTGGCCCTGCCAGAAAACGTACCGCTCGCCGAGCTGCTGCCCCACATCCTGCGGCACGCCGGCGAGAACGCCGCGGACGACGGCCAGCGGCACGGCGGCTGGGCGCTCTACCGGGCGACCGGTGGCGCGCTGGAGCCGGGCCGCGCGTTCAACGTCCAGGGCGTACGCGACGGTGACGTGCTGCACCTGCGCTCACACCGTACGCAGTGGCCGGAGTTGGAGTACGACGACGTCGTCGAGGCGATCGCCAGCGGCGCCCGGCGGTACGGGCGGTCCTGGGGCAACGTCGCCACCCGGCGCGCCGCCCTCGCCGCGCTGTGCACCGTGCTGTTCCTCGGCCTGCCGACTCTCGCGCTCAGCTCGCCGCCGTGGGCACTGCCCGGCGGGGTCGGCATCGCCGTCGCCGTGGTACTGCTCGGCGCCGGCATCACGCTCTCCCGGGCCATGTCCGACGCCTCGGCCGGCGCCGTCGTCGCCGGCTGCGGCCTGCCGTACGCGTTGCTCGGCGGGCTGCTCGTGGCGGCGCCGGCACACACCGGGCTACTGGGGCTGGGCGCGCCGCACGTGATGCTGGGCTCCGCGACACTGCTCACCGCCGCGGTGATCGGCTATGTGGGCGTAGCCGGGCTCGCCCGTATCTTCACCGCCGGCATCTTCGTCGGCATCTTCGGCATCATCTCCGGCCTGCTCGGGCTCGCCTCGATGAGCCCGGCCGGCGTGGCGGGCGTCGCCCTGACCGTGGCCATCGCGCTGCTGCCGGGATATCCCCTGCTGTCGATCCGGCTCGGCAAGCTGCCGATGCCCGAGCTGCCACAGAAGCCGGAGGACCTGCTCAAGGACCAGCCGATGCCCGAGCGCAACGCGGTCTACGACGCGGTCGCCCGGTCCGACGAGATTCTCACCGGACTACTGCTCGGGGTCAGCATCGTGTCGATCGCGGCCACCGTACGGATGATCATCGATGGCGGCTCGGCGCCGGTCGTACTCGCCGTCGAGGCCATCGTGGCCCTGCTGCTGCGTTCCCGGCTGTTCCCGACGCCTCGCCAGCGGGTCCCGCTCATCGTGGGCGCACTCGCCGGTGTCGCCCTGCTCACCGTGGCGTACGCGGCGGGCAGCGGCAACATCGGCCGCATGGTCGCGATCGTCATCCTGGTGCTCGGAGCCGGGTTCGTGCTGGCCGCAGGCATGATCTACAGCCGCCGGCCACCGTCGCCGTACATGGGGCGGATCGCCGACATCCTCGACGTCGTCGCGATCATCTCCCTGATCCCGACCGTCTGCGTGATCACGGGCTTCTACAGCTACGTGCAGGCGATCCTCGCCGGGGTGGGCGGCTGATGGCTACCAGGCAGGATCAGCTCCACTCGTACCAGTTCATGATCCAGCGTGTGATCTCCGCGCTGGTCATGCGCGAGACCGACCCGGCCCAGGCCCCGCTGCGGCGTGGGGTCGGCGCGGTCTTCGCCGGCGTCATGATCGCGATCCTGGTCGGCGCCGGCTTCGGGGTCTACGGCATCTTCACCGGCATCGGCAGCCTCAAGTGGAAGACCGACGGCTCGGTCGTGGTGGAGAAGGAGACCGGCGCGACCTTCGTCTACCGGGGCCGCGTCCTGCATCCGATGCTCAACTACGCCTCGGCGCTGCTCGCCAGCGGTGGCGGCGGCAAGACGTACCGGGTCAACGCCGAGGAGTTGCAGGCCGTGCCGCGCGGCGTACCGGCGGGGATCCCTGGTGCGCCCAACTCGCTGCCCCCGGGGACCGCGCACGTCGGCGCGCCGTGGACGTTGTGTTCGGTGCCCGGGCAGGACGTGACCGGGGCCCGCGCCACCAGTACCGCGCTGACGGTCGGCCGTGGCCCCAAGGGGGGCACCCGCCTGGGCAGCAAGGGTCTGCTCGTCCGTGACACCAGCGACGATCTCATCTACCTGATCTGGAACAGTCACCGGTACCGCATCAACGATCCGGAGAAGATCGTGCCGGCGCTGTTCGGCGCCCAGGTTGACGCGACCGCGGTCGGTACGGCGATGGTCAACGGCGTACCGGCGGGCCTCGACATCGGCCCGATCGACGTCCCGCAGCACGGCTCGGCGTCGGCGGCGGTGAGTGGGCACTCCAACGGAGACCTGCTGGCCGCGCAGACCGGCTCCGGCACCCAGTACTACCTGGTCTTCTCCGACGGCGTGGCGCCGATCACCGCGCTGCAGAAGGACATCGTCCAGGCCCAGTACTCCAGCCAGCCGCAGCGCGTGTCGGTCTCCGACGCGACCGCCATGAAGCACAGCGGCCACCTGGTCACCACGTCCGACGAGAACGTCCGGCCGCCCGCGACCGTGCCGGCGTTGCAGCACGCGCAGGCGGACCAGTCGGTGTGCGCCGAGGTCGTCAACGCGTCCGGCGACGAGCAGATCGTGGTCGGCAGCAGCGTGGCGGCGATGAGCACCGGGGTGCAGAGCCCGTCGCGTTCCGGGGCGGGAACCGCGCTGGTGGACCGGATCCTGGTACCGCCGGGCCGGGTGGCGATCGTCCGTTCGCTGCCCGCCGACGGTGGCGGCGCCGGCACCTTCGACGTGGTGACCGACATCGGCCAGCGGTTCCCGGTGCCGTCGCTGGATGCCCTGGGGATGCTCGGATACTCCGCCTCGTACGCGGTGTCCATGCCGGCCGGGCTGGTCCACACGATCCCCGCCGGGCCCACGCTGGATCCCTCCGCGGCGCTGGCACCGGCCACGCCGTCGGGTCGCTGACACGTCACGTGGCGTGTACGACCGGGTGAAGCTTCGGTAGCGACACCCGCCCAGTGCGAGCGTGGTCTGGTCACCCCTTGACGGTTGCCGATACTCTCGGGAAACGGCCGGGGCGTGATCAACGCTCGGCGTGAGTAGGCCCCCGCCCGGGGGATGACATACAGATCGGGGTGAGACCACCGTGACAGCAACTCCAGGCGTCGGCAACGTTCATCTCACGCCAGCCCAGCTCCAGAGGATGGCGCGGCGTTGTGAGGAGACCGGAGCCAGCCTCGCGCAGGGCATGTCCCAGCTCGTCCAGCAGATCGAGGGGATGCCGGGCGCCGGCAAGGCGCACACCGCCATCCAGTCCCAGAGCGTGAACCTGAGCGACGGCCTCAAGCGGATCCTGTCCGCGCTCGACGAACTGGCCGGCAAGATCGACCGCGGCGCCGCGCACTACGGCGCTCGCGACGAGGACGACGCCGCCGACATCAACCGCGCGGCCCAGGCGGCATCCCAGGGTCAGGGCGGGGTCTACGGGATCCTCCACCCCACCTCCTGACACGCATCGGCTCGGGAAAGCAGAAAGGGACACGGCCATGGGCTACGGATACGACGACGGCAGCGGGCACATCAGCTACAGCTTCGGTGACATCCACTCGGTAGCGGAGGCCATCGGCACCTTCGAGGGCACCATGGATGGCGCCCTCGAGGATCTGTACCAGGACTTCAAGCGGCTGTTCGGCAACGACTGGGCCGGCGCGGCGCAGCAGGCCTGCGACGAGGCCCAGAACAAGTGGAACCAGGGCGCCAGCGAGATCAAGCTGGCGCTGGGCGAGGTCGGCAAGGCGCTCGGCGCCTCGGGCGACCGCATGGCGGCCCTGGACAAGTCCATCGCGGCCCAGATGCAGGGCTGAGCTGCCGTCAGCAACGACGCGGGGCCGGGTTCCGATCGGAACCCGGCCCCGCGTCGTTTCGGTGTCGTACAGCGGATCTGAGCCCGGTCGCGGCAGCAGAGCCGCAACCTGGCCGGCTACCGGCGGCGCTCAGCGGTGCGGGGCACCGAACCGCTGCTGCTCGATCGCGGTGGGGTTGGTCCACACGTACCGGTCGGCGGAGGCGCCGACGAGCGCGAGCATGTCGTCCCGCAACGCCGTCAACAGCCGCGTGGCCTCGTCGGTGAGGCGCAGTACGGAGCCGACGGAGAGCGCCTCCGTCGTGTGCAGCCGCTGCATCATCACCAGGTTCGCCTCCTGCACCGCAGGGAACCCGTACGCGGTGAGCTGGTGGAGCACGGTGAGCTGGGTCTGCCACGGGCCGAGGACGGGGCGGTTCGCCGCGCCGAGCAGGCCCACGTCGTAGATGAGCAGCGCCGGCGTACGCGGGGTGGCGGACAGGGCGACCGGGCGTTCCGCGGGGAGTACGGCGACGCGGTCGGAACGACCGGTGGCCCACTGCCCGAATCCGTCCCACTGATCGGGACGGCTGGTGAAGACGACGACCCGGGCGCCGAGCCCGAGGGCCCGGAACGCGAGCAGCCGGGACGCCCACAGCCCGCCGAGCAGCGTCACCCGCGTCGCTTCCGGCCGGAACAGGCGTACCTGAACGGGCTTGGAGTCGCGGTCGTGGCCGAGTAGCAGGCCGCTGCCGGCCGCGCTGACGCGAATCTCGTCGAGCGCGGCGCTGGACGCCATGTGCGAGCCGACCCGCAGCGCGGCCAACGACCGGACCCGCCGCGGGGTACGGCCGTTGGAATCGGTGCGCGGGCCGTTGCCGCCGCCATAGATCGTGCCCTGGTCGGTGGCGCTCGGCGGCTGTCCGGCCGCCGCTGCCGCCGCACCCTGCGTTTTCGGTACCGCGACGGCCTGGCTCCTGGCGGTGGTCTGCCCGGAACTGCCGAGCAGGATCGTCGCGCCCGCCTCCCACTGCCGCGGCGCCTCCTCGACCACGGCGGTGTCCGCCGGCAGCCGGTCCGTGTTGAGTCGGGTGGTGGCCGCGGTCGGCGCCGCGGTCGGCCCCTGCTGCGGCGCGCCCGGTCGTGGCGCGGCGTGGCGCGGATCCGCGGTCTGTGCGGGCGCCTGGCCGGCCGCGGGGTCGGCCGGCGGCGTGATCGCCGGTGGCGGTGCGCCGAGTACCGGCATGGCCGGGTCGCCACCGTTCTGCCGTGCGGGCCACATCGGCGCCGCGGGCCCGCCGGAGCCGTCGGCCGGACGGGGCGGCTCGGGGCGCGGGTTCGGCGTGTCGGGTGCGTTCACGCGGACACCGTGCCCGGGCACCGTCGCGGTACGACACGTCGCGTGCAGGCCATGGCCGTACCTTCCCGTGCTGTCATCGGGCGCCACCGCCCGTGGGCGCCGTCGCGTACACCGCGGGGGCCTGTTCGCCGTCGAGCCGGAACACGCTGCCGCCAGACCGGGAGACGGCCTGGCGGGCCGCCGAGCAGGTCTGGTCGAGCAGCGACGGTTCGGACGCCACGCGCAGCAGGCACCGCAGTTCGATCAGGTCGCCGAGCGGCGCGAGGATCAGCGCGACGCTGGTCAGTGCGGCCTGCGTGCGGCTCATCTCGTCGAGGAACGCGCCACTGTTCCGCAGGTCTGGCCAGCCGCTCACCCAGAAGCACGCGTGCAGCAGACTGGCGGAACGCCACCCGGTCCAGCTCTCAGCGTTCCGCGGTTGCGGGCCTGGAGGGGGCTGTTCGAGTTCGCACGAGCGGGTCAGCGCCTCGATCAGCCCGTCGGCGCTGAGCACCTGGTACTCCAGGCCGGACCGGCGCAGCACCTTGCCGACGCGGCGGACCAGGACGGACAGCATGAGCGGGATCTCGGCCGAGTCGTCGGGCGCGCCCACCGACGCCTCCGCCACGGTCCGCGCGTCGAACCGGATCGCCACCCAGGTCGCCTGGTCGGCGGCCATGCCCACGCCGTACCGCGAGGCGAGCTCACGGTACGAGTCGGCGGCCGGCTGGCCACCCGGCCCGGCTCCGGTCGCCGGAACCGAGTGCCGTACGACCTGCAGGACCGCACCGGGCTGCTCCGCGTCCTGGACGAGGCCGGCCAGCTTGCTGAGGGGGATGTCGCCGAGCGGATCGCCGTTCAGGCCCGCCTGCGGCGCGATCGCCACGACGGCGAACGATCCGGCGCCGTCACGCCCGATGCCGACTTCGGTGCCGCCCGGCCCTTCGACGGTGCGGATCGTCAGGTCCGGCACCAGGCGGTGCAGGGACACCAGGCGCGAGTCGTCGGCGGGCAGGTGGCTGCTGCCCTTGCGCCGACGGTACTGACGGCGCAGCAGCATGCGCTCCAGCCACCAGCGGCCGCCGCTGCGGGCGAAGGTGAGGACCAGGACGGTCGCTGCCAGCAGGCAGCCGACGATCAGCAGGACAAGGGAGTGCCGGAACAGCACGAGGACGCCCACGATGAGGGCCTCGATCAGCACCAGTTGCAGCACGCTGACCGGGCCGAGGTAGCCGTGCCGGCGGCGGCGCAGGAAGGTCGCCGGGCCGCGCCCGGTGGGTGCCGGATCGGCGCCGACCCGCGCCACCGCACGAACGCGCGACGGCGCCTGGTTCATCGTCATCCGTCGACCCTTCCCGCCTGGACGTCGCGCAGTAGCTTGCCCGCCATCCTAAGGATCGTCCGCCCGCTCGTGCCAGACGCGGGGCACCGGACGACACCCGGTCGTATCCAAGATCAACCAACGTCACCCGAACCGGACACCCAGCGTGTCCCCGGAGCAAAGAACGGGTGACACCATCAGCCGCCGGAGGTGTCGAGTTCGGCGCCGACCGGTACGACCGGCGAGTCGCGGTCGGCGAGCCAGCCCGCCGGCAGCGCGACCCGACCCGGCGAGGAGGTACGCCCGCGCGGGCGGCCCAGTTCGCTCGCCGGGAACGGTTCGGCCGGGTCGAGCCGGGCCAGGTGATCGTCCAGTTCGGACAGTCCGGAGACCATCGCGAGGGCGCGCCGCAGGTCGCTGCCGACCGGGAATCCCTTGAGGTACCAGGCGACGTGCTTGCGGAAGTCGACGCAGCCGTCGCGTTCGGAACCCAGCCACTCGCCCAGGAGTACGGCGTGGCGGCGCATGGTGGCGGCGACCTGGCCGAGCGTCGGCATGACCCGCTCGGTACTCCCGGCGAAGGCGGCGGCGAGGTCGGCGAACAGCCACGGACGCCCGAGGCAGCCGCGGCCGATGACGACGCCGTCGCAGCCGGTCTCGGCGACCATCCGGAGCGCGTCGTCCGCCTCCCAGATGTCGCCGTTTCCCAGTACCGGAACGGAAAGCGCGCGTTTGAGCGCGGCGATCGAGGACCAGTCGGCGGTCCCGGAGTAGCGCTGGGCGGCGGTGCGGCCGTGCAGGGCGACGGCGGCGACCCCGGCGTCCTCGGCGATGCGGCCGGCGTCCAGGTAGGTGAGGTGCTCGTCGTCGATGCCGCGGCGCAGCTTCACCGTCACCGGTACGCCGGCCGGTGCGGCGGCCTCGACCGCGCCCCGCACGATCGCCTCGAACAGCGTGCGGCGCCAGGGAAGCGCGGCCCCGCCACCCTTCCGCGTCACCTTCGGTACGGGGCAGCCGAAGTTGAGGTCGACGTGGTCGGCCAGGTCCTCCTCCACCACCATCCGTACGGCGCGGGCGGTGATCTCCGGGTCCACCCCGTACAGCTGGAGGCTGCGGGGACGCTCGGCGGCGCCGAACCGGACCATCCGGAGGGTCTTCGGGTTGCGCTCGACGAGGGCGCGGGTGGTGACCATCTCGCACACGTACAGCCCGGCGCCGTGCTCGGCGCACAGCGCCCGGAACGCCACGTTCGTGATGCCGGCCATCGGCGCCAGCACCACGGGCGGAGCCACCTGGTACGGCCCGAGGGCCAGGGCGGGTGCCTGGGGTGCGGTCCCGTGGTCCGGCGCGCCGCCCGGACGCGACACGGGTGCTGCGGTGATCGTCACCCGTCGAGGATGCCATGCGGGCGACGGGTACGGTCCGACGGCGGCTTCCCCGGTACGCACCCCGGTGACCGTAGGCGGGATGTCCGGAAGGCACCAGGGCCCACCACACGATCGAGATCATGTGACTACGCAGAGTCGCACAGCCGGTGCGACGATGCGAAACTGCTTCATCTGTCGTTCACCGCACGGGCGCCACCGTCTCGAACGACTCGATGTGCCTGCGTCGTAACGCCACGCGGATCGGAATTGTCCGGTCAGCATTTTCATGATCACTGTGGGTTACGCCATGAAAGCAATGATCAACGTAGCCAAGCGCGATTGCGGAGTGTTACCCACGTAGAGGCGCCGCGAACCACCGCGGGTAGGCCACCCGCAAGGGACAGCGTCGCGCCAGCTGCCCGGCAGTGAGACGGAGACGAAGCAGGGTCTCCAGTCGGGTCCAGGCCGATCGGAACTCCCCCGTTCCGATCTGCCCCGGCGTCGGAGGCGTCGGGGCGGTGTGCCGAGGTTTGCACACCAGTCCCCCCAACCCCCTATACCGAAGGACTGCCATGAGTCGCGCGCGGATGCGCGTGGTGCTGGCTGCCGTCATCGCGTGCTCCCCTGCGCTGTTCGGTGCATCTCTTGCCAGCGCCGCCTCCCCCACATCTGATTCGAACGCAAGCAAGCCCGTCGCGGTGGAGACCGCGGCGAGCCGCCCGGCCCAGTCGAACGAGAAGGTGACCGCCTCCGGTCAGCAGCTCTCCGCCGACGTCGTCCAGGCGAAGCAGGCGGCGGCCCAGCAGGCCGCGGCGGACAAGGCCCAGAAGGCCAAGGACGCCAAGGCCGCCGCCGACGCAGCGGCCAAGAAGAAGGCGGACGAGGACCGGAAGAAGCAGGCAGCCGCCCAGGCGTCGCGTAACAAGAACCGGTGCACCCCGCCGGCCACCGTCGTCGACCTGTCGGGCATCCAGACGCAGAACGCCCGGGCGATCATCCGCGCCGGCCAGAAGCTCCACATCGACAAGAAGGGGCAGATCATCGCCCTGTCGACGGCGCTGCAGGAGAGCGGGCTGCGCAACTACGCCAACGGCAACATCCCCGACTCGATGGGCATCGCCCACCAGGCCGTCGGGTACGACCACGACTCGGTGGGGCTGTTCCAGCAGCGCCCCGTCGCGCCGTGGGGCGCCGGCAGCTGGGGCACGCTGTCCGAGCTGATGAACCCGGAGACCTCGGCCACGAAGTTCTACCAGGCCCTGCTCCGCGTACCCGGCTGGGAGGGCATGCCCGTCACCGTGGCGGCGCAGACGGTCCAGGTGTCCGCGTTCCCCGACGCGTACGCCGACGACGCGGTGCACGCGCAGGCGATCGTCAACGCACTGCCCTGCGTGTAGCCCCCGAGAAACCCCCCAACCCCCCGCTGACGGAGCCCGGCGCCACCCTGACGGTGCCGGGCTCCGTCATGCTCGGCGGCCCTCGCCGTACCAGCCGGAGTCCGGGGCGTCCTGGAGCGGCCGCCGCCGCGGGTCAGCAGCCCGGGAGGCGCTCGACCAGGTAGTTCTCCACGTGGTCGAGGCTGACGCGTTCCTGCTTCATCGTGTCCCGGTCCCGTACGGTGACGGCGTTGTCGGACAGCGTGTCGAAGTCGACGGTGACGCAGAACGGCGTGCCGACCTCGTCCTGCCGCCGGTACCGCCGGCCGATCGCGCCCGCGTCGTCGAACTCGACCGTCCACCGCTTGCGCAGCGCCGCAGCCAGCCCGCGCGCCTTCGGCGACAGTTCCGGGTTGCGGGACAGCGGCAGCACCGCCGCCTTCACCGGCGCCAGCCGCGGATCGAACCGCAGCACCGTGCGCGAGTCCATGCCGCCCTTGGTGTTGGGCGCCTGGTCGATGTCGTACGCCTCCAGCAGGAACGCCAGCACGCCGCGCGTCAGCCCCGCCGACGGCTCGATCACGTACGGGAACCAGCGCTCGCCGGACTCCTGGTCGAAGTACGACAGGTCGGTGCCGGACGCCTTCGAGTGCGTGGTCAGGTCGAAGTCGGTCCGGTTGGCGATGCCCTCCAGCTCGTCGAACTCCTTGCCACCCAGATCGAACCGGTACTCGATGTCCACGGTGCGCTTCGCGTAGTGCGACAGCTTGTCGGCCGGATGCTCGTGCCGCCGCAGGTTGCGCTCCGACAGCCCGAGGTCGGTGTACCAGCGCCACCGCTCACCCAGCCAGTACTCGTGCCAGGTCTCGTCCTCGCCCGGCCGGACGAAGAACTCCAGTTCCATCTGCTCGAACTCGCGCGTCCGGAAGATGAAGTTGCCGGGAGTGATCTCGTTCCGGAACGACTTGCCCACCTGCGCGATCCCGAACGGCGGCCGGCGCCGCGACGACTGCAACACGTTCAGGAAGTTGACGAAGATGCCCTGCGCGGTCTCCGGCCGCAGGAAGTGCTCGGCCGACTCGTCCTCCACCGCCCCCAGGTACGTGCGCATCAGGCCGTTGAAGTTGCGCGGCGCGGTGAACGTGCCCCGGTTGCCGCAGCTCGGGCAGCTCAGTTCGGCCAGCGCCGTCGACCCGTCGCCGTGCTCCTCCGTCAGGTGGTCCGCCCGGAACCGCCGGTGGCAGGACTGGCACTCCGTCAACGGATCCACGAACTCGGTGAGGTGCCCCGACGCCGCCCAGACGTCACGCGCCAGTACCACCGCCGAATCCAGGCCGACCACGTCGTCCCGGCCGGTCACCATGCTCCGCCACCACTGGCGCCGCAGGTTCTCCTTCAGTTCGACGCCGAGCGGGCCGTAGTCCCACGCCGAGCGGCTCCCGCCGTACACCTCGCTGGAGGGGTAGACGAAGCCACGGCGCTTGGCCAGGCTCACGATCGCGTCGATCCGGTCGACAGGCACAACTCCTCCATCCGGTGGCGGACGGGTCCGGATCCTCGGTCGGGGGCGCCGGACCGAGGGTGGGGACCCCGGCAAGGGTGGGGACGACACCGGGGTCAACGGATCCCGGCGCGACTGGTTACCGTCCGTTGGAGCTGTTCAGAGTACCCGTCGCCACAGGTGTCCTCGACCGGTGTCCGTGTCGGGTATCCCGCCCCGCCCGGCCGTTTCCGGCCCGATCACGGCACTCCCGCCCGCGCACCGGGACGTACGCCGGGCGTGTCGTGGCGGGACGGCTCAGGCGACGCCGCAGACCTTCAGCGAACCGCCGCTCGCCGCCGCCTCCGACACCACGACGATCCGCTCCGTCTTGTCCTGGCCGTCCGCGAACCGCAGCTGCGCCGGCACCACGTACGCCGAGCTGCCGCTCTGCAACGCCTCCGGCGCGTCCAGCGTGTGGCTGTCCAGCTTCGGCTCCCGGGACAGCTCGTCCACGAACTCCTGCTGCGTCTGCTCCGCCCGCGCCTGCCGGCACTGCATCTGGTACGCCGCCGCGAAACGCTGATCCTGCAACGCGGTGAGGAACCTGTCGGCCGTGTCCGACACCTGGTTCGTCTCGTACACGGTGAAGCCGATGAAACCGGCGATCCCGCCGCCACCGCACAGCAGCACGACCGCGCACAGCACGATCACACCGATCCAGATCCGCGGATTACGCTCCCGCGGCGGCGCCGCGAACGGCACCACCACCCCGGGACCGCGCGGCGTCGGCGGCTCCGGTACGGCCGGCGCCTGCGGCGGCACCGCGGGCCCTCCGTACCCCGGCGGCACGGCACCGGCCATCCCCGGCATCCCGTACGTACCGGGCGGCCCGGGTTGCCCCGGCTGACCCGCCGACCCGGGCGGGCCCGAGGGAACGGCGGAGCCGGGCGGGCCCGACGGCCCCGGCGGACCCGGATGCGGACCGGATGGGACGGCCGGACCGGGCGGCCCCGAGTGCGCGGGCGGACCCGACGGCACGGACGAGCCGGGCGGCGGCGGGGGTGTGGGCGGGGTCGGCGCGCCCGGGGAACGGGGCTCGGGCAGGTCGCCATCAGGCCGGGTCATGCCCGCCCACCAGCTCGACGCGATGTCATGTCCGCCCGCTCCCGTTCGACTGGGAATGATCGTAACCGCGGCGGCCCAGCGGGACGGGGCTCGCCGGGCGGTAACGCCGGAACGGCCGGTACCGGGGCCGGACCACGGACCATATGTACTGGTCAGCGAGTGTCGTCGGGTGTGTCGTACGTCGGGGAGCGGTCGCTGGTGCCGACGGTGACGACGCCGTCGGCGGCGCTCGCGAGCACCTCGTACGCGGAGGGTTCCTCGACGGACTCGGCGAGCAGCGGGGTGGCCGCGACCTTGACCTGGTACGAGCCGAGCGCCCGGCGGTACGCCCCGACGGACTGCCAGCGGGTGACGAGGCACCAGCGGGTCGGGTCGTCGGCGGCGCGGCCGAGCTGGCCGTCGGTGAAGCCGGTGCACGCGGCGAACGCGGCCAGTGCCTCCCGTGCCCGGTCGGCGAATCCGTCGGCGGCCGCGGCGTCCACCGCGAACCGGTTGACCACGAGCATTGACCCTCCCCTGTGCTGTCGGGATGTGACGCTACCCGGCGGGCGAGGCACAATGAGCGGACGTACCCGAGGGGAGCGGTCGGTGTCGACGAACACGTCAGCGGTCGGGCGGTGGCTCGCCGTCCTGCTGGTCTTCCTGTCGCGGGTGCCGCGCACCGGGCTGTTCCTGGTGTCGCTGGCGATCGTACTGGCGGGGCTGTTCCTGCCGGGCGCGGTCGGCGGCGCATTGTTGCTGGTGGTGGCCGTACTGGCGGGGCTGATCTGCGCCGCGACGTGGCCGCTGCTGACCTGGGCGCGCCGGTTGCCGCAGTTGCTCGCCCTGGGCCTCACGGTGGCGATCGCCGTCGCCAAGTTCTTCTGACGGTTTCGCTGTCGCGTTCCGGTGTTCCGCGGCGCTGACATCTGGGCTCTCCGCCCGTCGGCGTGAATCGTCCCGCCGCGGCGGTCTGGCGGCGCGACGTGTTCCCGCCCTCCACGACCCGCCGGATCCGGTACGGCACGCGTGCGTGTCGGTGGTGCGCCGCGGGTGCCCGGTGCACTGGAGCTGACCGCACCCGGCCAGTGAATCCGGACGGCGGGTGGGAGCGGATCGATGCCGTGACCGGGCTGCCCATCGCCGCCGTGCGCACCGACCACCTCTGCGGCAGGTGAACCCACAGGCTCCGCGCGGGGCCTTGCCCCGGCCTGTAATTTCAGTGGAGACTGAACTGACTATAACTCGGTGAAAGAAGGCTGCGATGGCTCAGCAGAGCCGTACGGCGGTGGTCGTGGGCGGGGGCATCGGCGGGCTGGCCGCGGCGATCGGGCTGCGGCGCGCCGGCTGGTCGGTGACCGTGCTCGAACGCGCGGCCGTACCCCGCGAGGTCGGTGCCGGCTGGTCGTTCGCGCCGAACGCGCTGCGGGCGGCCGACGCGCTGGGCGTGGGCGACGCGTTCCGGGCCGTGTCCGTACCGACGGAGGCGGGGGCGACGCTGCGGGCGCCGGACGGCCGGCACCTGATGCGGTTCCGGCCCGGGCGGGACACGCCGCTGCTCGCCAACCACCGCGCCGAGGTGCACCGCGCGCTGCTCGACCGGCTCCCCGACGACGTGGTACGCCACGGCGCGGAGGTGACGGGTGTCGAGCGGACCGGGCGCGGCGTGACCGCCGTGTACGGCGACCGGCGGGTCACCGCGGACGTGCTGATCGGCGCGGACGGCATCCGGTCGGCGGTGCGCGGCGCGCTGTGGTCGGGCCCGCCATCGCCGGTGTACCAACGGATCCGGTGCTGGCGCGGGGTGACCGGGCCGGACGCGGTGTGGCCGGTGGCCGGGTTCCAGACGTGGGGGCGCGGCGCGCGGTTCGGCGCGCATCCGCTGCCCGGGCACCGTGTCTTCTGGTTCCTCACGGTCCGCGCGGAGCACCCCGGCGTCCGGTACGACGACGATCTCGCCGAAGTACGGCGGCACGTCGGTGACTGGCACGACCCGATCCCCGCGCTCGTCACCGCCACCCCGCCGGGATCGGTGCTGTGCCACGACATCCACGACCTCGACCCGCTCGGCTCGTACGTCGACGGAAGGGTGGCGTTGCTGGGCGACGCGGCGCACCCGATGACCCCGTTCCTGGCGCAGGGCGCGTGCCAGGCGTTGGAGGACGCCGCCACCCTCGCCGCCGTACTCGACGGCGCCGGTGACGTGCCCGCGGCCCTCGCCAGCTACGACCGGGCCCGCCGGCCGCGCAGCCAGCGGGTACAGCGGATGGCGCGGCAGGACCCGCGGACCAGCCTGTCCACCGGCGCCGTGGCG
The DNA here is from genome assembly GCF_016861975.1 of Actinocatenispora rupis. Lineage (GTDB taxonomy): Bacteria > Actinomycetota > Actinomycetes > Mycobacteriales > Micromonosporaceae > Actinocatenispora > Actinocatenispora rupis. The sequence continues at coordinate 138,941 of NZ_BOMB01000024.1, read as the reverse complement.
TACGGGGTGCTGACGCGGGTCACCCGGCTCGCCGGTACCCGGGTCGCGGCACGGAAGGCGGCGCGGCTCTGGAGCTGGGTTCCGTGAGCGCCACGCGGGCGTACGGGCCGGCGCGGAGGATACGGTGGGTCCATGAGCCTGTCCGGCGGGTACGAGAGCTATCAGGCGGCCGGTGAGCTGCTGCGGGCGCTGGCCGCGCCGCTGCGGATCGCCGTGGTGACCGAGCTCGCCGCCGGACCCCGGTGCGTGCACGAGCTGGTCGACGCGACCGGCGCGCCGCAACCGTTGGTGTCCCAGCATCTGCGGGTACTCAAGGGTGCCGGGGTGGTGCGCGGTGAGCGGCGTGGCCGGGAGATCGCCTATTCGCTGACGGACGAGCACATCGCGCACATCGTGGCCGACGCGGTCAGCCACGCGCGCGAGCCCGACCACCTGGCCCACCCCGTCCCGCTGTACGCCGAGGGCGGCTGACCGCTCAGCCGGTGGGTACCCGGCGCGACGAGGGTGTCGCGGATGCCGGCGTGCCCGTCGCCGTACCGCGTGCGGGCCGGTTCGCCGACGGCGGCCCGGTCGCCCAGCCCGCCTCCGTCCGGCATCGAACCACGGTCGGCCGGCTCTGCGGGAGCCGTACCGTTTGCGTGTGTCGTACCGAAGAGGGCATCGACCCGGGCATCCCGGCCACGGTGGGCGACGGCTCGTCGGTGGTGTTTGTCCGGCGGTGACCCCGGGCGGCCGTACGCGGCGCGTCGGCCACGGTACGGGTCAGTCCACGTGCCGGCGGACGTTCGGGACCGTCGCCGGCCCCGCCGGGTACTCCGCGACCCACGGCGCGTCCGGCGGCGCGTGCTGCACCCCGTCCTCCAGGAACGCGTACCGACCGGCGAGGACGCGCTCGGCGGCGCGCCGGTCGAGCCCGTCGCCGTTGTCCCACAGCTCGTCGAACAGCGCGTCGGCGCGGGCAGCGGCCTGCGTGCAGAACAGGTCGGCCAGCTCGGCGACCGCGTCGGCCTCCGCCGTCCCCGCGTACCGGCGGGCGCGGACGCACGCGGCGGTCATGGCGAACAGTTCCGCGCCGATGTCCACGATCCGACCGAGGAACCGCTCCCGGCGCTCCAGTCCGCCCTGCCAGCGGGCCATCGCGTAGAAGGTACTGCGGGCGAGGCGGCGGCTGGCGCGCTCGACGTACCGCAGGTGCCGCGCCAGCGGCCCGAACTCGTGGTACGAGCCGGGGTTCTGGCCGCGGCCGACGGTGAGGCCGGGCAGCCAGCGGGCGTAGAACGCGCCGGCCCGCGCGCCCGCCTTCGCCTTGCCGCCCAACGCGACGTGCGGGTCGATCAGCTCGCCGGCCACCGACAGGTGCGTGTCGACCGCCTCGCGCGCGATGAACAGCCGCATGATCTCGCTGGAGCCCTCGAAGATCCGGTTGATGCGCACGTCCCGCAACAGCTGCTCGACCGGTACGGCGCGCTCGCCGCGGGCCGCCAGCGACTCGGACGTCTCGTACCCGCGGCCACCGCGGATCTGTACCGTCTCGTCGACGACGCGCCAGGCCAGTTCGGTGGCGTACAGCTTGGCGATGGCGGCCTCGATGCGGATGTCGTTGCGGTCGTCGTCGGCGAGCAGGTCGCACAGGTCGAGCACGGACTCCATCCCGTACGTGCTGGCGGCGAGGAACGCGAGCTTGGCGGCGATCGCCTCGTGTTCGCCGATCGCCCTGCCCCACTGCACCCGCGCCGCCGCCCACTCCCGCGCCACCCGCAGGCAGTACTTGCCGGCGCCGACGCAGGTGGCGGGCAGCGCGAGCCGGCCGGTGTTCAGGGTGGTCAGGGCGATCTTGAGGCCGAGTCCCTCGCGGCCGATCCGGTCCTCGGCCGGCACGTACACCTGGTGGAAGCGGGTGACGCTGTTCTCCAGTCCGCGCAGGCCCATGAACGCGTTGCGCCGCTCCACGGTCACGCCGGGCGCGTCCGCCCGTACGACGAAGGCGGTGATGCCGCGGTCCGGCACCCGGGCCATCACCACGAGCAGGTCGGCGAGGACCCCGTTGGTGGCCCACAGTTTCACGCCGTCGAGCAGGTACCCGCCGTCGGTGGGGGTGGCGGTGGCGGCCAGCCGCGCCGGGTCCGACCCGACGTCCGGCTCGGTCAGCAGGAACGCGGAGATCTCGCCGGCCGCCAACCGCGGCAGGTACTTGCGCTTCTGCTCGTCGCTGCCGAACAGGGCGAGCGGCTGCGGCGCGCCGATCGACTGGTGCGCGGACAGCAGCGCGCCGACCGCGGGGCTCGCCGACGACGCCAGCATCAGCGCGCGACCGTAGTGGTAGTGGGACAGGCCGAGCCCCCCGTACTCCCGGGAGATCTTCAGGCCGAACGCGCCGATCTCGCGCAGCCCGCGGATCGTCTCGTCGGGGATCCGGTCGTCGCGCTCGATCGCCTCGCCGTCGATCCGCGTCGCGGCGAACTCCTTGAGTACGGCAAGGAACTCCTCGCCGCGGCTGTCGGCCTCGGCCGTCGGTTCGGGATGCGGATGGACCAGGTCCAACCGCAGGTGACCGAGGAACAGTTCGCGCCCGAAGCTGGGCTTGCGCCACTCGGTCTCGCGGGCCTGCTCGGCAGCCTGCCGGGCGGCGGTCTCGTCGACGGTCACCGGCTCGGGCCGCTCCGGCCCGCCCTCGCGTACGGTCGCGGTCATCTCGGCACCCCCTGCGTCACGGGTCCTCGATCCGAGGCTACTCGTCGGTGTTACCCAGCGGTAGGCACTTCACACACATCGCATCGCGGACATCCACTACCCAGGTGGTACGCGGGAATGGCTCCGTGGCGGGATGCCCCGCGCCCGGCCGGGACGCGACCGTACGGGCATGGGCGTACTGAGGATCTGGACGACGGCGTACCGCGCGGGCACCTGGCGGCGGTTCGGATACGTGCTGCTCGGCCTGCCGCTGGGGGTGGCAGGGCTGGTGCTGGCGCTCGCCGGGCGCTGGCGTACCGCGGCGCGGTGGCAGGAGCGGGCCGCGCGCTGGGCCGACCTGCCCGACCCGGACCCCGCGACCCCCGGCCGTACCCTCGGCGCGGCGGTGCTGTCGGTGCTCACCGGGGCGGTGGGCTGGGCGGTCACGCAGTACCTGGGGTTCCTGGTGCTCTACAGCGTCGGGTACCCGCTGCGGAACTACGTCGGCGCCGGCGACGGGGAGACCGCCCCGCTCGTACCGTGGCTGCACCTGTCGTTCCACCAGGCGCCGCCGGGCGCGTGGGCCAGCACGTACCACTCGGCCTGGGGCGGGCCGACGCTCGCCGGGGCCTGGGCCGTACACGCCGGGCTCGTGCTGCTGACACTGTTTCCGTTGCTGGCGTGGACGATCCGCGGCCTCGCCCGGCTCCAGCGCGCGCCGCTGCGGCACCGTCCCGCGACCCGTGCCGTACGGCTGGCGTCCTGAGCACGTTTGCTCAACCCCTCCTCAAAACCTTCCGGTAACGGCGGCTCCGGGGTGACTGACGGATTAGTGTCCGACAGCGACGGAACGCATCGATCGTCGCGGATCGCCCGTTCCGTCGCCCAGTCCCCCGCAGCACGCCGCGGTACGACACGCCCGCGGCGCGGCTGCTCCTGCCCTGAGAGGGGTCGCGATGCGTTTTCGTACTGCGCTGGCAGCGGGTGCCGTGACGGTGGCGTCGGCGGCACTGGCGCTCGTACCGGCGACCGGACCGGCCGCGGCGACCACCACCGTCTGCGGCACCGGATACTCCTATGTGGACAGTTACCCGCTGCTCGATCCCAACAGCACCGGGCCCAGCGCCGGCACACTCTACCTGTACTACAACGCCGGCAACGGCCAGAACTGCGCGTACACCGAGGCGACCGAGTGGGTCGGCACCGCCAAGTGGATGGGCGTGCGCGTCTCGACCGACACCGACGACGGGCAGGACGACACCGGCAACTACAAGTACTACGCCGGCCCGGTGTACGTGCACGCCCGCCACACCTGCGTCAACCTGTGGGGCACGGTCGACTCCCCCGACGGCCGGTCCGCGTACCACACCGACCAGAACGGCGTGCACTGCGGCTGACCTGTCGCGGCGCGGAAACCCTTGCGGCGCACCGGGATCCCGGTGCGCCGCCCGCCGTACGACGGCAGCCGCGCGGCCCCGCCGTGGCCGGACCCGCTGGCCGGGCCAGCCGGACGGGACGGCCCGACCGGGCACCACCGGCGCACACGGAAACCCTTGCGTACCAAGGGGTTCAGTCGGGGTCGGTGAGGGTGAGCACCATGCTGCGGACCGGGGCCAGCTCCGCGAGCCGGCCCGCGTCGGCCGCCGTCGCCCGCCCCTCCGGCGACTCGAACGCGGCGCGCAGCTCGGCCATGCTGTCCCAGTCCAGCTCGGCGACGAGATGGTACGGCTCGCCCCGGACCGCGGCGGCGCCCTGGCCGAGGGTGTACCGGCGCAGCCCGGGCAGCCGGCGCGCCAGCGGTACGTGCACCTCGCGGTAGTGCCGGTCGAACGCGGCCGGATCGGCGGGCGTCTCGTACACGGCGACGAAGCGGACGGTCACCGGGTCCGCCGGTGGCAGGTGAGGACGGCGGCGCCGACCGGCTCGACCGACGTGCACTCCAGGTACGCCGGCGCGCCGTCGGCCGGGAACAGCCGCTCGCCGCTGCCCAGCAGCGTCGGGAACGTCAGCAGCCGGTACTCGTCGACCAGGTCGGCGGCCATCAGCGCGTGCACCACGCTGCGGCTGCCGGCCACGACGACGTCCCGGTCGGACCGGCGTACCGCGTCGAGGAGGTCGCCGGTCAGCGGCCGCGAGTTCGACCAGCCCGACACGTCGCTCCGGGTACGGGTCGCGACCAGCTTGGCCATGGCGTTCATCCGGTCGGAGAACGGGTCGGACCGCGGCGCCCAGATCCGGGCGAACTGCTCCCACGTCGCGCGGCCCAGCAGCATCACCCCGTCCTCCATCAGGCGGCCGAGCCGGAACTTGTCCCCCGCGACGGTCTCCGGGCCGTGCCGGAACGCCCAGCCGCCGCCCGGCGTACCGGCGGATCCGTCGGGGTCGGACATGACCCCGTCCAGGGTGACGAACTCGATGACGGTGACGCTCATGATCGTGTCCCTTCGCTTCGACTCTCACCGGTACCTACCGGCGGGGTCGGCGGAACTCATCGCGCCCGACGGATTCAGTTCGCGGGAATGCGCTCCGGCAGGTCGAACGCGGCGCACACGGCCGGGTCGGCGAACACCACGGTGTGCGCGACCCGCTCGCCGAGCACCGTGACCACCTGGAGCGTGTGCAGCCGGTGGCCACCCTCCGGATCCGGCGCGTACGCGGCGAACGCGGGCTGGCCGTTCGCCGACACCACCCGGGTACGCCAGCCCGTGCCGCGCATCGTGAACACCCGCGTCATGAAGCGGCCGTAGTCGTCGCGCCCCCGGTACCAGAGCGGCACCGGCGGCATCTCCAGTACCGCGTCGTCGGTCAGCAGCCGCACCAGCGCCGGCACGTCCGCCGCCTCGAACGCCCGCAGGTACCGCTGGAGCACGGCCCGGACGGCCGGGTCGTCCGGCTCCGCGAGCGCGCCCGGGTCGTCCACCCGCGCCAGCGCCGTACGGGCCCGCTGCAGCGCGCTGTTGACCGCCGGTACCGTCGTCGCCAGCTGGTCGGCGACCTCCGCCGCGCTGAACTGGAGCACCTCGCGCAGCAGCAGGACCGCGCGCTGCCGGGGCTGGAGTACCTGCATCGCGGCCACCAGCGCCAACCGCAGATCCGTCCGCGCGGCCAGGTCGAACCGCGCGTCCGGGAACGGCTGCAGCCACGGCACGTCGTACGCCGGGGTGAGCGGCGCGGCCGGATCGTCGCTCGGCGCGCCCAACCCGGACGGCAGCGGCCGCCGCGCCCGACCCTCCAACGCCGTCAGGCACACGTTCGTCGCGATCCGGTACAGCCAGGTGCGCAGCGAGGCGCGGGCCGCGTCGTACCGGTCGCGGGAACGCCAGGCACGCAGCATCGTCTCCTGTACCAGGTCCTCGGCCTCGTGGAACGAACCGAGCATGCGGTAGCAGTACGCCACCAGCTCACCCCGGTACGGCTCGACGTCCATCGGACCATCGTGCCGTACCGGAGTGCTCGTTTCCGGCCCCGACGCACGCCGGACACCACCCGGACGTACCCCCTCGACCGGCTGATCGGCGTCGGTGTCGTGGCCGCGTTGCCCTCGGGACGCGTCCTCCCGGCCCTAGGCTCGGTGCCGGGCTCAGGCCACGGCAGGTCCGGGCACGCGTGGATCTTGAGTTCCTCACTGTATACAGATACCGTGGATGTGTAGACGGTTAGGAGGTGCGGTCGTGTCCCTGCCGGCACTGGCTCCCGCGTTCACGCTCGACGCCGCCCGCGCCGCCGGCCTCCGCAAGGACCAGGTCTACGGGCTGCTCCACACCGGCCAGATCGAACGACTCGGCCACGCCGTGTACGTGCGCACCGGGTCGATCGACCCCGCCCTCGCGCCGCTCGCCGCCGCCACCGCGCTCCGGCCCGCCGCCACCCTGTGCCTGACCAGCGCGCTGCTGCACCACGACCTCACCGACCAGATCCCGTTCGGCACCGACATCGCGCTACCGCGCGGGCAGCGCCACCCCGCCGGGTTCGAGCACGTCACCTGGCGCAGCTTCGACCCGAGCACGTTCGACATCGGCCGCGACGAGTTCACCGCCGCCGAAGATCTGCGACTCGCCGTGTACTCCCCAGAACGCACCATCGTCGACTGCTTCCGCCTCGCCCACCAGGAAGGCGCGGACGTCGCGTACACGGCGCTCCGCCGCTGGATCCGGCGGCGCGGCAGCTCCCCCGCGGCGCTGCTACGGGTGGCGGCATCGTTCCCGAAGGCGCTTCCCCGGATCAGGCAGGCACTGGAGGCGTTGCTGTGACATCGGCCCCGACCCGCGCCACCCCCGCCGGCCGCGCGTACCTCGATCTCCGGAACCTCGCGAAGACCCGCGGCCGCGACCCGATGGAGTACTTCACGCTGTACGCGCTGGAAGGGTTCCTCACCCGCCTCGCCGCCTCGCCACACGCCGAGGACTTCGCGCTCAAGGGCGGCGTACTGATGGCCGCGTTCGCCGCGCGGCGCCCCACCCGCGACATCGACCTGGCCGCGTCCGGGTTCCCCAACGACATCCCCGACGTCGAACGGCGGATCCGCGCCGTCGTCGAACGGGACGCCGACGACGGCCTCCGGTTCGACCCCAGCACGGTCACCGGTACGCAGATCCGCGACGAGGCCGCGTACACCGGCGTGCGGGTCCAGATGGTCGCGAGCCTCGCCAAGGCCCGGATCCCGCTGCACGCCGACGTCAACTTCGGCGACCCGATCTGGCCCGCACCCACCGTCGCCGAGCTGCCGCTCCTGCTCGGCGGGCACCTCCAGCTGCGCGGGTACCCCGACCACATGGTCCTCGCCGAGAAGATCGTCACCGCCATCGACCGCGGCGAGCAGACCACCAGGTGGCGCGACTTCGTGGACATCGCCGCGATCACCGCCGCGCGCCGCGTCCCGGGCGCCGAGATGCGCCGCGCCATCGACATCGTCGCCGCACACCGGGCCGTCACCCTCAGACCCCTCACCGAGGTACTCGACGGGTTCGCCGTACTCGCCCAGCCGCGCTGGCGTACCTGGCGGCGCAAGCAGCGCCTCGAAGCCGCCACCCCGGACCGTTTCGCCGACCTGCTCGACACCTGCGCGGCGTTCGCCGACCCGGTACTCGCCGGCACCACCGACGGCCACGTCTGGGAGCCGGCCCAGCAGTACTGGCGCGCCCTGCCGACGTGACACCGGCGCGCTTTCCCTGCTGCGGCAGGGAAAGCGCGTCCGTCCCGGCGGCTGGCCGGTCGGCGAGGCGGCCCCGGCCGACCGGCCGCCGGCTCAGCGCACCACCAGCGAACGGAACGCCGAGCGGACGTCCGACGTCGACGGATCCACGTACTGCGACGGCGGGCCGATGTCGTAGCCGTAGCTGGTGTAGTGGATGGTCTGCGGGCAGCTCGATCCACTGATCTGCACCTTCCGGTTCACGACCAGCCGACCGGTCCGCAGCTCGTACGCCTTCACCGGGATCGCGATCTTGTGGAAGGTCACGTCGACCGGGAAGTCCGGATGCGACGCGCTGGTGTACGGGCAGGTCCGCACGGCCGAACCGAACGTCGTCGTGCCGGCGCAGACGATCAGCACCGCCTTCGCCGGATCGTCCACCTTCCACGACCGCGGCAGCCGGTCCGTGTACTCGTCGTTGCCGAAGAACATCGCGCGGTTCGTGCCCCGCCGGTACGGCGCCGCACCCGAGTACTTCGCCGGACTGGAACAGTACTGCGGCTGGGTTCCGGTGCCACCCGACAGCAGGCTCCGCACGTTCGCCAGCTCGATCGCCAGCGTCGCCTTCGTGATCCCCTTCCTCGCCCGGTCCACCCGCGCATCATCCGGGTACTGATCGGCGAACTGCCGGTACCGGCTCCGCGCCCGCGCCCAGTCCTCCGTCGACATCAGCCCGTCGGCGCACCCGAGCAGCGCCGACGGCGCAACCCTTGGTACGACAGCGGAAGCGCGGTCCAGCGCGGTGTGGTCCGGGCGCCGCGCCCGCAGCCAGTCGGTGATGGCCGCGGTGTGGCAGGCGTTGTCGGTCGGCAGGCCGGCGAGGAACCCGTCCAGCACCCTGCCCACCATCCGGCCGTGCCCCGGCAGGTCCGCGAGCACCCCGCCCAGCCCCGCGAACCCGGACCGCAGCGCGGCCGTGTCACCGCTCGCGAGCGTCCGGTCCAGCTGCGCGCCCGCGGCCGACAACCGTTGGCACGCAAGGGCAGTACGGTCACCGCGTACCGTCATCGGCGCGTCCGCCACCCGGTCGCCGAACCAGATCCGGGACAGCGCGGCGCGCGCCTGCGCACAGCTGCCCGCCTGCCGCGCGTCGGCCAGCGCACCGTCGATCGTCGTCGCGTCGAACCGCAGGAACGCCGCCGTCAACAGCACCGGCACCAGGAAGTACAGCGCGGTCAGGCGCTGCCGGCGCACCGCGAACCGCAGCGTACGACCACCCGCCAGGTACCAGCCGTGCGCGACCAGCGCCGCCCACCACACCCCGACCAGCACCTCGAACCACACCGTACGGAACGCGGTCACGAGCAGGATCACCAGCAGGACCGTCACCAGATCCGTCAGTACGGCCAGGCCACGTCGCCGCAGCAGCACGTACCCGGCGCCCAGCAGCGACGCGTTCGCCAGCGCGACCGCCAACGGATCGTGGTACCGCGCCCAGTCCTTCGCCTTCGGCCACGGTTTCCGTACCGGCTTCGGTTGCGGCGCCGGCCATCCAGGCACCGTCCCGGCCCCGGGCGCCTGCTCGCCGGGTGGCTGCGCGCCGGGGAGTTGCTGGCCATCCGGTTGCTGGCCAAGGGGGTACCGGCCGGGTGAATGCGCGCCGGGTGGTTGTGCTGGGGGTTGTGCTGCCCACGTCGACTCCGGTGCACCGTACTGCGGTGACCCGCCGTACGGGGGCGGGGCGCCGAACTGGGTCGTACCAAGGGATTGCGGCGACCAGCCGGGGCTTTCGGGCGCGGCCGGCCGTACCGTCGGGCCCGGATCGCTGACCGGCTGACCCGGCACGGAACTCAGGGGCGCGGCCTGCCCCGGCACGGCCCACGGAACGGCCGTTCCGTCGCCCGACCCGACCGGACCTGCGGCCGCCTCTCCCGGCTCGATCTGGCTCGGCACGACCTGACCCGGCACGGCCCGCGGAACGGCCGCGGCCGGCTGGGGCGCTGCCGATGGCCCTGCGGGCGCCTGGTCCGGCACGGCCCACGGAACGTCGGGTTCCTCGCCCGGTACGACAGAATCGCGGGTTGCGTCGCCGGCCCCGGACGCATCAGGTACTGCACCGCCGGACGCGGCCGGCTCGGGGACTGGCCGATCCGGCACGGTCGAGGGATCGGGAGTGGCCGCGGATTCCGGTACGTCAGGGGCCGGCTCTCCCGACGCGGTCAGGGAATGCGGTGCACCGGCCACCACGGGCGGCAGTGCCGAGAGCGGCGAGTCGGCCGCCGTGGGTGTCGACTCCCCGGACCGCGGAGCGTCAGCCGCCATCGGAGTCGGCACTCCGGGGTGCGCAGGGTCGGCCGCTGTCGACTCGCCGGGCCGCGGAGCGTCGGCCGCCGTCGGGCTCGGACGGTCGACGGGCTGGCCGGCGGCCGACCCGGGTACGTCCGGGCTCGGTGGAACGGAGTCGCGCGGGGGTCGGGGATCGGGGTCAGGATCGGGGGGCGTCCAGTCCTGCATCGTGCGTCCTCTTCGTCACGGAACGGGCGTGCCTCGGGCATTCTCTCCTGTTCGCTCGGGACTCCTCCCGACCCGACAAACAAGCCACGCGCTGCGGCGTCCCGGCGACCACCGACTCGCCGACCACACGCGGCACGGCCACGAGCGTCCGGATCCGCCGCCGCGGGGGCGCGGCCGGGGTCAGCAGGACCTCCAGGCGATCGGATCCCTGTCGAGGTGTTCGGTGCCGTCCCGGCCGCCCTCCGGGTACACGCGGAACGTGCCGGACGGCGTGATGTCCAGGCGCAGCACCGTGTTGCGGGTGGGGCAGGTCATCGACGCGGTGCCGGTGTAGCCGGAGTCCTCGTCGGTGCCGGTGACGGTCAGCTTCAGCAGGCCGGGCCGCCGGTCGACCACCACGAACTCGTCGCCCTGGGGCTGGACGGTGACGACGGCGTGCCGCCGTACGGACCACGTCACGGACTTCAGCTCGTCGTCCATGAGGATGTAGTCGGGATGGCCCGGCTCCGGAACGTACTCCGCGCCGAACGGGCAGCCCGGCGTCACCAGCGCTCGGTGCTTGGCGCAGCCGTCGAGGTACGTGTCCACGGCGGTCTGCGCGTGCCGCTGCCCCGTCGGGGTCAGGGTCAGGGGCGGCACCGTGAGGTTCTGCCCGTCGGCCTCGGCCCGGTCGCCCGGCGCCACGATGTACGTCCCGGGCATCAGCGGGAACGCCGTCGTGGAACCGGTGACCCCGGCGGGCAGCGCGTCGAAGAACCGGTACACGCCGGGGAAGAGCAGGTAGCCGCGCGCGTCGTGGGGGTCCGCGTGCTGGTTGCGCTGACCGTTGACCACCACGTACGACAGGGGGAACGCGCCGAATCCCAGGTGTACGAAGGGATCCGTGATGGTCCAGGGGAATCCGTCGCCGGCCCGCTCCAGCTCGAACGGCCACGACACCCGGTGCCCGCCGGGAATCTCGATGGTGGCGACGACGGTGACGTCGGTCGTGTAGTCGTTCATCGCGTCGGCCAGCCGTACCGACGCGACGTGCCACCGCTGGCCGCGCAGGGTGGGGCGGAGCAGCGCCGGGTCGTCCGCGCGGATTCCGGAGCCGGCGGCGGACCCGTCGGTGACCATCGCCGTGGCGCGGGTGACGTCGCCGCGCAGTACGGCCGCCAGGAAGTCGAGGACGCGCTGCTCGGCCGGATCGGGCTGGTTGGGCCAGATCAGCAGGGTCGCGAGCACCAGGACGACGACGCCCGCCGACCCGTACCAGACGAGCCAGCGGATGCGTCGCGCGCGCGGTCGCACGCCTCCGTCGGCGCCGGGCGGCACGGGGTACGGCGGGCTGCCGGGAGCCGCGTCGTACGAGGGTGGTCCGTCCATGCGTGTTCTCCCGCGTTCGTCGGCGATGCGGGGGATCTTAGGACGGGCCGTCAAACGGTTGGCATTGCACGGATCCGCTAGCGTTCCACCGAACGACGACCAGGAGCCGCGCATGACCGACACTCCGTCCGCACCCGCCGCGCGCATCCGGCACCTCGTGGCCTCCGGGCTGCTGGTGGCGACGATCCTCACGTTGACCGTGCTGCTGGTGGTCAAGCACGCGTCGGCGGATCCGGGGTCGGCCACGCCGGCGCCGACCCCGTCGAGGCCGCTCTTCTCGGCGGCGCCGTCGCCGCTGCCGACGGCTCCCGACCGCGGCACCGTGCGGGTCACCGAGTCCGGGTACGAGAACGTCCGGGACGTGGCCGGCGAACCGCAGGCCGACTGGGGTGTCGTCGTGACGAACACGAGCCGTACGGCGACCGCGGCGGTGACGCTCGCGCTGAGTTTCCTGGACCGCAACGGAAAGGAGATCTCGGCGGAGGGCTTCTACCGCACGGCGACACTGACGGCGGTCCCGCCGGGCCAGCGCGCCGGCACCGGCGACGCCGCGTACCTCACGGCGTCCACGGTCGCACGGTTCAGGGTGCGGGTCGCGGCGGTGCGCTGGTGGCCGGCGTCGACGAGGTACCCGACGCGTGCTCCGTTGACGGTCGACCACGTCTCCACCGCCTGGACCGGCAAGGGCGAATCCGTGCCGTACTGGGGATCCCGCGGGGTCGGCTCGTACCGGAACGACCGCGGGGACCTGACGGTGTCGTTCCGCGTGACGTCGACGTACCCGACGCTGTTGACGAAGCCGGCCGCCACGATGGTCTTCCGCGACAAGAAAGGACGCATCGTCGGCGGCGGCTCCGACGTCGCGCTCGTCGGCGAGTTGACGTACCCGCCGGGCTGGTCGGAGCAGAGCGTGCGGGTCAAATACGGGCCGCCGCACGACGTCGACGTGGCCAGGACCGAGGTGTACGCGTACCCGGCGACGAAGTGGAGCGTCGGCTGGTGACCGCAGCGCGTTGCGGCACAAGGGAATCGGCCACGTCACGGCGGCCGGCACACCCGCCGGTCCGGTCGGCACCGGCACCGGTTCGTCCCTGCCGGGGCGCGCGACGCGACACCCTTCGGGCTCGCGCGAGGATGGTGCGGTGAAACGCCGCCTGCTCGCCGCGCTCCTCGACTACTGCGTCATGCTGGGCTGGCTCGCCGTCCTCGCCGCCGTGTTCGTTCCGCTGTCGCTCGCCGGCGTACGGCTGTGGGGCGGCCGTGCGGACCTCGTCGCGTTCGCGGCGTCCGTCCTGCCGGTCTGGCTCTACCTGACGGTCACGGAGTCCCGCGCCGGCGCCACGTGGGGGAAGCGGCGGGCGGGTCTGCACGTCGTCGGCCCCGGCGGGCGCCGGGCCGGCGCGGCACGCATCGCGGTCCGCAACGCGGTGAAGCTCGCGCCCTGGCAGCTCGCGCACCTCGGCGTCGTCCCCCTGCTCACCAACGGCGGCGCGGACACGCTGGTGTCTCCGGCGCTGGCCTGGCTACCGCTCAGCGCCACGTACGCGCTGGTCGGGCTGACCGTCGTCGTGACGCTCGTACGCAGGGACCGTGCGGCGTTGCACGACCTGGTCACCGGAACCCGGGTCGTCCCGTCCCGACCACGGGTACGCCACGACGATCCGCAGCTCGCACCGACCACCTGACGGGCAGCCCCACCACCGGCGCGCCCGGGTCGTGCGGCCGCCGGGTGATCCGCCCGTTTCGCCGCGGTACCCCCGAACGGGTGCCTAGGCTCCGCCCAGGGAGGGCGGATGAACCTGACGAACCTGCTGGTGGCGGCGGCCGTGGCGGTGGCGGCACCGCTCGTCGCCGCGGCGATACCGCGGATCGTGGTACCGGTCGCCGTGCTGGAGGTACTGCTGGGCATCGTGGTCGGTCCGCAGGTGCTGCACCTGCTGGCGGTGGACCGGTTGGTGAGCGGGTTCAGTCAGTTCGGTGTGGCGTTCCTGTTCTTCATGGCGGGGCTGGAGGTGGACCTGGGGCGGATCAAGGGTCCGCCGTTGCGGGCCGCGGGGTTCGGTTGGCTGATCGGCATGGCCGGCGCGCTGCTCGTGGGGTTCGGTGCCGCGGCGGCCGGCCTGCACACCGCCCCGCTGTACCTGGCGCTGGCGTTGTCGACGACGGCGCTGGGCGCGCTGCTGCCGGTGTTGCAGGACGCGGGGCACATGGACAGCGCGCTGGGGCGGGTGACGATGGCGTGCGGCGCGGTCGGCGAGTTCGTGCCGATCGTGGTGATCGCGCTGGCGTTGAACACCACGCACCGCCGGCTGACGACAGTGTTGCTGCTCAACGTCTTCGTCCTCGTGGTACTCGCCGCGATCGTCCTCGTACGCCGCTGGCAGCCGGCACTCGTCATCCGGGTCACGCGCGCGACGATGGCCTCCAGCGGGCAGCTCGCCGTACGGATGTCGTTGTTGCTGCTGCTCGCGCTCGTCGCGCTGGCCAACGCGTTCGGGCTGGACGTGCTGCTCGGCGCGTTCGCCGCGGGCATGATCGTCTCGCAGGTGGTCGGCGCGCACGACGTGCCGGACGAGCATCTCGAACGGCTGATCGGCCGGTACCAGGGGATCGGGTTCGGGTTCGCCATCCCGATCTTCTTCGTCGCGACCGGCGCGCGGTTCGACCTGCACGCGCTGTTCGCCGGCATCGGGCCGCCGTTGCTGATGCTGCTGTTCGTCGGCCTGTTCCTGGTACTGCGCGGCCTGCCCAGCACGATCCTGGTACGCCGCGCGGGCCTGGACGTACCGGCGGTGCCGGTGACGCTGTTGTGCGCCACCGCGCTTCCGCTGGTCGTCACCATCACCGACGACGGCGTTGCCACGCACCACATGCCGGTACCGGTGGCCAGCGCGCTGGTGGGTGCCGCGGTGCTGTCGGTGCTGGTGTTCCCCGCGAGCGCGCTCGCCCTCATGGAACGGCGTCGTTAGGCTCGCGGCCATGACGTTCACCATGATCGCCGCCGCCGTCGTGGTCGTGCTCCTCGTCGTACTGGCGCTGAGCGTCGCGGCCCGCCGCCGGGAGAACGCGTCGCCCCAGTCGATCCGGCCGGCGCCGCCCGCGGAGAGAGCACCGGTCGTGGACACGTCGGGCGACGGCATGGCGGAGGTGGTACGGCTGGCCCGGACCGACCGCAAGATCCAGGCCATCAAGCTCTACCGCGACCTGACCCACGTCGGCCTCAAGGAGGCCAAGGATTCCGTCGAACGCCTCATGGTCGGGCTCCCGCCGGTCGAGGCGCCGCGACCCGAACCCTCGGGCGACGGCATGGCGGAAGTGGTGCGGCTCGCCCGGACCGACCGCAAGATCCAGGCCATCAAGCTCTACCGCGACCTGACCCACGTCGGCCTCAAGGAAGCCAAGGATTCGGTGGAACGCCTCATGGTCGGGCTGCCGCCGGGCCCGGCGGCGGTGGCCGACGAGCGGCTCGCCGAGGTGGACGCGTTGATCGCCCAGGACAGGCTGATCCAGGCCATCAAGGTGTACCGGGAGATGACCGGCGCCAGCCTGAAGCAGGCCAAGTACGCCGTCGAGGCCCGCCGGGACGCGGGTACGCATCTGCTATGAAGTGAGCGTTATCCGTACAGCCCAGACGACTCGAAGGGAATGTCTTGGGGAAGGCACGAAAGAGGACGGGTCGTGCACTGGCGCTCGCCGCGGGTGTGCTCGCGGCCGGGGTTGCCGCGGCTCCCGCGGTTGCCCAGCCGGCATCGCTGTCCGGGACGGTCACGCCGAACGTCGCGCACGGCAACCCGGCTCCGGCCGGGGCGTACCCGTTCGCGGTGAAGTTCACGATGACCGGGATCCCGAAGCCGGACGGCACCACCTACGACAGCGCGTGTTCCGGTGCGCTGGTGAGCAGGCAGTGGGTGGTGACCGCGGCGCACTGCTTCCACGACGTGAACAAGAAGCCGGTGAGCGGCCCGCCGCAGTACAAGAAGACGACGGCGACGCTGGGGAAGGTGGACCTCGCCGACAAGGGCGGCCACGTCCTCGACGTGGTGGACGTCCGGCAGTACCCGAACAGTGACGTCGCTTTAGCGAAACTGGCGTCCCCGGTCACGGACATCACGCCGATCCGGTTGGCCCGCACGGCACCGGTGACCGGTGCGACGCTGCGGCTGGCGGGGTGGGGCGCGACGTCCGCGGACGGCGCCCCGGCCACGCACATGCAGTACGGCGACGTCACGGTGACCAAGCGCACGCAGTACACCGTGCTGGTCGAGGGTGCGAAGCCGTCGTCGGACACCAGCGCCTGCTCGTACGACTCGGGCGCGCCGTACTTCCGGCGTACCGCAACGGGTCCGGTGCTGGTGAGTGTCGAGAGTGACGGGCCGGGCTGCCCGCACACCGGGGCGGAGACCACGTCGCGGATCGACACGATCGCGAGCTGGATCGACCGGAACGACCGCTGACGGAGCACCGACTCCGGAGGCCCGTCGCGTTCGTCGCGGCGGGCCTCCGCCGTGTCCGCCCCACTGCCTGCGATCCGGCGGGAACCGTTGCGGCGTCAGGGTTTGGGGATGTTGCGGAGGTTGCTGCGGGCCATCTTCAGGGCCTTGCCGACGCCGCCGGTGAGTACGGTGCGGGACATCGACAGGGCGAAGCCGCTGACCTGCTCGCCGGTGATCTTCGGTGGCAGTGACAGCGCGTTCGGGTCGGTGACGACGTCGACGAGCGCGGGGCCGGGCGTGTCGAGCGCCTCGCGCAGCGCGTCGCGTACGTCGGCCGGTTCGGTGACGCGGACGCCGTACGCGCCGGCCGCGCGGGCGATCGCGGCGAAGTCGGGGTTGTGGTTGGCGGTACCGTGCGCGGGGAGGCCGGAGACCATCATCTCCAGTTCCACCATGCCGAGCGACGAATTGTCGAACAGCACCACCTTCACCGGCAGCTCGTACTGGAGGAGGGTCAGGAAGTCGCCCATCAGCATGGCGAAGCCGCCGTCGCCGGACATCGACACGACCTGCCGCCCCCGGTCGAGCAGCTGTACTCCGATCGCCTGCGGCAGCGCGTTGGCCATGGAGCCGTGCGAGAACGAGCCGATGATGCGGCGCTTTCCGTTCGGTGTCAGGTACCGCGCGGCCCACACGTTGCACATCCCGGTGTCCACGGTGAACACCGCGTCGTCGGCGGCCACGTCGTCGAGCTGGTCCGCCACGTACTCGGGGTGGATGGGCCGGTGCGTCGCCACGTTCGTGGTGTACGAACCGACCACTGTGGACAGCAGGTCGGCGTGCCGGCGCAGCATCCGGTTGAGGAAGGTCCGGTCGGACCTGCGTGCCAGCCTCGGCAGCAGCGCGCGGATCGTCTCGCCGACGTCGCCCCAGACTCCCAGGTCCAATGTGGACCGTCGGCCGAGGTGTTCGGCGGCGACGTCGACCTGCACGATCCGCACGCCCGTCGGCATGAACGCGTCGTACGGGAAGTCGGTGCCCAGCAGGACGAGCAGGTCGCAGCCGTGCATCGCGTCGTAGCAGGCGCCGTAGCCGAGCAGCCCGGACATGCCCACGTCGTACGGGTTGCCCCACTGGATCCATTCCTTGCCGCGCAACGCGTGCCCGACCGGCGCGGCCACCGCCTCCGCGAGCGCGAGTACCTCCTCGTGGGCGTCGGCGCAGCCGCTGCCGCAGAACAGCGTCACCCGGCGCGCCCCGTTCAGCAGCGCCGCGAACGCGTCGAGATCGGCGTCCGACGGCCGGACGTGCGGCCGCTCGGTGACCAGCGCGTGCTGGTACGTGCCGGTCGGCGCCTCCTGGGCGGCCACGTCCCCGGGCAGCGACACGACCGCGACGCCGCGGCGGCCGACCGCGTGCTGGATGGCGATCTGGAGCGTGCGCGGCATCTGCGCCGGATGCGAGATCATCTCGCAGTAGTGGCTGCACCCGATGAACAGCCGGTCCGGGTGCGTCTCCTGGAAGTACCCGGTGCCGATCTGGCTGGACGGGATGTGCGAGGCCAGCGCCAGTACCGGGGCGTGGCTGCGGTGCGCGTCGTACAGGCCGTTGATGAGGTGCAGGTTGCCGGGGCCGCAGCTGCCGGCGCACGCGGCGAGCCGCCCGGACACCTGCGCCTCCGCCCCCGCGGCGAACGCGCCGGCCTCCTCGTTGCGTACCTGCGCCCAGTCGATCCCCGCCGTACGCCGGATCGCGTCGACGACCGGGTTGAGGCTGTCGCCGACCACACCGAACACCCGCTGTACGCCGGCCCGCGCGAGGATCTGCACGAACTGGTCCGCCACCGTACGCTTCGCCATCGCGGCACCCCCGTCCCGCACGGTAACGGGCGAAGCGCCCACCGGTCCGTGAAACGTCCGGACCGGGCCGCTGTGCAGGTCTCCTTACAAACGAATTCAGGAAACTTCGATGGACAGCGCGTCCGCGACGACGCACCCTGTGGTGGTGAAAGCGCTGGTCAAAGCCGGGTCCGAGGCGGGGCTGCGGCTCACCGAGGTGGACCTCCCGACGGTCGGGCCGACCGATGTCCTGATCCGTGTCCTGCGTACCGGGCTGTGCGGGACCGACCTGCACATCGAGGCCTGGGACGACTGGGCGAAGAAGTCGATCACGCCGCCGCTGACGGTGGGGCACGAGTTCGTCGGCGAGGTCGTCGATGTCGGCCCGTCGGTGAGCACGGTCGCGGTCGGTGACCTGGTGTCCGGCGAGGGCCACCTGGTCTGCGGCCGCTGCCGGAACTGCCGCGCCGGCCGCCGCCACCTCTGCATCCGTACGGTCGGGCTGGGCGTGCAGCGCGACGGCGCGTTCGCCGAGTACCTGGCGCTGCCGGAGAGCAACGTGTGGGTGCACGGCCGGGCCGCCGACCAGCCGGTCGACCTGGACGTGGCGGCGATCTTCGACCCGTTCGGCAACGCGGTGCACACGGCGATGGCGTTCGAGGTGTTCGGCGAGGACGTGCTCATCACGGGTGCCGGCCCGATCGGCATCATGGCCGCCGCCGTCGTACGGCACGCCGGCGCGCGGCACGTCGTGATCACCGACGTGAGCGAGTACCGGCTGCGGTTGGCGGAGAAGGTCGGCGTGAGCCTGGCCGTGAACGTCTCGACGATGCCGGTCGCCGACGCCCAGGACGTACTCGGCATGCGGGAGGGCTTCGACGTCGGGCTGGAGATGTCCGGTCAGCCGTCCGCGCTGCGCGACATGATCACGAACATGAACCACGGCGGCCGGATCGCCATGCTGGGCCTGCCGTCCACCGACATCGCGGTCGACTGGAACAAGGTCGTCACGCACATGCTCACCATCAAGGGCATCTACGGCCGGGAGATGTTCGAGACCTGGTACCAGATGTCCGTACTGCTCGAACAGGGCCTCGACCTGACACCGGTGATCACCGGCCGCTACGGGTACACGCAGTACGCGGAGGCGTTCGCCGAGGCCAGGCAGGGCAACTGCGGCAAGATCGTGTTGGACTGGACCCGCGAGACGCGCTGAGAGGTGCCGATGTACGACAGGATGGCGGAGGGCCTGCGGGCGACGCTGGCGCAGATCCGGGCGGACGGGCTGTACAAGGACGAGCGGGTGATCACCAGCCCGCAGGACGCGGGGATCACCGTCGCCGACGGCTCGCACGTGGTGAACTTCTGCGCGAACAACTACCTGGGCCTGGCCGACCATCCGGCGCTGGTCGCCGCGGCCAAGCAGGCGCTGGACGAGCGCGGCTTCGGCATGGCGTCGGTCCGGTTCATCTGCGGTACGCAGGACCTGCACAAGCGGTTGGAGGCGCGGCTGTCGGAGTTCCTCGGCACCGCCGACACGATCCTGTACAGCTCGTGCTTCGACGCGAACGGCGGCGTGTTCGAGACGCTGCTGTCCGATCAGGACGCGGTCATCTCCGACGAGCTGAACCACGCGAGCATCATCGACGGCGTACGGCTGTGCAAGGCGCGGCGGCTGCGGTACAGGAACCGCGACATGGCGGACCTGGAGCAGCAGCTCAAGGACTCCGCCGACGCGCGGTACCGGCTGATCGTCACCGACGGCGTCTTCTCCATGGACGGCTACGTCGCGCCGCTCGCCGACATCTGCGACCTGGCCGACGCGTACGACGCGCTCGTGATGGTGGACGACTCGCACGCGGTCGGCTTCGTCGGCCCGCGCGGTCGGGGTACGCCGGAGCTGCACGGGGTCACCGACCGGGTCGACATCGTCACCGGCACGCTCGGCAAGGCGCTCGGCGGCGCCTCCGGTGGGTACGTGTCGGCCCGCGCCGAGATCGTGGAGCTGCTGCGCCAGCGGTCCCGGCCGTACCTGTTCTCGAACTCGGTGGCGCCGTCGATCGTGGCCGCGTCGCTGGCCGTGCTCGACCTGCTGGAGTCGTCGGGCGACCTGCGGGATCGCTTGCGCGCCAACACGTCCCTGTTCCGTACCGAGATGGCGGCGGCCGGGTTCGACATCCTGCCGGGCGACCATCCGATCGTGCCGGTGATGATCGGCGACGCGGCGCGCGCCGCCCGGCTGGCCGATCTGCTGCTGGCGCGCGGCATCTACGTCATCGGCTTCTCGTTCCCGGTGGTACCGCGCGGGAAGGCGCGGATCCGGGTGCAGCTGTCCGCGGCGCACAGTACGGACGACGTGAAGCGGGCGGTGGCGGCGTTCGTCGACGCGCGCAGCGAGCTGGACACGGCGGGCTGAGGGCGCCGCGGAGGATCACACATCGAGGTGACCCGATGGAGGTCTCATAGTAGGTTAGGCTAACCTTCGTCGCCATGGGGAGTGGGCGGCGCTGGACCGTGCTGGCCGTACTCGTCGGCGCGCTCGTCGTGCTGGCGGCGGTCAGCCTCGCCGTCGGCAGCGCGTACCTGGCGCCCGACGTGGTGTGGCACGCGTTGCGTACCGGGGGCGGGGGCGACGCGGCCACGATCGTCCGCGGTGTCCGGATCCCGCGTACCGCCGCCGGACTCGTGGTCGGGCTGGCGCTCGGCGCGGCCGGCGCGGTGATGCAGGGCCACACCCGCAACCCGCTCGCCGATCCCGGTCTGTTCGGCGTCACCGCCGGCGCCTGCCTCGCCGTCGTCCTCGCCATGGTCGTCCTCGGCGTACGCGACCCCGCCGGCCAGGTCTGGTACGCGCTCGCCGGCTCCGCGCTCGCCACCGCCCTCGTCCTCGCCGTCGCCGGCCGCGGCACCGGCAACCCGGTACCGCTGGCGCTGGCCGGCGTCGCCGTCTCCGCGCTGCTCGCCACGGTCACGTCGTTCCTGGTGCTGTCCGACCAGCCGACGCTCGACACGTACCGGCGGTGGGTGGTGGGTTCACTTGCCGGGCGGGACCTGTCGGTGACGCTGCGGGTCGCGCCGTTCGTCGCCGCGGGCCTGGTACTGGCACTGCTCGACGCGCGGTCGATGGACCTGCTCGGGCTCGGCACCGACACCGCCCGCGGGCTCGGCCAGCGGTCGGCACTCTCCCGCTGCGCCGGGCTGGCCGCGGTCACCCTGCTGACCGGCGCCGCGACCGCCGCGGCCGGCCCGATCGGGTTCCTGGGCCTGGTCGTCCCGCACCTCGCCCGCCGCCTCGTCGGCATCCCGTACCGGTGGGTGGTGCCGGTGTCCGCGCTGCTCGGCGCCTGCCTGCTGGTGGCCGCCGACGTCGCCGGCCGGCTGGTACCCGGCGAGCTCCAGGTCGGGGTCGGCGTCGCGATCGTCGGCGCCCCCGTCTTCGTCACCGTGGTACGCCGCCGCCGGACGGTGGCCCTGTGACCCCGCGGCCTGGTGGCGCCACGGGGTGGGGCGCCGCGCCGGACGGTGGCGGTGTGAGCCCGCGGCCTGGTGGTGCCACGGGGCCCGGCGTCGCGCCGGGCGGTGGCGCTGTGGACGCGCGCGCCGTGGCGGTGACGGTCACGGTACTCGTGGCGGCGCTCGTGGTGGGCGTGCTGGCGCTGTCCGTCGGCGACTTCCCGCTCGCCCCGACGGACGTCCTGCGCGCGCTGGTCGGCGGCGGCGACGCCGGTACCCGCCTGGTGGTGCTCGAACTGCGCGCGCCGCGGGTGGTGGTCGGGCTGCTGGCCGGTGCCGCGCTGGCGCTGGCCGGCGCCCTCACCCAGACCGTCGTGCGCAACCCGCTCGCCTCCCCCGACGTACTCGGGGTCACGTCGGGCGCGGCGCTCGGCGCGGTGGCCGCGATCGTGCTCGGCGGCGGCACGTACGAGGTGAGCGCCGGGCTGCTGCGCCTGGGCGTACCGGCGGCGGCGACGATCGGCGGGCTCGCCGCGGCGGCGCTGGTCGTCGGGCTGTCCTGGCGCGGCGGCCTCGCCCCCGGCCGGCTGGTACTCGTCGGCGTCGGGCTGGCGACCGCGGTGACCGCGCTGACGAGCTGGCTGCTGGTCGTGGCGAAGGTGAACGACGCGGCGCGCGCCTCGGTGTGGCTGGCCGGCTCGGTGTCGTCCCGCGGCTGGGACCAGGCCGTACCGCTGGCCGTCTCGTTCGCCGTACTGGCGCCGACCGCGCTGCTGCTCGGCCGACCACTGTCCATTGTGGAGCTGGGCGACGACGTGGCCGCCACGCTCGGCGTACGGGTGCGCGCCACGGCGCTGGCCACCGCGGCGGTCGCGGTCGGGCTGACCGCGGCGGCGGTGGCGGCGGCCGGCGCGATCGGCTTCGTCGGCCTGGTGGTACCGCAGGTCCTGCGCCGCCTCGCCGGCACGACCCGACCCCCGCTCGCCGCGTCCGCGTGCGGTGGGGCGCTGCTCGTCGGCGGCGCGGACCTCGTCGGCCGGCTGCTCTGGACCTGGGAGGTACCGGTGGGCCTGGGCACCGCCGCGATCGGCGCACCGTACCTGATCTGGTTGCTGCTCAGGGAAAGGAGAGTGGGATGAGCCTGGCCGCGGAACACCTGACCGTCTCGTACGGCGAGCGCGCCGTGCTGCACGACCTCGATCTGTCCATTGTGGACAACCAGGTCACCGCGGTGGTCGGCCCCAACGGGTGCGGCAAGTCCACCCTGCTGCGTACGCTCGGGCGGCTGCTGCGGCCCGACCACGGCCGCGTCGTGCTCGACGGCCGGCGCATCGACCACACCCCCACCCGGCAGGTCGCCCGCCGGCTCGGCCTGCTGCCCCAGACCCCCACCGCACCCGGCGGAATGACCGTCCGCGACCTCGTCGCCCGCGGCCGCAACCCGCACCTGTCGTGGCTGCGCCAGTTCGGCAGCGAGGACGCCGCCGCGGTCGCGCACGCGCTCGACGCCGTCGGCCTCACCGACTCCGCCGACCGCGCCGTCGACGAACTGTCCGGCGGGCAGCGCCAACGCGCCTGGATCGCCATGGTACTGGCGCAACAGACCGACCTGCTGCTGCTCGACGAGCCCACCACCTACCTCGACCTGGCACACCAGATCGAGGTACTCGACCTCGTCGCCGCGCTGCACGCCGAGCACGGCCGCACCGTCGTCATGGTGCTGCACGACCTGAACCTCGCCGCCCGGTACGCCGGGCACCTGGTGCTCGTCCGCGACGGGCGCATCCACCACCAGGGCCCACCCGCGGAAGTACTGACACCGCAACGGATCGAGGAGGTGTTCGGGCTGCGCGCCACCGTACTCGCCGACCCGCACACCGGCGGACCGCTCGTCGTGCCGCGCCCCACGGGTTCCTGACCCGGCCCCGAAACCCCTGTCCCGCAAGGAGAGTCATGACCAGTCGCCGAACCGTACTCGCCGGTGCCGTCGGAGCCGGCGCCGCCGCACTGCTCGCCGCCTGCGGCGGTACCACCGCGTCGTCCGGCGGCGGGAAGTGGTCGTTCACCGACGATCTCGGCACGACGGTGACGCTCCCGAAGCGCCCGACGCGCATCGCCGGCCTCACCGACGTCGTCTCCTCCCTGTGGGCGTACGGGATCGCGCCCGCCGCGGCCTTCGGGTACATGGCGATGAAGGACGACTCGTCGTTCGCCGGGCGGGACCTGAGCACGGTCAAGGAGGTCGGCCGCACGTACGGCGAGATCGACCTGGAGGCGCTCGCCGCCGCCCGCCCCGAACTCGTCGTCACCAACGCGTATCCGGTGGACCGCAAGGGAACCGTCGACACCAAGCAGGCCCTGTACGGCTTCGCCGACAAGACCCAGGAGGACAAGGTACGCAGGATCGCGCCCATCGTCGCGATCACCATGTGGGGCACCGCCGACACCGTCGCCGGCCGCGTCAACGACCTCGCCCTCGCGCTCGGCGTACCGCGGGCGCGGCTCGACGGGTACAAGAAGGAGTTCGACGCGGCCGGGCGGAAGCTCGCCGCCGCCGGTCGCTCCGGGCTGCGCGTCATGGCCGAGGCCGCCTACGCCGACAAGGGCCTCTACCTGGTACGCCCCGCCGACGACCCCGCCCTCTCCTACTACGCCAAGCTCGGCGTCACCCTCCCCGACCCCGGCGGCTCCGCGTACTACTGGCAGACGGCCACCTGGGAGCAGGTCGACCGGTACCGGAACGTCGACGTGTGGCTCAACTCCGCCCGCGCGATGGGCTCCGACGACCTGCTCAAGCAGCCCACGTTCGCCGCGCTGCCCGCCGCGAAGGCCGGCCAGATCCACCCCTGGAACTCCCAGAACATGGACTACGTGCACCTCGCCGCCACCATGACCCAGCTCGCCGGCTGGCTCGACAAGTCCCACAAAACCACCTGAGCCGGCGGTCGTCGCGCCCGGCGCTCCGCCCTCCGTCCGAGGGCGGCGGGAGAGTTCGGCGCCGCCCGCCGACCGATCGGTCCACCCCGCACCCTCCGGTACCGGCGGCGGACGAACCAACGCCGACGTACGTGGCCCGCCCGTGGCGTCGCGGCACCGATCGGCCCGGCAGAGAACCCCGACAACGGATGGAGGATCCGGCTCCCCCGCCGGACGCTGCTGGCGTAGGTGCCAGTGCCGGCAGAGGAGGGGATCCCCATGGCCCAACCGCCTCCCAGCACGCCGTACGGCGGCCCGCCCCCGGTGCCACCGCCGCGACGTCACCGGGTCCGCAACGTCGTCCTGATCGTCCTCGGCTCGCTGGTGGGGTTCCTCGTCCTCATCATCGTGCTGGCCAGCGTCTTCGGCGGTGGTACCCAGCCG
Organism: Actinocatenispora rupis; assembly: GCF_016861975.1. Classification (GTDB taxonomy): domain Bacteria; phylum Actinomycetota; class Actinomycetes; order Mycobacteriales; family Micromonosporaceae; genus Actinocatenispora; species Actinocatenispora rupis. The sequence goes on along the minus strand of NZ_BOMB01000024.1, from coordinate 114,174 downwards.
CACCAGGTCGCCGGGGTCGCGTCCCCCGCGACCTCGTCCGGGCACACCACCGGCGGCGAGTCGCACCACCCGCCCACACGCGGGGCGGCGCCCCGTGCGAAACCCCGGCCCAGCAGCGCGCGGCCGGCTCCCCCGTCGCCGTCGCCCACCAGCGCGGCGCCCGAGAGCCCGCCGGCCACCACGCCGGCACCGCCGCCGCCCGCTCCCACCGAGTCGCCGAGCCCGTCGACCTCCTCGGTCACGTTCACCGTCACCGGATCGACGAGCCAGGGCGCCGACATCACGTACGGGTCCGACAGTGACGACCGGCAGGGGGGCGCCGACGTACCGTGGAACGCCACTCTCGCCGCCGACGACTCCGGCGACACCATGTACTACTACGTCAACGCCCAGCTACAGGGCGGCGGCGACATCACCTGCCAGATCTCGGTCGACGGCGACGTGATCGCCACGGGGCACGCGTCCGGCGGGTACAACATCTGCTCCGCCCAGATCGGGCAGAACCCCTTCACCGGTGAATGGGAGAAGGAGTGACGACCGGACGCTGTGTGATGATGGGCGGGTGATCGATCCTCGGCGGCTGCGGGTGCTGCGGGCGCTCGCCGACCACGGCACGGTGACCGCCGCCGCGCACGCGCTCTACCTGACGCCCAGCGCAGTGAGCCAGCAGCTCGCCGCGCTGGAGGCGGAGGCCGGGCACGCGCTGCTGACCCGGCGCGGCCGGCGGGTGCGGCTCACCGCGGCCGGCGTGATCCTCGCCGAGCACGCCACCGCCGTCCTCGCGCAGGTCGAGCAGGCGGAGTCGGCGCTCGCCGCGCACGCCGCCGGCGCGGCCGGCACGATCACGGTCGGTTCGTTCGCCACCGCGATCGCGGGCGTGCTCGCCCCGGTGATCGCCGAGCTGGCCGAGACCCACCCGGAGATCGACGTCCGGGTACGCGACGCCGAAGGCGACGCCAGCCTCAGCCTGTTGCTGGACGGCGACATCGACCTGGCCGTGGCGGTCGAGTACCGGGGGGCGCCGCCGGCGGACGACCCGCGGCTGTGCCGCATCCCGCTGTACGCCGAGCCCTTCGACGCCGTACTCCCGGCGAACCACTGGCTCGCCAAGCACACCGAGGTCGCCCTGCACGACCTCGCCGCCGACGACTGGATCAGCCCGTCGCCGGGCAACCCGTGCCACGACGTCGTCTCGCTGGCCTGCGAGTACGCCGGGTTCACGGCCCGGGTACGGCACGCCTCGGACGACTTCCGCGCGGTCGTGGCGCTCGCCGCGGCCGGCGCGGGCGTCGCGCTGGTGCCCCGGTCCGCGCTGGTCGGCGTCGAGGGCGCCGTCGTACGGCCCGTCGCCGGCACGCCGCCGACCCGCCGGGTGTTCGCCGCGCACCGCCGCGGCGCCGAGACGCACCCGCTCCTCACGATCACCCTCGACACGATCCGTCGCGTCACCGCCACCCGCTGACCCCCCGCGACATCCCCGGCACGCCACGAGTTCGGGACGCATCCACGGCGAGCCGGGTCGGAGCGGCGGCCAATGGAGCCGGCGGACGCGCTGACCGACCGGGCGCTGGCGACCGACCACGCACCGCTGATCCGCGCGACATCCCGCACGTCACCAATCGACCCGCACCGCTGACCCGCACGTCACCAATCGACCCGCACTCGCTGACCCGCGCGGCGTCCCGGCGTCACGTCCACCCGCGGAAACCGTTGCTACCACGGCAATCCACGCGCCGTGCCAGCCTGGCACCGGGACCGGCGAACCGTTTCGGCCACGCGGTCCCGGCGCCAGGCGCAACGTACGGCCGGCGGGTGTCAGTGGCGATGCGGGTACAGGTCGAGGGCGAGGAAGCCTTCGGTGCAGCCGACGAGCAGCCGGGTGCCGTACGCGGCGAGCGACCAGACGCGCGCGTCGAGCGCCAGGGTGGACAGGCAGCGCCCGCCGACCGGATCCCAGACGCGTACGGTGCCGCCGAGGTCGGCGGAGGCGAGCAGCGCCGTCCCGTCCCCGGTACGTGGCACGGCGAGGTCGACGACAGCGCGGGTGTGCCCGGTCAGCGGCGCACCGACCGCGGTGCCGGAAACCGGGTCGTACAGCCGGATCTCGCCGTCGGGGAGAGCGACGGCGAGCCGGGGGCCGTCCGGGGTGGGGACGGTGGCGACCTCGCTCACCTCGTTGAACGACAGCGGCAGGGGACGGCCGGCGGCGCGGCCGGTGACCGGGTCGTACAGCTGGAAGAGGTGTTCGCGGCGCTGGGTGGCGACGAGCGTGCGGCCGTCCGGCATCGGCACCACGGCAACGGGTCCGCAGTGTCCGGCGTCGAGCAGCGGGCCGCCGGACCAGTCGGCGGTGTCCCACGTCCAGACGCTGCCGAGGCCGTACACGCTGGACGCGGAGAGCAGCGCGGCACGCCCGCCGGGCAGCGGTACGGAGGCGATCGTCTCGGAGCCGCCGCTGTCGCAGCCGGTGATGCGGCGCCCGACCGGGCCGTCGGCGGTCGCTTCCCACAGCCACACCGCGCCGTCGTCGCCGCCGCTGGCGAGTACCGGCGGGGCGGCGTCGCGGGGCACGGCGGCGAGCGCGCGCACCGCGTCGGTGTGCCCGGTGCCGGGGTTTCCCACCGCCGCACCGGTTGCCGCGTCCCACAGCCGTACGGTGTGGTCGGCGCCGGCACTGGCCAGGTACACCCCGCCGTCAGGCCCGGGTACCGCGGCGAGCGCCGCCACGGCGTCGGTGTGGCCGGTGAGCGCCTTGCCGACGGCGGCGCGGGCCACCAGGTCCCACAGCACGATGGTGCGGCCACCGGCGACCGCGAGCACGGTACGCCCGTCGGCGAGGGGCAGCGCGGCGAGCGCGGTCACCTTGCCCCGCGCGGCGATCGGCCCACAGTCCACAGTGGACCCCGTGGCCACGTCGAAGACCTGGACCGTACGGTCCCGGCCGCCCGCGGCGAGCAGCGACCGCCCGTCGAGTACGAAACCGGCCAGGGCGGCGACGTCGGCGGCGCGCAACGTGGGCAGCTCGGCGCCGTCCGGATCCCAGCACCACAGCCCGGTCTTGCGGTCCGCGACCGCCAGCAGCGCGCCGCCGTCCGGGCGCGGCACCGTGGTCAGCGCGGCGACCCGTCCGGTGTCCACCGGGTCGACGAGCCGCTGCGGACCCACCGGATCCCACACGTGCAGGTCGCCGTCGCCCCGCCAGCTCGTCGTACCGAGGACGAGGGCGACGCGGCCGTCGCGCAGCGGCAGCCAGGCGGACGCCGAGAGCCGGTCGGTGAAGCTGCGCGGGACGGCCGCACCGCGCGGTGTCCCGTCGGCGTCCCAGGCCAGCAGGTGTTCGCCGCCACTGACCAACGCCGCCCGCCCGTCCGGCAGTACTCCGGCGGCGAGCGTGCCGACGGGGCCGCGGTGGCCGGGCGGGGTCGCGGCGACCTGCTCGCGGGTGACCGGGTCGAAGAGTACGACGGAGCCGTGCGGGCTGTCGGTGGCGACCAGCTCGCGGCCGTCCGCCACGCGTACGGCGGAGACGAGGCCGCGGCGGTCGTCGCGGGCCAGCAGCGGCGGCCCGTCCGGCGCGCCGGTGTCCGCGTCGCGCAGCAGCAGCCCGTCGTCGCCGCTGGTCGCGGCGAGGACCCGGCCGTCGGGCAGCCCGACGGCGGTGATTCGCGGCAACGCCCGCCCGTCCGGCGCGAACCCGGCCGGGTCGGTCACGTCGGGATCCCAGAGCCGCAGGGCGTCGTGGTCGTCGACGATCGCGAGCACCGTACGGCCGCCGGGCACCGGCAGCGCGGTCACCGACCGCAGGTCCGCACCGCGCGTCAGCAGCCGGGCCCCGCTCTTACCAGGGATGCCGGGGTCGAACAGCCGCAGGTCGTCACCGTCCGGTACGACGAGGGCGGTGGAACCGTCCGGCCGGGGCAGCGCGGCGAGCGCGGACACGTGCGTCGCGTCGACCCGGAACTCGCCGAGCCGGGTGCGCGCGCCCGGCTCCCACAGTTCGACCTGGCAGCCCGACCCGGCCGTGGCCAGCAGCGTACGGCCGGCGGCGGGGACGGCGGCGGTGGCGACCACCCACTCGCGCTCGCCGACCAGCGCGCCGGACGCGTCGACGATCCGGAGCCGGTGCTGCGCCCCGTCCCACGTCGTCGCGAACAGCACCGCACCGTCCGGCTGCGGCCACGGCACGACCGACACCGCCCCGCCGCTGTTCCACCCGCCCTGGACCAGCTCGTGGATGAGCGTCCCGGTGGCGGTCCACAGCCGGACCGCCTTGTCCTCGCCGCCGGTGGCGAGCACGAGCCGACCGTCCGGCAGCGTCGCCCAGCACATCGCCCGGACCCTACGGTCGTGCCCCGCGATCCGGCCGCCCACCGCCTTCCCGGTACGCGGGTCGTACAGCTGGACGGCCTTGCCGCTGGCGACGGCGAGGCGCGGCACCCCGTCCGGTCCGACGGTCCCGGCGAACGCGTTCACCGCCCCCCGGGTACGAATGGTCGCGGTCACCGTCGCGGTCGCCGGATCCCACAGCCGCAGCACGCGCGGCTCCGCGTGGTACGCCAGCAGGAAGTGGCCGTCGGGCAGCGGGACCGCCGCCGTGGTCCACCCGGCGCACCCGGTCGCCACGGTCAGGTGCGTGGGCCGCCTCGCCAGGTCCGCCCACCGCAGCCCGGAACTCGCGCCCGCACCGGCACCCCGCGGCGGTACGCCGTGGCGGACGCGGGCCAGGTCCAGCAGGGTGCCGCGCTCGTGCGGGGCCGCCGCGTCCCAGCGGTGCGCCACGCTCAGCCGCGCGACCACCTCGCCCGGCAGCTCCGCCCAGCTGGCGCCGGACCGCAGTACGGCCGCGACCACCTGCGCCGGGGCGACCCTGTCGAGCAGACCGGGCGTCCACCGTCCGGTACGCGCGGCCTCGTCGAGCTCATCCTCGTCAGTCACAGGCACCGTTCTAGCAACCGGTACCGACAGATCACCCGAACCGACCCGGGTGACCACGGACCGCCAGGATCAGTGCGGTGCGCGTGGCGGCAGCGGGAGCGGCAGTCCGGGCAGGCCGTCGATGCTGGTGGCGATGTCGTCCTTCTTCTCGAAGTACCGCGAGAGCGACTCGTCGTCCTCCCGGGCGAAGCGGCGCCGGTGCAGGTCACGGTCCTCGTCGTACGTCATGAACGGGACCGCGTAGCCGCAGGTGTCGCGGATCAGCTCGGCGGTCACGACGATGACGGCGCGCAGCCCGTGCGGATCCGGGTCGATGTCCGGAAAGTGGGTCAGCAGCTCCTCGAACCGCGGATCGTCCCGGAAGACCGGCTCGCCGCGCCCGTGCACCCGGACGATGTTCGGCGGGCCCTGGAAGGCGCACCACATCAGCGTGATCCGGCCGTTCTCCCGCAGGTGCGCGATGGTCTCCGCGTTGCTGCCGGCGAAGTCCAGGTACGCCACGGTGTGCTCGTCGAGCACCACGAACGAGCCGGTGAGGCCCTTGGGCGACAGGTTCACCGTGCCGTCGGCGGACAGCGGTGCCGTGGCGGTGAAGAACATCGGCTGCGTCTCGATGAAGGTCCGCAGCCGCCCGTCGATCCGCTCGTACGTCTTGCCCATGTCCGGATTCTCCACCCGCCGCGGGCTCCGGGCCACTGTGTCTCCCGCCACCCCCACCGACCGACACTCGGATCCCCCTGCGCCACAACACATCCCGCGTACGCGAAAGGTCCGGGATGCGGACGGTCAGACGGGGAGGACGACCGACGTGGCCCAGGCGGGCGGGCTGCGGTCGGCGGCGGCCAGCGACTCGGCGTCCGACGCGGCCCGCGGCACCAACAACCCCACCACGGTACGGAACGGCGGCTGCCGGTCCGGCCACGGCGTGTACCCGTCGGTGAGCACGACGGTGGCGTCGGGCCGGTGCCGGGCCGCGGCGGCGAGACCGGCGCGCAGGTCGGTCCCGCCACCGCCGTACAGCTCGATCTGGTCCACTGTGGACACCCGCTGCGCGGCGTACGCGCCACCGTCGCAGGACAGTACGGTGACGCGGTCGCCGCGCAGACCGACCGCGCGCAGCACGCCGGTCACCTCGGCGAGCGCGGCGCCGAGGCTCACGTCGGCCACCGAACCGGACGTGTCCACCACCACCGCCACCCGCGGGATCGGTTGGTACAGCGCGGGAAGCAGCACGCCGGGCAGCGCCGACGCGCGCCGCGACGGCCGCCGGTACGTGTAGTCGACGGCGCCGCCGGCCGAGCCGAGCACGCCGCGTACCGCACCGCGCAGCAGCCGCCGCCAGTCCACAGTGGACTCCAGCTGGTCCGCGGCCCAGCGCCGCCAGCCGCTCGCGCCGCGGCCCCGCCCCGCGCCGTGCTCCCGGATCGCGACGGCGGTCCGCCGCCGGATCGCCGCCGCCTCCATCGGCGACACGTCCCCCGGTACGCCGATCTCCCACGGCGCGCGCCGCCCGTGCGCGCCCGACCCGCACTCGTACCAGCCGACCGTCGCGTCGCTCGGCAGCTGGCGCGCGTACTCCTCGAACAGGTTCCCGTCGGTGAGCCCGTACCGCCGCGGCAGCACCGCGCCGTCCGGGAGTACCAGGTCGCCGTCGACGAGGTCGTCGTTGATCTCGCAGTCCGCGGCGAGGTTGAGCCGCAACGGATTCCGCGCGTACTCCGGGGGCAGCCGCCCGCCGCGCCCGTGATGGTCGCGCAGCAGGTGGCTCACCTCGTGCACCCACACCGCCGCCAGCTCCGCGACGGTACGCGCGGCGACGTAGTGCGGACTGACGTAGCAGCGCCAGAAGCGGTCCACCCCCATCGTCGGCACCCCGTCCGACGGCACGACCGTCAACGCGTACAACGCGGTCGCCAGGTACGGCCGCGCCGCGGCGGCGTGCAGCCGGGCGGCGAACAGCTTCGCGCGGTCCAGCGGAACGCTCACGCCGCACCGATCCCCGCGGCGTGCAGGACCGCGGCGAACGCGTCGACGCAGTCCGGCACCGGCCAGTCCGGCTCGCGCAGCGCGGCGAGATCGAACGCGGCCTGCGCCGCCACGTCCGGTACCCCGCCGTCGATCGCGGTCGCCAGTACCCGCCAGCCGGCCGTCCACCGGCGCCGGGTCGGCTCCCGGCGTACCGCGGCGACCACCGCGGACAGCACCGCGAGCTGCCGGTCCGCGCGCTCCGGCAGGACGAACCGCGCCGGGTCGGCGAGTACCTCCTCCGGGTCCGGCAGGTCCATGGTCTCCAGGTACGCCAGCAGTTCCAGCGTCGGGCCGTCGCCGACCGTGCCCGCCAGTACGGCGAGGGTCGCCTCCCGGGAGGCGTCCGTGGCCAGCGCCACCGCCAGCACCCGCACCGCCATCTCCCACGTACGCGGGGACGGCCACGGCCCGGATCGCTTGTCCGCCAACGACGGCAGCCGGTGCGTCAGGTCCGGCCGGGCGGTCAGGAACCCGCACACCGCGGTACGCGCCCGGCTCACCGCGGCGTCGACCCGGGCAGCATCCACCACCGGCACCCGCACCGCCGGCCAGGTACCGGACAGCCCACGCACCACTGTGGACGGTCGGTGCGCCCACTGGAGGTGGACGAACCGGTTCGCCAGCGGCGCGGTGAGCTGCCAGCCGTCGGCCGCACTGTCCGGCGGGTTCGCCGCCGCCACGATCCGTACCGGCGCCGGCAGCCTCAGCGCGCCCACCTGCCGCTCCAGCACCACCCGCAGCAGCGCCGCCTGTACCGCCGGCGGCGCGGTCGACAGCTCGTCGAAGAACAGCACCGCGTCGCCGGACCGCACGATCCGTACGGCCCAGTCCGGCGGCGCCAGCGTCACCCCCTCGGCGGCCGGATCGGCGCCCAGTACGGGAAGTCCGCTGAAGTCGGCCGGCTCGTGCACGCTGGCGATCACCGTCTCCAGCGGTACCCCGAGCCCGTCGGCCAGCCCCCGCAGCGTCGCCGACTTGCCGACCCCCGGCTCACCCCACAACAACACCGGCAGGTTCGCCAGTACGGCCAGGCCGAGCGCCTCGACCTGCGGATCGTCGTCCGGCTCCGTCGTACTCTCCGCGGTCCGGTCGATCAGCGCGTCAGCGGCGCGCAGCGCACCGACGGTCATCGCATCACCCCATCTCTCGTCACTGTCATTCGTTGGTACGCAACCGATCCGGTCACGGTCGACGACGGCCCCGGTGGGTCCGGTGTCGCCACTGCGGGTGCAGGTCCAGGAAGTTCGCCCCGTCCGGTGGGGCCAGCGGATCGGTGCGCGCCGGCACGTCGCCGGTCGGCGTACGCAGCAGCGCGGCGAGCGCCGGGTCACCGGCGAGATCGGCGCGCTGGGCCGGATCCCGGCCGGCGTGGTCGGTGTCGTCCGGCGACAACCCGGCCGCGACCAGTGCCGGCAGCAGCGCCCCGTGGTCCAGCTCGGGCAGCGCGTGCAGCAGCGTGCCACCGTCCGCGAGCCGTACCGTGGCCGGCAATCCGTTGCGCAGCAACCAGAGCAGCGTGTCCGTGTCGCCGTGCCGGACCCGTTCCAGCGCGTCGTACCGTTGCCGCGCCAGCTCGTACGGCACGCGTCCGGCACCGCTCGCCCACGCGTCCAGCGTCGCCAGGCACGGCGCGAGCGGCCCACCGAACCGCGCCAGCACCCTTTCCCGCCGCTGCTCGGCCGCCGGGTGCGCCGGCGCCACCAACCGACCCTCGCGTACGGCCAGCGCGTGCGACTCGCCGCCCGTGCACCGCACCCGTACCGGTCCGGGCCGGCGCGGCTCCGGCGGCCCCGACGCGACGCCCGGCCGCGCCGGGAACAGCGCGTCCCGTACCAGCGGATGCAGCTCGTCCGGGCCGATCTCGTCGTGCCGCACCAGATCCAGGTCGACACACGCCTGCCACGCCACGTCCGGCAGCACCGGTACGGGAGGCGCCGCGCCGGCCGCCACCACGTACGCCGGGCCCGCCGACGACAGCACGACCGCGCACCCGTTCCCGATCCGGAACCGCACCCACCCGTCGACCTCCCCCGCCGTACCGCCCGGGTCGGGCAGCCCCGCACCACCGGCCGGCGCGTCGTGGAGACCGGGCCCGGCGCTCCCGGCGGCGAGCAGGCCGCGGGTCTCCGCGAGCAGCCGGGCGGGCGCGACGGGCAGCCGGGCGAGCGCCACCGCCGCACCCCGGGTGGCCCGGGAACGCCGCAGCCGCAACGGAATCCCCGCCAACAGCCAGGCGTCCACTGTGGACCCGGCGAGCGCGACCCGCTCGTACCGGCCGGCGGTGTCGTGCGCGGCACCGGGCCGCGGCACGGGCGTACCGGTCGGGTCGAAGAACGGTGCACGCCGCGCCGTCCCGCCGATCCGGGTACGCAGCTCGTCCGCGCGCCGCGCGTCCCACCGGTACCGGTGCCCCCGGTACGAGTCGCGCGCCGGCCCGGCCGCGCCCGCGAGTACCAGGCGGATCCGTTGCGCGGAAACGGTCTCCGCCACCAGGAACGCCGCCCCGCACCGGTCCAGGGTGTACCGGCGGCCAGGGACGAGCCGGCCGTCCGCACCGCGCGGCAGGTGCCAGCGCAGCAGGTCCGGCGCGAGATGCCGCAGGTCGTCCTCGACACGGTCGGCGCAACGCGCCCCGTACCGCCGGGTCACGCGGGTGAGGTCGATCCCGACGTCCACGTCGGCGGCGGCGCAGGCACCGGCCCAGTCACCGGACAGCCGGCGCTCGGTGGCCCGCTCGATCGTACGGCGGGACACGGCGTAGCGGCGGACGCGCCGCCACAGGTCACGTACCGACGGGTGATCTGCCGCCCCGTCGACGGCGTCGCGGGTCGCCACCTACCCTTCGCGGGTGGGTCGCGCCTCCGATCCTGTCCTGGTCGTCATTCGCATCACCGTGAATGTCTCGTACCAACGGATCACGGCAGGATCCTGCCGCCCGCCGACCCTAACAGACGATCACGACAGGGTGATCTCCGCGAGGACCGGCAGGTGGTCGGAGGCGGCACGGGTGTCGCGGTCCGCGACCACCTCGTACCGGACGGTCGTGGTGGTGGGGTCGGTGAGCACCGCGTCGAGCCGGGAGTGCGGCGCGGAGGCCGGATAGGTCGCCGTGTTGCCGTCTGCGGTGTCGCGCAGGTCGGCGGACAGCAGCCGCTGCCAGGCCGCACCGCCGGGCGGCTCGTTCAGGTCGGCGCCGACGACCAGCGGCGTCGGCTGCACCGCCAGTACGGCCGCGAGCCGGTCCGCCTGGTCCAGCCGCTCGTCCGAGTCCGTACTCAGGTGCGTGCCGGCCGCGGTGAACCGCACCCCGCCCACCTCGCAGTCCGCGAACGCGATCCCGCGCAGGTGCCGCCCCGGCCGCAGCGGGAACCGCAGCGGCCGGTCCGCCAGCACCCGCACCCGCTGCCCGACCATCACCAGGTTGCCGAGCGCCGGCCCGCCACCGGCGCCGAAGTACAGGCCGCAGCCGCGGGCCAGCTCCGCGCACCGGGACCGCCACCGCAGCCGCCGCGGCGCCTCCTGTACGAGCACCACGTCCGGCCGCGCCGCCCGCACCACCCGGTACAGCGCCGCCCGGTCGTCCTTCAGCCCGTGCACGTTGTAGCTCAGCACCGTCACCCGCACCGCCACCCGTACCCTCCGATCACGCTTTGGCTCTTGGCTCTGGCTCTCACCGTCACCCCGTGGGGACGCGAGCGAGCCGAGGCTCGTTCGTTCGCTCGCAAGCCGAGACCCGGCGCCGTGTGCGTAGAGGCACACAAGCCGGGGATCGGCGCGGCGAGCGGACGAACGAGCCCGGCGCAGCGCCCCTAACGAGACCGAGCGAGGTCGGCTGCCCCTACGACGCCCGCCGTGTTGCCCATCTCGGCCGGGCGCAGTTCGGCGACGGGGAGCCGGCCGCGCTGCGCCATGCCCGCCGCGTACGACGCGCGGGTGGGGTCCAGCAGCAGGTCGCCGGCGTCGACGACGCCGCCGCCGATGACGATGACCTGCGGGTCGAGCGCCTGGACGAGGTCGACGCAGGCGATGCCGAGCCACTTGCCGATGTCGGCGAGCGCGCCGACGGAGGCGGTGTCGCCGCGGCGGGCCGCGTCGGTGATCATCGGCCCGGTGACCGCGGACGGTACGCCGCCGGCGAGTTCGCCGAGGATGGGTGCGGAGTCGGGGTCGTGCGCGACGGCGGCCTGGCCGAGGCGGACGAGGGCCTGACCGCTGGCGTACTGCTCCAGGCAGCCGCGGCGGCCGCACCCGCAGATCTGCCCGTCCGGTACGGCGATGAGGTGGCCGAGTTCGGCGGCGATGCCGTGCGCGCCGCGGATGAGCCGGCCGTCCATGATGACGGCGCCGCCGATGCCGGTGCCCACCGTGTACATCAGCATGGACTCGACGTCGCGCCCCGCGCCGAACCGGTACTCGGCCCAGGCGGCGACGTTCGCGTCGTTCTCGACGACGACCGGAAGCCCGAACTTGTCGGCCAGCTCGGCCTGGAGCGGTTCGTTGCGCCAGGCGATGTTCGGCGCGAACAGCACGGTGGAGCGGGCCGCGTCGATCCAGCCGGCGGCGCCGATGCCGATCGCCTCGACGTCGTGCGCGGTGACCAGCTCCTCGACCGCGTCCATGATCATCTGGAGGGTCTGCGAGACGTCGTCGGCCGGCGTGTGGCGACGGGTCTGCGCGAGTACCGAGCCGTCCTCCTCGACGACCGCGGCGGCCACCTTCGTTCCGCCGACGTCCACCCCGATCGTCAGTGACACCCGCCGTCTCCCTTCTGCTCCGCCCCGCCCGTACCGGCGGGACCGTCGTGCTCGGCGGACGGGCCCGTGCCGTCGGGCTCGTCGTCCGCGGTGTGTCGCGGTGTGTCGGTGGCGAGGTCGGACAGCGAGCGCAGCAGCCCGGCCACGCCGCTGGCCACGTCCCCGACGGCGCCGGCGACCCGCGAGGCCACCGCCGGGTCGGGCGCGCGCACGGCCTCGACCGTGCGGCACACCGGGCACCGGCACCCCGGGTCTCCCGGTACGTCCCGGGCCGCCCGCGCGGCGGCCGCGAAAACCTCGGAGACGAGCTTCTCCGCCTCGTCCCGTACCGCTGAGGATCCCACCGCGCACTCCCGCCCCGGACCCGAACGGGTCCGACCGGAATGAAACTCTACTGACCGACCTGCGGCGGGGCTCAGGCCGTTGCCCCGGCGCAGCTCGGGCCGTTGCTGCGGCGCGGCTCAGGCCGTCGCCTCGGCCCGCTTCTTCAGCTCCTTGAGCGCCACGTCCATGATCATCTTCTCGGCCCGCCGGCGCAGCATCCCGAGCATCGGGGTCGCCAGCTCCACCGACAGGGAGTACGTCACGGTCACGGTGCCGTCGCCGTTGTCGTCCAGGTCGTACGCCCCGACCTGCGCCTTCTGCACCTTCGACGGCTCGACCAGCCGCCACTGGATGCGCGACAGGTCCTCCGCGTACTCGTACTCCAGGACGTAGTCGTCCTTCAGCACGCCGGCGTCGAGCACGAACCGCACCCGGCTGGCATAGCCGTCCTCGTACTCCTCGAACACCTCGACCGTCTTCACCCCGCTCGCCCACTCCGGGTACGAGGGGAAGTCGGTGATGATCTCCGTGACCTGCCCCAGGGTGCTGGCCACGACGATCGACTGCGTGGAGGAGTCCGTCATGGACCGTGAGGCTACTCCGCGTGCGCACGTGGCCGGGGTGCCACGGGGTCACCGGGTGACCGATCCGCCTCCAGCTCGTCCTTGTACGGCCACAGCGCGCGCCGCATCGCCGCGTCCCGCCGCCGCCACTCCCGCCCGCAGGCGGCCGCCGACGGTACGCCCGCGGCCCGGTCGACCCGCAGGTACGCGTGCACGAGGACGCCGTCCGCGCAGGGTTCGAGCCACAGCTCCGCGGTCCCGCGCCAGGCGCCGTCCACCGCGTACCGCCGGCCCTCGTCGCCGCGGCGCTCGGTGACCGTCACGGTCAGGTCCGGCCACAGCGCGGCCGGTACCGCCGGGTCGGCCAGCCGGTCGGCCACCCGGCGCGGCGGGGCCGCCACGAACATCTCCTGCAGCACGTCCACCTGGGGCACCCGGTCAGCCTTCCACAGCCCATTCCGCCACCGGGACTCGTGGTAGGGGTGACCGGGCGGTAGGTTTCGAGGAGATCACCGAGTTTTCGTGTCGGTGATCACCACCAGCAGCCGACCAGCGCGGCCAGACCGGCCGGCAGCGCGAGGAGCCCAGCGTGCGCGAGTTGACCGTTCCCCCGGTCGTCACCGTCGCCGACGACGTGAACCTCACCGACGTGGTGTGGCGCAACGCCGAGGAGTACCCGGACACGGTCCAGTTCTCCCGTCTGCGCGGCTCGGAGTGGGAGCCGGTGACGACCCGGCAGTTCCGGGACGAGGTCGTGGCGGTGGCGCGCGGCCTGATCGCGAGCGGTCTGGCCCCGGGTGACCGGATCGGCCTCATGTCCAAGACCCGGTACGAGTGGACCCTGCTGGACTACGCGATCTGGGCCGCCGGCGGCGTCACCGTCCCCGTGTACGAGACGTCCAGTTCGGATCAGGTCGAGTGGATCCTCAGCAACTCGGGCGCGGTGGCCTGCCTGGTGGAGACGCCCGACCACCGGGCGCTGGTCGACGACCTGCGGGACCGGCTGACCGAGCTGAAGCAGGTCTGGACGATCGACGACGACGCGGTCGGCTCGCTGGTCGAGGCCGGCGGCGCGGTACCGCCGGAGCAGGTCGACGAGCGCCGCCGCAGCCGCGGCGCCGACGACGTGGCCACGCTGATCTACACCTCCGGTACGACGGGGCGGCCGAAGGGCTGCATGCTCACCCACCGGAACCTGGCCGCCGACATCCAGAACACCGTGCCCGGCCTGCTGTCGCTGTTCAACGAGCGGTCGGCGACGCTGCTGTTCCTGCCGCTGGCGCACTCGTTCGCGCGGATCATCCAGGTCGGGGTGGTGCAGGCGCGGGCCCGGATGGGCCACACCGCCGACGTGAAGAACCTGCTGCCCGACCTCCAGTCGTTCCGGCCGACGTTCCTGCTTGCCGTGCCGCGGGTGTTCGAGAAGGTGTACAACGGCGCGAAGCAGAAGGCGCACGGCGAGGGCAAGGGCGCCATCTTCGACCGGGCCGAGCGGGTCGCCATCGCGTACAGCAAGGGGCTCACGGCGGGGCGGATCGGCCTCGGCACCCGGATCCAGCACGCCGTCTTCGACAAGCTGGTGTACTCGAAGCTCCGCGCGGCGATGGGTGGCCAGTGCGTGCACGCGATCTCGGGCGGTGCCCCGCTCGGTGAACGGCTGGCGCACTTCTTCCGCGGCGTCGGCGTCACCGTGTACGAGGGGTACGGGATGACCGAGACGTCGCCGGTCATCGCGGTCAGCCAGGAGCACAAGTTCAAGATCGGTACGGTCGGGCTGCCGATCCCCGGCTCCGAGGTACGCATCGCCGACGACGGCGAGCTGCTCGTCAAGGGCGACCACGTCTTCGCCGGGTACTGGGGCAACGACGAGGCGACCGCGGAGGCGTTCACCGCCGACGGGTTCTTCCACACCGGCGACCTGGCCGAACTCGACGACGAGGGTTTCCTGACCATCACCGGGCGCAAGAAGGAGATCATCGTGACCGCGGGCGGCAAGAACGTCGCCCCCGCCGTACTGGAGGACCGGGTGCGGGCGCATCCGCTGGTCAGCCAGTGCATGGTCGTCGGCGACCGGCAGCCGTTCATCGCCGCGCTGGTCACGCTCGACCCGGAGTCGCTGCCGGACTGGCTCGCCTCCCACGGCAAGCCGGCCGGCACGTCCGCCGCGGACCTGGCCACCGACCCGGACGTACGGGCGGAGATCCAGGCGGCGGTGGACGAGGCGAACCGGGCGGTCTCCCGGGCCGAGGCGATCAAGGTGTTCCGGATCCTGCCCCGCGACTTCAGCGAGGAGACCGGCGAGATGACGCCGTCGCTGAAGGTCAAGCGCGGCGTGGTGCTCAAGGAGTACGCAGACGAGATCGCTGCCATCTACACCTGAGGGCCCACCCCGTGACAGGGTGGTCGGGTGAGCGAGCAACGTACCGGTGAGGCGCCGTCGTCGCCGGCCGTCCACCTCGTCCGGATCATGCGCGGCGGGATGCTCGTCCTCGTCGTCGCGCTCGCCCTGGTGTCGGTGCCGCGGCCGGGCACGCTGGCCTGGTGCGGTCTGCTCGCGGTGGCCGCGCTGCCCGGCCTGCTGGTCCCCGAGCATCCGGTACTCGGCCGGCTCGGCCGCATCGCCGAGATCGTCGTCGTCGCACTGTCCGCGGCCGCCCTGGACACGCCGTACGGGGCGACCCTGCCGTACCTGATCGTGCCGGTGCGGGCCGCCGCGCTGTTCGCCAGTACGGCGGAGGCGCTGGGGATGGCGCTGTTCGCGGTCGCCGCCGTACTCGGTGCCGGCGCCGCGAGCGGCCGGCTCGGTACCGCCGACTTCCTCATCCCGGCCGTGCTGTGGCTGCTCGTCACGGTCGCCGGTGGGCTCGCCGGCCGCCGCATGTACCAGCGGGGCCGCCCCGACGAACCCCAGCCGTACGTGGCGGCGACCCGGCTGCTGACGCAGCTGCGTACGGTGGCGCGACAGTTGCCCGGGGGAACCCTGGACCTGGGCGGGATCGCCGCGGGGCTGCTCGACGAGGTGGTGGCCACCGCGCCCGCGGACCGCGCCGCCGTACTCGGCCGGTCTGGCGGCGGGCGCCTGGTCGTGCTCGCGCAGCGCGGCCCGGAGCGTACGGACTGGGAGACGTCGCTGTCGGCGGACACCCCGATCGCCGAGGCGTGGGTCAGCCAGCAGCCGCACCTGGCGTCCCGGTCGCTGGCCCGGTCGGCCGTCGGCGGCACGGTGTCCGCCCTGGTCGTACCGCTGGTGGCGGGGGTACGCAGCATCGGCCTGCTGGTCGTCGAGGCCGACCGGGCCGGCGCGTACCCGCCGGAGACGGTGGCCAACGTCCGCGGCCTGGTCGCCTCCGCGGCGCTGCGGCTGGAGGCCGCGCTGCTGTTCGACGAGGTACGCGCGCTGGCCACGACCGAGGAACGGCAGCGCCTCGCCCGGGAGATCCACGACGGCGTCGCGCAGGAACTCGTCATGGTCGGGTACGGGATCGACAACGCGGTCGGGTCGCTGTCCGGCGTGTCCGGTGCCGACGAGGCGATCGACGACCTGCACACCCTGCGCGCCGAGGTCACCCGGGTGATCACCGAGCTGCGCCTGTCGCTGTTCGAGCTGCGTACCGACGTGGACCCGTCCGGCGGGCTGGCCACCGCCCTCGCCGACTACGCCCGTACCGTCGGCGCGTCGAGCGGGATGCGTGTCCATCTGTCCCTGGACGAGTCGACTGCCCGGTTGCCGGCCACGGTGGAGACCGAACTCCTGCGGATCGGGCAGGAGGCGATCACCAACGCGCGCAAACACGCGCATGCTGAGAACCTGTGGGTGACCTGCGAGATCGACCCGCCGTACGCCCGGATCGAGGTGTCGGACGACGGCCTCGGCATGCCCGCGGAGACCGGCGAACGCAGCTACGGCCTCAAGATCATGGCGGAGCGGTCCCGGCGGATCCGGGCCGATCTACGGATCAGCCCACGCAAGCCGAGCGGAACAACCATCGCCGCTGTGCTCGGTACGAGGCCCCGGCAGGGTAGCGTATCGGCAGCGGAGGGTATGGAGGCGGACAATGTCTGACAGCCAGTGGCCCACCCCCGACACTCCGCGTGCCCACGATCCCCGAGTGCCGGAGCAGACGACGATGTCCGAGCAGCCGACCGGCCGCACCAGGATCCTGCTGGTCGATGACCACGACCTGATCCGCAAGGGTCTGCGCCACGCGTTCGAACGCGACCCGAACTTCGAGGTGGCCGGCGAGGCCGGCACCGCGGCCGACGGAGTACGCCAGGCGGCGGCCCTCCAGCCCGACGTGGTGATCATGGACCTGCGGTTGCCGGACGGCAGCGGCCTGTCCGCCACCCGCCAGCTGCGCAAGGCGCACCCGACCATGGGCATCGTCGTCCTCACCATGTACGCCGGGGACGACCAGCTGTTCGGCGCGCTCGAAGCCGGCGCCAGCGCGTTCGTACCGAAGAGTGCGCCCGCGGACGACGTCGTCGCCGCCGCCCGGCACGCCGCCTCCACGCCGAACGCGTTCACCGCGGCCGACCTGGCCGAGGCCATGAAGCGCCGGCTCGCCCCGTCCGGCCCGCAGCTGTCCCCGCGCGAGGGGCAGGTCCTCAAGCTGCTCGCCGACGGCATGAGCGTCGCCGGCATCGCCAAGCAGCTGTACGTCTCGGAGTCCACCGCCAAGACGCACATCTCCAAGCTGTACGAGAAGCTCGGCGCCGGCAACCGTGCGCAGGCGCTGATGACCGCGCTGCGTCTCGGCCTGCTCGAACCCCCGGACGCGCCCCGCTTCTGAGCCCTCGTCACACCCGGTCGGTACGGTCGGCCGGTGCTGGACGAGGACGACACGGACGAGGACGACGAGTACCGGTACGAGCGGGACCGGGTCCGTCGGCTGCTGACGGCGGCTGCCGGCGGCGCCCCGGCGGACGTGGAACGGTTGCTGGACGCCGTGTGGTGGGCGTACGAGGTCCCGCACGACGACGCGTACGCCGGGATCGCGCTCGCCGTGCCGTACCTGGTGAAGCTGCTCGACGTACCGGGGGTCGACCGGACCCGGATCCTGCGGCTGCTCACCGAAGTCACCGAGCGGTCGGCGGATCCGGAGCAGCCCGGCTGGCTGGCGAACCTGACCGCGGCGCAGGCCGCCCTCACCGCCGCGACGCCCACGGTCCAGCGGCTCGCCGCCGACACCGACGCCGGCGTACGTGCCTGGGCGGCGACGCTGCTGGGCCGCGTCGCGACGGACGGCGCGGTCGCGACGCTGCACCGGCTGAGCCGTACGGATCCGAACCCCGCGGTCCGGGCCGCGGTGACCGTCGCGCTCGCCGACCTCGGCGTACCGGTCGCGGACCGGCTCGACGATCCGGCGCCGCTGCCCCGGTTCGCCGCCGCGGTGACCGTGGCGACCACGCCGGCCGACCTGCGACGTGGCCTGGCCGGGGCGGCGCCCGGCTACGACGAGCTGCCGCGGGTGCCGTCCCCGGCACCGCACCTGTGCGAGCGGCTGGCCGACCGGCCCGACCTCGTACTCGACGGCATGGAGGTGCTGCTGGGCCATCCGGACACGTGGATCCGGGACGGCACGGTGCGGACCGCCGGCGACCTGCTCCGGGCGTGGCGCCCCGCCGTACGGCTGGTGCCGGCGCTCGTCCGGATCCTCGCCGCCACCGGCGCGGCGCTGACCGGGGACGGCGAGACCGCGCAGGACCTGCGGCGCCACCTGGTCTTCGGCCCGGGCGACTTCGGCGCCGCCCTGTCGTACGCGGGCGGCACGACACCCGACGCCACGGACGGCCTGGCGACCTTCGCCGCGCTCCACCAACACCGCAGCACCCCCGGCAACGATCCGCTGCGCGCGCTCTGCCGGCTGCGCGACCCGCGCATCGGCAGGTACGTGGCGGAGCAGCTCACCGCGGACGAGCCGCGCTGGCTGGAGCTGGAGTTCGACGTACTGCCGCGGCTCGGGCCGTGGGCGGCCGCGACCTGCGGCCCGGCACTGCTCGACCACGTCCGGACCGCGCCCGACGGCGTACTGCGGTTCGGGGTGGTCGAGGCGCTGGGCCGCGTCACCACCCCGACCGACGCGGCCGTCGCCGAGGTCGTCGACGCGGTACGCAACCGGATCGGGTCGATCGGAATCCTGCGCTGGATCGGCGGCCTCGGGACGGCGCCGGACCGCGTCACCCGGGTACTCGACCGGTTCGGCCCGGCCGCCGCCGGGGCGCTGCCCGACCTGCACGCCCTGCGCGACCACGACGACCCCGGCGTACGGCTCGCCGCCGCGCTCGCCGTGCACCACATCGACCTGGACCCGGCGCTGCTGCTCGCCGAGCTGGGTACCGGGCTGGGCGCCGCCGACCCGCGACCGGCACTCGACGCCCTCGCCGAGATCGGGCCGGCCGGCGCCGGGTTCGCCGAGCAAGCCCGGACGCTGCTCCGCCACCAGGACGCGGGAGTGGCAGCCCGCGCCGCCGTCGCGTACTGGCGGGTCGCCGGAGCCGCGGAGCCCGTCGTACCGGTGCTCGTCCGGGCGCTCGGGGACGTCGGGCTCGGGATGCGGCCGGCGGACTGGCCGATCCTGCGCGGCGACCCACCGCCGACCATCCCCGACGGTACGGCGCGGACCGCCGCCGTCCGGTGCCTCGGCGAGATCGGGCCCGCCGCGGCCGGGGCCGTGGCGCTGCTGCGTACCGGAGTCGGCAGCGACCGGCGGCAGATCTGGGGAAGCGACCTGGCCGACACGCTCGCCGCGGACGACGACTGGCGGCGGCAGTGCGCCGACGCGCTGTTCCGCATCGACCCACCGTCCACAGAGGACTGACGGCGCCACGGTCATCCGGCACGTCCGGGCCGCCCTGCTGGCCGGACACGACCCACGGCAGGCGGCCAGTCCGCGCGGCCGGCGGGCTCGTGACCACCCAGCCGCGATCGGACCGCGCGGAAGGCGGACACGCGACCGCCCGCCCG
The DNA here is from genome assembly GCF_016861975.1 of Actinocatenispora rupis. GTDB lineage: Bacteria > Actinomycetota > Actinomycetes > Mycobacteriales > Micromonosporaceae > Actinocatenispora > Actinocatenispora rupis. Next base: position 94,606 of record NZ_BOMB01000024.1, on the reverse strand, counting down.
CGATCGGGCCGCGCGGAAGGGGGACACGCGACCGCCCGCCCGCGGTCGGGCCGCGCGGAAGGCGGACTCGTGGCCGCCCAGCGCGGTCAGGCGGCGGGGAGGGCGGACTCGTGGCCGCGGACTCGTACCAGGGCGGCGGCCAGCCGGGGCAGGTCGCCGCGCGGTACCAGCCGGGCCAGCTCCGCCGCCGTCGCCGGCAGGCCGAGTTCGCGCGCCTCGGCGCTCACCCGGCGGTCGACGTACGGGGCGGTCTCGGGCCAGACCCCCTGCACCTCGCGCAGGAAGATGTCGGCGCCGGTCGGGCCGATCCCCGGGAACGCGGTGAGCCGGTCGCGCAGCGCGGCCACCGAGCCGTCCGCCTCGGCGCGCAGTCGCCGCAGGTCGCCCCGCCAGCGGGTCAGCAGCAGGTCGGCGCCCTCACCGAGCATCGTCGCCGTGCGCTCGTCGTACCGGCGGTAGTGGCCGCGGCCGAGCGCGTCGACGCGCTGCTGCCAGGTGGCGTCCCGCATCGCCCGCGGGGTACGGAATCCGGCGCGGGACAGTTCGCGTGCGGCGGCCACCGCCACGTCGGCGGAGATTCGCGCGGACAGCAGCGTCGCCAGCACCAGCAGCCGGTACAGCGGGGACGGCGTGTCCGCCAACCGGATCCCCGCCTGCTCCGCGTACGTCTCGCCGTAGGTGTCGAGCAGCGCGCGCACCGTCGCCTTCCGGGTCATGACGACCACCCCCGTGTGCCGGCTACCCGCCGCGGGACGGCTCACACCCCGGTGAGCAGGGTGTGCATCCGGGCGGCGATGGTGTCCCACTGCCAGTCGGACTCGACCCAGGCGCGGCCGGCCTTGCCCATCCGTTCGGCGAGGGCGCGGTCGGTCAGCAGCGTGGCCAGCCGGTCCGCCAGCGCCGGTACGTCCCGGCCGCCGACGACGAACCCGGTCTCACCGTCACGTACCGCGTCGGGGGCGCCGCCGGAGTCGCCGGCCACGACGGGCAGACCGGTCGCCGACGCCTCCAGGTACACGATGCCGAGGCCCTCGACCTCCAGGCCGCCGCGGCGGGACCGGCACGGCATCGCGAACACGTCACCGGCCGCGTAGTAGTGCGGCAGGGCCTCCCACGGCACCGAACCGGTGAACACGACGTGGTCGGTCACCCCGGTGTCACGCGCCAGCTTCCGCAGCCGGTCCCGGTCGGGGCCGCCGGAGACGATCAGCAGCGCCGCGTCCGGTACCCGGCGGCGCAGCGCGGGCAGCGCGCGGATCAGCGTGTCCTGCCCCTTGCGCGGCACCAGCCGGGACACGCACACGACGACCGGCCGGTCCGCGAGGCCGAGTTCGCGGCGGATCGCGGCGCCCTCCCCGGTCACCAGCTCCGGCCGGAACTTCGTCGTGTCGACGCCCGGCGCCAGGTGCTCCAGCCGGGCCCCGCGCGGCCCGATCGCGCTCCCGAGCCGGGTCCGGAAGTGCTCCCCCAGGTACGTGACAACGTCGACGTGGCGGCCGATCCGGCGCAGCAGGCCGCGCGTACCGGGCAGGGCCGCCCAGCCGGCCTCGTGCCCGTGCGTCTGCGCGACCTGCCGGGTGACCCCGGCGGCGCGCAGCGCGGGGGCGAGCAGCCCGAGCGGCGCCATCGCCCCGTACCAGGCGGTGTCGCAGCCGCGCTCGACGGCGAGCGCCACCGCCTCCCGACGGGTCCGCGGGGTCGGCAGCAGCACCGTCGTGTCCGCCCGTACCACCTCGAACGGTTGCGCCGCGTCGAACTCGGCCGCACCGCGCCAGGACGACGCGTACACGACCAGGGAGTCCTCGGGCTGGCGCACCGCGAGAGCGTGCACGAAGTTCTGGATCCCCCCGGTACGCGGGGGAAAGTCGTTGGTGACCAGCAGCGTCCGCCCCATCCCGGCGATCCTACGGCGCGGGGTCGGCGCCGGCCGCCGCGATGCGTTCCGCGGTGCTCGGATGGGAGTCGAACAGCACGTGTTCGAGGGTCGGCGGGTCCACGTCGGCGAGGTTGCGCAGCGCCAGCCGGCGCTGCATCGCGGCGAACGTGCCGGACTCGCCGGTCAGGTCCAGCGCGTGCGCGTCGGCCCGTGCCTCCAGCCGTCGCGAGACCAGGGCGCCGGCCGGCGACGCGACCAGCTGCCCCACCGTCACCAGCGCGAACAGCAGCGCCGCCGAACGCGGGTCGGTGAAGTCGCGGGCGCCGGCCAGCGCGAGCAGCCCGTGCCACGTCCCCACCAGGTACAGCACGCACACGGCGAACGCCGCGCCGAGCGCGCCCAGTACGGTCCCGAACAGGACGTCGCGGTAGCGGGCGTGGCCCAGCTCGTGCGCCACGACCAGGCGTACCTCGGCCTCCGGCGCGGCGGACAGCAGGGTGTCGAACACGACGATCCGGCGGGTCGGGCCGAAACCCGACACGTACGCGTTGACCGCCCGGGTCCGCCGCGACGCGTCCGCCACCAACACCGAACGCACCGGTACGCCGTCGGCCGCGGCCAGCGCCAGCAGGTCGTCCCGCTGCGGCCCGGCCGGCATCGGCGTGAACCGGTTGAACAGCGGCTCCACCAGCACCGGGAACACCAGCGACAGCAGTACCGACACCAGCGCGGCGGCACCGGCCAGCGGCAGCCACCACCCACCCGGGTACGCGCCGGTCAGCGCGAAGAACCCCAGCAGCGCGCCGCCGCCCAGCACCACGCCGAGCACCGCACCCCGGCCCAGATCCGCCAGCCAGCCCACGAACCGCTGGGTGAGCAGCCCGTACCGGCGCAGGATCCGCCGCCGCCACACCGTCACCGGCAGCCCCACCAGCGTGCCGAGCGCACCCAGCACCAGACCACCGAGTACGGCGGTGACCAGCCGGCCGCCGCCGACCGCCGCGCCGACCGCGTGCACCAGATCCCCGCCGAGCGGGGTCAGCCCCAGCACCAGCGCCACGACCAGGTCCACCGCGATCCCCACGTACCGGGTGGGGCGCAGCTCGCCGTGCAGGCGCCGGCCCTCCGCCACCCCGTCCGCCGGCATCGACCGCACCGCCGCCGCCCGCTGGGCCCGCGTCGGCCGCGCCCACCGCCACGGCACCGCCACCGACACCACCACGACCAGCAGCACCAGCAGTACGCCCGCGCCGGTCGCCGCACCCGCCGTCCCCGACACCGCTAGCCGTCCACGCCGGTGATCGCCGGCTCCTCGCCGTCCCGGAGCAGGAAGTACGCCAGGAACACCGCGCCGTCGTCCTGCGCGTCGAACCGCGCCACCGGCACGCCCGCCGGCTCGACGAACACGTCACCCGGGCCCAGCATCCGCGCCGGCTCCCCCGCCACCTGATACACGACGGATCCCGCGACGATGCTGCCGACCACCGGGCAGTTGTGCACGTGCGCACCCGACGCGACACCCGGCCGCATCGAGATCCGCCGCGCCTGCACCCGCTCCGTCCCCGCCGGCACCGCCAGCGGTACGTCCATCAGCACGGTCCGCGACATCGGCGGTTCCTCGGGTTCGGTCACCTGCTGCGCTCCTCGTCCTGGTGGGCGGCCACCCCGGCCCGTTCCTGGCCGGAAGTGTCGTACCCCCTGCGTAACGTGCGGTGCGATCCGGGCGACGACCCGGAGTCCCGGCAGGGAGGCGCCATGATCATCGACTGCGACCGGTGCGCCGTCCGCGGCAGGGCGTGCGCGGACTGCGTGGTGACGGTGCTGCTCGGACCTCCGCCCGAGCTGCACTTCGACGACGACGTACGGCGGGCCATCGACGTCTTCGCCGAAGCGGGCATGCTGCCCCGGCTCCGCCTCGTCCCCACCGAACCTCTCGACCTCACCGCCTGACCCGCCCCGCTCCTCGCTCGCTGCGATGCTCACCGGTGTCAGGCGCCCCACCCCTTGCCGCGCCTGACACCGGCTCCGCTCCTCGCTCGCTCCGCTCGCTGCGATGCTCACCGGTGTCAGGCGCCATACCCCTTGCCGCGCCTGACACCGGCTCCGCTCCTCGCTCGCTCCGCTCGCTGCGATGCTCACCGGTGTCAGGCGCGGGCGAGCCGGCGGATCAGGGTGTACGCCGACAGCGGGTACGCGCCGTGCCGGCGGGTACCGTCGGCGACCTCCTTGTCGGAGGAGATCACGACGAGGACGCGCCCGTCGGGCTCGGCGCGTACGAGGCGGCGGATCACCTCGTCGGCGGTCTCGCCCTTGCGACTGAACAGCACCCGTACGCCGCGGGGCGGTGGCGCGACCCCGTGCACCGGTTCGGCGCCGTCCCACACGCAGGTCACCTCCGCCCCGGTACGCGCTGCCAGCGCGCCGAGCGCGCCGACGAGCCGGTTGCGTTGCTGTTCCAGGGAAAGCTCGCCGTACCCGGTCTTGGTGACGTTGTAGCCGTCGACGATCATGTGCGCCCGCGGCAGGGCGAGGAGCTGGTCGAGCCGGGCAGGGTCGTCGGAGGCGAGGGCGCGTTCGCTGGCGCGTTCGCCGCCGGGCGCGTCGGCGGTCTCGGCGACGAAGTCGGCCGGGGTCAGGTCGACCGGGTCGAGCGCGAGTTCGCGGACGAGGCCGCGGGCGGCGTTGCGGATGGTCTCCAGCAGCAGCCAGGCCCGCGCATCGTCGAACGCGTGCGCCTTCGTACCGTGCGCGCGGGCGCTGGCGGCGGCGGCCTCGGCGTCGGCGAGTTTGGCGCGCAGCCGGCGGAGTTCGGCCTCGTGGTCGCGTTCGGCGCGGGCGGCGCGGCCCCGGTCGGCGCTGAGCGTGTCGACCGCGCGCCGTTCGCGCCGCTGGGTCTCCCGCAGCTCCTTCTGTACGGCGCGCAGTTCGGTCCGCGCCGCGTCGAGTTCGGCGCGCGCGTCGGCGGCTTCGGCACGCAGCCGGCCCTGTTCGGCGACGGCGGCGGCGCGGGCCTGTTCGGCCCGGTCGGCGCGCTGCTCGGCGTCCTTGACGCGCTGTTCGGTGGCGTCCCGGTCGGCCTCGTTGCGGACCGCCTCGGCGCTGCCGGCGACGAGGTCGATCCAGTTGTCCGGCCGCAGCAGGTACGCCAGCGCGCCGACCTCGACGGGGTCGGCGGCGGCCGGGCTCGTACCGGCGGCGACGGCGGCGGTCAGGTCGTTGCCGGCGTCGCGGATGACGCCGGCGACCCGCTGCCGGAACAGCGGGTCGGCGGACAGCGTCGCGGCGATGCTGGTGGCCCCGAGCCGGGCCCGGCGCTGCGGGGCGAACCGGGCGATGCGCCGGAGTACCGGGGGGACGTCGTCGCCGGGCAGCCCACCCAGTACGTTCGCGGCGAGGGTGACCACCCGCTGCCGCACCGCCTCGGGGAGTACGGGGACGAGGGCGGGGTCGTCCGGCTCGGGCCGGGGCTCTGCCGGTACGGCGGCACTCATGCCGACCACCCGGCCCGCGTACGGACAGCCCGGTACGCCACCCCGGCACGCGGGGTGGGCAGATATGACCGTTCCGTCATGATCACGACGCGGTCCGTTCCGGTGCTGCCATAGGCACAGTCTTACATCGACCGGGCCGCACGGCACGCCGGCGGCGAGCTGCGCCGAGCGAGTCACCACGATCGATACACCGACGCCGCGGGCGGTTTCGTCGTACCCGGCGCCTACCGTGCCGTACGTGCCCGCGACGCCCCCACCCACCGCCTTCCGCCAGCAGACCATCGACGAGGTGGGCCAGCCGCTCGCCGCCACCACGTTCGTGGTGGTCGACCTGGAGACGACGGGCGGCGCGCCGGCCGACGCCGGCATCACCGAGATCGGCGCGGTGAAGGTGCGCGGCGGCGAGCGGCTCGGCGAGTTCGGCAGCCTGGTCAACCCGGGCATGACGATCCCGCCGTTCATCGCGGTGCTGACCGGGATCACCGACGTCATGGTGGCGGAGGCACCGCGGCTGGAGGAGGCGCTGCCGGCGTTCCTGGAGTTCGCGAAGGGTTCGGTGCTGGTGGCGCACAACGCGCCGTTCGACGTGGGGTTCCTGAAGGCGGCGTGCGCCAAGTTCGGCTACCCGTGGCCGGGCTTCCCGGTGGTCGACACGGTGACGCTGGCCCGCCGCACGCTGCTGCGCGACGAGGTGCCGAACTGCAAGCTCGCCACCCTCGCGGCATACTTCCGCACCACGACCGAGCCGTGCCACCGCGCGCTGGACGACGCCCGCGCCACCGTCGACGTGCTGCACGCCCTGCTCGAACGGGTCGGCAGCCACCAGGTGCACACGCTGTCCGACCTGACCGAGTTCTCCCGGGCGGTCAGCCCGGTGCAGCGGCGCAAGAAGTCCCTCGCCGACGGCCTCCCCCACACCCCGGGGGTGTACGTGTTCCGCGACGCGAAGGACCGCCCGCTGTACGTGGGGACCTCTGGTGACATCGCCACCCGCGTCCGCAGCTACTTCACGGCAGCGGAGACGCGGGCCCGGATGACGGAGATGCTGACCGCGGCGGAGCGGATCGAGGCGGTCGAGTGCGCGCACGCGCTGGAGGCCGGCGTACGGGAGCTGCGGCTGATCGCCGCGCACAAGCCGCCGTACAACAGGCGGTCGAAGTATCCGGAGCGGGTGCACTGGCTGAAGCTGACCGCCGAGGCGTACCCGCGGCTGTCGGTGGTGCGCAAGCTGTCCGACGACGGCGGGAGCTACCTGGGGCCGTTCTCGTCGCGGCGGACCGCCGAGCTGGCCGCCGCGGGGGTGTACGACGCGGTCCCGCTCCGGCAGTGCACGCAGCGGCTGTCGGTGCGGTCGACCAGCCCGGCGTGCGCGCTGGCGGAGATCGGGCGGTGTGCGGCGCCGTGCGAGCACCGCATCTCGCCCGAGGCGTACGGGGAGCACGCGGCCGCGTTCCGTGACCTGACCCGGGGCGATCCCGGCGTACTGGTCGACCGGCTGCTGGCCCGGATCGGCGCGTTCGCCGCCGACCAGCGGTACGAGGAGGCCGCCGTGGTGCGCGGCCGGCTGGTCGCGCTGCTGCGGACGGCGGTGCGGATGCAGCGGCTGCGGTCGCTGACGGCGCTGCCGGAGCTGCTGGCCGCGCGGCGGGACGCGGTCGGCGGCTGGGAGCTGGCCGTCGTGCGGTACGGGCGGCTCGCCGCGGCCGGCACCGCCCCGGTCGGCGTCCATCCGCGGCCGGTGCTGGACACCCTGCTCGCCACCGCCGAGACCGTACGATCCGCGCCCGGTCCCACACCGTGCGCGACCGCCGAGGAGACCGAGCGGATCCTGACGTTCCTGGAGCTGCCGGACACCCGGATCGTGGAGGCGACCGAGCCGGCGGTGGCGGCGGGGCCGGGCTGGGCGTGCCCCGTCGCGGGCGCCGAGCGGTTCCGTGACCTGCTCCGTAAGGCCGACTCGGCGCGGACGGTGGCGGACCCCTCCGGCGAGTCCAACCTTCCGCGTACGCTACACAGACCCGCCCGCGCTACCGCGTGAGCGGGAACAGCCGTCATCGGGCACCGGACCGCTCGTTGGTTTCCATCGAACGGTCAGGTGTAATTGGCTGATCGGCCGAACATCGTGCCGATTACGATCGGTGTAAGGACCCGTCAGACCACACCAGGTCGGATGCGGAGGTGGCGTTGAGCCTCGGAGCCAACCCCTCATGGGCTGCCGATCCGCCCGCCCGGGCGCCGGAGTCCGCAGCTCCGGACCGCCGCGCCACGGCACCGCTGTACCGGTGGCTTCGCGCGATGCTGCCCTGGGGCGGCTCCGGCGGCACGGAGACGCCGATCGAGGCGCTGGTGCGCGCCCACCGCGGCTCGTACCCGAGGCCCGACGCGGCGCTGGTGCTCCGGGCGTTCGAGGTGGCCGACCGGATGCACTCCGGGCAGGTCCGTCGCTCCGGCGAGGCGTACATCAGCCATCCGCTGGCGGTCGCGCAGATCCTGGCCGAGCTGGGCATGGACCCGGTGACGCTGGCGGCGGCGCTGCTGCACGACACGGTCGAGGACACCGAGTACACGCTGGAGCAGTTGCGCGCCGACTTCGGCACCGAGGTGGCGTTGCTGGTCGACGGCGTGACGAAACTGGACAAGGTGTTCTTCGGCGACGTGGCCGAGGCGGAGACGATCCGCAAGATGATCGTGGCGGCCGGCGAGGACGTCCGCGTCCTGATCATCAAGCTGGCCGACCGGGTGCACAACATGCGCACCCTCCAGCACAAGTCCCGCAGCTCCCAGCTCCGCATCGCGAACGCCACCCAGGACGTCCTCGTACCGCTGGCGGACCGGCTGGGCATCCACGTGCTCAAGGCCGAGCTGGAGGACATCGTCCTGCGCACGATCGACCCGGACATGTTCCTGGAGATCGACAAGTACCTGACGGAACGGGCCGACGACGGCGGCTACCTGATGGACGTGATCCGTACGGTGTCCGGTGCGCTGCGCCGGGACCGGATCGACGCCGAGGTGATCCGGCGGTCCCGGCACCACTCGTCGATCTACCACGAGATGACGTCGGGTCCGCTCCGCGAGCCGAACGACCCGCCCCGCATCGTGGTCATCGTCGACGGCCCGGCCACCGACTGTTACGCGGCGCTCGGCACCATGCACGCGTTGTGGCGCCCCGTTCCGGGCCGGTTCAAGGACTTCATCGCCTCCCCCAAGTTCAACCTGTACCAGTCGCTGCACACGACGGTGATGGGGCCGGGCCGGCAGCCGGTCGAGGTGATGATCCGTACCGAGGAGATGAACGACACCGCCGAGTTCGGCATCGTCGTACAGTTGCGCAACGGCACCGCGCCGACCGGCGGCCGGGAGCGGCTCGACTGGCTGCAGTCGCTGCTCGTCTGGGAGCGCGACGCGCTGGCGTCGGCCGAGTTCCTCGACGCGCTCCGATGTGATCTCTCCGAGGACCAGGTCCAGGTGTTCACCACCGGCGGCGAGCGCGTGATCCTCCCCGCCGGCGCCACCCCCGTCGACCTCGCGTACTCGGAGTCCAACCAGACCGGCGACCGCCTCATCGGCGCGTACGTGAACGGGCGGCTCTCCCGGGTCTCCACGGTGCTGGAGGACGGCGACGTCGTGGAGGTCATCACCACCAACGCGGGCGACTATCCCGGCCCCTCCAAGGAGTGGCTGGGCTTCGCCAAGAGCGCCAACGCCCGGCTCGCCATCGGCAAGTGGTTCCACCGGTCCGATTCGGACACCGCCGTCGACACCCTCAACGACCGCATCGACGCCGGCCGGGTCGCCGTGGCCCGCGCGCTGCGCCGCAAGGAGCGCGCCCTCGCGGCCGAGGACCCGCTCGTCAGTACCGCGCACGAGCTGGGCTTTCCGGACCTGGACGCGCTGTTCGTCGCGGTGTCCGCGGGCAAGCTGACCGCCGACGAGGTCGTCGGCCGGCTCATCGCCTCCGTCGACCGCACCGCCACCACGTAGCCCTGTCGGCGCCGGGCCTCCCGCGCCGCCTCGCCCAGTCGTACCACCGAGCTGACCCCACGGGCACCGTCCCGCCCGGTCGACGCCGCAGCGGCCATCTCACGGCCCTCCCCGGGTACTCCCGGCCCTCGGTGACGTGATCATGCGTGCCCGAGTGGCGGTCGATAGCCTGGATGCATGACGATTCGGCGGCCGTCCGGCCTGCGTGGCTACGCGTACTTCATCGGCTTCCGGGTGTTTCACCGGCTGCCGAGCCGGGTACGGCGCCGGGTGGTGCGCACCGTCGCGCCGACGTACACGCTGGGTGCGGTGACGCTGCTGCTGGACGCGGCGAGCGTGCCTGCCGGGGTGCCGGCCCACGTGGTGCCGGCGGAGGCGCGGATCCTGCTGCTGCACCAGCCGCCCGGGTTCGGCTGGACGCTGCCGGGCGGGCTGATCGAGCGGGGCGAGGAGCCGCGGGCGTGCGCGGCGCGGGAGCTGGCCGAGGAGGCGGGCATCGAGCTGGTGCCGGACACCCTGACCCCGGCGGTACCGAACGCGGTGGTGCATCCGCGCGGCCAGTGGGTGGACACGGTGTTCGTGGCGCGGATCGATCCGGCGGCGCATCCGATCGCGGTGGACGCGGTGGAGGTGCACGAGGCGCGCTGGTTCCCGGTGTCGGACCTGCCGCGCCTGACGTTGCCGACCGCCCGCCTCGTCGCGCGGTACGGGATCGGTCCGCTGGCCGGGCACGACGGTGACGTGGACGCCGCGGTGTTCGATCCGCAACGGACCTGACGACCCGTGCGGGAACTGTGTGCGGTCGTCCTGGCCGCGGGTGAGGGCCGGCGGCTGCGTCCGCTGACCGAGCTGGTACCGAAGCCGTTGTGTCCGGTGGACGGCGTGCCGCTGCTGGACCGTACGCTCGACCGGCTCGCCGGGCTGGGGCTCGCCGGTGCCGCCCACGTCGCGGTCAACGCGTGCTACCTGGCGGACGCGATCGTCGCGCACCTGGACGGCCGGGTGCACGTGTCGGTCGAGCCGCCGCCCGCGCTCGGTACCGGGGGCGGCGTGGCGAACCTGCGGGACTGGATCGCCGGCCGGGACGTCCTGGTGTGCAACGCGGACGGCTACCTGGCCGGCGGCGCGCCGTACGCGGAGCTGCTGGCCGGCTGGGCCGGTGACCGTCCCCGGCTCCTCGTCGTACCGGACGCCACGCGCGGCGACTTCCCGAGCGCCGGCCCACGTACGCTGCGGTTCGCCGGCGCGTCGCTGGCCCCGTGGCCGCTGGTCGCCGCGCTGCCCACCGGCGCCTCCGAGCTGAACGTCCCGTGGCGGCACGCCGACGCCGCCGGACGCCTCGACCTCGTCCGGTACGACGGGGTCTTCCTCGACTGCGGCACCCCCGCCGACTACCTCGCCGCGAACCTGCACGCCTCCGGCGGTGCCAGCGTGGTCGGCGCCGGCGCGACGGTGGCCGGCACGCTGACCCGCAGCGTCGTCTGGCCCGGCGCGACCGTACGGGCCGGCGAACACCTCGTCGACGCGGTACGCGCGGTCGCACCGGACGGCTCGCCCGTGACGGTCCGCGCCGGCCGACCGGCGGCGTGACTTAGCATGACCGGGCAGGGCAGGTCGACAGGCAGGAGCGCACGGTGATCACCGCGATCGTCCTCATCCAGTGCCAGACCGACTCGATCCCCGAGGTGGCCCGGACGCTCGCCGAGCTGCCCGGCGTCAGCGAGGTGTACTCGACGGCCGGCAACGTCGACCTGATCGCCGTGGTCCGGGTCCGCGAGTTCGAGAACATCGCCGACGTGATCGCGGACCGGATCAGCAAGACCGCGGGCGTCGTCGACACCGAGACGCACATCGCGTTCCGCGCGTACTCCCGGCACGACCTGGAGGAGGCGTTCGCGATCGGCTTCGAGGACGCCGACTGACTACCCGGCCGGTGCCGCCGCTGGTCGCCGCCGCCCGCGCAGGTGCCCGCGCCTCCGGCTTCGGATTCTCGTGTACCGACGGGGTCGGCCGGTTGTTGGCGGCGCTCGCCGCGACGGCCGGGGACGGTGCGGTCGGCGAGGCGGGCGGTGGACACGGCGTCGGTACGGCCTGGCTGCGGTCGGGTCTGCCGGCCGGCGCCCGCCTGGTCACCGTGGAACGCGACCCGGCCCGTGCCGCCGCGACCGCCGCACTCTTCGCCGACGACCCGGCCGTACGGGTGCTGGCGGAGGACTGGCAAGCGCTTGCCGGGTACGGGCCGTACCGGGTGCTGTTCTGCGACGGCGGGGCGAAGCAGGGCGGGCCGGACGCGGTGACCGAGCTGGTCGCGCCGGGCGGCGTGGTGGTGCTGGACGACTTCACGCCGTCGCCGGACTGGCCCCCGACGTACCAGGGGCGGCCGGACGGGTTGCGGCTCGCCTGGCTGACCGACCCCCGGTACGTCACGGTCGAGGTCGGTACGGCGACGAACGCCACAGCCATCGTCGCTACCCGCCGGTAACATGAGGGCATGAGTCCCGTCGAGACCCGGTACCTGACGCGCGGCCGTGACCGCCTCGCGCTGCGCGTCCACCCGGCGGGCGGCGGGCGCACCGCGCTGCTGCTGCCCGCGATGGGCGTCCCCGCCGCGTACTACGACGGCTTCGTCGCCCCGCTCACCGCCGGCGGCCTCGACGTCGTCGTCGCCGACCTGCGCGGCACCGGCGCCAGCACCCCGCTGCCCACCCGCGCCAGCCGCTACGGGTACGCGGAGCTCGTCGACGACGTCGCCACCGTACTGGCCGAGCTCGGGGCCGACGCGCCGCTGCTCATCGGGCACAGCCTCGGCGGCCACGCCGCGGCACTCCACCTCGCCCTCGGCGGCACCGGCGCCGGCCTCGCGCTCGTCGCCTCCGGCACCCCGTGGAAGCGCTACTACCCCGGCTGGTACGGGGTGGGCCTGCGCGCCGTCACCCCGGTCATCACCGGGCTGTCCGCCGGCCTCGGATACTGGCCGGGCCACCGGCTCGGCTTCGGCGGCCGGCAGTCCCGAGGCATCATGCGCGACTGGGCCCACGTCGTACGCACCGGCGACTTCCCCGCCATCGACGGCGCCGACGCGGACGCGCGGCTCGCCGACGTGAAGGTACCGGTGCTCGGGGTCAGCGTCGCCGGCGACCGGCTCACCCCGGCGTCCACCCTGGACCACTTCACCGCGAAGTTCACCGGCACCACCGTGACCCGGCACCACTACACCAGCGACGAGTCCGGCGCCCCGATGAACCACTTCCGCTGGACCCGGGCCGGCGGCCCGCTCGCCGCCCGCCTCCTCGCCTTCGCCGACACCCTCTGAGCCGGCGCCACCGGCTCCCAGCCGGCGACGGAGCCCGGGAACGCCCGGCTACAGGTGGGGGCGGAGGCGCTCGGCGATCTCGTCCGTCTCCCCCACCGACAGCCGCGGTACGTCACCCCACTCGGTCCCGCCGCCCGGCAACGTACCGGCCACGTGGAAGTGCACGTGCGGCACGGTCTGCCGGGCCGGTACGCCGTTGTTCTGCCAGACGCAGATGCCGTCCGGGTCGTGCGCCGCGGCCACCGCACGTGCCGCCCGCTGTACGCCGGCCATCACCGCCGACGCCTCGTCCGGTGCCAGGTCGAGCACCGTCGCGCGGTGCAGTACCGGGATGACGAGCAGGTGGGCGACGCCCCGCTGCTCCCGGGTGACCAGGATGGCCACCCGGTCGTCCCGATCCAGGATCGTGTACGGAAAGTCGCCGGCAAGCGTGCCGCAGAACGTGCAGACCTCAGTGTCTGGAAGGGCGATCGCCACGCCGGCATCCTGCCGTACCCGGGGGTCGTGGGGCAAACGGAACGGGGCGCCCGCGCAGTGCGGACGCCCCGTTCGTGGGTCGTGGACCTAGTCGCGGCCGGAGGTGATCTCCTCGCGCGACGGGGCCGGCGAGACCGGAGCGGCCTCCTCCGGCTTCTCCACCGGTACGAAGAAGCCCTTGACCGCGGGGCCGATCGCGCCGATCCGGTTCATCTTCTTCGGCACCACCCAGCCGCGGTACGGCAGCTCGGTGTGGCCGTGCTCGTCCGGCGGGCCCAGCGGTTGGTGCACCTCGATGAACTGGCCGTTCGGCAGCCGCTTGATGATGCCGGTCTCGACGCCGTGCGCCAGGACCTCCCGGTCGTGCTGCTGCAACCCCAGGCACAGCCGGTAGACCACGTAGTACGCCAGCGGCGGGACGATCAGGATGCCGATCCGGCCGGCCCACGTCATCGCGTTCAGGCTGATGTCGAACTTCTGGGCGAGCACGTCGTTGCCGCCGGAGATCGTCAGTACCAGCCAGAACGCCACGGCCATGGCGCCGAGGCCGGCCCGCAGTGGCACATCGCGCGGCCGCTGGAGCAGGTTGTGGTGCGCCTTGTCCTTGAGGAACCGCTGCTCCAGGAACGGATACAGCAGGCCCACCATCGTCAGGATGCCGGGCAGCACCACCGTCGGCCAGAACAACGGGGGCACGGTGTACCCGTGGCCGAACAGGTGGATGCGGATCTCCCAGGGCGGCATCAGACGTGTCGACCCGTCCAGGAACATCACGTACCAGTCGGGCTGCGACGCCGACGACACCACGGCCGCCTTGTACGGGCCGAACAGCCAGATCGGGTTGATCTGGATCAGCCCGCCCAGCAGCGCCAGCAGGCCGAAGACCACCATCGACATGCCCGCGCCCTTGGCCGCGAAGCCCGGAAACATGCGGTGCCCGACGACGTTGTGCTCGGTCCGGCCGGGGCCGGCCCACTGCGTGTGCTTCAACTTGAACACCAGCAGTACGTGCACCGCGACCAAGGCCAGGATGATGCCCGGCACGAGGAACACGTGCGCGATGTACAACCGTTGCAGGATCACGTCCCCCGGGAACTCGCCCCCGAAGATCGAGAACGACACCCAGGTGCCGACCACGGGGATCGACAGCATGATCGCGTCCGCGATGCGCAGGCCGGTACCGGACAGCGCGTCGTCCGGCAGCGAGTAGCCGGCGAAGCCCTCCAGGAAGCCCAGCCAGAACAGCAGGAAGCCGATCATCCAGTTGACCTCACGCGGGCGCCGGAACGCACCGGTGAAGAAGATCCGCAGCATGTGCACGACGATCGACGCCATGAACAGCAGGGCGGACCAGTGGTGGATCTGCCGGAGGATCAGGCCGCCACGCACGTCGAACGACAGGTTCAGTGACGACGCGTACGCCTGGGACATCTTGATGCCCTGGAGCGGCACGTACGACCCGTGGTAGACGACCTCGGTCGAGGACGGGGTGTAGAAGAACGCCAGGAACGTACCCGTCAGCAGCAGCATGATGAACGAGTACAGGGCGATCTCGCCCAGCATGAACGACCAGTGGTCCGGGAAGACCTTGTTCAGGAGCTGCCGCCGGATCGACCCAGCCATGCCGAGGCGCTGGTCGGTCCAGTCGGCAACCTGGCCGGGCGCCTCTTTCGGGTTGAACTTCGGACGCTTCATGGCCGCTCCCAGAAACCCGGGCCGATCGGAACCTTGTAGTCCGACGTGGCGACGAAGTAGCCGTCACCGTCCACCGTAATCGGAAGCTGCGGGAGCCGCCGGGTGGCCGGACCGAAGATCGGGCGGGCGTTGTTGAGGATGTCGAACTGCGACTGGTGGCACGGGCAGAGCAGCCGGTTGGTCTGCTGCTCGTACAGGCTGGCCGGGCAGCCGGCGTGGGTGCAGATCTTCGAGTACGCCACGTAGTTCTGCCACTGCGCGCCCTTGTTGATGGGCAGCGCGTTGGCCCGCGTCTTCGCCGCGTCGTCCTCCCGCAGGTGGATGAGCAGCGTCGGCGAGTCGGCGTACTTGTTGGAGTTGCCCTCGGGGATCGCCGGGAACACCGTGATCTGGCCGCCCGCGCTGACGTCCTCCGGCCGCACCAGCGTGCCATCGTCGTGCATCAGCCGGACGCCCTTCTTCCACGCGGTGTGGATGAGGTCCGACCGGTGGTCCTTGATCAGGCCGCCCAGCGGCATGATCGCCGCCACGCCGACCGGCGCCAGGCCGAGCGCGATCGCGCCCTTGAGCAGCGGACGGCGCTTGATGCCCAGCTCGTCCACCACGTTCAGGGTGGTCGCGACGGTCAGCTTGCGCTCGTCGTCGGGCGACGCGCCCTCGTGCCGCTCCTGGACCGAGACCTCCTCGGGCAGCAGCTTCTTCGCCCAGGTCACGATCGCGATACCGATGAACAGCAGCGACAGGCCCAGGGTCGCGCCCAGGACCGGCGTGTACCACTTGTTGAGGTTCGCCCCGCCCTTGTACTGCCACGGCCACGCCACGTACGCCACGATGAAGGCGAGCGCGGTCAGGCCGACGATCGCGAAGCACAGCGCGATGAACCGGACGACGCGCTTCTCTTCCTTGCTACCGGGCTGCGTGAACCGCGGCTCGTAGTGCACGATCTCGACGCCGTCCCGACGGGCGGCCTCCCGTACCAGGTCGAAGCGGGTCAGCTTCGGGTCGTCCGGGTCGAACTCCGGCGCCTCGCGCTCGGTGTCCGGTGTGCTCATGACTTCCCCGCAATCCAGAGCGTCGCGAACAGCAGCGACGTGATCCCGACCAGGAAGATGACCAGGCCCTCGGTCGTCGGTCCGATGGCGCCGATGTTCCAGCCGCCCGGGTCCTGGTCCGCCTTCATGTTCTGGACATACGCGATGATGTCCATCTTCTCCTGCGGAGTCAGCTCGTTGTCGCCGAAGACCGGCATGTTCTGCGGGCCGGTGAGCATGGCCGCGTAGATCTGGCGGTCCGTCGCCGGGCTCAGGCTCGGCGCGAACTTGCCGGACGACAGCGCGCCGCCACCGGCGGAGAAGCCGTGGCAGGACGAGCAGTTCACCCGGTACAGCTCGCCACCGGCGGCGAGGTCACCCTTGCGCAGGTTCCCGTCCGGGATCTGCGGCCCGCCACCCAGCTCCTGGATGTACGCGCCGAGCTGCTTGGCCTGGGTGTCGTCGAACTTCGGCGTCTTCCGGGTGGCCTGCGCCTCCTGCCGACCCATCGGCATCCGGCCCGAGGTCACCTGGAACTCGACCGCCGCCGACCCGACACCGATCAGGCTCGGGCCGCGGTCCTTGACGCCCTCGGCGTTGCGGCCGTGGCAGCTGATGCAGCTCGTGTCGTACAGCTGCTTGCCGTGCTGGGCGGCCGCCGACAGGGCCTGCTGCTTCGGTGTGTCGTCCGCCTGGCTGGACGGGGCGAACGCCGTGTACACGCCGCCGGCGAGTGCCAGCGCCGCGACCAGCCGGGCCGCCGTGCCCAGCTTGCGGCGCAACCCTCCCTTGGCGCGGGAATCCGTACGAGCAGCCGTCATGGGGTGGCCTCCGGAGTCGGCATCGCAACTCCGGCGGAGCGGGCCGCCGCGCGTCGCACTGTCATGGCCTCACCTTGCGGGTCGGTCGCCGCCGGCCGAGGTGCCCACCGGCGACGATGTAATTCACTTGGGGTGTCGGGCACCGGCGTCACTTCAGGATGTAGATCATGCTGAACAGCGCGATCCACACGACGTCGACGAAGTGCCAGTAGTACGACACGACGATCGCCGCGGTCGCCTGCGCCGGTGTGAACTTCGACAGCGTCGTCCTGACCATGTAGATGATGAACGCGATCAGTCCGCCGGTCACGTGCAGGCCGTGGAACCCGGTGGTCAGGAAGAACATCGAGCCGTAGCCGTCGGTGCTGAGCTTGAGGCCCTCGCCGTAGAGCGTGTGGTACTCGTTCAGCTGCCCGAGCACGAAGATCAGGCCCATGATGAACGTGATCGAGAACCACCGGCGCAGCCCGTAGACGTTGCCGCGTTCGGCGGCGAACACACCGAACTGGCAGGTCACCGACGACAGCACCAGGATGATGGTGTTCGTCAGCGCGTAGGGCACGTCCAGGGTCTTGGTGTGGTGCTCCCACAGACCGGGGGCGGCGGCGCGAATCGAGAAGTACATCGCGAAGAGCGCCGCGAAGAACATGAGCTCGCTGGAGAGCCAGATGATCACACCGACGCTGACCATGTTGGGCCTGGTCAGCGAGTGGATCCGACTCTGCTCGATAGCGGGGGCCGCAGTCACGCCGGACATTATTGCCCCTCCGAGGTAGGCACCGACCGCCGGGTGTCACCCGTCGCCCTCGTACCACTCGTCCCGCGCCTGTGTGCCCGCATGCACGACCTCCGGTTGCCGCCGGTACGAGCTCAAGCCTGCACCGATCGGGCGGTGCGGGGGTCAAAATCACCGGAACGCAGGCGGGCGCGGTGCCGGCGGGGGCGGCGAGTACGATCCGTGGCGTCCGGCCAGCACATATTGCGGGAGCTTGAAGACATGGCCAACGCCCAGGAGCCGACCACCCGCACCGTCCTGCTCTACAGCGACGACGAGAAGGTCCGGGAGCGGATGCGGCTGGCGATCGGCGCCCGTCCCGCTGCGGATCTGGCGGTCACCTTCGTCGAGAGCGCGGACCAGCGCGACGTGCTGAAGCACGCCGACGAGCACGACGTGGACCTGATGCTGCTCGACGGCGAGGCGTGGCCCGCCGGCGGCATCGGCATCGCACACCAGGTCAAGGAAGAGATTCTCGACCCGCCGGTGACGGTCGTCGTGGTCGGCCGGGACGCCGACCGATGGCTCGCCGCCTGGTCCCTCGCGGACGCCGTGCTCGCCCACCCGCTGGACCCGGTGACCACCGCCGAGACGCTCGCCGACCTGCTCCGGCAGCAGCGCGACGGTCGGGTCGCCACGAACCGTTAGAGGGGCCCACCATGGCCGATCGGACCTGGTCGGTACTGCTGTCCACGCTGCTGCGCGGCGAGTCCCTGGCGGTCGAGGACACCGCCTGGGCCATGGACGAGATCATGGCTGGCAACGCCACGGGCGCGCAGATCGGCGCGTTCGCGGTGGCGCTGCGGGCCAAGGGCGAGACGCCGGCCGAGGTCGCCGCGATCGCCGAGGTCATGCTCGCGCACACCACCCGCCCCGACGTGGCGCGCGTGGACGGGCTCGCCGACGCCGCCGACGTCGTCGGTACGGGCGGGGACGGCGCGCACACCGTGAACATCTCGACGATGGCCGCGATCGTGGTCGCCGGCGCTGGCGTACCGGTGGTCAAGCACGGCAACCGGGCCGCGTCCTCCCGCTGCGGCGCCGCCGACCTGCTCGAAGCCCTCGGCGTACCGCTGGAGCTGGGGCCCGACGACGTCGCCCGGTGCGTACGCGAGGCGGGCATCGGGTTCTGCTTCGCCGCCCGCTTCCACCCGGGATACCGGCACGTGGGCGCGCCGCGGCGGGAGATCGGCGTACCGACGGTGTTCAACTTCCTCGGACCGCTGACGAACCCGGCGACCCCGCGGGCCGGCGCGATCGGCTGCGCCGACCTGCGGATGGCCCCCGTGCTGGCCGCGGTGCTGGCGAAACGCGGCTGTTCCGCGCTGGTACTGCGCGGCGAGGACGGGCTCGACGAGTTCACCACCACGGCGCCGACCCGGATGTGGGTCGTCTCCGGCGGGGACGTCCGCGA
Organism: Actinocatenispora rupis; assembly: GCF_016861975.1. Classification (GTDB taxonomy): domain Bacteria; phylum Actinomycetota; class Actinomycetes; order Mycobacteriales; family Micromonosporaceae; genus Actinocatenispora; species Actinocatenispora rupis. The sequence goes on along the minus strand of NZ_BOMB01000024.1, from coordinate 75,729 downwards.
GATCGTGCTGCACGCCGGTGACCTGGGGATGGCCCCGGCCACGGCGGCCGACCTGCGCGGCGCCGACGCGGCGTACAACTCGGCGGTGGCGCGGCGGGTGCTGGCCGGTGAGTCCGGCCCGGTGCGGGACGCGGTGCTGATCAACGCGGCGGCCGCGATCGCGGCGTACCGCGGGCTCGACGGTGACGTGACCGCGGCGCTGGCCGAGGGGGTCGAGGCGGCCACGACCGCGATCGACTCGGGTGCGGCGGCCGCCACGCTAGCGACCTGGGTGGACGTCGCGACGCGCTGAGCCACTGGTCGAGGGCCCGCCGCGGCACGTACGTCGCGGGCCCGGCCCCACTCGGGTGGTGTGGGAAGGACCTCGTACGAGGGTTTTCGGGTCGTGTTCCGACCTGGCTGGCAGGAATGTCCGCATTGTTGGACGAACCGGTCGCAGGCTTCGGTGGCGTTCCGGCGTTGTCTCTCGCAAAATGGTGCGATGCCGACCGAACGCCACGACAAGCTGGTCCGGGACCGGATCCCCGAGATCGTGACCGCTTCCGGTGCCCGTCCGGAGACCCGTGTCGCCGACCCCGTCGAGTACCGGGCGCTGCTGCGCGCGAAGCTCGTCGAGGAGATGCACGAGTTCCTGGAGGAGGAGAACCCGGCCGAGTTGGTGGACATCCTTGAGGTGGTGCGCGCTCTCGCCATCGACCTGTCCACCGACCCGGAGGAGCTGGAGCGCCTGCGGGAGAAGAAGGCCACCGAGAACGGCACGTTCGCGGAGCGGATCGTGCTCTGCGCCGTGCACCGCTGACGGTCGACCTCGCCGGGCCCGCCACCGCCGGCGGGCCCTCGTCGTGTCGGTACCGTGACCGGATGCCGATCCCCGCGCCCGCCACGGCGCTCACCGACACGTTCCTGCGTACCGTCGACGACCAGGCGCCGGGGCTCGTCGACGCGTTGTACCTGGTGGGTTCGGTGGCGCTCGGCGACTTCCACGACGGCGCGAGCGACGTGGACTTCGTCGCCGTACTCTCCCGGCACGCCGGTACGGCGGATCTCGCGGCACTGTCCGCCGCGCACGCCGCGGTCGGCCGCGAGTACCCGGGGATCGCGTTCGAGGGCACCCATCTGAGCTGGGACGACGTCGCCGCGGGGGCGGACTGCCCGGACGCGCCCGCGATGTCGCCGGACGGGTTCCAGGAGGCGACGCGGTTCGCGCTGAACCCGGTGACGTTCGCGGAGCTCGCCACCGCCGGCCTCGCCGTACGCGGACCGGAACCCGGCGCGGTGGACATCGGTGGCGCCGGCCCGGACCCGGTTCGCGCGTACACCCTGGACAACCTCACCACGTACTGGCGGTCCCTGCACGCGCGGTTCGCCGCCGCGGGCGAGGACGTGCCGGCGGGGACGGTGGAGTGGGCGGCCTGCTGGGCGGTGCTCGGGGTGAGCCGGCTGCACAAGGTACTCAGCGTCGGCGGGCTGTCGACCAAGTGCGTGGGCGGCGGGCACGCGCTGGCCGCGTTCGATCCGCGGTGGCACGCGCTGGTCGTGGACGCGCTCGGCATCCGCGCCGGCCACCCCTCCCGGTACGGACCGCCCGACGTACTCCGCCGCGACACGCTCGACTTCCTCGACATGGCCATCGAGTCCGGGCTGGCGCTCGCATGATCAACGTCGCACCTGTCGCGTCCGACGACCCCCGCCTCGCCGAGCTGGTCACCGTACCGGCCGGCACCCGGTTCGTGCTGGCCACCCGCGCCGGCGTACCGGTGGGGTGCTGCGGCCTGGCGCCGTCGGCACCGGGCGTCGTACGCCTCGACCCGCTCGTCGTCACCCCCGGCGCGACGGGGGCCGAACGCGCCCTGCTCACCGCCGCCGAACGGCTCGCCGCCCGCCTCGGCGCCCACACCGTCGTACTCCCCGCGTCCCGCCCCGGCCTCGACGTCGCCGGCTACCGGCAGACCCCGGACGGCGTCGCGAAACGCCTCCCGCGCCCCTGAACTGCCGGGTCAGGCGACCTTGAGCGCGCCGCCGTCGATGCGGTAGTCAGCGCCGGCGACGCTGCCGGCCAGCGGCGACGCCAGGTACGCGACGAGCGCGGCGACCTCGGCCGGCTCGATCAGCCGCCCCGTGGTGAGGCCGGCGCCGGCGGGCAGCCCGGCGATCAGGTCCTCGTGCGGTACGCCCATCGCGGCGGCGAGGGCGGCGCCGTACCCGTTCGGGTCGACCCACATCGCGGTACGCACCGGTCCCGGCGACACGGTGTTGACCCGCACCCCCTGCGGCCCGAACTCCTCGGCGAGCGCCTTCCCGAACGCGGTGAGCGCCGCCTTCGCCGTCGTGTACGTGACCGGGCCCTCGCTCGGCTGACGGGCGCCGATCGACGACACGGTGACGATCGCGCCACGCCGGCGCAGCAGGCTCGGCAGCGCGGCCCGGGTCGTACGCACGGCGCTGAGGAAGTTCAGCCCGATCCCCTGCTGCCAGGCCGCCTCGTCGAAGCCGAGGAACCCGCCGGTCTGGCCCTCGCCGCTGTCGCCACCGCCGACGTTGTTGACGAGTACGTCGATCTCGCCGAGCTCGGCGAGCGCCCGCGTGACCAGCTCGGCCGGACCATCCACAGTGGACAGATCGGCGACGAGCGGTACCGCGCCGGTCGCCGCCAGTTCCGGCGACGCGGTACGCGCGGCGCCGACGACGCGCATCCCCTCGGCACGCAGCGCGGCCGCCACGGCCAGTCCGATGCCACGGCTCGCGCCCGTCACCAGCGCGGTCTTCCCGGTCAGCCCCAGATCCATGATCGCCTCCAAGTTGCGTCAGCTCCGATGCCGGTCAACGTACGACATGCATCAGCGTTGTTGCAAGTAGGGTGTGAGCTGCCACGCCACTGTTACTGTTCCGGGTGTTGGCAGTGTGGCCGGGCCGGGAGAGGGAGTGGGCGGTGGAGCGAACGAAACGGGCCGACACCGAGCGGACCGAGCAGGCGATCCTGCGCGCCGCCGAACGGGTGCTGGCCGACGACCCGGCGGCCAGCATGGAACGGATCGCCGCGGCCTCCGGCGTCGCGCGTACGACCGTGCACCGGCGGTTCGCCACCCGGGAGGCGCTGCTCGACGCGCTGTCGGTGTGGGCGGCCCGGCAGTTCGGCGCCGCCGTCGACGCCGTACCGGACGCGGCTCCGCCGCTGGTCGCCCTGCACCAGGTCACCGCGAACGTGCTGCGCGTCAAGCTCGGCTGGGGCTTCGCGATGAGCCGCCCCACCACCAACACCGAGGTCGCCGACGTGCACGCGCACGTACTCGACCGCTGCATCGGCCTGTTCCGCCGCGCCCGCGACACCGGCGTACTCCGGGCCGACGTCGACCCCGACTGGGCCCGCCGCGTCTACTACGCGCTCATCCACGAGACCGCCGACCGGCGCGACGACACCGACGTCGACGCCCTCGCCGCCCGCCTCGTCGACACCCTGCTGCGCGGCGTCGGCCCCTGACCCCCGCGTACGACACGCCGGCGGCCCCAGGTCCCCGACCGGCGCCGCCCACCATGGCACCGTCGGCTACGTGGAGGAGATCGCCTACTGCCCGACCTGCCGTACGGACCGGGTCCTCGAACGGCCCGAGTGCCGGGACGGCCACGGCGACGACTGCCCCGAGCGCTGCTGTACGACCTGCGCCACCGCGTACCTGGTCGACCCCGCGCTCCCACCCCGCGCCGAACGCACCACCCGCCGCGCCGCGTAGACCCAGGCGAAAGCCCAGGCAACACTAAGCACAGCAACGAAAGAGACCCGCCAATGGCGGGTCTCTTTTGCTCGTTCACCACGGGGGACGTGAGCGAGTCAGGCCGCCGCAGCGACCACAACCAAACTCAGTCGTGGCCGTGTACGCGCCGGGTGCCCGTGTAGTACTCGAAGACGAAGCCACAGACCGCGAGGACCACCGCGACCAGGCCGGCGATGAGCAGCCAGACCTGCCAGAACACGACGCCGATGCCGGCGACGGCGGCGGCCAAGGCCAGACCGAACGGCCAGTAGCTGCCCGGGCTGAAGAACCCGATCTCACCGGCGCCCTCGGCGATCTCCGCGTCCTCGCGGTCCTCCGGGCGGGGCTCCATCCGGCGGGCGATGAACGCGAAGTAGAAGCCGCACATGAACAGCAGCAGCATCGACAGGATCAGCGCGACGACGCCGATGACCTCGACGTGCCCGGTCGACGCGTGCGTCCACCACCCGTACACCACGGCCGCGATCGCGAGGAAGACGGCGACCAGGTTGAAGATTCGGGACTCGGTCTTCATCTCAACTCGCCTTCCGCGACGTGCGGTCGGTGTTGAAGGGGTGCGTGGTCGTCGCGTACGGCGCCTGGCCGATGTCGGACAGCGCAGCCGGGGTGGACATCCCCTTCTGCTTGTCCTGCAGGAACTTCTGGTAGTCGGTCCAGCTCACGGCGCGCAGCTCGAAGTTCATCTGCGAGTGGTACGTGCCGCACAGCTCGGCGCAACGCCCCACGTACGCCCCCTCCTTCTCGACCGTGACCTCGAAGGAGTTCGTCGTGGGCTTCGGGAAGACGTCCCGCTTGAACAGCAGCTCCGGCACCCAGAACGAGTGGATGACGTCCTGGCTGGTCTCGTTGAACCGGATCGTCTTGTGCGTCGGGACGACCAGCACCGGGATGTAGTCACTGGACCCGGTCGTGGCGACCGGCTCGCCCTTGTTGTCCTTGCTGTCCGGGTACTGGAACTGCCAGTTCCACTTGAAGGCGACGATGTCGACCGTGGCGTCCGGGTTCTTGTGCTCCTTGTTCACGTACGACTCGGTGATCGCCGTGTAGTAGAAGAGCACCGCGATGATGAAGAACGGGACGATCGAGTACACCAGCTCGATGGGCAGGTTGTACCGGGTCTGCACCGGGAGCTGCTCGCCACGCTTGCGGTAGCGGATGATGCACCAGAAGATCAGGCCCCACACGAGCACACCGACCGCCAGCGCGGCGATCGTCGACCCGATCCACATGTCGTACATCCGGTGCGCCTGCGGCGTGATGCCGCCGTGCGGCCAGCCGAAAGCGAACGCGTCCTTGAATGAGCAGCCCGCAAGCGACGCGAGAAGCACCACTCCACCGGCCGTGACACCGGCGAGGCGCCGGAACCCGCGGCGGGATCCCTGGCCGGCCCTGGCCGGACGGCGGGTGCGAGCGGAGTCTGATGGACCTGCGACCACCTGCTCCTGCCTTCCTCTGCGGTAACGATCCTGGCTGTCAACGTGCCCGACCGCCGGGACATGGTGCGGCGACTGGTGTCGCCAACGGTCGGAAGATTACTCGACCTGCACCGACCGCACGCCGATGGGGTACGAACGTCGTTCGATGGTGGTTGGCCGAAATTCGGCGCCCCGCGTGCCGGTCGCGGGGCGCCGACCAGGTCACTCCGGCAGGTGACCGCGCACCTCGTCGGCGCACTCGTCGCCGTACGACTCGGCCAGCCGGGCGACGAAGTCGACCGGCTTCACCACGTACTCCTGGGTGCCGACGGTCTCCAGCACCATCGTGGCGAGCATGCTGCCGACCTGCGCGGAACGTTCCAGCGACAGGCCCCACGACAGGCCGGCGAAGAACCCGGCGCGGAAGCCGTCACCGACGCCCGTCGGGTCGTGCGCGGCGATCTCCTTCGCCACCGGTACGTGCACCGGCTCCATGCCCTTGCCGGTGATCCGGGCGCCGTCCTTGCCGAGCGTGGTGACCTGCACCTTGACCCGGTCCAGGATCTCGGCCTCGGTGAGCCCGGTCTTCTGCTCCAGCAGACTCTTCTCGTAGTCGTTGGTGAGCAGGAAGTCGGCGCCGTCGATGAGCCGGATCGCGTCCGGCCCGGACATCCGGGCCAGCTGCTGCGACGGGTCGGCGGCGAACCGCAGCCCCCGTTCCCGGCACTCGTCGGAGTGCCGCAGCATCGCCTCCGGGTCGTCCGCACCGACCAAGACCAGGTCGAGGCCGGCGAACCGGTCCACGACCGGCTGCAGCTCGATGTTGCGCGCCTCGGCCATCGCACCCGCGTAGAACGAGGCGATCTGGCACATGTCCTCGTCGGTGGTGCAGACGAAACGGGCGGTGTGCGCGGTCTCCGACACGTACACGGAGGCGCAGTCGACGCCGTGCCGCTCCAACCAGCCGCGGTAGTCGGCGAAGTCCGAGCCCACCGCGCCGACCAGCACCGGGCTCAGCCCGAGCTGCGCCATCCCGAACGCGATGTTGGCGGCGACCCCGCCGCGGCGTACCTCCAGCTCGTCGACCAGGAACGACAGCGACACCTGGTGCAGCTGGTCGGGCAGCAACTGGTCGGCGAACCGACCCGGGAAGTGCATCAGGTGGTCGGTGGCGATCGATCCAGCGACGGCGATCTTCATGACGGAACCTTCCGGACGGTTACCTCTCGGCCAACTGGGCGCCGCGCCAGCGTACCGGCCGTTCGTCGCGCGTTCACGCCCCGCCGCCGGGAACCGTACCCGCACAAATGCCGCGCCGCGTACCGGGTGGCGCGGGTCAGGCCGTCACGGCACGGCGATCGAGGCGCATGCCGTACCCCAGGTGCCCGCCGACCACGACGACGAGCAGCCAGACCAGGGCCACGCCGGGCAGCCGCGCACCGAACGCGCCGAGGCCGAGCGTCAGGACGAGTCCCGGCGCCCCCGCCACCAGCAGCCAGTGGGTACGCCCGGCCCGCGGCGCGCCGAGGATCCCGGACAGGCCCCACGCCGCCAGACCACCGCACAGCAGCCACCGGTCGGCGACGGGCGCGGGACCGACCGGATGGGCGACCAGGCCACCCAGTCCGACCGCGAGCGCGGTGATACCCGCCGCGGTGAGGAAGTGCAGCGGCATCGCCAGCCGTACCGGCAGCATCCGGCCGGCGCTACCGACCAGGCCGTACCGGAACATCGGCCACCAGATGCCCGCGAGCAGCGCGAACCCACCCAGCGCGACGGCGATCAGGCCCGCCGTCCAGGGCAGCTCCGCCGCCGCCGACACGACCTGGAGTACGGCCTCGCCCAGCACGATGATCAGGAAGAGGCCGAGCCGTTCGGCCAGGTGCGGCAGGTCCAGCTCCGCCGGCCGAGGTACGAGGGTCGACATGTCCGGCGCGGCCCGGCCCTCGCGTTCGGCCTGCTGTTCGATCAACCGCTGGGCGAAGCGCGGGACGCGCCGCTCCGCGTTCGCGAGCAGCGGCAGCACGATGTCGATGGCCAGGCCGACGGTCCACAGCACGTACCGGCCGGGCGGGTCGACCCAGATCGACGCCACCCACGGCAGCACCCCGATCAGGCCCTGTACCGACGGCCACGCCGTCAGGTGGGTGCCGGTGCCCTGCCAGGTTCGGGCGCCCAGCGCGCGGACCACCACGTACGTGACGATGAAGACGACGGCGCGCGGCCCGGTCGCCTCGGGGATCGCCGCCGCCATGATCGCGATGACGAACATCGCGGCGAGCATCGACCGGCGGCGGGTGCGCTCGCGGGCGACGTTGGCGTACAGCGTGAACGCCGACCAGCACATCCAGACCGCCAGGTACAGCAGGACGAACAGGCCCACGTCGGACGGGCCCACCTCGCCGTGCAACCGGTGGGCGAGCTGCGCCACCGCCGCGACCGCGACGAGGTCGAAGAACAGCTCCAGCCAGCTCGCGTGCCGGCCGACCGCGGACTCGTGCGTACTCACAGCCGACGATCATGTCAGCCGACGCCACCGCCGACCAACGGGTACGCCCGCGGCGCCGGACCAGGCGACACGCCGCAGCATCGGCCGGAGCGGACGCAAAACGGCGCGGGGCACATGATGCCCCGCGCCGGATGGGTCTGTCAGCGCTCGACGGTCAGTGGAACGAGTCGCCGCAGGCGCAGGAACCCGTCGCGTTCGGGTTGTCGATGGTGAAGCCCTGGCGGTCGATGCGGTCGACGAAGTCGATGGTCGCGCCCGACAGGTACGGCACGCTCATCCGGTCGACGACGACGCCGACGCCGCCGAAGTCCTTGACGACGTCGCCGTCCAACGAACGCTCGTCGAAGAAGAGCTGGTACCGCAGGCCGGAGCAGCCGCCCGGCTGGACCGCGACCCGCAGCCGCAGGTCGTCCCGGCCCTCCTGGTCGAGCAGTGCCTTGACCTTCTCCGCCGCGCCGTCGGTGAGTTGGATCCCGTCGGACGTGGTCTCGGTGGTCTGCTGAACAGTCACGTGGTGCTCCCTGCGCCGGTCGGTCGTGTCGTCGCTGTCCGCCAGGTGTGCCCGTCGCGGGGCACCTCCCAGCCGTGCGGGCCGTGGCCCGCCTGCCACCTGGCGTGAACAACGGCGCCGTTGGCATGCATTCCCATAGTCGCACAGCATTTCGGCTCGTCCAGTGAGCTGCCCCGCAGTCACGGACTCACGGTGGGTATGTCCGGTTCGCGGTACTCAGGCCCACTGTCCGGCGACCCGTGCGGCCAGCGCGCGCAGCCCCGCGTACGGCTGGGCCATCGCCGCCTCGACCCCGCCCACCTGCTCGACCACCGAGTACGCCGCCTCGATGCCCGCCGCGGCGGACTCGCGCCGGCCGACGTCCACCCGCCCGGCGAGCACCAGGCACGGTACGCCGCGCTCGGCCGCGGCCGCCGCCACCACCGCGGGCAGCTTGCCGCGCAGCGACTGGAAGTCGAACGACCCCTCCCCCGTCACGACGAGGTCGCACTCGTCGAGCGCCGCGTCCAACCCCACCGCCGTACGTACCAGGCCGGCGCCGGACTCGCGGCGGCCGCCCAGCGCGTACAGGGCGGCGCCGAGTCCGCCGGCCGCACCCGCACCGGGCAGCTCGGCCACGTCCGGCGGGCACCCGGGTACGTCCCGGACCAGGACCCGGGCGTACCGGGTGAGGGCGTCGTCGAGCAGCAGGACGTCGGCGCGGTCGGCGCCCTTCTGCGGGCCGAACACCGAACTCGCGCCGTGCAGCCCGGTCAGCGGGTTGTCCACGTCGGTCGCCGCGACCAGCGCCATCTGCCGCAGCACCGGTACCCCCGACAGGCCGGCGACGTGCGTCAACGCGGCCCCGCCGTACGGCAGGACCCGCCCGGCGTCGTCGACCGGCGCGGCACCGAGCGCGGCGAGCATCCCGGCCCCGGCGTCGTTGGTCGCCGACCCACCCAACCCGACCACCGCGGTACGCGCGCCCGCCTCGGCCGCCGCCGCCAGCAGCAGCCCCAGCCCGTACGACGTGGTCCGATTCGGGTCGCGCTCCTCGGCGGTGACCAGGTGCAGGCCGCACGCCTGGGCGCTCTCCACGTACGCGGTGTCGCCGACGACGAGCAGCCAGCCGTCGACGGAACGGCCGAGCGGGTCGACGGTCCGCACCGGCACCCGGGTACCGGACAGCGACGCGTCGAGTACGTCGAGGAAGCCCGGCCCACCGTCGGCGAGCGGGCGGCGGTCGACGTCGGCGTCGGGCGCGGAGTCGTGCCAGCCGGCGGCGATCGCGTCGGCGGCCTCGGGGGCGCTCAGCGTGCCGGCGAACTTGTCGGGACAGATCAGTACGCGCATGGGAGGCAGTCAACCGCACGCCCGACAGGTCGTACCACTGCCGGGTGACGCGGTTCCGGCAGTCGGCACGCGCCGCGCCCGATCTGAGCGGACAGTGAGGAGAGGTCCCGTCCGGTGTCCCGCGGAGCCGACCGGCGACGCACCGGCGACCGGCGGTTTCCGGCATGGCGGACTTCGGGCGTACCGGCAGGTCCGGCGCGGTGCGCGGAGGGTACGACGACGGATTGCCCGCGGCGGTTGCGGCCCGGGTCGGAGTGGGGGATTCATCACGCGTCGGCGCGTGGATGGCTGCGTTCGGTAACGGAACCGCTAAGGTCCGGCCCGGGCCACGGCGGCCCGGCGTACGTCCCGCGAGCAACCAAGGAGGAGATGCCGTGAGCGGAGACCGGAGGCAGCCACCCGCACCCCCGACCACGGCACTCGCCGAAGGCCGCAGCGAACCGACAGCGCAGCGCGGAGACCGGAGGCAGCCACCCGCACCCCCGACCACGGCACTCGCCGAAGGCCGCAGCGAACCATCCGCACAGAGCGGAGACCGGACCGCACCCGCGGCGTTCTCCGGAGGGAGCGGCGAGTCGGTGGCGCACGGGACGCCGCCGCGTACTGCGGCGCGGGGTACGGCGGTGGCGGAGCGGCCGGTGTCGTTCGCGGACGGGTCGTTGCTGGCCCCGGAGGACCAGCTCGTGGTGCGGGGCGGTACGCCGCTGCACGGCGAGATCCGGGTACGCGGGGCGAAGAACCTGGTCTCCAAGGCGATGGTGGCGGCGCTGCTCGGCGAGACCCCGAGCACCTTGTACGACGTGCCCGCGATCCGCGACGTGGAGGTCGTGTCGGGGCTGCTGAACCTGCACGGCGTGCACGTGACGGCGGGTCCGGACGGGCGGATCACGCTCGACCCGTCCAACGTGGAGAGCGCGAACGTCGACGAGATCAACGTGCACGCCGGGTCGAGCCGCATCCCGATCCTGTTCTGCGGGCCGCTGCTGCACCGGCTGGGGCACGCGTTCATCCCGGACCTGGGTGGGTGCCGGATCGGTGACCGGCCGATCGACTTCCACCTGGACGCGTTGCGCGCGATGGGCGCGACGGTGGAGAAGACGCCGCAGGGGCTGGACATCACGGCGCCGGCCGGGCTGCGCGGTACGAAGCTGACGCTGCCGTACCCGAGTGTGGGGGCGACGGAGCAGATCCTGCTGACCGCGGTGCGCGCGGAGGGCATCACCGAGCTGCGCAACGCGGCGGTGGAGCCGGAGATCTGCGACCTGATCGCGGTGCTCCAGAAGATGGGCGCGATCATCACGATCCACACCGACCGGGTGATCCGGATCGAGGGCGTACCGCGGCTGCGCGGCTACCGGCACCGTCCGCTGCCGGACCGGTTGGAGACGGCGAGCTGGGCGTGCGCGGCGCTGGCCACCCGCGGCGACGTGACGGTACGCGGGGCGCGGCAGGCGGACCTGATGACGTTCCTGAACGTGTTCCGGTCGGTGGGCGGCGAGTTCGAGGTGGACGACTCGCCGACCGACGGCGGGATCCGGTTCTGGCATCCGGGCGGCGACCTGCGGGCGGTGGCCCTGGAGACGGACGTGCATCCCGGCTTCATGACGGACTGGCAGCAGCCGCTCGTGGTGGCGCTGACCCAGGCGCGCGGCCTGTCGATCGTCCACGAGACCGTGTACGAGAACCGGCTCGGTTTCACGGACGCGCTGGTCAGCATGGGCGCCACGATCCAGCTGTACTCGGACTGCCTGGGGTCGACGCCGTGCCGGTTCGGCCAGCGGAACTTCCGGCACTCGGCGGTGATCTCCGGGCCGAGCAAGCTGCAGGCGGCCGACCTGGTCATTCCGGACCTGCGCGGCGGGTTCAGCCATTTCATCGCGGCGCTGGCCGCCGAGGGCACCTCCCGCGTCTTCGGCGTCAACCTGATCGACCGTGGGTACGAGGACTTCGGTGCGAAGCTCGCGGCGCTGGGTGCGACGGTCGAGGGCCCGGGCATGCCGTCGTCGACCGGACCGGTACGCCTGGCCGCCGGTGGCCCGGTGGAAGCGGCACGCTGATTCCGGCTACCCTTCGTGCGTGCCCTCCCTGTTCAAGCGCAAGACCGAGCCCGCCGCCACCGAACCGGACGGCGCGGACGACACGCCACCGGTCGAGGCGGGCGCGCGCCCGAAGGCGTACACGGAGAAGAAGGGGCGGCCGACCCCGAAGCGGAAGGACGCGCAGAAGCGTTCCGCGGAGGCGCCGCCGGCCGACCGCAAGGAGGCCGCGCGCCGGCTGCGTGAGCGGCAGCGCGTGGAGCGGTCCGAGGCCCGGCAGAAGATGATGGCCGGCGACGAGCGGTACCTGCCGGCCCGCGACCGCGGCCCCGAGCGCGCGCTGGTGCGCGACGTCGTCGACTCGCGGCGCAACGTCGGGAGCTACTTCCTGATCGCCGCCCTGGTCATCCTGATCGGCACGTCGCAGGGCATGCCGCCGGTCGTCCGGCTGGTCACCCAGTTCCTGTGGTACGCGCTGGCCGTGATCTTCATCGCCGACTGCGTGCTGGTCTGCCGGCGGGTGCGCAAGACCGTGAAGGCGAAGTACCCGAAGTCGCAGGTCCGCTTCGGCGGGCTCTACTGGTACGCGATCATGCGCTCGATCACGTTCCGCAAGCTGCGGATGCCGAACCCGAAGGTCAAGATCGGCGAGCGTCCGTAGGGGGGCCCGGGTGACCGAGATCCGGCTGGTCGAGGGCGAGGAGCGGCTGCGTTTCGGGCGGCCGCTCACCGCGTACGCGTTCGAGGCGAGTCCGCGCACCGACGACCTCACCGAGCTGCGCCGGCACCTGTCGATCGGACACCGGCGGGTGCACGTGCTGTTCGACGACGGGGAGCCGCGCTCCACCGCCACGGTCGTCGAGATGACCCAGAACGTACGGGGTGCGCTGCTGCCGATGGGTGGAGTCGCCGGGGTGGCGACGCATCCGGCCGGGCGGCGGCGCGGGTTCGCCCGCGAGATGCTCACGCACGTGCTGGCCGACATGCGCGACCAGGGCCAGGTGGTCAGCGCGCTGTACCCGTTCCGGGCGTCGTTCTACGAGCGTTTCGGGTACGTGGGGATCGGCGCGGAGCCGCGGGCCACGCTGCACCCGGCCGACCTCGCCCCGCTGCTGCGCGCGGACGTACCGGGTGAGGTGACGTTGACCCGGTTGCCGGAGGTGGCCGCCGACGTCCGCGCGGTGACCGAGGCCGCGCAGCGCACCACGCACGGCATGGCGCTGCGGGCCGACCCCGAGCTGGCCGCCGCCCACGCCGACGACCGTACGTGGGCCGCGGTGGCCCGGGTCGACGGCCGCCCCGCCGGCTACCTGACGTACGAGATCCGGGAGTACGGCGGGGAGCTGTCCGTGCAGCGCTTCCAGTACGACGGGGCGGTGGCGCGCACGCTGCTGCTCGGCTGGCTGGCCCGGCACACCGACCAGGTGACGACGGTGTCGCTGCCGCTGCGTCCGGTCGACGAGCCGGCGACCTGGGTGACCGACATCGACGTGACCGTCCGGTCCCGGCAGGCGCCGCTGCACGAGCCCGCGCCGATGGTCCGCGTGCTGTCCGTGCCCGGCCTCGCCGGCATCCCCGTCGGTACGGGCGAGGTCACCGTCCGGGTGGTGGACGACTTGGTCGGAGGGGTGTGGACGTTCGCCGGCAACGGCACCCTGTCGGTCCACCCCGGCGGTACGCCGACCGCCGAGCTGACCGGCCACGGCCTCGCCGCGCTGGTGTACGGCGTGCTCGACCCGGCCGACCTGCCGCTCCGCGGGTACGGCACGCTCGACGCGCCGACCGCGGACGCGCTGCGTGTCCTGTTCCCGCGCGCCACCCCGTTCCTGCTCGAACACTTCTGACGGGCCGCGCCGGTTCCGCGGCGCCCGGCGCCACCGTGGTCAGGGCGTACGCAGGCCGGCGGTGAGGACGGCGAGCATCCGGCGGGCGGCGTCGTCGCGGTCGGGCAGGTTCTCGGTGATCAGCGCGATGCCGTGGACCATCCGGTGGATGTCGGCGGCGGTGACGTCGGCGCGGACCGTACCGGCCGACTGAGCGCGGGTGACGAGCGTGGCGCCGGTGTCGTGGATCGGGTCGCAGGCGTGCGCCAGCGCGGAGTGGTCCTCCCCCGTACTCGCGATGATCGCGGCGGCGAGCCCCTTGTACGTGGTGAGGTGGCCGAGGAGCAGGCCGAGCCAGCGTTCGAGGGCGGCGTCGGGTGTCGGGTCGGAGCAGAGTTCGGTGGCCTGGCCGCGCAGGTCCTCGACCCAGTCGGCGAGTACGGCGCCGAGCAGCGCGTCCCGGTTGGGGAAGTGCCGGTACAGGGTGCCGGGGCCGACGCCGGCGCGGCGGGCGATGTCGTCGAGGCTGGCGTCGGCGCCGTGCTCGGTGAACGTGTCCCGGGCGACGGACAGCAGCCGCTCGTAGTTGCGGCGCGCGTCGGCGCGCATCGGGCGCATCGCCCGCACCGGGGTACCCATCTGTCTCCCAACCGGTTGCCAAACGGAGACCATCTCCGTATTGTCGTCCCCGGCGGAACCGGAGACTGTCTCCAGATTACCGCCGTGCTCGTGTGTGCCCATCCTCGCGCAGAGAGCCGATCGAACACCAATGACGACGACCCTCACCCGCGCCACCCGGCCCCGGTACGCCCGGCTGGCGCTCACGCTGATCCTCACCTGCCAGCTCATGCTCATCCTCGACGCCACCGTGGTCACCGTGGCGCTGCCGCAGATCCGTACCGGGTTGCGGTTCTCGCCGACGGGCCTGGCGTGGGTGATGGACGCGTACACGCTGGCGTTCGGTGGGTTGCTGCTGCTCGGCGGACGGGCCGGCGACCTGCTCGGCCGGCGGCGGCTGCTGCTCGCCGGGATCGCGCTGTTCACCGCCGCGTCGCTGGTGGGCGGGTTCGCCGGCAGCGCAGGGATGCTGATCGCCGCGCGTACCGCGCAGGGGGTCGGTGCGGCGATGGCGGCACCCAGCGCGCTCGCGCTCGTCGTGACCACGTTCGACGGCCCCGCCCGGGTCCGCGCCATCGCCCTGTACTCCGCGATCAGCGGCGCCGGGAGTTCGGTCGGGCTGATCGTCGGCGGGATGCTGACCGCGTGGGTGTCGTGGCGCTGGGTCCTGTTCGTCAACGTGCCGATCGGCATCGCCCTGGTACTCCTGGCGCCACTCGCGCTGGCGGAGACGCCGCGTGCCACTGGCCGGCCGGACGTGGCGGGCGCGCTCACCGCGACGGGAGCCGTCGGCGCCGGGGCGTACGGGTTCCTGCACGCGGCGGCGGCCGGCTGGCGCGCCCCTGGTACGGTCGCCGCGTTCGCGGTCGCGGTGCCGCTGCTGGTCGCGTTCCTGCTCGTCGAGTCCCGGGTACGGCAACCGTTGCTGCCGCTGCGGCTGTTCGCCGACCGCAACCGGGTCGGCGCGTACCTGAGCATGCTGTTGCTGCCGGCGGCCATGTTCGGCGCGTTCTTCTTCGTCAGCCAGTACCTGGCGGGCGCGTTGCGCTACGACGCGCTGCGTACCGGGGCGGCGTTCCTGCCGTTGACGGGGTTGTCGTTCGTCGTCGCCCGGTACGCGCCGCGGCTGATCGCGCGGTTCGGCGCGAAGCCGACGATGCTCGCCGGCGCGCTGTTCCTGGCCGCCGGAACGGCCTGGTTGAGCCGACTCGACGCCGCCGACGACTACCTCACCGGCGTACTCGGGCCGATGGCGCTGCTCGGCGTCGGCGTCGGCGCCAGCTTCGTACCGGCGTCGGCGACGATCCTCGGCACCGTCGCGCCCGCCGACACCGGCGCCGCCTCGGGCACCCTCCAGACCCTCCAGCAGATCGGCGGCGCGCTCGGCCTCGCCGTCCTCACCACCGTGTACGGTGCCGCCGCGCGCGGCCCGCACGCGGCGGCCGACGGTACCGCCGCCGCGTTCGGCCTGGCGTGTGCCCTGGTACTCGCCGCCGGCGTGGGCACCGCGCTGCTCATCCGGCGACGGTAGCCGGGTCGTACAGGTGGCAGGCGGTGTGGTGGTCGTCGGCGAGCGCGGTGAACAGCGGGGCCGTGGTGCTGCACGTGGGCAGCGCGACCGGGCAGCGCGGGTGGAACCGGCAGCCGGACGGCGGGCTGATCAGGCTCGGCGGCTCGCCGTGGTCGGTGGTGTCCTCCTCGTCGTCCACCTGGTCCGGGTCCGGCGCCGCCGACAGCAACAGCTTCGTGTACGGGTGCGCCGGGTCGTCGGTGACCCGCTGGCTCGGCCCCTGCTCGATGAGCTGCCCCGCGTACATGACGAGGATGTCGTCGGCGAAGTAGCGCGCGCTGGCGATGTCGTGCGTGATGTACAGCAGCGCCAGGTTCTCCTCGCGCGCCAGCTTCTCCAGCAGCCGCAACACACCCAGCCGGATCGACACGTCCAGCATCGACACCGGCTCGTCGGCGATCAGCGCGACCGGCTGCGCGGCGAGCGCGCGGGCGATCGCCACGCGCTGCCGCTGGCCGCCGGACAGTTCGTGCGGGAGCTTGTGCATGAACTGCTCGACCGGGGTCAGGCTCACCCGCTCCAGCAGCGCCGCGACCTGCTCGTCCACCTCGGCCTTCGTACGGGCGTGGCCGTGCAGCTTCAGCGGCCGCGCCAGGTGGTAGTGCACCTTGTGGAACGGGTTGAGCGACGCGAACGGGTCCTGGAACACCATCTGCACGTTCCGCCGGTACGCCCGCGAGTCGGTGACCTCCTTGCCGCGCAACAGGATCCGGCCCTTGGTGGGCGGGTAGATCCGGGCCAGCATCCGGGCCACCGTCGACTTGCCGCAGCCGGACTCGCCCACCATGGCGGTGATCCGGCCCGCGGTCAGGTTCAGGCTCACGTCCTCGACCGCGCGTACCGGTGGGCGCTTGCCCAGGCCGAAGCGCCGGCCACGGGACGCGGCGAAGTGCTTCGTGACGTTCTCCGCCGCCAGTACGACCTCGTCGGTCACCGCGACCCCCCTGCGCTCAGCTCCACCGGAACCGGTCCGTACGACGGGCCGTGCGCGAGGCACGCCGCCCACTGTCCACTGTGTACCTCGGTCAGTTCGGGCTGCTCGGCCGAGCAGGCGTCGACCGCGAACCGGCACCGCGGATGGAACGGGCAGCCCGGCGGCAGGTCCCGCAGATCCGGTGGGGTGCCGGGGATCCCGAGCAGTTCCTCGCGCGGTCCGCGCAGCTTCGGGAACGACCGCAACAACCCCAGCGTGTACGGGTGCCGCGGGTGGTCGTGCACGTCGCGGGCCGCGCCGTGCTCGACGAGCTGGCCCGCGTACATGACGGCGATCCGGTCGGCCATCGACAGCAGCAGCGACAGGTCGTGCGTGATGAACACGACCGCGAAGCCGTACTCCTCGCGCAGCGCCTTGATCTCCCGCAGGATGTCCCGCTGTACCACCACGTCCAGCGCGGTGGTCGGCTCGTCCATGATGATGATCTCGGGGTTGAGCGCCAGCGCGATCGCGATCGCCGCGCGCTGCCGCATCCCGCCGGACAGTTCGTGCGGGTAGCTCTTGGCCCGGTCGGCGGAGATGCCGACCCGGCGCAGCAGTTCCACCGCGCGGTCCCGACGCTCCACTGTGGACATCGAACGGTCGTGCGCCCGCAGTACGTCGTCGACCTGGCTGCCCACCGTGGTCACCGGGTTCAGCGAGTTCATCGCGGACTGGAAGACGACCGCCAGTTCCTTCCACCGGAACCGCCGCAGCTCCTGCTTGCCCATCCGCAGCAGGTCCGTCGCCGACCCGTCCGCCCGGTGGTACGTGACGCTGCCGGCGGTGACCACCGCCGGCGGGCGCAGCAGCCGGGCCACCGCGTTCGCCAGGGTGGACTTGCCGCTGCCGCTCTCCCCCGCCAGGCCGAGGATCTCGCCGCGCCGCAACGTCAACGACACCCCGTCCACCGCGTGTACCGCGCCGGAGCCGGTCAGGTAGTCCACCGACAGGCCCTCGATCGACAGTACCGGGCTGCCCGGGGCGCTCGGCGCTGATGGTTCGCTTCGCCGATCGGCGGACGACGCAGTACCGGGGCTCGGCCGCAGCCGATCGTCCGTGCTCACCGGCCCGCCCCGAAACGCTTGCGGCGCTTGGGAAGCACCGTACGCAGGCGCGGGTTGGCGATCTCGTCGATGCCGAAGTTGAGCAGGCCGAGACCGGCGCCGATCAGCGCGATGCACAGGCCCGGCGGGATGAACCACCACCAGGCACCGACCAGCAGCGCCTGGTTGTTCTGCGCGAAGTACAGCATGGTGCCCCAACTGACGGTGGACAGGTTGGCAAGGCCGAGGAACGACAGGCCGGCCTCGGCGAGGATCGCGGCCAGTACGGTGGCGAGGAAGCTCGTCGCGATGACCGGGAACTCGACCGGCAGGATCTCGGCGAAGATGATCCGCCAGGCGCGCTCGCCGCTGGCCTTCGCGGCCTGCACGTAGTCCCGGCCGCGCAGCGTCAGCGTCTGCGCCCGCAGCACCCGCGCGCCCCACGCCCACCCGGTCACCGCGATCACCGCGGCCACCGACGTGACCCCGCGCGACGGCAGGTACCCGGCGAGCACGATCACCAGCGGCAGCGCCGGGAGTACCAGGAAGATGTTGGTGAGCAAGGAAAGCACCTCGTCGACCACGCCGCCGGCGTACCCGCCGATCAGACCGACCACAATGGACAGTACGGTCGCGATGAGCGCCGACAGCAGGCCGACGCCGAGCGAGACGCGCGCGCCGTACACGACCTGGGCGAGCACGTCCTGGCCGCTCTGCGTGGTACCGAGCCAGTGCGCGGCGGACGGTCCGGCGAGCCCGACGTCGGTGGTCTTCGTCGGGTCACCGTCGACGAGCACCGGGCCGACCAGCGCCAGCAGGATGAAGAAGACCAGGATCACGCCGCCGGCGATGATCTTCGGGGAGCGCGGCATCATGCCTCCTGCCGGGTGCGGGGATCCAGCGCCACGTAGCACAGGTCGGCGAGGAAGTTCGCCGCCAGTACCGCGAGCGAGATGATCAGGAAGATGCCCTGCATCAGCGGGAAGTCCTCGTTCTCCACGGCCTTCAGCAGCACCGAGCCGATCCCCGGGTACGAGAAGACGATCTCGGTGAGCACCGAGCCGCCGACCACGAAACCGAGCGACAGGGTGAAGCTCGTGATGTTCGGCAGGATCGCGTTGCGCGCGGCGTACGCCCACATGACGCGGCGGCTGGTCAGCCCCTTCGCCTCCGCCATCGTCACGTAGTCCTCGCCGAGGGTGGTCACCATGACGTTGCGCATGCCCATCACCCGGTCCGCGATCGACGCCACGACGATCGTGATCGCCGGCAGGATCGCGTGGTACGCCATGCTGCCGAGGAAGTCGCCGGTGAACCCGGGCTCCACGTCCAGCGAGTACGCACCCGACACCGGGAGCCAGGACAGCGTCACGCCGAACACCATCACCAGCGCGAGCGCGACCCAGAAGTACGGCACGGCCTGGAGGAACGTGGTGGCCGGCAGGATCGAGTCGAGCCACGTACCGCGGCGCCAGGCCGCGACCACACCGAGACCGGTGCCGATCACGTAGCTGATGATGGTGGCGATGCCGACCAGGCCGAGCGTCCACGGCAGGGCGCCGCCGATGACGCTGCTGACCTCCGTCGGGTACATGGTGATCGACCGGCCGAGCTCACCGTGCGCCAGGTTCCCCAGGTACGTCCAGTACTGGCTCCACAGGCTGCCGCCGGTCAACCCGAACGCGCGCTTCATCGCGGCGATGGCGTCCGGGTCGATCTGCCCGTTCATCCGGGCGACCATGAGGTCGACCGGATCCCCCGGCATCAGCCGGGGGATCAGGAAGTTGATGGTGATGGCGGCCCAGGCCGTGATCAGGTAGAACCCGAGCCGCCGCAGCAGGTAACGCAAGCGTCACACCGGCTTCAGGTGCAGGAGTACGACGGCGAGGTCCGGTGCGGTGGCCGGCGACGGCATCGCGTACGGGTCCTCCGCGCTCGGCCACCCCGTGTACTTCGTGGTCCGGTACAGCGACCACGACGGGCTGTCGAACAGCGGGATCACCGGTACCTGCTCGATCACGATCTTCGCCAGGCCCTGTACCGCGGCCTTCTGCTTGGCCACGTCGTCGGTCGCCTCGTACGCGGCGAGCAGCTTGTCGGTCTCGGCGTCCTTCCACCGGCCGTAGTTGCCCGTCGCGACCTGCCCGACCGGCTTGGTCAGCTTGCTCGACAGCATCTGCCGGAACAGGTAGAAGGGCGTCGGGCCGGCGACCGCGCCGCGCAGCGTGATGTCGAAGTCGCCCTTGCCGACCTTCGCCACCCAGTCCTGGATCGCCACGCCGCGTACGGTCATCGCGATGCCGACCTTGGCGAGGTCCTCCCGCATCAGCTGCGCCGCGTTCACGAAGTCCGTGTACGGCGACGGCACCAGCAGCTCGAACGCCAGCTTCTTGCTGCCGTACCCGGCCTTCGCGAGCAGTTCCTTGGCCTTCGCCTGGTTGACCGTGAACGTCGCGTCCTTGTACTCGGCCGGCACCCAGTCGGCGTTCGCCGGCATCGGCAGGCCGCTCGGGTGCGCCGCGCCGACGTACCCGCGCTCGGCGTTCTTCACCAGCCGGTCGCGGTCGATCGCGAGGCTGACCGCCTGGCGTACCTCCAGCTTGTCGAAGGGCGCCTTGGCGGTGTTGGCCATCAGGGCGTTGAGCCCCTCGGACGGGAAGAAGTGCTTGTTGTGCGCGGGGTCGTTGCGCTCGTAGATCTTCTTCAGGTCCGGCACGAACGCGCTGGCCCAGTCGATCTCACCGGTCTGCAGGCCGGTCTGCACCGCGCTCGCCGTGTACGCGGGGAACTTGACGACCGGGACCTTCGCCTTGCCCTTCCAGTACTTCGGGTTCGCCTTCACCTGGAACACCTGCGAGGAGAACGAACTCAGCGTGTACGGCCCGGTGCCGACCGGGTTCGGGTTCGTGAAGGTGCCGAGCTTCTTGCCGGCCAGCAGGTGCTTGGGCACGATGCCGACCTGACCCGCCAGGTTCCACAGCTTCGTGTACGACGTCGACGGGAACGTGAACACCACGGTGTCCTTGCCGCCCGCCTTGACGCCGGACAGCTCGACGCCGCCCTTGTTCAGCGACGGGTCGTCCAGCATCGACTGGTACGTGAAGACCACGTCGTCGACGGTCAGCGGCTTGCCGTCCGACCAGGTCACCCCGTCCCGCAGCGTCACGGTGAGCGTCTTGCCCCCGTCGCTCCACTCGTACTTGGTGGCGAGCCACGGCTGGATGTCGTTCGGCTTGAGCTTGTTGAAGAACAGCAACGGCTCGTAGAACAGTCCGACGGTGCCGACGTTCTGCGTCACCGCGTACGGGTTGAAGTTGCGCTGCCACGACCCGGTGTCGTTGACGTGCACGACCAGCGGCTTGCCGCTGCCCTTGCCGCTGCCGCCGTCCGGGCCGCAGCCGGCCAGCGCCGCGGCCAGCCCCAGCCCGGCCGCGGCGCCGAACACCGAGCGGCGCGACAGCCCCGCCCCCATCGCGTTGCGGACGGTCGCGTCGGCGCGCGAGCCGTCCGGACCTCCGGCGACCACCGCCGACCCGGGTCCGGGCCGCTGCCTCCGGTCTGCGCTCATGCTCGTTCCTTCCCGGCCTGGTGACCCACCCTGAGCCAACCATGTACGAGCTTGCTACATAGCCGGAAAGTTTCTTACGTCTTCTGGATTTAGTCAATGATTAACGCGAGATCTGATCACCGCGAGGTCCCAAACCGGCCCAATCGACTCAGGCGGGCTCCGCGTACAGCCGGGCGACGACCTCCTCGATGTCCGGCTCCAGCACCGACACGTCGCGCAGCGAACCCGTACCCGCGAGCGCCGCGACCAGGTCCCCCGCCGTACCGCCGGCAAGGCCGAACGTGACCCGGAACCCGTCCGCCGCAACGGTTTCCACCGTCGCGCCCGCCGGCACCGGCGTACCGTCCCACGGCGCGTCCAGGTCCACCACCACCCGCCGGCGCGAGTCGTACCGGGCGTGCAGCTCGGCCAGCGACCCGTCGTGTACGACCCGGCCGTGGTCGATGACCACCAGCCGGCGGCACAGCTTCTCGATGTCGGCCAGGTCGTGCGTGGTCAGTACGAGCGTGGTGTCGCCGGCCGCGCCCAGGTCCGCCAGGAACGACCGGACGGCCTGCTTGCTCACCACGTCCAGGCCGATCGTCGGCTCGTCCAGGAACAGCACCTCCGGGCCGTGCAGCAGCGCCGCGGTGATCTCACCGCGCATCCGCTGCCCGAGCGAGAGCTGGCGTACCGGGGTGTCGAGGAACTCGTCCAGGTCGAGCAGCCGGCGGCACTCCGCCAGCCGCGCCGCGTGCTCCGCCGACGGCACCCGGTACACGTAGCGCAGCAGCCGGAACGACTCGCGCAACGGCAGGTCCCACCACAGCTGCGAACGCTGCCCGAACACCACGCCGATCCGCCGGGCCAGCCTCGTACGCTGGGCGACGGGGCGCAGGCCGCACACCCGCGCCTCACCGCCCGACGGGCTCAACACACCCGTCAGCATCTTCAATGTCGTCGACTTGCCCGCGCCGTTCGGCCCGATGTACCCGAGCATCTCGCCGCGCTCGACGGCCAGGTCGATCCCGTCGACGGCGGCCACCGCGTGCCGGCGCCGGCGGAACCGCCCCGCCTTCCGGCGCACCGTGAACTCCTTGCGCAGCCCCGTCGTCTCGATGAGTGGCACAGCGATCCTCCCTAGGAACCGGTACTGCGGTAGTGGCGGACGCCGACGCGCCAGACGAGCGCCGCCGCGGTGGCCGCGAGTACCGCGACGAGCGGCGAGCACCACGGCAGGAAGCCCGGCGTACCGAGCGGGTCCGGGCGGCCGAGGAGCGCCAGGCCCGGGAAGTACGCGACGAAGGCGAAGCCCAGCGAGTACGCGAAGACGGCGCGGAACCAGCCCGGGTAGATGCCCACCGGGTAGATCGTGAAGTCGCGCCCACCGTACGTGAAGGCGTTGGCGAACTCGCCCGACTCCACGAACCAGAACGCCGTCGTCGACCCGGCCACGAACACCGCGCCGAAGATGACCGCACCCGACAGCGGCGCGATCACCACCAGTACGGTCCGGGCCGGCGTCCACGTCACGTCCGCCAGCGACAGCGCGACCACGAGTACCACCAGGGCCTGCGCCGCGCGGCCGATCCGGCGCGGCGAGAAGTCGCCGAACACCAGCTGCGGCAGCACCCGCAGCGGCCGCAGCAGCACCGCGTCGAACCGGCCCG
The DNA here is from genome assembly GCF_016861975.1 of Actinocatenispora rupis. GTDB lineage: Bacteria > Actinomycetota > Actinomycetes > Mycobacteriales > Micromonosporaceae > Actinocatenispora > Actinocatenispora rupis. The sequence continues at coordinate 52,909 of NZ_BOMB01000024.1, read as the reverse complement.
TCCGGATGTACTCCCGCATCGTGTCGATGTTGCCCACGCACATGTCGCAGAGCTGGAACGCGGCGTTCGCCAGCCCCGCGATCAGCAGGCTGTCGGTGAACGAGAACCCGGCCAGCGCCGGCGTCACCCGGAACAGCACCAGTACCGACACCACGTCCAGCAGGGTGATCAGCGCGCTCGCCGCCGTGTCCAGCGCGAACGAGAACCGGTACTGCGTCTGCGCGCGCAGCTGCGCGCCGAGCAACGCCCGGTACGCCGCCGCGGTCGTCGGCCGGTCAGCCACCCTGCACCACCAGCCTGCGCTCGGCGCGGCGCTGCACGACCACCGCCGCCGCCAGCATCACGGCCGCCCAGCACCCCTGGACGGCGAGCACCGTCGCCTGGTGCCCCGCCGTACCGCGCTCGACGACCACGTCCACCGGCGCCTGCAGGATCGACGGGAACGGCGTCGCGTACCACAGCACCGCCTGCGCCCAGCCGGGCAGGAACGCGATCGGGAAGTACATGCCGGTCAGGGCGTTGGAGCAGAGCAGCCAGGCCATGATCACGCCCCGGATGTCCAGCAACCAGAACGCCGTCAGGTTCACCAGGTACCGCACGCCGAACGACACCACCGTCGCGAACAGCATGCTCAGCAGGAACAACGGGTACGTGGCCGGCCGGTGCGGCAGGTACAGGTCGAAGGCGATCAGGCCGACGACCATCGGCAGCACGAACCGGCTGCACAGCGCGAACGCGGCCCGGCCCAGGTCGGCGGCCAGGTAGCTGAGCACCGGGTGGACCGGGCGCAGGAGGTCGGACTGGACGTCGCCGGTACGTACCCGGTCGGACAGCTCGGTCCAGCCCCACAGCTGGACCACGGCGAGCAGGCCCTGACCGACCCACACGTACGTGGCGAGCTGCGGTCCCCGGTAACCGGCGGCGACCCCGCCCGCGCCGGCCGCCACGGCCAGCATCACCGAGGTACGCAGGAACCCGAAGACGGTGTTGGTGAACGCACCGGCCAGCATGGCCTGCCGGTACGTGGCCCAGCGGCGGAAACCGGCCCCGGCCAGGGCCATTCCGGTACGCAGGGCGGGAGGTGACAGCACGGTGGAAACGGTGCCCATGGAACTCCTCGGCCACATCTCATGGCGCCACGGGCAGACCGGTGGAGGGCGGCGGGAGCGCCCGCCACGGCCGCGCCGCGGACGCGGCTGGCGGTAGCAGGAGCCCGCTCTTGGCTTCGTGGGGCCGAACTCCGGCACACCACACCCCGGGCAAGCCCGCCGATATTACCCATGTCGTGATGTCCGTGCAGCCCGATTTTCCGGTGGCCGCCGGCGCCGGCCGTACCCGCGGCCTAGCGTGGGAGGATGCCTGGCGGAACGCCCGCGCGGCACCGGATCAAGGGCAACCCGTGGGTCGTCCTGATCGCCATGTGCCTCGGCTTCTTCATGATCCTGCTGGACACCACGATCGTCACGATCGCGATCCCGGCCATCAGCGACGGCCTCAACGCCTCGCTCGACGACATCCTCTGGATCCAGAGCGGCTACGTCCTCGTCTACGCCGTACTGCTGATCACGGCGGGGCGGCTCGGCGACATGTTCGGCGCCAAGTCGATCTACCTGATCGGACTGGTCGTGTTCGTCGTCGCGTCCGCCGCCTGCGGCTTCGCCAGCAACCCCGACCAGCTCATCGCCGCCCGGGTGGTGCAGGGCGTCGGCGGCGCGCTGCTCAGCCCACAGTCGCTGGCCATCATCACCCGGATCTTCCCCGCCGAACGCCGCGGCGTCGCGTTCGGCATCTGGGGTGCGGTCGCCGGGGTCGCCGCCGTCGCCGGCCCCACCCTCGGCGGCCTGCTCATCACGTACGCCAGCTGGGAGTGGATCTTCTACCTGAACGTACCGATCGGGATCATCGCGTTCGCGCTGTCCGCCTGGACCGTGCCCGGGCGGGGCGAACAACGCCGCCACCACTTCGACATCGTCGGCACCGTCCTCGTCAGCGTCGCCCTCTTCCTCATCACGTACGGGCTCATCGAGGGCGAGCGCTACCACTGGGGCACCATCCGCGGCTTCGTCACGATCCCGCTCGTCATCGGCGCCGGCGTCGTCGTGCTCATCGCGTTCCTGCTCACCCAGTACTACAACCGCCGCGAACCCCTCGTCCCGTTCTCGATCCTGCGCGACCGCAACTTCTCCCTGATGAACCTGGTCTCGCTGGCCATGTCGTTCGGCATGCTCGGCATGTTCCTGCCGCTGACCATCTACCTCCAGTCCGTACTCGGACTGTCCGCGTTCGACGCCGGGCTCACCCTCGCCCCGATGCCGCTCGTGTCCCTGTTCATCGCACCGTTCACCGGCCGGCTCGCCGACCGCATCGGCGGCAAGTACATCCTGCTCACCGGGCTCGTCCTGTTCGGCACCGGCATGGCGTACCTGATCGCCGTCGCCGAAGTGCACAGCAGCCGGCTCACGTTCCTGCCCGCCCTGCTCATCGCCGGCGTCGGAATGGGCGGCATCTTCGCCCCGCTCACCACCGAAGCCATGCGCGGCATCCCGCCCCGGCTCTCCGGCGCCGCATCCGGCGTCTTCAACACCACGCGCCAGCTCGGCGCCGTCATCGGTACCGCCGCCGTCGGGGCACTGCTGTCCGCGCAACTGTCCGGCAAACTCACCCAGTCCGCGCAACAGCACGCGCAGGCACTGCCGCCGGCGTTCCGCTCCCGGTTCGTCGACGGGTTCTCGCACGTATCCGGCAGCCTCGACGTCGGCACCCACCACCCGTCACCCGCGCTACCACCCGGCATACCCGCCCAGGTCGCCGATCAGATCAGGGCACTCGCCGTCGACACGTTCCGCGTCGCGTTCGTCGACGCCATGAAACCCACCCTGCTCCTGCCCATCGCCGTACTCGCCCTCGCCGCCGTGTCCTGCCTCTTCCTCAAGGGCCGCCGCCCCACCCCGCCCGAAACCAGCGCCGACGAAACCGCCCCGGCACAAGCCCGCCCACCTCACTGACCTCCCGCGTACGCCTGCGCGCACGTGGACGTACGGTCGATCCGGGGCTCTGACCTGGGGTGATGTTTCTGCGTCGCCATATTGTTCAACTGTCTCATTGTTCAACAGTTGGACAATTGAACAATGAGATGTTGTTCAACAATTGAACAATCGAACGCTGCGCTCATGAACAGATACCCTACGAGTCACGCGCGCCGGGTCGCGTCGGCCCAGCGCGCCATCGGAGCCGCGCCACCCGCCCCCGCCGCTCGCCTCAGCACAAGGCACCGTCGACGCGATTCCCACGCGCACCCGCGTCACCCAAAGCACCGTCGGCACGGCGCGCATTCCGGCCACGTCAGTTCAGGGGCGCCGACAGCGCAGCACGCGGTCGCGTCAGCCCAAGGCGCCGTCGGCGTGGCGCCCCACTCCGGTCACGTCAGTTCAGCGGCGCTGTCAGCGCAGCACACCGCTCGCGTCAGCCCAGCGCGCCATAAGCGCGGCGCCGCACGCCACACGCCGGTCGCCTCAGTCCAAGGCACCCTCAGCGCGGCGCCACATTCCGGTCACGTCAGTTCAGCGGCGCCGTCAGCGCAGCGCGCCGTCGGCGGCGCCGCACGCCACACGCCGCTCGCCTCAATCCAAGGCACCGTCGGCGCGGTGCCAGACGCCGGTCGCGTCAGCCCAACGCTCCGTCGGCGCGGTGCCAGGCGCCGGTGACGAGGCGGCGCCAGGAGTCCCCGGTCGGCCACAACCCCACCCGGTACCGCGGCGGCACCAGCCCCGGCACGCGCCGCGGCGCCGCGCCGGACATCAAGGTGTCCCAGCCGATCAGCCACGATTCGCGCCGGTCGGCGCCGACGAGCGCGACCCGGTCGGTGACCGGCAGCAGCGTCGCCACGTCCTGCCGCCACGTCGACACGCTCGACGGCGCGGCCCGGTCGGGCTCGACCAGCAGGTAGCTGGCCACCGAGACCCGTTGCGCCACCGACCAGTCCGCGCGTAGCAGGTCCGCCTGCGTGTCGTACGCGGAGGCGGCGAGCAGCCGGTCCGCCCGCGCCGCCGCGTCGTACGCCGGGTGGTCCGGGGGAACCCGGTACGGCATGACCCGGCCGGCCGTGTCCGCCGTGTACGCGACCGGCGACACCGCCCGCGTCGACTCCCGGTACTCCGCGGCCACGATGTCGAACATCTCCGCCACCTGCGGCCCGTCGCGTACGACGAGGAGGCTGTCGCGGTCGGGTGCGAACGCCACCGGCCGGCCGCCGACCAGCTCACCGAGCCCGGCGAGCCAGCCCGGTACGAGCAGCCGGGACACCCAGTACGCCGCGCCGTCGTCGACGAACCGCAGCACGGCCGGCTCGCGGCGCGCCGCGGACAGCACCTCGCGCCGGTCCGCCGCCAGGTTCGCCCGCGCCACGGCGAACACGTCCGCCACCGACACCCGCCACGACGCCACCAGGTCGCGCGTCACGTACCCGATGGTGGTGGGCAGGTCGACCACCACGACCTCGTCCAGGAACGGCAGCGCCGCCCGTCGTACGAGCGACTCGCCGTCGCGCCCGGACCCCGGGGCGCTGCGTCCCACGGCCGTCCCGCACAGCACCGGCCGCAGCAGCGACGCGGCCGCACCCCACTCGCGCGGCACCGTCGCCGGCTCCGTCATCGACGCCACGTACCGGGCCAGCGCCGCGTCCCGTGGCTCCCCCGCCAGTCCCGCGCACTCCGCGTACAGGCTCCCCAGGTACGCCCAGTTCACAACGCCGCCGACGACCCGCCGGTACCCGATCGCGAACCGCTCCGCCGAGTACCAGCTGTCCACCACCCCGGGGCTGCCCTGGAACCGGCGCAGCAGCTCACGTCCGAACCGGTCCTGCATGGACCCGCCGCGGCGCGCCAGCCCACCACCCATCGCCGCCCCTCCCCGCGACCACGACCTCAGCCGAACCCCCGTCACCGTACCCCCGCCCACCCACTCCCCCCGAACCCCCGAACCCCCGGTACGAGGGGACAGCACAACAGGGCGAATGACCAGCGCAGAGCAGCAAGGCCCGGACGGTGCCCCGGTGGATCGAGCCACTTCGGTTGGCGCACAAGGACTTGGGTCGGTGCAGAGAGGCGAACGCAAAAGCATCGGCCTACTCAGGGGGATCCACAAGGGGGCGGATCCCCCTGTGCAGGAGAGAGCGCGAGAGAGGACGGAGTCCTCTCTCGCGCCCCCAAGCCCTGGCAAGGGCGCTCAACACCGGGGAAAGAAGCCCCACGAGAGCGGCGAACACCCGCAACGCCATGCACAACACGAGAACGGCGAGCGCGCCGAGCGAGTACCCGGAGAGTCCTGACCCGGGAAGGTCAGGAGTCGTCCTCCCCATCCCACTCGCCGTCGACGTCGACCCGGTCCCGCCGTGCCTTCCGCGCGGCGAGCCGGTCCGCCGCGCCGACCCGCGAGTTGTCCTCCAGCCGGTAGTCGGTGCCGAGCCGCCCCGGTACGAAGTCGCCCGCGGACATCGTCGGCTCCCAGTCGAACTCGACGGTCCCGATCCGTACGGGCGCGCCGGGCATCGCGCCGGCCCCCGCGAGCGCGTCCTCGACGCCGAGCCGCGCGAGCCGGTCCGCCAGGTACCCGATGGCTTCGTTGTTGGAGAAGTCGGTCTGCCGCACCCAGCGCTCGGGCCGCGGCCCGCGCACCACGTACGTCCCGTCGGCGTCCTGCTCGACCGTGAACTGCCGGTCGTCGACGGCCGTCGGGCGCAGTACGATCCGGGTCGGCTCCGCCGGCGGGTGCGCCGCCCGGTACTCCGACACCGCCCGCGCCAGCGCGAACCCGAACTCCCGCAGCCCCTCCCGGGTCACCGCGGACACCTCGAAGATCGGCCAGCCCCGCGACGCCAGGTCGGCCGTGACGATCTCGGCCAGCTCCCGCCCGTGCGGTACGTCGACCTTGTTCAGCGCGACGATCCGCGGCCGGTCCGCCAGCCCCCCGTACTCGGACAGCTCGGCCTCGATAGCGTCGATGTCGCTCGCCGGGTCACGCCCCGGCTCCTCGGTGGCCAGGTCGACCACGTGCACCAGCACCGCGCACCGCTCGATGTGCCGGAGGAAGTCCAGCCCGAGCCCCTTGCCCTGCGCCGCACCCGGAATCAGCCCCGGTACGTCCGCGATCGTGAACGTCACCTCGCCCGCGCGCACCACGCCGAGGTTGGGCTGGAGGGTGGTGAACGGGTAGTCGGCGATCTTCGGCCGCGCCGCGGACAGTACCGAGATCAGCGACGACTTGCCCGCGCTCGGGAAGCCGACCAGCCCCACGTCCGCGACACTCTTCAGCTCCAGTACGACGTCGCACGCCTCGCCCGGCTCACCCAACTCAGCGAACCCCGGCGCCTTGCGCCGCGAGTTGGCCAGCGCCGCGTTGCCGCGCCCGCCGCGCCCACCCGTCGCCACCACGAAGCTCGTACCCGGGCCGACCAGGTCCGCGAGTACTTCGCCGTCCGGCGTCTGCACCACCGTGCCGTCCGGCACCCGTACGCGCAGCTCGGAGCCCGTCGCGCCGTCCCGGTCGGAACCCTGGCCGGGGCGGCCGTTCTCCGCCTTCAGATGCGGCCGGAAGTGGAAGTCCAGCAGCGTGTGCACGCCCGGGTCGACCTCCAGGACGACGTCGCCGCCGCGCCCGCCGTTGCCCCCGTCCGGCCCGCCCAGCGGCTTGAACTTCTCCCGGTGGATGGACATGCAACCGTGCCCACCGTTGCCCGCCTGCACGTGCAGCACGGTGCGATCCACGAACGTCGTCATGAGATGTCTCCGAAGTGTGCCGTGGTGCGTGGGCACACCGGACGGCCAGCGACGACAGAACGGGCGGGCCGGTAGCTACCGGCCCGCCCGTCCCACGGCTTGCCTCCCCGCCTGCGCGGGGGTCCGGGGCGCCACGCCCCGATGACCGCGACGGCCACGCCGCCACGGCTTACGACGCGCGGTCAGCTCACCACGCTGATGACGCGGCGGCCACGCTTGTAGCCGAACTCGACCGTACCCGCGGACAGCGCGAACAGCGTGTCGTCCTTGCCACGGCCGACCTGGTCGCCCGGGTGGAACTTGGTGCCGCGCTGACGCAGCAGGATCTCGCCGGCGTTGACCGACTGGCCGCCGAAGCGCTTCACGCCGAGCCGCTGAGCGTTGGAGTCGCGACCGTTCCGCGAGCTCGACGCACCCTTCTTGTGTGCCATCTCGGCGCCTACTTCCCGCTCTCGATGCCGGTCACCTTCACCTGGGTCAGCGGCTGGCGGTGACCCTGGCGCTTGTGGTAGCCGGTCTTGTTCTTGAACTTGTGGATCCGGATCTTCGGGCCCTTGGTGTGAGCGACCAGCTCGCCGGTCACCTCGACCTCGGCCAGTACGGCCGGGTCGGTCGTGACGGTGGTGTCGTCACCCTCGCCGTCGACGAGCAGCACCGTGGGCAGCGTCACCGTGTCGCCGGGCTCGCCCTGGAGCTTCTCGACCTCGATCACGTCGCCCTCGGCGACCTTGTACTGCTTGCCGCCGGTCTTGACGATCGCGTACATGGGACGCAGGTCTCCCTCTGTGGTTCGGTGCCACGGCACTGAAATGGTGCGGTGCTCGCGGGCGATCTGGCTGGTCGTGCGCCCTCGGGCCGCTGCCGCTTGCACGGGGGCCGGGGCACACAGAGCCGGTGACGCACGAAGTACGCCGCCGGTAAGAGTACGTCATGCCGCGCCCGGTCCCCAAACCGGCCACCTGCTCACGGCGGCCGGCCCGGGGTACCCGGTCACGAGTCGGCGCTGACAGTCTCCGCCGGTACCGGCTGCTCGTCGGTGGTGCCCGTCTTGCGCCGCCGGGACGTCGAACGGCGGCGGCTGCGCGGCGCAGGTTCCTCGGCGTCCGCGGCGACCGCCACGTCCGACTCGGCCTCGTCCGAGGTCGCCGGCTCCGGTACCGAGTCGGCCACCGGTACCGGATGCTCCTCGGCCGGCTCCGCGGCCTCGGCGGACCGGTCCTTGTCCTTGTCCTTGCGGCGCCGCTTGCCCTTGCCCTCGTCCGCCTTGTGCGTGTCCTTGTGGGTGTCCTTGTGCCCGTCGGACTGCTTCGACTTCGCCGGACCCGGCTCCAGGTGGACGATGATGCCGCGGCCCTTGCAGTGCTCGCAGGTCTCGCTGAACGCGTCGATCAGCGGCTGGCCGAGCCGCTTGCGGGTCATCTGCACCAGGCCCAGCGACGTGATCTCGGTGACCTGGTGCTTCGTCCGGTCCCGGCCCAGGCACTCGGTCAGCCGGCGCAGTACCAGCTCGCGGTTGCTCTCCAGCACCATGTCGATGAAGTCGATCACGATGATGCCGCCGACGTCCCGGAGCCGGAGCTGACGGACGATCTCCTCCGCCGCCTCCAGGTTGTTCCGGGTGACCGTCTCCTCCAGGTTCCCCCCGGAACCGATGAACTTGCCGGTGTTGACGTCGATCACCGTCATCGCCTCGGTACGGTCGATGACCAGCGACCCGCCGCTCGGCAGGAACACCTTGCGGTCCAGCGCCTTCATCAGCTGCTCGTCCACCCGCAGGTCGACGAACACGTCCGAGTTGCCGACGTGCTGCCGCAGCCGGCCCACCAGATCCGGCGACACGTGCTCGACGTACTCGCCGACCTGGTCCCACGCGTCGGAGCCCTGGACCACCAGCTCCTTGAAGTCCTCGTTGAACAGGTCCCGGACGACCCGGATGACCAGGTCCGGCTCCTCGTACAGCAGGGAGGGGGCGCTGGCCGACTTCGACTTCTTCTCGATCGTCTCCCACAGCGCCTGGAGCCGGGACACGTCGCGGGACAGCTCGTCCTCGGTCGCACCCTCCGCCGCGGTACGCACGATCACGCCCGCGTGCTCCGGCACCAGCTTCTTCAGTACGTCACGGAGGCGCTTGCGCTCGGTGTCCGGCAGCTTGCGGCTGATGCCCGACGCGTGCCCGCCCGGCACGTACACCAGGTGGCGGCCGGAGAGGGTGACGTGGCTGGTCAGCCGCGCGCCCTTGTGGCCGATCGGGTCCTTCGTGACCTGTACGAGCACCGCGTCACCGGGCTTCAACGCCTTCTCGATCGCCCGAGTGCGGCCCTCCAGGCCCGCGGAGTCCCAGTTCACCTCGCCCGCGTACAGCACGGCGTTGCGGCCGCGGCCGATGTCGATGAACGCCGCCTCCATGCTCGGCAGCACGTTCTGCACCTTGCCCAGGTACACGTTGCCGACCATGGTCGCGCCGGACGCCTGCGCCACGTAGTGCTCGACGAGTACACCGTCCTCCAGGACGGCGATCTGGGTACGGTCGCCCGCCTGGCGTACCACCATGCTGCGGTCCACCGCCTCGCGGCGCGCCAGGAACTCCGACTCCGACAGGATCGGCGGCCGGGTACGGCGCTGCTCGCGGCCGTCCCGCCGGCGCTGGCGCTTGGCCTCCAGCCGGGTCGAACCCGACACGCCCTGTACCTCGTCGGCGACCTTGCGCGGCTCGCGGACCTTGACCACCACGTTCGCCGGCTCGTCCGGCGACGGCTCCGACTCGCCCGCCGAACCGCGGCGGCGCCGGCGGCGACGACGCCGTACGCCGTCGCCCTCCTCGGACTCGTCGGCCGCGGCCGGCTCGCCGGACTCCTCGTCCGACTCGCCGCCGGTCTCCGGCTCGTCGCTCGCGCCCTTGCCGCGGCCCCGGCCACGGCGGCCACGGCGGCGGCGGTGCCGGCCGTCCTCGTCCGTCTCGTCCTGTTCCGTACTCTCGGCCGCGGGCTCCTCCGCCGGCTCCTCGGCGGCAGCGGCGGCCCGACCCCGGCTCCGCGTACGCGTGGCGCGCGGCTCGGTCTCCTCGTCCTCCGCCCCCCGCGTACGGGTGCGGCCACGCGGCTCGGCCTCCTCGGCCTCCGCGGCGCGGGCCCGGGTACGGCTGCGCGGCTCGTCCGACTCGGTCGCAACGCGCTTCACCGGCGTCGGCGCGGTCGGCTCCGGCGCCACGAACAGCACCGCGGCCGGTCCGGGCGGGCTCGCGGCACGCCGCCGGGACGGCGCCTCCTCGGCCGGTTCCCGCTGGTCCGCGGGCTCTGCGACCTGCTTCTCCGCGGGCTCCGGCGCCTGCTGCGCGGCCGGAACGGTGTCCTCGGCGGTCTTCGTACCGCGGCGGCGGGTGCGGGTCTTCCTGACCGGTTCCTCGTCCGCGGGCGGCTCGGCCGGTGGGGCGGACGCGACGGGCGCCGGTTCCGCGACCGGCTCCGGCGGCGTGGCGAGGGGCTTCGGCGGGCCCGCGCTACGGGTTGCCCTGCGGCGGGTCCGGCTGGTCGACGCGGGCTCCGCGTCCCCGTTGGCCGGCGCCGTACCGGAAGATCCCGCGGCGGAACGGTCTGTGCTATCTGCGCCGGTGGCCGCGGGCGCAGTTGCTGCGTCCGCGTCGGCGCCAGTGGGCTCGTTGTCGAGCATCCGGGCGTTCTCCAGTTCTACCGCCCCCGGGCGCGTGTACGCAGCCACGCGGGGGTGGTCACAAGTCGAGCGGCCCTGCCGGGCCACCCGAAGTCTGCCTACCCGGGCCCTGGGGCCCGGCCGTCAGGTCGACGGGGTACCGCTGACGGCCCTGTCCCGGTCGGCGACGAGCGGATCGGTGATCTCGCCCTGCCCGGTGAGCGTGCCCTGCGCCAGCCGGGTCACTTTGGGTGGTACCGGCGGCTCCAGCGCGGCCACCGCGTGCAGACCGGCTAGGACGTCATCGGGCCGTACGGACGGGGTTACGTGCCGTACGACAAGGTCGAGTATGGCACACGGTACGGCCGTACTGCCGGCGGTGGGCACGGTCGTGGTGTTGCCCACCCCGGCGGCGGGGTCGGTGCCGGCGTCGCCACCGTCGGTCACGGTACGCAGCGACAGCACCGGCGAGCGGGAGTCCATCGTGCGCCGGCCGGACTTGGTCATCCGCTCCACCGGCACCTCCTCCGCGGCCAGGAACGCCGCCACCGCCGCGGCCGCCGTCGCGTCGTCCACCCCGGACAGCGCGATCCGCCAGTGCGAGGCGGACATCCGGTCGGCGAAGTCCGAGCCGTGCGCCACGACCGCCTCCAGTACGTCGAGGCCGGGCGGCAGCGCAGCGTCCAGCGCGGCCCGCAGGTCCTCGACGTCCATCGGCGCCTGCAACCCCATCTCCAGGTACTCGGCCTCGCTGGCCACCCCGGTCGGCGCGGCCGACGCGTACGAGATCCTGGGGTGGGGGCTGAAACCGGACGAGTAGGCGATCGGGACGTTCGCCCGGCGTACCGCCCGTTCGAGGGCGCGCGCGAAGTCCCGGTGCGACGTGAACGCGAGGCGTCCACGCTTGGCGTACCGGATGCGGACCTTCTGCACCACCGGCGCCTGCTGCGTCTCCGGCCGGGGTCGTTGCCTACTGATCGTCCTGCTCCTTACGAGTTGACCGGGGTGACCGGCGGCGGCGCACGGAACCCGCCCGGCCGATTCTCCCGGACGCCGGACCGGACCCCACCGCCAGGCGGGGAGCCGGCCCTTCGCACGCTGCCATCGTCGATCCTCACCGTCAGGCGACGCGCTCGCCGTCGGCGAACACACCGCCGCTGGGCCCGCCGTCGGGCAGCGTCGCCGCCCACGCGACCCACGCGGCGCTCTCGGACGCGGGCCGGTCCTCCTGGTCCACACCGAGCTCCGGGTGCGTGTCGACCCGCCCCGGTCCACCGCGTTCACCAGGACACCCGTGCCCCGGAACGCCGTCGCGAGGCTCGCCGTCAGCACGTTCAGCACGTACTTGGACATCGAGTACGCCGGGGCGCCGACCTGGCCCGGGAGATCCGCACCCGCCGCGATCTGCTGGTACGCCCCGCTCGACACGTTCACCACCCGGGCCGCCGGCGCCGCGCGCAGCAGCGGGGACATGGCCTGCACCAGCGCCCACACGCCCACGACGTTCACGTCCAACGCGGTCCGCACGTACCCGATGTCGGCGTCGAGCATGGACGCCACGTCCATGTCGGGCATGCAGCTGGCGTTGTTCACGAGGACGTCGAGGCGGCCGTGCGCCCGCGTGACGTGCTCGGCGACGCGCCCGAAGTCGCCGGTGTCGGCGAGGTCGAGCCGCAGCCCCTCGGCGCTGAAGCCCTCGGACCGCAGCGTCGCCGCGTGCTCCTCGGCCCGCGCGCCGTCGCGGGCGGTGACGATGGTGCGGTGGCCCTGCTCGCCGAGCGCCCGGGCCACGGCGACACCGAGGCCGATCGCGCGGCTCGCCCCGGTCACCAGCGCGACCTTCTCCGTCATGACCGGGCCCCTTCCGGCGTACCGGCGGGGCACGGTCGTCGCGTGCTGATCGTCGTACTCCTTCTACGAGGTGACCGGGGTGAGCGGCAGCAGCTTGCGGCCGGTCGGGCCGATCTGGATCTCGGTGTCCATCGCCGGGCAGACGCCGCAGTCGAAGCACGGGGTCCAGCGGCAGTCGTCCTGCTCGACCTCGCTCAGCGCGTCCTGCCAGTCGGCCCACAGCCAGTCGGCGTCGAGCCCGGAGTCCAGGTGGTCCCAGGGCAGTACCTCGGCCTGCTGGCGCTCGCGCGTCGTGTACCAGGCGAGCGACACGCCCAGCGCGGGCAGTTCGGCGTCGCAGGCCGAGACCCACCGGTCGTACGAGAAGTGCTCGGACCAGCCGTCGAACCGGCCGCCCTCGGCCCACACCCGCTTGATGACCCGGCCGACCCGGCGGTCGCCCCGGGACAGCAGGCCCTCGATGTGGCTGGGCCGCCCGTCGTGGTACCGGTAGCCGATGGCGCGGCCGAGCGAACGGTTCGCGTTGATCGCGTCGCGCAGCGCCTTGAGCCGGCGGTCGATCGTCTCCGGGTCGGCCATCGCCGCCCACTGGAACGGCGTGTGCGGCTTCGGTACGAACCCGCCGATGGACACCGTGCAGCGGACGTCCTTGGAACCGGTGGCCTGCCGGCCGGACGTGATCACCTCGTGCGCCAGGCGCGCGATCTGGAGTACGTCCTCGTCGGTCTCGGTGGGCAGGCCGCACATGAAGTAGAGCTTCACCTGGCGCCAGCCGCCCGAGTACGCGGTGGTGACGGTGCGGATCAGGTCCTCCTCGGTGACCATCTTGTTGATCACCTTGCGGATCCGCTCCGAGCCGCCCTCCGGCGCGAACGTCAGCCCGGTGCGCCGACCGTTGCGGGCCAGCTCCTCGGCCAGCTCCACGTTGAACGCGTCGACCCGGGTGGACGGCAGCGAGAGCGACACGTTCGACCCCTCGTACCGGTCGGCGAGGCCGTGCGCGACCTCGCCGATCTCGGAGTGGTCGGCGGACGACAGGGACAGCAGGCCGACCTCGTTGAAGCCGGACTCCTTCAACCCGTTCTCCACCATGTCGCCGATGGTGGTGATCGACCGCTCCCGGACCGGGCGGGTGATCATGCCGGCCTGGCAGAAGCGGCAGCCGCGGGTGCAACCGCGGAAGATCTCCACCGCGTACCGCTCGTGCACGGTCTCGGCCAGCGGCACCAGCGGCTTCTTCGGGTACGGCCAGGCGTCGAGGTCCATCGTCGTACGCTTGTGCACCCGGAACGGCACGTCCGGGCGGTTCGGCACGATCCGCTGGATGCGGCCGTCGGGCAGGTAGTCCACGTCGTAGAAGCGCGGGACGTACACCGACTCGGTACGGGCGAGGCGCAGCAGCAGCTCGTCCCGGCCGCCCGGCGAACCCTCCGCCTTCCAGCCCCGCACGATGTCGGTGATCTCCAGGACCGCCTCCTCGCCGTCCCCGAGGACGGCCGCGTCGAGGAAGTCGGCGATCGGCTCCGGGTTGAACGCCGCGTGCCCGCCGGCCAGTACGACCGGGTGCGAGTCGTCCCGGTCGGCCGACTCGATCGGGATGCCCGCCAGGTCCAGCGCGGTCAGCAGGTTCGTGTACCCCAGCTCGGTGGAGAACGACACGCCGAGCAGGTCGAAGTCGCCCACCGGCCGGTGCGCGTCCACCGTGAACTGCGGCACGGCGTGCTCGCGCATCAGCGCCTCAAGGTCCGGCCAGACCGAGTACGTGCGCTCGGCGAGCACGTCGGGCTGCTCGTTGAGCACCTCGTACAGGATCTGGACGCCCTGGTTGGGCTGACCCACCTCGTACGCGTCCGGGTACATCAGCGCCCAGCGGACGGTCGTGTCGGCCCAGTCCTTGGAGACCGCGCCGAGCTCACCCCCCACGTACTGGATGGGCTTCTGTACTCGGGGAAGCAACGGCTCCAACCGGTCGAAGATGCTCGCACCGGTGGTGGGCCGGACGCTGTCGGGCATGGTGTAGGGACTCCCGTTGATCGCTTTCCAAGCGTGCGCTCGACACGTTCGTGGCCGCTGACCGGGGCGCCGCCCGGCCGCTCAACCCCCCAGCCTACGCGGCCCGCCGCGGTACGCACGGCGGTGGCTGCGGGGCCGCGGACGGACACCCGACGTAGCCGTACCTCGATCGGGGGTGACGGCCGGCGCGGATCGCGCCCTGGCCTGCGCCGCCGTTGTCGGCGACATCTAGGCTGTGCCCACCCGCGCGTGGACGGCGCCCCCGGTGTCCGACACGCGGGCGAACGAGTGGCTTCAACCTTCCCACGCCCCCTAGGAGGCTCCCGGTGTCCGGACCACAGCAGCCGTACGGCGGTCAGTGGCCTGGCGGCGACTGGCAACCGCCCTCGGAGCAGACGCACTACGACGTCGGCCCGGCGTACGGCCAGGGCGCTCCCGGGTACGGGCAGCAGCAGCCCGGATACGGCGCGCCCGACCCCAACCAGCAGCCCGGGTACGGCGACCCGAACCAGCAACCCGGGTACGGCGACCCCAACCAGCAGTACACCCAGCCCGGGTACGAGCAGGGCCAGCAGTACTACCAGCAGCCCGGCTACGACCAGGGCCAGTACCAGCAGCCCGGCTTCGGGCAGCCGCAGTACGGGCCGCAGCCCGGGTTCGGCGGTCCCCCGCCGCCGAAGAAGACCAACTGGCTGCCCTGGATCCTCGGCGGCGGCGGCGCGGTCGTCCTCATCGTCGTCATCCTCGTCATCGTCGGGGTCGCGGTGGTCGGCGGCGGCGACAACGCGGCCAGCAGCTCCGGCAAGTACAAGGCGATCGACAACCTGTGCACCGCGGTCGACACCAAGCCGGCCGAGAAGATCGCCACGAACAAGAGCCGCGAGGCACACGACGACAACAGCTACTCCTCCGTCGAGAAGTCGCTGACCTGCAACATCACCCTCGACAACAACGGCCAGGGCGACTACGAGTCGGTCACCATCTCCGCCTCCGCCGACATCTACCAGAAGGTCGGCCCGGCGCAGACCGCGTACGACTCGCAGCACAAGACCGAGAAGAACACCACCGCGCAGGGGCGCACGTTCTCCGAGGTGACCGGCGTCGGCGAGAAGGCGTACGCCACCGTCGACGACAACGACAGCTCGTCCGGCGACTTCAAGGTCTTCAGCACCACGCTGAACGCCCTCGACAGCAACGCCGTCGTACGCGTCTCGCTGACCATCGGTACGCACACCAGCTTCGGCACCGACGACGCCAAGAAGATGTCGACCGACATCGCCAAGACGATGCTGACCAAGCTGAAGTAGGGCCACGACCGGGCCGGGCCGGCAACCCCCGGCCCGGTCACCGCCTTCCGGTATGCCGCCCAGCCCGGCCGGGCGCTAGTCGACCTCGGCGGGGAGGTCGCGGTCCAGGTGGTGGGCGTACGCGAGGCGCAGCTCCGCCACCGACGTACGCCGGTCGGACAGGTCCGGCAGGTCGTCCAGGGCGAAGAAGCCGACGCCGGTCGTCTCCCCGTCCAGGCCCGCGACCGGCTCCGCGTCGTCCAGCCGGTCCACCACGAAGAACATCTTGTAGATGTGCCACATGCCGTGCGTCAGGTGGCCGTTGTGCCGGGTGCCGTCGTAGACCGCGGCGAGGTGCGCGGCCCGTACCCGGAGGCCGGCCTCCTCCGCGAACTCCCGCTCCGTCGCGTGCGTCGGCGTGTCCAGCGCGTCGATCCAGCCGCCCGGCAGCGTCCAGCGTCCGTCCGCCTTCTCGCGTACCAGAAGGACACGGCCGGCGTCGTCGAACAGCGCGCCGCGGCAGTCCAGCTTCGGCGTCGCATGACCCGTCTCGGCGTCCAGCGCGCGGTGGAACGCCGCCGGATCGGACTCGGCGATCAGGGCGTACAGCTCGGCGGTCAGCTCCCGGATCCGCCGGTAGCGATCCAGCTCGTACTTGTCGGTCGAGTAGTTGAGCCCGTTCTGCGCCATCGCGCCGAGCTCGATCGCCATCTCGTGCAGCCTGCCGGCCGGGTCCTCCGCCATGCCCCGATCCTCTCACCCGTACGGGTGGGGTCGGCGGACCGATCGCGTGCGCCGACTGTCCACAGTGGACTTGTTCAATTGTCGCATTGTTCAACAGTTGGACAATTGAACAATGCGACAATTGAACAATTTGAACGTGATCAATAACGCCAAGCGGACATAACCCCGCCGCCACTCACGCCCGACCGACCCGGACCCGACCGACCCGCACCCGTACCGGGGTCGCGTCCCCCACGACCCCCGCGTACGCCTCTCCGCCCAGCGCCCCGCGCTCCACGCTCTCCGCGAGCGTCTCCGCCGCCACCATCTCCCGGTACGCGTCCAGCGCCGCTCCCACCGCCGGCGGCGCGTCGACGGTGAGCGCGATCCGGTCTGCGACCGCGAGTCCGGCGTCGCGCCGCGCGGTCTGTACGACGCGGATGAGGTCGCGGGCGAGTCCTTCGGCGCGGAGTTCGGGGGTGAGGGTGACGTCGAGGAGGACGGCGCCGGTGCCGCCGGGCAGTGGCGCGGCGTGGGCGGTGTCGGTGGTGGTGTACGTCAGTTCGTACTCGCCGTCGTGCAGCGGTACGCCGCCGGCGGTGACGGCGCCGTCGGCCTCGACGGTCCAGTCGCCGTCCCGTACGGCGCGGATGACCCGTTGCACGTCGGGGCCGAGGCGCGGGCCGAGTACGCGGGGGACCAGGGTGAGGGTGCGCCGGAGGTACGCGTCGAGGTCGGTGGTGAGGACGACACGCTTGACGTTGACCTCGTCGGCGATGAGCGCGGTGTACGCGTCGAGCCGGTCGGCGTCGGGTGCGGCGACGGTGAGCGCGGGCAGGGGCTGGCGTACGCGGTGGCCGGTGGCCTTGCGGACGGACAGGGCGGCGGAGCAGGCGGCGCGTACCTCGTCCATTGTGGACACGAGGTCGGGGTCGGCGGGCAGGTCGGCGGGGTCGGGCCAGTCCGTGAGGTGGACGCTGCGCTCGCCGGTGAGCCCGCGGTACACGGCCTCGGTGACCATCGGCGCGAGCGGCGCCATCACCTTGCACAGTACGGAAAGTACGGTGGCGAGGGTGTCGAAGGCGTCGGGGTCGCCGCGCCAGAAGCGGTCGCGGGAACGCCGGACGTACCAGTTGGTCAGGGCGTCCACATAGGACCGTACGGCGGCGCACGCGGCGGAGATGCCGTAGCCGTCGAGTGCCGCGGTCACGGTCTCGACGAGTTCGCGGAGCTTGGCCAGGGCGTACCGGTCGAGCACGTGCGGCGAGTCGGTACGGTGCCGGGCGGCGTGGCCGGATGCGTTGGCGTACAAGGCGAAGAAGTACCAGACGTTCCACAGTGGATTGAGCGCCTGGCGGACGGCGTCGCGGATCGCCGTCTCGGTGACGCTCATGTCGCCGCCGCGCAGTACCGGGGAGGACAGGAACGCCCAGCGGATCGCGTCCGCGCCGTACGCGTCGAACATCTCGTACACGTCGGGGTAGTTGCGGAGGCTCTTGGACATCTTGCGGCCGTCGTCGCCGAGCAGGATCCCGTGCACCACAACGGATCGGAACGCCGGCCGGTCGAACAGCGCGGTCGCGAGCGCGTGCAGGGTGTAGAACCAGCCGCGCGTCTGCCCGGCGTACTCGACGATGAAGTCGCCGGGGAAGTGGTTCTCGAACCAGTCGCGGTTCTCGAACGGGTAGTGCACCTGGGCGAACGGCATCGAGCCGGACTCGAACCAGCAGTCCAGCACCTCGGGTACGCGGCGCATGGTGGAGCGGCCGGTCGGGTCGTCGGGGTTGGGCCGGGTCAGCTCGTCGACGTACGGCCGGTGGAGGTCGGTCGGGCGTACGCCGAAGTCGCGTTCGAGCTCGTCCAGCGAGCTGTACACGTCGACGCGCGGGTACGCGGGGTCGTCGGACTTCCAGACCGGGATCGGCGCGCCCCAGAAGCGGTTCCGCGAGATGGACCAGTCCCGCGCGCCCTCCAGCCACTTGCCGAACGCGCCGTCGCGGACGTGCGCGGGCGTCCACTCGATGTCCCGGTTCAGTTCGACCATCCGGTCCCGGAACCGTGTCACCTCGACGAACCAGGACGACACCGCCTTGTACACCAGCGGCGTGTCGCAGCGCCAGCAGTGCGGGTACGAGTGCAGGTACGAGTCGTGCCGGACGAGTACGCCGCGCTCGCGCAGGTCGCGCACGATCGGCCGGTTGGCCTCGAAGACCTGGAGGCCCTCGTAGTCCGGTACCAGCGCGGTGAAGCGGGTCCGGTCGTCGACGGTGACCACGGTGGGGATGCCGGCCGCGGTGCACGCGTTCTGGTCGTCCTCGCCGTACGCCGGGGCCAGGTGCACGACGCCGGTGCCGTCCTCGGTGGTCACGAAGTCGGCGCCGAGTACGGTGAAGGCGGGCGTTCCGTCCACTGTGGACACCAGGAAGTCGAACATCGGCCGGTACTTCCGCCCCACCAGCTCGCGCCCGGCCACCGTACCGACCCGGACGAACCCGGCCAGCTCCTTCTCGTACGCGGAAAGCCTTGCCGCGGCGAGGATCCGGCGCTCACCGTCGCGTTCCATGACGGCGTACTCGACGTCCGGGCCGACCGCGATCGCGAGATTGGACGGCAGCGTCCACGGCGTCGTCGTCCACACCAGCAGCCGCTCGGCGACGCCACCGGGCTCGGCCGGTTCCAACGTGAACGTCACCGTCACCGCCGGATCCTGCCGGTCCCGGTACGCGTCGTCCATCCGGGTCTCGGTGTTCGACAGCGGCGTCTCGCACCGCCAGCAGTACGCCAGCACGCGGAACCCCTCGTACACGAGTCCCTTGTCGTGCAACGACTTGAAGGCCCACAGCACGCTCTCCATGTACGGCAGGTCCAGCGTCCGGTACTCGTCGTCGAAGTCGACCCAGCGGGCCTGGCGCCGCACGTACCGCCGCCATTCGGTGGTGTAGCGCAGGACCGACTCGCGGGTCGCCTGGTTGAACCTGGCCACACCGAGCGCCAGGATGTCCGCCTTGCTGGTGATGCCGAGCTGCTTCTCCGCCTCCACCTCGGCGGGCAGCCCGTGGCAGTCCCAGCCGAACCGGCGCTCCACCCGCTCCCCCCGCATCGTCCGGTACCGCGGCACCACGTCCTTCACGTACCCGGTGAGGAGGTGGCCGTAGTGCGGCAGCCCGTTCGCGAACGGCGGCCCGTCGTACACGACGAACTCGGGATCGTCGGCGCGGCGCGCGATCGAGGCGCGGAACGTGTCGTCGGCCGCCCAGAACCGTTCGACCGCGTCCTCCACCGCCGGGAACGACGGTGTCGCCGGCACCGGCCGGCTCGGGTCATCCATCGGGTACCGCACCGCGCACTCCCGTCCGCACACCACTCCGGTGCGAGGACGACGCCGACCGGGCCGGCCGGACACCGCGGTACCACCTCGCTTGACGGCCCGCGGGCCGCCCGCTCGTTCGCCGGCTGTCACGGGCCGGACCCGTCCGGTTCTACTGGGGCGCGCCGCGCCCGTTCTTCCGGAGGCTCGCCGGTGATGGCCGGGTCGTCGCCTGGTACCGCCCACGCTACCGGCCGCCCGCGGCACCGTCAGTCGATTTCGCGCCGCCCGCCGGACCGCCCGGCTCAGAGGTCCTCACAGAAAGGCGTCGGATGGTCGGCAGCGTCGCCCTGAGTCCGCCAGGCGCCGACAGTCCTTTCTGTCAGGACCTCCTAGCACAGTTGCCGGCGATTCGGTATCCGTCGAGGGTTAGATGCGCCGCCGGGCGTACCGGTGCAGCATGGCCACCGGCACCCGCTGCCCACGGGGGCGCAACGGGATCCGGCCCCGGGTACGACCGGATCCCGTTGCGGTGCACCGAATCCCGGATGCGCCCGCCCGGCCCTCTCGGGAATGATCGGACGCATGGTCGACAGTCTCGAACACGGCGCCGGCGGCAACCGCCTCGACTGGCCCACCCTGCCCCTGGCGGTACGTGCCGCCGTCGAGGCGCGCCTCGGCGACCGCGTCGTCCGCGCCGAGACGCAGAACGGCGGGTTCTCCCCCGCCCTCGCCGCCCGGCTCACCCTCGCCGGCGGCGACACGGTCTTCGTCAAGGCCGGCAGCGGCGCGCACAACGCCGACACCGCCCGCATGTACCGGCAGGAGGCGCGGGTCGTGTCGGCGCTGCCCGGTGCCGTACCCACGCCGCGGTTCCGGTGGACGTTCGACCACGACGACTGGGTGGTGCTGGCGTTCGACGACGGCGCGGTCCGTCCCCCGCACGTACCGGCGGACCGGCCGTGGTCCGCCCGGCCGCCGCGCCTGCCCTGGCGTGCCGACGAACGCGACCGGGTGCTCGCCGCCCTCACCGACCTCGGCCGGTCGCTCACCCCGGCGCCGGCGGGCGTACCGGTGTCGGACCTGAGCGACGACCAGGGGTTGACCGGTTTCCGCGACCTCGCCCGCGACGGGCACGAGCGGCTGGCCGAGGCGTACCCCTGGGTGGCGTCACGCCTCGACCTGCTCGCCGGGTACGAGTCGCGCTGGCCCGCGGCGGCCGCCGGTGACACGTTGCTGCACGGCGACCTGCGGGCGGACAACATGCTGCTCACGCCCGAGCGGGTACTGTTCGTCGACTGGCCCGCCGCCGTACGCGGGGTGGCGTGGTTCGACCTGGTCGCGTTCCTGCCGAGCCTGGCCATGCAGGGCGGCGGCGACCCGGAGGCGATCGTGCGTGACCACCCGCTCACCGCCGGCGCCGACCCGGCCGACGTGACCGCGGGCATCGCCGCCGTCGCCGGCTACTTCGTGTCCGCGTCGCTGCGACCGGCTCCCCCGGCGCTGCCCCGGATCCGCGAGTTCCAGCGGGCGCAGGCGCTGCCGGCCCTCGACTGGCTGCGCCGCCGCGCCGCCTGACGCGGTACGGTCGGCGCATGGCGGAGTACCAGCGGCGGCGGCGTCGGGTACGGCGGGCGCCGGACGACGGCCCCGCCGACCGGCCGACCCGCGACGACCGTACGTCCGCCGACGAGCGCGCGGCCGACCCGGCACGTACCCGGAAGGGGCGGCCGGTGGACCCGAAGCGTGGCGAACCGCGCCGGCGCTCCGCGGGCCCGGTGCCGGAGCCACCGCGGCAGCGTCCGGTGCCGACCCCGCCGGCCCACCCGCGGCGCCGGGACGAGCCGGCCGCCGAGCGGCGTGGCCCCCATCCCGGCACCGAACGCCGCGGCGGGCATCCCGGCGACGAGGGCGACGGCGAGCGCGGGCTGCGCGGCCTGGTCGGCGCGGGCAGCTCGCAGGTCGGGGTGGCCGCGGCGATGCGCGCCCGGGACGCGTCCCGGCCCACCGCCGAGGACCTGGCCGCCGCCGAGCACGACCTGACGATCGTCCGCCGGCACTGGGTGCCCCGCGACCCCGCCTGAGAAGGTACGGCTCAGCCGAGGTCGGGCAGCTCGCCGCTGCGCTCGTACGCGGTGATCTGGTCGATGCGCCGCTGGTGCCGCTCGCCGTGCGAGAACGGCGTGTCGAGGAACGTCCGCACGATGCCGGTGGCCTCGTCGGCGGTGTGCATGCGGGCGCCGATGCCGACCACGTTGGCGTTGTTGTGTTCGCGGGCGAGGCGGGCGGTCTCGGTGTTCCAGGCGAGCGCGGCACGGACGCCGGGGACCTTGTTGGCGGCGATCTGCTCGCCGTTGCCGGAGCCACCGATGACGACGCCGAGGCTGCCGGCGTCGGCGACCACCCGCGCGCCCGTGGCCAGGCAGTACGCCGGGTAGTCGTCGTCCGCGTCGTACGCGGGTGCGCCGACGTCGACGACGTCGTGTCCGGCCTGCGCCAGGACGTCGAGCAGGTGGGCCTTCAACTCGAAGCCCGCGTGATCCGAACCGAGGTAGACGCGCATGCGGTCAGTCTGTCAGGCCGGCGTACGCGGCACGCCGGGGCCGCCGGTGTACACCCCGTGTATAAACCGCGTGTATAGTCGCCGCCATGTCCATCGGCCTCACCCTGCTCGGGTTGCTGGAATCCGGCCCGCGCCACGGCTACGACCTCAAGCGGGCGTACGACGAGCGCTTCGGCCACGACCATCCGCTGCACTACGGCCAGGTCTACTCGACGCTGTCCCGGCTGCTGAAGGGCGGACTGGTGCAGCTGGAGGGCGTCGAGCCCGGCGCCGGCCCCGAACGCAAGCGGTACGCGATCACCGACGCCGGCGTCACCGACCTCGACGGGTGGCTCGGCCGGGCCGAGAAACCCGAGCCGTACCTGCAGAACACGCTGTACACGAAGGTCGTGCTGGCGCTGCTGACCGGGCGCAGCGCGGACGACATCCTCGACACGCAGCGCGCCGCGCACCTGGCGCTGATGCGCACGCTGACCCGCCGCAAGAGCACCGGCGACCTCGCCGACCAGCTCATCTGCGACCACGCCCTGTTCCACCTGGAAGCGGACCTGCGCTGGCTGGAGCTGACCGCCGCCCGGCTGGCCGCCCTCACCGAGGAGGTACTGCCGTGACGGCCCCGCTGCTCGTCGCCGCCGACGTACGGCGGTCGTTCGGTGCGACGCCGGCGCTGGACGGCGCGAACCTGTCCGTACGGGCCGGCGAGGTCGTCGCCGTCATGGGCCCGTCCGGCTCCGGCAAGTCGACGCTGCTGCACTGCGCGGCCGGCATCCTGCTGCCCGACTCCGGCCGCGTGACGTACGACGGGGCCGAACTGACGGCGCTGTCCGATGCGCGGCGCAGCGCGTTGCGGCGCAGCGAGTTCGGGTTCGTGTTCCAGTTCGGTCAGCTGGTACCCGAACTGACCTGCCTGGAGAACGTCGCGCTGCCGCTGCGGCTGGCCGGCACCCGCCGCCGCGACGCCGCGCGTACCGCGCTGGAATGGTTGGCACGGTTGGGCACCGCGGACGTGGCGGGCAAGCGGCCCGGCGACGTGTCCGGCGGGCAGGGCCAGCGGGTCGCGGTGGCCCGCGCGCTGGTCACCGGGCCGAGGGTGCTGTTCGCCGACGAGCCGACCGGCGCCCTCGACTCGTACCACGGGGAGCAGGTGATGCGGCTGTTCACCGAGTCGGCGCGGGACAGCGGGGCGGCGGTCGTGCTGGTCACGCACGAGCCGCGGGTCGCCGCGTACGCGGACCGCGAGGTCGTCGTACGCGACGGGCGCAGCGTCGACCTGGAACGGGCCCGATGAGGCGCTGGGCGCGGGACCTCGCGCTCGGCGTACGGCTGGTGGCGCGCGGCGGGCGGGGCGCGTGGACGCGGCTGACCCTGACCGCCGTCGGCGTCGGCCTCGGCGTCGCGCTGCTGCTGCTCGCCGCGTCCGTTCCCGCCGTCCTGACGCACCGCGACGACCGTACGAACGCGCGCGACTTCAACGAGGCGTCCGGTCGCCCCACCGACACCAGCGTGCTGTACCGGCCGCTCGACACCGAGTACCACGGCGAGGGCGTGTACGCGCTGGCCGTGCAGGCGCTCGGCGCGCACCCGGCCGTACCGCCGGGGGTGTCGCGGCTGCCCGGTCCCGGCGAGATGGTGGTGTCGCCGCGGTTCCGCGCCGCGCTCGACGCCCCGGACGGCGCGCTGCTGCGCGAGCGGTACCCGTACCGGGTGGTCGGGACGATCGGCGACGAGGGGCTGTCCGGGCCGCGGGAGTACTCGGTCTATCTCGGCAGCGACACCCTCACCGGGTCGTGGCGGGGGAACGCGCAGCGCCTCGACCGCTGGGGCTCACCCACCCCGGACCGCGGCATGGATCCGGTGCTGCTGCTGGTCACGGTGCTCGGGATCGCCGCCCTGCTGGTACCGGTGGCGGTGTTCGTCGCGACGGCCGTCCGGTTCGGCTCCGAGGCGCGGGACCGGCAGCAGGCCGCGCTCCGGCTGGTCGGCGCCGACCGCGCGACGACCCGGCGTACCGCGTCGGCGGAGGCGTTGCTCGGCGCGCTGGCCGGGCTCGTCGTCGGCGCCGGCTTCTTCCTCGCCGGCCGGCGCCTGGTCGAGCTGCTGTCGTTCGACGACATCAGCGTGTTCGCCGGTGACCTCACCCCCGACCCCGTCCTCGCCGTGCTCGTCGCGGTCGGGTTGCCCGTCGCCGCCGTCCTGATCACGCTCGTGGCGCTGCGCCGGGTCGCCGCCGAACCGCTCGGCGTCGTGCGCCGGTCGACCACGCGGCGGCGCCGGCTGTGGTGGCGGCTGGTGCCCCCGGTGGTCGGGCTCGGGCTGCTGGTGCCGCTGGCCGGCCGGGTGACCCGGTCGGGCGGCTCGCTCGACACCGCGCAGGTCGCCGCCGGCCTGGTACTCGTCCTTGCCGGTACGGCGGTGCTGTTGCCGTGGCTGGTCGAGCGGGTCGTCGGCCGGATGGGCGGCGGCGGCGTGGCGCGCCTCCTCGCCGTACGGCGGCTCCAGGCGGACAGCGGCGGCGCCGCCCGTACGGTCAGCGGCATCACCGTCGCGGTGGCCGGGGCCATCGCGCTGCAGACGCTGTTCGCGGGCGTGGCCCACGGGTACGAGAAGCCGACGCACCAGGATCCGCGCGCCGCGCAGGCGATCGTGACCGACAACCGCGAGTCCGGGCCGGCGCAGCGTGCCGCGCTGGCGGCCGGGCTGCGGCGGTCGACCGGCGTCCACGCCGTGTACGCGTTCGGCCACGGCGCCGTGTTCGTCGGCGACGACGGCGGCTCGCTGGTCGTCGGCGACTGCGCCACGCTCCGGGCGTACGCCGGGGTCGCCGGGTGCGCGGACGGCGACGTGTTCACCGTCGGTACGGACCGCTCGCCCGCGTTCCGCCCGGGGTCGGCCACGACCCTGCTCGTCGGCGCGCAGGACCGCGAGCTGCGGTGGCGGATCCCGGCGACCGCGCGCACCGCCGTACGGTCTGCCCACAGCGTCGAGGGCGACGACCGCGCGGTGCTGCTCACCCCGAAGGCCGCGGCCGCCAGCCCGCTCCCGCCCGCCATGCCCACCACCGCGTACGTCCGGGCCGACCTCACCGACCCGCTCGCGTACGACCGGCTGGAGACCGCGGCGGCCCGGGTCGACCCGCTCATCGACGTCATGCGGGTCAGCGGCGGCAGCGTCGACGCGAAGTTCGCGACGGTCCGTACCGGGCTGCTCATCGGCTCGATCGCGGTACTGCTCGTGATCGGGGCCAGCCTGCTCGTCACGGTGCTCGAACAGCTCCGGGCCCGGCGCCGGCCGCTCGCCGTACTCGCCGCGTTCGGTACCCGGCGCGGCACCGTCGGCCGCTCCGTCCTGTGGCAGACCGCGATCCCCGTCCTCCTGGGGCTCGCACTCGCCGTCCTGGTCGGCGTCGTGCTCGGCGGCGTGCTGTTGCGGATGACCGCCGAGCCGCTGTGGTTCGACTGGTCCGGGATCCTCGGCGTCACCGGCGCCGGCGCCGGCGTGGTACTGCTCGTGACCGCGCTGACGCTGCCCGCGGTGTGGCGCATGATGCGGCCCGGCGCGATGCGCACGGAGTGACGGTCACCGGCCGGGCCGCGCCACGGGGGCGGCCCGGCCGGCGTACGTCAGGACCCGCGTACCTCGGCGCAGACCAGGCCGCCGCGCGCCTTCGGCGTGAACCAGGTGCTCTTGCGCGGCATCTTCTGCCGGGCCAGGTTGACCGCGACGAAGTCGGCCACGCTGACCGGGGCGATCAGCACGGCCAGGTCGGCGCGCCCGGCGGCCACCTCGCCACGCAGCCACGCCGGCGGGTAGTCGCCCCCGACGTACGTGATGCGCTTGTCGCCGGGCTCCATGTCGAGCACGTCGCGCAGCAGTACGGCCTCCACCACGCTGTAGTCGAGGCGCGCCACCACGTCCGCCGTCTCCGGCACCGGCAGCACCACCGCGTACTCCCCCACCGCGGTGACCAGGTGCACCGTGCCGGCCGGCGGTACCTCGGCGGGTGCGGAGAGTTCGGTGACGGTGGCGCCGGCCGCGCGCAGCCGCTCCGGCAGGCCCTCGACGTCCGCCACCTCGGTCACCAGCCGGTGGTACGGCTGGATCGCCACCGACTCCGGCGTGGTGACCACGGCCAGGAACCGGGGCAGCCCGCCGACCTGCGCGGCGAGGCTGCGGTGGTTGCCGTCGGCGACGATCAGCTCGCCGCCGCCGGCCGCGGCGAGTACCCGGTCCTGGTCGGGGCCGGGGCCGAGCACCCACACCGCGTGCGTGCGGCCCTGCGGGTCGGTGTCGCTGACGGCCGGGTCGCCGAGCCGGTCGGTCAGCTCGGCGAGTACGGCGTGCAGCTCGGCGCCGGACTGGGTCTGCATCAGCAGTACCGGGCTGAGCAGGGAACCGACCGCGTCGGCCAGCGCGACCCGCTCGCGTACCTTCGCGACGAACACGTCCTCGTTGCGGATCACCAGGCCCGGCTCGTCCGCGCTGGTGGAGATCTGGTCGGTGTCGACCAGGCAGAACACCCCGTACGCGACCTGCTCGCCGGTGATCCGGTACAGCCCGACGACCCGCTCGGCGGCACGGTAGTGCCCGTCGGCGCGGGACGCCGCGAACCGCTCCGCCGCCGCCGGCAGCGCGTCGGTGAACGACAGCCCCGCCGCGACGGCCTCCGGCGTACGGTGCGGCATCTCGACGGCCAGCGCGCTGGCCGGGTTGTCCGCCACGATCGCGGTGATCTCCGCGTCGTCGGCGAACTCGTCGTAGTTCTGGGCGCCGGTACCACCGGCGGAGATCCAGGCACGGCCGATCGAGTGCGCCGGCGACTGCATCGGTAGCTCCTCGTGCTCGCGGTCGAGGTCCTCCACGGGAGGCCCGTGGCGGCACCTCCCCCGTCACCGCCGACGCTACCGGTCTGTTCCGGTACCGCATCGGCCCGGCCCGGGTCATTGACACCGGGCCGCCCACCGGCCAACCTGCTCACCGCGCGCCGGTCCCCCGCGCGTACCCCGAGAGGACAGAGGCCGGCATCCCCCGGCCGGAAGGGAAGAGGATGCGGAAGCCCACCAGGCCACGGCTGCTGGCCGCGGCGGTCGCGCTCGGTGCCGCGCTGGTGGTCGGTGTCGCCGGAGCGAGCGCCGGCAGCGCCGACCAGACCGGTGCCGGCAGCGGCGCACCCCGGCACGACAGCCAGATCGACAACCTGGGCCTGGTCAAGAACCAGATCAAGGCGTACTACGGCGACAGCGGTGACAGCAAGGCGTCGCCGGACTCGAACTACGCCCGCGACGCCAAGCGGGTGGAGTCCCAGCTGAGCACGTGGCTGCGGACGCACCGGCACGGCGACAAGCCGGCGGTGGTGTTCGACGTGGACGACACGACGCTGCTCAACTACACGTACGAGGCGTCGCACGACTTCGGGTACGACCCGACGACCAACGCCCAGTGCGTGGCCGCGAAGTGCTTCCCGGCCGTGTTCGGCATGGTCGACGTCGTCACCTGGGCGACCGACCACGGGTTCGCGGTGTTCTACGTGACGGGCCGCCCGGCGACCCAGCAGGACGACACGCTGGCGAACCTGGCGCAGGTCGGCTTCCCGAAGCCGACCGGCATCTACACCAAGGTGAAGACCGCGCCGTACCCGCCGTACCTGCCGTGCTCGCCGAACTGCTCGACCGTCGAGTACAAGTCGGGCACGCGGGCGCACATCGAGGACGAGGGCTACACGATCGTCGCGAACGTCGGCGACCAGTACTCGGACCTCAAGGGCGGGCACGCCGAGCGCACCTTCAAGATGCCCAACCCCATGTACTACCTGCCCTAGCCCGGCACCGGTGTCCGGTGGGAGTCGGTCCCACCGGGCACCGGCGGGCGGTCAGTCGAAGATCGGGCCGCGGGTACGGGTGCGCTTGAGTTCGAAGAATCCGTCGGTGGACGCGACCGCGAGGACGCCGTCCCAGAGCTTGCCGGCGGCCTCGCCCTTGGGCGCGGGGCTGATCACCGGGCCGAAGAACGCGACGAGCCCGTCCGCACCCGGTACGTGGATGACCGGGGTGCCGACCTCGTACCCGACCGGGTCCATGCCCTCGTGGTGGCTCTCCCGCAGCCGCTCGTCGTACTCGTCGGTGTCGGCGGCGTCGGCGAGTTCGACGGGCAGCCGCGCCTCGGTCAGGGCGGCGACGTACAGGTCGCGGTTCTTCTCCTGCTTGAGCGGGTGGATCCGGGTACCGAGCGCCGTGTACAGGTCGCGCAGCACCTCCGGGCCGTACTTGCGCTCGGCGGCGATGCAGATCCGCACGGCGCCCCACGTACCGGAGAGCATGGTGCGGTAGTCGTCCGGGATGTCCTTGTCCTCGTTGAGAACGGCGAGCGACATCACATGGAACGTGGTGTCGATGGGGCGGACGCCCTCGACCTCCAGCAGCCAGCGGGAGGTCAGCCAGGCCCACGGGCAGGCCGGGTCGAACCACATGTGCACCTTTGTCCGGTCGTTCTCGCTCACGCTGTCCTTCTCTCTGTCCTCACACAGCAGGTTCCCTAACAATTGCTACCGCAACCATGAGCCTGCCGGTAGGTATCCGCGCGGGCCGCCCCGGGCCGTGGAACACTCGCCAGAGCACGCACATGCGGCGGCCCACGAGGCCGCCAGGCACCAAGCCTCAAGGAGGAGACTTGCCAGGCATCCACAACCTCGCCCGGACCGAGGCTGCCGAGCGCGCCCGGCTGTTGTCCGACGTGACGTACCGGGTCGAGCTGGACCTGACGGACGGTTCGGGCGCGCCCGGCGAGCAGACGTACTCCTCCCGCAGTGAGATCACCTTCCGCTGCGCCGAGCCCGGCGCGGCCACGTTCGTGGAGATCTCCGCCGAGACGCTGCGGTCGGCCACGCTCAACGGCACCCCGCTCGACCTCTCGTCGTACGACGCGGAGAAGGGGCTGGCGGTGCCCGGCCTCGCCGCGGAGAACGTACTGGTCGTCGACGCCGACTGCGTCTACTCGACGTCCGGGCAGGGCCTGCACCGGGCGGTCGACCCGGTCGACGGCGAGGTCTACCTGTACAGCCAGTTCGAGACGAACGACGCGCAGCGCACGTTCGCCTGCTTCGACCAGCCGGACCTGAAGGCGAAGCACACGTTCGTGGTGACGGTGCCGAAGCACTGGACCGTCGTGTCGAACTCGCCGGTCGCCGAGACCGCCGAGCGCGAGCACGACAAGGTCGTCACGTTCACCGAGGGCGCCCTCATGAGCACGTACGTCACGGCCGTCTGCGCCGGGCCGTACCACGAGGTGCGGGACTCGCACGACGGCATCGACCTCGGCGTGTACTGCCGGAAGAGCCTGGCCGAGCACCTGGACGCCGACGACATCCTGACGATCACCAAGCAGGGCTTCGACTTCTACCACGCGCAGTTCGGCATGCGGTACCCGCTGGCAAAGTACGACCAGCTGCTGGTGCCGGAGTACAACGCGGGCGCGATGGAGAACTTCGGCTGCATCACGATCTCCGAGGAGCACTACCTGTTCCGCTCGCAGGTCACCGACTTCGAGTACGAGCAGCGCGCCAACACGATCCTGCACGAGCTGGCGCACATGTGGTTCGGCGACCTGGTGACGATGCGCTGGTGGGACGACCTGTGGCTGAACGAGTCGTTCGCCGAGTGGGCCAGCCACTGGTGCAACGCCGAGGCCACCCGCTTCGCCGACGCCTGGACCACGTTCCTCGCGCTGCGCAAGCGCTGGGGCTACGGCCAGGACCAGCTGCCGACCACGCACCCCGTGTACACCGACGTGCCGGACGTGGAGACCGTCGAGGTCAACTTCGACGGCATCACGTACGCCAAGGGCGCCAGCATCCTCAAGCAGATCGTCGCGTACGTGGGGCGTGACGCGTTCGTGCGCGGCCTCCGGGCGTACTTCCCGAAGCACGCGTGGGGCAACGCCACGTTCGACGACCTGCTCGGCGCGCTGGAGGAGGCGTCCGGCCGCGAGCTGCGCGGGTACGCGTCGCAGTGGCTGACGACCGCGCAGGTCAACACGCTGCGCCCGGAGGTCGCCGTGGACGGCGACACGTACTCCGCGGTCGCCGTGCTCCAGGAGGCCCCGGCCGACTACCCGACGCTGCGCACCCACCGCCTCGCCATCGGCCTGTACGACCTGGACGGCGGGAAACTGGTGCGGCGCAAGCGGATCGAGCTGGACGTGTCCGGCGAGCGCACCGAGGTGCCGGAGCTGACCGGCGAGCGCGTCCCCGACGTGCTGCTCGTCAACGACGACGACCTGACGTACGCGAAGATCCGGCTGGACGAGCGGTCCATGGCGACCATCGTCGAGCACATCTCGCACTTCGCCTCGTCGCTGCCGCGCGGGCTGGTGTGGGCGGCGGCGCAGGACATGCTGCGCGACGCGGAGCTGCCGGCGCGCCAGTTCGTGCAGCTCGTCGCGACCGGCATCGCCGCCGAGACCGACGTCAGCCTGGTCACGATCCTGCTGCGTACCGCCCGCCAGGCCATCAACCTGTACGCCGACCCGGCGTGGCAGGCCACCGGCCGGGCGATCCTCACCTCCGCGCTCACCGACGCCCTGCGTACGGCCGAGCCCGGCGGCGGGCTCCAGCTCACCTTCGCCCAGGAGTACGCGTCGCTGGCGCGGACGCCGGACGAGCTGGCCGTACTGCGCGGCTGGCTCGCCGGCGAGAACGTACCGGCCGGGTTGACCGTCGACACCGACCTGCGCTGGCACCTGACGCAGACGCTGGTCGCGCTCGGCGAGTACGGGGCGGCGGAGATCGACGCCGAGCTGGCCCGCGACAACACCGCGAGCGGCCAGCGGCAGGCGTCGCTGGCGCGGGCGCTGCGGCCCGACGCGGACAGCAAGGCCGACGTGTGGCACCAGATCACCACCGACACCAAGCTGCCGAACTGGCTCCAGCGCGCCATGCTCCAGGGCTTCTGGCACTCGGCGCAGCTCGACCTGCTCGCCCCGTACCGCGACCTGTACTTCACGGACGTGGCCGGCGTGTGGGGCCGCTTCGACGGCGAGGTCGCGCAGGTCTTCGCCATTCTCGGGTACCCGAGCCTGCTGGTGGACGAGGCCACGGTGGCGGCGACCGACCAGTGGCTGTCGGGCGACCACCCGGCGCCGCTGCGGCGGCTCGTCGCCGAAGGCAAGGACGGAGTACAGCGGGCGCTGCGGGCGCGCGCCTGCGACATCGCCGCCGGCGCCTGACCGACGCCCCACGACGAGGGCCCGGGACACCCCGTCCCGGGCCCTCGCCGTCTCCGTACGCAACCCGTTGCAGCACAAGCGAACCCCGCCGGCAACCGGGTACGACTCAGCGCGTCGCCGTCGCGCGCGTACTGGAGAGCCGTTGCGGCACAAGCGAACCCACCAAATCACCGTCACACACGGCCCGGAGATCTGTTGCGGCACAAGCAAACCCTGCCGGATTGCGCGAATCGCCCGTTGCACACGGGCCTGGAATCCGTTGCGGACCCGCCACAGGATCCGGCGCACCGCCACCGCCCACGGTCGCGGGATCCGTTGCGGCGCAAGCGGAGTCAGGAGACAGGGAGTCGGCGCGCCGTCGCCGCGAGCGTCGTGTACGGCATGGTGAAGCTGCCGCCGAGCGCATCGACGGCCGCGCCGACCTGGTCGAGTATCTCGGCCAGGGC
This sequence comes from Actinocatenispora rupis, assembly GCF_016861975.1. Taxonomy (GTDB): domain Bacteria; phylum Actinomycetota; class Actinomycetes; order Mycobacteriales; family Micromonosporaceae; genus Actinocatenispora; species Actinocatenispora rupis. Next base: position 21,086 of record NZ_BOMB01000024.1, on the reverse strand, counting down.
GGCGGGTTCGAGCCGGGTGAGGGCGCCGGTGGTGGGCAGGTGGTCGAGCCACTCCTCCCGCGTGTACGACTGTGGCCAGGTGAAGCGCCACTGTTCGGGCTCGTCGTACCCGCCGGCGGTGCGGATGCCGTCGGCGGCCCGCGCGAACATCTCCTGGTAGATGTCGAGGGCGGTGCGGGTGCCGGCGGCCGGGCCGCGGTTCATGGGCGAGTCGGGCGCGACCCGGCGGAACGCCTCGGTGTACGCGGCGGTGACGGTGGGCGGCGCGTCGAACGCGTGCCCGAACACGGCGAGTCGCCCGCCGGGGCGCAGGATCCGGGCGGCCTTGGCCGCGCCGGCGACCGGGTCGACCCAGTGCCACGCCTGGCCGGCGACGACCGCGTCGTACGTGCGGCCGGCGGGCTCCCACTCCTCGAACGTCCCCACCTCGGCCGAGACCCCGGTACTCCGGGCGAACTCGACCATCCGCGCGTCCGGGTCGACACCGAGCACGGTGCACCCGGCCGCCGCGAACTGCCGCGCGACGATGCCGGTTCCGCAGCCGACGTCGAGTACCGCGGTGCCCGGGCTCGCCTCGACGATCCGCGTCACGAGCGCGTCCGGGTACGGCGGGCGGGCCCGGTCGTACCGTGCCGCGTCGACGCCGAACGACTCCGCCGTCGTGCGGGCCTGATGCGCTTCAATGGGTTGCGGTGCGGGGTCCTCCCGCGGCGGTAAAGTGACCATGCGCCCACCTTAGTGGGCGCTCGCCCACTCAAGCAATCCGGGTGGGCCGGACGAACGGAGGCAGCCCCGTGCCCACCGGGGTACACATCCGCGACGCACGACAGCAGCTCCTCGACGCCGCCGTACGGATCCTGCTGCGCGACGGCGCGACCGGGCTCACCAGCCGCTCGGTCACCACGGAGGCCGGCGTCGCGAAAGGCGTGCTGCACAAGCACTTCGCCGACTTCGACGACTTCCTCGCCGAACTCGTCCGCGACCGCCTCGCCCGGCTCGGCGCCCAGACCACCGCGCTGCGCGGCGCCGCCGGGACCGGCACCGTCACCGGCAACCTCACCGCCGCCCTGACCGAGCTGTACGACCCGATCGCGGTGTCGGTGGTCGGCCTCGTCGTCTTCCGCGACACCCTGCGCGAACGCCTGCGTACGGCCGACCCGGCCACCGGCATCCCCGTACTCACCGAGGCCGTCGCGATGCTCGCCGCGTACCTCACGGACGAGTGCGAGCTGGGCCGCATCGCCGCCGACGCCGACGTCGACTCCCTCGCCGCCGCGCTCGTCGGCGGCGGACACCTGCTGTTCGCGGGCGGATCCGACGACGGCGACACCGTGCACGACATGGTCGACGCCGTACTCGCCGACGTCGTGCAGCGCCGGCTGCTCTGACCGCGCCGCCGCTCAGGGCACGAGCACCACGGGCGTACCGCGGCCCGGCTCGGCGGCCCGCGCGTACGCGGAGGTGGCGTCGGCGAGCGGGAAGCGCTCCGGCTCCGGAACGTCGAGTACGCCCGCGGCGGCCAGGGCGACCAGCTCGGTCAGCACCGTCCGGTCGCCGTACGCCGCGACCGCCCGGGTCGTCACCCCACGGAACGCCGGCGGCAGCGGCAACACCGGCAGCACCGACAGGTACCGTCCGGCGGACCGTACCGCGTCGAGCGCGGTGGCGCCGAGTCCGGCCGCGTCGAACGCCCCGTCCACCCCACCCGGTGCCAACGCGCGTACCGCATCGGGCCACCCGTCCGCGGTCTCCACGTACGGCGTGTCGACCCGGTGCCCGGCGCCGGGACGTACGGCGGCGACGACGCGCAGCCCGCGCCGTACCGCGAGGGTGGCGGCGTGCCGGCCGACGGCGCCCGCGGCCCCGGTGACGAGCAGCGAGTCACCCGGCGCCAGCCCCAACGCGTCGAGCCCCTGCCACGCCGTACTGGCGTTGAGCGGGAACGTGGCCGCGCGTACCGGATCGAGGTCGGGGGCGGGCGCCACCGCCGCGGCGTCCAGGACCACCAGCTCGGCGTGGCTGCCGAGCGCCGGGAGCAGCCGGTCCCGGAAACCCACCACCCGTTCGCCGACCGCCGGCCCGTCGACGCCCGGCCCCACCGCGTCCACCGTGCCGGCGACGTCCCAGCCGAGCCCGGCGCCCGCGAGCTCACCGAACAACCCCCGCGCGGTCGCCACGTCCACCGGGTTGACCGCCGCTGCCACCGTCCGGATCCGTACCTGCCCCGGGCCCGGCTCCGGCGCCGCGACGTCCACCAGCACCGGCCCCCGCTCTCCCCGTACCACTGCGCGCATCCCGCGTACTCCCTCGTTCCCGTCGTGGTTGTCGCGCCCACGCTAGGTCCAGGTACTCTCCATCGGGAAGTAGGCACCTGAAAGTACGTAACGGGTCCGGAGGTGCGTGACCGATGGCGACGACGACCGCGGGACAGAAGCGGGCCGAGGCGAAGCGGGAGTACGACGCGTACATCGCGGCCTGCCCGTCCCGGCAACTGCTCGACACCGTCGCGGACAAGTGGGTCACGCTCGTGCTCACCGCCCTCGCCGACACGCCCCTCCGGTACTCGGAGCTCAGCCGGCGCATCGCGGGCGTCAGCCAGAAGATGCTCACCCAGACGCTGCGCACCCTGGAGCGGGACGGACTGGTCGACCGCGCCGTCACCGCAACGGTTCCGGTCCGCGTCGACTACACGCTCACGCCGCTCGGCGAGAGCCTCGTCACGGTCATGGCCGGCGTGAAGACCTGGGCCGAGGCCCACATGCCCGAGGTACAACGGGCCCGCCGCAGGTACGACCGGCGCTGACCCCGCCCTGCGGGTATCCGACAGCGCGACCGTGTCCATCCGTACCAGAATCGCTACTGGACTACGACGGTCAGCACAGTAAGGTGAGCGCCATGTCGGCACCAAGCACCGTGTGTGGCACGTGCCTCGGGTCCGGCGAGGTGTTGCACATCCGATCGACGGTCGTCGACGGCCGCTACCGCACCTTGCAGGGCTTCGAGCCGTGCCCGCGCTGCGGCGACCCCGACGAGGCCGCCCAGCGCCCCACCCTGGGCCAGGAATCCACCGGCACCGACTGACACGTCCCGCCCACGCGCGATTGCCGTCCACGGCACGCCGACAGCAGCGAACCGGCCCTACCTGCGCAAGCCTCGGTCGCGATGTGCGGTGGCAGAAGCGGGCGAGCGCAATCCGGTCAAGGCCGGACGGCGACCCGCGGCAACGGAAGCGCCTCGCTGATTCGACTCTGTCCCAACACGTTGTGGGGAGACGGAAGCCAACCGACCCGTGCGGATCCAGGCTCCAACGGCGATGTGTGGAGACGGAAGCGAGCCGAGCCCGATTCGTTCGCTCGCAAGCCGAGCACAGGCGCCGTGTGCGGTCAGCACACAAGCCTGGGATCGGCGCCGCGAGCGGGCGAATCGGGCCGGCGCAGCGACCCTGACCGCTAAGGGATGCGGGCCTGATCGGAGAGCATGCGGAGGCCGGTGACGAGGCCACCGGCGAGGTCGCCGCCGGAGAACGCCGACGTCATGGACAGCGCGGCGAGCGCGCACACCCGGTCGGGGAGTTTCTTGGCGGCGAGGGCGCCGGTGACGATCTCGACGACGCGCTGGTTGGGCGAGACGGCGAGCAGCACGCTGCTCTCCGGGTCGGCCAGCCGGTCGTGCAGGTCGTCGGCGGCGCGCCGCTGGTCGTCGCCGGCGAGGTCCCCGACGTACACGCTGAAGGTCAGTCCGGACTGCTCGTCGGCGGAGCGCAGCGCCTCGTCGAGCCGGACGAGCTGGTTGCCGTTGAACGGACCGTCGGCGACCCCGTCGTAGAGCGAGCCGCGTGTCGGCGGGTGCTCCAGCGGCTCACCGTGGTCGGTGACGCGCGGCTCGATCGCCGCGTGCTTGCCGCCCTCGGCCTTCGCGTCACCGGTCATCTCGGCCTCACCAACTGCCACTTGCGCCTCCCTTGACCCCGTGGACCGAACCGGACCGGCCCGCCGGCGTCAGCTCGGCACCCGCAGCCTCAAGCGCGGGGTGGTCGTCCGTCGGCATCTCTGCGGGGCCGACGATCCGCTCGGGTGCGGCAAGGAACCACACCGGCGCGAACTCGAACGGTCGGCCCGGACGGTAGCGCCGGGAGCGGCGCGAGCCCGCACCGTACACAGCGGCTGCCATCAGCAGGAACACCCCGACCGGGATGCCGACGAAGACGAGCAGTACTTCCCAGGTTGTCACGACTTCAACGCCCCTCGCGTCAAAGGGAACGTGGATCAGGCTTCACCGTAGCGGAGGGTAGCTTGGTCCAGATGGCCGGGTGCCGCTCTTTCCACCCGGCCGGGTCCTCGACCGCCGCGGCCACGGCGAGCAGCGTGGCGTCCGCGCCCGGGGCGGCGGCGAGCAGGGCGCCGACGGGCAGCCCGTCCGGGGTCGTACCGACGGGCAGGGTGACGGAGGGCTGCCCGGACAGGTTGTGGACCGAGCAGTACGGGGAGAGCGCGGTCTGCTGGTCGAAGTCCTCTTCCGGGCTCATCGCGGCGAAATGCCCGATCGGTACGGTGGGGCGCGCCAGCGTCGGCGTCAGTACCAGGTCGTAGCCGGCGAGCGCGCGGGCGGCCCGGCGTACGGCGGCGGTCAGCCGGGCGTGTGCGGCGAGCACCTCCGCCGCGGTGTACCGGCGGGCGCGGTCGGCGAGCCAGCGGGCCATCTTGGTGGTGCCCCGGCCGCCGCCGAGCCCGCACTGCAGGACGCGGAAGTCGGCCAGCATCGCCGGATCGTACGGGGCGGGCACGTCGACGATCTCGTGGCCGAGCCCGGCGAGCAGCGCGCTGGCCCGCTCGTACGCGGCGCGGCAGTCGGGGTGCACGGGCGTGTCGTACAGCGGCGGGGTGGTGTGGCGGGCGATGCGCAGCGGACCGGTGGGGCGGCGCAGGGCCGCGGAGTACGAGCCGCCGGGCGGTGGTGCGGGCGCCGGGAACGGCTCACCCGGCACCGGTACGGCGAGCGCGTCGAGCAGCGCGGCGGCGTCGGCGACGGTACGGGCGATCGGGCCGTGCGTGGCGAGGCCGAAGCCGCCCGAGCCCGGTACCAGACCGCGACTCGGCTTGTACCCGACGAGGCCGCAGAGGGCGGCGGGCACCCGGATCGAGCCGCCGCCGTCGCTGCCGTGCGCGACCGGTACCAGGCCGGCGGCGACCGCGACCGCCGCGCCGCCGGACGACCCGCCCGGGCTCAGGTCGGTACGCCACGGGTTGCGCGCCGGCGGCCACGCCTCCGTCTCCGTGTACAGCGTCGTGCCGTACTCGCTGGTGGCGGTCTTGCCGAGGGAGATCGTGCCGGCCGCGCGCAGCGCCGTGACCAGGTCGGCGTCGGTGTCCGGCACGTGCTCGGCGAACGCGACCGAGCCGTACGTGGTGCGGACGCCGGCGGTCGCGGTGAGGTCCTTGACCGCCACCGGCAGGCCGTGCAGCGGCGGCAGCGGCTCGCCCATCGTCACCGCGACCTCGGCCGCCTTCGCCGCCGACCGCGCCTGCTCCGCGCTGACCGTGACGAAGGCACCGAGCCCGGCGTACGCCTCGATCCGGGCCAGATGGTGCTCGACCAGCTCGACCGGCGACACCTCGCCCCGGCGTACCGCGGCGGTCATGGCCAGGGCGGTCATCGTGTGCAGCTCCCCCACGCCGGCAACGGTAACCACGCAGCGGCGCCGCGCGACCAGCGGATGCGTGACAGGATCCGGCGGCGGCCGGCAGGATGGCGCCATGAGCGAGCGTGAGCGAGCGAATCATCAGTGCTGTGCGTTCGTGCCTCAGGGCGGCTGCGAGCGAAGCGAGGAGCCGACGTGAGCGACGTGACCAAGGCGGACGCCGACGCGCGGGACGCCGCGGACCCGCTGGCCGGGTACCGGGAGCGGTTCGTGATCGACGATGGGGACCTGATCTACCTGGACGGGAACTCGCTCGGCCGGCTGCCGCGCGCGGCGGTCGACGAGATCGGCCGGGCGGTGCGCGAGGAGTGGGGCGGCGAGCTGATCCGCGGCTGGCGGCACTGGATCGACCTCGGCCGGCAGGTCGGCGACGTGCTCGCCGGTCCGGTACTCGACGCGGCGCCCGGCGAGGTCGTCCTCAGCGACTCCACCAGCGTCAACCTGTACAAGCTGGCCGGCGCGGCGCTGTCGGCCCGCCCGGACCGCCGGGTCGTCGTGGTCGACGAGGACAACTTCCCGACCGACCAGTACCTGATGCAGGCGCTGGCGGCGGAGCGCGGCCTGACCCTGCGTACGGTGGCCGCGGACCTCGACGAGGGGTTGTCCACCGACGCGGTGACCGCGGCGCTCGACGAGGACGTGGCGCTGGTGGTGCTGTCGCACGTGGCGTACCGGTCGGGGGCGGTGGCGGACCTGCCGGCGATCACCCGGCGGGCGCACGAGGTCGGCGCGCTCGTGCTGTGGGACCTGTGCCATTCCGCTGGCGCGGTTCCGGTACCGCTGCGCGCCGCGTCCGTCGACCTCGCCGTGGGCTGCACGTACAAGTACCTCAACGGCGGGCCGGGCGCGCCGGCGTTCCTGTACGTGCGGTCCGACCTGCAACCGGTGCTGCGCCAGCCGATCGCCGGCTGGTTCGGGCAGCGCGACCAGTTCGCCATGGCCGGTGGGTACGACCCGGAGCCGACGATCGACCGGTTCCTCGTCGGCACCCCACCGGTACTCGGCCAGTACGGGGCGCTGGCCGGGGCGCGGATCGCCGCCGAGGCGGGCATCGAACCGGTGCACGCCAAGGGAATGGCGCTCACCTCGTACGCGGTGGAGCTGTACGACGCGTGGCTCGCCGAGCTCGGCTTCACGCTCGCCAGCCCGCGCGACGCCACCCGCCGCGGCGCGCACGTGACGTTCCACCACCCGGAGGCGTGGCGGATCTGCCAGGCGTGGCAGGACGCCGGCGTCCTGCCCGACTTCCGCACGCCGGACCGGCTCCGCATCGGCCTCGCGCCGCTCTACACCCGCTTCGCCGACGTGTACGAGGCGTTCGACCGGTTGCGCCGGATCACCGCCGACGGCACCTGGCGCTCGTACCCGGCGGAGCGGTCGCGGGTGACCTGACGCGTCAGCCGAGGGTGATCAGGACGACGGCGCCGACCGCGGCGGCCAGCCCGACCGCCTGACCGCGGTGTACGTGCTCGCGCAGCACCAGCATCGCGGCCAGCACCGTGAGCGCCGGGTACAGCGAGGTCAGGACGGCGGCGACGGACAGCAGCGAGCGCTGCACCGCGAACAGGTACAGGATCGTCGCGCCGCCGCCGAGTACGCCGACCGCGAGCGCCGGGACCGCCGCCGTACGCGGCGGCAACAGCGTGGCCCGGAGCGCGCGGGCGCCGTTGCCGCTGCCGGCGCGGCGGGCGGCGACGACACCGCGGGCGGCGACGACGCCGCTCGCCACGATCGTCACGGTGGCCACCGCCTGGCCCAGCGACAGCGGCCACAGCCCCGACCCGGCGGGCACCCGGCCCAGCGCCACGAACAGCAACGCGAAGCCGCCCCCCGCCAGCAAGCCGTCCAGTACGCCGGAGCGGCGCGGGGTGTCGCCGGCGATGCCGGACTCGCCGCGGGAGATCAGCCACACCGCCGGCAGCGCCAGGACGATCCCGGCGACCGCGAGCGCGGACGGCCGCTCGCCGAGCGCGAGACCCACGAGTACGGGGAGGCCGGCGGCGCCGACCGCGGACAGCGGAGCCACCACGCTCATCCGCGCCGACCCGAGCCCCCGGTACAGGAAGGCGGTGCCGAGGCCGTTGCCGATCCCGGACAGCGCGCCCCACAGCAGCGCGGCCCCGCCCGGCGCGACGCCCATCGCGACGGCACCGGCGGCCACCACGACCATCGCGGACGCCTGCGCCACCACGGCCACCGCGTACGAGCTGGCGCGGCGCGAGGTCAGCCCGGCGACGAAATCGGACGCCCCGTAACACACCGCCGCAGCCAGCGCCAACACCGCACCCATGCCGCCCGAACCTACCGACCGCCGGGACCGCCGCCACCGATTTCCCACCACCCGCGCGGGTACGCGGAGGGGGTCGGTGCGCGGCGGTCAGGCGGTCGCCTCGCCGAGGCTCAACGGATCGGTCGGCTCCGGGTCGACGCCCAGCCAGGACGACCACCGCGGGTCTGGTGTGCGGTGGCCGAGAACGCGCCAGGCGGCACCCGTCGGTGCCACCGGGCTGGTCCGTAACCGCCAGCCCATCTCCGCCGGGGTGCGGTCGCCCTTGCGGTGGTTGCACCGGGCGCACGCGGCCACCACGTTCTCCCAGACGTGCGGACCGCCGCGACTGCGCGGCAGGACGTGGTCGATGGTCTCGGCCGGGCCCGTGCAGTACGCGCAGGACCAGCGGTCGCGGGCGAAGATCGCCCGCCGGGTCATGCCGATGGTCGCCCGGTACGGGATCCGGACGTACCGGGTCAGCCGCACGACGCACGGCGTGGGCAGTACCCGTCTGGCACTGTGCAGAAAGCCGTCGCCGTCGCTGACCTGGATCGCCTTGGCGGCGAGCACCAGCACCGCGGCCCGGCGCACCGACACGACGCACAACGGTTCGTACGTCGCGTTGAGCACCAACGCCCCGTAGCTGGTGGAGGGCCGTAACCCGGTCATCGCCCCACCTCCGTCCGCGCCCATCCTCCCCGACCGACGGCCCGGATGCACGTACTAATACGGAGCGCACACCTTCCGTCCCGGTACGCGGCCCCCGTACGACGCCGTGACGTCCCACACCGACGGGCGCACGACGACCGGCCGCACGGTACGGTCCCCGGGTGTCCGGCCCCGGAGTACCGGTCGACCGGACGACGCGAGGCAACGTGCAGGTGCTGTCCGACGGAGCGATGACGATGCTGCATCCGGTACTCGCCGGACCCGTGTTCGACGTGAACCTGACCGGGAAACCGGCGTGCGCGAGCGATCCCGAGTCGTTCTGCCAGACGGTCTGGAACTGGACCGGGCAGAACAACAGCCTCGGCTGGCTCGCGTCGAGCAGCGAGTGGCTGCTGGTGAAGCCGTTCCGGATCATCCTGATCCTGGTCGTGGCGCTGGTGCTGCGGTGGGTCGCGCACCGGATGATCCGCCGGATGACCCGGACCCGCGAGGGCTCCGGCACCCCGGCCGTGCTGCGCCCGCTCAAGGAACGCGTCAACAACTCGCTGCGCGAGAACGGCGTCCTCTCCGAACGGCGCAGCCAGCGGGCCGCCACGATCGGCTCGGTACTGCGGAACGTGTTCTCGATCGTCATCTTCTCGATCGCCGTGATGATGATCCTCAGCGAGCTCGGCCTCGACCTTGCGCCGCTGCTGGCCAGCGCCGGGATCGTCGGCGTCGCGCTCGGCTTCGGCGCGCAGTCGCTCGTCAAGGACGTCATCTCCGGCATGTTCATGCTGCTGGAGGACCAGTACGGGGTGGGCGACGTGATCGACGTCGGCGAGACCACCGGCACCGTGGAGGCGGTGGGCCTGCGCATCACCACGGTCCGCGACGCCACCGGCGTCCTCTGGTACATCCGGAACGGCGAGGTCGTCCGGATCGGCAACCACAGCCAGAGCTGGGCCATGGTGACCATCGACGTACCGATCGGGTTCGGTGCCTCGGTGGAGGACGCGACGGCGGCGCTGGACGCGGCGGTCGAGGGCATGGACTCCGACGAGGCGTGGGCCGGCGAGTTCATCGACCCGCCGACGGTACTCGGGGTCCAGCAGCTCACCGTGGACGGCGCCGTCCTCCGCGTACAGGCGAAGACCAGTTCGGACGGGCAGTGGAAGGTCGCGCGCGAGCTGCGCCGCCGGATCACCGCCGAGCTGGAGCGCGCCGGTCTCGCCAGCCGCTTCGACCCGCGGCGCGCGTACCCGGCGGCCCCCGGCACCACCGACGCCTGACCGACCGAGTCCGGATCGGTACCTTCCGCCGGCGCGTGGCGGCACGCCGGGGCCGCTGCGCTGCGTACCGGCGGCTCGCGCTGAAACCGGTGATTTCGCCGCCCAACATTGCGTACCGTGAAATTGCCGGTGGCGGCTTGTTAACCACACCTCGTCCGTTCGGACTACCGATACGCCCATCAATCGGGCAGACTCGACCCGGACCCTGCTCGCGGGTGAGCGGGGGGTTCGCAGCGAGGAGCCGTCCGCGCCCCGCCGTGACCTCGGAGGAAGGGACGGGGGACCAGTGTCCGAGGAACCAGGTCACTCCGACCCCGGGTCGGACCGCTCGGCCGTACCGGACCGACCGGCCACGTACCGCGAGGTCTTCGGGGTGGGCGAGTTCCGCGCCGTCTTCGCCGGCGGTGCGTTGTCGTCGATCGGCGACTACCTCGGCAAGGTCGCCCTGGCCGCCCTCATGTACCAGGCGACGGGCTCCGTGCTCGCCTCCGCCGCGAGCCTCGCCGTGACGTACCTGCCGTGGTTGACGGGCGCGCCGTTCCTCGTCGCGCTCGCCGAGCGCTACCCGTACCGGCGGGTGATGCTGGTCTGCGACGTGGCGCGGATGCTGCTGGTGGCGCTCGCCGCGCTGCCGTGGCTGCCGGTGCCGCTGCTGCCGGTGCTGATGTTCCTGGCCGCGATGCTCAGCCCGCCGTTCGAGTCGAGCCGCTCGGCGCTGCTGCCGATGATCCTCTCCGGCGACCGGTACGTGCTGGGGCTGGCGGTCAACGGCATCACCGCGCAGGCCACCCAGGTCGGCGGGTTCGTGTTCGGCGGCGCCATCGCGGCGGTCGACCCGCGGCTCGCGCTGGCGGTGGACGCCGGCACGTTCGCCCTGTCGTCCGTCCTGATCTGGCTGCTGGTCCGGGCCCGGCCCGCGGTCCCGCGTACCGGCGCGCGCGGCAAGCTGCTGAAGGAGACCGCCGAGGGCTTCTCGGTGGTGTTCGGCAACCGCGTACTGCGCTCGATCGCGGTCGTGATCCTGTCCGCGGTCGGCTTCGCGATCCTGCCCGAGGGCCTGTCCGCCGGCTGGGCGCACGAGCTGCGCGGCGGCACCGTCACGCAGGGCCTCATCATGGCCGCCGAACCGGTCGGCGCGGTGATCGGCGGGATCATCATCGGCCGCCTCGTCGTACCGAGGGTGCGGCGGCGGCTGATCCGGCCGCTCGCCATGCTCGTACCGCTGTCGCTGGTGGGCGCGCTCGCCGGGCCGCCGCTGCCGGTCGTACTGGCGCTCGCCGTCCTGACCGGCTTCGCGATGTCGGTGATCCTGCCGGCGAACGGCCTGTTCGTACAGGCGCTGCCGGACGGGTACCGGGCGCGGGCGTTCGGGGTGATGCAGGGCGGTCTGCAGCTCGTCCAGGGCGCGGTGATCATCGTGGGCGGCGCGGTCGCCGGCGTGTTCGGCGTGTCCCGCACGGTCGGGCTGTGGTCGCTGCTGGGGCTCGCGGTGATGGCCGTGGTGACGCTGTTCTGGCCGACGTCGGCGGAGTTCGACGCGGCGATCGCGCGGGCCAAGGAGCGGAACGCGGCAGCGGAGCCGGTCGCCGCCACCGCGCCGGACGACCCCGGCGGTCCCCGTACTCCGGACGAGGCCGGCGAGGCCCGTACCCGGGACACGAACTCGCGCTGGCGCCGCCGCGTGCACCGGCCGACCGGCGACGTTCCGCGTACCGCGGGCGCGGACCGCCACTGACCGCCGGGCGGTCGACGGGTGTGAGGGGTGTCGCAGGGGTCGGTGGCGGACGGGGCTGGCGGCTCCCGGGGGTGGCGCTGGCACCATGGGAGGCGTGTCCGAGCAACCGATGGCGATCACCCCCGCGTCCGACGGTGGGTCGACCCTGCCCGCCGTGACGTTCTACGACGCGGTCGGTGGGGCGGCGACGTTCCGGCGTCTCGTCGACGAGTTCTATGCGGGTGTCGCCGTCGATCCGGTGCTCCGGCCGCTCTATCCGGAGGAGGATCTGGGGCCGGCCGCCGACCGGCTCCGGATGTTCCTGGAGCAGTACTGGGGCGGTCCGAAGACGTACTCGGAGCAGCGCGGACACCCCCGGCTGCGGATGCGGCACGCGCCGTTCCGGGTCGGGCCGCGGGAGCGGGACGCCTGGCTGGCCCGGATGCGTACCGCGGTGGACACCCTGGCGCTGCCCGCGGAGTACGAGTCCGAGCTGTGGACGTACCTGGAGCGGGCGGCCCAGTTCATGGTCAACTCGCCGGACTGATTTTCCCTGTCGGTATGGACCGGAGCCCCTTCGCTGGTCCATGATTTGAACGTTAAAACCCCCCAAAGGAGGCACAGTGGGCACTGCGGAACCCACGGCCCGGCCCGTACCGGACGAGCGCGACTGGTGGCGCGACGCCGTCTTCTACCAGATCTACCCGCGCAGCTTCGCCGACTCGAACGGCGACGGCGTCGGCGACCTCGACGGCATCCGCGGCAGGCTCGACTACCTGGCCCGGCTCGGTGTCGACGCGCTCTGGCTCAGCCCGTTCTTCACCTCCCCGATGGCCGACCACGGGTACGACGTGGCCGACCCGCGCGACGTGGACCCGGTGTTCGGCGACCTGGCCGCGTTCGACCGGCTGGTGGCCGAGGCGCACGGGCGCGGCATCAAGGTCACCATCGACCTGGTGCCGAACCACTCGTCGGACGAGCACGCCTGGTTCGTCGAGGCGCTTGCCTCGGCGCCCGGCAGCCCCGCCCGCGAGCGGTACGTCTTCCGCGACGGCCGCGGCCCGAACGGCGACGAGCCGCCGAACAACTGGCCGGCCGTGTTCGGCGGCCCGGCGTGGGAGCGCGTCACCGAGCCGGACGGTACGCCGGGGCAGTGGTACCTGCACCTGTTCGACCCGAAGCAGCCCGACCTCAACTGGGAGAACCCGGAGGTGTGGGCCGACCTGGAGCGGACGCTGCGGTTCTGGCTGGACCGCGGGGTCGACGGCTTCCGGATCGACGTGGCGCACGGAATGGCCAAGCCGGCCGGCCTGCCGGACATGACCCCCGAGGTACTCGCGGCGATCGAGCGGGACGCCGACGGGTTCACCGACGGCGACCACGACCACTTCCGCGGCGCGCGCGACCTGCGCTGGGACAACGACGGCGTGCACGACATCCACCGGTTCGTACGCAAGGTGCTGGACGACTACCCGGGCGCGATGGCGGTCGGCGAGGTCTGGGTGAAGGACACCGAGCGGCTGCGCCGGTACATCCGGCCGGACGAACTGCACCTGGCGTTCGAGTTCCGGATGGTGGAGGCGCGGTTCCGGGCGGACGAGTTCCGCGCGACCATCGAGGCGGCACTGTCCACTGTGGACGGCACCGGTTCGCCGACCACCTGGGTACTGTCCAACCACGACATCGTCCGGCACGTCACCCGGTACGGGGACGGTCTCGTCGGTACGCGCCGCGGTCGGGCGGCCGCGCTGCTCCAGCTCGCGCTGCCCGGCGTGGCGTACGTGTACCAGGGTGACGAGCTGGCGCTGCCGAGCGTGGAGCCGCCGGACGAGGCGCTCACCGACCCGACCTGGGAGCGCAGCGGGCACACCAGGCGCGGTCGCGACAACTGCCGCATCCCGCTGCCGTGGTCGGCCGGCGAGCCGGCGTACGGGTTCTCGGACACGGCCGACACCTGGCTGCCGATGCCCGCCGGCTGGTCGCCCCTCGCGGCCGCCGAGCAGGACGGCGACCCGGCCTCCACCCTGGAGCTGTACCGGTCCGCGCTGTCGATCCGTCGTACCGGGCAGGGGTTCTCGGGCGGGCTGACGTTCCTGGACGCGCCGGCGGGCTGCCTGGCGTTCCGGCGGGACGGTGGGCTGCTCTGCTTCGTCAACACCACCAACGTGCCGGTGTCGCTGCCGGCGGGCACGGTGCTGCTGACGAGCGTGCCGCTGACGGCCGACGGCATGCTGCCGGGCGACGCGAGCGCCTGGCTGGTCTGATCCCCGCGCGCCGGGTGCCGCGACCCCCTGCGGCACCCGGCGCGTCGCGTCCCGCGGTCCCCGGCTGACTCGGGTGCGCGGAGCGGGCCTCCCACCCGTCCGCGTCGGTCCGGCCACCGCGGGAGCGGGCTCCGCCCATCCGTCCGCGTCGGTTCGGCCACGGCGGCGGAACCGTTGCGGCGCAACCGGATGCGGTGCGGTAGCGTACCCGGACTGTCGGGTGCGGCCGGGGAGGATCATGTCGGGGACCGGACGGCGCCGCGCGTTCGTCGTCGTGGTACTGGTGGCGCTGACGCTCGGTACGGTGCGGTCCGCCACCGCCGGCCCGGGCGCGCCGACCGCCGCGGAACTGCTGGCCCGTCTCGGTACCTGCGCGCAGGTGTCGCACGGGCTGTTCGCCACCGACGACGGCGGGCCGGCGACGGTGCCGGTGTGCGCCCGTGACGGCGTCGTGTCCTGGCGGGCCGACCTGGACGTCGACTGCGACGGCCGGCCCGGGTCGGCGTGCAACCGGCGCACCGACCCGTGGTTCCAGGACGACACGGCGTTCCACCGGGCGGACGGCGCGCCGCTGGACGCCGAGACCCTGCCGTACGTGGTGATCCCGCAGAACAGCCCCGTTTTCGCGTACTCCCGGCACGGCATCGCGGGCGGTGACGTCGTCGCCGTCGTGTACCGGGGCCGGGTGGTGTACGCGGTGTTCGGTGACACCGGGCCGCCGGGCATCGTCGGCGAGGCATCGTACGCGACGGCGCGGGCGCTCGGCATCGATCCGGACCCGCGGACGGGCGGCGCCGACGCGGGCGTGACGTACCTGGTGTTTCCCGGGGTGCGGGTGTCGCCGGTCGACAGCCACGCCCGCGCGGTACGACTCGGCACCGCCGCCACCCGCGCGTTCCTCGAACGCCGCTGAATCCGTTGCCACGTAACGGGTTCACGCTCAGACGGTGATGGTCTCCAGGTGGTCGAGGACGGTGAACCGGGCGTCCGGGCTGGCCGCGGTGACCGCACTGTGCAATGTGGACAGTCCGCCCCAGTCGCGGGCCGGCTGGTCCAGCGGGTAGTCGAAGTCGTCCCAGTGCGTCGGCAGCACCAGCCCCGGGTGGCCGAGCGCGTCGAGCAGCCGCGGCACGTACGAGTGGATGCTGCCGCCACCGGCCGGGACCAGCGCCACGGTCGGGCGTACGCCGGCGAGGTCGGCCGCGCTGAAGTTCGAGCCGCCGAAGTCGACGACCCCCACATCCCCCACCGTCACCAGGTACGCCAGCGTCTCGCCCTCCACCAGGTCGGAGATGACGCGCGGACGACGCGGCGGCGCGCCCGGTCGGGTACCGGGGAAGGGGACCTGGGCGCGCGGGCCGGTCATCGAGTGCAGCGACCGCAACACCCGGATCGTGTACCCGTCGCACTCCAGGTACTCGCCGCCGCGGACGACGCTGAGCTGGTCGGCCGGCGCGCCGAGGGCCCGCATCATGTTCACGTGGCTCTCGGTACCGAGCACGGTCGCGCCCGTCCGCGACGCCAGGTACGGCACGTCGGTCATGTGGTCGTAGTGCCCGTGCGTGACGAGGATGTGGTCGGCCTTCAGCGCGTACCGGTCGATCGTGGCGGTGTCGACGGTGATCGGGGTGTTCGGATCCGCCCCCGCCGTGCTGTACGTCCCGGTGTGGAACCTGGTCAGCCACGGGTCGATCAGGACCGTGCGCGTCCCGTTCGACGTGTCGAAGCGGATCTCCCAGCCGTTGTTCCCCAGCCACCGCAGGCGTACGCCGCCGGCGGCCGCGGGCCGGGTGTCCGAGACGGTACGCGGAGTCCGGGTCGCCGATCCGGCCGCCGCCACCCCGGCCAGCCCCGCCGCGCCCGCCACCGACCCGGCGAGCAGCCGCCGCCGGCTCACCGCCCGGTTCGTACCCTGAGCCATTGGTGCGTGTCCTTTCCCTTGCCCGGCAACCGATCCCGGGGTCGAGCGCAGATCAGAGCACACCCCGGCGCCCGCTGTCCAAGACCGCCGCGCGACCCGTCCGGTACCGGAATCGATATCGTTGCAGCGTGGACCTGGTGCGACACCTGCGGCTGTTCGTGGTCGTCGCGGAGGAACGTCACTTCGGGCGGGCCGCCGAACGGCTCGGCATGGCGCAACCTCCGCTCAGCCAACGCATCCGCCGGCTGGAGGCGGAACTCGACGCGCGCCTGTTCGACCGGGACAGCCGCGGCGTACGGCTGACCGAGGCCGGTGCGGTCCTGCTCGCCGAGTCCCGCGACCTGCTCGACCGGGTCGAGCGCACCCGGTCGCTCGTGACCCGGGCGGCCCGCGGCGAGCTGGGTGAGCTGCGCGTCGGCGTACCGCCGGAGGTGCCGGGCGCGGTCCTCGCCACGATCGTCCGCCGGTTCGCCGCCGACAGCCCGGAAGTACGCCTCGACCTGCGCGAACTCACCACCACCGAGCAGGTACGGCTGCTCACCGACCGCGAACTGGACGTGGGGCTGCTGCAACAGCCGGCCGACCTGACCGGGCTGACCGAGGGGCCGGGCGTGGACACGCCCGTCGGCGCTGTCGTACCGCGGGACTCCGCGCTCGCCGGTCGGGACCGCCTGGCACTGGCCGATCTCGCCGGCCACGACCTCGTACTCTTCCCCCGCGCCACCGCGCCCGGCCGGTACGACGCGACGCTGAAAGCCTGTCAGGACAACGGTTTCCGCCCGTCCCGGGTGGCGCACGCGGCGAGCCCCGAGTTCGCCTGCGGCCTCGTACTCGCCGGCCGCGGCGTCGCGCTCGCCCCGGACCGTACCGCCCGGCACGAGCCGCGCGTGGTGTGGCGCCCGCTCGTCGACGACCCCGTCGTGTGGCGGATGTCCTTCGCCTGGCCCGATTCCCCGCACCCCGCCGCCGAGCGCCTCTGCCACACCGCCATCCGCGTACTCCGCGACGACGGCACCAGCCGCCCCGTCGTACCGGCCCGGGACGCGCCGGCCCCCTGGGACGTCGTCTACCACCGCGTTCCCTGACCGCGAGCGGTCTGCCAGCTCCGGGTACCGACGTGCGCCGTGTCTCGCGCGTACCGGATCGCCCGTGGTGCGCGGAAACCGCCCTCGGGTGCGTCCTCTGCCGTGCCAGCGGGCGCCGGATCGCCCGTGCCGCGCGGAATCAGTGGGTGCAGGTGGCGCGGACCGTGTCGACGGCGGCGGCCGCGGCACGCCCGATCGCGACGTCCACCGCGAACTGTCTGCCGTCCAGCGCGTCGAGCACCGCACCGACCGCGACCGCGTACCGGCGGCCGTCGGGGTAGGTGACGACGCCGATCTCGTTGCGGATGCCGGGCATCGTGCCGGTCTTCGCCGCCACGCCGACGTCGTCGGGGAAGCCGCCGGCGAGCCGGTGCCAGCCGACCTGCCGCGTCATCCAGCCGCGCAGCATCGCGCACGCCTCCGGCGGCCCGGCCTCGTCCCGCCACACCAGGCGCAGCAACCGGGTCAGCTCCGCCGGCGTACTCGCGCTGCCACGGCGGGGATCCAGCGCGCTCAACCCGCGCACCTCCGCCACCGACAGCTCCGGGTACGCCAGCGCGAACGCCCCCGTGTCCGCCGCCGCCACGTCGCTGACCATCGAGGCGACGATGTCGCGCGGGCCGCCGAGGATGCGGGTTTCCGGCATCCCCAACTCCGCGACCAGCGACCGTACGTTGTCCACGCCGACCCGCCGGAACAGCGCGTCCGCCGCGGTGTTGTCGCTGATCGACAACGCCAGCCGGGCCAGGTCCCGCAGACTCATCTCCACGTCGTCCAGACACCCCGCGGTACCGCTGCCGCCGAGCCGGTCGCCGTCCCGCAGCCGTACCCGTTCCGTCGGGTCGACCTGCCCCGCCACCACCTGCCGCGCGAACTCCAGCACCAGCGGCACCTTCACCACGCTCGCGAGTACCACCGGGTCGGTGGACCGGGCGCCGGTCTCCCGCGGACAGTCGACGCACCGCACGTGCCACCAGCCCCGGGCCCCCACCCGACCGAACGGATCCATGCCGCGACGGTACCGGCGGGCGAGCGCCGCGCCGTCTCTGGCGGGCGCGCCCGCACTCCTTTGACAGGTATGCCCGATGCGCCCCTGCCGCGCGGACCGGTTCGGTGCGGCGGATCGGGATGGCCGGATCCTGGTGCCGCGGGGCCGCGCTTCGGCACTGGAATCCCGCGGCCCACCTTGGCGAACAGGCACCCCGACGCGGTAAGAGGTCCTAACAGAAAGGCGTCGGATGGCTGGCGAGGCTCAGGGCGGGGCTGCCAAGGCGGAGGTGCAGTCGCATACCGGTGTTGTATGCGACTGTGCCGACAACGTCGGCAGCGTCGTCCTGAGTCCGCCAGGCGCCGACAGTCCTTTCTGTGAGGACCTCTAAGTCCCGGTGCGGTGGGCCTGCCGGTCGGAACGCCGCTTTCGGTACGGGTCAGATCTCGGTACGGGCGGGTGGACCGAGCCGGTCGGTGAGGTCGGTGAGCAGGTCGGACAGTTCGCGGGCGAGCTGGCGCCGGCGTTCGGCGGGCAGCCCGGAGATCAGTTCGACCTCGCGCGTGAGCACCCGGTCGACGGTACGTTCGATCTCGGCGTGGCCGGCGTCGGTGAGCGTCACCGTGACCGCGCGCCGGCCCGCGCCCCCGGGCGTACGGCGAACCAGTCCGGCGGCCTCGGCGCGGGCGACCCGCTGCGAGATCGCGCCGGCCGTGATGAGGGTGCGCGCGGTCAATTCGCGGGTGGTCAGCTCGTACGGCTCGCCCGCCCGGCGCAGCACGCTCAGCAGGTCCATCGTGCCGCGGTCGATGCCCAGCTCGGCGAGTACCCGGGCGCGGTCGTCGGCGAGCAGTTTGCCGATCTGCCAGATGCGGGTGACCACGCCGATCGACTCCGTCGGCGTACCGGGGCGTTCGCGGCGCCAGGCGGCGGCGATGCCGTCGGCGTCGTCCGGCCGTACCATCGGCGGCTCCTTTCACAGCGTCGTCCCCGGCCCCGGGGTGCCCGCCGGATCCCAGCCGTGGCACGGTATCGCGGCCTCGCGCGGGCGACCCCGGGCGGCGGGCCGCGGGCGTTCGTGGTGGACAGCGGCGGCGTCCACGGTTTATGTTTAGGCCTAAACGTAGGAGGAGTCAAGCATGCCCCGCACCATCGTCGTCACCGGCGGCGGCACCGGCATCGGCCGCGCCACCGCCGCCCGCTTCGCCACCGCCGGCGACCGCGTCACCATCCTCGGCCGCCGTCCCGACGTGCTCGCCCGTACCGCCGACGCACTCGGCGCGACGGCCGTCGTCTGCGACGCGTCCGACCCGGCCGCCGTCACCGCCGCACTCCCCCAGCTACCCGACCACGTCGACGTACTCGTCAACTGCGCCGGCGGCAACACCGACATCGGCGCGCCCGACCCCACCACCCTCGCCGGGGTCGCCGCGGCGTGGCAGGCCAACCTCGACGCCAACCTGCTCAGCGCCGTACTCGTCACCACCGCCCTCACCGACCGCCTCGCCAGCGGCGGCGCCGTCATCCAGATCGGCTCCATCGCCGCCGACCGCGGCGCCGCCTCCTCGTACGGCGCGGCCAAGGCCGCCCTCGCCCGGTGGAACGTCCAGCTCGCCACCGACCTCGGCGCCCGGGACATCACCGCGAACGTCGTGAGCTGCGGATACATCGAGGACACCGAGTTCTTCGGGCCCGGCCCCAACCCGCGACGCGACCTGCTCATCGACCAGACGCTCGTCAAACGCCCCGGTACTCCCGAGCACGTCGCCGCGACCATCGAGTTCCTCGCCGGGCCGGGCGGACGCCAGATCACCGCCCAGGTCGTCAACCTCAACGGCGGCGCCTGGACCACCCGCTGACCTCAGAGGTCCTCACAGAAAGGTCTGTCGGCGCCTGGCGGACTCGGGACGACGCTGCCGACGTTGTCGGCACAGTCGCATACAACACCGGTATGCGACTGCACCTCCGCCTTGGCAGCCCCGCCCTGAGCCTCGCCAGCCATCCGACGCCTTCCTGTGAGGACCTCTCAGACCCACTCGACGCCACGGACCGACTTCGTCGCGATCATGATCGTGTCGATCAGCCACAGGATCCCGAACAGGCCGAACGTGAACAGTTTGAGCACGCCCTTGCCGGTCTGGCCGAGGTAGAAGCTGTCGACTCCGAGCCAGCCCACCAGGATCGCGAGGACCAACGCGGCGACCCAGCTGCGGCGCAGTACGCCGCCCATGGCGACCACGGCCTGCTGACTGACGTTCTGGCTCACGACGACCTGTACCGGCGGCACCGGTTGCGGCGCCGGCTGCTGCGCCGCGGCGTCCGACTGTGGTACCTGGTGGTCCCGGGTCATGTCGCCCGGGGCCACCGGGTCCACCGGCCGATCCCGTTGTGGCGCAAGGTCCTGCGTACCGGCAGGTGGCACGCTGGGCAGGTTCGCCGGCAGGCCGTCCGGTGCACGGCCGGGCAGATTCTCGTGTACCGGCGATCCGTCCGGTCCCGTGTTCTCGAAACTGGCCATCGCCAGTCACCCCCCTGATGTGGTTCGCCCACACCGTAGGGCGCGCATCGCGTCGCCCGCGCCCGCCGACCAGGCCGGGCCGGCGCCCGAACAGCCCGACCCGTACCACCTGGCCGGCTGCCGAGGGACCTGGATGCCGCACCGCGCAGGGGAACGCGGGGCTGGGCGGATGGGGCTTCCCGCCCACGGACAGCGGACCCGGCGGGCGTCCTTCGGCCCGGCGGGGCGGCCGAACAGCGGTCCGGGCCGCCCCGGGGAACCATCCCGGGGCGGCGTCACGGTGGACCAGCCGTTCGGCCGAACGGCCGAACGATCGCGTCCGCCCCGGTCGTCGAGTGCGGGTCCTCACCGCGCCTTCGGCTCAACGGAGCCGAATGCCGCGGACACGGGCCCGGACCGAGTCGACGGAACGCGCGCCGGGCCGGCTACGGGCGGGTGTGGCCGGCGCCGGTGACGACGTACTTGGTGGAGGTGAGTTCCGGCAGTCCCATCGGGCCGCGGGCGTGCAGCTTCTGCGTGGAGATGCCGATCTCGGCGCCGAACCCGAACTCGCCGCCGTCGGTGAAGCGGGTGGAGGCGTTGACGAGGACGGCGGCGGCGTCGACGCGGGCGACGAACGTCCGGGCGGCGGACTGGGATCCGGTGACGATGGCTTCGGAGTGGCCGGAGGAGTACCGGCGGATGTGGGC